>CAZTVL010000016.1:0-2376 GCA_964617215.1 uncultured Solibacteraceae bacterium | reverse complement strand
CGACTTCCGCCTGCACGGTGGTGATCACGCGCTTGACGCCCGGCAGGCCGCCCACAGCCTGTTCCACCGGCTGGGCCACCGTGAGTTCCAGTTCCGACGCCGCCCGCCCAGGGCTCTGGATGAGGAGGCTCAGGGAAGGCAGGGTGAGATCCGGAAACAGGTCCCGTTTGAGGTTCATGAAGGTGGCAATGCCCGCCACCAGCCAGACCAGCGCTAACCCGAAGACCCAGCCCTTTCGGGGTAGCAGCCAATCGAACCAGCGACGGATGGGCGTGCGGTGCTGGGGGACATAGGTCTCGTAAGGGTCATGCGCCATATGGGGATCAAGAGGGATGTTCTGATCATCAGGGAGGTTTGACTCAGTGGTCATGGTCTTCACCTCCGCTCTTCCGCTTGATTTGGAGTGACTTGAGGAGGTAGGCGCCTTCGCCCACCACGGTCTCGCCGGGCTTCACGCCCTCCAGCACCATCACATCGCCGCCGAGTTCCGCGCCTCGTCTGACGGGTCGGAATACGGCATCCTCCCCATCCTTCACGAAGACGCCCCAAGTCCCCTCAACCTGCTGCAAGGCGCTCTGGGGTAGCACCACCGTTTTGGCCAGGGGCACATGCACTTCCAATGGAGTGCCTGGTATGGGGAGTGCCCCGCCCATCAGGCGGAGACGGTAGCTCAAGCGGCGTGTATCCGAAGTCAGAGCCATCGGCGTACCCTCCACCTTGGCCTTCCATCTCTGGCCGTCTGACTTGCGAACCTCGGTCATGGCACCGGGTTGCCAGCGTTCCGGGGCAGGCAGGGGCAGTTCGAGCTTGGCGATGGCGGCGGAGGTGGATTGGAAACTTCCCAGTTCCTGACCCGCCTCCACCCCTTGGCCGAGCTGGACCTTGTAGGCGGTGACGGAGCCGCTCTTTGGAGCCTTCGCCGTATACGTCGCCCCTGCGGTCTCGGGGTTTAGGCCTCGGGCTTCCAGCGCGAGTCGTGCGGCTTCTTCCTCCGCCTTGGCGGTGATCGCTTCGCTCCGGGCGGCCTCCCATTCCCGGCGGGAACCTGCCTGAACATCAAAGAGCCGCTGTTCGCGGGCCAGCTCGGCTTCGGAGCGTTCGCGCTTGGCCCTGGTGGACAGCCAATCGGCCTTGAGCCGAGCCAGTTCGGGGCTCTGGATGACCAGGAGCCCAGTCCCCTGGGCCACCCGCTTCCCAGGGGGGGCGATCACCCCGGAGATGGTGCCCTTCACGGGAGAGGTAAGCACCGCTTGGGCGGACTCGTCCCCGATGGCTTCAGCCGGATACCAAGCACCTTCGGCCTTGGGTTCGGGGACCACCATGAAGCGGAGCCCTCGGATTTCCTTCAGCGGCAATTTGGTGGACTCTGCCTCAGCGTGTTCTTCGGTATGGGTTTCGTTGGCGGGCGGATTGGGGGCTGGTTTTCGGTCGCAGGAAATCGCACCCGCGAGGACCAGCGTGAGGAAGGAAAATCGGATGGGGATCGTCATGGGGTCGTTCCATCAGTGAGGGCCTGGAGTTCGGCGGATAGGAGGTGAGATGCCTGGATCCGGCGCAAAAAGGAGATCTGAGCCTCCAGAAGCTGGCGGCGGATGGGGAGGGCCTCGGAGGGGCGCTCCTTGCCTTCTGCGAGTCGGAGGCTGACGGCGCGGATCGCCGATTCGAAAGCGGTGAAGGGTACAGGGGTGGAAGTGGTCTGAAGCCTGGACAGGGCGGATTGGAAGCGGCCTTCCAACTCCAGCATGGCGATCTCCAGTTCCCTTCGGGTGGCCCGAAGGTTGGCCTCGGCTTCCTGGCGAATGGCGCGGGTTTCGCCGGGTCGGGAGAACCGGTAGGCGATGCCAACCTTCGAGATGCGGTCCTCGCCTTCCTTGCCGTAGCTGCCGCGCAGGCTCCATCGGCTGGTAGCCAGGGCCTCCCGCTGGCGCAGGGTTTGAAGTTCCAGGTCCAGTCGGCTGTTAAGGGCTTGACGGAGGGTGCTGCGCTCGAAGCGGGACTGGAGATCCAGGGGCGATATCAAAGTTGGATCGCCAGGGTCTGCCAGGGGAGCCGGGGACCCAGGAACCTCGGTCAGGGCACGGAGACTCGCCCAACTTTGGAGGCGCTGCCTGCGGGCTTCGTCCAGCTCAAGCTGGGCCTTGAGGATTTCTCCCTCCACCAGGCTGACTTGGAACGCAGGATCGGCCCCCGTTTCAAATCGAGCCTTGGCGGCCTGGAGCCAGGACTGGACCGTGGCCAGGTCCGCTTCGCGTAGCGTCAAAAGCCGCTCGGCCAACCACGCATCGAGGTAGGCCTGCCGGAGCCGAAAGCCGGTTTCAATGCGGGCTGCCTCCCGCAGGGCTGGATCGGCTTTGCCGAGAGCCTCCTCCAGGCGGC
>CAZTVL010000015.1:0-2665 GCA_964617215.1 uncultured Solibacteraceae bacterium | reverse complement strand
ATTTGACTTCCTTGACCACGATGTTCTTCTGCTTGGCCCGGGCGGCGTGCTCGCGCTTGGCTTCCATGAACTTGTACTTGCCGTAGTCCATGATGCGGCAGACAGGCGGAGCTGCGTTGCCAGCGACCTCGACCAAGTCGAGGCCCTTTTCTTCGGCGATCCGTACTGCGGTGTGCGGGGGCATGACTCCCAGCTGGGCACCGTCCTCGTCAATGACGCGGACTTCGGCAGCGCGGATGCCGTCGTTGATGCGGGTCTCGTTTGGGCGAATGGCTTACCCCTTCCAAAAGACAGGAACATGGAGTTTATCAACTAATGGCGCAAAGCACCATGGCGATTTTTGTCCTCAGCGGCGGCGTTCCGCCACCTCGGCCTTGAAGGAGGCCAGGAAGGCATCCAGGGACTGCACCCCCAGGTCGCCCTGGGTGCGGTGGCGGACGGACACGGAACCGGCTTCGGCTTCGCGATCACCCAACACCAACATATAAGGCACTTTACGGAGCTGATGCTCACGGATCTTGGCGTTTACCTTCTCGTTCCGGAGGTCCAGGTCCACCCGGAAGCCGGCGGCCCGGAGCTTGGCGCCCACTTCTTCGGCGAAGGGGGCCACGCGGTCCGTGATGGGGAGGACCGCCACCTGGACCGGAGCCAGCCAGGCCGGGAAGGCCCCGGCACAGTGCTCCACCAGGATTCCGAAGAAGCGCTCCAGGCTGCCGAGGATCGCCCGGTGCAGCATCACGGGGCGGCCTTCGGTGCCATCGGGCTTCGTGTAGTTCAGGTCGAAGCGCTCGGGGAGCATGTAATCGACCTGCAACGTGCCCAACTGCCAGGGGCGCTTCAGGGCATCCAACACCTGGAACTCGATTTTGGGGCCGTAGAAGGCGCCTTCACCGGGGTTCAGCTTGAAGGGCACGCCGGCCTCGGTGAGGGCCTCGGCCAAGGCGCCTTCGGCAGCATCCCAGATTTCATCGGAGCCCAGGCGCTTCTCGGGGCGCGTGCTCAGGGCCACCCGCATCTCCGTGAAGGCGAAGGTGTCGTAGACCTCCTTCAGGAGATCCAGGAAGGAGGCCATCTCGGCCTTGATCTGATCGGGGGCGCAGAAGAGGTGGGCGTCGTCCTGACAGAAGGTTCGGACGCGCGTGAGGCCGTGCGTCACGCCGCTCCGCTCGTAGCGGTGCAGGCGGCCGAAATCGGCGATGCGCAGGGGCAGATCCCGGTAGCTGTGCTTGGTGCTGCCGAACAGCACGCAGTGGCCCGGACAGTTCATGGGCTTCACCGCGTATTCGCGCTCTTCAGCGGTGGTGAAGTACATGTTCTCTGCGTAGTTGTCGTAGTGGCCGGAGGTCTTCCACAGCGATACGTCGAGGATCTGCGGCGTGATCACTTCCTTGTAGTCGTACTTGTTGTACAGCTCGCGGATGTAGTTCACGAGCTCGTTGTAGACCACGGTGCCCTTGGGGTGGAAGAAGGGCGAGGCCGGCGCCTGGGGATGGAAGGAGAAGAGGTCCAGCTCCTTGCCCAGCTTGCGGTGGTCGCGCTGCTTGGCTTCTTCCAGCCGCTGCAGATGCTCGTCCAGATCCTTCTGCGAGTGGAAGGCGGTGCCGTAGATGCGAGAGAGCATCTGGTTCCGCTCATCGCCCTTCCAGTAGGCGCCTGCGATGCTCAGGAGCTTGAAGGCTTTCAGCTTGTTGGTGTTAGGGATGTGGGGCCCGCGGCAGAGGTCGTAGAAATCGCCTTGGCGGTAGCCGCTGATGCGATCGCCCTGGGGAATGCCACTAACGACTTCCACCTTCAGAGGCTCGCCCATCTCGTTGAACCGCGCGATGGCAGCGTCCCGATCCAAATCCTCGCGCACGACTTCGATACCTTCGGCGACGATCTTCTTCATCTCCGCTTCGATGATCGGGAGATCCTCAGGCGTGAAGGGCTTCTCCACCCAGAAGTCGTAGTAGAACCCATCTTCGATGGTGGGGCCGATGCCCACCCGCGCATTGGGGTAAAGGCGCTTCACGGCATGGGCCAGCAGGTGCGCCGTGCTGTGCCGGATCAGCTCGAGACTGTCCTCGCTCTTGGCCGTGAGGATCTCGATCTTGGCCCCATCCCGCAGGGGGGCCTTCAAATCGACCAACTGGCCGTCCTGCTTGATGGCCAACGCCGCCTCCAAAAGGCGGGGGCCGATGCCTGCGGCCAGGTCAGTCCCGGTCGCCCCCTCGGGCAACTGCCGGAGGGAATCGTCGGGAAGGCGCACGGCAATGGACATGAAGAACTCCACAAATGCAGGAAGCCCCCGGCTTCGGGGGCTTTTCAGTGTAGCGCGAAGCCTGCGTGGGTCGACGGTGGAAGTCCCGTGGACTTCCACCGTCGGGCCCCCAAGTGGCTGAGCATAGGTGCTCGGCATAGTCGAAGTTCGGCGACCGCGAAACCGATGTGGGTCGTTCCGTGGAGTCCACTGGACTCCGCGGAGCGGGGCCCCACACGGTTGAGCATAAGTGCATGGTGGCATCGAAGTTCGGCGACCGCAGGTCGCTGAACACGTCCCCGTCTTTGACTTTTCGAGGTTTGCCCTTCCCAACGACCTATTTCCAGACACAAAAAGGCCCCTGAGTATTTCTCAGGGGCCTTTCAGATTTTAACGTCGCAACGACCTACTTTTCCACGCTTAAAA
>CAZTVL010000014.1:0-9922 GCA_964617215.1 uncultured Solibacteraceae bacterium | reverse complement strand
AGCCTCGGCACCCTGTTCGAGTGGTACGACTTCTACCTCTACGGCAGCCTCGCCGTGTTCTTCGGTAGCAAGTTCTTCCCGCCGGGCAACGAGACGGCCCAGCTGCTGGCCAGCCTGGCCACCTTCGGTGCCGGTTTCGGCGTGCGCCCCCTGGGGGCCCTCGTCTTCGGCCACATCGGCGACCTCATCGGCCGCAAGTACACCGTCCTGGTGACCATGGCGACCATGGGCCTCTCCACGGCCCTCGTAGGCCTGCTCCCCACCTACGACCAGATCGGCATCTGGGCCACCATCATCCTCGTGCTCCTCAGGCTCCTCCAGGGCCTCGCACTGGGCGGTGAATACGGGGGCGCCGCCACCTACGTGGCCGAGCACGTGCCCGACGAACGCCGCGGTTACTACACCAGCTACATCCAAACGACGGCCACCCTCGGCTTCTTCGTGAGCATGGGCGTCATCGGTTGCACCCGCTACGTCATGGGCGAGGAGGCCTTCAAGACCGGGGCCGGCCACCTCATGGCCGGCTGGCGCATCCCCTTCCTGATCTCCTTCGCCCTCCTGATCGTGAGCCTCTACATCCGCGTCAAGATGCAGGAGAGTCCCCTCTTCTCCAAGCTGAAGACGGCCAAGAAGATCTCCGTGAATCCCCTCAAGGAGAGCTTCACCAATCCCGTGAACCTCCGCTACGTGCTGCTGGCCCTCTTCGGTGCCACTGCAGGCCAGGGCGTCGTCTGGTATACCGGTCAGTTCTACGCGCTCACCTTCATCCAGGCCGTGCTCAAGATCCACTGGCTGCCGGCCTACCTGATCATCTCCGTGGCCCTCGCCCTGGGCACCCCCTTCTTCCTCGTGTTCGGGCACCTCTCTGACAAGATCGGCCGCAAGCGGATCATGATGGTCGGCTGCGCGTTGGCTGCCGCCACCTACGTGCCCATCTACATGGCCATGCGCCACTTCACGCCCGCCCTCCTTCCCGGCCAAACGGCCGTGATGCTGGCGGACCTGCCCACCTTCAACCTGGTGATGATGATCCTGCTGGTGTTCATCCAGCTGATCTACGTGACCATGGTGTACGGGCCCATCGCGGCGTTCCTCGTGGAGCTCTTCCCCACGAACATTCGCTACACCTCGATGTCCCTGCCGTACCACATCGGGAACGGCTGGTTCGGAGGCTTCCTGCCCCTGATTGCCACCGCGGTGGCCGCTTCCGCCGCCACCAAGGAGGCCTTTGGAGCCGGAGCCATTTTCGCGGGCCTCATCTACCCCATCGCCATCGCCCTGATCACCCTGACCATCGGCGGCATCTTCATCAAGGAGACGAAGGACCACAAGATCGACACGGCCATCAGCCTCGAGGCCGTGGGCGAGCCCTTCGATTGGAATGCCGTGCTCATGGCCCTGGTGCTGGGGTTTGCGGTGCTGCTGGGTGCCAGCGCGGACTTCCGGGCTGACCTCGGCAAGGTCGGTGTCTTCAAGGCCATCTGGAGCGGGATCTGGTACCCCCTCTTCGGGGCCATGGGGCTCTTCGCGCTGCCCACGATCTTCTTCCGTCTGGAATACCAGCGCTACCGCTCCATCGTGACGGTGTTCGCCTGCACGGCCATCACCTGGTTGGTATCGATCTTCATGGTGCCCGTATTCGTGGGCATGGGCGGCATGTTCAAGTTCTTCGCCTACACCCTTATTCTCGGCATTTACACGGTGATCCTCACCTTCGCCTACCGCATGGGCCGGCCAAAGGCTGCCTAGTCCCTCCTCCCCGCAACGTAACAAGGCGCCCCGTGGGCGCCTTGTTACGTTCCAAAACCATGGAATCTCAGGGCTTGGTGAAGGTCGTAACCACTGCGGCGGACGAGATGGTGCGGATCTCCCGGTTGTTGGTATCCGCCACCAGCAAGCTCCCCGCAGCATCCAGAGCCAGGCAGCTGGGACGGTTGAACCGCGCCGCAGTGCCTGTACCATCCAAGTTACCAAGGGCGGCCGCGCCCCCGGCATAGGTGCTGACGGTGCCGTTGGTTTCCACCTTCCGGATGATGTGCCCCAAGGCATCGGCTACGTAGAGTCGCCCCGTGCCGTCCACCACGATCCCCGTGGGGCCATTGAAGGTGGCCGAGGTCGCCACCCCGTCCACGCTCCCGGCGGTGCCCACGATGCCCGAGAAGGTGGAGACGGTGCCCCCGGTCGAAATGGCGCGGATCACGCTGTTGCCGTAGTCGGCGACGTAGAGGGTGCCCGCCGCATCCACGGCCACACCGCTGGGCTGGTTGAAGGTCGCCACCGCGAGGGCGCCATTGGTGGCCCCGAGCTGGCCCGGAAGGCCCGCCACGGTGGTCACCACTCCCGCAGTCGTGATCTTGCGGATGGTGTGGTTGTAGGTATCCGCCACGAGGAGATTGCCGGAACCGTCCCAGGTTAGGCCCTGAAGCAAGCTGCCGAAACGGGCCAGGCTGCCTGTGCCATTCGTCGTGTCGCTAATGCCCGCGGTGCCCGCCAGGGTCGTGACCACACCTGAGGTGGAGACAACCCGGATGGTATTGTTGCCGTCCGCCACGTAGAGGGTGCCCGAACCATCGATGGCCAGTCCCGTGGGCCAGGTGAAGCGCGCATTGGTGCCCGTGGCATCCACGTGCCCGGGGACCCCCGGTTCGCCCGCCAGGACCGTGACGTCGCCATTCGGCTGGATCTTGCAGATGGTGTGGTCACCGGAATTCGCGAGGTAGGTGTTGCCCGCGCCATCCAGCACCAGCCCCCCGGGAGCGTTGAAGAGCAGCGTGGCCTTCACCGCCAAATTGACCGTGTTGCTGGTCACCGAGCCCGCCTGGTTGCTGACCACCACCCGGTAGTCACCGGCATCGAGGACATTGGCGGAAAGAATTGTGTAGCTGGCTGCAACCGCTCCGGGGATGGCCACGCCGTCCTTCTGCCAGACGAAGGTTGGCGCAGGTTGTCCCTTCACCGCCACCGCGAAGATGACGGGCTGGGTGGAGCGGGTGCTGACCGATCCGGGCTGGCTGGTGATCGATGGACCTTCGAGGGAAGGACCCGAATTGCCACCACCGCACGCCACGAAGGCAAGGCTGGGCAGGAGGGCGCCGAATACGGCCAACCGGGCCCCGCTGCGGAAACCGGCGAAGGGCCTGGACGTGAGGATCATCTGATTGAACAAAGCAACTCCATATTCAAGGCTCATCCCCGCTTTCAGGATGATCGACCGCCCCGACAGGTTCCAGGATAGAACGAATCCACACCTACAAAAAAGGCGCTCCCGGGGGAGCGCCTTTCCAGGCCGAGAAACCCCGGCTCGGGAACTATTCCCCGGCTTCGGCAGAGGCCTCGGGCAGGGTGTAGTCCACGAACTCGATGAGCGCGACATCAGCCGCGTCACCGAGGCGGTGAGCCATCTTCAGGATGCGCGTGTAACCGCCGGGGCGGCCTTCGAAACGCTTCCGGAATTCGACATTGAAAAGCTTTGCCGCGGCGGTCTTGCTGCCGAGACGGGAAACGGCCAGACGGCGATTCGCCAAGGTGTCGTTCTTGGCGAGGGTGATGAAGGGCTCCACGTACTTGCGGAGTTCCTTCGCCTTCGGCAGGGTGGTCTGGATGCGTTCGTGCTCGATGAGCGCGATCGCGAGGTTCTTCATGAGGGCTTTGCGCTGGTTGGTGCTGCGTCCCAGGCGCTTGCCGGCAACGTTGTGTCGCATGGTGGCTCCTAGACTTCCTGCTCGAGCCGCATACCCAGGGAGAGGCCGATGCGAGCGAGCTCGTCCTTGATCTCCTGGAGGGACTTCTTGCCGAAGTTCTTGGTCTTCATCAGCTCAGCCTCGGTGCGCTGCACCAGCTCGCCGATAGTCGTGATGTTGGCGTTCCGCAGGCAGTTGTTGGCGCGGACGGAGAGCTCGAGCTCCTCCACGGACTTGCCGAGCCAGGCGTTGCCGCCCTCGGCGGTGGTGACGGCGGACAGCTCCGTCTCCACGTAGTCCTCATCCTGGCGGGCGAAGACGAGGAAGTGATCGCGAAGCACGAGGGCGGCGTCGGAGACGGCCTCCTTCGGGTTCACGGTTCCGTTCGTCCAAACCTGCAGGGTGAGCTTTTCATAATCCGTGCTCTGACCGACGCGAGCGGGCTCGACGAGGTAGTTGGCACGAACGATGGGGCTGTGGTTGGAATCCATGGGGATATACCCATGGCCCAGAGTTTCGTCGTGGTTCTGGTCGGCGGTGGTGAAACCGCGGCCCATGCGCACGACCAACTCAATCTCCAGCTCGCCTTCCTCGCCCAGGGTGGCGATGTGGACGTTGGGGTCCATCACTTCCACGTTCTGGTTGGTACGGATGGCGGCACTGGTGACCACACCCTCGCCCTTGGCGTGAAGGGTCACGATCTGGGGTTCATTGGAGTGCAGCTTGAAGGGAATTTCCTTCAGGTTGAGGAGGATGTGAGTGATGTCCTCCCAAACCCCGGGCAGGGTGGTGAACTCGTGCTGAACGCCCTTGATCCGGACGTTCGTCACGGCACCGCCCTGGATGCTGCTGAGCAGCACCCGGCGCAGGCTGTGTCCCACGGTCGTGGCGAAGCCACGCTCGAAGGGATAAGCGACGAACTCCGCGTAGGATTCCGTCGCGTTCGACGGATTCACTTCGGCAAAGCGCGGTCGCTGGAAATCGCTGAGGTTCAGCATCCGTCCCCCTTACTTGCTGTAGAGTTCGACGATCAGCTGCTCATTGATGTCCAGGGTCACGTCCTCGCGAGAGGGAACGGAGACGACCTGGCCCTTAAAAGCGGCTGCATCGAGGGAGAGCCACTGGGGGATGCCGCGACCTGCGGCGGTCTCCACGGCGGCCTTGACCGTGTCGTTCTCCTTGGCGCGCCGGCCCAGCTCAACGCTGAGACCAGGCTTCACCTGGAAGGAGGGGATGTCCACCCGCTTGCCGTTCACCAGGATGTGGCCATGCATGACCATCTGGCGGGCGGCGGCGCGGCTGGAAGCAAAGCCAAGGCGGTAGATGACGTTGTCCAACCGCTGCTCGAGGAAACCGAGCAGGTTGTGGCCGGTAACGCCCTTCTTCTGGTCAGCCTTCTCGAAGTAGTGACGGAACTGCTTCTCGAGAACGCCGTAGATGCGCTTGACCTTCTGCTTTTCACGCAGCTGGAGGGAGTAGCCCGTGGGCTTCTTGATCTTCTTGCCAGAACCGTGCTGGCCAGGGATCTTGCCCTTGCGGGTTTCGAACGAGCACTTCTCTTTGAAGCAGCGCTCGCCCTTGAGGTAGAGTTTCATGCCTTCGCGCCGGCAGAGTCGGCAGACGGCGTCCGTGTAACGTGCCATATTTGTCGTCCTCCTGCCTTAGACCCGGCGCCGCTTGGGAGGGCGGCAACCGTTATGGGGGATGGGGGTGACGTCGCGGATGCTGGTCACCGTGATACCGGCGGCGTTGAGGGCGCGAATCGCGCTCTCGCGGCCAGCGCCGGGGCCCTTCACGCGCACGTCGACAGAACGCACACCGTGCTCCTTGGCGGCTTCAGCGGCCACACCAGCAGCGACCTGGGCGGCGAAGGGCGTGCCCTTGCGCGTACCGCGGAAGTTCTGATTGCCACTGGAAGCCCAGGAGATCATGTTCCCCATGGGGTCGCTGATCGAAATGATCGTGTTGTTGAAGCTAGCCTGAACGTGAGCCACCCCGTGCGGGATGCTCTTCTTTTCTTTCTTCTTGACCACCTTCTTGCCGGTGGTTTTGGTCTGGGTCTTAGCCATGATCTACCTCAGCCCTCACTTCTTCTTGCCAGCGATGGTCTTCCGCTTGCCCTTGCGGGTGCGGGCGTTGGTGTGGGTGCGCTGACCGCGGCAGGGGAGCCCCTTGCGGTGGCGCAGGCCACGGTAGCAGCCGATGTCCATGAGCCGCTTGATGTCGAGGCCGATGTTACGGCGGAGGTCACCCTCCACGGTCTCCTCGGCGGTGATGACGCGGCGGATGCGGTTGACTTCGTCCTCGGTCAGATCGCGAACCTTGGTGGCGTAGCTCACCTTGGCGCGGTCGAGGATGGTATGGGCCTTGTGGTGGCCGATACCGTAAATGTAGGTCAGCGCGATTTCAACGCGCTTACCGATGGGCAGATCAATACCAGCGATGCGTGCCATGCGATGTGCTCCTTAGCCCTGTCGCTGCTTGTGCTTGGGGTTCTTCTTGCAGATGACCCGAATCACGCCTTCACGGCGGACCACCTTGCAGTGCTCGCACAGCTTCTTGATGGAAGGCCGTACCTTCATGGGATCCTCTCGTTACTTGAATCGGTAAATGATGCGTCCACGGGACAGATCGTAGGGTGTCACCTCGACGAGGACCCGATCACCAGGGAGGATACGGATGAAGTTCTTCCGCATCTTGCCGCTGATATGGGCCAACACCTGGTGCTTGTTCTCGAGTTCTACTTTGAAGACCGCGTTCGGCAGGGCTTCCACCACTGTGGCTTCGAGCTCAATGGCTTCTTCCTTACTCAAGCGTTCTCCTTGAAGCAGTTCTCGAGGGTGGCAAACACATCATCCGGGGCGCGATTTCCATCGACACTCCGGAAGGTGAGCCGGTCCTTGTAAAAGGCCAGAAGAGGCTGGAAGGTCGAGTTGAACTCGCCCATCCGGGCTCGGAAGGCCTCGGAGGTGTCATCCGATCGGTGCTTCAGCGGACTGCCGCACAAATCGCACACACCCTGCTGCTTCGAAGGCTTGTTGTCCACGTGATAGATGGCGCCGCAGGTGTTGTTGGAACACACGCGACGGCCCACCACGCGGGCCTCCAGAACAGCCTGGGGGACATGAACGTCTGCCACCGTGCCCAGCTCGATACCCTTTTGGGAGAGGAAGTCCTGCAAGGATTGAGCTTGGTTTTGGGTCCGGGGGTAGCCGTCGAACAACACGTCTTGGTTCTCGTCCTGCAGCCGCGCGAAGACAAGGCCGTTGACGGTGTCGTCGTCCACCAGTTTACCCTCGGCCATCAGGGATTTGACCCTAAGGCCGAGTTCCGTCTCTTTCGAAACGGCATCTCTCAGAATGTCACCTGTGGAAAGGTGAGTCAAACGAAACGTTTCAACCAGACGCTTGGCCTGGGTCCCCTTGCCGGAGCCGGGGGCGCCGAGGAGGATGTGCACCTTCCGGGTCATGCGGACACCCCGGGACGGCGGGAGCGACCGCGGACGCGGCCGCGCTCCATGAATCCGTCATAGGAACGCATCACCTGGTAGGACTCCAGCTGCGCCACCGTATCCATGGCCACGCCCACCACGATCAGCAAGCTGGTGCCGCCGAAGTAGAAGTTGAGGCCCTGGATGTTGTTCAGGATGACGAGCGGAACCAGGCTGACGACGGCGAGGTAGACCGCGCCGGCGAAGGTCAACTTGGAGAGGATCCCGTCCATGTAGACGGAGGTCTCCTTGCCGGGTCGGATGCCAGGAATGTAGCCGCCGGACTTCTTCATATTCTCCGCCGTCTCATCGGGATTGAACACGATGGAGGTATAGAAGAACGCGAAGAAGATCACGACGCCCACAAACACGGGCGTGTAGACCCAGAAATGCGCCTGGGGATTGATCCAGCTGGCGGCCTTGCCCAACCATTCCCACTTCGTGAACTGGGCGATGGTGGCGGGGAAGAAGATGACGCTGGATGCGAAGATCACAGGCATCACGCCGCTGGTGTTGAGCTTGAGGGGCAGGTAGGAGCTGCGCTGGCTGCTCATGCCGGCACTGTCGGCCCGGCGCGCGTAGTGGATGGGGATCCGCCGGTAGGCGTTCTCCACGAGCACCACGATGAGCACCACGGCGATCATGGCCGCGATGAGGAGGATGAAGATGCCGGCGGGGGGAACCGTGGGGTCGGCCTTGAGGGCCTTGCCGAACATGGTGCCCATCGTAATGACGGCCTGGGGAAGGCCGGCCACGATGCCCGCGAAGATCAGAAGGCTCGTTCCGTTGCCGAAACCCCGCTCTGTGATCTGCTCACCGATCCACATGACGAAGACGGTGCCGACGGTAAGCGTAAAGGCCGCCATGAGCCGGAAGTTCTCGGGGTGGCTGACCACCTCGAGACCAGGCCGGTTCATGCTCAGGGCCAGGGACGCCATGCCCGTGCCCTGGACAAAGGCCAGGAGGACGGTCAGGTAGCGGGTCCACTGGTTGATCTTCTGGCGTCCAGCTTCGCCTTCCTTCTTCTGCAGGTTCTCGAGCTGGGGGACCACCGCGCCCATCAACTGCAGCACGATGCTGGCCGTGATGTACGGGGTGATGCCCAGCGCGAAGACGCTGAACTTCTTGAACGCGCCGCCGGAGAAGAGATCCACCACATCGAAGAACTGGCCACCGCCTGCTTTGAGGGCGGTGACCAGATTCTGCGCATTCACCCCGGGCACGGAGACGTGCACCCCGAGCCGGTAGATCACCAGCATGCCGAGGGTGAAGAGGAGCCGCTTGCGCAGCTCCGGGTTGTTCCACAGCTGGGAGAGTTTGCTCATCCCTGGGAGGCCTCAGTTACTCGGCCGAGGGAGCGCAGGGCTCCTCGACCTTACCGCCCTTGGCGGCGATGGCTTCCCGGGCGCCCTTGGTGACGCGGTCGGCGACCACGGTCACCTTGCAGGTGAGCTCACCGGACGCGAGAACGACGATCTTCTCGATGCGGCCGGAGATGAGCTTCTTGTCCTGCAGGCTTTCCAGGCAGACGGTGTCGCCGTCCTGGAAGTGGGTGCTGATCAGGGAGAGGGAAATCTCCTTGGTGATCGGGGCAAAAATATTGGTGAAGCCGCGCTTGGGGAGGCGACGCACGAGGGGCATCTGGCCACCCTCGAAACCGCGCTTGGAGCGGTAGCCGCTGCGGGACTTCTGACCCTTTTCGCCACGACCAGAGGTCTTGCCGAGGCCAGAGCCCTTACCGCGGCCGAGGCGCTTGCGGGACTGGGTGGCGCCGGGGGCCGGCTTGAGTTCGTTGAGCTTCATGGGATCACCTAACCCTTGACCTGGACTTCGACGAGGTGGGGAATCAACTTCACCATCCCGTGGATGTTGGCCGTGTAGACCATCTCGCGGAAGTCACCGACCTTCTTCAGACCCATGGTCTGCATGAAGGCGCGATGCTTGGGCGTGGTGGCGATGGTGGAGCGCTTCAGGGTCACGATGACCTGCTTGCCGAGCAGCGGAGAGACGACCTTGGTCATTTAAGCCTCCGCCTGATCGATGCCACGGTTGGTCATGACCGTGTAGGGGTCCATCAGCTCCTGCAGCCCGGCGAACGTGGCGCGAACCACGTTGTGGGGGTTGGAGGAACCGAGGCTCTTGGTGAGCACGTTCTGGATGCCGACGGCCTCCATGACGGCGCGCACCGCGGCGCCGGCGATGATACCCGTACCCTGGGGGGCGGGCTTCATCAGCACGGAGCCGGAACCGAAACGGCCGGTCACGGGGTGGGGAAGGCTGGCGTTCGCGGTCACGGGGATCTTCACCATGTTCCGCTTGGCCGCCTCGATGCCCTTCTTGATAGCCGAAGGAACTTCGAGGGCCTTGCCCAGGCCGAAGCCGGCGCGGCCATTGCCGTCGCCCACGACCACCAGCGCGGAGAAGGAGAAGTTCTTACCCCCCTTTACCACCTTGGTGACGCGGCCCACGTAGATGACCTGGTCCTTGAACTCGCTGGTGGCCTCAGGAGCCGCCTGCGTATCGCGCTTTTCGCGCTGGTCTTTGTTGTCGTTCGCCATGGCGTGCCCCTTAGAACTGGAGCCCGGCTTCGCGGGCGGAATCGGCGAGCGCTTTCACGCGGCCGTGATAGAGGTAGCCGTTGCGGTCGAAGACCACCGACTTGATGCCCTTCTCGATGAGACGGGCGGCGACGGCGGCCCCAACTGCCTTGGCGGCATCGATGTTGGCCCCGTTCGAGAGCTTCGTGCGCAGG
>CAZTVL010000013.1:0-38738 GCA_964617215.1 uncultured Solibacteraceae bacterium | reverse complement strand
AGCACGCCGCCCGGGCCAAGCAGAAGAACAGCGTGGTCAAGGAAGTCAAATTCCGCCCCAAGACCGATGACCACGACTTCGACTTCAAGGTCAAGCACATCCAGCGATTCCTCGGCGAGGGCGACAAGGTCAAAGTGGTAGTGATGTTCCGCGGCCGCGAAGTAGTCCATCGCGACATCGGGTACAGGATCATCGAAGAGGTGATCCAGCGCGTGAGTGAGCAGGCCCTGGTGGAGAAACCCGCCGGAATCGATGGCCGAGACATGCACGCGATCCTCACGCCCAAGCCCATCGAGAAGAAGAAGGAAGTCAAGAAACCCGGTTCTGAAACCCCTCAAGAAGCCTAGAGGATCCTCCGATGCCCAAGCTCAAGACCCACAAGGGCGCCCAAAAGCGCTTCAAGAAGACCGGCACCGGCAAGTTCAAGCGGGGCTGCTCCCATCAGCGACACATCCTCACCAGCAAGTCCCCCAAGCGCAAGCGCCAGCTTGATATGGGCGACATGGTGAGCAAGGCCGACTCCAAGTCTGTCGCTGAGATGCTGCCCTACGCCTGAGCCTGCCCCAGCGGTAGACTTGTGATTGTTCAACCCGGCGACGCCGCCTAGGCGCCGCCCCCAAAGGGGCCGACAAACGCTCGCTTTCGAGCTGCCCCAAGGAAAGGAAACGCCATGACTCGTGTAAAACGTGGTTTTAAGCGCGCCCAACGCCGTAAGCGGATGCTCAAGTTCGCCAAGGGCTTCTACGGCGCCAAGTCCCGCCTCTACCGCTCCGCCAAGGAAGCCGTGGAGAAGGCCCTGCTGTACAGCTACCGCGACCGTAAGGTGCGGAAGCGTGACTTCCGTAAGCTCTGGATCGTCCGCATCAGCGCTGCCTCCGTGCAGAACGGCCTGTCCTACAGCAAGTTCATGGGTGGTCTGAAGAAGGCCAACGTGAACCTGGACCGCAAGATCCTCGCTGATCTCGCCGTCCGCAATCCCGAGGCGTTTAGCAAGCTCGTGGCCGTGGCCAAGGGCTGATTCGACCTCATCTCGAACGTGCTCGAAGGCCGCGCAAGCGGCCTTCGTGTGTTTTAGGGGAACCGCTATGGAACCGCAGTTGGAGTTGTTGCCACCGGAGATCCTGGAAGCCCAATCCGCCTTCGCGGAGCGGCTGCAGGCCTGCGCGGACCTGGACGCGCTGCTGCGTTTGAAGGGTGCGTACGTGGGCCGGGAGGGCAGCCATGCCGCCCGCCTCATGGACCTGCTGAAGACGGCCCCCAAGGAACAGAAGCGGGATCTCGGCGCCGCCATCAACGCGCTGAAGAACGGCTGGGAGGAGGCCCTCAAGGCCCGCCAGGCGGAGTTGGAAGCGGCGAAGAAGGCGATTCCCACGGAGGACGCCACGCTGCCTCCGCCCCTGCCAGCCCAGGGCGCGCTCCACCCCTTGCAGCGCCTCATGGACCGCCTCGTCGAGGCCTTCCGGCCCCTGGGCTACCACGTGGAAGAGGGCCCCGAAGTCGAGACGGAAGAGCACAACTTCGACGGCCTCAACATCCCGGCGGATCATCCCGCCCGGGGCAGCTCCGATACCTTCTACTTCTCGGCCCGCCCCGACCTGCTGCTCCGCACCCACACCAGCCCCGTTCAGGTTCGCGTGCTCAAGCGCTACGGCACCAAGAACGCTGCCGGCGTGAGCCTGCTGGAGGAGAAGGGCGGCCTGCGCTTCCTCGCCCCGGGCCGCGTGTACCGCAAGGATGAGATCGATCCCACCCACAGCCCCATGTTCCACCAGGTGGAGGGCATGCTCGTGGCCAAGGGCATCGGTATGCAACACCTCAAGGGCACCCTCGCCTACGCCATGAAGGCCCTCTTCGGCCCCGGCGCCGACGTGCGCTTCCGCCCCTCCTACTTCCCCTTCGTAGAACCCGGCTGCGAGATGGACGTGCGCTGCCCCCTCTGCGGTGGCTCCGGCTGCCGCGTCTGCAAAGGCAGCGGCTGGGTGGAGATCCTGGGCGCTGGCCTCATCCATCCCAAGGTCCTTGAACACGCAGGCATCGATCCTACCGTGTGGAGCGGCTTCGCCTTCGGCATGGGCGTGGAGCGCACCGCCATGATGGTGAGCCAGTCGCCGGACCTGCGCCTCTTCTTCGAGAACGACCAAAGATTCCTGGCCCAGATGGGAGGGCTCGACTGATGCAGATCATCCTGAGTCAGCTGCAGCGCGAACTGCCCACGGCGGGCCTCACCCAGGCCCAAGCCCTGGAGCGCCTGCCCATGTTGGGCTTCCCCATCGATGGCGTGGCCACCGTGGAAGGCGAAACCGTCCTCGATGTGGACGTCACCGCCAACCGTCCCGACGTCATGAGCCATCGGGGCCTCGCCCGGGATCTCGCCGCCACCCTCGGGGCCGAACTCGCCGCGCTGCCCACAGCCTCCTTCACGGGCGCACCCCAGCGGGAGATCCGCCTGGAAACGCCGGCCTGCCCCACCTACAGCACCGCCGTGCTCAGTTTGGGCACCATCCAGGCCACGCCTGCGGATGTGCAGACCTTCCTCCGAGCCCTGGGGATGACGCCCAAGGGGCTCGCGGCCGTGGATGCCTCCAACGAGCTGCTGCACCGCTACGGCCACCCCACCCACGCCTTCGATTCGGACAAGCTACAGGGCGCCATCGTCGTCCGCTTCGCCGAGGCGGGCGAGACGCTGGTGACGTTGGACGGCGTGGACCGCAAGCTCACGCCCGAGGATCTGATCATCGCGGATGATTCCGGCCCCATCGCCTTCGCGGGCGTCATGGGCGGCGAGTCCACGAAGGTCACGGAGGCTACGCGCACCGTGCTGCTGGAGAGCGCCTGGTTCGATCCCAAGGTGGTGCGGCCCATGGCCCGCCGCCACAACCTACACTCGGACGCCAGCCACCGCTTCGGTCGCGGGGCGGACCCGGCCATGGCCGCCGTGGCCCGGGACCTCCTGGCCCAGCGGCTCATCGAATGGGCGGGCGCCACCCTCGTGGCCGCCTGGTCCGTGGGCGCGGCGCCGGCCTCCGGGGCCCCCATCACCCTGCCCCTGGCCCAGTTGAACCGCATCGCCGGGGAGACCGTGGATCCGGCGGAAGCCGAAGGGCTGCTCGCCCGCCTTGGGTGCGAGGTCACCCGCTCGGCTTCCTCCGTGACGGCGGTGCGGCCCTCCTGGCGCCACGACCTAGCCCTGCCCGAGGACCTCGCCGAGGAGGTGCTCCGGCTTCGGGGCTATGACCGCATCGGCAGCTCCCTCCCGGCGGTGGATGCGGATCCGGAGCCCCTTAGCCCCGCCTACCGCACCGCCGCGAGCCTCTCCCGGCGCTTGGCCCACCTGGGCTTCTTCCAGACGGTGACCTACGGTTTCATCGGGCCCGATGAGGATGCCGCCTTCGCGGGTGCATCGAATCCGGGTGAGGGGCGCGCCCTGGGGAACCCCCTGGGGTTGGAGTACTCGGTCATGCGGGCCTCCCTTCTGCCCAGCCTGAAGGCCACGGCCCTGCACAACCGCCGCCAGGGCCAGAAGGAAGTGCGCCTCTTCGAGATCGCCCCCGCCTACCCCGCAGGCCTGGAGGGCAAGCCCTCCGTGGCCATCGTCTGGGGCGGCTTGCGGGGCGGTGAGGACCACCTCACGGCGGCCCGGGCCGTCCTGGCGGCGGACCTCCGGGGCGTGGCCCAGTCCCTGGGCTTCGGCGCCGCCCCCATTCAGGACCTCGGCGAGGGGCTCCTGGGCGTGGAAGTGGCCCTGGAGACCCTCGCAGCTCCGGCCGAGCGGATCATCCCCCGCTTCCAGGGCTTCAGCCGTTTCCCTGCCGTGGAGCGGGACCTCTCCCTCGTGGTGGACCTGGGCAAGCCCTTCGGGGACCTCGCCACGGCCATGGGGGGGGTGCTGCCCCAACCCGAGCTCCAGCACCTGGGCGTCGTCGACGTCTACCGGGGCAAGGGCATGGCCCCGGGCAAGCAGGCCCTCCTGGTCCGTTTCCGCTTCCAGCACGCCACCCGCACCCTCACCTCCGAAGAGGTCGAGGGGTGGGTCCAATCGGCCCTCAAGGCGGCCGAGGGCGTGGGGGCCGCGCTTCGGGCTTAAGATGAACCCATGAGCTCTCTATTTCAGCAGGACGCCCCCGTCGATCTCCTCAAACAGCTGGAGCAGCGCCTCCAGTCCCTGGTGCAGCAGCGCACCCAGCTCAAGGAAGAGCTGGATCAGCTGAAGCAGGACCGGGGCAGCCAGGGCGCCGCCCTCTCCGAGGTCAAAGCCCAGGTGGACACCCTCACCCAGGAGCGGGATGCCCTCCTGAAGGAGCGGGACGAGGTCCGGAGCCAGGTCGAAGCCATCCTGGCCATGCTCGAGGCCCTGGGATGACCTTGGTCCGGCCCCTGAAGCGCCTGGAGGTCCGGGTTCTGGACCAGACGATCCAGGTGGCCACGGCTGACCCGGAAGGCCTTGCCCGGTCCGTGGAATATCTGGAGCGGGCCTATCAAGACATCGCCGAGGCCGTCCGACTACACTATGGAAGCGCTCCAACGACCGTGGACACCCGTTCCTGGCTGTTGATCGGCGCCCTGAACCTGGCGCACCGATTGGTGCACCTTGAACAGGCAGCCTCCCAGCACACCCAAGACCTGGAACAGCGACTTCAGCAGCTGCTCCACGATGTAGACGAACCGATCCTCCCTCCCAATCCCACGCTCTTCGAGGATTGACCCCACCTCCCTGCGAGGCCCGTGATTATGGCCAAGCGCTTGTTCCGTAAGTCCGAAAGGACAACCTGCTCCCGCCCTTGTGCGCGCCGCGTCGCGGATCGCCTGAAAGCGGGCTTTGGTTGCCCCCCTAAACGTTAGGGAACTCGGCACGCCTCCACGACCAAGCGGGGACTTTTTTTCGTCGTCATCCACATCGCCGTGCTGGGGGCTCCTGGACCTGAATCCATGGAGCGACCCCAATGAATCTGATGAACGTGATGCTCTCCGTCGTCGCCGTGCTCGCGGTGGCCTTCGGCCTCTGGCAGGCCAAAAAGGCCGCCCAGGCCTCTGAGGACCGGAGCCAAGCCCGGGCCCACGCCGAGAAGGAACTGGCCGTGGCCAAGGAACGCACCATGCGCGAGGCCGAGGCGGAGGCCAAGGCCTTTCGGGAACGCGCCCAGCGCGAAGCCGATGCCACCCGCAAGGAGGCCGAGCTCAAGGTGAAGGAAGAGGCCCTCAAGGCCCGCACCGAACTCGAGAAGCAGCTGGCCGAGCGGCAGGGGGCCCTGGAGAAGCAGGAGCAGCGCATCCAGTCCAAGGAGGAATCCCTGGACAAGAAGAACCAGAGCATTGAGGCCAAGCAGAAGGATTTGGACGCCCTCAAGGAGAAGCGCCAGGCCGAATTGGATCAGCTCCAGGTGAAGCAGGCCGAAGCCAAGGAGCTGGTCGAGAAGCAGGTGCAAAAGCTGGAGGAGGTGGCCAACCTCACCCGCGAAGACGCCCGCAAGGAATTGATCGATAGCCTCGAACACATGGCCAAGATGGATGCCGCCCGCACCGTGCGCCGCATCGAGGAAGAGGCCCAGGAAGAGGCCATGAAGAAGGCCCGCTGGACCATCGGCGCCGCCATCCAGCGCATCGCCTCCGATGTGGTCTGCGAGACCGCCGTCTCCTCCGTGCAGCTCCCCAGTGACGACCTCAAGGGCCGCATCATCGGCCGGGAAGGCCGCAACATCCGCGCCCTGGAAAAGGCCACGGGCTGCGACCTCATCGTGGATGAGACCCCCGAAGCCATCGTCGTCTCCAGCTTCGATCCCATCCGTCGCGAAGTGGCCCGCCAGGCCATTCTCAAGCTCATCGCCGACGGCCGCATCCACCCCGCCCGCATTGAGGAGGTGGTGGAGAAGGTGAAGGTCGACATGGACCAGCACCTCAAGGAGCTGGGTGAAGCCGCCGCCATCGAGCTGGGCTTCCCGGATGTCCATCCCAAGCTGCACAAGCTGATCGGCCGCCTGAACTACCGCACCAGCTACGGCCAGAACGTGCTGGAGCACACCAAGGAAGTGGCCCGCCTCGCCGAATACATGGCCACGGAAATGGGCGCCGACGCCAAACTGGCCCGCCGCGCCGGCCTCTTCCACGACATCGGCAAGGCCATCGACCGCGAAGTGGAAGGCACCCACATCGAGATCGGCATGGAGCTCATGAAGCGCTTCGGTGAGAAGGAGCCCGTGATCCACGCCATGAGTTGCCACCACGGCGACTTCGAGCCCCGCACCGTGGAAGCCATGCTCATCACCGCCGCCGACGCGCTCTCCGCCGCCCGTCCCGGCGCGCGCCGCGAGATGCTCGAAACCTACGTGCAGCGCCTCGCCAAGCTGGAGGACATCGCCAACAGCTACGAGGGCGTGCAGAAGAGCTTCGCCATGCAGGCCGGCCGCGAGATCCGCATCATGGTGGATGCCGGCGTCGTGAACGACGACAAGGCCTACTGGCTGGCCAAGGATGTCTCCCGCCGCATCGAGTCCGAAATGCAGTACCCCGGGCAGATCAAGGTCACGGTCATGCGCGAGACCCGAGCCGTGGAGTTCGCCCGCTAACAGGCCTCGAACCAGGCTCATCCAAACCCCGCCTCCGAGCGGGGTTTGTGCCGTTATTGCCTAGGCCCGCCCTTGTGAACCCCGCGGCTTACGGGGGCCCCCACGGCCTGATAGATTGGCCTTTCTCCTAAAGGACGCATGAAGGGATCCCCGGGTCAGATTCCCCCTGAGGCCCACTTCGGGCCGGAGAGGGCATTCGCGGAGGAGCGGGTCCTCACGGAAGCCATCCTCGCCCTGGGTCTGTGCGCCAACGAATCGCGGTTGTTGGAGGTGCTCCTCACCCAGGCGGCCCAGATCTTCCCCACCCCCCACTGGGCGGTGACGAAGACGGAAGCCGGTGAGGGGGGGCCCGAAGTGGCCATCCTCGCGGCGAGCCCCTCGTTGCGACAGCAAGCAGGCGATCTGCTCCTCCAAGCCCGATTGCCCCTGGTGGCTGGCCCCTTCTCGCGGAGCCTCCTGTTCGGCAAGCACACGAGCCTGGCCACGGGGGCTGCGGAGATCCCCGAGCCCTACCGCGCCCTCGTGCCCATCGAAGGCCTCCTTGGCGTGCCCTTGCAGCTGGAAGGGCAGCTCTACGGCGTGCTCTTCGCCGCCAGCCTGGAAGGGGAACCCCCCCTGGAGCCCTGGCCCTCCCATCTGGAGCAGTTGGACAACCTGGCCCGGGTGGCCACCCTCGCCCTGCACCGCCTCCGGGCGGAAGCTGAGCTGGCCCGGCGCCTGGAGGAAGTGCAGGGCCTGAACCGCCAGCTCCGTGAAGTGCACGCGCTGGCCACCCAGGCGGCCCTGGAGGGCGACCCCGGGCCCTTCCTCCAGCGGGTGCTGGGCTTCCTCGTGGAGGGCGGCCACGTGGGCATCGCCTGGCTGCTGGATCCCCAAGGGGAGTCCATGAATCTGGCGGCGGTGCAGGGCTTGGATTCGGGCGATCTCGCCGAGATCCGCACCATGCCCCTCAGTGGCGCGAACTCAGGCCCCTCCTCCATCGCAGCGCGCACGGGGCAGGCCCTCGAGATCCCGGATGTGGACAAGGATCCCCGCTGCGAGCCCTTCCTCTCGCGCTACGCCCGCTCGGAAACCCGCAGCCTCTATGCGCTGCCCCTCCAGGGCGAACGGGGGCGTGTGCTCGGCGCCATCACGCTCTACCGGAGTGCCACGGGCCCCTTTCCGCCGGAATTGGTGAGCCACCTGGAGGCCTTCGGCAGCCTGGCCTCCCTGGTGGTGGAGCGCGCCCACCTTTGGTCCGAGTTGCAGCGGGAACTCCAGCAGCGGATCGAATCGGAGCTGCGCTACCGGGTGCTGGTGGAAGAGAGCCGCCTGGGCGTGTTCCTCCTGCAGGAGAAGGTGCTCGTCTACGCCAATCGCACCATCCACCAACTCCTGGGCGCCCAGCCGGGTTCCCTGGTGGGCAAGGAACTGGCGGCGGCCCTGGGAGGGGATCCCGGGCTTCCCCCCGCGGATTTGCTGGAGCGTGTGCGCGGCCACCAGCTGGTGGTGCGGGGCCGGGATGGCGCTTCCAGACCCCTCGAGTTGCATCTGGGCCGTATCACCGTGGGCGGCCAGCCCGCGCTGCTGGGCACGCTGGAGGACATCACCGAGCGCTTCCTCGCCCAGGAGGCCATGCGCCACGCCACCCTGCAGGCGGAATCCCTGGCGCAGGCCACCCGGGCCCTCTCCTTCGCCACGGATGAAGCGGCCCTGCTGCAGACCCTCTTCAACGGGGCGAGCCTGCTCGTGCCCATGGGGAATTGGTGGTTCAACGAGTTCGATCCCACCCGCGGGCTGCCGCGCACCATCGCCTGGTCCCCTTCCATGGCCGCGCACCTCGGCGAGGAAACCATGAGCGTGCAGCTCCCGCTCTCCGAGGAGCACCTGCGGCAGGTGTACCGGGATTTCAACCGGGTGTACCTGCGGGATGTGCGCACGGAGGCCCAGTTCTCGCCCGAGGCGATGGCGCACTACCAGGTGCTCAGCTACATCGGCTTCCCCCTCGTGGCGGAAGGGCGCATCCTCGGGGCCCTGAACGGCTGCACCGTGATCCAGGAGGCCATCGCGGAGTTGGAGGACGATCAGCTGCAGGCCCTGGAGAGCCTTTGTGCCAGCGCGGCCATGGCCCTCACGCGCCTCAAGGCCCTGGAGGCGGAGCGCGAATCGGCGCGCCTGGCGGAATCCGTGGCCATGGGCATCCAAGCCATCGCCCGATCCCGGGCGGAATCCGAACTCCTGCTCATCCTCATGCAGGCGGCGGAGCAGGTGGCGGGCCTACCCCACTGGTGGATCAGCGCCTTCGATCCCGCCACGGAGACCCTGCGCACCCTGGGGGCCACCACGGTGCTTCCCTTCGGTGAGGGGGATCGCCCCATCGCCGGCAGCCACTGGGCCCAGGTCTATCAGGAGGGCCGGCCCCTGGTGGTGCTGGACGCGCGCACCTCCGATCACTTCCCGTCGGAACACCTGGCGCGGGCCCCCCATCGCACCTACGTGGCCATCCCCCTGTCCGGTGAGATGGGCATCCTGGGCAGCCTCTCCGGCGGCACCTTCGGGGATGAAGGCGTGCAGGCAGTGTCGCTGGCCCAGATCCAGGCCCTCCATTCGCTGTGCTCTGGCGCTGCCCTGGTGCTCACCCGCCTGCGGGCCGAGGGCGAGATGGCCCGCAGCGAGGCCCGGTTCCGCCAGCTCTTCGAAGGGGCGGGTGATGGCGTGCTGCTCTCGCACCGCGGCACCGTGGTGATGGCCAATCCCGCCATGGGGCGCCTGCTGGGTCGAGAGCCCGACAGCATGTTCGGCTGCCGGACGGAGACCTTCACGCCGGAACGCCAGCCCGATGGCCGCCCCAGCAAGGAAGTGCTGGAGTCCATCCGCGAAGCCGTCCGCCAGGGGGAGACGGTCATGGTGCCCCTCACCTTCCTGCGCCTCGATGGGCAGGAGGTCCATACGGAGGTGTCGGCGTCGCCGGTGCGGGAAGGTGAGCGCGTGCTGGTGCAGTCCATCATCCGGGATGTCACCGAGGCCCGTCGTGCGCAAGCCGAAAGGGCCCTGCTGGAACGGCAGCTGTTCCAGGCCCAGAAGATGGAATCCCTGGGCGTGCTGGCGGGCGGCATCGCCCACGACTTCAACAACCTCCTCATGGGCGTGTTGGGGCATGTGGGCCTGGCCATGGAGAAGGTGGGCCCCGACAGCCCCGTGGCCCGCAATCTGGAGGCGGTGCAGAAGGCCGGGCAGCGGGCCGCGGACCTCACGCGTCAGATGCTTGCCTATTCCGGCCGGGGGCAGTTCCTCATCCGGCCCCTGGACCTGGGCGCCCAGGTCGAGGAGCTCCTGAAGCTCCTGGAAGTGAGCATCCCCAAGGGCGTGCACCTGGACCTGAAGTTGGAACCCAAGCTCCCCCAGGTGGCGGCGGACGAATCCCAGATCCACCAGGTGATCATGAACTTGGTACTGAACGCCGCCGAGGCCATCGGCGAAGGGGGCGGCCGCATCGGCATCCGCACCGGCACCCTCCACCTGGAGCAGGCAGACCTGGCGGAGTTCGTCCTGGGGCTGGAGACCCTTCCGGGCACCTACGCCTTCCTGGAAGTGGAGGATTCGGGCTGCGGCATGGACGAGGTCACCCTCTCCCGCATCTTCGAGCCCTTCTTCACCACGAAGTTCACGGGGCGGGGCCTGGGCCTTGCGGCCCTGGTGGGCATCGTCCGGGGCCACCGGGGGGCCCTGCAGGTACGCACCGCCCCGGGGGAGGGCACCCTCTTCCGGATCTACCTCCCCGCCCTCTCCCTGCCGCCCCAGGCGACCCAGCCCGTGGTGCCCCTCCTGGGCCACCAGGCCCTGGGGCGGGTGCTCGTGGTGGATGACGAAGAGATCGTGCGGAGCGTCGCCCGCCAGGCCCTGGAGGCTCGGGGCTACGAGGTGATCGAAGCGGCCGATGGTCTCGATGCCGTGAAGGAAGTGGAGGCCCGGGGCGCGGAGATCAGCCTCGTACTATTGGACATGACCATGCCCCGCCTCGGCGGCGAAGGCGCCTTCCGCCGCATCCGGGAACTGTGCCCTGACCTGCCTGTGATCCTCTCGTCGGGCTACACGGAGCAGGATGCCCTCAGCCGCTTCCAGGAACCCGGCCTCCGGGGGTTCATCCAGAAGCCATACAGCCCCAAGGAGCTGGTGGCCAAGATCCAGGGGGCCACGGATCCGGTTTGAGGCCCGAAGCAGGTAGGGTGGAATCCAACGATGCGAACCATCCTGCTCCTGATCGCCTCCAACGTGTTCATGACCTTCGCGTGGTACCGCCACTTGAAGGCGGAGCATGCGGCCCCGTTGTGGATTGCCATCCTCGGGAGCTGGGGCATCGCCTTCTTTGAGTACCGCGCGTTGTGTGCAATCCGCTTTGCAACTTATGAGCTAAAAACATCTAATTAAGCATTTGCGATTGATTGTTGAGCGGATTGTAATCTTTTGAAGGCATCGAACTCGATTTATGGGCCGAAAGTTTACATTCGTGTCCCGGTACCGGCCTGCAGTGGCTGCTGGATTTCCCATGGAAAGCTCGGATCCTCCCATGGATTGCGGGGCCCCTACCCCCCAATCCATAGGCCCCTCCGACCTTTCCACAGGAAACGGCCGCAAGCGGCCGCCCTTCGGGTCCACAACCACTGCCCTTCGGGTGGAAAGCTGCTGCGCACCTTTCCACAGGCCTTGGGTTCAGCTGCGCTGAACCCATACCTTCCATCGAGATCATCATCATCGCCGTGAAGGGAAACAAAACCTCCTTCAGCGAAGCAGATCCCTTCGTTTCAGCGTTGACTTACATGCACCGACTGTCGGGCTTGGACTCCACTAGAAGATCAGCTCGTTGGGAGGTCTGCGCGCACGAATACGAAGGACAGCGCTTCTAATACTCTCGCTGGCTTCACGGCAGACCGCGCTGATGCCTCAAGGACCCATTCAAAATCCTTTTGGGCTACTCGGGACTTCACTAATTTGTTCTGCCCGCGCGCTCTTTTTATTTTGATGATCGAGCAGATCTCTGCCAGATCGGCTTCGGTTAGGTAGTCTCGGAGGCTTCTCACCGCTTGCGAAAACACAGTTGCATAACAACTTCCCTGTGCCTTTTCAGACAGCAGACGGTAGGTTTCGTGATCGAGGCTTAGGAAGGGACCACGAACTATTTCTTGATGAAAGAGGTGATGGTGCCTGACCTCACTCTTCACTTCAGCAAGAACCCGGTCGATCTCAGATTTCACTGTTCCAGCACCCATGCTTGGTCCCCCGGAAGGTTACGTATAGTCTGCAAGCCGGGATGCTCAAGTGCAAGAACTCCCACTATTCTTATCGAGGCAGTGGCGTTCCGGTCAGTCCCACTATTCGATAGATAGAATGTGATGTATATGCTGTAGAGGCATTCATAGCGTAGCAACCACTCTGGCCTTGTGGCCAGACGTGTGAAGAAGGAGGGAGCTGCAAGGCTCCTATTCGCTAGGAACCTTCGAGTGGTGAGGGAGGCCCTGGGTATCTCACAAGAAGAGCTTGGTTTCCGGAGTGGACTTCACCGCACCTACATCAGTGTGGTCGAGAAGGGAGACACGAATATCTCAATTAACAATATGGAGAAACTGGCCAACGCCGTTGAAACGCCTCTGCGGGATCTTCTCACTAACGGTTGGAAGCCTTTGCCATAACAATTTTGGGAAGGTGTGGCCTAGAGTTTGAACGGTTGAACTGGTCACAAACCGTAATCAATCCATAGTCCGCCATTGAGGTATTCCTGTTCAGAAGCTTGATTGCCGATCCTTGATTAGGAGGGGCCAAGCCTGTTGACAATTGGAGCTCGATTGGGGCGACCATAGCCTTATGAGATTACTAATCGTCGAGGACGATACCCGGGTCGCGAAGGCCCTGGAGCGTAGCTTTCATGAGCATAGTATCCAGACGGTGTGGGCCTCTGATGGTCCAGAGGGATACGCCCTTGCCCTGGAGGGATCCTTCGACTGTCTCCTTCTCGATGTGATGGTCCCAGGGATGGATGGTTTCGCCCTGTTGGAGAAGCTGCGGGACCATGGTGTCAGCACCCCGGTGATTTTCGTGACCGCCAAGGATGCGCTGGACGACCGCATCCGGGGCCTCCAGGTGGGCGGCGGCGACTACCTGGTCAAACCATATGCGTTCTCCGAACTCATGCTGCGGCTGCAGAACCTGCTCCGTCGCGGCCAGATGGAACCGGACCGAACCTGGTCAGTGGGGGATCTCCAGGTAGAGACGCTGGGTAGGCAAGTCTTTCGGCAAGGGCAGCGACTGGACCTTACAACTCAGGAATACGCCCTGCTTGAACTGCTGATGCGGAACCGAGGACGTGTTGTTTCAAGGACCCGGATCGCCGAGGAGTTGTGGGACTCCCGCTTTGACACGGACCCCAATATGGTGGATGCGGCTATTCGGCGCCTTCGCCGCAAGGTGGATGATCCGTTCCCCGTCCGGTTGATCCAGACCCGACGCAATTTCGGTTATGTGATCGAGCGGCCCCATGAATGAGCCACTGAGAGGATCGCTGCGCCTACGCCTGGCGCTGCGCTTCGGGGTGGCGTCAGTTGTGCTTCTTTCGGCGTGCGCAATCTACCTGTATTTCCGCCTGGATGGCATTTTTCAGGGCGATGTGGACAGCGAACTCCGAAGATCTGCGGCGGTAGTGGCTCAGCGATTAGACGATGAAACAGAACCACCGGATCGGGAACTGCTCGAAGTGGAGGACCGGGTGCTGATCCGGATTACGGACCAGAACGGTCGGATCCTCATCCAATCCGACGGGATGGCGCAGACCGTACCTGTGGATTTGTTCCCTTCAGGCAAGCCCTACGGAGTACTAACAGATCGTCGCAATGCCTCCGGCGACCAGATCCGATTCCTGATCAGGCCCTTTGGCCAAGGCCATGTTTTTGCAGCCAGGGATATGCGTCATGAAGTTCGATTGCTCCGCCAGTTCATCAAGACTCTTGCTTTGACCGTCCTCTTGGGGACGTTAGCGGCAAGCCTACTGGGGCTCAGCCTGGCCCGCCGGGGACTGCAGCCACTTGATCGATTTGCAGCCCAGGCGGCTGCCATCGGGCCAGAAAACCTCCATTTGCGGCTCGATTCGAACGCGGTCCCTTCAGAACTGGTGGCTCTCGCTGAAGCTCTGAACCAGACCTTCACCCGGCTGGAACAGGCCTTTGGCCGCCTCTCTGGGCTCAACGCAGACCTTGCCCATGAGCTGCGTACCCCCCTTCAAGCCCTACGGCTGGAGACGGAGTCCCTAGCCCAGAATCCCCACCGCCCGGATCTGGAGGACCGCCTGGGTGATATGGCGGCTGGCCTGGACCAGGTGCTGGCCCTGTCGGAGCAAATGCTCCTGCTGGCGAAGACCGAAGATCCTGCTACTCAGATCCAGAAGGTTGCGTTGGATCCCATCCCCTTCATGGAGGGTGCTCTGGCCCCCTTTGAGGCGCTGGCAGCCGAGAAGGGCATCATCCTCCGGACCTATGTGGACCCGACCAACCGGCTATGGGCCGAGCCGATGCTTGCGACCCGAGCCATCCGCAACCTAGTCTCCAATGCCTTGCGCTACGCTCCAGAGGGAAGCTCAATCTTCATCAGCCTGGATCAGGAAGGCGCAGAACAAGTGCTCCGCGTCTCTGATGAGGGCCCAGGAATCAGCTCCGACCTTTTGGCGCGGGTCGGACAACGATTCATCCGTCCCGACGCGGCCAGAACAAAAGAGCAAGGCGGGAGTGGCCTGGGATTGGCCATCGTGCAAGGAATCATGACCCTGCACGGCGGACAGCTCAGTCTGCAGAGCAGCTCGGGCTTGGGAACCCAGGCCGTGCTGAGGTTTCCGCCAACCTGACCGATCTTTTCAGATTCCACGCAGGGGAGCATCAGGTCTCGGCTCCACCCTTGTGCTGTGGCCTCCGATGGACGGAGGCGATGGTCCTGGGGGTTGGGCGTGATTCAGATCTGGGGACTACGCCTGAATCTGGGCGATCGCGAAGTGCTTCGAGGCGTCAACCTGTGCCTTCAGCCAGGTGTGATCTATGGGCTTCTCGGGCCAAACGGGGCAGGGAAGAGCACCACGCTTTCGGTCATCACAGGCCTGCGGAGGGCACACTCCGGTTCCGTGCGAGTCCTCGGGATGGATCCCGCCCGGGATGGTAGGGATCTGAGGGCCCGCATCGGGGTGCTCCCGGAGCAGGCAGGGTTTTACGACTGGATGAGTGGTCGAGAATACCTGGACTGGAGTGCGCGCTTATACGGGAAGCGCCCCGGACAGTCGGAGACCACCCACCTGCTTCGTCGCGTGGGCCTGGACCCCGCTGACCCTTCAGGGATCGGGTCCTATTCCCGCGGCATGCGCCAGCGGATGGCGCTTGCCCGGGCATTGATCAACAGGCCTGCTCTGCTGGTTCTAGATGAACCCACCAATGGACTCGATCCGCGGGGCCGAAGAGAGATCCATGATGTGCTTCTGGGGTTGAGCCAAAAGGAAGGCATCGGCATCCTGCTCTGTACCCATCTGCTCGATGATGTCGATCGGCTCTGCTCCTCAGTCGGGATTCTTGCGGAGGGGCAGACCCTGTTGGAGGGATCCATCCCGGATCTGCTGGGGCGGCGCCGGGCGAGCCTGTGCTACCGAATACTTGTGGAATCTGGCTCGCGTTCGATCCAATTCCCACCAGGGATCAAGGTGGTCACCCGAATCGAAGATTGGTGGCACATCGAGCTCGCTCCTGATCTGGTGCCGGCCGAGGCATGGCTTCGACTTGTAGAAGCAGGCTTCTGGATTCAGGAGATTCATCGCGAGGGCGGCGGCCTGGAAGAGCTCTATCTGGCGGCCACGGAACCCCAGGAGGAAGCCATATGAGTCCCGTGCTTGTCATCGCCCAGAAGGAGATCAAGGAGCTGACGGGAAGCACGCGAGGACTGGGGTGGCTGCTTGCCATGAGCCTGGTTCTCTCCGGCCTGGGCCTTGTCCTGATCGGCAGTGCTGAGCTGAGCCTCCTGGATAACGCCCAGGTCGTCTACATGATGATGGGTACCGTCACCGCCCTTGGAGGCATCCTGGCGATCGCGTTGGGCAGCGATGCCTTGGCCGGAGAGAGGGAACGGGGCAGTCTCACCCTGCTGCTGCTTGCCCCGATCACCCCCACCGAGATCGTCCTCGGCAAGATGGGTGGTCAGATTGCGGGCTGGTGCGTGATGTACCTGGTCAGCCTCCCCTATGTCTGGGCCGTTGGTTCCAGTGGGCAGAATTTTGGTCCGGCGGTCGTCTACCTTGCACTGGTTGGAACGCCTGTGGTGCTGGGGTTTGGTTTTCTCTCGATCGCCCTTTCGGCAAAGCTTCCCAATGTGCGATCCAGCCTGTTGATCGCGCTGATTCTCTTGGTCCTGCTTGCCAGTCCTCTCCTGCTCGGGCCGAGCCTGCGCCAAAGCGCTCTGGGGAGCATGTTCGATGCCGTGAATCCCTTCGCTGCGGCCCTCAACACATTCGATAGCGTCGTGATCGATTCCCAGCCGCTTGGTTTCCAGGCCTGGCGGCTGGCTGTGGTGGCCGGATGGCTTGGGATCTCTGCGGCATTTGCCGTGCGTTCCGTTCGCAACCTGGACCTCTGAGGGAGATCCCGAATGCCCCGAATCGTACGACCGTTCCTATGGGCTTTCTTCTTTGTCGTTTGGGTCAACCTTCAGGCCAACACCCCCCTGGCGATCTCCCTGACGGCGCATCCCGGGAATCCGTCCTCCCCCCAGATGGGAGACCGCCTGACCTTCGACACCGCGATCAGAAATACGAGCGGGCAACCCACCCATGGTGTGGTGGCCTGGATCAGTCTGGTCCAGATGGATCCCGGGCATGAACAGCCCATGGATCTCGAAGACTGGAGCGCCCATAAGGCGGTGAATCAGGCCCTCCTGGGGGCCGGGGAACACCTGACGGTGGAGTGGCCCATGCGCCTGATCCAGTCTGGCTCGTACCGCGTGGTGGTATGTGCCATGGACCGGGAGACCGGCACCGTGATGACCAGTCCAGTTCTCGATTTCGTGGTGAGGCCCAAGTCTGTGGTTGAGTCCAAGCGGATTCTGCCCGTGGCTTTGGGCGTGCCGGTGGTGCTGAGCGGGTTTCTATTCATCGCCTGGTATCGCCGGAGAAGGGTGCGGTCATGAGGTTGACCGCCTCGGAAGAATCCGATCGCCGATGGCCCGGCCTGCCCAAGGGGTCAAACATCGTGGGCCTCGCGGCGTTCGTGCTGCTGACCGGTTGTTCCATCTACCGTCCGGTGGTTTTACCGACCGAGCCCAGCTTTCCTTCCGGGGCTCCACATTTGTCCATGCCACCAGGGGAAATGCCACTGCCCGAGTTGGCCGCCCACGTCTTCGATCCGAGCGATGGTCTGGATATGACGGAGGTGGCCATGCTCGCCGTGGCCAACAATCCAGAGCTGAAGGTGGCGAGAAGCGATGCCGCCGTCTCTCGTGCCCAGGCCTTCGCGGCAGGACTGTTGCCTGACCCCCAACTCGCGGGCACTCGCGATGTGCCGACGAACGGGGACGGGACCTTTTCCCCTGCCTACAGCCTTGGACTCAGCTACGACATTAATGCGCTGCTGACCCATTCCGCCGTCAGGAAGGCGGCGGAGGCCGCCCGACAGCAGACCGATCTCAACATGCTCTGGCAGGAGTGGATGGTGGTGGCCAAGGCCCGCCTGCTTTTCACTCAGAGCCTGGGACAGCAGAAGCTGCTGGCGGTGCTACAGGAGGAGCAGGCGCTGATGGCCTCCCGGCACGTCAGGCTGGAGGAAGCCCTGAACTCGGGTGATGTCACTTTGGACACGATCTCTGCTGACCTCGTCGAGTTGCAAAACATTGGCACCCAGATCAACGAACTGGCCCGCAGGGTTCGGTCGGGTCAGCAGGATCTCAATGCCCTGCTGGGGCTCGCCCCCGGCACGTGCCTTAACCTCACCGGCGGGATCCAACTGCCAGATCTGGATGAGAGCGTCATCCGGCAGCGAATGACGCAACTTGGCCGGCGTCGGCCAGACCTGCTGGCCCTCCAGGCGGGGTACGAGAGCCAGGAACAACGATTCCGCCAGGCCGTGCTGGCCCAGTTCCCGGCCTTCAACCTGGGGCTGACCCGGGCCCGTGACACCTCGGGGCTCTACACCCGGGGCCTCGGGATCACGCTCAGTCTCCCCATCTTCAACCGGAATCGAGGCAATATCGCCATTGAAAAGGCCACCCGGCAGCGCCTCCACGACGAGTACCAAATGCGCCTGAACGCCGCCTACGAGGACGCGGCGCGCATTCTGGAAGACCAAGGCCTGTTGGTGCAGCAACGGAGCGATATCTCCTCTGGCGTCGATACGTTGGCCCGAACGGTCGCAGCAGCAGGACCCACGTTTGGCGCGCAGGACATGGACGAGCTGGTCTACACCCAGATCCGAACAGCCTGGCTGGCCAAAAGAGCCGAGGCCATCGCGATCGATCAAACACTGCTTGAACAGCGTGTGATGCTCCAAGCCCTCGTCGGGGGGGAGCTCCCCGTCAGGATCACGCCCCAACCCGGGTCCACGCCCAAGGAGTCCAGGTGATGAAGAAGCGACTGTGGCTGAAGTTGGCGATCACACCGATGCTTTCGATTGGGACCCTGATGGCGGCACCACCCGCCGAGGAACCTAGTGTTTCCGTCAAGACTGAAATGCCGCAGCGGAAGGCCATGGCGGAAACGATCAAGGCCTATGGGACCGTGGTTCCCGATACCGGCGCCATTGAGACCATCAGCCTTCCCCGTCAGGTGCGGATCGACCAACTGCGGGTGGCGGTAGGTCAGATCGTGAAGCCAGGGGAGGCGTTGATCGACCTGGCGACTGATGCAACGACTTCCGCATCCTTCCACCAGGCCGAGACAGCGGTGCTGTTCGCAAGGGGTGAGCTCCAGCGGTTGCAGGACATGGCAACCCGCCGCCTGGCAACCCGTTCTCAAGTGGCAGCCGCCCAGAAATCCCTGGATGATGCCGAGGCTGCACTGGCGGCGGCCAACGAACAGGGTGCGGGCCTTGGTCGCGAAACCCTCAAGGCACCGTTCATGGCCGTGGTGGCTGCCATCGGGGTCCAACAGGGGGATCGCGTCCAATCTGGGGCTGCCCTGATGCAATTGGCTCGGGCAGGCCTTCTCCGGGCAACCCTGGGGATTGAACCCGAGGACATCAAGCGGGTGCACCCGGGCATGGCGGTGGACCTCGCCCCCGTGTTCGGCAGCGGGAAGGCGGTGCGCGCCAAGGTGGCGAAGGTCTTTGGAATCATCAATCCGCAAACCCGCTTGGTGGACATTTCCATCCATTTGACGAACAACACGGAGAGCTTGATGCCTGGCATGCAGGTGCGTGGCGTACTGCAAATCCGCACCCTGAACGGTTGGGCCGTATCCCGGTCAGCCCTGCTCCGGGACGACCGCGGGGCCTACCTCTTCCAGGTGGTGGCAGGGCATGCAAAGCGGGTTGAGGTCATTCCTGGCATCGAGAACGGACTGCAGGTGCTGGTGACCGGTTCTTTGGAGCCCTCAAAACGAATCGTGGTCCAGGGCAACTATGAACTGAAGGACGGAATGGCCGTGCGGGAGGACCGGCCGTGAATTTCACCAGCTGGATGCAGGCCCATCGCCGTTCCATCCTCTTCTTCATCTTCATGCTCGCGCTGGCTGGTATGGCTTCGGCCTTCAAGTTGCCTGTGGCCCTCTTCCCCAAGGTGGATTTCCCGCGGGTGGTGGTGACGCTGGATGCAGGGGACCGCCCTGCCGAACAGATGGAAGTGGAAGCGACCATGCCCATGGAGGAGGCCCTTCGTCGGGTTCCAGGTGTGCAGAATGTCCGTTCCACCACGAGCCGTGGCTCCGCAGAGCTGTCGGTCAATTTCGCCTGGGGCACGGACATGGCCATTGCTACCGCCCAGGCGAGCCAGGCGGTGGCCCAGGCCCTTCCGGAACTCCCTTCAGGAACCCAGACCACCACCCGTCGCATGGACCCGACGGTCTTCCCGATCATGGCCTACAGCCTCACTTCTGACACCCTCAGTCCAATCCAGGTTTATGATTTGGCCCAATTCCAACTGCGGCCGATGCTGTCAGGCGTGGAAGGCGTTGCCCGCATCCAGGTTTCGGGGGGAGCCCTCGCGGAATACCGGGTGACGGTGGACCCCGCCAGGCTTCAATCCTATGGACTGGCGTTGGAGGATGTATCCCACGCCCTGGCCGCGGCCAATGTGGTGAACGCAGTGGGTCGCCTGGAAGATCACTACAAGCTCTACCTCGCGATCTCGGATACCCGCCTCAGGAACCAGGATGACCTCCGGCAGACTGTGCTGCGGACCGGATCCAACGGCCTGATCCGACTGGAGGATGTGGCCACCGTGGAGTTGAGCACGGTACCCCAATGGGTCAAGGTGAATGCAGATGGGCATGAGGCGGTGCTGCTTCAGGTCTACCAGCAGCCGGGGAGCAACAGCGTCAGGATCGCCCAGACGCTGAGCGCAAAGCTGGATGCGTACCGCTCGCATCTGCCTGATGGCGTAAAGATCGCCAATTGGTACGACCAGAGCCGCCTGGTGGTGGATTCAGCCGCCAGCGTCCGGGACGCCATCCTGATTGGCATCCTTCTGGCCGCGGGGGTCCTGCTGGCCTTCCTCCGCAACCTCAAGATCACCCTTATCGCGATCATCACAGTGCCCGCCGTGCTCGCGGCCACCGTGGTGCTGCTCATGGCATTCCACATGAGCTTCAACATCATGACGCTGGGAGGCATGGCCGCCGCCGTGGGGCTCATCATCGACGATGCCATCGTGATGATCGAACATATCGTCCGCAGGCTTCGGGGAGCGCCTGACGAACATCAGGGCCGGGTGTTGGAAGCCGCCCGAGAGTTCATCCGGCCCCTGGCGGGTTCCTCCGCCTCCACGGTGATCATCTTTGTGCCGCTGGCCTTCCTGGATGGCGTCACTGGTGCCTTCTTCAAGGCCCTGTCCCTCACCATGGCCGCGAGCCTGGTGATTTCACTCCTGGTTGCCTGGCTGGCCGTGCCAATCCTGGCCGACCACCTGCTCGGTGAAAAGGACGCCAATCAGGAGGAAGGGGGGCGTCTCACCGAATGGGTGCATGGGCATTATGCCGCCCTCATGTGCCGTCTTCTGGCGCGCCCCATCCTTATTCTTGCGGGCGTTCTGCCCCTGCTGCTGCTCGGCTTTCTGGCCTACCACCGCGTGGGTTCAGGGTTTATGCCGGCCATGGATGAGGGTGGGTTCATCCTTGACTACCGTTCGGAACCTGGGACCTCCCTGCAGGAGACGGATCGTCTGCTGCGTCAAGTGGAGGACATCATCCGCGCCAACCCCAGTGTGGATACCTATTCCCGTCGAACAGGGCTTCAGTTGGGTGGCAGTCTCACGGAAGCCAACCAGGGAGACTTCTTCATTCGATTGAAGCCCGGCTCACGCCCTCCCATCGGGGAGATCATGTCCCAGATCCGGAACCAGGTGGACAAACAGGTCCCAGGGCTGGACATCGAAATGGCTCAGTTGATGGAGGACCTCATCGGCGACCTCACGGCTGTACCCCAGCCCATTGAGATCAAGATCTACTCAGACGACATGGGTTCACTCCGCGCCATGGCCGAAAAGGTCGCTGCGGCCATCGCCGAGGTCCCAGGGGTGGTGGAAGTGCGCGACGGCGTCAACCCTGCGGGCGACGCCCTCAACATCGAAGTCGATCGAGTGAAGGCATCCATGGAAGGCGTGGACCCCGAGTTGGTGACACGCATGGCGGAGGATGCCCTGGCTGGGAGGGTCACCACCCAGATCCGCCAGGGGGTAAAGATGGTCGGGGTCCGCGTGTGGATTCCCGAGAAGCTGCGTGCCACGGAAAGCGACCTAGGGGCGCTGCTCCTCCGAGCGCCAGATGGTCACCTCTTTCCCCTGTCGCGGGTGGCGCGTATCACGCCTGAATCAGGCCAACCTCAGATCAGCCGAGAGAACTTCAAACGCATGGTGGCCGTGACGGGCCGCATCAACGGTCGCGATATGGGGTCCGCCGTGGCCGATGTCCGGCGCTTGCTGGATACCCAGGGTCTGCTACAGCCCGGCGCCTACTACGAGTTGGGTGGGCTCTACCAACAGCAGCAGATCGCCTTTCGGGGACTCATCTCTGTGTTCGCCGCGGCGGTGGCCCTGGTGTTCCTGCTTTTGCTCTTCCTCTACGAACGATTCCGGGTGGCCATCTCCATCCTGGCCGTTCCCCTGGTCTCCCTGTCGGCCGTCTTCATCGGCCTTTGGGCCACCGGGATCGAACTCAACATCTCGGCGATGATGGGCATGATCATGATCGTCGGCATCGTGACCGAGGTGGCGATCTTCTACTTCTCGGAGCACCAGGGTTTGCCCGAGGTTACGCCCCAGGTCGAGCGGCTGATCAAAGCTGGCCAGAACCGCATGCGGCCCATCGCCATGACCACCTTGGCCGCGATCCTCACCTTGCTCCCACTGGCCTTTTCGATCGGCCAGGGATCGGCGATGCAGCAGCCGTTGGCTATCGCCATCGTCTCCGGGCTCCTGGTGCAGATGCCGTTGGTGCTCCTGGCCATGCCCGTGCTGTTCCATCTGTTGAATCGTCTCCACTCTCCAGCAGCGCTCCCACCGGAATTGAACTAAAGAGTCCCTCTACCTGCCGCTTCAGGTCTACCAATCCCTTCCCCCACCCGGGCCAGCGGAGCCCGTCATCACATCAAGGAGACAACCATGATCTTCCTCTTCGTCCCCCCCGGTCTTGTGGTCCAGGAATCCCCCTCGGACAAGACTCTTCATATGGTGCTTGAGGCCCTCGAAGGCATCCCGGAAGCCCTGACGGATCACAAGCCCGCCCGCCTTCCCAAGGCCAAGGCCGAGGGGATCAACCTCTGGATCCGCCACCGGGCGTCCCTAGAAAAGAGCGTGGGAGCAGATGCGTGCAAGGACATCTCTGCCATCTTTGAGCGCTTAAGGGACGCCAAGGGCGCACAAGCTGCTGAGCTGGCCCTGGACATCTCCGAGCGGCTGGCGAAGTCGGAAAAGCGTGGCAGATCCGCTCAGTTGGGTGCCGTGGATCGCGCCTGCCAGAGGGCCTGGGTTCGTGTTGATTCAGAGCGATGGTCCGAGATCCCCGATCTTGTTGCGGCGTTCGCCCCTTTTGTGGATTCGGATCATGGGACTCACCCGAAGGCAGTCCAATCCTCTCTGCAGAATCTCAAACTCTGGGCACAAGCGACAGCCACAAAGGACAAGGTTAAGGCCCAGCGCGCCGCTGAAGCCCTGCTCGAATGTGTGGATGGGTTTGAATCCCTTGAAAAGCCGTAGGCCGCCTTCATGCTTCGTCGCGAGCGCCTCCAATTCCTTGCCATATGGCTTTTCCTTGGCTTGGCACCCCTCTTCATCCGGCCCCTTTGGGAGCCGGATGAAGCACGGTACGCAGAAATATCGAGAGAGATGTTGGCCAGCGGTAACTGGCTGACTCCGCACCTCAACGGGGTCCTTTATTTCGAGAAGCCGCCACTTCAATACTGGTTATCGGCCCTCTCAATGAAGATCTTTGGCCTCCATGCCACCGCCGCCCGCCTGCCCCTGGCGCTGGCATGGGCCATCTCGATGTACTGCGCCTGGAGGCTGGCGCGCCGACTTGGCGCCCGGCATCCCATGAGGGCGGTGGTCATCGCAGGGACCACCCTCCTGGGATTCATCACCGGTCAAATCCTGACCCTCGACGCACTCTTCTCGGCCTTCGTTCTATTGACCATCACAGCGGCTTTGGAATCCATCATCGGTGACTGGGAAGGCAGGTCGAACCTCGGATGGACCTTGCTTTCCTTCGCGGCTATGGCCTGCGGAATGCTGACAAAGGGGCTCGCGGTTCTGGTGCTCGCCGGAGGAGTGCTTGTGCTGACCCTGCCCTTGGCTTGGCCAGACAAGAGGCTTCGCCGTTCGGTTTTATGGACTGGATTCCATCCCTTGGGCTGGGGCCTGTTCACGCTCCTGGCCATGCCCTGGTTCTGGCTGGTGGAGTGTGCGAACCCTGGCCATGCAGCCTTCTTTTTCATCCACGAGCACTTCACCCGTTTCAGTTCCCATGTCCATTCCCGGCAAGGATCCAACAATCCCGTGCTTGATAAGCTCTACTTCGTACTCGTTCTCGGAGCAGGCCTTCTGCCATGGCTTGGCACAGGGTTGAATGCCCTTAAACGGACCTTCCAGATCGTTCGCCCGGGCACTGATCTAAGCGATGACCGAGTGGTGCTGCGGCGTTGGACCGTAGCCGTTGTGCTTGCAGGTGCTGCCTGGCCCTTCCTCTTCTTCACCTTCTCCGGGTCGAAACTGCCACCCTATGTGCTGCCCTGCGTCGTCCCCATCGCTGCCTTGGCATCTGCCTTCGGGACGGACCTGGAAATCATGGAATCCCGTCGGTGGAGAGGGCTAGAACTCCTGGCCCTTGGAATTGTCTTCCTTGCGGCTACGGTTGCCTTTCGCACGGATATGGCATCTGTCGGATGGATCGTTGCGACTGGGCTGGCGTTTGGCCTTCTGGGAGTCTGGACAATGAGACCGAAGGGCTTGGCCTTTTCTCGGTGGGTGGCTGCCTTTGCTGGATGCTACCTCTTGCTTACCTTCGCCGCAGATCGCAGCCTGTCGAAATCGAAGGATGCCGCCCCACTGGTGGCTCTCGCCCCGAGCAATGCACAGTGGATTAGCTATGGCGTCTACTTCCAGGGCCTTCCCTTTCATGCTCAGCAGCGGGTTGCTGTTGTCGCAGGGACCGGGGAACTGGCCTATGGGCGCGATCACTTGCCAGAAGGTACTCGGAACCGCTGGTTTCAAGAAGACGGGACAAAGCTCCTCCCATTAGCCAGTCAATTGCGCACAGAGGATCCAAAGAGGCCAGTCATGGTTCTGTCCAAGCGGAAGACATGGGCCAAGGCCGACGATGAAACACGCCATGCATTCATCGAGATTGGAGCCCAGGGAGGGATGATCGTGCTGCGGTTGAAATAGGACGCTCCATCAGCACCCATACGCAGAATTGAAGAGTGTCTGATCGGCGCCGTATTCTGCGCCTTCTTCCGCCACAAGCGAAACAAATGGGAGGATCACAAATCTGGGGATGAATGGAGTCATCGCACATTCTCCCAGGCGAAGTAGCTAGGCTCAGTTAGAGGAGTCCCCATGCCATCGGTAGTGCAGTCCGATTTGGAGGCGTTGATCCAACGATATCGAACCGATTCCGAATCGGTGTACCACACATGGTTCCTGAGTGAGGACCGCCTGAAGGCCTTCCGTACGATTCGCCGTGGCGTGCAGCAGGTTGTGGAAGACATCCACCACGGATCATTTCCATCGGATTTTCGAGGCTCAAGCCTTGAAGTGGTCATGTCTGCCATTACGGAGCAGAAGCAGGTCTTCGAAGGGGCGGCCCATGCGTTTTATTGGAAGCCTAAACTGCGCATCCCGGACATCTACGAGAACAGGGGGAACCAGCTCGCCTTTGGCCGCCTTTTGGACGAGTGCCTGAAGGCCCTTCGAGAGGACCATCTCCTGGCTGCGATCGGCCGTATTCACCAGGTTGGGGTTAAAGGGCTTGGGCCAGCGGTGGCCAATATTCTCTACTTCCTTCACCCGACACTGATCCCACCATTCAATACGGCCATCCTAAATGGGTTCAACGCACTCACCGGCGCGAAGCTGAAGCTCGGCTCCTGGGAGGATTACCTCCGAATGCGTGAGGGAGTCCTTTCTCTGAACGCGCAGTTCGCAGCGGCCCTTTCAAAGGATCTTGGCGCCATTGGGGGCCTGCTATTTGATGTGGGTGTAGGAAAGATCGCTGTGGGAAGCAACATCGAGAAGGCGCTTTCTTTCGAGGCACAGAAGCTGGAGAAGGTTATTCGAAAGCGGCACGAAGACGTACTTGCCGATGCAAAGGAATCATCCCTCCACGCACGGATGCAGGCTCATCTTCTGAAGGTCGGCCGGTCCCTCGGATGTGACGTCTGGGTAGCACGCAATGACCGAAGTCAGTTGAACTGCCATGGTGGAACTCTTGGTGAAGGGACTTTGAGCGCTCTGCCCTTATCCACACTGAATCAAGATGTCCGCAGTACTGTCGAGCTGATCGACGTGCTTTGGCTCCGCCAAAACACCGTCGTGGCCGCGTTTGAGGTGGAGAAGAGCACTTCTATCTACTCGGGAATCCTCAGGCTCCTGGATCTTAGCCTTTCTCTTGGGCCAACGGGTCTCGCACTCTATCTGGTGGCACCTGACGAGCGTGAAGGCGAGGTGCGAGCCCAGCTCGCGCGCCCTTCATTTCGTGACCTTGAGCTCCGCCTGTCACTCCTCACCTTTTCTGACCTTGAAGCACACTGTGAATCGCTCTGTCGATTCGGCGGGGCTCCCGAAGCGATTTCCAAGATCGCTAAGGCCGTGTGAGTGGTTTCTCATTGATTCCTGCAAATCGAGTTGCCAGTTAATCGATCGAAGTCTTGCCCCTACTTCTTGGCTCAGGCCCTTTTTAGCCACGCCTCCCGCCAATACAAGGTGTTATTTCGGGGGCAGTTTTTCGTACATTGCCCCGCGCATGAGACGCCGTTAAGGGCGACAGTATGCTTGAGGGGGATCATCTTCCCCGATTCCTCCAAAATGATCCTCTGGATAGGGAACTCAACTTGGAATAGCCCTCCCAAAAATTCAATCATGTCGGGTTCGAAAGCGAGGCCGCAGTTTCGACCCTCCGACCCGGACTAGATGACCACGGCGAAATCGATCTGCAGCATTTTGCATTTGCCACCTCAACCAAAATGCCCTGGTTGATTGAGAGTTTCCTTAACAACAGGTGCAGTTTTCGCATCCGCACTTCGCGCATCGGGGCTGATGCGGGATCCCGAGAAGCATTGCTAAATTGACGGATTGCATGCGCACCATCGACCTTTCGATGGCCACCTGTGCCATCGCGAGGTCATGGTCCGTATGAGCCTCGCGCATCGCCTTCTCTGCGCGCTGTTGGTCTGACCTGATTGCATCAATATCTAGGGAATCCACTGTCTCGGATTCCCTAGCGAGGATTGATACCCGATCCCCACGAACTTCGGCGATACCTCCGAAGAGCGAGATCCAGTGTTCTTTCCCATGGATGGTGAAGAGTAATAAGCCGCTTCCGATGAGGGTGAACAATGGGGTATGCCCGGGAAGGACTCCGTACTGCCCACGGTGTTGGGTGGTGAATCGAACTTCTGTAACATGCCCGCAGAAGACCTTTTTCTCGGGTGTGACTACTTCTAATAGAAGTGTTTCAGTCATTTGGCTCTCACTTGGTCGGGTGCTCATGACCCTTCGGAGAGTGCTGGCTGTTCTCTCGAATGGATTCGCCGGTACACCCCGGATGGGGGTAGCCCCTGGAGGACCCCCCCCCTTGAAACGCGATGGCCAGTAGGCCCACAAGAACCAAACCTCCCCCTGCCGCTAGCAGAGCTATTGCCATGCGCCTGTTTTGCGCATTCGACCTCGTCTGGAATGCCTCTGGGATAGCACCTGGAGGATGCGCAATACGGGGCATGAGGAGACGCCCATAATGCCTTTTAGGGGGCCTCTTTCGAGGATCTAGGATGGGCAATGAGCCTCTGTAATTGATCATGGCTACCACCCTTGGGGAATCTGGATAAGGAAGCGAGTCCATGCACCGTCCAGGCGATTGACCTCAATCCGCCCTCCCATTCCTTGGATCGTGGAAGCCACATTAAATAGAGCGAAGCCTGTCCTGGCCGAGTAATTGGATGTGATGTAAACAGGGTCGAAGACTCGTTCAATTTCTGAGGCAGGGATGTCGTCACCAGGATCCAGAATCTCTAGGCAATTGAATCCATCCTCATCCCAGGTCCGAATCTTCACGGCAAGGCCTTCGCTAGTAACCTCCAGCGCCCTAAAGACCAGCAATTCGAGGCTCGCCATAAAACGATCCTTAGGTCCGCCCACCATAGCGGGAAGGCTCGCCAGGTCTAGGTCGAAGCGATTCAAAGAAGTGCCGCGCGCCAGGAACGACTCCACCACCTCCTGAACGCAGGCATTCATGTCGAAGGTGGAGGATTGTTCCGGCTGGACTTCCCGATTCGCAAATCGAACGATCTGTTTGATGAGATCTTCTGCCGCCTGGAGGCTACGGTCGAACCGTCCCCAGAGGGTGCTGTCGGGGTCTCGATCTCCAGCCCTTTTCAGCCGTTCCGCCGAGAGGAGTACTGGGTGGATAACCCGTTCTAGGTCCCGGCAGAACCCAGCCATCTGCTGGCCTAGCTCCGCCATTCGTCGATTGTCCACCGATCGGCGCTCCGCTTCGGTTGCCCTCGAAGTATCTCGGATGACCGCGATGTGAATGACCCCACTGGGCGCCTCGATGACCCCCATAGAGGCCTCTACGGCCAGCATTCGGCCACCGGCATGGGTCAGATTGAACGAGAGGCGTGCGCCGGGTTCACATCGTTCAAGCCTTAGCCGAGCGCTGGGCGGCAATACGCGATCCACCATCAAACCAGATGTCAGGAGGATGGATGATTGGCCGATCATCTTGGCTAACGCCGCGTTCCCCTTCAGGACAACACCCGTTCGGCCCCATACCAGAAGCCCTTCGGGAAGGGTGTCCACCAACGTCTGGGCGAAGCGGGAGGCGGACTCGGCTTTGCGCTTAAGCCTCAACACGATCGTGGCAGCGATTCCGAAACAAAAGGCAACGAGGAGAGACAGCCCCGCAAAGAGTGAAAGTTGCTTGGCATTTTGGAGGGAGGCTTGAATGGCCCCATCCAACCTCGCCTGATGGCGACGCTCCAATTCCTGAAACCCTGCGATGACATCTTGTCGGCGATGTTCAAGATGAGCAGCGGCTTCCTGCGCGTGGATCAGCGCCGCCTTCCGATCAGAGGCGCTCGATGCATTGGACAAATCTAATGCTGTTTGGCGAACCTCGCCGACTTGGCTACGGTACTCTCGCACTACGAGATCCAGAGCCTCCAAGGCGGTGTCTGGTTCCCCATGGGTCATTCGCCCCAGCGTTTCCCGGGATCGCTGGAAGGCGGCGGACGCAGCATCCGCAGCAGCTAATTTGATGGCGACCTCGGGACTATCTACGAGCGAACCTGCAACCTTGTGTGTGAATTCAAAGGCCTCGCGATGGCGGATAATCTCCCGATTCCAAACATTGCAATGGTCCAATTCGTGGTGGGTACCACGGGAATTCCGAATGAGGTGAATGGACCAAATCCCTAGCACCAAGAACGGTGCCAAGAAGAGAGTTAGAATCGAGCCTCGTCTAAGCGAATCGAGTGCCTGGGAAGGTGTAGGCATGAAGCCCTCCTTGTCGCAATTCAGGGTTAAAGTCCGACCAGATATCCCACGTCTTGGTGGCAGTAGGCTCTCTGGCCGGCCTTGAACCCAGCGAACCTCAATCGAGTCCCGAGTTTCCCCACCGGGATGGCGCTCATTCTCATAAACATTCAGAGCTGGGGAGCAGACTCAGCCGTTGGGGGAGGAGTTGGTTCAACTTCACGAGTCTTCTTAGCGCCGCGGTCTACAGGAACTCGAGAGGGTTCATCTGAACCTTTCGGTGCTCCCCGATCATCAGGCAGGGGTGCTGGTTCTACCGATGGCCTTACCGACAACTGGCCTGAATCAGAGGGCGGTGGATGGTGGCCTCGACCATGAAAGAAAATCATCGCCAGGCCCATCATGCCGATCATAAGTAGGAAATTCATGAGGTGTCCTTTTTAGAATCATCAACAACACGGGTTGGGTCTAAGTTCTCGCAGTGGGGCACTCGCGTGCTTTCCTGGGCCATGGATTGAGCGGGAAGCTGGAAGGTGAACAGTCTTCACAAAACGCCCATACAACTTGAGTACGATTTGCTTGTCCATCCACTTTTCTGCTCATCAATGTTTATGTTCGGAATGGTCAGTGGCTCGCTGTGGCTCGGATGGCTGCTTTTTCGGATCATCCGCATTTTTCGGCGCGTTTCTGGGCCGCCCATCCCTATCGAGATACTTGTCTTTGTGGTCGGCCAATTCGGGGCCACAGCCATCGCAGCACACGAGGTAGTAACCTTCCCGCACGACCACTTCCCGATCCCGGCCAGCCTGCACAGGCTCCCCCATGACGGGACAAATCGTATTGGTGGCTCGAACCTTTGGTCGCGACGGCTCAGATTGGCTAGAGCCACTGTGTCCGGCGTGCCCGCCATGGGATTGGTTTGAGTGGCCACAGCTTTGAGGCATCGGTGCTGCGAGCGCAGCTGCGGAAAGTATGATCTCAAGGAAGAACATCGGATCTCCTATGCATGAATGGGTCGTGTTATTGCGGCCCGTTGAATTGGAGGTAGGGCATGGTGACCAGGACCGCGGCGGCCATCAGGGCGGTCCTCTGCCCGGAGCGACTTCTCGAACAACAAGCGCCTGACATGACTGCGTCTCATCTCGCGTGTGAATTTCCCATCAGGGGCTGAAAATTCAGCCCCTGATGGGATTCGCTGGCGTTCAGTGTTTATGAGCGCCGTGATCATGGTCAGCTTTCGGAGACGTCGCCACCTTGGCGTTCTTCGGCGTGCCGTCCTTCCCAAGGTACTGGTCGGGGTTCTTGGTCAGCATTCTGTCGCAATCCGCACAGCAGAGGTAATACTGCCGCCCCCTGACCGTGACGACGGGGCTTTTCCCTGGGGTCACGCTGTGGCCACGCACGGGGCAAACGGTATTGGTTGGCGCCTTGGCGGTGGAATCACCGACGGGGGCTGCGGACACAAGGGTGGTGAGCATGAGGGCGATGAGCATGGGGAGTTCCTTCGATAGGGGAGGCGGGGAGCCTCGGAGATGGATTAGGCCGGTACAAGCGCGGGGTCCGGGGTGGCAGGGCCTTCAGCCACCTCCCGCTTTTTCCAGAGGTAGTAAATGGAGGGGTAAACGAGCAATTCGAGAAGGAAGCTGGTCGCGAGGCCGCCGACCATGGGCGCGGCGATGCGCTTCATAAGGTCCGCTCCAGTACCGGTGCTCCACATGATGGGAAGCAGGCCCATGAAAGCCGCGAAGACTGTCATGGCCTTGGGTCGGACTCGTTTCACGGCCCCGTGAATGATGGCCTCCACGAGATCCCCTGTGGTGTTGAGCTTCCCGGCCCTTCGGGCCTCGTCGTGGGAGAGATCCAAGAAGAGGAGCATGAACACACCCGTCTCCGCATCAAGACCCATGAGGGCGATGAGGCCCACCCACACGGCAATGGACATGTTGTAGCCGAGCAGGTATAGGAACCAGAAAGCTCCAATGGCGCTAAAGGGCACGGCCAGCATCACGATGGAGGCCTTGAAAGCGCTCTTGGTGTTGGCATAGAGCAGCCCGAAGATCAGCACCAGCGTGATGGGAAGAATCAGCTTGAGCCGTTCCTTCACCCGAAGCATGTTCTCGTATTGACCGCTCCAAGTCAGGCTGTACCCGGCCGGCAGCTTCAGTTCCTTTTCGATGGCCGTTTTGGCGTGATGGACATAAGTTCCCACGTCGATCTTCGAGGTGTCGAAATCTACCAACACATAACCGTTGAGCAGGGCGTTCTCGTCCCGGATCATGGCTGGTCCCTGGGCCCATTTCAGATCCGCGATCTCCTTCATGGGGATGGAGGCCCCGCTGGGGGTGGTAATGAGTACCCGCTCTAGGGCATCCGGAGATTCTCGATAATCGCGGGCATAGCGTACGTTGACCGGATAACGAGCTCGACCGTCGAAGACGGTGCTCTGGTTATCGCCGCCAATGGCGGTCATCACCATCATGTTGGCCTGCTCGACACTCAGTCCGTAACGAGCCAACGACTCTCGCTTCAAAACGAAGTCCAAGAAGTAGCCCTGGGCAGTGCGTTCAGCAAAGGCGCTCCGGGTCCCCTGCACACGTTGGAGGATGGATTCCGCCTCCACCGCGATCTTCTGGATGGTCTCCAGGTCCGCCCCGTTGATCTTTAGGCCCACGGGCGTGCGGATGCCGGTGGAAAGCATGTCGAGTCGAGCCTTGATGGGCATCGTCCAGGCATTGGGGATGGCGGGCAGTTTCACAACCCGATCCAATTCCGCCACGATTTCCTCCTGGGTGATGCGATCCCGCCAGAAGGAACGTAGGATCGCTTTCGTCCAGTCGGGCGCCCAAGAGGAAAACCAACGGGGCTTCTCGCGCCATTGATCCTCGGGCTTGAGGACGATGACTGTCTCCATCATGGAAAACGGCGCGGGATCCGTCGCTGAGTCAGCCCGGCCAGCTTTGCCGAAGACCCGCGCGACCTCTGGAATGGTGCCGATCAGTCGATCTTGCACCTGGAGGATGCGCTGGGCCTCGGTCTGGCTCAGGCCCGGAAGCGTCGAAGGCATGTAGAGCAAGGTGCCTTCATTCAGCGGGGGCATGAATTCACTTCCAAGCTTCAGGAAGGCAGGGATGGTTGCGACTACGAGTAGTGCGGAAACCGCGATGGTGGCCTTCGCGTGCTTGACTACGAAGCGACATGGCGGTTCATAGATACGATGGAGAAATACACTGATCGGATGCTTTTCTTCCGAGTAGTACTTCCCGACCACGATCTGGGTAGCGGTCCAGGCAAGCCACCGAGGCTTGAACATAAAGGGCTCTACCCGCGCAAACAGCATTCGCATGGCCGGATCTAAGGTCAAGGCCAGGAGTGCGGCGATGGCCATCGCCAAGTTTTTGGAATAGGCCAGCGGCTTGAACAACCGCCCTTCTTGGTCCAGCAAGGTGAAAATGGGGAGAAAACTCACCGCCACCACCAGGAGACTGAAGAAGACGCTAGGCCCTACTTCCATCAGGGCCTCAAGCCGGACGTGATAGAAGTCGCCAGGCTTTCCGGCTTCGATCCATTTTTCGATCTTTCGATAGGCGTTCTCAACCTCGACGATGGCCCCATCCACCAGCACGCCGATTGAAATCGCAATGCCGGCCAAACTCATTAGGTTCGCGTTCTGGCCGATGCCATACATCGGAATGAAGGCGAGGGCGACGCTCACGGGGATCGTGATGATGGGGACGATCGCCGATGGCACATGCCAAAGGAAGATCAAGATGATGATCGACACGACGATCATTTCCTCGATCAGCTTATGCTTAACCGTCTTGATGGCACTGTGGATCAGTTCGGATCGATCATAGACGGGAACAATTTCAACTCCGCTTGGAAGGCTGGACTTCAGGTCTTCGAGCCTCCCCTTCACTCGCTCGATAACATTCAGTGCATTCTCGCCTTGTCGCATCACGACAATGCCCCCGACCACGTCTCCGTGGCCGTCAAGGTCGGCAAGGCCACGCCTCATTTCGGGGCCGAGCGTCACGGTTGCGACATCCCCGAGCCTTACGGGCGTTCCGTTTTCAGCCCTGAGCACAGCGCTTTCGAGGTCCTTGGTCGTCTTTACATATCCACGTCCACGGACCATATATTCCCGTCCGCTGAATTCAACCAGGCGCCCGCCCACCTCCGAGTTGGCAGATTTGACCGCCTGGATCACGGTCTCGATGGAAATGCGGTAGCTCGCCAATCTGTTCGGGTTGACACTCACTTGGAATTGCCGAGCCTGGCCACCGACTGTAGCCACTTCCGCCACCCCTGGAACGCTTTGAAGCGAGTACCGCAGGAACCAGTCCTGGTGGGACCTAAGTTCATCGGTGCTGTGTTGCCCGGTATGGTCGACGAGGGCGTACTGATAGATCCAACCAACACTTGTGGCGTCAGGACCCAACTCCGTCTTAACTCCGGCAGGCAAGTTTGAAGTAATCTTGCTGAGGTATTCCAGAACTCGGGATCTGGCCCAATAGATGTCCGTTCCGTCCTCGAAGATGACGTAGACATATGAGAAGCCGAAATCGGAAAGCCCTCGAACAGCCTTCACCTTTGGAGCGCCAAGAAGGCTTGTGACGATCGGATAGGTAACTTGATCTTCGACGATATCGGGGCTCCGATCCCACTTGGAGTAAACGATCACCTGGGTATCGGAGAGGTCCGGCAGAGCATCCATGGGGATGGTCCGCATGGTCCAAAAGGACAAAGCGATCAAAAGGGCAGACGCGGCCATCACCAGCCATCGGTTTTCGGCGGAAAACCGAATGATTTTCTGGAGGAAGGTCGGGTGTTCAGGATCGTATGCGCTGCTTCCGCTCATGGTGGCCCCTCAGTGCTGGTGGCCGCTTGGAGCGGCGTCGGGTTTCGATCCACCCTTTTGGCTCAGATGAGCCAGGGCAGCCTTCAGGCGGGATTCGGAATCCACCAGGAAGTTGGCTCGCACGATCACCTTCTCTCCCGGCTTTAACCCGGACAGGATTTCGATCTGCTCGCCCACCGAGGCGCCAGTGCTGACTTCTCGGGGTTCGAATTTCCCTTCCCCAAGCGCGATGAAAACGACCTTTTGGGTCCCTGCGTCTAAGACGGAGTCAAGCGGGACCAGGATGCCCTTGTGGCCGGGGCCCTGCAGTACGGCCTCGCCGAAGAGCTCAGGCCTGAGGTCACCCTTGGGGTTGGGGAACTCAATGCGTACCTTTGCCGTGCGACTTTTGGGATCGAGGACAGGGTCGATGAAAACCACTCGACCCGCAAAAGTCTTCCCAGGAAAGGTCGGCAAGGTCAGTCTGGCTGTCTGTCCTACCTTCACACCACCCAACTCCTTCTCATAAACGTCAGCCATAGCCCACACACGGCTCAGGTCCGTGATCTCTAAGGGGATGTCCGAAGGAGAAATACGTGCTCCCTCGACCACGTTCTTAACCGTCACAACCCCGGAAATTGGAGATCGAAGCGTTAGCGCGCGCTCGACTTCTCCCGTCTTCTCAAGGTGTTCCAGAACTTCATTCGGTACATCCCAGAGGGCGAGTCGTCGTTTGGCAGCTTCCAAAAGATCACCGCCGCTGCTGCTCAGGGAGCCACCGGCGAGGGCCTTCTGGGTTTTCATGGCGAGGAGGTACTCCCGCTGCGCGCTCACGAATTCCGGGCTGTAGAGACTGAAGAGGGGCTGCCTCTTTGCGACCGGTTTGCCAACGAAGTCGATGAAGAGCTTTTCCACGAAGCCCTCGACTTTGACGTTCACCTTTCGAACCCGTGTCTCGTCGACCGCCAACCTCGCCGTCGTTCGTAGCTCACCACTTACCGAGCCCATGACGACTTCTGCAGTCTTAAGCCCGATGAGCTGCTGACGCTCATGATCGATGGTGACGGCGGCGTGGCCCTCCACCATGGCCCCACCACCCTTCAGATCACCTTCATAGACGGGGACATAGTCCATGCCCATTTCGTCCTTCATGGGTGTGGGCGAAGTTATGGAAGGATTCATGGGGGAGCGGTAGAAGGCGATCTTGCCCCGATCGGCAGGCGCGGAGGTCTCCCCGCTACCCTCGATGGGTACTAGCTTCATGCCGCAGATGGGGCAATCCCCATCGTGGTCCTGCATGACCTGCGGATGCATAGGGCACTGGTACATCTGCTTCTTGGGAGCTGGAGCCGACGTCGAGGCATGATCGGGGTGAGTAGGCCGGAAGAGTAGGGTTCCAGCAATACCTGCGGCCAACCCAGCGGCCACGAGGACAATGGTTCGGATCTTTGACGGCGCGGTTTGGTTGAGGTCGTTCATTTCTTCACTCATTGGGAACTCCAGATCGTTTAACCTTGGCGTCTTCACTTGCGAGGTCGGGTGATGGGGACTGCACTGCACAGCCATCCTTAGCCGCGTGGGTTGATGTTGGTAAACCTCCGCAGCAACCACCGCGTGGACCAGCGGGATTGGCTAGGCTTGCCACTTGATCTCGAGTGCATTGCATGGATTGCGTTGCGGTTTTAGGCGCCGGGGAGGCTACAGGAGGTTTTGTCTCATTGCTCCATTGGCTCGCCAGGATCACCATCGCGAATCCAAGGCCCAATGCGATGGCTACCAGGCTGAAGCGCCAGCGATGTTCGGGCGATGGCATTGGGGATTGGGGCTGGAGGGGATCGTTCGTCTCAGGTTTCATCGTCTCCTCCACATCACATAGCCTTCATGGCGCCCGACTCACCTTGTGCTGGTGAGCCCCCGGACTTGGAAGATGTGGGCCTCGAAGCTCCCGAACTGGCTGGAGAGCCGCCCATGCCCATTGCCGAGGCACCGAGTCCTTGTGCCGATATGGGAGGTGTCACCCCGAGGTTGAATTCCTCCTGAGCGATTTCGATGGCTTTAGCTTGTGCCACGGCCTGAAGGAGCCCCCCGCGATCCGCCACCCAGCCATTGAGGGTTTCCAAGACACTCAGGAAGGGCGCTCGCCCAGACTCATACTGAGCGAGGGTGGCCTGAAAGCTGGCCTGGCTTTGAATTAAGAGACCATCCCGATAGATCCGAAGGGCTCCCAGAGTTCCAGTCATCTGGGCGGCACGTTCCCGAACGCGCTGGCTTAGGAGGTTTTGCACGCTGGTTGCTTCAGACCCCTGGGACTTCCGGCGCCATTCCTGCTCCGCGACGGCCCGTTGTTGTTTCTGCCGCGACCACACCGGAAGCGAGATGGAGAACCCCACCTGCCACATGGGTTCGAGGGATCCACGGGGCATGACTCCAGCACTCACCGCGAAGTCAGGGCGCCGGTCGAGCTTGGCGAGATCGAGACTTCGCTCCGCTTGGCGGATGCCGAGTTTTGCGGACTGTAGCTCCGGGCTCTTGGCTTCCGCCCGAGCGAGGAGCGCATCCACCGGGATCTCCTCTACCTGAAGGTTCTCGATGGAGGCCGCCGTTGGGATCGGAGTTGCTTCCGTGATGCCCCGAAGGCGATTGAGGGCGGAGATTAACGTGCCCTCCTCGACCTGCAACACGAGCCGGGTCTGATTGAGCCGATTCCGCTCGAGCTGTGCTCGAAGAAGATCGGCCTGAGATCCTTGCCCGACCTCATAGCGGGCTTGGGTGATTGCCTGGGCCTTTTCTAGGAACAGAGCCTGGTCTTCTAGTAGTTGGAGCTGGCCTCGCACGAGCAGAAGTCCGAAATAGGCCCGCTTTACGTCGGCTTCGAGGCTAAGCCGTGTCCGCTCCGCTGAAATTTTGGAGATGTCAGCGCCGAGCCCGGCGATTTTCCCCCGCAAATCGCGCTTGCCTGGCCACGGGAGAGGTTGGGTAAGCATGATCTGGTAATAGGAATTCTCCATCTCCCCGACTTGGAGCTTTTTGAATCCATCGTTCTGGAGGCCCAACGAGAGCGTTGGATCCGGCAAAGCCTTGGATTGAGGAATGCGCTCCTTGTCCGCCTCCACAAGGGCTTTGGATTTGGCGAGGTCGGGGTTGCGATCGATGGCTTCATGAATCAGGGATTCAAGGATGGGATCCCCAGCCGTCGTCGTTCCTTGACGAGGCGGGGCGGTAGGTTCCTGGGCCCAGGCCCTGCCGACGATCGGCATGAGACCTAGGGCCAGGCACAAGGCTGTGCGCATGGCAAACTCCAAAATTGAGAGACGTAGCTGATCTGCTTAAAAAAACCGCAGATTGTCTCTCAATTCCGGAAGGTGGAAAGCCAGGCTAAGCGTTGAAGACTGCGCCAAGGTGGTGAGACCTCACCAGCGGTGCCATACCCCATCCGAAGGACCGAGGAAACGGGCGAAATTCCAAGGTGGGAGACCAGGGCAGGCCAGGGCTGGGGCTTACGCTTAGGCTCTGGATCCCTCTTTGCCGCCTCGCCCTCCTGATTGGTCGAGATCAGGCTTGTAGTGGCACCTGTAGTGGTAGAGCAACCTCGAGAGGGTTCGGAACAAGGCTTGCTGGATTGGGTCGGGGAGGCGGGTTGAACTGGCGCTTTGCAGCCACAAAGGTCTTCGGAAGGAGCACCACATCCACAGGCGCAAGCCTGAATCGATGCACTCGTCCCCATCCGAACGCCTTCCACTGACCCGAACAAGGTCAGCAGGAATAGCGCGATGAATCGGATGGTGGAGCGCACTGTGAGGAACTCTCCCTTCTCGGGTAGTCCGGCTAGCCCTTGGAGCATAGGCCTACCTAAATCAAGGTTGCTCGAAATTCGGATCGGCGCCCCACTTTTTGAAACTTGGGTCGGCCAATGTGATTTGGAGCACTGGAATTGTGGCTCCTCCATCTACTTGGTGCTGAGCATAAGAAGCTAATTACGCGCGAATTAATACCTACACTGAGAATTGTGGCGGTGTGCCCTTCCGAAGGATTGGGAATTTGTCGCAACGATGAGTTGGACTCTTTTGAATAGACGCCATTGACGTCAGGTACGTTCCCTCACCGGCTGCCGAATCCCTATCCATCCCGCTCTTCATCGCTTCACCCAGAGCCATGGCGGTGGGTTCAGTTTCGCAGGAGTCGCAATCCGTTAACGATCACCAGCAGCGAAGCCCCCATATCTGCCGCGATGGCGGACCATAACGAAGCGTGACCCGCAAAGGTCAGGATCACGAAGATCCCCTTCACCGCCAGCGCGAAGGTGATGTTCTGGCGGATCACTCCAAGGGTTTTCCTGGCATGCTCCACAATCCATGGGAGTCGCGTGAGGTCATCTTTCATCAGAGCGATGTCGGCGGTCTCGATGGCGGCATCGCTGCCCATGGCTCCCATGGCGATACCTAGGGTTGCCCGCGCCATGGCGGGCGCATCATTCACGCCGTCCCCCACCATCGCCACCTGGCCGTGGGTTGCGACGAGCACCTCGATGGCTCGCACTTTGTCTTCGGGAAGGAGGCCGGACTGAAACTCAGCGATTCCCGCGTGGGCGGCCACCACTTCGGCGGTGCCTCGGTTGTCCCCGGTGAGCATCACGAGGTGGCCCACACCCGCCTCCCGGAGGTGCCGGAGCGTTTCCGGGGTTTCGGGTCGAACGGCGTCCGCGAGGGCCAGGAACCCCATCAACGCACCGTCCGTTCCGAAGGCTACGAGGGTTCGCCCCTGGGCTTCCTGAGCTTTCAGGAGAGCGTGGATCTCGGGCGTCTCCAGGCCCCGTTCCTCCAGGTGTCGATGGGACCCCAGCCAATAGGAGTGCCCATCCACGGTGCCCATGGCGCCCTTTCCTTGAAGGGCCTGGAATGCCTGAGCTGCTGGGAAGGCGATGCCGCGAGAACGCACATGGGCCACGATGACGTGGGCCAGGGGAT
>CAZTVL010000012.1:0-45636 GCA_964617215.1 uncultured Solibacteraceae bacterium | reverse complement strand
GAAACATCCTTCTCGGCTCCATATTGCCTGTCCAACCTCAGAGGGGGACGGAATAGTTCTCGGGTCGGCCGAGAAGGCCGAGGCATGGATGAACGCTTCGAATCGCGCCCTCGAGGGAGTGGCACCTGCCTCACTCTTGGGCACTCCAGAAGGAATCCATGCCGCGCTGGCGGTTCTTGTCCGCATCGAGCACGGCGTTTTCAGCTGAGGCGCGGATGCGAATTCAACGAATCACTCTACCGAGAAAGCGACCGTCGGGTCTGGGATGAATGACCGGTATGGCGGGTGTGCTTTTAGGCAACAAGAGTTCACCTTCTACTATTTACGATGCGGAGTAGGTGGGCTTACATACAGCGCTCTGAGTCAAACTTGGGCGGGCGAGAGCCTCTTTGGTCCTTCTTGCCGAAGACAACCATGATGCTCCCAGTTCCTGCGACGACGATTAGGGCGCCTAGATGATCGGATTCCTGATCGACCCCGGGTGAATTCCTGAGAAACGATGGAAGAGCTCTAGGGCTTGTTGGTCAGTGAGCCCAGCCACCATATCCACGACCAGTCGATTCCTAGACTCGTCGGACTTCTCTTCATCCAGCTTGTCCTTGAAGAGGTTCGGGATCATCCCATCTCTGTTGCTGTCCTTCAACTTGCCTTCCATCGCTTTCTTGAAGGTCTCCAGAAGGACTTCAATACATTTGATCTGGCCAGCCTGAATCGAGTTCAGCGAGTAAGACTTGATCACGTAATGTTTAGTAAGGTGCTTCAAAACGCGAATATTTTTATCAATCTGGGCATCAAACTCCAACCAAGTTCGGCCGCCTCCAGTTTTGACTGAGATATAGTCTGGATTCAGAAAGTTATTCAGACTCCGGTTGGTGAACGCATACAGCGCGATCCGCTGATCACGGAACCCTTGGTAGGGGCCAAGGCTTCCGATCGAGCCGAGCATCTCGTCGATGATGGCCTCGATGTCTGGGCGTTCGATCTTCAGATCATCTGAAGCAGACTCAACAAACCTGTCCACTTCGAAGGATCCGGTGTTTCCGAAGTGATCAAGGGGGATGAGCCCTACACGGAAGAAATCCATCAGGTCATGGATGGCATAGGACACATCGTCGGCCCATTCCATAATCTGGCATTCAAGGGTCTGCTTCCCCGCCGTAGTGGGTTGATCAATCCATTCCCACTCGCTGCTCTCAGTCTCGAAGTAGCCGAACTTCTTCTGCTTCTTCTTGTCGGTCAACTTTGACGACTCAGCGTACGGCAGAGGGTATTTCGCGATGGCCTGTAGGGTCGCCCTCGTCAGATCCAACCCATGGCCATACGGCGTCACTTCCAACTTCGTGAGAATCCGGATGTTTTGGGCGTTTCCTTCGTAGCCATCGGGAAGCTTCAACTCCTCTTTAGCCAGACGCCAGAGCGTCTCCTCCGCAACGTGGCCGAAGGGCGGGTGCCCCATGTCATGAGCTAACGCCGCCGATTCGACTACGTCGGGATCCAGGATCTCGCTCAATTCCTTGCGCTCCGCGAGCAACGATTCCGCGAGCCGCCGTCCAACCTGCGCAACCTTGAGGCTGTGAATCATCCGGTTATGGTAGGTCGCGCCTTCTGACGCGGAGACCACCTGGGAGACTCCATTCAGCCGACGAAACGCTTTGGAGTAGAGAAGCCGGTCCCGATCTTTTTGAAACGCAGTGCGATAGCCAGTGGCCCCCGGCGTACCCGACCGCCTCTCCGCCCGATAATCTGTCATGTCCTAATCAGTGGGACAGCTGCGACACCATGAGGGTGCCCCTACGCGCATCGGACGTCAGGGTCCCGCGGAATACCAGCATCTCGATTGCGAACCCTACTTTGTACTTGGGGTAATCGCGAACTCCCTCGTAAACCATCTTCACGGGAACGGGGGCTGGCTGTCGGTTCAGAAACGCGACGATCGCGGATTCCACTCGCGATTCGGTTTCCGGATCCAGGACTGTCATTAGGTCCTCCGGGTGGGTGGTGAGGTGGGTGTTGCCAAAGGATAACGTTCGGGGTTCGCCCGTCCACTTCTTTCACATCGATCGCGAGAAATCGTGATCTTAATTTCGAGGCCTCAGTTCACGCCCCGAACCTTTAATCGTACCGGTTAGACCACGCAGCGCGTGCCATGGAATTCGCCTGGTCCAGGCATCCAGAGGACACTGCTTGTGCGAAATATGCATCACGCCCCTTGTAGAGGGCATCTCTCAATATGGGCTTAAGCCATGGTTCTGCAATAGATTCATGAGGGTATACGTACGGTTTTCTGCCCGCCAGGTGGGGACAAGCGCAGCTTTACCTGACACGGACGGCTGCATGCTCGTCGCCTAACCAAGCTGATTACGCCCACCCGCCAGAATCTCCGCGAAGGTTTTGGAGCGTGCATAGGAGGTTCCTCCCGGGGTTCTCGAGGATGACGTCGAGAGGCCGTTTGCCTTCGAAAAGCCTGCCCCGTTGTGGAGCCTTCAGCAATGCACCTGGATCTCCCAGCAGTTTCCTTTGAGTCCTAGTAGGTCAACCTGCTCCTGCTCGTTCAAATTCGACCCCGCGGCGATCGAGAAAAATGCCGTCAGTCCAGAGGCTGTTAGCCGCTCGCGGTCGTCAAGTGATAGGCCCTGCAACCCCATGGATGGATCCTTCGATCATTCCCCAATACCCAAGAAGAAGAATCGGTGCGGAACTTCCCTCCCGGTACTGGCTAGGTCGAATTCTGTAGCCGACGATACTGCCGTCGCCGCGCGCCTAGGTGCCTACGATGCCATTCTTTTCGAAGAGGTAATGTCAATCTCCAGCTGAAGCACCCTTGAAGACTACGCTTCGCTTTGGGCTGGAGACTAACCCTCGCCCATAAAATTGCCCTGGGGTAAATCGCGTTAAAGCCCTCCTTAGGGCTGATGGTGGACAATCGCAGAAGAGATCGCACGCAGCACGAAGATCCTCACCGTGCCGAAGCTCTCCAGAGATCACGACTTCAGCTTGGGTGCGAATCCCAGGTGGCATGGCCGCTGGCCGCTGGGTGGCCGCGACTACGCTTACTCCCCATTCTCGACAAGAAAGGGCTAAATTTTGCCAGGCGACACTTGCACTAGGATCCGAAAAGCAACGCTGAGCCTCATCCAACACCAGTACCATTCTGGGCAAATCGCTAAGTCCCCCGGCAGCAAATGACCTTTGCCTTGCCCAAGCCGCAACCAATCGCCCAACGACGAGACCTACAGACGTTTGGATATCCATCCCTGCAGTTGCTACATCAAGGATTGTTAACCCATCCATTGCATCAAGATCTAGGGGTTGATCCACAGGCTTCTCGGATAAAATCCGGAGGCGTTGGAGATGTTCAACTTTACTAATCAGAGCGCTCGCCACACCCTGATGCCATGCCAAACCTTCAGCGGCAGAGATCAACTCAGCGAGGCTCCACTCAGCACCGAGTGACTCGATAGCGCTCGCGAGGAGTCGGCATTGCGGGGACTTCCCTGACGTACCAAGGCCCAAAAGTGCTGCAAAATCGTCGACGGTTAGCACTCCTATTGGAAGCCTAACTGGCAAGTAGTCCCTAAGCGGCCCTGGCCCCATCAATAGTCGTTGAACAGGTCTGGTATCTCCCGCAGGAAGGCTCCCCAGCCTCCAATTCCCTTGAAAGTCCATCACTAGGGTAGGACATCCAATTTGTGCCGTTTGATGGGCGATGCATCTCACAAGAGTGGATTTGCCAGATCCTCGAACCCCCAATACCAATATTATTGGCGACCCCCCCATTGAAACTTCTACGGGAGCCTTTTCTTGACCAGTTGTGGATCCCACACGGATCGCATGAGTTCCGGGGACTTCTGGTCCCGAGCCAAATGAGGGAAATGGGCGCACTTTCTCTCCATCAGAGCTTGCGCTCTGCGACGAGAACACCCATATTTCCCTCGGTGATTAGGGCTTGGGAGTTCCCAAGTTCGTAAGGGGGGAGGCATCCAACCTCCCCTTTTTCATGCAGCTCGATAAACACCTCGTCTGATTCGTTGCACCTTCCCATCCCCCATGAGCCTATGAACAAGCTTGGGGGCATACCCAGTCCCTACCCCGATCGCATCAACCAAATCTGAAAGACTCCACTCACGGCCCTTTCTCTTGCCTATCCAAGCCCGCGCTAGCTCTGCCAGCGAAGATTCTCCGTTCGGCAGAGATGCATCGATTCCAACCTTGGTCTTTTGCGACCCATTGAACCTTTTTTCCAGCCCTACTTCCAGGCTCCTAAGTTCAGAGCGCACTTGCGCCAGGTCCGCCTCAGATTTAGCCACAGTGGCGAGCGCTTTTGTAAGCTCGCCTTGGAGAAGAGCCTCGCGCGCGGCAAGCGCTCGATGCTCTAAGAAGGCCTGGTGGAGATCCATCACAGGATCCTCCCAATGATCCAATCCTGTCCAATGTCGGTCCCAACGATGGGAGGGCAAGGGGAAGTAAGAATCAGTCCTCTCAAATGGGACATCCATTCCTGGACACTCCAAGTGCGAGGAATTGAATGTCTACTCAGGTCGGCACGGGCCCCTTGTGCATCACCTCTTGATTGCCCAATGTCTATCTCCCTTCTTACCAGCTGTGGGTAAATCACCTTTTCGATCGACGAGATGAGCTCAGAAAGATGGCGAAGTGTTAGGTTGTCCTCTGGGTTCTCAAGGATGTAGGCCAGTGGTGTCCGGCCCTCGAAGGGCGAACCACTGTTGGACGCTTTGAGCCACCGCCCTGCGTCCCCCACCAGCCGCGCCGATTCCTCGTAGATCCCAAGAAGCAAAGCCATCCGATCAAGCTGAACATCTGGATCTCCGAGAATCACGCCTCGCGCAGAGTCTTCCAGCCCAAACGCATCAGCCACTTTCTCGAAGAGCTCTCGCACTTCCTTCGGGGCTGCTTGGCTCTCTTTGTGTTCCATGGTTTTGTCCTGGCCCCTTCAATTCCTCATCGGCTCGGCTCAGGGCGAGAGAGAGCCCGACCCTCAATTTCCAGATGCCTCCAGGCTCGCCTAGCAGTTGGTCGCAAATTGCGAGCGGAAAGGGGGCGGACATCCTACAGCGGCGGGGAACAGACTCCTACCTGGTCATCTAGGTATTGACGGACGAGCAGGAGGCCAGGGATCCCGGCATTGGCCATCACATCAAAGGCTCGCCGCCCTCCGAACAGTGGCGCAGAGTTTGGCCGTTGGATCCATCCGTCAGCCGCATGTGGATCAGGGAGCAACACATGAAGGGATCGGTAAATGCCCAGTAGGTGACTGAGCCGTTCTAGCTGGTCGCGGCGAAACTTCTTAGGGGGACGCATGCGCCACCTCGTGAGTGTGGAGCGTTCCTTGAGACCCAGCAGGGTCATCTGCTCCTTGTCGTCGAGGCCCCAGGCTTCAAGGATCTTTAACACCGCCGAGAGCCCGGCTGGAGCAGCACTTTGAAGGTCTTGGATAGTGGCCATGGGCGGCCTCCTCGCAACGCACCCGCAGCCTACCGCCAGACCTCTATGTGCGCCACCCGATCCAACCATGTAATTGGGATCCGTTGTATGGTTCGTAATATGAAGCCGAAAATCCGTGCCACTGATAATTCGCGCAACCCCAAGCTGGGTGTCGATCCATTTGGTAGTGACGAGAACCACGAAACCCAATTCCTGCTTGTCACCAAGATGCGGGCCGCTGGCACTAGTTCAATCTGGATTGAGAGTGAGGCCCACGCACTGGACTATTTGGAAGGCCTGGGCTCCACGATGGATCGAAGCAGGTTGCTGGCAGCCGACCAGCAGCCCTTAAAGGCCTGGGCTTACGACCTGAACCTCGGCGAGCTGTACGAGATCCCTGTGGCTAAATTCTGAATACAGTTGTCGACTCTATTCTGACTGGCGGGTTCGAGGCCCTTGCTTAAGCCGCTCCGAGGGCCTTCCGGAAATCCGATTCGGCCCGTAGCCATTGGCGCACCCAAGCGCCATCGTTTGCTCTTTCTTCCATGTAGTGGTCGGCTTCATCAAGTGCCTTCCACTGGGAATCTGCCGCTATTAGGACCTGCCGAACCAAGGTGGGGGTCGCCTTCCGTTCGAAATTTTCGAACCACCAAAGATAGTGTCGCCACCCTAGCGCAACAATGGCTTCGCCCTGTTTGACCGTATCCAGGATCTCCTGAGTAAATGGATTATCCTTCGTGGTCTGGGAGAGCATCCCAAGTTCTTCAAGGCGGGCGATGTCACCGGCACGGAGCATTGCCAGGAGACCTTCTTCGCACATATATCCGAGTTGACCACCACCGCCAGAGGGTGGATCGAACCGAGAGCTTGTGAAGCGTCGGAGGTTGAAATGTTTCCCCGTCGCACAAGCTGAGGCGCCTGCAGCCTTCCACAACACCATATCTGTTGAGGAGAACCCTACGATCACCTTCTGGCGATTGGATTCCAGCCGGTAGATAAGGCGCATCACCCCTTTTAGCCCTTCTACGTCCTTGAGCTCGTTTCGCGGATCGACATCAGTGACAATCACAAGGAATAGCCGCTTGGCCCTCGCGCGCGAAACGACGGACGCAATCTCGTCGGCTCGAGAACGAGTAGTCAGGTCAGCCAAGCTTACGATGACGGTCTGGACCACTTCCGTCTTGCCTACCAAGGATTTTAGCCCGTTCCCAACCTCGACCATCTGGGCATAGGCTTCATTCCGGAATGCTTTCGGGACAATTGCGGGTGAGCAAACCCCGTTTGGCTTCAGCCGACCTACTACTTCGGCCAATTGCCGATTCGTTTCCTTCCACCATTGTTCGGAGCTGAGGTCGGCGGTGTCCACATCCTTAGGGAAATGCGACCAGGATTTCAATTGGGCTCGGTCGGCTTCCGGGAAATACAGTTGCGGGTCAAACAACACATCCATGTTTGGAAGCTTGGCGCGAACTTTCGCCATGAGCTTCATCATGGATTCTTCATTCTCATTTACTGGGCTAAGAATGGAGCCGGCATATCCCTTCAGCTGCTCTTCGAACAGTAGGTTCGTGCTCTTGTCACCCATTTGGTGATAGCAGGCCATGCAATACCCCCAACACTTAAAGGCTAGAAAATGCGGCTTCTAGATCTTCGGGGATTCTATACCGACCGACCGGCCAGGGGTCGAGCATTTTGATCAATGGGTCGAGCTTGTGATCCTGGGCCCACCTTACAAACTCAGCGGCGACACCGGCTCTCGCTGCAACTCGGCCAACCGCCATCTCAGGCTTATCAGTCCCGACCGCGTATGGATGCCGACCATATCCGCACATTGCCAGGGACACAGCCAAGCCGAACTGGTCAGTTCGCCAGTCGATGAGTAGCTTGTCATTATTGAGCTGCTCTGGCGATGCATACAGTGGGGTTCCCGGCCCTTGTGCAAGCCACGTCTGCGTCAGCGAAGCCATCGAGAGGTTCCGCACCAGCCCGAAATCGACGAGAACGGCAGTTCCTCCATTTCGCATAACGATGTTGTCCGGCTTCACATCCCGGTGAACAAGATCGGCAGCTTCAACTTTCGACAATGCAGATGAAAGTTGACGCCCAACAGCGACAATGGCCCCCCGTGGAAGTGGGCCATGTTGCTTCACGTGGTCGGTTAGTGATCCACCTTCGAGAAATTCTTCCACGGAGACCAAATAGGTATCACCTTCAAAGTTGAAGGTTTCGAAAGCGATGAATTTTGGCAGAGAGGGATGATCGGTTGCAGAGAGTGTCTGCAACGCTTGAAGCTCTCGTTCAGTCCGTTCATTTACCGCACCGGGGAGATACACCTTTAGTGCAATGGCCTCGCCAGATTTTGGTACCACGCGATAGGTAGCTTTAAACGCACCATGGCCAGCTAGCCCGGAGAATGAATGCCCTGCCACGCCACAGTAGGCCTCCGCCACAGCGGACAGCTGCCTCTCATTCTCTGGAGTCATGAACGCCTCAGTGCTCTAAGTTGGCAATTGCCTTAGAGGTAAGGGTAGGCAACAACGGCACAACGCCACAAGGCTCAATCAGTACAACTACTCCCTGAGGGCCGACTCCACACAGCCCTACGCGGCGTCGTTCGAACTCATGGCGATATGCGCTTGCCCGCTCTGCAACCTTCCACGGAAGGACAACGAGAGATTGATGAGCAAAACAAGTATTCCTATATGCCTGATGGAGGGCATCCCTCCACTTTGTGAGCTTCGCCTCAATGGCTACGACCGTGTCGTCACCAAGAAGGCCGATTACGTCGGTTCGCCCGTTCGAGTAGTCGAACTCCGTCTTCATTTTCGAGAGCGACCAAGGGGACATCCCAGAGGAAAGAAACTCGAGAAGGACATCCACCAACTCTTGCTCGGATCGGAATTCTCCGGTCACGGCTCCTCCAGCCTCACTGTAGCATCTGCAGTCCCTTGTGGTTCCTGACAATGGCTCAGTCGCCAAATCGGGCCGTTGGGTAGCCTCCAATGATTTCCGACGGTTCATCTCATCCCTCCCACGAGGCCAAGAGGCGAGTAGGTGGCTGGGGCCGAAAAATGAGGCGCCAATACGGAAGCGCGGGGTTTCCCCAAGAGCTGAAAGGGATTTCCAGACTGACGCTCTGCCAACACCTTAGGAGCCCTTCTGCAAGCCACCGGCCAAAATGCTTCCGGGATACAGGAACCGTTTCCAACCCATCAATCCAGGCGACAACTGATCGATGTGCTGGATGACGGCACTCATCGAGGAGCGCCTTGCGAAGCTCTGCAATGGGCCTTCGGTGCCACTTCCATTTGGAGTTCGTGTCTTCCCAGCCCCAGGCCCTACGGCCGCGGGTTCCGGTGGCCTTCATCGCCCGAGCACATGCATGTCGAGAATTTGGCCCAAGGCGCTTCGCGAGCCCTAATTCCGCGATCCAAGCCCGAATCTTCTGCATCCAAGTCCATGCTGTTTGATAGCGCTTCAAATGAAGTAGGTCCTTGAATCGCTGAACTGTTAGAGGGCCAGCAGCCCCTCGGCTGACGCTTCGTGCTCGGCCATCCCCGCCTCGATGGAGAAACACCCACACAGCTCTGAACCAAACGGGTAATGGAGTCTTCGTGTGCGCGAATACGGTCCCGGCAGTTAGGGATGTCTGTGCACCGCATGTTCTGCAATACCAGACTCGCCTTGATTCGAAGAACGCTGTTGACCGTCCACCGCATTTGCAATCGAACCCCTTCGGCCATTTCCAGTCGGCCAATGCCTGCTGACAGGACAGTTCTGACCCGAACCGCTTTTCAAGCTCGCGTTCAGATTTAATTTTGGCCAGAACATCGATCATTTTGCAGCGTCTCATGGTCTTTGTAGTTTGAGTATAGCTATATTCGCCAGGTACGCAACCTGACCCCACTTGCTGCGAGCCACAAGTGCGATGGGTGCAATATGGGAGTCCGGATTCAAATGCGGCGGTTTCCTGTAGCTGCCTGGGCATCAGATTTCCCCGACCAATCTGCTCTCCACGCGGCTCCAGGAGCCTGAGCCAATCCCTCGTCTGGAAGCCCCCAATGGGGCCAGGACTCAAAGCCCAGGAACCTAAACGTGGTCGGCAAGCGTTGCTAAATCTACAGTTGAAATCTTTCGCCTAGATGGCCAAGACAGCTGTTGTCCGACGGTATGCACCGAACCGAGCGCACATAGAGCCTTCGAAGCTCCCGGACAGAGGTCCCAAGCATGCCGTCTGCTTGCGCTGCAGACGGGGGCGTGGTGAGCTCAATATCTCCTGGCGCGTCACTTCGGTGTTCCAGCCTAGGGAACGGGTTTATGGATTTCCGCGCCAAATCATCCTCAACTAAGTCTCCGGCGCGTCAGCCTTCTCCTTGTGTATCAGTCCAGGCAAGGCATGAAACTGTTCCCGAAGGTGTTGCCTGTGACGTTCCCCTGGGGCGGAGAAAGGAACTGATTCCTCGCAGGCCGCCTCAGCCCAAGCAGGTAGCCTCTATAGGAGGAGTCCCTATGACCTCAATGGCACTTATCAGTTTGGGTGAATTGATCCAACGCTATCGTTCTGATGATGAATCCGTGTATCACACATGGTTCCTCGGTGAGGACCGCCTAAAAGCGTTCCGCACGATCCGCCGCGGCGTCCAGCAAGTGGTGGAGGAGATCCAACGGGGGGCTTTCCCTTCGGACTTCCGAGGGTCAAGCCTGGAAGTGGTTATGGCGGCAATCACTGAACAGAAGCAGGTCTTTGAGGGGGCTGCTCACGCGTTCTACTGGAAACCGAAGTTACGGATCCCCGATATCTACGAGCATCGAGAAAACCAACTCTCATTCGGTCGTCTTCTTGACGAGTGCATAAAAGCAAGCCGGGAGGATCAACTCCTCTCGGCCATCGCACGCATCCACCAAGTCGGCATCAAGGGGCTTGGACCTGCGGTGGCGAATATCCTATATTTCCTTCATCCGACGCTCATTCCTCCATTCAATACGGCCATTCTCCAGGGGTACAACGCTCTTACGGGGTCGAAGCTGAAGCTTGGTTCTTGGGAAGACTACCTGCGCATGCGTGAGGGTGTGCTCGCGCTAAACACGCATTTTGCAGCGGTGCTTTCCAAGGATCTTGGAGCTCTTGCTGGGCTGCTCTTTGATGTAGGGATTGGAAAGATCCCGGTGGAATCAAACGTCGAAGTTGCTCTATCTTTTGAGGCCCAAAAGCTGGAGAAGACCCTTCGGAAGCGGCATGAAGATGTGCTGACCGATGCGAAGGAGTCCTCACTTCACGCGAGAATGCAGGCCCACCTATTGAAGGTTGGCCGAGCCCTGGGCTGCGATGTATGGGTGGCTCGGAATGACAGGACTCAGCCGAACTGCCATGGGGGCATGCTCGGGGAAGGCGCCTTGGCGGCCCTCCCTATGGACTCGCTTGCACCAGAAGTCCGAAACACTGTGGAACTCATCGACGTGCTCTGGCTTCAGGATGGGAATGTAGTGGCCGCCTTTGAGGTGGAGAAAAGCACATCCATCTACTCCGGCATTCTGAGGTTGCTTGATCTAAGCCTTTCTCTCAACCCGGAGGGGCTTGCGCTTTATCTGGTTGCGCCAGATGGTCGAGAGGGGGAGGTTCGTGCCCAGCTTGCCCGCCCCTCCTTCCGAGGCCTCACCCTTCGTCCGGCCCTTCTCCCATTCTCCGACCTGGAGGCCCATTGCGAGGCCCTTTGCCGCTTCGGCGCGACGCCCGAGGCGATCGCCAAGATCGCCAAGGCGGTCTGAGACATTCATGGGATCGAGTTTCGAAGCAAACTGGGCCGGCCGGGTATTCCTATGGGAAGGAAGGGCTCTGTATCTCGGGCTTGCTGGGGATACCGCTCCCCATTCCCACCACGCGGTTCAGGTCGTCGTGACGTTGGGAATCCCCCTGGGGCTCCGAGTAGCGGGAGTCGATGTTTCGGTGGTTGGCGCAATCGCGGTGTCCCCCAATGTGGAACATCAAATGGTGACAACTCTTGAACCATTGGCAATTCTGTATCTCGATCCAGAATCCGACCCAGCACGTCGGTTGGCCCGGACTATGGGAGGCAGATCTCACCTTTGCTGGCCCGTAGCAACGCTCGTAGACCTTCTGCCCAGGTTGCTTCAGGCCGCAAAGACGGGGACGGGTGAAACGGAAGCGAAGCATCTGTTGGAGGAAACCATGGGAGTTTTGATCCCTGCGGCGAGCCAACCAACGCTTCTCGACCCAAGGGTCTGCAAAGCCTTGGCCATGCTCAAAATGGAGCCTGCCTCCCTTGAGGTCCTCGCAAGGGAAGTGCAACTCTCCCCCAGCCGATTGGGGCACCTTTTCAGCGAAGAAGTGGGCCTCCCCTTCCGCCCCTACCGCATGTGGATGCGTCTTCAGGCGGCTCTTCGGAGCTTGGCCAGTGGCGTGAACCTCACCACCGCTGCTCACATCGCAGGCTTCTCGGATTCTGCCCACCTCTCACGAAGCTTCCGGCGGATGTTCGGAATCTCGCCAATCGAACTGGTCCGTGCGGGCCAGGTGATCCACGCTCCGACCAGCGGATCAGGGAGCGAAGCATAGCCAGTTCATTCAAGCCCGAGGTATATCGAAAAGTCAGAATGGGGTCGGAGACCCACTCATGGCTACCACACCGACGGACAAAGACTACATCCCCGCCCTACGCTTCCACGGGCTCACCAGTCTCTATGATTCGCTCCTCCGCTTTACTTTCCCCGAGGAAACAGTCAAGCGACGCCTGTTGGATCAGGCTCAGATTCAGTCAGGCCATCAAGTGCTAGATCTTGGGTGTGGGACGGGCACGCTGACCCTCCTTGTGAAACGAGCGAAACCCGATGCGACGGTCGTAGGCCTCGACGCGGATGCTCGTGCCTTAGGCCTGGCACAATCCAAGGCCGCCAAGGCCGGAGTAAATGTGAGGTTCATTAGGGGAATTGCCCAAGATGCCCCCTTTGAGCCAGGATCCTTCGACCGCGTACTTTCCAGCCTGTTGATTCACCACCTCCCGCCTGCGGCCAAGGTCGAAGCGCTAAGAAAGGCGTGGTCCCTGCTACGTCCAGGAGGGGAACTGCATATTGCCGATTGGACGAAAGCTCAGCATCTACCTATGCGCCTAATGTTTCTTTCTATTCAATTCCTGGATGGTTTCGAGACCACGAAGGATCATGTGCGCGGAAATCTTCCCGAATTTATCCGGAAGGCAGGATTCCTGGAGGTGGAGGAAACCCATCGTGTTGCTACTGTGTTCGGGACGTTGGGGTTATTCAGGGCTGTGAAAGGTAATACCTCGCCGCCCGAGGAGTGAGGATTGGAACCGCGCTCCTACAACCTCAGAGACTTGGATTCAGCAACATATGCAGTGCTCGCATCCGCATTTGGCACATCTGGGTTGGTGGTGAGAGGCCCCAAGGAGCCTCGCGAGATCCAGGGATTCCATGCGTACAAGAGATCGTTCGATGGCCACTTGGGCCAAAGCCACATCATGCTCCGATTGGGCTTCGCGGAGCGCCTTCTCTGCCATCTGCTTCTGCGATCGGATGGCATCGATATCCAACGAATCGACGGTTTCCGATTCCCGGGCCAGGATGGAGACGCGGTCACCGCGAACTTCCGCGATGCCTCCGAATAGGGTCATCCAATGTTCCTTCCCGTGGATCGAGAAGAGTAATAGGCCGCTTCCTATGAGCGTGAACAAGGGGGTATGCCCGGGAAGAATTCCGTACTGGCCACGGTACCGGGTTGTGAATCGCACCTCGGAGACGTGCCCACAGAACACCCTCTTCTCAGGCGTGATGACCTCCAGGAAGAGCGTATCGGGCATTGAGGTCCCTCCTCGGAATTGAGTTGTGTGAGGTCATCGTGAAAGAATTTCTTCAGCACGAGGCCGTGGATTTGTTATTTGGGAGGGCGTTCAATGTCCGCAGGCTTTGCCTGAGGTTTGGCTTCGTGAACCTTGCCAACACAAGTTGGAAGGTGGCCTTCATGCACCTTTGGCTTTTCGCGGAACACCAGAACAAGGAGCCCACAAAGGACCAAGCCTCCTGCCAGTGAAATAAGGACCATCGCCAATCGGCGGCTCCGAGCATCTGATTGGGTTTCGTATTGCGCTGGAACGGAACCTGCTGGATGCACTATCTTGGGCATCATTAGGTTTCCGAAGTGCCGCTTGGGCGCCTTCTTCCGTGGGTCAAGGTCAGGGGGTCGACCCTTGCTCGCAACCATGACTACCACCCTTGGGGTATCGAGATCAGAAAGCGAGTCCACCCGCCGTCTACCCGTTCCACCTGAATTTGGCCTCCCATCCCTTGAATGGTGCAGGCCACGTTGAAGAGAGCGAAGGCACCTTCTGAGGGATTCAAAGGGGAAATGTAGACGGGCTCGAAGACATGATCGATGTGGGAAGCAGGGATGGAATCTCCTGAATCCATAATCTCGAGGTAGTTGAATCCATCTTCGTCCCAGGTCCGGATCTTCACAGCGGGTCCACTGCCCGTGACATCGAGGGCCCGTTGAATTAGAAGTTCAAGGCAGGCTTTGAATCGATCTCTGGGGCCGCCGATCATGGCCGGGATACTAGCAAGGTCCATATCCAGACGGCCCATGGGGACACCCTGTCCCTGAAAGGACTCAACCACCTCTTGGACACATGCGTTCATGTCGAAGGTCGAGGTCCGTTCGGGGTGCGGATCTTGGTTTGCGAATTTTACGATCTGACCCAACAAATCAGAAGTCGCTTGGATGCCACGTTCCAATCGGTCCCAGGTGGGATTTTCCATGTCTCCCCCCCCACCCCTTAGGCGGTTCAGCATTTCCGAGGAGAGGCGGACAGGGATGAATACTCGTTGGAGATCGCGGCAAAACCCCGCCATATTCTTCCCCAACTCTGCCATTTTCCGTTCCTCAAGGAGGCGACGCTCGGCCTCCGTAGACCGCGAAATATCACGAAGGACGGCGATATGGATGGCACCATCGACAGAGTTAAGGAGGCCCATCGAGGCTTCTACCGCCAGCATACGACCTGCGGCATGGCTGAGATTGAAAGAGACGCGCCCCCCCAGGTCTGATTTCTCAAGTCGACGCCGAACATCCAATGGAAGGATGCGATCAACGAGGATGCCCGGGACTAAGATCTGCGATGCCTGTCCAGTCATACGCGCCAAGGCCGCGTTAGCCCGGAGCACGATCCCATTCTTACTCCAAGCCAGCAGGCCTTCCGGGAGCGTGTCCACGAGAGTCTGGGCAAAGTGAGAGGCCGATTCGCTCTTCTGCTTGAGCCCCAAGGCCAAGGCGGCCGTACCCCCAAACCCCAAAGCGACGAGCAGAGCCACCGCCGCGAACCAGGAAAGTCGGGTGGTATTCCGCTGATTCGCCTGGATGGCTGTTTCCAAGCGGGCTCGGTGTCGTCCTTCAAGATCCTGGAAGGCCCCAATCGCATCCTGGTGACGGTGATCGAGGTGGGCGAACGCCTCTCGAGCAGACGAATGGACTGAATCCTTGCCAGAATCTGGGGGCATTCGTGAACCCTTCAGGGCCTCTTCCCGAGCCACGTTCAATTGGTGGCTGTATTCACTCACAGCTTGGTCCAGCACCTCCAGAGTAGAATCCGATTCTCCATGGGTCCGTTGCCTTAGGGATTCCCTGGACCGTTGGAGCGCTGTGAATGTTGCGTCTAGCCCGGCGGCCTCGACTCCTGCATTCGGAGAGGATTTGAGGGATGAAGCTTTGGCGTGAAGCAATTCGAAGACCTCACGATAGCTTCCGATTTCCTGGACCCAAGCAGTGCAGTGATCCATCTCGTGATGGACGGCCCTCGTACTGGGAATCAGCCTGGCGGACCAAATGAAAAGCAACGCGAAGGGCACCAAGCATGCACTGATGACCCACCGATGCGGAGATGGGGACGGAATGGCATCATGGGCACGCATGGTGCCTCCTTCGCGGGAATGGTGCGTTACTCGGCCTGTGAGGCATCCGGTACTACAGGGGGCGGTGTGGGCTGGCCCTCCGGGCTCCCACCCGGCTCATCACGCGTTTCAGGAGCGCGGGGCTCCACCAGGGGGCGCGCTGCCTCAGTTGAATCGGGTGGAGCATAGGGAGAGGCGGCGGTCTCGTTCGCGTGTTGGGTCGGCTTTGGAGAGGGCTGGTGATGGCCTCGGCCATGAAAGATCAGCAGCATCAAACCCATCATTCCAAGCATCACGATTACGTTCATGGCGTCCCTTTCGGATCAATTCAGTGGTTGTGCTCGGAATGATCTGGTTTGGCTTGCCCCTCGGGATCTCGGGGCTTCGGAGCATCCGAATTCTTCGGCGCGTTTTTCGGCCGCCCATCCCTTTCGAGATACTTGTCCTTGTGGTCAGCCAATTCGGGGCCACAACCATCGCAGCACACGAGGTAGTAACCCTCCCGCACAACCACTTCGCGATCCCGCCCAGGTTGAACAGGCTGGCCCATGACGGGGCAAATCGTATTGGTGGCTCGAACTTTAGGCCGCGACGGCTCAGATGGAGTGGGGCCACTGTGCCCGCTGTGTCCACCATGGGTTTGTCCCGACTGGCCACAGCTTTGAGGCATCGGTGCCGCTAACGTGGTTATAGAAAGCATGATTTCGAAGAAGAACATCTGATCTCCTATGCGTGAACGGGTGACGTCATCGCGACCCGCGGAATTGGAGGAAGGCCATGGCGACCAGGACCGCGGCGGCCATCAGGACAATCCAAAGCCCAGAGCGACTTCTCGAACAACATGGGCCCGACATGAATGTACCTAGTCTCGTTGGGGGTATTCCCATCAGGGGCTGGAAGATCAGCCCCTGATGGGAATCGCTGGTGGTCAGTGCTTATGTGCGCCGTGATCGTGGTCAGCCTTGGGGGGCGTCACTCCCTTGGCGTTCCTGGGAGTACCGTCCTTCCCAAGGTACTGGTCAGGGTTCTTGCTAATCATTCCGTCGCATTCCGAGCAGCAGAGATAGTATTGCCGTCCCCTGACAGTGACGATGGGGCTTTTCCCTGGGGTCACGCTATGGCCGCGCACGGGGCAAATCGTGTTGGTAGGCACGGTCTTGGTGATGGAATCACCGATGGGCGCTGCGCCCACAAGGCTGGTGAGGATGAGGGTGGTGAGCATGAGGTGTTCCTTCTAAAGAGGAGGCAGGAGGCCTCGAAATTGGATTAGGCCGGTTCTAGCGTGGGGTTCTGGGTGGCAGGGCCTTCTGTCACCTCACGCTTCTTCCAGAGGTAGTAGATGGAGGGGTAGACGAGGAGTTCGAGAATAAAACTGGTGGCGAGACCGCCCACCATGGGCGCCGCGATGCGCTTCATGAGGTCCGCTCCGGTACCGGTGCTCCACATGATGGGAAGCAGGCCCATGAAGGCCGCGAAGACGGTCATGGCCTTGGGTCGCACCCGCTTCACTGCGCCATGGATGATGGCCTCGATGAGGTCGCCGGTGGTGTTCAGTTTCCCAGCCTTCCTGGCCTCGTCATGGGAGAGGTCGAGGAAGAGCAGCATGAATACGCCCGTTTCGGCATCAAGGCCCATAAGAGCGATGAGCCCCACCCACACGGCAATGGACATGTTGTAGCCGAGGAAATACAGGAACCAGAAGGCTCCGATGGCGCTAAAGGGCACGGCCAGCATCACGATGGAGGCCTTGAAGGCGCTCTTGGTGTTGGCATAGAGCAGGCCAAAGATCAGCACCAGCGTGATGGGAAGGATCAGCTTGAGCCGCTCCTTCACCCGAAGCATGTTCTCGTATTGGCCGCTCCAAGTGAGGCTGTACCCGGCTGGTAGCTTCAGCTCCTTTTCAATGGCCGTTTTGGCGTGATGGACATAAGTTCCTACGTCGATCTTCGAGGTGTCGAAATCCACCAACACGTAACCGTTGAGCAGGGCGTTCTCGTCCCGGATCATGGCTGGCCCCTGGGCCCATTTCAGATCCGCAATCTCCTTCATGGGGATGGAGGCTCCGCTTGGGGTGGTAATGAGTACCCGCTCTAGGGCGTCCGGAGATTCCCGGTAATCGCGGGCATAGCGCACGTTGACTGGATAACGAGCTCGACCATCGAATACGGTGCTCTGGTTGTCCCCGCCAATGGCGGTCATCACCATCATGTTGGCCTGTTCAACGCTCAGCCCGTAACGAGCCAACGACTCTCGCTTCAAGACGAAATCCAGGAAGTACCCCTGGGCGGTGCGTTCAGCGAAGGCGCTTCGGGTCCCCTGCACACGTTGGAGGATGGCTTCGGCCTCCACGGCGATCTTCTGGATGGTTTCTAGGTCCGCCCCGTTGATTTTCAAGCCCACGGGCGTGCGGATGCCGGTGGAAAGCATGTCGAGCCTTGCCTTGATGGGCATCGTCCAGGCATTGGGGATGGCGGGCAGTTTCACTACCCGATCCAATTCCGCCACGATCTCTTCCTGCGTGATGCGATCCCGCCAGAAGGAACGCAGGATCGCCTTCGTCCAGTCGGGCGCCCATGAGGAGAACCAACGGGGTTTCTCGCGCCATTGGTCCTCAGGCTTGAGGACGATGACAGTCTCCATCATGGAAAACGGAGCGGGATCCGTGGCCGAATCAGCCCGACCGGCCTTACCGAAGACCCGAGCGACCTCTGGGATGGTGCCAATCAGTCGGTCCTGGACCTGGAGGATGCGCTGGGCCTCGGTCTGGCTCAGGCCAGGGAGCGTCGAAGGCATGTAGAGCAAGGTGCCTTCATTCAGCGGTGGCATGAATTCACTTCCAAGCTTCAGGAAGGCGGGGATGGTTGCGATCACGAGTAGTGCGGAAACCGCGATGGTGGCTTTCGCGTGCTTGACAACGAAGCGGCATGGCGGTTCATAGATGCGATGGAGAAATACACTGATCGGGTGTTTTTCTTCGGAGTAATACTTGCCAACCACAATCTGGGTTGCCGTCCAGGCCAACCAGCGGGGCTTAAACATGAAGGGCTCGACCCGGGCGAACAACATTCGCATTGCCGGGTCCAAGGTCAGGGCGAGGAGGGCCGCGATGGCCATGGCCAGATTCTTGGAATAGGCCAGGGGTTTGAACAGCCGGCCCTCCTGATCCAGTAAGGTAAAGATGGGTAAGAAGCTCACCGCCACCACAAGGAGGCTGAAGAATACGCTTGGGCCGACTTCCATCAAGGCTTCCAACCGAACGTGGTAGAAGTCCCCAGGCTTCCCCGCCTCGATCCATTTTTCGATCTTCCGATACGCGTTTTCAACTTCAACAATGGCGCCGTCGACCAGCACACCGATGGAGATGGCGATACCGGCAAGGCTCATCAGGTTTGCGTTCTGGCCGATGCCGTACATGGGAATGAAGGCAAGCGCTACGCTCACAGGGATCGTGACGATGGGGACGATGGCCGAGGGCACGTGCCATAGAAAGATGAGAATAATGATTGAGACAACGATCATTTCCTCGATGAGCTTGTGCTTCACCGTCTTGATCGCGCTGTGGATCAGTTCGGATCGATCATAGACGGGGACGATTTCAACGCCGGAGGGAAGGCTGGATTTCAAATCTTCGAGCCGCCCCTTCACCCGTTCGATGACATTTAGGGCGTTTTCGCCTTGGCGCATCACGACGATTCCTCCGACCACGTCGCCATGGCCATCGAGGTCTGCAAGACCTCGGCGCATTTCGGGGCCGAGGCTCACGGTGGCTACATCTCCAAGGCGCACCGGAGTACCGTTTTCCGCCCTGAGTACCGCACTTTCCAGATCCTTGGATGTTTTGACATATCCACGGCCCCGGACCATATATTCCCGCCCGCTGAATTCCACCAGGCGCCCGCCAACTTCAGAGTTGGCGGATTTCACTGCCTGAATCACCGTTTCGATGGAGATGCGATAGGAAGCGAGCTTGTTGGGATTGACGCTCACTTGGAACTGCCGAGCCTGGCCGCCCACCGTGGCTACTTCAGCCACGCCAGGAACGCTCTGAAGCGAGTACCTTAGAAACCAGTCCTGATGGGATCTGAGTTCGTCCGTGCTGTGCTGGCCGGTGTGGTCAACCAGGGCGTACTGAAAGACCCAGCCGACGCTGGTGGCGTCGGGGCCCAGTTCCGTCTTCACCCCAGCCGGCAGGTTTGAAGTGATCTTGCTGAGGTATTCCAGAACTCTAGACCTGGCCCAGTAGATGTCAGTCCCATCTTCAAATATGACGTAGACGTAGGAGAACCCGAAGTCTGAGAGTCCCCGAACGGCCTTGACCTTCGGGGCGCCGAGAAGGCTGGTGACGATGGGATAGGTGACCTGATCCTCGACAATGTCGGGGCTTCGGTCCCACTTGGAGTAGACGATTACCTGCGTGTCCGACAGATCAGGAAGGGCATCCATCGGAATGGTCCGCATCGTCCAGAAGGACAATGCGATCAGGAGGGTTGACGCCGCCATTACCAGCCATCGATTCTCGGCGGAAAATCGGATGATCTTTTGAAGGAAGGTCGGATGTTCGGGATCGTAGGCGCTGCTTCCGCTCATGATGGCCCCCTCAGTGCTGGTGGCCGCTAGGCGCGGCATCGGGTTTGGATTCGCCCTTTTGGCTCAGGTGAGCGAGGGCCGCTTTCAAGCGGGATTCCGAATCCACAAGGAAGTTGGCTCGAACGATCAAGCTTTCTCCAGGCTTCAGCCCGCTGAGGATCTCTACGCGCTCGCCCACAGTGCTGCCTGTGGTGACTTCGCGGGGTTCGAATTTCCCATCTCCAAGGGATATGAACACGACCTTTTGAGTCCCAGCATCCAAAACGGAGTCAAGCGGAACCAGGATGCCCTTGTGCCCAGGGCCCTTAAGCACGGCCTCGCCGAAGAGTTCGGGCCGAAGGTCTCCCTTCGGGTTGGGGAACTCGATCCGCACCTTGGCAGTGCGGCTTTTGGGATCGAGGACAGGGTCGATGAAGACCACTCGGCCCGTGAAGGTCTTGCCCGGAAAGGTGGGCAGGGTCAGGTTGGCCGGCTGCCCGACTTTCACCCCGCCCAGCTCTTGCTCGTAGACGTCGGCCAGGGCCCACACACGGCTCAAATCCGAAATCTCGAAGGGGATGTCTGTTGGCGAAATACGCGCGCCTTCGACCACGTTCTTGACCGTCACGACTCCGGAGATGGGGGATCGAAGGGTAAGTGCGCGTTGGATCTCTCCGGTCTTCTCAAGGTGTTCCAGAACCTCGCTCGGGACGTCCCAGAGGGCGAGGCGCCGTTTGGCGGCTTCCAGGAGGTCGCCACCGCTAGTGCTCAGCGACCCCCCGGCTAAGGCTTTTTGGGTCTTGATGGCGAGGAGGTACTCCCGTTGGGCGCTGACGAATTCGGGGCTGTAAAGGCTGAAGAGGGGTTGCCCCTTGGCGACAGGTTTGCCGATGAAATCCACAAAGAGCTTTTCCACAAAGCCTTCGACTTTGACGTTCACCTTGCGGACCCGCGTCTCGTCCACTGCCAACCGGGCCGAGGTGCGAAGCTCACCGCTCACGGGCCCCGTCGCGACCTGTACAGTCTTCAGCCCGATGAGCTGCTGGCGTTCATGGTCGATGGTGATGGCGGCGTGGCCCACCACCGCGCTTCCCTCACCCTTGAGATCGCCTTCATAGACCGGCACGTAGTCCATGCCCATTTCATCCTTCATGGGGGTAGGTGAAGTCATGGATGGATTCATCGGGGAGCGATAAAAGGCGATCTTGCCTCGGTCGCCGGGAGCTATGGTTTCGCCGCTGCCCTCGATAGGCACCAACTTCATCCCGCAGATGGGGCAGTCCCCAGGATGGTCCTGCATGACCTGGGGATGCATGGGGCACTGGTACATCTGTTTCTTCGCCGCAGGCTCGGTGGCCGTACCGTGGTCATGGCCGCCTGGACGGAGGAGAAGGGTGCCCCCCACGCCCGCGATGAGGCCAATGGCCACGAAGCCGATGGTTCGGAGGCGGGAGGCAGGGGTCGGGATCTGTTCGTTCATCTCGTCATTCATTGGGAGCTCCGGGGTTTAGGGCCTTGACGTGCGGTTCGGGCTGATCGGGCTGTTTCGCGCGGCCACCGTGCATCTCGCAGGCATCCGGGGCGGCATGCCCAGAGGGTGTGGGGCAGCACCCGGAGGCTCGGGCGGGTATGGCTGAGCCCGCGGAAACTAGATTGCGCGTGCACCCAGAGGGAAAGGCCGCTGAGGCTGAATCCCTGCTAGACGTTGACGCAACGGCATGCTCCGATGGGCGCCCTGGCCAAAGGAGGGCGAAAAGGGTCAATGCGAGGCCCAAGCCCACCGCCATGAATCCGAGGAGGGGGCGATGGCCGCTGGGAGCCGGTGGCTGGGCAGAAAGGGAGGAATTCGTTTCAGGAGTCATGACGCCTCCTTGGGCGTGGCCAATCCGCCATGGCCCCTGAAGCCGTTTGGACCGGATGGCGTGAGACAGCATCCCGAGCCAGATTCAGGCGGGAGGTTTCGCCCGCATTCAGGGGGAACGTCGGGGCGCGTCTGGGCCGGCGCTTGCGCGATGCTGGAGATCGACGGCCCTTGCGACCAATGGAGGAGACAAATGCCCAAGGCGAGGCCCAGGTGCATCGCCAAAAAGACGAATAGAGGGCGACGACCACCAGCAGGTGCCGTGGAACGGGGCGGAACGATGACAGGGTTCATGAAGGCCTCCGCATCACATGGACTTCATGGCGCCGCTCGACTCGCCCTGTCCGGGCGTGGCTCCCGACTTTGAAGGTGAAGGCCTTGACGAACCTGAACCACCAGGAGAGCCACCCATACCCATGGCCGAAGTGCCAAGTCCTTGGGCAGAGATGGAGGGGGTGCCGCCCAAATTGAACTCTTCTTGAGCGATCTCAATGGCCTTGGCTTGAGCCACCGCCTGCAGGAGTCCGCCCCGATCCGCGACCCATCCATTGAGCGTTTCCAGAACGCTCAAAAAAGGGGCCCGCCCGGATTCGTACTGAGCCAAGGTGGCCTGAAAGCTGGCCTGGCTTTGAACCAACAGGCCATCCCGATAAATTCGGAGGGTTCCAAGGGTTCCGTTCATCTGGGCGGTGCGCTCCCGGATGCGTTGGTTCAGGAGGTTTTGTACGCTGGTCGCTTCCGATCCCTGGGATTTGCGGCGCCATTCCTGCTCAGCAACCGCCCGTTGCTGCTTCTGCCGCGACCAAACCGGAAGAGAGATGGAGAACCCCACCTGCCACATGGGTTCGAGCGCGCCGCGAGGCATGACCCCTGCGCTCACGGCAAAATCGGGCCGTCGGTCCAGCCTGGCGAGGTCCAGGCTACGTTCCGCCTGCCGGATGCCCAGCTTCGCTGACTGAAGCTCCGGGCTCAGAGTCTCCGCCTGGGCGATGAGCGCCTCCGCCGGGGCCTGTTGGAATTGGAGGTCTTCGATGGATGCTGAAGTGGGAATCGGGGTTGCTTCCGTGACCCCCCGAAGCCGATTTAGCGTGGCGACGAGGGCGTCTTCCTGGGCCTGCAACGTGAGGCGGGTCTGGTTAAGACGATTCCGTTCGAGCTGCGCCCGGAGCAGGTCCGCTTGGGCCCCTTGACCGACCTCGTAGCGCGCCTGAGTGATAGCTTGGGCCTTTTCCAGGAACAGAGCCTGGTCCTCCAGAAGCCGAAGTTGGCCTCGAACGAGCAGTAGCCCGAAGTAGGCCCGCTTGACGTCGGCCTGGAGGCTCAATCGAGTCCGGTTCGCCGAAACTTTGGAGATGTCCGCGCCGAGGCCGGCGATCTTCCCGCGCAGATCGCGCTTGCCTGGCCAGGGAAGCGGCTGGGTGAGCATCAGTTGGTAATAGGAAGTCTCCATCTCTCCGATCTGGAGCTTCTTGAAACCATCATTCTGGATACCCACTGAAAGAGAGGGATCGGGTAAGGCCTTGGCCTGGGGGATACGCTCCTTTTCGGCCTCTACCAAAGCATTGGATTTGGCGAGGTCGGGATTTCGATCAAGAGCCTCATGAAGGAGGGATTCAAGGACGGGATCCTCGGCCGCCCCCGCAATTTGCTGGGCCGGGATGGATGGTTCCTGGGCCTGGGCCTTACCGGTTACCGGCATGAGGCCCAAGGCCAAGCACAGGACTGTGCGCATGGCTAACTCCGAAATTGAGAGACGTGGCGGATCTGCTTAGTAAATCGGCAGATTGCCTCTCAATTCCGGAAGACAGAGAGCCAGGCTAGGCGCTGAAGGCTTCGCCAAGGTATCGCGGTTTCACCCGAGGTGCCAAAACCGAGCCGAAGCAGGGAAGTGGTGGTTACGTCTTGGTAGCGGGGCTTTAACAACACCCAGGGGTGGGGTTCTCGCCTTGGCTCCGGGTCCTTCTTCCGCTCTTCGGCATCTTTTGAAGCGGTGATCAGGCTCGTGGCCGGGCCGCTGGTCGTGGAGCATCCACGAGAGGGCTCTGAGCAGGGTTTGGGATCTTGCGCAGGGGCGGAGGGTTGAGCCGGGCCTTTGCATCCGCAGAGATCGTCCGAAGGAGCCCCACACCCGCAGGCGCAGGCCTGAATCGAGGGCGCCGCTGCCATCCGCACACCTTCCACCGACCCGACGAAGGTCAGCAGAAGGAGGGCGATGAAGCGGATGGCGGAACACATTTGGACCCAGGTTCTTCCCTTTGACCTTCAACCTACCTTTGGAGCGTAGGCTGGGTTTCTTAGAATTTGATTAGATTTTGGATGGATGCACCCGTTTTTTGCGTTTGCTGATCCCTATGTGATCCTGGGCACAGCTGATCACTTCCCCCCCTTCAGGAAGGATTCGATCCTTCGGGAGTCGTCGCCAGTCAGATTGGCCACAAACCTCATGTGCCGGCCTGCGACATCCCATTGAGCATTGCTGTACTGACCTGGCGAATGGGCATTGTGGCAGCTTGCGCAGTTTTCGGACCAGAGCTGAGCCCCTGTCTTGGCCGTTCGTGCAGGTTCAGTCCTGGGCGCCGAGCAGGCGAGGGCCACGGCGATGATCGAAAGCCCCGTAGCGAGCAGCAGGAGTGCCTTCGTACGGGCGTGGTGAATCAGTTGGGACATCTTCCACCTCCTCGATGCTGGGCTTAAAAGCCCAGGCTGAATGCGGCGACCACGCCGTTGCGGTAGGACGGTCCCAGAGTGGGATCCTCCGTTTTTGTACGTTCCACTCCAAGTTTCAGGACGGCGCTCGCGGTGAACCAGAAGTTCATGTTGTAAGTCCATCGCCGCTGGGGGAACAGACCTGAGGGGTCGCCGCCAGGGCGCTTTATCCAGTCATAACGGATCACAGCTTCCAAGTTGCGGACGAAATCGCCATCAACAGAGGAAGGGCGATAGGAGAGCTGAGCCAACCCTCCGTTTTTCCGGTTATCGAAGGAAGAGATGCCCGGGTAGTCCGCGCGTGTCACTTCCGAGCCGACCCATTCCCCACGCACCTCCACTGTTCCGCTAAGAGCATCGCTTTCCTTGCGAAAGGTCAGATCAGCCTCCTGCATGGTGAAGAACACTTGCTCGTAGGGGCTTCCTTGCACGCCGACTCGACCCTTCAGGCGGGCATACCCAAGCTCAAGGTTGGGAATCGGCAAGAGCCAAAGGTGCCCTCCCGTCTTTAGGCTGTTATTGCGGCTATCCGCTGCGTATCCCTTCCACTGCAAGTTACCGGCTTGATCCGCATCCGTTCCCAAAGATGGGCCCTCGTCGGCCCAGAATGCGTATCTGAGCCGGGCGGTTCCGATGGGAACCCCACCCCTGACTTGAATTCCCAGACTGCTGTATGGGACGAGGCTGCCATCCTCTGACGCGTAGAGTGGCTTCGTCATCGACCGATTGATCCAATCCGGGTGGTACCGCTCCGTAAAGGTAGAGAAAGGGGTGAGGAACTTGCCAGCTGAGACCGTAAGGTAATCGTTAACGAAGTATGCGATGTTCGCGAATTCCAGATTCACTTCGGTTTCACGGCTTCCCTCCATGATTTCCATTTCGGGTTCGGCCTGAAAGAAAAGCCGATCGTTGATCTTCCATAGAAAGATCGGATTGAAGCTCGCGCTGAAAGCCCGATTTTCACCTTGGCTTTGGCCATAGCCTGCGGTGGCGTATCCGGTGACCAGGAAACGGTTCGAGCCCGGTTCCGCATTCCCGATGCGGACCTTCAGCTCCTTCAGTTGGGACTCCAGATCTGCGATGGCCTCCTGCTCTTCGGTTTTCGGCGGCGTTTGAGCGAAGGCCGGGAAGGTCAGCAGTATGCTGGCGCAGAGGATGCCTGAGAGCCTTGAAAAGGCCCTGATGGGTGCCATGTGTCACCTCCAAAAGTGGTGTGGGGTTTCGCTACTTCTTAGAGCTGAGAGTCCTCATGTAGTTGATGACGTGCCAGAGATCTTCTGGCTTCAAATCCTTTTCGAAGGAAGGCATGGGTTTCTTCCCTTCCGTTGATTTCCAGAATAGGGCGCCGTCTGATTGATCCTTCATGGTGCTGCTTAGGGCTTTGGGCTTGACGTCTAGATCCTTGGCCTTGGGCCCGTTGCCCTGGCCTGTCTCGCCATGGCAAGACAGGCAGTTATTCGTGTAGATCACTTTCCCTTTTGCAATGGAGTCGGGGGTCGCCGCGATGGGGTTCGGTCGTTTGGACGCACGAGTAGGGGCAGTCCACTCCTGGGATTGCGCCAATAAGGCGGAGGCGGTCATGGCGAGCACGGCCATGGCCGTGCTCCGGCCCCGCGTCCAGTAGATGAATGTCGACTTAAGTGACATGAGAATCTCCTTTCTTGAGATGGAAGAGTTCACGCAATACCAATCCGTAGGAACCCCACACGAGGGTGAGGATTCCCACCAATACCAACAGGAGGGGAATAGGAGCCCGCCGGGCCCAGAGGGTCCTTTCATCAACTCTGGGTGTTCCCGGCTTGAGTTTGGGCGCCTGGATCGAGACTACTTTTTGGATCCCGTCTACATCGGGCGGTGCAACAAGTCGGATGCGGATGGAGTATTGCCCGTCGGAAAGGCCCGGAAGGCCCTTAGGCATGGGTACGGCCGCCGTTCCGTCCTCAAGGGTCGAGTCCTCCCCCAATTTGATCTCCCCAAAGGTGCGACGAACGAAGAAGGAGACCCTGGCACCGGCCATAGGCTTTTGGTCCCTCTGAATCTTCGCCACAAGCATGGGTTGACCGTCTTCAACGGTGAGTTGGGCCTCCAATTCGGGTGGTGTGACTGGAGCCGCAGCCGGGGCTTGAGCCTGGAGTCCGACCCCAAGGGCCATTGAGAGGAGAAAGGCACGGAGGGGAGCGGCCTTAACCATGGCTCTCCTCCCCTTTGACCGCCTGGGCGTGATGCTCCTCTGCTAGTTCCCAAATGGAGATGATCGGGAAGAGCCTAGAGAAGAGGATGAAAAGGAGGCCGAAAGCTGCGAAACCTCCCGCCGTGATGGCCCACTCCACCCAGGTGGGAGAGTAGGAAGGGCTGGGGCCTTGGCCCCCTGTGATGGGCATGAAGGGCGAGGCTAGGGTGGGGACCACGATCAGGAACCGCTTCACCCACATGCCGATGTTCACCAGAAGGGATGCTGCGACGATGCCCGGGATGGTGCGGGTCTTAGGGTAGATGAGGATGGCGATAGGTAGGAGAAGCCCCACCAACCCCATCCCCCAAAATTGGATGGCGAAGCGTCCGGAAAAGATGGATTCCAGGAGGTGCTTCTCGCCAGCTTCCTTGGTGTACACACCTCCGATTAGCTCATTAACCATGAAGTAGACATAGAGGAGCCCGCCCACCAACAGGAGCTGGCCAAGCTTTTGAAAGTGTAGGAGTTCAATGTAACGGCCCAGCCGGAACACGAATCGGAAAAGGGCCATGATGGTGATGACAGCTGCGGTCCCCGAATAAATGGCTCCCACCACGAAATCCGGCCCCATGATCGTGCTGTGCCACCCCGGGCGCATGGTCAGCCCAAAGAGCCAGGCGGTGACGGTATGGATCGAGATGGCTACAGGGATGATGGCGATGGCCATGATTGCCAGGGCCCGCTCAAGCCGCTTTCGTTGCGCATCGCCCCCTCGCCACCCTAGGGCCAATACGCCATAGAGCTTTTGGCACCACCTGGGGAAGCGATCGCCTTGGTCCCGGAGAAGGGCGATATCCGGTATCAGTGGAAGGTAAAGATAGAGCAGGCTTCCGGTGAGGTAGGTGCCGAGAGAGATCACGTCCCAGAGGATGGGCGATTGAGCACGTCCGTGAATCACCGTGAACAGGAGCCGGTCGGGCCTCCCCATATCGATGATGATCATGGGAGCCGCGACGAGCAACGCACAGGCCGTGATCGCTTCTGCCATCCGAGTGATGGGAGAACGCCATTCGGACCCCGTGAGTCGCAGAATCGCGGATATAAGGGTCCCGGCCATGCTGATCCCGATGAAGAATACGAAATCGACGATGTATATCCCCCACGAGAAGTAATCCCCCATGGCAGTCGTCGCGAGTCCATGCCGAAGCTGATGGATCCAGGCCGCCAGCGCGAAAAGGAGAATCACTCCAAGGAAGCCCATCGTGCGTTGCCCCCGCCGATCCATTGGCCCGCAGGATACGAGCAGCTTCCCCATCGCGTGATGGAAGAACTCCGTTTGATAGGCCTTTTTGCGCTGTTCTTGAGAGAGTTCAGGCAGGCTCATGGCGGCCTCCCTCGGCGAATGGCGCTTTGTATTTCCGGTTGCGGGGCGGAAGGTAATAGACCCTCGGTTCGGTCCCTAATTCCTCGAGGTGGCGGTAGGCGCTGCCATCCATCAGGAGCTTCGACAGTTGAAGGGTTTCACCCGTTCCGTTCGTGACCGCGTCGTCGTTCTGATCGCCATAGTAGATGGCTCCCATGGCGCAGCTGCTCGCACAGGGAGGTAGAATCCCGGACCCAGCCATGTCGGCGCAGAAGTCGCACTTCTCGACAGTGCCCATTTTGCGCGGATATCCCCACTCCGGTGAATAACCTCGATCCTTTGCCTCGACTGGCTCTGTTGGTGGCCCCCAGTTGAAGGATCGAGCGGAGTAGGGGCAGGCTGCCATGCAGAAGCGGCACCCGATGCACCGCTCGTTATCCACCAGGACGATTCCATCCTCCCGCTTGAAGGTCGCATCCACCGGGCACACCTTGGTGCAGGGAGGGTTGTCGCAGTGATAGCAGGATTGGGGGAAGAAGTAGGGTGCACCCTCTTCACCTGCCCCCGGCATCATCAGCACTTTGAGCCACTGCCGGGTAGGCGGGATGTAATGCATCTTCGTGCAGGCCTTCATGCAGGACCCGCAACCATCACACTTCGCGAGGTCGATGACCATGATCCAGCGGCGCCCAGGTACCCCTTTTCGGGCGTCGGGGGACGAGGGTGGCACCTTAAGGGGCACCACCGTTTTCGCATCGACCTCCACGAGTCTCCCGTCTGGAGTCAAGGCCACCATTGCCTTTCGCCGCTTCTCTTCGCCAGGCTTACATCCCAGCATTCCCGCGAGGGCTGCACTTCCTCCCACCGAGGCCAGGGCGCCCAACCCCAGCATGCGGCCGAGGATGGTCCGCCGACTCATGGAGAGGTCAGGAGCGGAGCCATCCCCTTCCATTGGTTCCAGCGATTCCATTTTCCACCTCGCGCAGACCGCCTGGCCTCACTTAGGTAGACGCGAATCCCTGGGGAGTTCCTACGTGACCCTGGTCACCCGTCAGCACGGACCTTCCATTGATCCACACCGGCAGTACATGCATTTGGTCACTCGGCAGTCTTGGCAGAGATCCTGGAGGCTGCCGCGAAGGGCCTTCCGTGCCCGGGCAAGCCTGACGGAGAGGGCGTTCAGGCTGATCCCCAATTCAGCCGCCACCTCTTCCTGGGGACATCCCTGGATATCCACCCGAGTAATGAGGCTGGCATCATCCTCGCGGAGGGAACGCAAGGCGACCCGCACGCACCCCATGGCCGAATCGTCCAATTCCTTATCCTCCCGGCTCGCGACGTTCTCCAGCCAGTCAGTGTCCATCTGAGATGTCCGGGCGTTTGAAGGATTCCGGAAATGGTCCACGAGCGCGTTCCGGATCAGGGAGAAGAACCACGCCTTGACGTTTTCCTTGGACCGGACTTGATGTCCCTTCTCGAGGCTCTTGAGATAGGCCGCTTGAAGCACATCCTCAGCGGCTTCCACTGTTCCTACCCTTTTCCGAATGAAGGCGAAGAAGGTACCTTCCTCGTGCAGGAGGGCATGCACCAGATGCTGGTCTTGCTCGGGGTGCTCCATGGGGACTCCCGTTCGGGTCCCCTGATGAAAACCTCCAAAGATTAAAATCGGATGAGAGCCATCGGAGCCTTTGTGAGGGATTTACTCATTGCCCACAAGGTGAGGGATCCGATTCGCGGGCCGTCTTGCTTCTGGCCCGAAGATCGGTCAGGTCTATAGCAATATCTGCCAGGCTGGCAAGTGCCACACCAGTCCTCAAGCAGGATGCGCATTCGGGCCCTGGCCCTGACATGGCGAGATGAAACTGCGCTCGCAGGGATTCCCATGCGTTTCGCCAGATCTTTTTGAGAATGCCCTTGGATATCCAACCATAGGATCAAGCGGGCATCCGTTTCCCTCAGCATTCGCAAGCATGCGAGGACGCAGTTCCGGGGGGATTCCTCCCAAGGCCCATCGGGGTCGGGGACTTCCTCTACGTCATTGATCTCGACGTGGAGCCGTTCGTGATCCGATGTCCTTTGAGCATGGGACCTGATCGATCGATCCAAGAATGGCTGAAACCATTGATCCGAACATCCACCGGACTCCACAGAAGCTTCCGAAGCTAGGGCCTCCGTGAGTGCCACTTGAAACACGTCCTCGGCATCTTCAATCCGCTTTACCTTATTCAAGATGAAGGATAGGAAGCGTTCCTTCTGCTGATATAGGCGCTCGGCCGGCGTTGGATGTGGAGATGAGGTGTGCATCGGACCTCCCGATTCGGGTCCCCTGTTGGAAGTGTCTGGACTTAAAAATCCGTGACCCCCCTTTACTACCTTTAATCCGAAGCAGGTCACTTGGCTCAGCATCACGTGCAACACCTACCCCCGAGGAAATAGAGGGCCAGCACCATCAAACAGGAGATGGCCACCAGAGTGTGGATGGTGATCCAGAAGTGAAACCGAGCGTCCATCCGACGAAGGTGATCCTGAATACGGGCAGCCATTAGGAGCCCTGACCTCAGAGCCTTTGGTGCCCTACTCCGAATTTTCGCGGTGGATCCTCCTGGAGAGGGTCGTTGGGGGATCATTATTCCCTCCTGTCTCTGAATGAGGAGATGGATCGATTTGATTTCCGTTCCGTGGGGGAGATCACAAATCGTCAGAGCTATTTCCCTGGAGGCTCCTCATCTCCCTCTAATATTCGAGGCCCAAAATGACTCCTGATTCCGTCTCTCGAAGAGGGGTCTTAGTCGGCCGCCGGTTCTTACGCTGTCATCTCCCACCAAAATTGATGCCCTCCCACCCCAGGAGCTTTGAACGTGAGTGAATCAGAAGGTGTCAGGACGCCGAGGCTTCCCGCTGCCTCCAAGCTCCATTCTGGATTTATCAAACGCTACTCGGGGGCGTACCTCATGGCGCTATTGTCGTTGGCGGGCGTGGGTTTCCTGCTTGCAGGATGGATCATTGTTCACGGTGTAAGCGCCCGCGACAATCCGACGGTGCTTGAAGAAACACTTGCTCGGGCGATGCGACATCTCGCCATTCCAGCCAACGAACGACGACGAATCAACCCTGTTCCGCCGACTCCCGAAGCCTTGGCCGAAGGCCGAACTCACTGGGCGGACCATTGCGCGAGCTGCCATGGCAACGACGGCCGGGGAGAAACGGATATCGGCAGGCATTTGTTCCCGAAGGCACCGGACATGACTCTTCCGAAGACCCAGGCGCTCACCGACGGCGAAATGTTCAGCATCATCAAGAATGGAATTCGCCTCACGGGTATGCCCGCATGGGGCAGCCCCGGCAGCGCTGAGGATCATCAGACCTGGAAGCTCGTCCTCTTCATTCGACACCTGCGGGACATGACACCGGAGGAGCTTGAGCAGATGAAATCGATGAACCCAGTCTCACCCATGGAGCTTGAGGAGCAGCGGAAGGCGGATGACTTCCTCAAGGGGAGTGACGAGCCCGGCCCCTCCGCCCATCCCCACCACTAAGCCCGCCCCGGGCTTCACGAAAGGAAATTCCATGAATCGCCCTTCTTATCTGCTTCTTACTTCGGCCCTGCTTTTCGTCCCAGGCATTGTGTCGTCCCACACTCACAAGGAAGTCATGGGCACGGTTAAATCCATTGATGCCGTGCGAATCGAACTGCTGACGAAAAGCGGCAAGATCCTTTCCATCCCTTTGGTCAAGAGCACCATGTACATGCGGGGGAAGAAGATGGTAGGGGCTGACCAAGTACAGCTCGGCTTTCGCGTGGTTGTGGTCCTCGCGGAGGACGACAAGACCGCGGAGACCGTAAAACTCGGCCCGGCACCCACCAAGAAGTAGTCCCTGGGACAACCGTGAAATGGGTTAACCTCTGTAGGCGCATTCGAAGGCCCTCCTCGGACCATTGAGGCCTCCGCAGAATTTGCTTCTCGAAGGACTCGCGAGGGGGGGGGTGCAGCGAAGGCAGGGGTCCACGTAAGCATCTACCTCAGCCTTCGCCCGCCCCCGTGGGCCTCCTTTCGGGCGTTTCGCGGGTCGTGCACTGAAGGTAATGTAATCCGAGACGTTCGGGTCCGAGTTTTTGGGAGCCTGCAATGAAAGGGGACCGCCTTTGGGGGTAATGACTTGGCGTAAAGTTTGGAATTGGCATTTGTGGCTCGGAGTCGCCGTCTTGGCGCCCCTCATCTTTTGGCTGGTGACGGCTCTTATCTTCGCTTTGTGGCCGATAGAAGCGATCCGGGGGAAGAACTTGAGCACGGGGCTGAACCTTGCACCTGCCCTGCTCCAAGGGGAGATGTCTCCGCCGCGCGAAGCCCTGGAAGGGGCCATCAGTGTGACGCTTCGAGTTGTTGAGAACCATCCCTTAGCGCTTGTCGATCGGGGGAATCAAACGCAAGTGTGGAATCTCTCCGAGAAGAATCTTCTGGGTTCGGTGCTTCCCCTTGCCTGGGCGCGGGAGGCCGCGCGGAGGGATTTCAGTGGCGCCTACCAAGAGGAGGCCGTCTATCTTTTCGTTCGGTCTGGCCTAGGCCAACGCGTTGCGGGCCTTGGTCCAGAGACGCTGTCCCTTCCTCGCGAATATGCCGGTCCGCTCCCAGCCTATGGATTCCGCCTGCGCGATGGAGGGATGCACATTTACGTGGACGCCCTTACTGGTGAGGTCCGGGCCCGCCGACGGAACATCTGGCGAATCTACGATTTTGCCTTCCAGCTTCATAGCCTTGAGTTCCTCCCCGATGGCGTTAAGCGGGCCTCAATGATGGCGGTAGCGGGGCTGGGGCTTTTGCTCTCCATCACTGGCCTTGCCATGGCTGTGAAGCGCCTGAGGCTAACCCAGTAATATCCCAATATTTGTCACATCTGTTGCACACGGAAAGAGCTTACTTGGTTCCCCTTGCGGGGCAGGAACACCAGCAACATGAATTGCCGGTGGAGAGGGAGGAAGTCATTGATGTCGGCCACATCAACCTGCAAGAGCCAAGCTGAACTCTGATTCGGCTCTAACCGTTTTCTAATGATTGGGTCTCACCGTGATTCAAAGGAAGTTGAAAAACATTCCTTTAGCAAAATCATTGTTGGATTTTTACAACGGTATTATTCCTGCGCTCTTTTACCACTACTTCAAACCATTCCGGGCTTCTCCTGCTGCTCGCCGTTTTTTGCTAGGTGCACCATGCCGAAAAAGGAACATTTATCCCGCATCAAACAAGGACAACTCGTGCGAGTGCGCTCCGAGAAAGAGATCGCCTTCACCCTGGATGTCCACGGGAAGTTGGAAGGGATGCCATTCATGCCAGAAATGGCTAGATATTGTGGGCAGATCTTCCGAGTGTACCGGCGAACGGGAAAGACATGTGTTGAAGGGCACAGCCTCCGACGGTTAAATTCCACTGTGTTATTGGAAGGCCTTCGATGTGATGGTGCGTTCCATGATGGGTGCCAGCGAAACTGCCTTTATTTTTGGAAAGAAGCCTGGCTTGAGCCCTTCGCAATCGATGATTCAGGCGCGGGGGGATTCAAGGAAGCTACCCTCAGCGGAGAACTTTCGGCTTGGGCGAGCTATCTCTCGACTAGAAGCCATGAACGATACGTCTGTCAGTCAACTGAGCTTCTAAGCGCCACCGAGCACCTTTCCCGCTGGAACTTCACCCATTTCTTTTCCGAAATCCGAGACGGTGAGCTTACTATTGGCCGGTTCCTGTTGATTTTGTTGAATACGGTGTCAGATCGTTTGCGTGGGCTCTTTGGGCTCAAATCCGTCCATGCCGTGATTGGAACCAAAGAAGAATCGTCGCGCGGGGGATTGGATCTCAAGACCGGCGATTGGGTTGAGGTGAAGTCACCAGCCGAGATTCGGCTTACGCTGGATCCTGAGGGCCGAAACCATGGCCTTTCCTTTGAACCGGATATGGTTGATTTCGCGAACAGACGATTCCAAGTCGAGTTCCCGATAAAAAAAATCATCCTGGAACAGACTGGAAAGATGATTCCCCTGGCAAATACCGTTGCCCTTAAGGGAGTGGCTTGTGCAGGACTATGCACAAAAAACTGCCCTCGGAACAACACGTTATACTGGCGAGAGATTTGGTTGAAGAAGATCGAGGATGCGGGATAGGCCTGAAGGCATTCTCGGAGTTCCGAGGTTACATGCAAGCTATTCTGCTCATCGAAGATGATCGAAAGCTCTCTCTGCTTCTTAGCCAGGGACTGAGAGAGCACGGCTTTTCCGTCGAGGCCGCTCATACCGGCTTGGAAGGCATCTGGCTGGCTCTCGAGAGGGATTTTGACGTCATCATCCTGGATCTCATGCTCCCCGGAAAAAGCGGCTTCGAAATACTCAAAGATCTGAGAAGGAAGGGGAAGGCCGTGCCAGTCCTCATTCTTACCGCAAGGACTGGTGTGGAAGATCGAGTTCAGGGCCTGGATCTGGGGGCGGATGACTACCTTCCCAAACCATTCGATCTTCGCGAGTTGATTGCGCGAGTCCGCGCCATCTCTCGGCGTTCGGTCACGAATCCGCATACGGTGCTTACTATCGCCGATTTGGAATTAGACCCCGTTGGCCATTCCGTCACTCGGGGCGGCAGCCCCATTGAATTGAGCGCCAAGGAATTCGCTTTGCTGGAATACCTCATGCGCCATAAGCGCATGGTGGTGACACGCAGCATGATTCTGGATCAAGTGTGGGGCCTAGACTACGTGGGTATGTCGAACCTGGTGGACGTCTACATCAATTACGTCCGACGCAAAGTGGACCAGGCGCCAGAGTCCCGGCTCATCCACACGATTCGGGGTGTGGGGTATTCCATGAAGGAGCCCGGGTGATGGGAACTTCCCTTCTAAGCATCCGCACACGTCTGACCTTGGCCTACGCGATTTTTGTAGGGGTGGTGTTAGTGGCCTGTGGAGGGCTCCTGTTCGGCGTGGCTCGATACCAGTTACTCCGCCACCACGACCCATCTCTGAAGGACACTGCCGCAAAAGTGGAGGCCATCCTCTCCCTTAGAGACGACTGTGTTCGATTGGATTCCACTCAGATTCAGGAGCTCAATCGACTGGACCACCTGATCCTCTTCCACGAAGTTGGCGGAGAAGGGCAGGTTTTCTACCGCTCCCCAGACTCTGAAGGGATTCCCTCTCCAGCATCCCTGGAAGCTATCGCGAAGACGGTGCCCTTCGAGACATTGATGGCCGGCGGTGAGTCTCTTCGGGTTCATTCTCGCCCCTATCGATCTCGTGTGGGGCGCCAGGGGCTCATTCGCGTGATGGATCGCCTAGGCGATGTGGAGGAGCCGCTTCATGCTCTGGCCTATGCCCTGTTATTTATGGTGCCAGTTGCCATTCTATTCGCGGCTCTTGGGGGCTATTGGATGGCGAGCCGAGCCCTGTCTCCAGTAGACCGCATCACCCGGCAGGCCCGCGCCATCGAAGCCCAAAACCTCTCTCTCCGTCTTCCCCATCCAGGAAATCCCGACGAGTTAGGCCGCTTAGTAGAAACTCTCAATCAGATGTTCGGGAGGCTGGAACGGGCCTTTGACGGGATGAAGCGGTTCACGTCTGATGCGTCTCATGAACTTCGCAGCCCTCTGGCCATCATGCGCAGCACCATTGACGTGGCCTTGAATATGCCACGGACTCCTAATGAGTACCGGGCCTCCTTAGAAAGCCTAGGGGAGGAAGTGGACCGCATCAGGAAGATCAGTGCAGACCTACTTCTGTTGGCTCGCGCGGATTCGGGCAGATTTGAGCTCGAATCATCATTGTTTTGCCTGGACTCGCTAGTGAATGAAGTGGTTGAGGCTTTTCAAATCATTGCCAAGGGCAAGGATATCCTTTTGGAGGTCTCATCCGTCGGTCAAGTGGCCATGCTTGGGGACGAGCGCTGGCTGCGGCAAGCGCTCGCCAATCTTCTCGACAACGCCATCAAGTTCACCCCAAACGGGGGGCGGGTTTGGGTTGACCTGACGACAGAGGCGAATTGGATAAGGGTCGCGGTCGTGGACTCTGGTCCCGGAATCCCAAAGGAACACCTCTCACGCATTTTCGAACGGTTCTATCAGGCCGACCCAGCCCGTACCCGAGACCCCCAACAAGGATCCGGCTTGGGCCTTTCCATCACAACCTGGATAGTAGAGGCACACGGAGGAACACTTTCAGCTGAAAACCGAACTGGTGGCCATGGCTGCAGTTTTAACGTGCGTTTGCCGTATCAACACCAAAGAGATCACGGTTGACCAGGAGGGTGTGCTTCTAGAGACCTTTCGCGGCCTGTTACAAAGCCCGGAGAGTTGTCAATGGGCACTTTCCTTCTTGAAAGCTGAAGCACCGACTTCCAGGTGGAATTCGCTGTTCGGATTGTTGAAGAGGGTGAATCGACACTGCACTTCGGTTTTCAAGATCTGCCGATAGCCGAAATCCGACTGGCTCGCTTGCCGACTCCCAGCTACGGGTAAGCCGAGCAGGCGGCAGAAGGCGATGGCCACCTCGCTCTGCCCGTGAGAATCCACGAACTGGCGCTCCACCTCCATCTCCGTGCAGTGGCGCAGGACGCCCTCGATCATGGCGGAGGCTTCCGAGGAGGACACCCAAGGTGATCCGCCTCCTCGAAGAGGGCCGCTCCTACCCCTTCATTGCTCGTGAACTCAGCCTGAGCCCAACCACCATCATGGGGATCGCCCACCGACACCGGGATGCTACCTGAGCCCGGAGGCCCCAGGACTCGGAACGCTTGCGGTTTCCCGTTTCGACTCCTTTCCCTCAAAGCCCAGATCCTTTTTCCACCGCGCGAGGGTGGCATCCACCGCCGCGCCCGCCTGGAAGACGACCCGTGTCTCCCGCTTGTCGAAGTCTATCTGGACTGAGGCTACGCCGGTCGTGGCCGCCAGCGTTTGTGGCAGCGTGCCCGCGCAGGGCGGGCAATCGAACTGGGGCGTGGAGAGCACGAGAAGGGTTCCTCCGGAAGGCACGGGTGGCGCAACTGCGGTGAGAGTGGTGCTCCGGCCCGGATGTAGGAGCCGGGGCGCGGCGGCGGCTCCCAGGAAGGAGAGCCCCAGGATGACCACGGGCAGGGTTGGGAAACGCGGCGGTTCCGTGCAGCAGTTGTCCCCTTCGGCGGGTCCGCCGTAGCGCTTCAGGAGCCACCACCCCACCACGCCCGCCAGGAGCACGGCCAATGCGCCCAGCGCCCAGGGGCGGATCCAGGCGATCTTCGCGCCCAGCGTTCCCGTGGCCACCCCCAGGCCCGCCAAGGCCAGGGGCACCCAGCAGCAGGCGGAGGCGACCACGCCCAGCAGCACCGCCGAGGCCACCGTCCGCCGCCCGGCCTTGGGACTCAGGTCCGGGGGCTCCGTCTGGCACTTCCCTTCGGGAACCTCACAGCACTCGTGAAGGGCTTGGACCTTTGGAGCGGGCGGCTCGGGAGGGCAGCAATCATGGGATTCGTGAGTCATGGGGAACTCCTTTCAGCAGCAGGGGCCCGCGAGGGTCTTCACCATCACCAGCAGGGCCACGAGGCCCAGGACCCACGCGAGGAACCAGAGCCGGTCTCGCTTCACCTGGGCTTCAGCGCGGCGAACAGGATCGAGGGATGAGGCGGAAGCCATGGGACGCTCCTCAGCAGGACGACGGTTTCGAGGAGGCACAGCAATCGTGTGCCGGCGCGGGCGTGGCTGGTGCCGACGTGATCACCTTCACCTCCTTGGTGATGTCGCCCAGGCAGCATCCGCCGCCGGGGTTTGTCACCTCGCAGTGGCAGGTCCCGGCCTTCACCTCAGCCTTGATAGCCTCGAACGCCGTGACCTTCCCGGTCCGGGTCCACTCCTCCCGGATGCTCTCGGCGCTGTGGCCGAAGCAGTAGCAGAGGGGGCGCGGCCCACTCCGCTCCTTCACCCCCACCCGCACCGTGAGGTCGGCCCGGGCGAAGGTCCGCGTTCCGTCCACGCTGAAGTACACGAGGGCACAGTCGGGGTTGGCGCAGAAGCGATACACCTCGTCCAGGACCTCTCCCCGCAGGTGGGGCTGGAGCAGGGCGCGGAGCGTGACCGGCTTCACGGGCTTGCCCTCCGACCCACAGACCGGGCAAGCGGCAGCCGCCTTCGGTTTGGCGAGGGGCGTGCAGCAGGCGTGGGCCTCCGCTTCCTGCGCTTTCCGCAGGGCGGCATGCACCCATTCTTTGTCGGGCAAGCCCTGGCGGCGCCCCTGGACCAGATAGGTCCGGCATCCGAGGGTGGGCTCGAAAGCCTCAGGAAGGGGCGACACGTCCTCCCCGTTCACCCGCAGCGTGGGCGAGCCGGGGAAGTTCAGGGTCCGGGCCTGCTCGATGGATTCCACCAGGATCTCCTGGACCTCGTCCGCAATGCCCAGGGAGGCCATGGTCTCTCGGGCCATATCCAGCGCGGGTTCCCAGTTGGGACAGCCCTCGAAGATCAGCAACTCAATCCGCATGCTTCACCTCCGGGGCGACTCCCAAGGGGCGCGCTTGTTGGGGATCGGGAAGGGCGCAGCGGGGGACGCAGAGCCTCAGGAAGGCCGGACACACCAGCCCCGGCTCCCCGTCGCAGGCCTGGCGCAGGCTCTGGAGGACGTTCTTCACCCCTTGCAGTTCCACCAGCCTTTCGGTGAGGGCATGGATCTTCCGGTCCAGCAGCGCCTTCATGGAGGCGCAAGCCCGCTCGTCTCGGATGTCGGTGTGGAGCAGCAGTTTGATCTCCTCCAAGATGAAGCCGCTACGCTGCGCCTGCTTGATGAACCGGAGGGTCTCGACGGACGCGGCGTCGTAGAGGCGGTAACCCTTGGCGGTCTTGGCAACGGGCTTCAGCAGCCCCATGCGCTCGTAGAGCCGCACAGCTTGGTCGCCCACCCCGCAGGCCTTGGTGAGATCGCCCATCTTGAGGTGCCCGGAACCCATGATCGCCTCCATGAAGAAGGCTAAGGTCTATACCCTGGTACAGACTCAAGGGGGACCGAAACTTTTATTTCTGCCTTGGGGACGCTACTTGATCACTGGTTGCACGTTTGTTGGGACTACCCCAGCTACTGGCTTCAACCGGTCGCATTTTGCGACCGGTTGAAGAATCCTATACGGGACAAAGGGTTTGCGCAGTTGCTGCCACAAAATGTCCAAACTCCAGACAAACTCAATAACTGGAAATCGGCTCTCTACATCGAGCTCAGTGGTAGTCCGTGGTATTGCGATCGAGGCTTTGAGAGCTGGGGCAGGCCTTAAAGGTCGGATCTCATAGGGCGAATTCGCCTGGAGCAACCTTATCAATCAAGGGAGATACATGGATCCGATCGCTAGAGTCCTACCTCGGCTCTCGTCGTCTCACAGACGCGTTTACATGCAGCCCGCTCCTTGAAGAGAAACGCCTTCGGAACCCCAACGAGCCGCTCCTCAAGCCTGGCGATGGTCGGAATCACGCCTTCGCAGACCATCTGCCTCACAAGCTCCTCCACCACCAAAAGCCGCTCCTCTCGATGCCGGTCGGCCTCCCCCTTCCTCCACTGGGCGTGGCGCTCTACAACTTGGTGGCAGTAATCCGGGTAGAGCCTTCGGAGCTCCCGGACAGAGGTTCCGAGCATGCCGGCGGCTTGCGCTGCTGACGGTGGTACCGCCGCACGCAAAATCGCGATCCGGTCCTCTTCGCTGTGCCATAAGGGCGGTCGATCTCGATAGGGGGTATAGCTGACCCGCCTGGGCTTGGCCCCCTCAAGGACGCTCACCCTCCTATAGCCTCCTCTACCCACCAAGGCATCCGAGAGTTGAGCGTTGTAGGCGTTTGCGAGCATGTACGCCTGAGGCAGGCTTGGCAGGTGCTGACCGCTCTTCCACCCGCTGATGTCGGATTTGCTAGCCCCAGTCCTCCGCACCGCCCGGTCCCCGTAGCCACCTTCAACTGACTGGATTGCATCGGTCAGGAAGTCCGCGATGGTTCGGCCGACTTCATGTGGCCCGTCAGAGAATATGGGCCCGGTAAGGACCTCCCCAACGGCTCTTGCGAACCTCACTTCAGAGTCGAATGCGGCAGACACGCAATCATCGGCGGACAGCGATAGCCTGACCCCGCATGACCAACAGAGGTGGGGGAGAGGTTTGATCCGGAGAGGGGCAATGGCTTCCTCTGGCCCGCAGCCATGGCTGGAGACCAAGTGGATCTCGTGCTTTGGACAGGCCTTCACACATCCGATCTCCCAAAGGAGTTGCCCATAAGGCTGACCCCTCGCTTCTGATTCGGTAATGCAGTGCGGGCACCAGCGCCGCTCCCTGCTGGCACTCCCGTGCATGCCGATGAGGCCGTGCAATGGGAGTAAGGTCAATCGACGCAATCCGGTGATGCCGGTAAGGTCTCCCAGAATCCTGCACCATTGTTCTGGGACCTCACCCATCCCACTGAAGAACGATGACCTCCAGTACCGGTCTGTTTGTACCTCGCCAACGCGATTGTTGAACCCCAGCCTTGGCAAGATGAACTCCCTGGCAATCACCTTGGGAGACACGTCGTGCTGGTCGGCCAGGCGCTGGAAATAGCTGGATAGGCTTTCGACGTACATGGTCCCAAGCCCAATTGGCTTCAGAGGGACCAACACGCTCCTGTCGGGAATCGTCTTAATTGCCCCGACCTTCACAACCTCCATGATTCACGCCTCCAACTGAGCCCCTTCATGACTCGCCAGCCACCAGCAGCTCAATGTCCCTGGACTGTTCCGCGGATGCCTTAAACGACCCGCTTCCAAATGCGCTTGTCCGCATCTCCTTTTCGCCAAGCAAGGTTTCTTCCAGAATCGCCTTCAGCTGCATGGGCGTCAGGATCGCCTTCTCCAGGTGGGCCACCGTCAACTTCCCACCTTCCCTGAGGGCTAGCGCCAAAGCTCGGGAGAGCGTGTCTTTCAGGATCCCGACACACCCAGCGCAAGCCTGCATGAGGTCACTGGCGTAGGGGGAAAGGTCCACCTCCCCTTCGAGCGGGAGATAGCTTGCGAACTTCACCAGAATCCTTTCGAAGGCACGAACGTCTCGGTCCTCATCGGCGAAGTATCGAGGGAAATGCACGATCGTGGTCCGGCGGGCGACCTGCCCGCTCAGGTTCATCAGCCCGACCAGGTCGTAGGAACCCACAAGGATCATGTTCACGCCACAAATGTTGGCCAGTGACTTGATGGCATCCATGTGGTTTTCGAGCGTGCTGCCGTGGATGTTACGCAGCAAGTGGACCGCCTCATCCACCACGACAATGGAGGTCTTTCGGTAAACCAAAGCCTTTTCGATGGAGGTACGAAGCGCCGCAACCGTCGCGGAGTTAGAGGCCGGCCGCACCGTTACCCGACCGTCCTTAGTCACCGTCTCCTGCTTCTTGCTCATGAGGGGCTCTTGGAGTGATTCCCCTAAGCGTTGGTAGAAAATTCTCCAGGAAAAGGTTCGTTCTCCAGATGCCGGTGCCTCTGCCACTGCAATGGGGATGAGTGCCAAGTCCTCCTTCATCCGGGCCTGGTAATCCTTCAGGACATGCTCACGGAGCACGTTTACGACCGTGGACTTCCCCACACCTGTGGGACCGACCAGGAGCGTGATATCTGAGCCTGCCCCAGGCTTGGCCATCAGCTTGAGATCCGAAATCGCATGGCTGACCTTCTCGTGGTTCAGCCGGACAGCGCGGAAGTAGGTGAGGCGATCCTCATCGGATAGCTTGAGGACTTGAGCCTTACTCAGGGACTCAATGTCCTGGCTAGAGAAGTGAGTAGTCATCGAACTCCTCCTCCTGAAGGGCAGCTGGCCTACGTTCCGGAACCTTCTCGCTGCTCTTGGTCGAGGCGACAGGCCGAGATTTGGACACTTTGAATGGCACCACCAGGGCAGGCTCAGGTTCCGGCTTGGGCGGCGGGAGGGTAGGAACCGCTTTAGTCATCCCCAGTGCGCCGTAGAGAGCTTTGCTCTCCCCCTGCCGATCCGAGAGATCAGGATCGAAGTTCTTTGGGTCAAGGATGCTGACCCACTCCCTGAGACGGTGAGGGGCCAAGGAGCCCACTCGGCCGCCGGACTTCTTGGCAATCTCTTCAAAGAGATAGCGGCGCTCCAGCTCCGTGTACTTACTGAGCATGGGTTGGATCTTGGAGACGCAGATCACCCACTGTCCCTTAGCCAGGGCATAGGCTGTACCTGGGTCCCAAGGATCCATGCGTACCTGTAGCTCTTTGTTCTTCAGGTCTGGCCTCCGGAAGATCTCATTCCAGAAATAGAGGCTCCGGATCTTGATCCCCCGCTGGTGATCGACCACTCGCGTGGGACGGTCATAGGGCGGCGGGCAAGTTTCGATACGGAAAAGATCGTCGAATCGGACCAAGCGATGTTGGCGTTCCCCCGTCTCATCCAGTCTCCGCCTGAAATACTCCTCAGGCGTATTCCCATGGGCGGGATGCTCCGTTGTGCCGTAGAGCATGAAGAACATTTCCAACGCCCCATGGAGCTGAGTGAGCGTCCATGCTGCAAAGTTTTCTGGGAGAACCGCCTTCGTCAATGACCGCGGGTTCTTCATCAACTGAGTATTGCCCTCTAGCGAATGAATGAACTGCGTATTGGTGGTACCAAAGATCCGCTCCACGACGGATCCATACCGGGGTTTCCCCCCCGGCCGGTACCTAATGCTGCACCCGTACAGCTCACACAAGCGGGTAAGGGCCCTGGAATGGAACTCTTTCCCATTGTCCAACACGAGCATCGCGGGCATCTGCCCGTGACGCCTCACGATGTCACGGATGACCATCATGCAGGACCGGTAGGAGGGCGCCTCAAAGGTGACGTAAAAGCCGAGAATCGCCCGAGATTCCGCATCAATGGCGAGAGAGAGCCACGGCTTCCCGAGGTTTTTTCGGGACTCAGAACCAACTAGCTGCAGATCCAGTTGGGTGTGGTCGATATGGACGTATTGGAACGGGCGCACCCCGTGGACGGATTCCGTGAGCTGCAGGTACCAGATGATGGGCTCCCTCTGGTAGGCCATTCGCTTGCCTATGCGGCTCTTATCCGACTTGTGGTGCTCCAGCTCCTTATTGAAGATGTTCATTGAACATGGAGTCTGATTTTCGCGCTCACACGCCAACACGAAGAACTTATAGGCCGTGGTCTTGTTCATGTTCCGGGCGTTGTTGTAATGATCCCGCGCCACCTCAGCCACCAATTCGATGACTCGATCAGAGATTCTTCGGGTGCGATTCCCACGGTCACCGACCCTCGATGCGAGTGCAACCCGTTGGTCCACCGCGTTCTCGCCAGCCTTTCGGACCATGGTCCGAAGGCGGCGAACAGTGCGGGCCGACACGCCAGTCGGAACAATCCCCTGTTCAACCTGGTCCAGGATGGCCTTCCGCTCCAAGATCTCCTCCACACGAGTCGGCGTGAGCTTTTCGAATGAGGCCAGCGTCGTGGAAGGGACTGTGTTGACTGAATGAACGGTCAGGATCCCGCGCTTGTGCTGGTCCACCAGTTCAGACACATCACGGTCAAAGCGGTTGCCGTTGCTCTCCAAAGAGGCGGTCTTCGCGCCGACCCTGGTCACGGTGTAGGTCACGCCGTCGTAGTCCACATGGCATCCGGGATCGATTGAGACGTCACGTCGGTCGATTGGATGCTCATCGACCACCTCGACATCGATGATCGACCGGCCCAGCTCCAGAGCCTTTGGATCTCGGTAAACCATGGCACGGTGGGTGTCGGACAAGAGATCTCCCATCAGATCGAAGCTCAGGGCCCCATCTGCGATGGCTTTATAAATCTCATCCGATGAATAGAGGATCTCTTCGCCGACGTCTGAAGTTCTGGTTTTTCCCCGCTCGATTAGGTGAAGCAATGGGATCGCCACTTGGTCTTGAAATTGAGCATGAATCGCGGCCAGCGATTCGTCCCCTACACAAGGCCACCTCGGGTCGAGATAGTCAGAAAGAAACGTCAGATTCTGGATGTAGGTTCGGGGGTGCTCATCCGCTGTTCGAATGCGGTAGCTGATTCCAAGATCTCGGAATTGTTCCTCAACAGCAGGGTACCGCCATTCCCCGTTCTCCTTGAAGATCCGCTCCGGGTTCTTCTTCTGCAGCTCTAGAAGCTTCTTTTCCTCTTTCCATTCCTCGATCCAAAAACCATCCTCTCGAATCAGGAGCATGTCCGGGGTGTGCTGGATCCTAAATGGGCGCTTGGCACTAGGTGCCTGCCACTTCACATCGAGCTTCACGGGCTGGGCGTAGTACTCCAGCACCTTATCGTCGTGCTCGTACATGATTACGGCCGGGTACTCCACCGTCCGGCTCTCTGTATCCACCAAGCGTTCCATCTTCCGGCTGGCGAACCGGGTGATCACGTTGTTGCTGTTCGAGCGGACCTTCCGCACTGGAGCGTTCCGGCGAGCATTCTCAATGAGCGTTCGTCCAGCCGCAGGTGTATCGAGCCGATCGAAGATGTGTCGAAGCTGAACAAGGCTGAGCATGTTGGAAACCCAGGGATGGACTCTGATTTTTAACAATCGCCTTTAAGGAAAACGTGCACCATCCATTGCTGGATGATGCTCACTCAATCCCTGTGGCAGTTGATGTACGGGGAGTGTATCAACCTCCTTCCCCAGGAAGGTGGACCCTCTTCTTACTAAGTATCGGTAACCAAAACGCGAATGCCCGCCGATCAGAGGAATTCTGATCCTTGCGGCATTGTCTTGGCCAATCAGGCAGGAGCCTGTCTTGATCATTCAAACTCATCGTGATCCACGCGGGAAATTTGTAAGAAGTAGAGGCGGTGGGTTCAGTTTCGCAGGAGTCGCAATCCGTTAACGATCACCAGCAGCGAAGCCCCCATATCTGCCGCGATGGCGGACCATAACGAAGCGTGACCCGCAAAGGTCAGGATCACGAAGATCCCCTTCACCGCCAGCGCGAAGGTGATGTTCTGGCGGATCACTCCAAGGGTTTTCCTGGCATGCTCCACAATCCATGGGAGTCGCGTGAGGTCATCTTTCATCAGAGCGATGTCGGCGGTCTCGATGGCGGCATCGCTGCCCATGGCTCCCATGGCGATACCTAGGGTTGCCCGCGCCATGGCGGGCGCATCATTCACGCCGTCCCCCACCATCGCCACCTGGCCGTGGGTTGCGACGAGCACCTCGATGGCCCGCACTTTGTCTTCGGGAAGGAGGTCGGACTGAAACTCAGCGATTCCTGCGTGGGCGGCCACCACTTCGGCGGTGCCTCGGTTGTCTCCGGTGAGCATCACGAGGTGGTCCACACCCGCCTCCCGGAGGTGCCGGAGCGTTCCCGGGGTTTCGGGTCGAACGGCGTCCGCGAGGGCCAGGAACCCCATCAATGCACCGTCCGTTCCGAAGGCTACGAGGGTCCGCCCCTGGGCTTCCTGAGCTTTCAGGAGAGCGTGGACCTCGGGCGTCTCCAGGCCCCGTTCCTCCAGGTGTCGATGGGACCCCAGCCAGTAGGAGTGCCCATCCACGGTGCCCATGGCGCCCTTTCCCTGAAGGGCCTGGAATGCCTGAGCTGCCGGGAAGGCGATGCCGCGAGAACGCACATGGGCCACGATGACGTGGGCCAGGGGAT
>CAZTVL010000011.1:0-45690 GCA_964617215.1 uncultured Solibacteraceae bacterium | reverse complement strand
GCGGCTTGAGCTCGATCGCGACGGGTGTGTCGTGATCGGCGAGCAGCTCGACGTAGGCCTTCTTGCGAGGGCCGGAGGTGCCGACGAAACGGCCGAGGCGCTTGGTGCGGGAGGGGATGCGCACGGTGCGCACGCTCTTCACCTTCGCGCCGAGGAGAACCTCAACGGCCTCCTCGATCTGGTGCTTGGTGGCCCAGGTGGCCACCTCGAACACCTGCACGTTGGACTCGCGCAGGATCTGGCCCTTCTCCGTGAGGAGGGGCTTGCGGATCACTTCAAAGATCTTGGTCACGGCTTCACCTTCTCCTGGAGGGCCAGGACGGCGTCCTTGGAGAACACGACCTGGTCGTACTTGAGGAGCTCATAGACGTTCACGCCGAGGCTCTCGATGGTCTGGAAGCGGATGCTGTTGCCCGCGGCGAGCTGCAGCTTGTCGCTGCCCTCGACGCCGACGAGCAGGGCGGATCCATTCACACCAAGCTTGCCCATGGTCTGCATGAGGCCCTTGGTCTTGTGGGAGGCGAGCTCCCAGTTCTCGACCACGAGGACCTGGCCCTTGGCCAGCTTCACGGAGAGGGCATGACGCAGCGCCACACGGCGGTTGCGCTTGGAGAAGCCGGTCTCATAGGAGCGGGGGTGGGGACCGTGCACGGTGGCGCCACCCTTCCACAGCGGGGAGCGGATGGAGCCCATGCGGGCGCGGCCGGTTCCCTTCTGCTTCCAGAGCTTCTTGCCGGCGCCGGAGACTTCCCACTTGTCCTTGGTCTTGGCGGTGCCGGAACGGCGGGCCGCGAGGAAGGCGTTGACGGCTTCCCAGATCAGGTGGTGGTTGATCTCTTCGAGCTTGAACACCTCGGGAAGGAGGTCGACGTTACCGGCGGCCTTGCCTTCGAGGTTCAGAACGGGGTGCTGGAAGGCGGTCATGTTTAGGCCTCCTGCTTGATGACGACGTACCCACCCTTGGGGCCGGGGACGGCACCCTTGATGAGCAGCAGGTTGTTCTCGAGATCCACCTTGGCGATCTCCAGGTTGCGAACGGTCACCTGGACATTGCCCATCTGACCACCCATGCGCATTCCGGGGAACACGCGGCTGGGATAGCTGGAGCCACCGATGGAACCGGGGGCGCGGTGGAACATGGAGCCGTGCGTAGCGCGGCCACCCTTGAAGTTGTGGCGCTTCATGACGCCGGCGAAGCCCTTACCCTTCGAGGTGCCACTGACGTGGACCTTGACCTTGGCTTCAAACTGGCTCACGAGGACGCTGTCGCCGGGCTTCGCAGCGTCGGCGGCTTCGATCTTGAACTCGCGGAGGACGCGCACGGGGGCGACGCCCTTCTTCTCGGCATGGCCCTTTTCGGCCTTGGAGGCGCGCTTGCCGCCGTTGGCATCGACGAAGCCCACCTGGATGGCGTCATAGCCGTCCTTCTCGGTGGTCTTGCGCTGCACGACGACACACGGACCGGCCTGGATGACCGTCACGGGGACGACCTGGCCCTGCTCGTTGAAGATCTGGGTCATGCCCAGCTTCTTTCCGATGATTCCCTTGATCATTGTCTCTCCCCTCCCTTACCGGTTGCCCTGACGGCTGAAGACCTTGATCTCGACGTCGACGCCCGCAGGGAGGTCGAGACGCATCAGGGTGTCCACCGTGTTCTGGGTGGGGTTGAGGATGTCGAGGAGGCGCTTGTGCGTGCGGACCTCAAACTGGTCACGGCTCTTCTTGTCCACGTGGGGACTGCGGTTCACCGTGAACTTGTTGATGCGGGTAGGAAGGGGAATCGGTCCCGCAACCTGCGCTCCGGTGCGCTTTGCCGTGTCCACGATCTCCTTGGTGCTCTGATCGAGCAGACGGTGATCGAAGGCACGCAAACGAATGCGGATGTTGTCCTTCATTTTCACTCCATTGGGACGCCGTGCGTCCATAGATGTGGGGCGCTGACGACCGCCCTGGGTTGATCCGCCTCCTTGACAGAGGCAGGCCGTCCAGAATAGCAAAAGCCACTTGAAAAACAAGCGGCTTTTCCGGAGATTCCATCCCGGCCCGAAGGCCAGGGGGTGGAACGTATGAGGAAGGCGGGAAGCCTTCACCCCCGGAGAGGGGCCGTCGGTGGAATCCGGGGCCTGGCCGAAACCGGGCCCCGGGAGAGGTACAGCTACTTAATTACTTGGAACCCTTGACCTTGGCGATGACTTCCTCAGCCACGTTACGGGGAGCTTCCTCGTAGTGGGAGAACTGCATCGAGTAGGTGGCCCGGCCCTGGGTCATGGAACGCAGGGTCGTGGAGTAGGCGAACATCTCGGCGAGGGGCACCTTGGCGGTGATCACCTTGGAGCCGGCGCGCTCTTCCATGTTCTCGATGCGGCCACGGCGGCTGTTCAGGTTGCCGATGACGTCACCCATGTAGTCCTCGGGGGTCTCGACTTCCACGGCCATGATGGGCTCGAGGAGCACGGGGTTGGCCTTTTCACAGCCGGCCTTGAAGCCCATGGAACCCGCGATCTTGAACGCCATTTCGTTGGAGTCCACGTCGTGGTAGCTTCCGTCGTAGAGGGTGATCTTGATGTCGACGCAGGGGAAACCCGCGAGGACGCCGGAGTTCATGGCCTCCTGGATGCCCTGGTCGATGGGCTTGATGTATTCCTTGGGAATCACGCCGCCCTTGATGTCGTTGATGAACTCGTAGCCCTTGCCGGGCTCATTGGGCTCGACATAGATGCGGCAGTGGCCGTACTGGCCACGACCACCGGACTGGCGGACGAACTTGCCTTCGGAATCCACGCGCTTCTTGATGGTCTCGCGGTAAGCCACCTGGGGCTTGCCGACGTTGGCCTCGACCTTGAACTCGCGCATCATGCGGTCGACGATGATCTCCAAGTGGAGCTCACCCATGCCGGCGATGATGGTCTGGTTGGTCTCTGCGTCGGTGCTGACCTTGAACGTGGGGTCTTCCTGGGCGAGACGGGCGAGGGCGATGCCCATCTTCTCCTGGTCGGCCTTGGTCTTGGGCTCGATGGCGACGGTGATCACGGGATCGGGGAAGTCCATGGACTCGAGCACCACGACGTGGTTCTCGTCGCAGATGGTCTGGCCCGTGAGGACGTCCTTGAGGCCCACGGCGGCACCGATGTCGCCCGTACGCACTTCCTCGATGTCCTCACGCTTATTGGCGTGCATCTGGAGAAGGCGACCAATGCGCTCCTTGCGGCCCTTGTTGGCGTTGTAGACGCCGGAACCAGCGGCCAGAACACCGCTGTAGCAGCGGATGAAGGAGAGGGAGCCCACGAAGGGATCGGCCATGATCTTGAAAATCAAGGCGCTGAAGGGCTCGGTGTCGTCGGCGCGGCGCTCGACTTCGTTGCCATCGGCATCCACGCCCTTGATGGCGGGAATGTCGAGGGGGGAGGGCATGTAGTTCACGACGGCGTCGAGCATGGGCTGGACGCCCTTGTTCTTGAACGCGGAACCGCAGGTCATGGGGGTGAAGGCGAGGGAGACGCAGCCGACGCGGATGCCTTCGCGGATCTCGGCCTCGGTGAGCTCTTCGCCGCCGAGGTACTTCTCCATGAGGGCTTCGTTGGTCTCGGCCACCATCTCGATCATCTTCTCGCGCCACTCCTTGGCGGTGTCGACGAGCTCGGCGGGGATCTCACCGTAGACGACGTTGAAACCCTTGTCGCCCTCTTCGTGGGTGAGCCCCTTCATGAGGATGAGGTCCACGACGCCGCGGAAGTTCTCTTCGGCGCCGATGGGGATCTGGATGGGGCAGGGACGCGCCTTCAGGCGGGTCTGCATCATCTCGACGACGCGGAAGAAGTTGGCGCCGGTGCGGTCCATCTTGTTCACGAAGGCCATGCGGGGCACGCCGTACTTATCGGCCTGGCGCCACACAGTCTCGGACTGGGGCTGCACGCCGCCCACGGCGCAGAAGACAGCGACAGCGCCGTCCAGCACGCGCAGGGAGCGCTCCACCTCGGCCGTGAAATCCACGTGACCGGGGGTGTCGATGATGTTGATGCGGTGCTCGATGCCGGTGTGGCCGCCCGTCTGGGGGGTCCACGAGGCGGTGATGGCCGCGGAGGTGATGGTGATGCCGCGCTCCTGCTCCTGGACCATCCAGTCGGTGGTCGCCGCGCCCTCATGCACCTCGCCGATCTTGTGGATCTTGCCGGTGTAGTAGAGGATGCGCTCCGTCGTGGTCGTCTTGCCGGCATCGATGTGCGCCATGATGCCGATGTTGCGGTAGCGCTCGAGGGGAGTATGGCGGGCCACGTCGGCCTCCAGGAAAGGAATCAGGTCAAGGAACGGGGAATCGGAAACAAGCATCGGAGGGGGTCGCGGCGCGGCCCCCTCCGAACATCAGGGCCGTACTACCAGCGGTAGTGAGCGAAGGCCTTGTTGGCCTCGGCCATCTTGTGGACGTCGTCCTTCTTCTTGATCGCGGCGCCACGGAAGTTCATGGCATCCAGGATCTCGCCGGCCAGCTTGTCGCGCATGGTGCGCTCGCCGCGGGTGGCGGAGTAGGTCTTCAGCCAACGCATGGCCAAGGACACGCGGCGGTTCTGGGGAACCTCCACGGGCACCTGGTAGGTGGCGCCGCCCACACGGCGGCTCTTCACCTCGACGGAGGGCTTGATGTTGGTCAGGGCCTTCATGAAGGCCTCGAGGGCCTCCTCGCCGGACTTCTTGGCGACGATCTCGAGGGCGCCGTAGATGATCCGCTCGGCGGTGGCCTTCTTGCCACGCTCCATGAGGATGTTCACGAACTTCGAGACGACGAGGGAGTTGTAGATGGGATCCGGGAGGATCTCACGCTTGGCGGGGGTGGAACGACGGGCCATGTTTCACCTCTCCTTTACTTCTTCTTCGCGCCAGCAGCGGCAGCGCCGGCCTTAGGCCGCTTCGCACCGTACTTGGAACGGGACTGGTTACGACCATTCACACCGGTGGCGTCGAGGGTGCCGCGGACGACGTGGTAACGCACGCCCGGGAGATCCTTCACACGGCCGCCGCGGATGAGCACGATGCTGTGCTCCTGCAGGTTGTGGCCCACACCGGGGATGTACGTGGTGCACTCGATGCCGTTGGTGAGACGAACACGGGCAACCTTACGGAGCGCGGAGTTCGGCTTCTTCGGGGTGGTGGTGAACACGCGGGTGCACACGCCACGCTTCTGGGGGCAGGAGTCGAGCGCGGGGCTCTTCGTCTTGTTCTGGTAACTCGACCGCCCGTGGCGGATCAGCTGATTGATGGTTGGCACTCCAACCTCCATAGGAAGGCCCGGGGTTTGGGCCTGGATCCGAGAGGTCGAAACCGTCAAGCGGGCGACGTCGGATGGACATGAAGCCTCGGCCCAGGAAGGGCCGGAACCTTCGACTCTAGCGCAGGAAGCCCGGAAGTCAAAGGGTTTCGTGGCAAGGGAGCCCTCCCCGGGGCCCCCTTTGATGGCCTTAGGCCTTGCCCAGGGCATCCACCTTGGCCTGGACCGAGGGGCTGTGGCAGGCGCACCCGCTGGCGCACCCCCCGGCGGAAGGGGCCTCCGTCGGGGCCGATTCCTGGGTGGCCTCCGGGGCCGGGAGGGAGGTCGTGGTGGTGGCGCCCCCCTTGCCGTCCCCGTAGCCCGAGGCGTACCAGCCCCCGCCGGCGAGGGTGAAGGCCGTGCGGGAGAGTTGCCGGGTCATGCCCGCAACCCCGCCGCACTGGGCGCAATCGTGCTCCGTGGGAGCCGAAAAGGACTGGATCTTTTCTTCTTTCGCGCCGCAGACGGAGCAGCGGTACTCGTAGAGAGGCATGTCAAGATCTCCCGGGCGGCGTCCGCCGCAAGAGATCCATTGTAGCTCAAGGAATTCACCGTGCCGATGAGCCGTTTCTTCCAATCCCCCCAGGCCTTCCTCGAGGCCCTTCCCGAGTGGCGGGAGGGCGCCCGCAAGGGGCGCCTCTGCTTCACCAACGGCTGCTTCGACCTCCTCCATCCCGGGCATGTCGCCTACTTGGAGGACGTCCGGAAGATGGGCGATTTCCTCGTCGTGGGCTTGAACAGCGATGCCTCCGTGGCCCGCCTCAAGGGCCCGGGCCGCCCCCTCCAGGATGAGGAGGCCCGGGCCCGGATCCTGCTGGGGCTTCGGAGCGTGGATGCCGTGGTCCGCTTCGTGGAGGACACGCCCCTGGAACTGATCCGGGCCCTGGCTCCGGATCTGCTCGCCAAGGGCGGGGACTACACTCCGGACACGGTGGTCGGAAAGGACGTGGTGGAAGCCCGTGGAGGCAGTCTCGCCCTCATCCCATTCCTGCCCGGACACAGCAGCAGCCGCATCGTGGAACGGATCCTCACGGGGCGAGGTGTGACGCTGGACTAAACCCTTCGGCCAAATCAGCCTATCTTGATGCGATGAGGCCCTCGGCGGCCCTATGCCTATTCAGGAGCTCCCATGAAAAAAGTGATTCTCGCCCTCGCCTGTTTGAGTGCCACGGGCCTGATGGCCCAGACCCGCATCAACGGCGGCATGCAGGCGGGCCTCATGGCCCCCACCGGGGATTTCGCCGATAAGCGCGACGGCCTGGGCGATTACATCGGCGCCCATGATGGCCTCGGCATCCACTTCGGTGGCCACCTCGACTTCAACTTCACCCAGCACAGCCAGCTTCGCCTGCACCTGACGGTGAATGGCTTCGCCGGGAAGGAGCAGGACATTTACACGGGCGGGTTCTATGACGGCACCCGCCAGAATGGCTTCTCCGTCGTCCAGTTCGGCGGCGACTACGTCCACAACTTCGACAGCCCCAACCGCGGGGGCTACTTCCTCGCGGGTGCCAGCCTGAACCAGGTGAAGTCCAAGTACGAGTTCTCCAACTACAACTACCCCGATGACGAGCGCACCCAGTCCGGTCGGCTGGGCGTCCGCATCGGCGGCGGGTACACCTTCAACCGGATCATCAGTTTGGAGGGCCACATCGACCACGTAAGCGTGGACAAGAACGGCACCGACGGCCTGGGCTTCGACGCCATGACCTGGGTGACGGTCTCCGCCGTGTTCCGCTTCGGCCGCTGAGCCCCGACCATTTCCAATGAAAAGCGCCGGATCACCCGGCGCTTTTCATTGGAAGCAGGAAGCTCACACCAGCGGCGCCAGCAGTTCGCGGTACTTAGGCAGGGGCCAGAAGTCCACGTCCGTGCGGTCCTCCAGGGTGTCCAGGGTTTCCCGCAGATCATCCATGGCTTGGCGCACCTGATGCCCGAAGGCGACGGTGCGGGCCTGCAGGTTCTCCAGGGCTTCGGCGGTGGCCAGGGCCTGCTTCAGCGCCTCCAGGCGATCCTGGGCCTGGCCGAGGAGCGCCGTCTGGGTAGAGAGGGCCGCCTTGAGGCCCTCGGGCAGGGCCACGCCGAGGGCCGCCACCTTGCCCAGGCTCTCGGCCTTGGCACCCAGGTCGGAGGTGACGGAGGGGATGATCTGCGTTTCGGTCATCTCGCGCAGCACCTGGGCTTCGATGTTCAGGGCCTTCTGGTACTGCTCGTGGCGGATGTGGATGCGGGCCTCCAACTCCTCCTCCCGGAGGATGCCAGGCTTGGTGAAGACCTCCTTGGCGGCCATCTCCTCGAAGATGTGGAGGGCGGCCACGGTGTCCTTGGCGTGGGGCAGGCCGCGCTTCTCCGCCTCGGCCTTCCAGGCTTCGGAATAGCCATTGCCTTCGAAGCGCACGGCCTTCGTTTCGATGATGGCCGCCTTGATCACGACCATCGCAGCGGCCTTCACATCCTTGCCCGCCTTCAATTCCGCGGCGAAGCGGGCGTTCAATGCCTCCAGGGCCTCGGCCATGGCGGCGTTGAGCACCGTGAGGGGCCAGGCGATGGGTTGGCTGCTGCCCACCGCGCGGAACTCGAACTTGTTGCCCGTGAAGGCGAAGGGGCTGGTGCGGTTGCGGTCCGTGGCGTCCTTCTCCAGGGCGGGCAGGTTCGCGAGGCCCAGGTCCATGACGCTCTTCTCGGAGGCATCGGCCACCTTGCCGGCCTCGATGGAATCCAGCACGTGGGTGAGCTGCTTGCCCAGGAAGGCGCTCATGATGGCGGGCGGCGCCTCGTTGGCGCCCAGTCGGTGGTCGTTGCCGGCGCTGGCGATGGCAGCCCGGAAGAGGCCACCGTGGTGCTTGATGGCCTTGAGGCAGGCGCAGAGGAAGTAGAGGAACTGAAGGTTCTCCGAAGGCGTCTTGCCGGGCTCCAGCAGGTTGTGGCCCTCGTCCGTGGCCAGGCTCCAGTTCACGTGCTTGCCGCTGCCGTTCACACCCGCGAAGGGTTTCTCGTGCAGCAGGATGGCGAGGCCGTGCCGCTCGCCCATGGCCTTCATGAGCTCCATGAGCAGCTGGTTGTGGTCGGAGGCGAGGTTCGCGGGCTCGTAGATGGGCGCCAGCTCGAACTGGTTGGGGGCCACCTCGTTGTGGCGGGTCTTCACGGGGATGCCCAGCTTGAGGGCCTCCACTTCCATCTCCTGCATGAAGCCCAGCACCCGCTCCTTGATGGAGCCGAAGTAGTGGTCCTCCAACTCCTGCCCCTTGGGGGGCCGGGCCCCCTGGAGGGTGCGGTTGGCGAACTGCAAATCCGGGCGCTGCAACGCCAGCTCCAGATCCACGGCGAAATACTCCTGCTCGGGGCCGCACTGGGCCACCACGGAGCCGGCCTTCACGCCAAAGAGGGCGAGGGCCTCCACGCTGCGCTTGTTCACCACGTCCATGGAGCGCAGGAGCGGCACCTTATGATCCAGGGCCTCCCCGTGATAGCCCACGAAGGCCGTGGGGATGCACAGCGTCTTGCCCGCGGGGCCCTCCATGATGAAGGCCGGGCTGGCGGGATCCCAGGCGGTGTAGCCCCGGGCCTCGAAGGTGGCGCGCAGGCCGCCCGAGGGAAACGACGAGGCGTCCGGCTCGCCCTGGGTGAGCATGCCGCCGGAGAAGCGCTCCACCAGGGTGCCGGGCTCATCCCAGACCACGAAGGCATCGTGCTTCTCCGCCGTGGCCCCGGTCATGGGGCAGAACCAGTGGGTGAAGTGGGTGCACCCATGCTCCAGGGCCCACTCCTTCATGGATTGGGCCACGCCGTGGGCCGTGTCGGCACTGAGGGGCTCGCCCTTGCGGAGCGCCTGCTTGAAGGCCTTGTAGGTCTCCTTGGGCAACCGCTCCTTCATGGCGCGGTCGTTGAAGGTCAGACTGCCGAAGTAGCTGCTAACCTTCGCCTCGTCGAGGCGTTGGATATCGACGGTGCGGCCCTTGGCCATATGCCCTCCCCATTCCTGAAACGTTCAAGCCATCCCCCAGCAGCCCTGCCAGGGTGATTGGAGAATTCCGTTCAATGAGCGATGCAATCGTGGCCCATCCTAGCCCCAACGCCGGCGCGCCGGAAGGGGATTCCCGCGCCCTCGCCTTGCTTTGGAAGACGCGGGAATTCCAGCGGCACCTCCCCCGGGAGGCGGCCCTGGCCTGGGAGCGGGCCGCCTTCGCCGAGGCCTTCGCGGATCCCGAGCCCGCCCGCCGGGTGCGGGCCTTCCTGCACGGGGGCCGGTGACGGCCTACACTGGAGGGCCCCGCGCCAACCGGCGCGCGCCCGAGATGGAATCCCATGGTTGACTCCGCCCTCTACATCCCTGATTTGGACAGCATCCCCGCGGGCCTCGACCTGGTCGCCGAGATCCAGCGCCTCAAGCGCGATCGCAAGGCCGTGATCCTCGCCCACTATTACCAGGAGCCCGAGATCCAGGATCTGGCCGACTTCGTGGGCGACAGCCTCCAGCTGAGCCAGCAGGCGGCGAAGACGGATGCGGAAGTGATCGCCTTCTGCGGCGTGCACTTCATGGCCGAAACGGCGAAGATCCTCAATCCCACCAAGAAGGTGATCATCCCCGACATGGACGCCGGCTGCAGCCTGGCGGACCGCTGCCCCGCGGATCACTTCGCCAAGTGGCTGGAGCAGTACCCGGGCCATGAAGTGGTCAGCTACATCAACTGCTCCGCGGGCGTGAAGGCGCTATCCACGGTCATCTGCACCAGCTCCAACGCGGTGCGCGTGGTGGAGAGCATCCCCAAGGAGAAGCCCATCGTCTTCGCCCCGGATCGCCACCTGGGCAAGTGGGTGTCCCATCAGACGGGCCGCGACATGGTGCTCTTCCCCGGCTTCTGCATTGTGCACGAGCAATTCACCCAGCGCCGAGTGGCCGCCCTCAAGGCCGAGCGGCCCGATGCCCTCGTCATCGCCCACCCCGAGTGCGTGGAACAGGTCTCCAGCCTCGCGGATTTCGTGGGCTCCACGGCCGCCCTGCTCCGCTTCGTGAAGGAACGGCCCGAGAAAGCCTTCATCGTGGCCACCGAGGCCGGCATCCTCCACCAGATGCGCAAGGTCCGCCCCGACGCCGAGCTCATCCCCGCCCCGGCGGATAGCGGCTGCAACTGCTCCCTGTGCCCCTACATGAAGCTAAACAACCTGGAAAAGCTCTACCTCGCCCTGCGGGATCTGCAGCCCGAGATCACCCTGGACGAATCCCTCCGGACCCAGGCCCTGAAGCCCCTGGAGCGGATGCTCGCGTTGGGGTGAGCCCGATCCGATAAGCTGGAACACCCTCCCATTTCGGTGTTCCCCATGGCTCGTCGCACCTTCACCCGGTTCCGGTCCCTTCCCAGGCTCTCCGCCTCGCGGGGGCCCGCCAGCGCCTTCCTCAGCTCCTCGAGCACGCTCGTGCTCTGGCTGGTGGGCCTCGCCCTGGGGGGATTCCTGCTGTACTACCCCCTCCAGTGGGCCTGGGAAAAGACGCAGACCCACGCCCAACCCTGGATGGACACCCAGTGGACGCTCCTGGACCGGATCGAGCGGGATTGGCAGACCCTCGTGCTGCCCCCGGCCTTCACCACCGGCACGGAGCTCCAGGTCCAAGCCTATTTGCAGCAGAACCTGCTGGTGGAAGCCCTCCGGGACCGCGCCACGGGAAAGGTCTGGATCCAGAAGAACGGAATACTGGTCCCGGGGGAGCAGCACCCCATGGGCGTGCGCTACACGGGCTGGTACCAGATGGCCGAGCAATCCCCCACCTTCCAGTGGTTCCCCCCCAAGGAGTTGAACCCCGATCGGGGTCGCATCGCCGTGGCCATCCTCACCACGGACCGCTGGATGCTCCTCAAACGGTGGGAGCTGGGCAGCCCCTTGGTGGAAAAGCACCTCCACCGCCTTATCCCCAAGGACTCTCCCGTGCGGGTGGGCCTCTGGCCCACGACCCCCGAACTCTGGAAGAAGGCCGAGCCCTGGGGGGCCTGGCCCAACCTGCAGCTCGACCCCTATCGGGCCAAGCGGCACAACGGGGTGTTCAACGAGGCCACCACCAACGCCTACGGCGAGGGGTGGACCATCTCCGTGTATCCCTCCCTTGGAGAACACCAGGCCTTCCGCGCCTACTTCATCCGCAAGCTCTACTTCGCTTACGGGCTCGGCACCTTCCTCGGCCTGGGCGTCGCCGGAGCCGCACTGCTGCGCTCCCGCGCCCGTCAGCGGGCCGCCCTGGAATCGGACCGCCTGGCCTCCCTCACCCACAGCCTCAAGACCCCCTTGGCCATCCTCAAGTTCCGCTGCGACAGCCTGCGGCTGGGCCGCCTGGGCCCCGATCAGACCGATGAGCAACTGCTGCGCCTGGGGGCCGAGGTGGACCACCTCACCCTCGTCATCGACAGCGGCCTGAGGGCCATCAAGGGCGACGAGGAGAGCGGCCCCGCCTCGGAAGCCTCCCCGGCCTTCCTCCGGGAAGTGGCCCAGGACATCGAGCCCGCCTTCGAATCTGAGGACCGCGAGCTGGAACTGCTCCTCTGCGACGCCAGTGGCGAAGCCTCCCTGTCCACCCTCCGCAGCGCCCTGGCCACCCTGTTGGAAAACGCCCTCGCCCACGGCTCGGGCAAGGTGCAGATGGAAACCCGTAAAAACCGTGGCGCCCTGTCCATCTTCATCCGCGACCAGGGCCCCGGGCTCACGGCCGCGGAGCTGGAGGCCCTGGGCAAGCCCTTCCAGCGCTTCCGCTCCTCGGCCTCCGAGGGCTTCAAGCGGGAAGGCCTGGGCCTTGGCCTCAGCCTGCTGATCCAAATGGCGGAGCGCGAGGGTTGGGGCCTGACCTTCGAATCCATCCGGGATCAGGGCCTCAGCGTGGAACTCCGGATCCGCCTCCATGGCGGCAAGGGGGTATTCCAGAGCCTGCTGAGCCGGATGGATTCCAGGTCCATGCCCGTTCCATTGGAATCAAAATGAAACTTGCGTTTTTTGCCTAGACCATTCACCTTGGATGGCCGATTCCCTCCAGGAGACCCGATCCCTTGACCCGCATCCTTGTGGTCGAAGATGAGCCGAGCCTGCGCCAGCTTCTCGTAGAGAACCTGGTGTACGAGGGCTATCAGGTGGAGGCCGTGGCCGATGGCGCCCCCGCGCTCGCCGTGCACGAAGGCAAGCGCGCCGATCTGATCGTGCTGGACTTGATGCTGCCCACCATGGATGGCTTCCAGGTGTTGAAGCTCCTGCGCGAACGCCGGGATGCCGTGCCCGTGCTGATGCTCACCGCCCGGGGCGCGGAGCTGGATCGCGTGCAGGGCCTCTCTCTGGGCGCCGACGATTACCTCGTGAAGCCCTTTTCCATCCTGGAGCTGGTGGCCCGCATCAAGGCCATCCTGCGGCGCACCCGCCCTCTGGAGCGCCCGCTCATTTTGCGTTCGGGCCCCTTCCGTTTCGACCTGCCCCAGCTGCTGGCCTGGAAGGAGGAGCGGCCTCTGGAGCTTACCCCCCGGGAATTCCGCATCCTGGAGATCCTCATTCACCACCCCGGCCGCACCCTGAGCCGCCAGGAGTTGCTGCTCCAGGCTTGGGAGAGCGATGCCCGCCCCACGGCCCGCACCGTGGATGTCCACGTGGCCAAGCTGCGCAAGAAGTTAGGCGAGGATGGCGGCCACATCTGGATCGCCACCGTGGGCGGCGAAGGCTACCGCTGGACCACCCACGTGGAACCCGAGGGCTGATTCCCCGCGTTCTTCACCGGTTCGTGACGGGAAGCCCCGAAGCTGGGCTTCAATGAAGCATGACGAACGCCTGGAGCCCTCAGAGCTGGCAGGGGCTCACCGCCCTCCAGCAACCCGAGTACCCCGATCCGGGGGCCTTGGAAGGCGTGCTCGCGCGGCTCCGCAGCCTGCCGCCCCTGGTGGGGCCCGGGGAAGTGGATCGGTTGCGCACCCTGCTGGCTGAGGCCGCCCAGGGCAAGCGCTTCCTTCTGCAGGGCGGCGACTGCGCCGAGCGGTTCCGGGATTGCCACGGCGAAGCCATCGCTGACAAATTGCGCATCCTTCTGCGCATGTCCGTGGTGCTCACCCACGCGGGCCGCTGCCCCGTGGTGCGCGTGCTGCGCCTGGCAGGCCAGTACGCCAAGCCCCGCAGCGCCGGCACCGAGGTCGTGGAGGGCCGCGAGCTGCCCGTCTATCGCGGTGACCTCATCAACGAGCTGGAAGCCACCCCCGAAGGGCGCGCCTCCAATCCCGCCCGCATGCAGGAGGCCTACTTCCACGCCGCCGCCACCCTGAACCACCTGCGAGCCCTCATCGAAGATGGGTTCGCGGACCTCCACCACCCCGAGCGCTGGGACCTGCCCGGTCGCACGGGCGAGTTGCCCGCTTACCAGGACGTCATCAAGGAAGTGCGTGCCACGCTCGACTTCCTGGAAGCCCTGGGCGGCGCCCGCCCCGGCGCCCTGGAGCGCATCGAGCTCTTCACCTCCCACGAGGCCCTGCTTCTGCCCTTCGAGGCCGCCCTCACGCGGTGGATCCCCGAGCGGAAGGCCTGGTACAACCTCAGCGCCGGCATGGTGTGGGTCGGTGAGCGCACCCGGGCCCTGGACGGCGCCCACCTCGAATACCTGCGCGGGCTGCGCAATCCGATCGGCGTGAAACTGGGCCCCAGCGCCAGACCCGAGGACCTGCCCCAGCTCCTGGCGCTGCTGGATCCCCACCACGAGCCCGGCCGCATCACCCTCATCACCCGCTTTGGCGAAGATGCGATCCGCGCCGCCCTCCCCCCGCTCATCCAAGCCGTCCAAGCCACGGGCCATCCCGTGCTCTGGAGCTGCGACCCCATGCACGGCAACACCACCAAGGCCAAAGGCGGCCTCAAGACCCGGGATTTCGGCGCCATTCTCAGCGAATTGAGCCAGGCCTTCGAACTGCACCGGGCCCATGGCTCGCGCCTGGGCGGCGTCCACTTCGAGATGACGGGCGAGGAGGTCACCGAGTGCGTGGGCGGCAGCCAGGGCCTCACCGAAGCCGACCTGCCTCGGGCTTACGAAACCGGCTGCGACCCCCGCCTCAACGGCGCCCAGAGCCTGGAGATGGCCTTCCTCATCGCGCGAATGCTGTAGGGTTCCTCAAGCCGGCCCGCCCTGGCCACCCATCCCCGGTGCTCCGGAAATTCCCTTGAGCTACTGAACTGTGGGGTGATCCAAGGCCCTCGCCAGGTGCGCCTGCAGGTGGTCGGCGCCCCACCGCAGATCGATGGCCGCCCCTTTGGAAAGGCTGGGCCAGGGGCGTAGGCGGGGGGCCGGGAGGAGCAGGTGCTCGCCGGGTTGGAGAAGGGGCAGGTCCAGACCGTTCCATGCCTCAAGGGTGACCTTGCGCTTGTGGCCGCCCACGGAGAGCTGGAGCGGGCCCACGCCTTCGGTCTCCAGCCAGGGGGAAAGCATAATGCGGCCCTCGCCCAACAGCGCCATGCGAAGGCCCGCGGGTAGGCCGCCGGCCTGCCCCACGAGGCAGAGGGTCGCCTGGGGCGTGCCCGGAATCGCGTGACCTTCCTTGAGCAAGGTCGTGGGGTCCAGGCGGCGACCATCCAGGGCCAGGAGGCCCGTCGGCGCGCAGAGCCGGGGGGTCCATCGGGCGGAGGCCAATTCATCGGGGAGGATGCCGCGGCCTTCCCACTTCTGGGCGTAGGCGAGCACCTGCCGGGCCCGGGCAAGTCCCCGGGGGCCCGAAGCCAGCAGCGCGTCCAGGGACGGGGGCACCAGGGCCTGGGCCAAGGTCTCGGGATCGCCTTCCCCCAGCTTGGCGAGACGGATGGCCTCCAGGGCCGTGAGGTCCACCATCCGCGAGGCGTCCGACGGCAGGGGTGCGATCAGGAAGGTGCGGCCGTCCCGGCGCCGGGCCTCGGCGAGCCGCATCAGCGCTGCCCCTCCATCCATGCGCGGGTTTCCGGCCGGATGGGGGCGGGCTTCTGAGTGGCGAAGTCGAGCATCACCTGCACCGTCTTCGCCTCGGCAAACACGGCGCCATCGGAGGCCCGGAGCACCCGGTAGCCCAGGTCGAAGCTGGTGGTGCCCACGCGGGTGCAGTGGACTTCGATGCGCACCTCGTCGGTAATGAGGATGGGCTGACGGTAGTCCACCTCCACCCGCGCGATGAGGAACCCCTCGGCCTCGAAGGGTCGGCCCGCCAGGTAGGCGCGCCACCACTGCCAGCGCGCCACTTCGAGGTAGCTCACCATCACGGCGTTGTTCACGTGGTTGAGGGCGTCCAGATCCCGGAATTGGACTTCGATGGGGTGGGAAAACGTCATCCCCCCAGACTATCCGGGGCACAGCGAAGCGGCGCAGCCTGCGGAACGGGTGCGATAGTTGAGGCATGTCCTCCGAACGCCACCCCTGGAATCCCGACAAGGCCTGGGCGGATCCCCTTATCGGGATCCTCGCCCTGCTCTGCTTCCTGGCCAGCTCCATGGCCCTGTCCAGCCGCAGCCGCACGGCGGCCCAGGCCCCCCGCACCGTGAGCCTGCAGGGCCGAATGATGGAACTGGCCCTGGGGGCCCAGATCGCCCTGGGAATGCCCTCGGCCAAGGCCCCGGAACCCCGGGATTTGGCCAACCCCTGGGATCGGGCCCTGGCCGCGGTCCTGGCCGCCGAGTCCAAGGCCCTGGAGCCCGCCAAGCGCCTGGTGCGGGAAGAGCCCCAGGACCCCGCCTTCCGAGCCGCCTTCGAGGCGGCCTATGTGCAGGCCGCTTCGGGCCCGCTCTCACCCGCCGTGCGGGAGGGGCTCGGCTCCGGGCTGGCCGCCCGTCTCCTGGAAGCCCGCCTGGCCCCCGAGGGCACCCGGGCCAACGCCCGCAAGGCCGCCATCGAGTCCTACCACATCCGCATCGCCACGCTCCTCGGGTTGGGTGCGTTGGGGTGCCTCCTGGCCCTGGGGGGCATCGCCTACGGCATCCTCCTGGCGGCGAACTGGCCCCGGCCCGCGCCGGTGGGGCCCCGCTTCCCCCTGCCCTGGCGAGCCGTGGCCCTGGTTTTCCTGGGTTGGTTCGCGGGCTTCTTCCTCATGAGCCTGCTGGCCTCCACCTTGGGTGGCGCCCTGCCCGCCCTCCGGCCCTGGACCCTTCCCCTGGGCTATGTCGGCCAAGCCGCCTGGGGCCTCTGGCTGATCCTCCAGGCCACGGGCCAATCCTTCCGCGAGCTGCGGAGCCAGCTCTTTCCCGGGACCTGGGGCACCAGCCTGGCCCACGCCCTCGGTGGCTGGGGCCTGGCGCTGGTGGCCATCACCCTGTTGGGACTGCTGCTTTCGCCCTTCCTGCGGGGCAAAGCGAGCCCTCAAGAGGAGCTCGTGGAAGGCCTCCGCTCAGCCCAGGGCCTCCAATCCGTGGCCCTCTTCCTCACCGTGGCCGTGCTCGCCCCTTGCTTCGAGGAACTGATGATGCGCGGCTTCCTGCTGGGCCATCTCCGCACCCGGTGGAAGGCCTTCCCGGCCCTGGCGGCCACGAGCCTGATCTTCGGGTTTATCCACCTCCAGCCCCTGGCCCTGCCCACCCTGAGCACCCTGGGAGCGCTGCTGGGGCTGATCCTGCTGCGCACCGGGGATCTGCGCTCCAGTATCCTCATCCACGGCGCTTGGAACGGCAGCATCTTCCTGCTGGTGCGCGCCCTTACTTGAAGTGGTTGTAGGTCCACCAGAACAGCTGAGTGAAGACCACGCCAAGCAGGAGCCCCCAGATCAGCCATTTGAGCAGTCGGAGGTTGGGGTTTTCCTCCCCCTTCCGGGCCTTCATCGTCGCCATCTTGCCCGTGCGCCAGCGCAGATCCTCGCTGGGATCCTCGTCCAGGGGAATGGGGCCCGTGGCGGCACCGGGTTTGGGCGTGGCCCGAGTGGAGTCTGGGGCCACCATGGAATCCTGCACCAGGCGGCGCACGGGCCCCGTGTGGCCATCCTCGTCCTGCCCCAGCAGGGTGAAGAGGCGGGCCTTGCTGTGCACCGCCAGGGGCATGGCATCGATGAGTTCCTCGAGGAAGTCCACGAGGGTGGCGGGCCGATCGTCGGGGTCGAAGGCCATGGCGCGTTTGAAGACCACGCCCAGCTGCGGGGGCATGTCCGCCGGTACGTGCGGGGGCCGCTTCAGGATGTGCTGGATGATGGCCGTGACACTGGTGCCCGGGTGGGGCAACTGGCCGGTGATGAGCTCGAAGGCCGTGGCCGCGAAGGCGTAGCGGTCCGAGGCCGGCGTGGCCTCCTGGCCCAGCAACAGCTCGGGGCTGGCGTAGGCCGGGCTGCCGATGAACTCGCCCACCTGGGTGAGGCGCAGGGCGATGGTCTGAACGGCTTCTTCCGAATCCGGATCGAGGGAGGCCTGGATCGTGGGCTCCGCGCTGTAGCCGAACTGCCCGAAGGAGCGGGCGATGCCGAAATCCATGAGCTTGGCCCGGCCCACCTCGGCCCAGAGGATGTTCTCCGGCTTGATATCCCGGTGCACGATGGCCTGCCGGTGGGCGGCCCGCAGGGCCCGGGCCCCATGGATCAGCGCCTTCACCATGGTCTCAGGATCCAGGTCCTTGTCCTTGAGGTGCTGGGCGAGGCTCTTGCCCTCCACGTACTCCATGGCCAGGAAGGGGCCCACTTCGGGGTCCATGCCCACGTCGTAGACCTGCACCACGTTGGGGTGGTTCAGCTGGGCGCTGATCTCGGCCTCCCTGCGGAAGCGCAGGAAGCCCTGGTTCCGGGCCTCGCCGACTTCCTTGACCACCTTGATGGCCAGGCGCCGTTTGAGGATGGGATCCTCTGCCAGGAAGACCATGCCCATACCCCCCTCTCCCAGGTTGCGCTTCACCTGGTAGCGGGCGATGGAGAGGGGAAGGGTTGGATCGGCCATGGGAGAGGGTTGTCCCTTATTGAACCATCCATCGGTGGTTTCGTGCCCAGACGGTAGAATGGAGGGTCCGAATGGAGTATTCATGGCAGCCCTGCTGGAAGCGATCGAAATCAAACGCAAGATGTTCTTCGAAATGGAGGGCGTGCCCTTCCATTGCCTGGACGTGGAAATCAGCACCCCCACGGCCCGGGGCGGCCAGACCCTCGTTCGCCTGAAGATGCGGAACCTGCTCACCCGGGCCGTCTTCGACAAGACCTTCAAGGCGGGTGACAAGTTCGCGGAGCCGGATCTCATCATGAGCCCCGCCTCCTACCTGTACTCGGATAACGATGGTTCCCACTTCCTGGATCAGGAGACCTTCGAAACCCACACCCTCAACGGCGAGATGCTGGGCGACGCCCTGGACTTCCTTACCGAGGGCCTGATCGTGCAGATCCAGAAGTTCAATGGCAACCCCATCGGTCTCACCCTCCCCAACCAGGTGGAGCTCACGGTCACCTACACCGAACCCGGCAACCGCGGGGATACGGCCTCCGGCGGCGTGCAGAAGAAGGCCACCGTGGAGACGGGCATCGAGATCCGCGTGCCCCTCTTCATCAAGGAGGGCGAAAAGGTGAAGGTGTCCACGGAAACTCGGGAATTCGCGGGCCGCGCGTGAGGATGATCTCGGGGCTCCGGCCGGGGATGGCTCGCTCATGAGCCGCAAGTACCGCCTCGGCCAGAGCCGCGATGCCCAAGATATGGCCGGGAAGGACGACTACTCCCGCGAACGGAAAGTCGATAGCAAGCGCCGCCAGCAATCCGCCGAACGCCTGCAGACGGGCATCGAAGCCCACGATGCCGGCGGCATGCTGCAACTGCCGGATGCCTCGCCGTGGTTGCACCTCCCCGAAGCCATCCTGATCCAGCGCCACAGCCAGTGGGTGGATCTGGAACTGGCGGACCGCACCGTGCTGCGGGCCACCCTCAGCGGCAAGCTCAAGGGCGTGAAGCTCGTCTGCGGCGACCGTGTGCGCTACAGCCCCGTACCCCTGGAATCCCCGGAGTACGTGTTCGACACCAAGCTGCCCCAGGCCCAGGTCATCGCCGTGACCCCCCGAAAGAGCCTCCTCAAGCGCGGTGGCATCGACGATCGGGAGCCCTGGCAGCTCATCGCCGCCAACGCGGATGAACTCTGGATATGCGCCGCCGTGGTGGATCCCCCGCTGCGCCCCGGCCTACTGGAACGGGCCTACGCCCTGGCCCTGGATGCGGGCATCGGGTTCCGCGTCATCGTCACGAAGCGGGATCGCGCGTCCAAGAAAGACACCCTCCCCGAGCTGGATCCCTTCCGGGAGCTGGGCCTGCCCATCCACGAGACCTCCGCCACCCAGGGCGAGGGGCTGGAACCCCTGCGGGACGTCCTGAAGGATCGCGTCGTCGTCCTGGCCGGCCACAGCGGCGTGGGCAAGAGCACCCTCGTGAATGCCCTGCTGCCGGATGCGGCCCTGCGCATCGGCGGCCTCACACGCTTCGGCACGGGCAAGCAGACGACCACCGCGGCCCGGTGGCTCCCCCACCCCGCCGGCGGCACCCTCATCGACACCCCCGGCATCCGCACCCTCAGCGTGCGCGGCCTACCCCGGGAACTGCTGGCCCAGGTCTTCCCCGAATTCGGCCACGAGGTGCTGGAGGATCCCCAATCCTTCGACGCCAACGATGAGGACGTGCTGGACGCACTGGAACTGGAATACCCCGAGCGCCTGCAGAGCCTGCAGCGGCTCTGGTCGGAAATGGCGGAGCGGAATCCCAATCAGAACCAGAGAGGCGGCTGATGCAGGACCGCATGCAGGGGGACTCCAAGGTCCTCGGCCTCATCTACAAGGCGGTCTTCGGCACCCTCTTCCCCCTCTTCGAGTTCGCCGCCCGCAGCTTCACGCGCCGGGAGCGGGGCCTCGAAATCTGCGACCAGGTTATGGAGGCCTTCGTGGCCTTGCGCCCCAAGTACCTGGAGGCCGTGAAGGGCAACATGGCCCAGGTGACGGGACTGCCCCATGACCACCCCAAGGTGGAGCAGCTCGCCCGGCAGATGGTGATGCAGCACACCTACGCCTGGCTGGATTTCGTCTGGTTCGGCCAACGCCCGCCCGAGGCCGCCATGGCCAACGTGGCGTCGCTGGAGGGGATGGAGCGCCTAGATGCGGCCCTGGCCGAGGGCAAGGGCGTCATCCTCCTCACGGCCCACGCGGGCAACTACGAACTGGGCGGGCTGCTGCTCCGCAGTCGGGAACTCTCCGTCCACGCCGTTTACAAACCCGACCGCTTCGAGGCCGTGGAAAACTTGCGCAATCGGATGCGGGAAGCCGCGGGCGTGGTCGGCATCCCAGTCACCGAAGGGGGCTTTTCCACCTTGCCGCTGGTGAAGGTGCTCCGGGAGGGCAAACTCGTGGGCATGCAGGGGGATCGCGACTTCAGTTTGAACGGCCTGCCCATCCCCTTTTGTGGCCGGGAAGCCCACTTCCCCCGGGGCCCCTGGGAGTTGGCGGCCATGACCGGGGCCCCCATCCTGTCCACGTTCTTCTTCCTCGATGCAGAGCACCGCTTCCACGCCCGCTTCGGCAAGCCCATCCACATTTCCGGAGTTCGAGGCGAGCGCATGCAGGCCATTGAGGCGGGCATGCGAGCCTATGCCGCCGACCTGGAGGCCCTGGTGCGCCAGGATCCCAGCCAGTGGTACTGCTTCTACCCCTTCTGGGATGATCCCGCGCGGGCGGCTGTGGCTCAGGCCCAGGGATCCGGGGAATAGCCCAGGCGCACCCCGCCCAGCAGGTGCCCCTTCAGCACGTCAAAGTTGGCGCTGAGGTCGAAGTCCCTCGGCATGATGTAGCTCGGGTGGCGCACGGTCATGCGCCGCGGCGGCTGTTGCCCCGCCTGCTTGGCGGCGGCATCCGCCCTGCCACCCATGACCGGCTGCACGGAATAGCCCACCTTGTAGAAGGCCCGGGCGATAAGGGCGGAGCAGATGACTTCGCGGCTGCTGGAGCTGCCCAGGTAGAGGGGCCGCCGCCGCAGCTTGCGGGGCAGCAGGTGGAAGGGCGTGAGGTAGCGCGCCAGATCGAAGATGTTGCGGCGGTCGTAGCGCACGCCCAAGTGCAGCAGCATCTCCGTGAGCACCCGCTCCAGATCCTCCGGCACAAGGCCGTGGGGGCGGCACACGCGGATGTTGTGGTGCTCGTATTTGGAGAGGGGCACCACGATCACCCCCTCCCTCATGTCGCTCTCGATGACCAGGTGGGCGGCGTCCGCGCCCCAGCGCTCCAGGGCGGCTTCAGCCCGGGGGCCGCCCCAGCGCAGGAGCGAATCCCCGATGTACATGGCCGCATGGCTCCAGCTGCTCTGGGTGAGGTACATGATCACCTGGCTGATGCGGCTCTTGCCCTCCACCAGCACCACGTCCCCGGGGTGGACGTTGGCGTGGAGCAGGTCCATGTCATTGGGCACCCGGCGCTGGTAGCCGGGCAACTCCGCCGTGAGGTAGCGGATCACCCAGTCATTGAGGGCTTGGTGAATCATCATGGCGCGTTCCCACTCGCATCATCGGCGCCCCTCCACGGCACATGAGATCGGCTCAGAGGGTCACCTTCGTCCTGCCTGCATCGACGCCCTGAAGGCACGTTCCCGCGGGCCTATCCCCATTCCCCAAAAGGGGGCGCCCGCTCCACCCCCACACCAGCCACCACAGCCCAATCAGGGGGGGACGAAACGGACGCCGGGGATCAGGATGCCCTGGCAACCCCAGGGCACCATGGCCCTGGGCCGAACTTCCCCCGGTCGCCCCATCGGCCTGGGCCAACGGTCGACTGGAACGGCCCGTCAGAAGCGCCCGCTACGGCGATACCGCGCCTCATCCCGCCGCAGCGTGAACCAGGCCACGGCCCGGGCCACGCCCGGCAGGCGGAGCAGGGGCGCCGCCCAGGCCCAGCGCGGCAGCCGCGCGGCCAGTTCCGGCAGCAGGGCCGGCCCCTTGAACACCTTCCGGGTGGCCAGGTCCAACCCGTGCAGCTCCCCATGGAGGCGCAGCCCCGCCAGCTCCGGCGCCATGCGGACCAGCTCCGGGTGCTGCAGGGGGAAGGGCACGAGCAGGCCCCGGGTGTCCGCGGCCTGCAACGATTCCGCCCGCTTCACGCAGAGGCTGCACTCGGCATCGTAGGCGAGGACGAGGGGCCCGAGGGCCATGGGACTAAGCGTGGACCGGAACGGCCTGGAGAGCCTTCACCCAGGCGGGCAGGGTGCGGGCGCCCTTGGGGGGCTCGATGGCCTTCTGGTAACGGCGCAGCTCCCCATCGTGGTTCACGATGAAGTCGCTCTCCTCCACGAAGGAGGTGAGGGGCAGCCAGGCGGTGGCGCTGCGGCCCAGGTCGCTCTGGAAGATCTCGAAGACCAGGCTGAAGGGCGCGGCCATGAGGATCTGGTTCAGGAGGTTTTCCTCCTTGGCGCTGCTGAACTCGCTGTCGTGGACCACGACGACGGCCTTCACCTCGCCATTGCGCACCTTGCCGAGCAGCTCTTCCAACTGGGCGAAGCGGAAGCCCCGCTCCGTGAAGCCGCGGCGGTTGAGCACGCCATCGGCGCTGGTCTGCAGTTTGGGGAGAACGACGGGGATGGTCTTATCGCCGCTGCCGTAGCGGAGGCCCTCGGCGGAAGCCAGCTCACCCAGGCGCTGGGCGGCGTCGCAGCCGAAGGTGCCCTGGCCGATGACGGCCACGGGGCCGCAGGCCGCCAGGAAGGCGTCGCGCACGGCCTCGAAGGAGGTGGCGGCGGCCTTCAGCCGGGGGTGGATCTCGCGGTCAGGGGCGTTGTAGCGCTCGTAGGCGCCGCGCTCGGCATCGCTGATGAAGAAGGTGTCCTTGCGGCCCTCCAGGGCCCGGGGGCGGAAGCGGAAGATCTGGTTGCCCTCGTGGTCGATGGTGATGGGGCTGCCCAGGGCGCTGTGCCGGCTGATGCTGGGGGTGTGCTTGAGGTACCAGACGCGCTTGCGGAAGCGGAAGTCGCGGCTGGTGAGGGCGCCCACGGGGCAGAGGTCCACCACGTTGCCCGCGTAGGGGTTCTGGTCCAGGCTCTTGCCGCTGTAGGTGGTGACTTCCAGCTTGGAGCCGCGCTGGGCCACGGTGAGTTCCGCGCCGCCGCTGATCTCCTGGGTGAAGCGCACGCAGCGGGTGCAGTGGATGCAGCGGTTCTTGTCGATGACGATCTTGCCGCCGAGATCCTCGTAGCGATAGCGCCGCTTCGTCTCGTGCATGCGGCTGTCGCCGCTGCCGTAGTTGTAGCTGTAGTCCTGCAGTTTGCACTCGCCGGCCTGATCGCAGATGGGGCAATCCAGGGGGTGGTTGATGAGCAGGAACTCCATCACGCCGGCCCGGGCATCGGCCACCTGGGGCGTGTTGGAGAAGATCTCCATGGCCAGCCCTTCCGGGTTGTCCTTGGGGGCCGGGCCCACGGTGGTGGTGCAGCTGGTGGCGAGCTTGGGCTGCCCCTTGATCTCCACGAGGCACATGCGGCAGGTGGCCACGGGCGTCAGGGCCGGGTGGTAGCAGTAGTGGGGAATGTCCACCCCCGCATCCCGACAGGCGTCCAGGACCAAGGTGCCCACGGGCACCTCGCGCTCGATTCCGTTGATGGCGATCTTGGGCATGGAATCCCCGATTTCAGACCCTTCAGGATGCGGCAGGGGGGCCTGCCGGATCAACTAAGGCCTTTGCACGGGAGACTTTCCCAGGCCGACCTTCGACCCGCGTCACAGGCTCCTAGGGGTTGGCCTGCCCCACGGGACCCACCAGGCAGTTCCTGCAGAACTGAAGGAAATCCTTCAATTCCGGGTAATCGAGCCGCACATCCGCCGGGACCACGTTGGGGATCCGGATGCGCTTCCGCAGCTCTCCGGTGGCCTCCAGGCTGAATTCGAACCAGGCCCGGCGCTCCTCCTCGGAGCTCAGGACCAGGGCGATGACCCGCCGCTCGAAATAGAGGCCCGGCCGGAAATCGACCCCCTCGATGGCCTTCCACTCGGGTACGTGGCCCCGCTTCACGAAGGCCTCGCGCAGCTGCTCCAGGGTGTGCTGAACGGTGAATTCCACCTCGACCTGGACGTCCATGGGTCCCTCCCTGAGTCCGATATCGGTCCTTTCCTTTCGGAACCCAAGCAATGAGGGCTTTCCGGCCAGGGGACCCCTGTTGGACAATCAAGGATTCGGGAGACGCCCATGCCGAACGCCCTCCTTTCAGTCCACGACAAGTCCGGACTGTTGGATCTCGCCAAGGAGCTCAAGGCTCTGGGCTGGGGTCTGCTCGCCACCGGAGGCACCCTCCGGGTGCTCCAGGAGGCCGGGCTCGACGTCCAGGAAGTGGCCGCCTACACCGGCGCCCCTGAGTGCTTCGATGGCCGCGTGAAGACCCTCCACCCCAAGATCCACGGGGGCCTGCTCTACCGTCGGGACCTGCCCGCCCACGTCAAAGACGCCAAGGCCCAGGGCATCGACCCCATCGACCTCGTGGTGATCAACCTCTACCCCTTCGAGACCACCATCGCCAAGGAGGGCGTGACCCAGGAGGAGGCCATCGAGCAGATCGACATCGGCGGCCCCTCCATGATCCGAAGCGCCTCCAAGAACCACGCCTCGGTGACGGTGCTCACGAATCCCAGCCAGTACGAACCCTTCATCCAGAAGCTCAAGGCCGGCGCCTGGACCCTGGAGGACCGCCGGGCCTGCGCCCTGGCCGCCTTCCAGCGCACCGCCGCCTACGATGCCGCCATCAGTGCGTGGCTGGAGAAGCAGTTCGCCCATGAGGACGCCGAGGAGGGCCTGCCCACCCGCCTGAGCCTGCTGCTTACCCAGGAACAGAGCCTCCGCTACGGCGAAAACCCCCATCAGGCCGCCGGCTTCTACGTGCGCCCCGGCGGGTCCCCCGAGGGCATGGCCGCCTGCAAGCAGCATCAGGGCAAGGAACTCAGCTTCAACAACCTGCTCGACAGCGATGCCTGCGCCCGCCTCGTCTGGCAGTTCCAGGCCCCGGCCTGCGTCGTGGTGAAGCACAACAACCCCTGCGGTGTGGCCTACGGCGCCCACCCCCTGGAGGCCTTCCTCCGGGCCCAGAGCGGCGATCCCCTCAGCAGCTTCGGCGGCATCGTGGCCTTCAACCGTCCCATCGGCGTGGAGGTGGCCCGGGCCATGACCCAGAGCTTCTTCGAAGTGGTGCTGGCCCCCGGCTTCACCGGGGAGGCCCTGGAAGTCTTCGCCGCCAAGAAGCAGCTGCGCCTGCTGGAGACCCCCAGCGGCTGGCCCACGGCCGCGGGCGGCCTGGATCTCCGCAGCATCGGCGGCGGCTACCTAGTGCAGGCCCCCGATGAGGCCTTCAAGCCCTTCGAGCTCTGGGAGGCCAAGGCCACGGGCCGCGGCCCCAAGCCCCTGGCCGAGGACCTGATCCTCGCCCAGAAGGTGGCCAAGGCCGTGAAGTCCAACAGCATCGTCATCGTGAAGGACGGCGCCACCGTGGGCATCGGAGCCGGCCAGATGAGCCGCGTGGACAGCGTGGACATCGCCTGCCGCAAGGCCGGCGACCGCGCCAAGGGCGCCGTGCTGGGCTCCGACGCCTTCTTCCCCTTCGCCGACGGCCTCGAGCTGGCCGCCAAAGCCGGCGTCACCGCCTTCGTCCAGCCCGGTGGATCCCTGCGTGACCAGGAAGTCATCGCCGCCGCCCAGAAGCTCGGCGTGTGGATGTTCTTCACCGGCATGCGGCACTTCCGTCACTAAATCTTTCGAATGAAAAGCTCACCACGAAGGCACGAAAAGAGCGAAAGCCACGAAGCACCCCTTTGTGGCCTTAGCTTTGTTCGTGCCTTCGTGGTCGGATTTTGTCCTTTGTCCCTCCCCGGTGATGCATGAAGACCTCTGAACTCCGCAAGCGCTTCCTGAACTACTTCGAGCAGCAGGGCCACCGCAAGGTGGTGTCCAGCTCCGTGGTGGGCCCCGCCGACGATCCCACCGTGATGTGGACGAACTCCGGGATGATCCAGTTCAAGGACGTCTTCCTGGGCAAGGAGAACCGGGATTACACGCGGGCCACCACGTCGCAGAAGTGCCTACGCGCGGGCGGCAAACACAACGACCTGGATCAGGTGGGCTTCACGGCCCGACACCACACTTTTTTCGAGATGCTCGGCAACTTCAGCTTTGGCGACTACTTCAAGGCCGACGCCATCCGCTTCGCCTGGGATCTCGTCACGGGGCCCCTCTCCGAAGGCAAGCTGGGCATCGATCCCAGCCGCCTCTGGGTCACGGTCTTCGAGGGCGCCGATGGCGTGCCTGCCGATGAGGAAGCCGAGGGCATGTGGAAGGCCGCTGGCGTGCCGGCGGCCCGCATCGTGCGCGGCAACAAGAAGGACAACTTCTGGCAGATGGGCGACACGGGCCCCTGCGGCCCCTGCTCCGAGATCTTCTACGACCGCGGCGCCCACTATGCCGGCGACGACTTCCCCAATGGTGAGGGCGACCGCGTCATGGAGATCTGGAACCTCGTGTTCATGCAGTACGAGCGCGACGCCAAGGGCACCCTCACGCCCCTGCCCAAGCCCAGCATCGACACCGGCATGGGCCTCGAACGCACTGCGAGCATCCTGCAGGGCAAGGACAGCAACTACGAGATCGACCTCTTCGAGCCCATCTTCGCCGGCATCTGGAAGGTGGCCAAGGTGAAGGCCGAGGACCGCGCTGAGCACACCAACCGCACCGCCTCCCAGGTCATCGCCGATCACATCCGCGCCGCCACCTTCATGACCTTCGACGGCGTGGTGCCCAGCAACGAGGGCCGTGGCTACGTGCTGCGCAAGATCGTCCGCCGCGCCCTGCGCTTCGGCAAGAAGCTGGGCATCGAAGGCACCTTCTTTGCCGCCCTCGTCCCCACGGTCTTCGAGGCCATGGGCGACGCCTATCCCGAACTGCAGCCTGAGCTGGGCCGCATCCAAAAGGTGCTGGCGCGGGAAGAGGGCCAGTTCAGCGTCACCCTCAACGCCGGCCTCAAGGTGCTGGAATCCCTGGACGTGGCCAAGGGCGTCACGGGCCCCGACATCTTCAAGCTCTACGACACCTTCGGCTTCCCGGTGGACCTCGTGGAGGACTGGGCCAAGGAACGTGGCATTGCCTGCGATCTGGAGGGCTTCCAGCGGGAGCTCGCCCAACAGAAGGCCCAGAGCCGCGCCTCCATGAAGGCTCACGATCAGCGCCTCCAGGGCGACTTCGCCGTGCTGGCCGAGCTACCCGCCACGGAGTTTCTGGGCTACCGCGCCACCACGGGTGAGGCCAAGGTGCTCGCCTGCTTCGACGCCGCCAACAAGCGCGTCGCCTCGCTCTCCGGCGAAGGCAGCGTGCTCCTCGACCGCACCCCCTTCTACGCCATGGGCGGCGGCCAGGTGGGCGACACCGGCGCCCTCACCTTCGAAGGCGGCGCCGCCTCGGTGTTGGATACCACGGCCCCCGCCGCCAAGCGCCACCTGCACAAGGTGGTGGTCTCCGGCACGCTGAAGGAGGGCATGGCCCTCCACGCCGCCGTGGATGCCGAACGCCGCGCCCGCACGCAAGCCCACCACACGGGCACCCACCTGCTGCACGCGGCCCTGCGCGAAGTGCTGGGTACTCACGTGAAGCAGGCCGGCAGCGTCGTGGATCCCGAGCGCCTGCGCTTCGACTTCACCCACTTCGCCCCCATCGAGCCCGAGCAGCTGGCGGAGATCGAGCGTCTCGTGAACGACGAGATCCGCAAGGCGCAAGCCACCTGCACCGAGGAGCTGCCCATTGACGAAGCCCTGGCCAAGGGCGCCATGGCGCTCTTCGGTGAGAAGTACGGTGAGAAGGTGCGCGTGCTGGACGTGCCCGGCTTCTCCATCGAGCTCTGCGGCGGCACCCACGTGTCCAACACGGGCCAAATCGGCCTCATCAAGGTCACCTCCGAAACGGCCGTGGCCAGCGGCGTCCGCCGCTTGGAAGCGGTGGCCGGCGCCGCTGCGCTTGAGTGGTTCCAGCAGGATGAAGCCCTGCTGACGGGCCTTTCCCGCCAAGCCAATGCGGGCCGCGACAAGCTCATGGAACTGGTGCCCGCCAAGGATGCCCGCATCGCCCAGCTGGAGCGGGAGCTGAAGGAGACCAAACTCAAGGCCGCCTCCGGCGGCGGCAGCGCCGAGCAGGTGGAGCAGGTGAACGGCCTCACCCTTGTCACGGCGTCCGTGGAAGGGCTGGAAGGCAACGCCCTGCGCGAGCTTATGGATCAAGTGCGCACCCGCCACACGAGCGCGGTGATCGCCCTGGCCTCTACCGTGGAGGGCAAGGTCGCCATCCTCGTGAGCGTGGCCTCGGACCTCACCGCCAAGGCCGATGCCGGCGCACTCCTCAAGGCCATGGCCGGCCCCGTGGAGGGTCGCGGCGGCGGCAAGAAGGATCTGGCCCAGGGCGGTGGCACCAAGCCCGAAGGCCTGCCCGCCGCCTTCGCCGCCCTTCGGGCCGCGCTGGCGTAGGCAGCCCCCCTGATCGGGAGGGATGTTCCGGAGTCCGGAACGTCCCTCCCAACTTCATCCCTGGGTGCAAGCCTGCCGAAACGATTCGGGCATGCTTCCGCTCCGACGCCTCCTCCTGCGTGATCTGCTGGTCCTCGTGGGGGCGGCGGCAGCGCTGATCACGTTCAGCCTCTGGTGGGGGCAGCGGGCGAGCCTGCGGGAGCAGGCGGAAGCGCGCACGTCGCTGCTGGTGGATCACCTGCGCTCGGATCTGAACGCGTCCATGAGTCAGGTGGAAGGCCTCGGCGCCACGCTGGAATCTCTCTGGTCCGAGGGCACCCTGCGGCTGCCCGCCACAGAGGGGGAGGAGCCCCAACTCCACGCCCTGATGCGCCAGCATCCGCTGGTGGCGGCGGTCTTCTTCGTGGATGAACGGGGCGAAGGCATCTTCCTCTCGCGGGCCAACTTGGAGGACGCCCTACCCCAGCGGTCCCTGAACAGCTTTCAGCTGCAGCAGGATGCCGGCACCTCCTGGATGACCACGCTCCGGCGCTCGGGTCGGCCCTTGGCCCCCAAGGACCGCCCGCCCCGGGAGGTCTACCTGGATGCCACCACCCGGCCCTGGTTCGTGGCGGCCCGGCAAAGCCCCGTCTCCCTCTGGGTGGACCCCTACCCCTTCTACGGCACCAGCCTCACGGGGATCACGTTTGTCGTGCCCCTCCGGGGCCCCGGCGGCACCTTCAAGGGCGCGCTGTGCCTGGATCTGATGTTGGAGGATCTGACGGGCCGTTTCTGGGCGGCCCATCCCACCCCCGGCAGCCTCATGGCCATGGTGGATGCCCGGGGCCGCACGATCCTCCCCCCCAAGACCCCGGCCCTCCGGGATCCCCTGCGCCGCGCCCAGGCTTTCCTCCAGCCCCTGGATGCCGCCACTTACCCCGTGCTGTCCCGGTTGTGGAACCAGAGCGAAGACCTCATCTGGCAGGACCGGGGCCTGGGCATCCGCCGCCAGCTGCGACCCACGGGCTCCCCGGCCTGGACCCTGCTCATGGCCATCCCGGAAAAGGAGCTGCTGGGCGGCGCCCAGCGCCGCCTCCTCTTGGCCCTTGGCGTCTGCGTCTTCATCCTCCTCTGCGTGGTGTGGCACTCCCTCCGCCTGGCCCGGCGCTTCGGCAACCCCCTGCGGGACCTCTCCCGGGCCGCCCTGCGGCTGGGTCAGGGGCAGGTGCCCGCCATCCCCGACACGCCCATCGCCGAGATCCACACCCTGGGGGAGGCCTTGCACCGGGCCGGCGAAGCCCAGCAGGATCGCGCCCGGCTCCAACAGCAGCTCCAGCACAGCCAGCGGCTGGAAACCTTGGGCACCCTGGCCGGAGGCATCGCCCATGACGTGAACAACCAGCTTGGCGCCATCATGGGCCAGCTCTACCTCGCGCGAGAGGTGCTGCCCGCCAACAGTCCCGGTTCCATGCGCATCCTCCGCGCGGAGGAGGCAGTGGAGCGCTGCGCCCAGACCACCAAGGCCCTGCTGGCCTTCAGCCACAACGCCCAGGCGGACCTGCGCCCGTTGGATTTCAACCGCCTCATCCAGCGCACCGCGGGGCTCCTGGATCGGATCTTGGGCGGCCTCGTGCGGGTGGAGCTGGATCTGGACCCCGATCTGCCCAACATCCTCGGCGAGCCCCTCCAACTGGAGCAGGTGCTCATGAACATCGCCGTGAACGCCCGGGATGCCATGCCCGAGGGGGGCAAGCTCACCTTCCGAACGCGCCCCGCCAGCGGCCAGCACGTGACCCTCACCATCACCGACACGGGCCGGGGCATCCCCTCCGACGTGCTGCCCCACATCTTCGAGCCCTTCTTCACCACCAAACCCGTGGGCAAGGGCACGGGCCTCGGCCTGGCCATGGCCTTCGGCATCCTGCGCGCCCACGGCGGCAGCCTGGACGTGGAGAGCACCCCGGGCCAAGGCTCCACCTTCACCCTCCGCCTGCCCACCTCCGGCACCGAGTCGGCGGAACTCAAGGCCCCGCAGGTGCAAGTGGAGCCGGAGCTGGGGCCCCTGACGGGCCTACGCATCCTCGTGGCCGAGGACGAGGTGGATCTGCGGGAGACCCTGGCCGACGCCCTCACCATCGCCCGGGCCCAGGTGGAAACGACCCCCGATGGCGACCAGGCTTGGCAGTTGTTCCAGGCCACCAGCTACGACCTCATCCTCAGCGATCAGCGCATGCCCCTGTGCACCGGCATGGAGCTGCTGCGGCGCATCCGGAGCACGGGCTCCAAGATCCCGTTCATCCTCGCCAGCGGCCAGGATTTGGAACCCTTCCGACCCGAGTTGGAGGGCGACACCGCCACTCGCCTCCTACCGAAACCCTTCTCCGTGGCCCGGCTCATGGAGCTGGTGCAGGAGTTCGGGCTCACCCACCGGAACGATTAGGCCCACTCCTGCCGGGCCTCCCACAGCTCCCGCTGCACCTTGAGCCCTTCGGGGAAGTGCTCCAGGAAGTCCCGCCGGAAGGCGGGCGCGTGATCCAGAAGGTAGCGATCGAGTTCCTCCCGCCGCAGGGCCCGGTAGCGGGTCCGGAAGCGCGTGGCGGAGGCCGCTTCAAAGGTGATGTCCATGAAGCAGCCCGTGGCGAAGATCTCGGGAATGTGTTTGCGCCGCATGTAGGCCTCGAAGGCCTCGCCCGCATCGGGGGTCGTTTCCACCTGGACTTCATAGGTGTACATCGGCAGCTCCTATTTGCGGAAGGTGAAGAAGATGGCCCCCACCAGGCAGCAGGCGGCCCAGAGGTGGTTGAGGGTGAGCCGCTCCTTCATGTATCCCACCACGAACACGCCGAACACGAGCAGCGTGATCACCTCCTGCATCACCTTCAGCTGCGGCAGCGTGAAGCGCCCGTAGCCCAGGCGGTTGGCCGGCACGGCCAGGCATAAGGTGCAATCCTTCGATTCTGTAATCTCGATCGACGTCATGGATTTTAGATTCAACAAGTTATGACCTTCCAATGCGCAACATAGCTCCCCATTGACTCGTTGGAATGGGGCCATACATTGGTTGTTACCTTTGTGGCCAAGTGTCATGACTGGATATCAGGTACGTCTTGCAAGGTTTTCATCCGGCGAGCGCCTTCCATTTCTTGTGGATCTAGTGACTGGCCTGCCGGAACCAGACGTAATGTCATGGGTTCTTGAGAGGCTACGACTTAGAGGGTTGAGCTTCAACACAATCGAATTCCGTCTCCGAAGCCTTTCGATTGCACTTACTTGGTGTAGGGAGAACGAAATCGGGCTCAAGGAGCGGATCTCTTCATCCATATTTCTGAGCCCAGGCGAAATGCTCGCATTGTGGGACGCCTTGCGCTGTCGGCTCCCTATACCATCCGGCTCGCCCGGAGACATCAAGTCGTCATCCATAGTAGATGAGCAGGTCCACATCATGCGTCTTAGGACCTTCCGGGACTTTGTTCGATGGGAGTGTGACCAATCACTTCACAAACTTCGAGACATCGAATGGAACTATGCCATTGAACGACTCGAGAAGTGGAGTGAGTCCTGGAGGGCTCTATTCCCACGCTCTCGTTCAACTGATCGAATCAAAGGAGAGCGATTCGGGCTAACACAAGAGCAACGGCAAATCCTACTGCGCGCCATTCATCCCGATAGTCCTGAAAATCCGTTCTCGCTCAGACATCGTCATCGGAACTTTGCCTTGCTCTCTATATATTTTGACCTTGGAGTCCGGCTCAGCGAAGCCTTGGCCATCAAGATCAGTGACCTCAATTTGCGGGGGAGCCATGGTGAGGTCACCATTCACAGGCGTCATGACGATCCCGAGGATCCTCGGGTTCGGCAGCCACAAGTGAAAACCCTTCCGCGCATTCTCGATATGAATGATGGGTGCCGTGATGCCTTGGAAGACTGGCTCTTTGAGCACCGCAGTGATTTATCCCGCTACTCAAAGGCCAAGAGATCTCCGTACCTATTTGTTTCGGAACGTGGCGAGCCGCTATCAATCAGGTCTGCCAAACACATTTTCGAAATCCTCCGCTCTAGAACGCCAGGACTCGGAGCCACCTTCAGTGCTCATGTACTTCGGCATGACTGGAACGAACGATGGATTGAGTTGTTAGTAAAGAGGGACAAGACAAATGACACCGAGTATCTCAAGGCACAAAGCTACCGGATGGGATGGACGGCCGAATCAAGAATGCCTAAGCGGTATACAAAACGGGCAACACGAGCATTGTCGTCTCGGTTCGCAGTTTTCATGGCGGACGGTGTTAGACAACGATCCCAGGAGGAGTCCGAATGGCTTCCCCTACCTCACTCCTAGCGGATCAACCCAGATCAGGGCATTCACTCTCCTTCATCCCAGGCGAGGTTGTTACTAGATGCGGGCATGTAGTTGATACCTCCAAATGTGTATGGAGATTGCCCTGGCTGAGTTCAAACCTGAATTGGGATGCCGTCTCCTTCAAAAATCCCATGCTCGAGAGCGCCGCGAAAGCATACGCGGTTCATGTTCTGAAGACCCTGTCTGCACATTCCGCTAGGGGCTTCCTCCTTGCGCTTCAGAAAGTTCAACATTGTAAAAGCTTCCTAGAAGCCGATTCCTTGATGCAGGTAGTTCCCGAAGTCGTCTTCGTCGAATTTCGTTCAACCCTTCAGGCGGAAATGAGCCATTGGAGAATCCCCTTCGGATCACTCAGGAGGTGGTACCTCTGGGCAGAACGGATGGGATATCCGCCATTTAGTCGGGATGTCGCGCGTTCGATCAGAAGCATTCGGCTAGGCCCTGATCCGAATTATGGTCGGGCGGTTCTACAGGAACTCCCAGGCAAGGGCCCTCTTAGCGATCAGGATCGTCGCAAAATCACAACCGCACTAACCACCTCCGAATTCAGGGGAACACTCCCAGTCCATGATTTAGCCCTTCTGTGGCTATTGCTGGTTTGGGGTAGCAATATTTCGGTCGCCGCATCTCTTCGGGAAAGCGATCTTCGGCAGGAAGGCCAATTTCATTTCTTGAATATCCCGAGGCACAAGAAGGGAGACTCTACTCCACGTGCCCAAGTAAAGAGCAGAAGAATCCCAGCCTTTCTGGCCGCTCTATTGAAGCGAGTGATCTCTGACAACCGATCTCAGCGTGAACGCCTCGGCCATTCTGAGCTTCCCGACTGGCCAATGTTCCCTAGGAAGGCCCCGTCTGAGACATCCCTCCTTGACGCGTCAGATCTCGTAACGAGGTGGCACGAACTGCCATCGACCTTGAGTGCAAAGGTCAGAAATCTAGGAATCGAGCTGAATCTCACTGATGATTCTGGGAATTTCATCCCTTTAAGTGCGAGGAGATTCCGCTACACCTTTGGAACTGAGCTAGTAAAGCTGAACGCATCCCCCGCTGTTGTTGCGGAGGCGCTGGATCATGGAGATACGCGACACATAATGGTGTATTTCAATGCTAGGTCCTCGGTCGTGGAGCGCCTGGACAAAGCTCTCGCGGCCCACCTTGGCCCCATTGCAAAAGCATTTCTTGGGAAGGTGGTACAGAAACCTCACGATGCGCCACGAGGGGATGATCCGAGTAGCAGAGTCTTTTTTGGGGATAAGGAAAAGGGGTTGTTTGTGGGCGTCGGCTCGTGCGGGTGCTTCGGGAAATGCCGACTCGCCAGCCCCCTCGCTTGTTACACCTGCAGGCTTTATCACCCTTGGAAGGATGGGCCTCATGAGTTGCTCCTAGATCAACTACTAAAACGAAGGCTCAACCTTGAATCTCAAGAAGCTGCCCCAGCAGATGTTCAGCTCTATGACCAAACCATTTTGGCCATCGCCGAGGTCATCAGTATCTGTAAGGAGCGCCACACACCCAAGAACCCATCTGGAGGTGTGGAATGAATCCACCTCCAGGGTCGGTAGCTCTTCATCCTCTCGCTTCATCTGTTACGTCCTACATCCAATCTGGAATTGAACTTGCCTCTGCAATGGGAATCGACTTCTATCAACCTCACTGGCTCTTCAAGAGAAATCGGAATGCCACTCACAAGAATTCGAAGCTGGTCTTCGCATCCACACCACTCAAAGGCAGTGCTCTAGGTTCACAACCGTTCAAAGAGCCCTTCGCGAGCTATACACGAGCATTAATCGCCCATGAACTGAAGCGCCGTGATTACAGCTTTACCTATGTCGAGCAACTTACCCGAGCCATACGTTATCTGTATGCGGCCGCTGACTCTCAACATTGTGTAGACCCTTGGAGATTCACCCCCAAAATCTTCGATCTAGCGCTCAACCTGGTACGTGAAACATCGAAAGGCGAGACGCCTTCGAATGTTGGATATCTACTTTCGGTCATTGCTGACCGCATGGATGAGCACCGGATAGCAGCGGTCCAATTGCGCTGGACAAACCCAATTCCAAAGAAGACTGGTTCTTGGAAAACGGACCTTCAAGCAGAGCAAAGGCGATTGAACAAGCTTCCCAACACTCAGATCTTCGAGGCGCTTCCTGAGATTTATCATCAGCTAACCGAGGAGTCCGATCGCCTCCTCATGTTCGTGGTGATTCTGTTGCTCTGCAGCGGGTTCAGAATTGGCGAACTGCTCTCTCTACCTGCAGATTGCTGGGTTGAAGAACTTCAGCCACTCAGCGACGGCAAAAATATCAAAATTGATGAGCTCGGCAACCCGGTACTCCGTTGCGGGATCAGGTACACACCCGAAAAGGGCGGACAGAGTGAGATCGGAATCAAGTGGCTCCCAACCATCATGGTCCCGCTTGCGAAAAAGGCGATAGAAGGGACCCGTCTCATCACAAATCCCTACCGGGAAAATGCTGAATTCATGTTTCACAACCCTCATCGGGCGAACCTTCAAGCAGCTCCTGACAAACAATGGTTTACACCGCCTGAGGCTGGAGTAGCTCTCGGAATTGACGATTCCTCGGTGCGCCTCTACTTGCGCAATCAAGGGATCCCCAGAACGAACCGGAGGAACCACGAACTGATTTCAAGGGAGGAGCTTGAAACAATCCTGCGTAGAGAATCCACGCTCAATCCCGTGATGCTCAAACCATGGAGACAAGAACTCCATGAGTCGCTTTTCGTTGTTGGAAAGCGATTTTTCTCTTCACGGTATGGAACGATCCGTGGTTCCGCTGCACCTGTCCTTTATTGCAACCTTCAGAAGTGGCTCTGCGGTTATCGAGACTCAACTCGTCACAGGAATCAACCTTCCATCTTTGAACGATTCCAATGCAATGACGAGAAGGGCAACCCTCTAAAGGTCACGAGCCATCAATTTCGTCACTGGCTAAATACACTGCTCCAAAAGGGGGGGCTCTCCGAGATCGAAATTGCTCGATGGTCAGGCCGCAAACAGATCAGTCAAAATGACGTGTACAACCATATGACGCTTGAAGACAAGGCTGAAATGGTGCGCCGACTCTCCAATGAAGATCGAGTTCATGGGCAAATTCAGGACCTCCTAGCACGATTGAATCCAGTTGATCGCGCCTCATTCAGAGAAGCTGTTTTCGGTAATGTCCACACAACCGATCTCGGCTACTGCATTCACCACTATGCGACACTCCCCAGAACCTCCCCACCCGAGTGCGCCACCTGCTCCGGATTGTTAGTCCCAAAGGGTGATGTGAAATTCAAGCAACGTGCCCAACAATTGTTTGAGGAAGAGGAGTGGCTTGTCGATAGGGCCAAGCAGGAAGTGAGTGATCGAGCCTATGGCGCAAACACCTGGCTCGAACACCACATCGAGAAGCTAGAGCAACTAAGGAGTATCGTCGCCGTTCATGAGGACACTTCAATCAAGGATGGCGACCTCGTCCAACTCCCCATTTCCAAGGCGGATTGATGAGACTCAACACCGGAAATGCCCAGCGGAGAGTCCGACATCTCACAGAAAGTGATGTCCTTAGAATTTGTACCCTCGTCGCGACGTGGCCACTCCCTACCATCACTTGGGATGCATTGACCCATGAGGTCAAGCTCCGCTTGGGGGTGCTCTGGTCGAGGCAAGCTCTTCAAAAACACCCATCCATCAGGTCAGCGTTCCAGCAAAAAAAGAGGTCGCCGGTGCGTCAGCGGATGAAGGATCTTGAATTGGCGGCCCTACAACGGTTGCGAAATCGCATTCAAGAATTAGAAGCGACGCTGGGTAGGTATGAGGAACGCTTTGCTTGCCACATATTTAACGCGCGACGCGGCGGGCTCAGTCTCCAAGATCTTGAAGCTCCGCTTCCTCGGGTCGGCCGTGGGCAATCCGATGGTTGCCGCTAGCGGCGGAATGTGAAGAACTCAGCGCCGATCAAACCAATTCGCGATTTGCATGTTCACTCGGGGCCGACCGCTCAATCTACCTCCGCAATGGCTGAGCCAATACACACCATGGCGACATGAGGACGTGCAACTAGTGGGGTTGGGAAGTACCGACGCCTGACTGGTGACTAGGATTAGGCCGAGCCGAGTCGGATGGGCAGAGAAATCTGAGGAACAAGGGCCTGAAGCACCACGTGGTTCCTAAGAATTTCCTCGTGGAGGTTTGGATGTCGCGGGGCTGAAACCGTCAGCACCAAGGCATACCGAATATTTGGTGCACTTGATCCAGCCAGGCCACCCGACTCTCTTGCGTTGTAATGGATGTCGAAAACGGGTTCGTTGAGGCTAGTACCTCGGAAGTTATCTGTTGCGTGAAGGGCGGTCTCCCACTTCCCGAGGTCCGAACGTAGCTCTTCCTCCGTTCGAAATTCCGTCTGGGGAAAGAACGGGGCTGAGTTTGGATGTGCCGCTCCGTCTTTGATCTTTTCCTTGTGAGGTCGAAAGGTGATGTCCAATCCCGCCTTTGTGTACGCTGCGGCATCTTGGGGGTCTGTAGGACTCGCGTAGCAAAAAGTCGCTTTTAAATTCACCATCCCAAGAAGTGGGTCCTTGGGCAGCGGGACTCGAGCTCGCAGGTACTTCCCTGGACGAAGCTCTCCTTGATAGATGATGCGTGCGATGCCGTCACCACAGGTGATCAGCTGATTGATATCTTCGGGAACACGTCCCCATCCGATTTCACTGGGATTCTCGGGGGAGGCACCTTCGCAACCGTGGATCAGTAATGCTTTGGTAGTGAACGGATGGACTTCGTCGCCGAGGACCGCACGGATTCCGACAGCAGATCTCAACGCGAATGGAGCCGCGAAGCTTGTACCGAGCTGTGGGACTACCTCCGGGTGAATCCCTGGGGCTGCAACATGAAAGTACTCCTTAGCTGACCCCCCGAAGGCAACGATATCGGGTTTCCTCCGACCTGGGCTCCGACCTGGACCTTTGGCGCTATAGGGAGCCCTAGTCCACGTAGCTCCTCGGAGATCGGCAGCACCTACGCAAAGCGCGTTTACAGAATCGCCCGGGACTTGAATCCGACTCAAGCCAAGTGCATCGTCCCTCTCTCCATTGTTTCCAACCGCAACGGAAAGCAAGGTCTCACCATCGCAAAGGATGGTGTCAATCACAGAAGTCCATGCATGGACCTCACGGTCCTCAACTGGAAGGTCCGGACCAAGACTCAAATTGATGAATTGATATTGGCGGGAGAGAAGAATTGTCTCTACGTTCGCCAAGGTTCGAAACAGCTCGTAGGGGTCCTCTTCATCGCTTTTGGCGTCCAACACCCGATGGTGGTCAACTGCGGCGTAGGGGCGCTGAGCAGGAGTACCTGGTTCAATCGGCCCGAATAGAAAAGCGGAGGTAACACCTAGTCCATGCGCCAAATATTCAGGTACAGGATTGGCATCTTCGTCCGCCACGAAATATCGTCTGACGAATGAGCCCAATGAATGCGCATCGGGCAAACCGCCATCAAGGATCGCGACCTTTGGTTCGCGTGACACCGGTTCCAGAGAGGATGGCTGGAACCCCAATCTGAGTCCTGCTCCCCTCATTAAAGGGCGAACCCCACGAATTCGAGGCATTGGACGGAGCACGCGAGTCAGCGTGAATTTCGCCAACTCAGGGAGCTTCTCGGCGGGCCCCTCAACAGCAAGGAAGACCATGCCCCCCGCACTGAAAACGAATTCCTCGTTGATTTTGAATTGGCACTCCCTGGCGTAAGCCATGAAGTAGTACTTGAGTTCCTCTTCTGAAGCACCAGGAAGAATGTGGAGTCCGACCTCGAATACTCGAGTATCAACATCTCCAATCGCCTTCACTTTTTCTGCCGCAAGAAATGGAGCCACAGATTCAATTTCTGCGAATTGAAGGGCTAGATCAGTCTCTTCTTGGAAACCTTGAACTAAAGCTGGGAGACCTCTCATCGCCTTCCGAGTCCCGGCGACAAAGTACTCTGTGGAGTCTGACTCTGAAGAACTCGTATCTCTTACAAGCTTTCGAGGGTGGAGACGCACGGTGTGGGAGCCCACGGACGCCAGCCCAGCTGTATCGAGTAAGGCCTTGGGGAAGTAGCTTTTGGCAAGGAACGCGGGATGAATTGCTACGCGAGCAACCACGATATCGCCCGGACATGCAGAGGTCGGTAACAAACCAAAGGACTCGTTCGCCTCTTCGATCTGGGGAAACAGAGCCGACACGGCCTCTGGAAAAGAGTATGGACGAAGCTTTGTCCCCGGTTTACGTCGTGGAGGATCGATGCGCTGGGTGAGGAGTTCCCCTTTCCCGATCAAGTACCTAGTCGCCATTTATTTCCTCCCTCTTCCCTGTCGAGGTGACGGCCCAGCGTGCTTGCGGATGGTGTCTCGTGCGACACCTGTGAGATCGCTAATTTCTGAATAAGTACGGCCACCTGCCTTCGCCATTTGGAGGGCCACCTTAAGACGGTCAGAGAACTTCATCTCGGAATGGCCATGACCAACAATCGCAGCGACGAGTTCGTCAGGAGTACCAGCGTGGAGTGCATGCCCCCTTCGGAGCGTGTTAATTGTGCGCTCGACATGTGACAGAGACTTACCTTTGAGTGCCTGCAGCAAGGTTGGCTCCCAGGGCGTGAAGGTCTTTAGGTCCTTGCCGAAGAATCGCCGCATGGCCGCACTTGTGGCTTCAAGCATCGGTTCCTCAAACTGAAGGACAACATCGAATCGACGCCAAAGCGCGGGATCAACAAGCTCAGGATGATTGGTTGCCGCAAGCAGGAGGCTGCTGTCAGGCCAATGGTCAATTTCTTGAAGCATCACAGTGACTAGGCGCTTAAGTTCGCCGATATCTGATTCATCCCCACGCTTCTTCGCAATGGCATCAAATTCGTCGAGAAGGAGGACCGCACCGTTGGCCTTTGCATAGTCCAGTGCCGATCGAAGGTTGGTTCCTGACTTTCCTAGGAAGCTGCTCATCACCGCAGCGAGATCCAACACCCAGAGCGGCTTCCCTACTCGGTGTGCAATCCATCGCGCACTGAGAGTCTTGCCAACTCCAGGCGGTCCGATCATTGCAGCCGAGCGGGTGGGCGTAATTCCCCTCGAAATGAGCTTCTCTCTCGCTCCTCTTTCCAAAATGATGGCTTCAATTTGAGCCATCAACGCAGGGGGTAGTAAAGGCGACTCCAGCCCAGCGGTGTCGTCGAATACACGGATCAGTGCTAGGCGAGTGTCTCCATCGGTTGGAATTGGGCCCGTGGCCGCTAAGGGCATTTCGTCCCCCTTCCGAAGAACCGAATTGCCGACCGATCTTGCCTGCGTTGATTTAAGGCTTTGGTCTAGGCGCGCGGATAAGGTTGGGCTGGTAGCCCTGTACTTGCGGACTAATTTTGCCAAGTAAAGCCGGAGGTCCTCTGGTGAGGGGAGGATTGCCAAGCGGGCCAAATTGGCGATTTCGTCTTGGAGTTCCTTCACTTCGGCGGAATGGACGCTAGGCATGCTAGAAGATAGGGCAAAATTGATGAACGAACAACTGGCGATTTTTTTGACGAGCATTAAATTTCGTCAAAATGTCAATCCCACCAAGTTGAAAAATTCGGGCAATTAGAGTGTTTGAGATCCCCTTGAGAGGCCTATCCTGGCGCTATGTCCGACTCCCGTTCAGGCAGACCGTACGAGGCCGGCGAGATGGCGGCCAGATCCCTATTCGATGAAGTTGCGTTGGAATTGGGGCTCTCCCCGGAAGACCGAGAGCGCCTGTTAGGTAACCCAGAGGAACAACTCGATCACCTGGCCCTATTTCTCGCGATCTATGAGATGGCAGATGATCTGCTCGGTAGACCTGAGGATTGGTTGAAGGCACCCAATCGAAATCAAGTCTTCGGTGGTCGGCCTCCCCTGACGGTCATTTTAGAATCTCCACAGGAGAAGCTCAGGCCCACCTATCAGTACCTGCAAGGGACATCCGGTGGGTGGGCCTGATCAACACCTCTTGCAAGCGGTCAGTTATGTGGAATTGCCTGCCTCGTTACCTTTGCTTAGGTTGTGGAATCTCTCCATTGGTGTCCCAACGGCATTCTGATCTTGATCGAGGATCAATGCGGCTGCATACCTGCCAGGTCAAGCCAGGCGCAATGGATCTCATCGATCACCATCGAGATAGCCCCCTCTCCCACCAATCGCCCTACGGACAATCGAACAGAAGCCCGAGCTTCGGTTTCCGTGAGCCCCATCGATAAAAGCACCTGAGAAGCGCGGGTCTCGCCGGAGTGGCAAGCGGCACCCATCGAAACGGCGATGCGTGGAATCCGTTCGAGTAGGGCTTGAGCCGAGATGTGGGGGAACCTCACGTTCAAGGTATTTGGGAGTGCATGCTCTGCCGAGCCATTCCAGCGAATGCCGGGAATTCGGGCTCGCAATCCTTCCCAGAGCGCGTCACGGATGGTCCGTAGACGTTGTGATTCCTCATGTAGATCACGAAGGGCAACCTCGCAGGCTTGGCCAAGGCCCACGATGGATGGGACGTTCAAAGTACCGGGCCTAAGGCCAGCCCCCGGACTTCTCCCGAACAGAGAGGGCGCGATGGGCGTCCCCTTGCGTACGTACAGCGCGCCAATGCCCTTCGGGGCATAGAGCTTGTGTCCAACGATTGAGAGCAGGTCGACACCCAGTAGATCGACATCCACGGGCACTTTCCCAGCGCTCTGGGCCGCATCCGTGTGAGTGAGGGCTCCAACGCGCTTGGTCTGACTCGACAGGTCCTCAATGGGTTGGAGGGTGCCCGTTTCATTGTTGGCGTGCATGACGGTCACCAAGGCCGTTGCTTCAGAGATTCCGGCCTCCTGGGTACGAAGTCGCCCCACCCCATCCACGGGCGCCCTGTGGATGATCCACCCCTCCTGCGCGAGGTCCCAGCACGGATTGACGGTGGCCGGGTGCTCCACATTGGACGTTACGATCTGCCGACGATCCGACGTTGCGGCCACCCCCTTGATGGCCAGGCTATTCGCCTCCACACCCCCAGAGGTGAAATGGATTTCTTCTGGGCGGGCATTCAAGAGCGCGGCGACCTGCTCTCGGGCTCTCGTGATTGCCCGTCGTGGTGCATCGCCGAACACGTGGGCGCTCCCCGCGTTCCCGAATTCCACGGAGAAATAGGGGAGCATGGCCTCCAGTACCTCCGGAATCACAGGCGTGGTGGCGTTGTGGTCCAGGTAGACGGGATCTGAGGCGGGCTGCATGGATCCTCCGAAAGGGGGAACTTGACGCGTGGGGAGCATGAAGAGATGATTCTATCATTCAAGTGAATCCTTGAATGACGTCATTCCACTGGAGCCCTTCATGCTCTCCCCGCGAAAGTACAAAGACACCATTTGTGAGCACTTTGCTCACGTGGCAAAGGCACTCGGGAGCGCCAAGCGAATCGAGTTGTTGGATTTGCTTTCCCAGAGTCCGCGCCGGGTAGAGGAATTGGCTCAGCTCACTGGGATGAGCGTGGCTAACACCTCCCAGCACCTCCAAGTGCTCCGCGGGGCTTCGTTGGTCGAGGGGGAGAAGGTGGGGCCATTCGTCACCTATCGGCTTGCCGGCCCCGAGGTCGCCGAGTTGCTCGTAGGCATCCGCCATGTCGCAGAAACGCGCATTGCCGAGGTGGATCGAGTGACTCGCCAATTCCTGGAAGGCCGGGAAGCCATGGAGCGCATTGATCAGAAGACGCTCGTGGAGCGGGTCCGTCGAGGTGAAGTCACCCTCCTCGATGTGCGGCCTTCAGAGGAGTACGAGGTTGGCCATATTCCGGGGGCCATCTCCATGCCCCTCTCCGACCTGAAGAAACATCTCAGCACCCTTCCGAAAGATGGGGTCATCGTAGCGTACTGCCGCGGGCCCTATTGCGTACTCGCCATGGAGGCCGTGGGGCTCTTGAGCTCCAAGGGATTCCTGTCCGCCCGGCTCGAAGATGGCGTGCAGGATTGGCGTGCCCGCGGCTATGCCGTGGCGTCGGGTATGGCGCCCGGCGGCCGTGTCTCCAGGTCGGCCAGGGCCCAGGCCTAACCAACCGTTCTTACACCCCTGTGAAGGTTCCTTCACCTTTGGAGATCCCTCTCATGAAACTCGGAATCATCATCTATTCCACGGACTCAGAAACCGTTTGGAACGCGTTCCGCCTGGGCGTCTTCGCCCTGAAGGAAGGCGATCAGGTCAACGTCTTTCTCCTCGCCAAAGGCGTTGAGTGCGAATCCCTCGATACCGAACAATTCCCCGTTACGGCCCAGATGAAGGATCTCTTGGCTCGAGGGGGCAAGATCTTGGCCTGTGGCTCGTGCCTCAGGATCCGGAATTCCGAGGGCACGGAGATGTGCCCACTTTCCACCATGAAGGACCTATACGAGATCGTGCGCGATTCCGACAAGGTCGTATCCTTTTGACCCCTTCAAGGAGTCACGCGATGAACGGGGCCAAGACCATCCTCATCCTTGGCGGAGGCGTGGGTGGCCTCGTCACCGCAGTGACCTTGCGCAAAAAGCTCCCCAAGGCCCATCGAATTATCGTCGTGGACCGCGAGAGGGACCACCTCTTCCAGCCTTCGCTGTTGTGGCTGATGACGGGGGCAAGACGAGCCGAAGACATTGCTCGCCCCTTGGATCGCCTGAGCCGCAAGGGCATCGAGGTGATGCATGGCACTGTTGAATCGATCGACCCCCTCCAACGCCAAATCAGCCTCAACGGCGCCATCGTTCAGGCCGATGTGCTGGTGGTCGCGCTGGGGGCAGAATTGGCGATGGATGCCATTCCGGGCCTTGCGGAGGCGGGTCACGCTTTCTATTCCTTGGACGGAGCTCAGTCGCTTCAAAAGGCCCTTCAAGCGTTCCGAACGGGGCGGTTGGCTGTGCTGACGGCCGCTCCGGCCTACAAATGCCCCGCGGCGCCCTATGAGGCCGCGATGCTTCTGGAAGCAGAGTTGCGTAAGCGGGGCGTCCGATCCCAAGTACACCTCGATTTCTACGCTGCTGAACCAGGCCCCATGGGGGTTGCGGGCCCGGAAGTTTCTGCATCTGTGCGGAGCATGGTGGAAGCCAAGGGAATCGCTTATCACCCTGAGCATCAAATCTCCTCAGTGGATCCCGTCTCAAAGACCCTACGCTTCACCAATGGGACAGAGTCATCCTTCGATCTCCTCGCCTACGTTCCTCCTCACCGAGCCCCCAAGGTCGTCCGAGAAGCGGGGCTCGTGAACGAAGGAGGGTGGATCCCGGTCGACCGCCAGAACCTCCAAACTCGGTTTGATGGGGTCTATGCGCTCGGGGACGTCACAACCATCCCGTTGAAAATGGGGAAACCGCTTCCGAAGGCTGGGGTATTCGCCCACGGCCAAGCCGAGGTGGTGGCGCACAACATCGCCCAATCCATTCTGGGCAAGGGATCTCCAGAGATCTTCCAGGGATATGGCGAGTGCTTCGTTGAAACGGGTGATGGAAAGGCTGCTGTTGGACGGGGGAATTTCTATGGCGACCCCGCACCTCAAATCGAGATGCGGTCACCTGGATTCCACTGGCATTGGGGAAAGGTGTGGTTTGAGAAATTCTGGCTTTGGCGGTGGTTTTAGAGGTAACTCCCGACGTTTCCGGGGGTGAGCTGTCCTTCCCGGCCTGCTCGCGGATCGAAAAACCCACCCCCTCCCTCGCCAGCGAGGCGTATGAGGAGGGTGCGCTTGAATAGCGCTTCGAGATCTAACCCGCAAAGGTGTGGGATTGTATGTCGGGTTACCTACCCACCTGACGATTCATGCTGCTGATCTTTTGGGATCCTAGCTCAACCCCAGTGTCGTTGATAGGAGCCCTTGACCTAGGAGGAACATGGACTACACTCATCCGTGTAATAGTTGATCAAGATGCCCACCTCACCCTGCCCACCGAAGGCTCCCCTGGCCGAACGCCCTTTGTTGAGCGGGCCCAAGGCCGTGGAACTGGCCCGGATCTTCGACGTGCTGGCTTCGGATACGCGGTTGCGCATTCTTCACGCTCTGATCCTCAAGGGCGACCCGTGTATGAGCGATTTGGCGGAGGCTGTGGGGATGAAGCCCCAGGCGGTCTCGAACCAGCTCCGGCGGCTGGTGGACACGGGGATCCTCGACACGCGGCGCCACGGCAATCACATCCACTATCGCCTTGTGGATCCGTGCATTACCAAGCTGATGTACCACGGGTTATGCCTGAATGAGGAAGCCCAGGCTCATGTCCATGTGAGCGCCGGATGAGACGCTGGATCGCAGTGGTCTTTATGGTGCTCATCGCTTTCTACTTGAGCGCTGGGAGCCTTGACCGCTGCGGGGACAACCCCTCGAACGAGGTTCAGGCCTGCCACATCCTCTGTAGTGATGGCTGCGCCACGGCGCCGATCCCAGAAGCCCCGGCCCCACCTCCGCCGGACCCGCTACCGGGTCTGCGATTCGAGGCGGAGAACGCGGAGCACTTGGTGAGCCTGAATATCGAGCCAGAGAAGGATCCTCCGAGAGCCTGACCAATAGGTCCCCGACGACGCGTGGCGTTGGCGGGGAAGGTTCCATGAGCGATCCCTTGACCCGGTGTGGCATGGCCATGCCGCCCTTTGCTCCTTTTCGAGGTTCTGATGCGACCCCTTC
>CAZTVL010000010.1:0-72321 GCA_964617215.1 uncultured Solibacteraceae bacterium | reverse complement strand
AAACCCGCTGCCTGAATAAGCCTCGAACTTGTCCAACTATCGGGGGGACACTACAGAACTTCAATGGCCTTCTGGAATACCTCGTCCATGAGATCAAGGTAGGCGCCTTGAGGGGGTGAGACCAGTAACACCCCTCCTCGAATTCAGGAGGGTTGAAGAATTTGTTATGGCCTGGTCCTCCCGCCAACTTGCGGTCGCGATTTGCGACCCCAAGGCTTGGACACTGACCTTGGGATCTACGAGGAATCGGCGCGGCTGGTGGGGGACGCAGGGCGGTGGCTCAAAGCGTCCAACAGTGGTTCGCCCTTCGAGGGCCGGACACCACTGGCCTACATCCTTGAGAACCCAGAGGACAACCTAAGGAGCACCTACCAGTACCTGGGAGGGGCCTACGGGGGTTGGGCATAACTACCGGGTGTAGATTTGACAATAAGTATTGAATTGATTAGAAATCACGAACGGCCAAGTTATAGTTGTTGGTATGCGCGATTGGCCACTTTATGGTTTAAAGACCTGTCTGAGAGTACCCATTTTTGAGCCAAATCTTCGCCGACGAGGTGGTGCCGGGGGGGTGACCCGGCCAGGATATGGTTTGTGCCTCGGCCATGATTTGGTTCACGCCTCATTTTCACTTGGTGGAATCGCGATGGCGGCCGGGTAGCGCCCCCGGAGGCAGCCCAGTGGGCTGCTGGAGGGATGAGGCGCGCGGCCAGCCAGAGCCCACCGGTCGGCGGCTTACCCCACTGTGGAGATGGATCGGGCCCCGCGAGGGGCCTTTTCACTTGGTGGAATCGCGATGGCGGCCGGGTAGCGCCCCCGGAGGCAGCCCAGTGGGCTGCTGGAGGGATGAGGCGCGCGGCCAGCCAGAGCCCACCGGTCGGCGGCTTACCCCACTGTGGAGATGGATCGGGCCCCGCAAGGGGCGTTTTGCTGAGCGGTATCCCTGCCCGCGAAGGAGCTGGCTCAGGACTCCTTCAAGCCCTTGGCGTATTCCACGAGTTGATCCAACGCCGCGCCCCACCCCTCCACAAATCCCATCTCCGCGTGGGCCTTGGCGCCTTCGGGGTCCCGGTGGAGGGCCTGGACGTAATACCGGGTGCCGTTGCCCTTCCGTTCGAAGGTGAGCACGGCGGTGAAGGTGAGGGGGGTCTCCGGGTTGGGCCGAAACCCCTCTCCCAGGGCCGAGGTCCAAGTGAGGCGTTGATGGGGCACCACTTCCAGGTAGCAGCCGGTGCCCGCGTGTTCTTCGCCGTTGGGGCCCTTCATCAGGGTGTAGAACTTTCCGCCGGGGCGCAGGTCGATCTCGCATTCGGTGGTCTTCCAGGGCGCGGGGCAGAACCAGGGCATGAGGTGCTCGGGTTCGGTCCAGCATTTCCACACGAGTTCGGGCGGGACTTCCACGTAGCGGTCGAGCACGAGGTCGGTGGCGGGATTCAAGGTCACATCGATCATGGGAGCTCCGGTCAGCGGTGGGCGGCGATGTTTTCGGCGAGGCGGGTGAGGTTCTCTTCGTTGGGTTGAAGCACGAAGGGCCGGAGCTGGCGGCAGGTGGCGCTGTCGGCGAAGGCCTGGCGCCACACGATGCGGGTGCCTTCCCCCTCGGGCGTGAACACGGTGCTGAGGGTGAAGAAGGGGGGGACCACGTGCTCGACGACGACGCGATCGGCTTCCACTTCCCGGAACCGGCATTCGTTGGGGTAATTTTCTCCGTTGGGGCCATGCATGGTGAAGCGCCAGGCGCCGCCGGGCCAGGGCTCGCAGCAGTCGAAGGTGTTGGTGAAGCCCGCGGGGCCCCACCAGTGGGCCAACCGCTCGGGATCCACCCAAGCCGCCCGCACTTCCGCGGGCCTCGCGTTCAAGTAGCGAATGGCCACCATCTCGCGGTCGGAGAGGGGCTCGCACACCAGCGCTTCGAGGCGGAGCAGGCTTTGATCCCAGCCCTGGGCCATGCCGGCGAGGTAGGGGGCCGCCTCGGGGCCGAGGTTGCGCGGCTCCGCGCGCAGGTGGAGGCGGGTGTGGGGGCCGTCGGCCTCCAGCACCAGGAGGAGGTGCAATTCAAAGAGGCGCCGACCTGCGGCATCCAGGGGCCAGGTCACGAAGATGAGGCGCTCCGGGGGCACGGACTCCAACACTTCCCCGCCCATGGGATGGATGGCCCCGTCCGGCCCGCGCATGTCCACCCGCAGGGCGCCGCCGGGCGTGGCGTCCCACTCGCAGCGGGGGTTGGAGAAGCTTTCGGGGCCCCACCACTTCTGGAGGTGATCGGGATCCGTGAAGGCCTGGAACACGCGTTCCCGGGGGGCATCGAGGAGGCGGGTGAGGATGAGGGGTGCGGTCATGAGGGGCTCAGCTCCGAAGGGGTAGGAGGGCGCGCAGGCGCAGGTCGCGCAGGTAGAGGCCGCCCCAGATCATCATCCCGAACAGCACGTGGGAATAGACGGGTTCGCCCAGGCGCAGGTGGGAGACGATGGCGCCGCCGAAATACCCCGTGACGAGGATGGCGCCCAGCACGGCGGTGCGGGGGATGAGGTAGACGACGACGCAGGCCAATTCCAGGATCCCCAAGGGGAGGATCAGGGAGTGGGACAGGCCAAGGTGCGTGAAGCCCTCGAGGACCTCGGGCGTCCTCCGCAGTTTCATCACGGCACTGAAGGCGAGAAGGAGGGAGGGCAGGGCCGTGAGCGCGCGGCCGGTCCAGAGGGCCTTGGGGGAAGGCGAGGTCATGGGAGCTCCAGGGGTCAGGGGTGGTTGGTGAGGAAGGTGGCGAGGTTGCCGAGGGTGCCGCCCCATCCCTGTTCCAGGCTGGCGAAGCCGCCCTCGAAGGCGGCGCATTCTTCGGGGGTGGCGCCCAGGGGGGCGGACAGCAGGGTGAGGGTGGTGCGGCCTTCGTGTTCCTGAAGGGTGATGCGGTTCAGGAGCACCAGGGGCCAGGTGGCACACATGGGGTGACGGGTGAGCCCGCCCTCGGCGTCCGAAAAGGCGTCGGTGAACCCGAGGTGGTGGGGCGGGGCCACATCTCGGTATTCCATGCGGCCCCACATCTCCGGGCCCTGGGGCGGGGTCATGGCGTAGTGCAGGGAACCGCCGGGGCGGAAGTCGTGATGGGCGAGGCGCAGCGCCATGCCCTTGGGGCCCCACCACTGCGCCAGGTGGGCTGCATCCGTCCAGGCCTTCCAGACCAGGCTGCGGGGGGCGTCGAAGGTCCGCGCGATGTGGAAGGTGGGGCCGGTGAGGAGCACCACCTGATCCACCAGGCGGGTGAGCATCTGGACGCCGCCCTCCAGGGCGCCGTACTTCTGGGCCACGAGGCGGCAGGCATCCTCGCTCTGGAAGACCGCCCGCATGACCACGTGGGTGGAGCCGCCCAGGTCCGTGAGGGTGATGGTGGTGTGGAAGCCCTCCGGATCCTCATCCTTCCCCGTGTCGTGGGCGTAGCTGAGTCGCTCGGGGGCCAGCACCTCGTGGAAGCGGATGCGGTTGGGGTAGGCGGTGCCATCGGGCCCGTGCATCACGTGGCGCCACGTGCCCCCGCTGCGGAACTCGAACAGTTCCGTTTCGATCGTGAACCCCAGGGGTCCCCACCAGTGGGTGAGGTGGGCGGGATCCGTGAAGGCCCGCCACACGAGTTCGCGGGGCGCCTCCAGCACCCGGGAGATGATCATTTCCCGCCCTTGCAGGCGGGCGGTGGGTTCAAGGGCGAGGGTCACGGGGGGGCTCCTGGGCTTGAAGGGTGCGGAGGTAGTCCTCAAGGCGATCCAGCCGGGTCTCCCAGAACTGGCGGTAGTGGTCGATCCATCCCTGGGCTTCTTGAAGGGGCTTGGCCTCCAGGCGGCAGGGGCGCCACTGGGCGTTGCGACCCTTGGAAATGAGGCCCGCCCGCTCCAGCACCCGCAGGTGCTTGGTCACAGCGGGGAGGGTCATCTGGAAGGGTTCGGCCAGCGCCTTCACCGTGGTCTCCCCCTCGGAAAGCCGCGCAAGGATGGCCCGCCGGGTGGGATCGGCCAGGGCGGAGAAGGTGGCGCTGAGGGCGTCGGTGGGCATCGGTGAGGTCACACTTGAAGTTAACCAAATGGTAAACTACTACCCTGGAAACCCCTGTCAAGACCCTCGAGTGGGAAGGCCCCTGGCGCGGGGTAAGTTGGGCGGATTTCAGCGGATGGCGGGGCGCTGCCGTTAGGATGGATCGAGGAGGCGCCGTGTTCGAGCATCGGGGCAGTGTGTTCGTGGTGTCGGCCCCGTCGGGGACTGGAAAATCCACCTTGAGCCAACGGCTGGTGCAGAGCGTTCCGGGCCTCATCTTCTCCATTTCCTTCACCACCCGGGCCCCGCGTCCGGGCGAGGTGGACGGGAAGGATTATTTCTTCGTGGATAACGAGAAGTTCGACGCCATGGTGGAGCGGGGCGAGTTCGTGGAATGGGTGGAGGTTTACGGCCGCAAGTACGGCACGGGCCGCACCTGGCTGGAAAGCGTGCTCTCCACGGGCCAGGACGTGCTCCTGGACATCGAGACCACCGGGGCCATGAACCTGCGCCAGGCCATTCCCGATGCGCACATGATTTTCATCCTCCCCCCTTCGGCCCGGATTCTGGAATCCCGCCTGCGGGGTCGGGGCAAGGACAGTGAGGAGCAGATCCGCATGCGCATGCAGCATGCCCGGCACGAGCTGGAGCTCTTCGAGGCCTACGACCACCTCATCGTGAATGAGGACCTGGAGAAGGCCTACCGGGGCTTTGAAGCCATCATCATGGCCACCCGGAGCCGGAAGGCCCGCATGGCCAACGAGGCCAAACGGATCCTGTCCGGGTTCTGATTCGGCCCCTGGGGCCAGTGGAAGGGCTTCCCGGGGTGCGGAACGCCCCGGTGGATCTATGCTGGGGGATCCCGGGGTCGACCCCGGGGACCCCACCCTGTTCCAAGGAACCCCATGTTGCCCTTTTTCAAGAAGCACTGGATGTGGATGACCTTCGCGGGCACCGCCGCCGTGTACGCGCCCGTCTCCGGCAAGGCCGAGGATCGCCAGAAGCTGCGGAACCTGGAGACTTTGGCGGAAGTTATGGGCCTCGTGAACAAGGAGGCCGTGGAGCCTCCCACCCCGAAGCAGCTCACCCACAGCGGCATCCAGGGCATGCTGCACACGCTGGATCCCCACTCCAACTACATGGACGAGTCGGAATTCCGCTTCCTGCGCGAAGAGCAGAAGGGCTCCTTCTTCGGCATCGGCGCCATCATCCAGCAGCAGGAGCAAGGGATCGCCATCGTCACGCCCATCAAGGGCGGCCCCTCCGAGGCCCTGGGCGTGCGGGCCGGCGATCTCATCAAGGAGATCGACGGCGCCAACACCGAGGGCATGAGCAGCAATGCGGCCCTGCAAAAGCTCCGGGGTGAGAAGGGCACCATCGTGCGCATCAAGATCCTTCGCATGGGCTATCCCGAGCTCCTGAACTTCGAGATCCCCCGCAAGGAGATCCCGAGCAACAGCGTGAGCCAGGCCTTCATGTTCACGGGCGACGTGGGCTACATCAGCATCAAGGACTTTGGCGAGACGACTTCCGACGAGTTCGAGAAGGCCGTGAACAACCTCAAGAAGCAGGGCATGAAGAACCTGATCCTCGACCTCCGCAACAATGGTGGCGGATTGCTGGATGCGGCCATCGGCATCGGTCGCCAGCTGCTGGGCCCTGATCAGCTCATCGTGAGTCAGAAGGGCCGCGACGGTCGGGATGAGATCCAAACCCGCACGCCCAAGGGCGCCATGCTCGATCCCTTCCCCATGGTGGTGCTCGTGAACCGCTCCACCGCCTCGGCCTCGGAGATCGTGGCGGGCGGCGTGCAGGATCACGACCGGGGCCTCGTGGTGGGGCAGACCTCCTGGGGCAAGGGCCTCGTGCAGAGCGTGCTCACCATCGGCCGGAGCCGGGGCCTCGCCCTCACCACCGCCCGCTATTACACGCCTTCGGGCCGCTGCATCCAGCGCGACTACACCCACGGGCTCGACGACTACTACAACCCCGAGGACGAGAAGGACGCCAAGGCGGCCAAGCCCCAGGGGCCCGAGTACAAGACGGATCTGGGCCGGCCCGTCTACGGCGGCGGCGGCATCACGCCGGATGTCTCCGTGGATCCCGGGCTCTTCACGCCCTTCATGGCCAACCTGCGCTTCCGCTACAGCGCCTTCTTCCGCTACGCCGTGGTGGAGAAGGAGAAGTTCGGCGTGAAGCTCGGCCAGCGTGCCGATGACGCCGTGCTCGAGCGCTTCCGCCTCTGGCTCGTGAACGAGAAGATCGCCTATTCCGAGAAGGAGTGGGCCGATAACCGCGAGTCGATGAAGGATCAGCTCTCCCAGGAGATGCAGCAGGTGAGCCACGGCCTCGAAGCTGGCGCCAAGCTCCAGCTGGAGCGGGATCCCGTGGCCCAGAAGGCCCTGGAAGTGCTGCCGGAAGCGGCGAAGCTCCTCCAGAAGAAGCAGCTCACCCTCCAGACCAAGCCGGGCCCCGTGGCCCGCATGGACTTCGGCACCCGCGGGGAATTGATCCTCACCTAGGCGCAGTTAAGGGGCCCGCCATAGACAGCGGGCCCCTTCTTTGGGTTCATATATAAAAAATGGTTATGTGCCCATAAAAATTGCTTCAAGAGGCGGCTGAGTCCCAGTAACCTGGGCCTTCATCCCTTTGGAGGTCCCATGGATTTCACCCTGCCTGATCACGTCGAGGCCCTGCGCGAGGAAGTGCGCAAGTTCGCCGAGAAGGAAATCCGCCCCAAGGTCATGGAGTGGGATGAGTCCAAGACTTTCCCCATGGACGTGGTGAAGCAGCTGGGCGAGATGGGCATGCTCGGCATCATCTTCCCCGAGCAGTACGGCGGCGCCGGCATGGGCTACCTGGAATACGCCGTGGTGGTGGAAGAGCTCTCCCGGGTGGACGGCAGCGTGGGCATCACCATCGCCGCCCACAACAGCCTCTGCTCCAACCACATCTATGCCATGGGCACCGAGGAACAGAAGCAGCGGTGGCTCACGCCCCTGGCCAGCGGCAAGTGCCTGGGCGCCTGGGGCCTCACGGAGCCCGAGGCCGGCAGCGATGCCGGGGCCCAACGCACCGTGGCCAAGAAGGAAGGCAGCCACTGGGTCATCAACGGCGCCAAGAACTTCATCACCCACGGCACCGTGGGCGACCTCGCCGTGGTCATGGCCCGCACCCGTCCCGGCCATGGGACGGATGGCATCAGCGCCTTCGTGCTGGAGAAGGGCATGAACGGTTTCAAGGCCGGCAAGCAGGAGAACAAGCTGGGGCTGCGCGCCTCGGATACTTCCGAATTGATCATGGAGGACGTGAAGGTCACCGACGAGCACATGCTCGGCGGCGAGGGCGTGGGCTTCAAGCAGGCCATGGCCACCCTGGATGGCGGCCGCATCAGCATCGGTGCGCTGGGTCTGGGCATGGCCCAAGGCGCCTTTGAGGAGAGCGTGAAGTACGCCAAGCAGCGCAAAACCTTCGGCCGCCCCATTGCCGAGCACCAGGCCATCGGCTTCAAGCTGGCCGACATGCAGGTGCAGGTGGAAGCCGCCCGCCTGCTCATCTACAAGGCCGCCAACCTCAAGGACCAGGGCAAGCCCTACGCCAAGGCCGCCAGCATGGGCAAGCTCTACAGCTCCGAGATCGCCTGCCGCGTGGCCGATGAGGCCGTGCAGATCCACGGTGGCTACGGCTACATCAAGGATTACCCCGTGGAGAAGTACTACCGCGACGTGAAGCTCTGCACCATCGGCGAGGGCACCAGCGAAGTGCAGCGCATGGTCATCGCCCGGTACCTGATGAAGGAATTCTAAGAGACCTAAATCACCACCAAGGCACCAAGACACCAAGGGATGAAGGCTTTTCCTTGGTGTCTTGGTGCCTTGGTGGTTTTCTTTTCTTATTCGCTCGGAGGTATCCATGCGCCTTGCCCCCATGCTCGCGGCCGCGTCGCTGACGCTGGCTGGACAGACCCCCTTCCAAATCGACGACATGTTCAAAGTGCACCGGGTGGCCGATGCCACGGTGAGCAGCAAGGGCGACGTGGCCTGGCAGGTGGGGAACGTGGATCTCGCCGCCAACAAGGTGGTGAACCACCTCTGGATCCGCTGGGCCAACAAGAACAACGGCATCACCGGCAACGGGATGATCCTTGAGACGGGCGAAGGCAGCGCCTCGCGCCCCCGCTTCAGCCCCGATGGTGGCAAGGTGGCCTACAGCCAGGGCGGCCAACTCTGGGTGCTGGACCTCGAATCCAACACCCGCACGCAGATCACCAAGCACAGCGCCGGGGCCAGCGGCCACGCCTGGAGCCCCGATGGCAAGTGGATCGCCTTCCTCGGCACCACGGTGCCCAGCGGCGTGGATGCGGAGAACGAGGCCTACCAGAAGGCCAAGGAAGCCTCCAAGGTGAAGGCCACCCTCATCAAGCACCTCATGTTCCGCCACTGGAACGAATGGCGCGATCCCATGCAGGTGGGCCACCTCTTCATCGTGAAGGCCGACGGCAGCGCCGCGCCCATCGATGTCACCGCGGGCTGGAAGCATGATGTACCCGACTTCGGCGATACCGGCGCGGGGGATCCCTTCAGCTGGGCCGGCAACGACACCCTCGTCTTCGGCTCCCACGAGGAGGCCGCCAAGGGCGACAGCACCAACGGGGATCTCTACGAGGTGAAGGTTTCCGCCCCGGGCCAGATCCGGAACCTCACCGCCGCCAACCGCGCCATGGACAACACCCCCCGGGTGAGCCCCGATGGCAAGTACCTGGCCTACCGCGCCCAGCAGCGGGCCGGCTTCGAATCCGATCGCTTCGAACTGCGCGTCATGGAGCGGGCCACCGGCAAGATCATCGCCACCACGGACAAGACGGACCTCTCCTTCGAGGATCTCCAGTGGCAGGGGGGCGACATCCTCGCCGCCGCCGCAGAGAAGGGGCGCCATCCCCTCTACCGCTGGACGCCCGGGAAGGCGCCCGTGAACGTCACCCCCGGCGGCCACCTCGCCAGCTTCGCCGTGGCGGGCAGCACCGTCATCGGCGTGGAAGCCCGCTACGCCAAGCCCCCCGAAGTGGTGCGTGTCCACATCACCGACGGCAAGATCGAAACCCTCACCCGCCTCAACGCAGGTTTCGTGAGCAACCTGAGCAAGACGGAGGAGTTCTGGTTCGAGGGGGCCCTGGGGCAGCAGGTGCACGCCTTCTCCTTCAAGCCTGCCAACTTCGACCCCGCGAAGAAGTACCCCGTGGCCTTCCTCATCCACGGCGGCCCCCAGAGCCCCTGGACGGACGGCTGGAGCTACCGCTGGAATCCGCAGGTGTGGGCCGGTCGCGGCTACCACGTGGTGATGATCAACTTCCACGGGTCGGGCAGCTACGGCCAGGCTTTCTGCGATCAGATCAGCGGCGATTGGTCCGGTGCGGTGATGACGGACCTCATGAAGGGCCTCGATGCATACCTCAAGGCCAACCCCAGCGCCGATGCGGCCAAGGTGATCGCGGCGGGCGGCAGCTACGGCGGCTACTCCACCAACTGGCTGGCGGGCCATCAGCCGGATCGCTTCGCAGCCTTCGTCACCCATGCCGGCATCTACAACCTCGAGTCCATGCAGGTGGGCACCGAGGAGATGTGGTTCCCCAAGTGGGAGTTCAAGGGCTGGCCCTGGGAAAGTGCGGAGACCTTGGCCCTCTGGCGCAAGAACAGCCCCCACCTCTCGGCCCAGAACTTCAAGAAGCCCATGCTCGTCGTCCACGGCGAACTGGATTTCCGCGTGCCCTACAGCGAAGGCGTGCAGCTCTTCAACACCCTGCAGCTGCGCGGCATCCCCAGCGAGTTCCTCTCCTACCCCGATGAGGGCCACTGGATCCTGAAGCCCCAGAACTCCAAGCTCTGGCACGAGACCGTGCTGGGCTGGGCCGATCGCTGGGCCAAGTAAGCAGATAAGTCCGCAGCACTGGACCTCCCATTCCCCCCGGGGATGGGAGGTTTCCTTGTCCTACGGGGAGCTGCTGATCTGGGCCCAGTTCGGCGGCGTGAAGGCTCAGAAGGCCATGCGCAGCACCAGGGTGAAGCTGCGCCCTGGCTGCTCGAGCAAGGAGGAATAGGTCCCCCGGCTGCCGCCGCTGTAGTGGAGGCCGCTGGCATCGAAGGTGCCCGGGGTGGTCCCCGCGTCGGCCGCGCGCACGCCGGGATGGGCGTAGGCCTTGTCGAGCACGTTGTCCACCCGCGCTTGCACGGTGAGGTTGTTCCAGTGGACGGCAAGGGCCAGGTCCAAGGTGGTATAGCCCGGCACCCGGCGGATGGGGTTGGAGGGCACCGTTTCCCGGGGACCCATGTAGCGGGCGCGCAGGGTGCCATCGAAGCGGTCGCCCTCAGCGGAGAGGCCGCACCAGGCCTTGGTGGTGGCGGAATCGCCCACGGGGCCCTCGGCGGTCTTTTGGAGGAGGGGCGCCACGTAGGTGAAGCGGTCGGCCCGGTCCTGTAGGATCCGGCTGAAGTAGGCCCACGCCCGGAATCCCTTGAGGGCGCGGGGGGCGGGCAGGAGGGCCTGAGTCGAGAGGTCGAAACCCGCCTGCTGGCGCTGACCCAGGTTGGCGGCCCCGGGGCCGCCCTCGCTGCCGGGACTGCGGCTCACGATGACATCCCGATCCCGGGTGCCCCAGAGGCTGGCGCTGAAGGCGAGGTGGGATTGGGTCCAGGCGGCGCTTAGCTCCGTGGTGGCGCTGTGCTCGGGTTGCAGATCGGGATCGGAGCCGCTGCCCTGCCAACCGCCGTAGAGGGTCCGGGGCGTGGGTTCCTGGACGGCTTCGCCGTAGAGGGCCTTGAAGGTCCAATCCCCGGCGTTGCCCACGTAGCCCACGCGGAGGGTGGTGTCATTGCCGTAGACGCTGTGCCGATCGTCCCGCAGGCCGAGGTGCAGGGTGTGGCCGGGCGCGAGGTTGAACCGGGCCAATCCGTAGAAGGCCTCTTGCGTGGTCTGGATGCGATTGCCCGGGATCAGGGAAGCCTGGGGCACCGCGGGGAAGGTGTAGACGCTGAGGGAGGTGAGGTCCGAAGCGTAGGATTCGGAGCCGTAGGGATTGTCGTAGGCCTTCTGCAGATCCTTGCGTTCGAAGGAGAAGCCGAAGGCGAAGGAGAGTCGGGTGGTGGCCTGCCAATCGAAGTCCTGCTGGATGAGTTCGCTGCGGCTGAGGATCTGCCAATAACTGAAGTCCACGAGGCGCTGGCCGTCGCGGAGTCCCCCGGACGTGTCGGTGTAGCCGTAAACGAAGTAGCTGTCGTTCCGAACGTTGCTTTCGCGCCGCCGCAGCACGGTGGTGCCCGTGAGGTCCGGGCCGAAGCTGCGGGTGAGGCGCATCCACGCCATCTGCTCGGGGCGCGCCCACACGGCGTGGTTCTGGGCCACGTCGCCGGGATATTCGTTGCCGTAGCCGGATTCCAGTTCCTGCTGCTGGAAACCCACTTCGAGCTGGCCCAGGAAGGCCCGCAGGTCCACGGCGCTGGTCCGCCAGGGGCTGTCGTGGTGGCCGCCGTAGGTGGGATTGTCCAGGAAGGCGCCCCAGATGCGGCGGTCGGCGAAGTAGCTGTCCTTGGTGAGCTCGTAGCGGTTCGCGGACTTGGGATCGAGCCGGCCCAGCTCGCTTCGGGCCGTGAGTGAGAAGCGGAGTTCCCCCGCCTTGTAGAAGGCGTTCACGTCGGCGACCTTGCGATCCCACCGACCAGCCGCGAGGGTGGCGCGACCGGCGAAACCCTCCTGATCCGCGTTGCGCACGGTGATCACGTTGATGACGCCCCGCAGGGCGTTGGCGCCGTAGAGGGCGGAGGCGGGGCCGTACACCACCTCGATGCGCTCCACGTTGGAGAGGGGCAGCGCGGCCAAGGGGCCGTCGGCGGTGTTGAAGTACAGGTGGTTCAGCACCAGCCCGTCGAGCAGCAAGAGGTAGGGTTCGCCGATGGTGCCGCGCTCACCCCGCCAGTAGCTGCGCACGAAGTTGTCCCCGTAGGGGCGCACCACGTCCATGCCTGGCAGGTCATCGAGCACCTCGCTGAGCTGCAGGTAACCCCGCCGTTCCAGATCGGCTCGCTGGAGCACGATTACCGTGGCTGGGGCGGAGCCCACGTCCTCTTCGGCGCGGGAAGCCGTGACCACCTTGGTGGCCATGAGGGCTTTGAGGTCGGGGAGGCCCTCCTGGGCCTGGATCGGCAGAAGGGATCCCGCGAGAAGCGATGAAACGACGTCACGGACACGCGGCATGTCCCCCCTTTCGGAGGGCGGGCTCGGCTTCGTGAACCCGATACCAAAGCCGTCAGCGCAAGGTCAGGTAGTGGGGATCACACCTTGGCAGACCAGCTCCCCTTCCAGAGCGCGCCAGGGCTCTAATACGAAGGGCCGGGTGAAGGCCCGGGGGTGGGGCAGCTCCAGCAAAAGCTCCGGGCCCAGGTGGGGCGCGAGGTCTTCGGGCGTGGCCCAGGTCCAGTGGCCCTGCTTCCCACCCACGGTGATGAGGTCGAGATCCAGGGTGCGGGGCGCGTTGCGGCCTTCGGCGCGATTGCGTCCCTGCTGCAATTCCAGGCGGAGAAGGTCCTCCAACAATCGGCGGGGGTCCGCGCCGGGGCGCAGGAGCAACGCCACGGTGTTGAGGTAGGCAGGGCCCTGCCCCGATTCATCGGGCGTCTCCATCACCTTGGGTGAAGGGATTACCCGGCCCAGGCTGCGCAGGCCCTCCAGGCCCGCGGCGAGGTGGGCTTCCCGGTCCCCGAGGTTGGAACCGAGGGCGATGACCGCTTGGATCATTTCTTTTTTCCGTACTCCGCAATGATCACGGTGCGGATGCCGCCGCGGATGAGGAAGTCGCCTTCCACGCGCATCCAGAAGGGCTTCGTGGCCTTCACGAGGTCATCAAGGATCTGGTTGGTCACCGCTTCGTGGAAGGCGCCCTTGTCGCGGAAGCTCCAGAAGTAGAGCTTCAGGGATTTGGATTCCACGCAGAGCTGATCCGGCTGGTAGGCGATGCGGATTTTGGCGAAATCCGGCTGACCCGTGAGGGGGCAGAGGCAGGTGAACTCCTCGGTGTCGAACACGATCTCGAAGGGACGGCCGGGGCGGGGGCTGCGGAACGTGTCCAGCTCGCCCGTAGGACGGGTCACCACGTACTTGGGCAGCACTTCACCGAGGGAGGGCTTCTGGGCGGACGTCTTGGGGGCGGGTTTCTTCGGGCGGGCGGTGGCCAAGGGAGTCCTCTTCAAAGATGGTGCGAAGGGAAAGCGTGTCACCTCGGCTGGGCCGGGGCAACTAGGCCGACTTCCGTTGGTGATGTCTGCGCGCCTTCGCGCGGTTGCCGCAGCTGGCCATGGAGCACCAGCGCCGGGAGTGGGCGCGGCTGAGGTCCAGGAAGAGCCAGGTGCACTGCGCCCCGTGGCACTCCCGCACCTGGGGAAGCCGGGCGGAGGCCAGGAGGTCCGCGGCGGAGCGCAGGATGGGCCACAGGGGGGCCTCGAGATGCTCGGAGACTCCGGACCATGTCCAGTGGTAGCCCACATCCCGGGGTTCCAGCTGGAGGTGGGCGAGGGCCGCGCCCAGCCGGGCATTGAGCTGCTCCAGATCGTCGGCGGTCGGGGTCTTTCCGTGGGCCTGGGTGGAGAAGAGGCGGTAGAGGGTTTCCCGAAGGCTCAGGGCTCGCCGGAGGGCCGCCAGGGCCCGGGCGGGGTGCGCCTTGGCCTGGGCGTGCAGAGCTTCCAGGTCGGCGGCTTGGAACCCGCAGGCGGCCCGGGCGAAGGCGAGCAGGTCCCCATAGGTGCCCAGCCGATCGGTGGCCGGGCGTTCTCGGTCTCCCCAGGTATTGGCGAAATCCAGGCATAGCTCCCCCCCGGAAAGCTCAAAGGCCTCCGCAGACGGGGACGGAAGGGGTTCGGTCATGGCTACAATTTAACCCATTTGGAGGACTTGACAGGTTAGATGATGGGCCCACCTTTAACCCCCTAGATCTTTTCAGGGGGTTACGTGCTCACCGCCACCCGATCCGAATGCGCCCGACTCGCCGATCAACTGGAACGCGGGTTCCGGGGGGGTGCCTGGCATGGTCCCTCCCTGGAGGAGGTGCTGGCGGGGGTGGCGGCCCCCTTGGCCGCCTGGCGTCCGGCCCCGGGCTTCCACTCCATCGCTGACCTGGTGGGTCACCTCGCCTACTGGATGCGGGAGACCAGTCATCGCATGGGGGGAGGGGAACCCATGGCCGGCCCGGATTGGCCTTCGGAAGCCCACCTGACGGCCGAGGCCTGGAGGGGGCGACTCGCGGACCTGGAGGAGGCCTACCGAAGCCTACACGCGACGTTGGGGGCCCTGGATGACTCCCGATTGGAAGATGCGGTGCCGGGGGCGGATCCCACGATCCGGGGCCTCCTGCTCGGCACCCTGCAACACAACGCCTACCACTCAGCTCAGATGGCCCTGCTGCGCAAGTTGGCGGAGGCTCGGCCATGAGCGCCGTCCACCAGAAGCTCCGGGAGCGGCTCACGGCGCGGCGCGAAGTCCTGGCCGCCCTCGTGGAGGGACGCCAGGAGCGGGCCCTGGTGGACCTCATGCGGCGGGTGGACGATGCCATCGGCGCCATGGAGGTGGGCACCTGGGGCACCTGCGCCGTGTGCCGGGAGGCGGTGTCGGAGGATCAACTGACCTGCAATCCCCTCTTGTCCGTGTGCCTGGATTGCCTGGGGCCCGAGGGGCGCCGCGCCCTGGAAAAGGATCTGGAAGGGGCGGCCCAGGTGCAGCGGGCCCTTCTGCCGGAATCGCACCTCACCCAGGATGGCTGGGAGGTGGCCTACCTCTGGGAACCCAAAGGACCTGTGTCCGGGGATCACGTGGATCTCATCCGTAGCTGCGGCACCCGGGATCCCTTCCACGTGCTGCTCGGCGATGTGGCCGGTAAAGGGGTGGCGGCTTCCCTGCTTCAGGCCCACTTGCATGCGCTGTTCCGGGCCCTGGCGCCAGCGGGGCTACCGCTGGCGGAGCTCCTGGCCAGGGCCAACGGCCTCTTCGCCGAGGCCACACTCGCCTCGAAGTACGCCACGTTGGCGGCCCTCCGCCTGCATCCCGGTGGGCTCGCGGAGCTGGCCAACGCGGGCCACCCGCGACCCCTCCTGGCGGATGCGCGGGGCGTACGGCCCGTGGAGGGCGGAGGCCTGCCCCTAGGCATGTTCGCCGAAGCCGCCTTCGAGCCCCGGGCCCTGCACCTGCTCCCGGGTCAGACCCTGCTGCTGTACACGGATGGTTGGACGGAGGGCGCGCGGGAGGACGAGGAGTTCGGCATCGGCCGCGCCGCCGCGGCTCTGCGACAGGCGGCGCACCTGCCCCTACCGGAGCTTGTAGGCCAGTGCCGACAGGCCCTGGCGCGGTTCCTGGAAGGGGCGCCCATGGGGGACGACCTCACGCTCGTGGCCGTGCGCCGGGTGGCTTAGCGGAGTGATTGGGGAATGAAGGCGTAGGGGATGGGATCCGGCAATCCGGCTTCCTTGAAACCCTGGAGGCGGAGCGTGCAGGAGTCGCAATGACCGCAGGCCGCGTCTTCGGCCTGGTAGCAGGACCAGCTGAGGTGCAGGGGGGCCCCCAACTCCAGGCCTCGGCGAACGATCTGGCCTTTGCGGAGGTGGATGAGGGGGGCGCGGAAAGAGAGCTTCGTTTCGGGCTTGGTGCCGAGGTTGGCGGTGGCTTCGAAGCTCTTTAGGAAGGCCTCGGTGCAATCGGGATAGCCGCTGCCATCCTCCTCCACGAAGCCCACGTAGATGGCAGTCGCACCCAGCACCTCGGCCCAGCTGGTGGCGGTGCTGAGCAGGTGCGCGTTGCGGAAGGGCACGTAGCTCACGGGCACGCCGCTGCGGTGGGGATCCAGGTCCAGGGGCAGGTCGATGCTGCGATCCGTGAGGGCGGAGCCGCCGATGGCGCGGAGGTTGTCGAAGCTGATGAGGAGGCGCCGGTGGGCGGGGATGCCGTAGTGATCGGCGATGGCTTCGAAGGCGCGGTGCTCGCGGCCTTCCGTGAGCTGGCCGTAATCGGCGTGGAGCACGGACACTTCGTACCCGGCGGCCAGGGCCTCAGCCAACGTCACGCAGGAATCCATGCCCCCCGAGAGGGAGACGACAGCGCGCTCAGCCATGGCGGGGCTCCTCGGCCCAGGCTTCCAGGCCGTCCATGAGGGTTTGGAGCTTGGCGCCCTCCACCGCGTCATCGGCTTTGGGGGGGACCTGGAAGGGCTCTCCATAGCGGACGATGGCGGTGCTGAAGGGCATGGGGATGACCATGCGATCCCAGGTGTTGAGCGTCCAGGCCCGATCGTAGGCCACGGTGACGGGCACCACCCAGGCGCCGGTCTTGCGGGCCAGGGCGATGACGCCAGGCTTCAGTTCCCGCACCGGACCTCGGGGGCCATCGGGGGTGATGCCGAAATCCCAACCCTGGCGCACGGCCTGGATCATGCGGACGAGGGCCTTGGCGCCGTCGTCGCTGGCGGTGCCGCGCACGGCGTGGATGCCAAACCAGCGCCAAGTGGCGGCGCTGCGTTCGCCATCCCGGGAATCGCTGCTGAGGATGGCGACGCCGCGCTCCGGGCGCTTGAAGGGATAGGCCAGGGGCATGCCGAAGAGGCGCCGGTGCCAGAAGCTCAAGATGAAGCGCTGGTCCTTCCGCACGAGGTCCGCCACCGCATCGCCGCCCTCCACCCGCACCCGCAGGGTGGCGTGCCAGGCCTTGGCGAGCTGGGCGGTGAGGCAGGGGATGAGGCGGAACTGGATCCAGGTATCCAAGGGGCCCCCCAGGGGCCGCCCCTTGGCTTTGATCTCCACTTTCGCGGCGGCGCGGCTCAACGGGGCCCCATGAGATCCGGGCGGTGGATGTAGTAGGCGGTGCCGCAGTAATCGCAGCGCACCTCGATGGGCTCCCCTTCGGCGAAGAGACCCTCCTTCTGGTCCTCGCTGAAGCCCTTGAGCGTGGCCATGAGGGCCTCGCGGGTGCAGCGGCAGCGGTAGGTGAGGTCCGACCGGGTGAGGATTTCGGCACCAGGGCCCTGGTTCATCCACTCGATGAGGAAGTCGGTGGTGCGTTCCCAGTAGGGCACCACCTCCAGATTGTCGATGCCCTGCACCACCAAGGCGAGGCGCTCCGGCGGGCAATCGGGCAGGGGCTCCACGAGGAGGCCGCCGGCTTCGCCCGTGGCGGAGTCGCACCACAGGGTGAGGCTCGCCTGAATCTGTTCCGAGGTCTGGAGGTAGGCCTCCATCTGGGCGGAGATGCCGCCTTCCACCATGGAGAGGGACCCGATGTAGGGCTGGCCGCTGGGGTTGCTGCGCATCACTTGCAGGATGCCGGGGGCGGCCACCCAGGGGCCTTCGGGCACGTTGGCATTGGTGTCCAGCACACCCCGCAGGGTGCCGTCGGGCCAGGCGTCGGCCACCACGGCCCGGGCACGACCCGCGCCCTTGAGCAGCAGCTGGGTGCGCTCCTGGAGCATGCCCCGGGCCATGAGGATGGCGTTGGCCGTGAGGAGTTCCGTGAGGCAGGCGCAGGCCTCGGCCTCGAGGTGGGGGTGGCCCCGGCGCACGCCGTCCCACAGGGGGCTGGCATCCAGAGCGGCCAGGCGGACTTGGTGATCGGAGGTGAGGGCCCGCACCACGCGGGCCACAGGAGCGTCGGTCATACCCTCAGGATAGCGGGGGCGGGCCACGGACCTGTCATTCTGGAAGGGATGCTGACCCCCTCCCGCCGTGCCGTCGCCACCACCTTGATCCGTGTCCTCGGGGAGGGCAAGCGGGTGCCGGATGGCTGGGACCGTAAACTCAGCGGCGCGGACGCGGGCTTGGCCCAGGCCATGCTCGGCCTCGTGCTCCGCCGCTGGGGCCGCCTGCGGGCCTGGAGCCGGCCGCACCTGGCGGATCCCAGCCGCGACCTTCCCTTGGGCACGGACATCGCCCTGGCCATGGGCCTCGCCCAGCTGGCTTGGCTGGATGGCGTGGCGCCCCACGCAGCCGTGCATGAAAGCGTGAACCTCGTGGCGGATCCCGAGCTGGGCTTCCCGCCCCATCGCGGCCTCGTGAACGCCATCCTCCGCAAGGCCTCCAAAGATCGCGCCGTGTTGAAGGCGGAACTGGAAGCCCTGCCCGCCTCCCTGGATCGGGGCCCCTTCGCGGAGAAGCTCTTGGCCGCCGCCACGGGTCCCACGGAGGCGGATCCCGAAGCCCTCTGGGCCCGGCTCCAGGTGCCGCCCAAGCCCGCCTTCGTTCCCCTGCGGGAGGAGCCCCTGCCCGAAGGCATGGAACCGGATCCCGAAGTGGCCGGGGCCTTCCGCCTCCAGGAGGGTGCTCCCTTCCCCCTGGCCTGGCTCCAGTCCGGTGCGGGCATGGTGCAGGACCGCAGTTCCCAGGCCCTCATGGCGTTCACGTGGCCCAAAGAGCCCCAGCGCATCCTCGATGTCTGTGCCGCCCCCGGGGGCAAGGCCACGGTGCTGGGTCGCCGCTGGCCCGCCGCCAAGCTCATGGCCCTGGAACAGCAGGCCGCCCGGGCCGAGCGGCTGAAGGAGAACCTCGCCGCCCGCCGCGTGGAGGCGGAAGTCCAGGTCACCGAAGCCACCGCCTGGCTGGCCGGGGGTGGGCGTCCCTTCGACCTCATCCTGCTGGATGCCCCTTGCAGCGGCAGCGGTACGCTTCAGAAACATCCGGAACTGCCCTGGATCGGGGATGGCATCGACCTCCGCGGCCTGGTGCTCCGGCAACGGCAGCTGCTGGAAGCGGCGGCCCTGCGCCTGGCGCCAGGGGGCCTGCTCATCTACGCCGTCTGTTCCTGGCTGCCCGAAGAAGGTGAGGCCCACCGGGTGTGGATTCAGGCCCGGGTGCCGGGGCTGCGCCCCGTGGCCGTGTGGGAGGGGCCCTGCGCCGCCGAGGGCGGGGTCGCATTCCGCCCTCATCCCCTCACGTGGCAGGGCGAGGGATTCCAGGGCTTCGCGTTCACCAAGGATTAGGGTCACGCTGAGACTCACGCTTCCCCCCGGAAGGCCGATGATGGGGACGTCCCCCGAGGCCACCATGCGTCGCGCCGTGCTTCTCTCCGCCCTGCTCGCCACCATCGGCTCAGCCCAGGAAATCCGGTGGGGCCTTCAGGCCCACGGCACCTTCCCCAAAGGGGACTTGGCCCGGGAACTGGATGACGCCACGGGCCTGGGCGGCGGCCTTCACATGCTGGTGGATTTCGGGGGCATCAGCGCGATCCGACCCAAGGTGGAAGTGCTGGCCTTCAAGATGGGCCGGAATGCGTCGGGCATGGATACGCGGGTGGAGGGCCGGAGGTTCGGCGTGGACTACCTGTTCTTCCCCGCCGAATCCAGCACCTCTGGGTTCTACCTGCTGGCAGGCCTGGATTACACCCATTGGGAGACGGAACACACCAGCGCGGGGGGGTACCTTCGCGCCACCCACGGGGCCCTGGGAGGGGAATTGGGTGGCGGCTACCAATTCAACCGCCTGGTGGGCATCGAATTGTCGGCCTTCCAGAGCAAGTTCCAGTCGAACCTGGGGGCCGCCAAGGGGATCACCTTGGGAGTCACCCTCCGCTACTGACCGTCCGCCCCTGCAGGGATCACGACGTTCCGGGGGACCGGAGGGCATCGACTATCCTGGAGCCACTCATGGAGAAGACGATGCAGAGGATGCTCACGCCCTTCCTTCTGGGAGCCGCCCTCTGGGGGCAGTCTCCCGCGCTCCAGGTATCCGAAAGCGCCCTGCGCACCCACCTGGCCTACCTCAGCGATGACCTGCTCGAAGGGCGCGGCACTGGCCAGCGGGGCGGCGACCTCGCCATGGCCTACCTGGAGACCCAGGCCCGGTTGATGGGCCTCAAGCCCGGCAATGGGGCGAGTTTCCGTCAGGAAGTGCGCATCAGTGGCATCGCCCTGGATACGGCAGGCAGCGCCCTCACCTTCGGGGACCTCAAGCCCACTTACTCCGAGGACATCGTCTTCGGCACGGGCACCAGCAAGGCTCTGGTGTCGGTGGACGCGCCCCTCGTTTTCGTGGGCTACGGCATCACCGCCCCCGAAGAGGGCTGGGACGACTACAAGGGCCTCGATTGCCGGGGCAAGGTCATCGTGATGATGGTGAACGATCCCCAGCCCACGGCCGAGCAGCCCAATCGCTTCGCGGGTAAATCCCTCACCTACTACGGCCGCTGGACCTACAAGCTCGAAGAGGCCGAGCGCCACGGCGCCGCCGGCGTGCTCATGATCCACACCACCCCCAGCGCCTCCTACGGCTGGAGCGTGGTGCAGAGCAGCTGGACCCACGAGCGCTTCCAGCTGGCCCACGAGGGGAACCCCCTGCAGGGCTGGATGACGGACGGCTTCGCCCACAAGCTCTTTGCCGCCGCGGGCAAGGACCTGGATCAGCTCCGCGCCGCCGCCGAGCGCAAGGACTTCAAGCCCGTGGAATTGGGCCTGAAGGTGTCCGGCACGGTGAAGAGCCTCCAGCGGGAAGTGGTGCAGGCCAACATCGCCGCCGTGGTGCCCGGCACCGATCCCAAGCTCAAGGAGGAGGTGGTGATCTACTCCGCCCACTGGGATCATCTGGGCATCGATGAGGCCCTGCAGAAAGCCGGCAAGGATGGCATCTACAACGGCTCCGTGGACAACGCCTCCGGCTCCGCGGCGCTGCTCGCCATGGCCCAGCTCGCAGTGCACAAGCCCGCCAAGCGCAGCCAGATGTTCCTCTGGGTCTGCGCGGAGGAACAGGGCCTCATCGGCTCCTCCGCTTACGCCGCCAAGCCCCTTTGGGCCCTTGCCAAGACCGCCGCGGATCTGAACCTCGACAGCCTCAACTTCGTGGGCGCCACCCGGGACATCGGCATCCAGGGCAGCGAGCGCACCTCCCTGGGGGCCACCGCCCTGAAGGTGCTCCAGGGCATGGGTCTCAAAGCCAAGGAGGTCGAGCCCGACACCGCCGGTGGCTACTTCCGCAGCGATCACTTCTGCTTTGCCAAGGTGGGCGTGCCCGCCTTCTCCATCGAGGCCGGCAAGGATTACGTGAAGGACCCCGCCGCCTCCAAGAAGAAGGCTGAGGCCTATGAGGCCCGCTACCACCAGGTGACCGACGCCTACGATGCCACCTGGGACCTCTCGGGCATGGCGCAGCAAACCTTCTTTACCTGGAAACTGGGCCAGGCCGTGGCCAACGCCCCTGCGATGCCCGCCTGGAAGGCCGGGGATCCCTTCGGCCGCGCGAGGTCCAAGTGAGTCTTTGTCCCCAATGTCAGGGTGAGTTGCTGCCCCTGCCTGAGGTCTACGAGATCGAAGTCCGCAAGGTGGAGGGCGACCTGGAACGGCTGGGCCGTCTGGCGCCCCCCACCAGCCGCTCGGCCATCCATGGCTTCATCATGGGCGTGCTGATTTGGGTCAGCCTCTTGGTGCCCTTCTTCGTGGTGAACCACTTCTGGCGCGCGGCGTTGCCCACCTGGGGCGTTACGCTGCTGTGGGTCTGGCTCTTCACCCGGGCCCGGGCCAAGGATCGGGCCCTGCGGAAGGCCTACGCGGCCCGCCACGCCTGCCCAGGCTGCGGCTGGACGGACTGATGCGGATCCTCGTGGCCGATGACGACCTGCTCATGCGCACCTTCGCGGGTGCGCTGCTGGCAGCGAAGGGCCATGAGGTGACGCTGGCCGTGGATGGCCACGATGCGTACAAGCGCTTCGAGCAGGATCCCTACCCCATCGTGATCTTCGATTGGTACATGCCCGGCCTCGACGGCCCGGACCTACTGAAGGCGATCCGGGCGACCGGGGCGCGGCCCTTCGCCATCCTCCTGTCGGGCAACACGGATGCCCAGGATTTGGCCAAAGCCCAGATCATGGGCTTCCGGCAGGTGGTGGCGAAGCCGTTGGACCCCTCAGCTCTTGAGAAGGCGATCGCCCGGGCGGAAGCCCTGCTTGCGTAGCACGAGCAGGGGCAGCTCCGGCGGCGCGTTGATGCGCATGGGCAGCCCCACCACCCCGAGCCCCCGGGTGATGAAGAGGGTGCGGCCCGCTTCCTGGTAGAGCCCCTGGGTGTAAGGGCCCAGGATTCGCGCGGAGTTCAGCCCCGGGATCAAATTGATCTGGCCGCCATGGGTGTGGCCGCTGAGGGTGAGCCGGGCTCCCGCCGCCACGGCGACGTGCCACTCCGAAGGGCGGTGGTTTAGGCAGATGCGGAAGGCCTCCCGCGGGATGTCGCGGCTGGCCGCGAAGGGATCGGGCCCGGGGCCGAAGTTCACACCCTGGAAGCGTCCGTTGAGGGCCATGGGGTCCTGGAGGCCCAGCAACGCCAAGCGCGCGCCCCGATGTTCGATCACCGCGTGGGTGTTTTCCAGACACTGGATGCCCATGGCCGCGAGCCCCTGCCAGATGGGCCGCGGATCTTGGAAGTAGTCGTGGTTCCCCAAAATGGCGAAGGCCCCCAAGGGGCAGGTGGCATCCCGGAACAAGCCATAGAACGGGGCCAGTTCCTCGGGGCGGCTGTCCACGAAATCGCCGGTGTAGAGGATCAGGTCGGGCTTCATCTCCCGCAGGGCCTGGCGCCAAAGGGCGAGGACACTGGTGGGCAGCATGGGCCCCACGTGCAGGTCCGAGAGGTGCGCGATGCGGAGGCCATCAAGCCCCTCGGGAAGATCCTCGAAGGGCAATTCCAGGATGGGCGTTTCTGGAGGTCCATAGGCCTGCAGGGCACCGGCGGAGGAGGAGACGACCGCCACCCCGGCGCTGCCCAGGGCCGCCCCCCGCAGGAAGGCCCGACGAGAAGGGCTCACCACGTGGGCCTTGGGGTGGCGCCACTTCCAGTACAGGAGCACCGTGCCGGCCAGGGTCATGTGGAGCAGCGTGAGGGCCTGGAAGTAAAACGCGCCGCGCGCCAAGGGGCGGAGGATCTCCATGAGCCCCAGGTGGCTAAAGCCCGTGAGGCGCAGGAGGAAATAGACCGCCAGCGGTAGGTGGATGGCCACCAGCGCCCAGGCCATCCGGGCATGCCACCGCTCCGGCACCTGTCTGCGGAGCAGATGCAAGTGGCCGACCTGAAGCAGCGTCAGGAGCCCGAGGGTGATGAGGAAGAGAGACACGAGGCCATCCTATCGGCCTGCGTTGGCCCTGACTCAAAGCTAGGGACGGAGGGTGATGGTGAGGGTGCCGACCGTGTGGTCCTGGGTGGGGCCGTCCAGCACGCGGTGTATGCCCGCGCTGAAGGCGAGGCGCCCCGCGAGGCGCTCAAGCAGATCCAGGCGCAGGCCCAGATCGGCGCTGCCCACTTCCCATCCGGCGACCCGGAGGTAGGCGGGCCGGGAATCGGTGGCCTGCCACACGGCGAGGTGCTCTACGTAGGCGTGGCCGAGGATCACACTCACCTCCCCGCGCCAGCGCCGGAGGCGATCTCCGGAAGCAAGGAAGCCGGGCAGCGCCACCTGGGTGAGCTGATTAACGTCCAGGGCCTCTGGCAGCAGGTTGGACGTGATTCCGCCCAGGGTGAAGCGATCCAAGGGGGTGGGCTGACCTTGGAGGCGGCCCTCCTCGAAGCGTACCTTCAGGGGAGCCACGGGGTTCAGGAACTGGAGCGAGGCGCTCCCGCGGTGCCCGCGCCAGCGCTGATCCTCGGTTTCCCCTGCGAAGAGCCGAGCTTGGACGGTGGCCTGGAACCCCCAGTCGCCCAAACTGCGCCGGGCCGCGACCCCGAGCCCCACTTCCGCGAGGGAACGGGACAGGCCGGGGCCTCCCTCCATAGGGGCCTGCCGTTCCCTCGAAAGGCGCAGGTAGTCCTGGAAGAAGGTGAGGCCCTGGATCTCATGCCGCAGTTCGAAGGAGGCACCCTGGCGCTCGCGGTCGAAGCCGGGCACGGGCGCCTGCTTTTGCAGGGACAGCCGTTGGCGCGTGCTGAAGAGCTGGAGGCTGGGTTCCCAATCGGACCCGCGCCAGGCGGCGCCGGCCAGGGCTCCGCGGGAGGTGGCGCCGCGGCCTTCGCCCACGAGCACCTGGCCATTGAGGCGGCCTAGGATGTCGTTGAACCCGAAGCCCACCTGGAGTCCGGAGTCCGAGGGCGTGGCGGTGGCGCCGAAGGCCGAGAACGCGTGCAGCGATTCGCCCACGCGGTAGGCATGGGCGGGGGGCGGTGTCACGGGCTCGGGGAGCGGGCTGGGCTCGTCGGGCCGGGAGAGGATGGTGCCGGGTGCGAAGGCCAGGCCATCGGCGGGGAGGGGTCCGTGGGGGAGGGTCGGCTGCGTGAGGTCGAGCTTGCGCAGCTCCACCCCCGTGGCGGTGAGTTGGGCGTAGAAGAGGGATTTCCCATCGGGAGACGGGGCCGGAGCCCAGGCGGCGGTGAGCGTGCGGGTGAGCCACGTGGTGGCTTCCCCCTCCTTTCGCCGCAGGTTCCAGATCTCGGGATCGGCGGCCCACTCGAAACGGGCATCCACGGGGGCCGTGGCCGCCGGCGTGGAGAGGCGGCGGGGTGCGGAGCCCGGGTGCCAGATCCAGGGGGTGGGCACGAGCACGCCTTCCCCGTTGGGAAGCCGCACGGTGAAGGCGATGGCCTTGCCATCGGCGGTCCAGGCGGCGCGGCGCGGCGCGTAGCCGTGGACGCGGGGCAGGGTCCAGGCGGCGGGGACGGAAGGCACGGCTGGGGCCGCGTCGGTGGGTTCGCCCGCCTCGGATTGGGGGATGGGCTTGGCGGGCTTGCGGAGATCCCATACGCGCAGGGTGGGGTTCTGAGGATCCGCCACGCGCGCCAGCAACTTCGTGCCGTCGGGGCTCACGGCCAGATCGCCCACCCAGCCCTCCACCTTCGTGAACACCTGCCCCTCCCGCAAGCCTTCGGCTCTCAAGCGGCGCTCCAGTTCCAGGGCGCCGTGGGTGACCTCGGCGCAGAACCGGGCGTACCCGGATTCGGGGGAATGCCCGAAGGTGGCCCGGAAGGCCGCGTCGAAATTCCGGTGCTTGGGCCCGCTCATCTGCCGCCAGAGGTCCTGCAGGATCCTGGGCCGGTCGGGGTGTTGCTGCTCCAGCCAGGTGAGGTAGGCGCTGCCCACGAGGTAGGGCAGGTTGCCGCCCAGGAAGCCGCCGCCGTTGAGGCCTTCATAGCTCGGGAGCCGGCCCTCCCGGGCCCAGGTGCGGAGCAGCGCGGCGCGGAAGGCGCTGTGGGGGCGCCCCGAACCCGTGAGCCGGCCCTCGATGACGGTGGCGTAGCCCTCGGCGACCCAGCGGGGGCTCTTGGTGGAGAGGGGGGCTTTGAGGCCCAGGAGCCAATCCTTGAAGGAGCGGCCCCGCTGCGGGATCAGCAGGTGGTTGATGTGGCCCAGCTCGTGGGTGAGCAGCAGCTCGGCCCAGCCCCGGTGGTGGCCGATGGCGCTGTCCGCCTCCGGCGCCGTGCGCCACAGCACCACGAAGGGGCGGTCGGGGTAGGCCACGGCGAGGCCGTTGGGCTCCCGCACGGGATCCTGGATCACCACGTCCACGGGTCCCGCCCAGGCGTGGCCCACGAGCCCCAGATACTGGGCGTGGATGCCCTCGATGCGGGAGGCCACCTCCTGGGCGAATTCCGGAAAGCCATCCCCAGCCGGGAAATGGATGCGGTAGTGGGCCGTGGTCACCGTCCTCCAGGGGGCGCTGGGGGCCTGCACCCGTTGGGCTTGGAGGAGGGCTGGAACGGCGATGAGGGCGGAAAGGACAAGGGGGCGCATGCTCCAAAGCCTGCCAGCCCGGGGGTTTTGAGCCAAATCACAAAGAGAGACTCGATCTCAATTAGGCCTTGAACTCCGTTTGTCGTTGTTTGAGACTTAATCTCATCAAGGAGCATTGTGCCCGTCCCCGTCCCACCGCCACCCGTGACCCTCCCCGCCCCCGGCGCGGTTCGGACTCCGGCCCAGCGGGCGCTGCTGGCCATGGGGACCACCCTGACCTTGAGCGTGCAGGGCAGCCCCAAGGGCGTGGAGCCCGCCCTCGCGGCCGTGGCCGAGCTGGAAGCACGGTGCTCGACGTGGCGTCCCGAATCCCTCTGGAGTCGCTTCAATGCGGGAGAATCGGTGGCCCTGCCGGAGGCGGATCAGGCCCTGCTGCGGCAAGTGGTGGCGCTCTCGAAGGCGACCGACGGGTGCTTCGACCCCGCGCTGGGCCGCTTGATTCAGGCCTGGGGCCTCCGCTCCGGCGGGAAGGTGCCTTCCGAGGAGGCCCTGCGCAGCGCCCGCGCGGCTTCGGGGTTGGAGCACTTGCAGGAGGGCCCGGGGGGGCTCTGCTTGAAGGAGGGCGCGTGGCTGGAGGAGGGGGGCTTCCTCAAGGGCCACGCGCTGGACCTCATGCGCCTGAAGCTGGAGGCAGGCGGGGCCACCTCGGGCCTGCTCGATTTCGGGGGACAGCTGTTGGCCTGGGGGCCGACCCGCTCGATCTCGCTCGCCGATCCCCGGGACCGCCGCCGCCCTCGGCTCACCTTGCGTCTGCGGAATGCTTCCGTGAGCACCTCGGGCACGTCCGAGCGGGGCCGTCACATCCTGGATCCCCGCACGGGCCAGCCCTGCCCGGCGTGGGGCTCCGTGGCGGTGGTGCGCCCCACGGGCCTGGAAGCCGACGTCCTCTCCACGGCGCTGTACGTCATGGGCCCCGACCGGGGCCTCGCCTGGGCCCAGGCCCACGGCATCGCCGCCGCCTTCCTTCTGAACGATGGCCCGGCGCGGTTCACCGGGCCCTTCCGCGCCCTTCACCCGCGAACCCCTTAGGAGTCCCCATGCGCTTCACTCGCCTCACCCCTCTGGCCCTGGCCCTGCTCGCGGGCCCCCTGGTGGCCCAGGAAGTCCCCGCCGACCAGCGTCTCAAGGATCTGGAGCGCAAGGTGGAGATCCTCTCCCGCGAACTGGAGGCCCAAAAGACCGGCGCCACCATGCCCGCCGCCCCGGAAAAGGGCTCCTTCGGCATGGGCCAGGCGGCCTCCAAGGTCTATGAGACCAAGGGCGGCCTGAGCATCGGCGGCTACGGCGAATTCCTCTACCAGGCCAAGGAAGGCAAGCTCCAGGACGGCACCACCGGCGTGGGCGAGAAGAACCTCGACGCCCTGCGCCTCGTGCTCTATACGGGCTACAAGTTCTCGGATGCCATCGTGCTCAACACGGAAGTGGAATTCGAGCACGGCGGCTACAGCGATGAATCCCCCGAGGGCGAGGCCGTGGTGGAGTTCGCCTACCTGGATTTCCTGATCTCCAAGGGGTTCAACGTGCGCGCCGGCCAGATGCTCGTGCCCATGGGCTTCATCAACGAACAGCACGAGCCCCCCGCCTTCCTGGGCTCCCGTCGCCCCCTCGTGGAGCGCAACCTCATCCCCACCACCTGGCATGAGAACGGTGTTGGCATTCACGGCGAGCTGCCCGCCAACCTCAGCTACCGGGTCTACGTCATGAACGGCCTCAACGCGGAGAAGTTCGGCGCCGAGGGCATCCGCGATGGTCGCCAGTTCGGCAAGGAGGCCAACGCCCAGAGCCTGGCGTGGACGGGCCGCCTGGATTGGGCCGCCATGCCCGGCACCACCTTCGGCGTGAGCTTCTACTCGGGCAACAGCAACCAGAGCGGCACGGGCGAGCGCCTCAGCACCTCCCTTTGGGATGCCCACGCCGAATACCGTTTCCGCGGCCTCCAGGTGCGCGGCCTCTACACCCGCACCTCCCTGAGCACCCCCTACCTCGCCAACCTCGGCCCCACGGATCCCGCCCGGGAAACGGGCACCCGCCAGTGGGGCGGCTACCTGGAAGCGGGCTACGACCTCATTGGCAGTGGCAAGCAGGCCCTCATTCCCTTCGTGCGCTTCGAGCGCATGAACACCCAGGCCGAGGTGGTGGCGGGTGTGACGCCCACCGGCGCCTTCGATCAGAACGTGCTCACCGTGGGCGTGAACTGGAAGCCCATCCCCAACGTGGCCGTGAAGGGCGATTACCAGAAGATCGAGAACCGCGCCCGCACGGGTCAGAACCAGTTCAACGCCGCCCTCGGCTTCTACTTCTAGGCAGATCATGAAGACGCTGTCCTGGGCCCTCCTCGGTGTCGCCGCGCTGGCCCTCGTGGCCTGCGCGGGCACCGGCTCGGTGAAGCAGGATCCCGTCACCGCCGGCAAGGCGGAGGTGGGGAGCCTGCTCTTCTTCGACGCGGGCCTTTCCCAGCCCGCTGGCCAGAGGTGCGCCACCTGCCATGATCCCGAACGCGCCTTCACGGATGGCCGCGGCTCCGCGACGTCGGAAGGCGTGCTCGCGGGCCTTTTCGGGGCCCGCAACGCCCCCACGGCGGCCTATGCCGCCTTCGCCCCGGCCTTCCATTGGGACGCGGCCGAAGGGCTCTACCTCGGTGGGCAGTTCCTGGATGGCCGCGCCTCCTCGTTGAAGGATCAGGCCCAGGGTCCGCCCCTGAACCCCATCGAGATGCACAATCCCGATCGGGCGGCCTACGTGGCGAAGGTGGCCGCGGCGCCCTACGCCGACCGCCTGAAGGCCCTCTACGGCGCGGACCTCTTCACGGACGAGGCGCGCGCCTTCGACGCCATCGCCGATGCCATCGCCACCTTCGAGCGCTCCCCTAAGGTGTCGCCCTTCACCTCCAAGTACGACGCCCACCTCAAGGGGGCCGACGTGCTCACGGCCCAGGAGCGCCGGGGCCTCGCCCTCTTCGAAGGCCGGGCTGGCTGCGCCGCCTGCCATCCCAGCACCTCCGACGATCCCAAGGTTCCGCCCCTCTTCACGGACTACAGCTACGACAACCTGGGCGTGCCCCGGAACGCCACGAACCCCTTCTACGCCATGCCCGCCTCCGTGAATCCCGACGGCGCCGCCTTCGTGGACCTCGGCCTCGCGGCCAACCCCCAGGTCATCGCCGAAGGCCGCGCCGCCGAGAGCCGCGGCAAGTTCAAGGTGCCCACGCTGCGCAACCTCGCGAAGACGGGCCCCTACTTCCACAACGGCGCGTTCACGTCCCTCAAGGAGGTGGTGGCCTTTTACAACCGTCGCGATCTGGAGCCGACGCGCTTCGGCGCCCCGGAAGTGCCCGAAAACGTGAACCGCACGGAGCTGGGTAACCTCGGCCTCACATCTGAAGAGGAGGATGCTGTAGTGGCCTTCCTGCACACCCTCACGGACGGGTACCGTCAATAGCAGGAGTTGAAGTTGGTCCGCATCCTCGCCCCCCTATTCATGAATGCCGCGCTTATCGCTGGTCTGCCCACTCAGCAGGAGGCCCTGAGTCTGGCTTTTCCTGGGGCCCAGATCACCCGCAAGGAGCACTTCCTCACGGACGCCCAGGCCAAGCAGGTGCAGGAGCAAGCGGGGACGGCCCTCTCCGGGCTCTGGCAGGTGGCCTACGAGGCCCGTAAGGACGGCAAGCTCGTGGGCGTCGGCTTCTTCGACACCCACCGGGTGCGCACACTCAATGAAACGGCCCTGATCGCGGTGTCCGTTGAGGGGAGGATCCTCCGCGTGGAGGTGGTGGCCTTCAAGGAGCCCGAGGAATACCGGGCCAAGGAGGCCTGGGTTCACCAGCTCGACGGCAGGCGGCTGGATCCCGAGCTCAGCCTGAAGCGCGGCATCCGCCCCCTGGCGGGCGCCACGCTCACCGCCAACGCCCTCACCGATGCGTCCCGCCGCGGCTTGGCCCTCTTCCAGGTGCTGTACGGGGGGAAGGGGTGAGCGCCTTCGAACGCCTTGCCCTGCATCTGGGTGCTTGGCTCACGGGGCTCTCGGGTCTTGGGTACGGCTGGTTGCGTTACTTCAAGGTGGTGCAGGGGGAATTCGGACCCGAGCCGCACCCGCTCCAAAGCGTGCTGCAGCACGCCCATGTGCTGGCGGCCCCCCTGCTCCTCTTCGCCCTCGGCATGATGGTGCGGGGGCACTTTGCCGTGAAGCTGCGCGTGCTCAGCCGCGAAGGCCGCCGCACCGGCTGGGGCCTCGCGGCCCTGATTCTGCCCATGGTGACTTCCGGCTACGGCGTGCAAGTGGTGACGGATCCGCGGTGGCGTACGGGCCTGGCCTGGATCCATGGCGTGGCATCCATCCTCTTCCTCCTGGCCTATGTGGGCCACGGCCTGCGCTTCTGGTTGCAGGGCCGGAGGGTCGGCCTCGCATCCGAGCCGCCCGTGGCGTCGGGCTGGGAATGATCGCCCCCCGGTAGACTGGACGCATGGCCAAGATCCGGGTGCTCTCCGACCAGGTCGCGAATCAGATCGCGGCGGGGGAAGTCGTCGAACGGCCTGCCAGCGTGTTGAAGGAGTTGGTGGAGAACGCCCTGGATGCCGGGGCCACGCGGATCGAGGTGGCTTGGGAGGAGGGCGGCAAGAAGTTGCTGTCCATCGCCGACAACGGCTCCGGCATGGGGCGCGATGATCTCTTCCTGGCCCTGGAGCGCCACGCCACGTCCAAAGTGCGCACGGCGGATGACCTCCAGCATCTGGCCTCCTATGGCTTCCGGGGCGAGGCCCTGCCCAGCATCGCCAGCGTCACCCGCCTGGAGTTGCACAGCGCCGAGGCTGAAGGCGAAGGCCATCGCCTCCGGGCGGAATTCGGCATCGTGAAGGGCACGGAGCCCGCACCCCGCTCCAAGGGCACCACGGTCACCGTGAAGGATCTCTTCGCCCAGCTCCCGGCCCGGCGCCGCTTCCTCAAATCCACGGATACGGAGCACGCCCAGCTCTGGGGCGCCCTCACGCGGCTCATCCTCGCCACGCCGGAGGTGCACTGGACGCTGCGCCCCGATCGCGGCGGGGCCATGATCCTGCCCCCCGTGGCGCACCCCGGCGAGCGCCTGGGGCCGCTGCTGGGGGACAAGTTCAAGGGCCTCGTGCCCTTCCGGGATGGCGAGGCGCCCTGGGTGCTTCAGGGCTTCCTGAGCCCGCCCTCTCTGAGCTTCCGGGATCGCAACCATCTCTACCTCTTCGTGAACGGCCGGGCCGTGCGGGATCGGTTATTGCTCGCGGCCCTCTCCGAGGGGTGGGAGGGGCGCTTCGCCAAGGGGGCCTACCCCGCAGCCGTGCTCTTCCTGGAAGTCCCGCCCGGGGCCGTGGACGTGAACGTCCACCCGACCAAGGCGGAGGTGCGCTTCCGGGAATCTCACCGCATCTTCCCCTGGGTGGCCCGGGCCACCCGTGAGGCCTGGGCGGCCCTGGGCGGGGATCTGGCGTCCGTGCTGGAGATGCCCCCCAAGCCCAATGAGGCCGAATTCGAACTGGAGGCCCGTCGCCCCGCGGGCGCCCATCCGCGCCTCTGGGATTCGGCCACGGCGGAGCCCGCCTGGGCCAGCCTGCAGGCGGCCTTCGGCGCGTCCGATCTGGATCGCAGCTACGACCTGGCGGGTCCTCGCATGGGCGCCGCCGAGGATCCCGATGCCGGGCCGCGCTACCTGGGCGCCTTCCAGCACACCTACCTGCTGGTGGAAGTGCCCACGGACAAGGAGCCGGAGCTCTGGATCGTGGATCAGCACGTGGCCCACGAGCGGGTGCTCTTCGAGCGCCTCTTCCTGCGTCGCCACGCCCCGGCCCTGCAACCCCTCATGCCCCCCAAGGTGGTCACCCTGGGGCCCGCGGCCCTGAGTCGGCTCAGCCCCTTCCTGGAGGAACTCAATGCCGTGGGCGTGGAGTGCGAAGCCTTCGGCGCCGACGCCGTGGTGGTGCGCGCCCTGCCCGACTTCCTCGCGGACCGCGATCCCCAGGCCCTGATGGAGGACCTCCTGGCCCGCATGGAGGCCGGCGGCAAGCCGGACCTCGACACCTTCCGCCGCGACCTCAACGCCGAACTGGCCTGCCGCGCCGCCATCAAGAAGCATCACCGCCTGCCCAACGACCTGGCCCTGCGCCTCGTGCAGGACCTCATGGCCTGCGAAGTGCCCCACACCTGCCCCCACGGTCGCCCCATCATCAAAAAGCTCACGCTGGGAGACCTGGAACGGAGCTTTGGGCGCAGGGTCTAGCCGCCGGATCAGATTCGGGCCCGCCGACGGTCCCGCCCATCGCCGCGAAGGCGCACGCGGTTCAAGGCTCGGTGGCCTGGCGGGTCACTGGCCTTGGGGCGGCTGCCAAAGTTCCACGCGGTTGCCCTCGGGATCCATCACCCAACCGAAGATCCCGAACTCCGACTCGTCCACCTTCTCATCGACCTCGCACCCTTCGGCGCGAAGGGCCTCGAGGAGCCCCCGCAGATCCTCCACCCTGAAATTGACCATGAAGGGAGCGGTACTGGGCGCGAAGTAGGTCGTATCAGCTTTGAACGGACTCCACACGGTGGTGCCGTTCCCCGAGCCGTTGTCCTCCGCCCAACGGAACGCGACGCCCCCCCAATCCTCCAGCTTCAATCCCAGGTGGACCTTGTACCAATCCGCCAAGGCCTTCGGATCCGCCGCCTTGAAGAAAATGCCTCCGATGCCGGTGACGCGTCGCATGTGGGACTCCTGCTTGTTCAATGGGATGGGTATGGCGGGATCAAACTTTGGAATTCAGCAGCCCGACCGCCTAGTGGTTGGGTCTGCCTGCATTGAGTGGTTAGACCTCGCTGTGAACATAGATCCCCTTTATCTCATCCGGAATTTGGCCCTCTGATGACAAGTAGGAATAGCCGAGGCCAACTGAGAACTCTGGAAGGCCAAGAGCACTCGCGAGGTCATGGTGCCGCTCCATTGCGAAGACGTAGTCAACCTGGCGCAGTGCGCCTTCGATTTTTTGAGGATCATTGACGCCAAATACTTTTGCTAAACGAACTGAGTTCCCGCCAGACGGGCCCTCTTCATCGACCTCATTCCCGAAATAGCCTGGGGAAGAATTGTACTCATCTGTCTTCTGGCCATCTTCATATAGCTCGAAATACAGAATGTCGTCGTCGTGATTAAGGAGCGCCATCGCAGGGCAATGAAATTGAGCTGAGAGCCTAGCTGCGCATTGGGCTAGTACTTGCCCATCCTGAGACTCGCATTGCTTATCTAATACAACCACAATCCCATTTTCTTGAATTGATACGAAGGCCGGCCTTCCTTCAAGAAATGAGAGCACCGCCTCTTGGGAAGGGCCTTTAAGGATGTGGCTTGTATAGAAGGAACCCACGAGATCTCCTTGAGGCGGCTAACGCTGCTCTAAACTCCTTCGGGCCGCGCCAACTTCGTCCGTGATTGGGCGAAGCGCGTGCCATGAATGCCGCGCAGACCCTCGACATTGCCGCGGCCTTTGGGGACCCAGCTGAGGTGAGGGTAGGTACGCAGGTGCTCCAGCACCTCGCCGGGTTGGTCGAAGATCATGACCGTGGGGAAGGCTTCGCGGCCCGTCTTGGCCACCAGTTCGAGGAGGGCCTGTTCGGCTTCGGCGAGGGGGGGCGCTGTGGGAGAGGCGGGGTCCATGAGGAGGGCGAGGGCCACGGGATCTTCGGGCTGGAAGGCATCAAGGTAGGCCAGCAGGATCTCGATCCACTCGCTCTTGGCCCAATCGGGTTCGTAGAGGAAGGCTTGGGGGCCGGTGGGCCCGGCCTGGGGGGCGACGGTGCCCTTGGGATCCGCGAGGATCTCGTAGGCCCCCAGGGTGGAACCCCAGGCTTGGAGGGCGAAGACTGGGCCGCCGCCGGTGTACTCGATGCCGGCGAAGTGGCGGGGGATGAAGAAGTGGCTGGGGAAGACCGTGAGGTTGTTGTACTTCAGTTCACGCCAGGCCTCGGTGAGCAGGAGGGGCCCCACGGATTCCCAGGCCCGGCGGTTCACCACGCTGGGTTGCTTGCGGATGCGCTCGATGAGGGCGGCCACGAAGGGGGTGCCGGGGATGGTGCCGAAGTAGCCCGCGGCGATGAGCCCCGGGCGCAGGTGCTCGTTCTCCCAACAGGCGAAGGCCTCGCACTCCAGCATCCACTCGGGGAGGGCGCGCACGCAGGCGCTGTCGGCATCCACGAGGATGCCCCCCTGCTCGTGCAGGATCTCCCAGCGCATCATGTCGGCCACGCCGTTCCATTCGAACTTGGACATCTCGGCCATGTGGTGGCCGTTGATCCAGGCGCGGCCGTTCAGCTCGGCGTTGCCCCAGATCTTGATCTCCCAATCGGGATGCTGATTGCGCCAGGTCTGGATGAAGCGGTTGGGGCGCTTGGATTCGTCCCCCACCCAGATGATGTGGATGATGCGCGGGATCATGCGGGCGTCCCCTTCCCTGTGAGGGACCGGCGGGCCCGGTTGAAGCGCTGGGCCAGGGGCCCCGTGGGTTCAGGCCCTGAATCCAGGGATGCGGGGATCCACTGGAGGTGGGTGCTCATGCGCAAGGCTTCCAGCACGCCCTCGGGGCTGTCGATGAGGACCACGTTGGGGAAGGCTTCGCGGCCCGTCTCCACCACGAGCTGGAGGACGTTCTGCTGGGCCGTGTCCAGGTCCAGGGCCCCGGGGCTTCCGGGGTAGATGGGGAAGATGAGGTCCACGGGGTCGTTGGGCTTGAAGGCTTCCAGGTAGCTGAGGAGCACCTCGGCCCACCCGGATCCGGACCAGTCGGGGTCGTACACGAAGGCCTCTCGGACCTGGGGGGTGGCCGGGGCGATCTGGAGGGGCGCCTGGCTGGGCTTCGCAATTCGCTGGGCCACCTCCAGGGCGCGGTGGAAGAATCGACGGTAGTCCTTCTCGCGGCGGCTCCAATCGAAGGTGTGGACCACGGATTCGCGGGCCTGGAGCCCCAGCCGCTGGCGCAGCGTCACGTCATCCCGGAGCTTCAGGATGGCGGCTTGGATGGCCGCGGCCTCCCGGGGCACGATGAGGGCGCTGACCTCGTGCTCCAGGAATTCAGGCACGGTGCCCACGTCGGTGGTGACGATGGCGCGGCCCATGGCGGCGGCTTCCATGAGGGAGTTGTTGTGCCCCTCGCTGGCGGAGGTGCAGACGTAGACGTCGATGTCCTCGTAGAAGTCCCTCATTTCCTCCAGGGTGAGGAGGCGATCGCTGTAGCCGCAGAACACGAGCTCGACGCCGGGCAGCTTGCCCAGGGGCTCGATGAATTCGGGGAAGCCCTTCACGGCGGAGGCGCGGTTGCCGGCCCAGCCCACTTTCAGCGTGCCGGGCTTTCCGTTGCGGGGGCGCCGGGAGGTGAAGAAGGCGGTGTCGACCCCGTGGGGCAGGCCCACGATGTCGGGCAACCCGGGGCGGAAGATATCCTTCAACCGTCGGGAGACGACGTACATCCCGCCCTGGTAGAGCCGCGCCAGGTGGGCGCAGAGGGCGGGCACCTCGATGCCCTCCCAGCTCACGTGGGAGCGGATGCCCGAGATCCACTTGGCCGGGGTCTTGATCTGGGCGGGCTCGGCCATGTGCCATTCCAGGGGGTGGATCAGGTCATAGCGGCTTTCGTCCACGGCGTCGCCCTTGTAGGCGATGTCGATGTCGAACTCATCGGCGAGGCGAGCCTGCAGGGTGCGGGCGTGGCGCTCGAAGATCCAGTTGGGCACATCCGCGATGAAGAGCAGGCGGGGGCGACGGGTCGGGGCCGTGACGCTCGGGGCCGAACCCGGATCCACGGGGTTCTCGGCGAGCCACTGGGAGGCGGTGCGGGCTTCCGCGCTGGAAGGCCACGTGGCCAGGAGGTGGCGCATGCCTTTCCGCACCGTGGGCCAGTCGCGGCGGGCCATGGCGCCCTGGAGGCTGAAGGCCAAGGCGGCGGGGCCTTCGGCGTCGGTGGGCGGCGGCGGGGTGAGCAGGGCGGGCGTTCCGGCCAGCTTGGAGGGGGGCAGCGCCTTGTGCTGTTGCAGCCACTCTTCGAGGATGAGCAGCAGCCAGATGGAGGGCGTCAGCGAATGATCGAGCATCGCCTTGATCATCGCGGGGTTGAAGTAGGGGCCCAGGCAGGAGTCGGGGCCGAGCAGCTTCTCCGAGACATGGGCGAAGGCCTTGCCGCCGGGGGCCAGCCACTTCGTCATGGGCATGGCGAAGCCCATCTTGGGGCGCTTGAGGAAGGATTCCGGGAAGAAGCGCCGGGCCACCCGCTTGAGCATGGCCTTCCGGTTCCAGGACCCGTCGGCCTCCTTGATCATGGAGAACTTGGAAGGCACCTTGGCGGCGGCCTCCATCACCCGCAGGTCCACGAAGGGCGTGCGCACCTCCAGGCCGTGCATCATGCTCGCGATGTCCACCTTTGTGAGGATGTCGTAGGGCAGGTAGGTGTTGAGGTCCATGTACTGGACGCGATTCAAGTCGTCGTAGCTTCGCGTTTCATCCCAGAACCGCTCGAAGCCCTCCAGGCGCGTGGAGATGCTGGCATGGAACTCGGGCCGCCAGAGCCCGGCGCGGATCCGGGTCTCCGTGTACTGGATCTTGCCGATCCAGGCGTAGAGATCCATGGAGGGTTGCTCCATCCAATTGCCGTGGGACCAGTAGCCCGCGAACATCTCGTCGGCGCCGTCCCCGGAGAGCACCATGGGCACGCTGGCCCGGGCCAGTTTGCAGACGTTCCAGGTGGGCAGGGCGGAACTGTCGCCGAAGGGTTCGCCGTAGTGGGCCACCAGATCCGGGATGAGATCCAGGGCCTCGATGCCCATCTCGCCGCGGGTGTGGATGGTCTTGCAGGTTTCGGCGGCGAAAGCGGCGTAGCTGGTCTCATCGAACTCGGCCTCCTGGAAGCCGATGCTGAAGGTGCGCACGGGCTCCGTGAGGATGGTGCTCATCTCGGCCACCACGAGGCTGCTGTCCACGCCACCGGAGAGGAAGGCGCCGAAGGGCACGTCGGACACCAGGTGGGCGTTCACGGATTCCTTCACCACGGCGGCGAGGCGCTCTTCCCACTCGGCCTCCTTCAGGCCCTGCTCGGGGTCGAAGCGCATGGCCCAGTAGCGGCGGGATTCCTCAGGCTTGCCATCGAGGCTCACCCGCATCCGGTGGGCGGGCGGCAATTTGCGGATCTGCCGGTAGGCCGTGCGCGGCGCGGGGATGTACTGGAGCCAGAGGTACTGGTCGATGGCCTGGAGGTCCAGGGCGGAATCGAAGCCCGGCGTCTGTACCAGGGGCGCGATTTCCGAGGAGAAGGAGAAGGCTTCTTCCGTTTCGCAGAGCACCAGGGGTTTGATGCCGAAGTGATCCCGGGCCAGGAACACGCAGCCCTCCCGGGTATCCCGGATGCCGAAGGCGAACATGCCGCGGAAGCGATCCACGCAGGCATCGCCCCACTCTTCCCAGGCGTGGACGACGACTTCGGTGTCGGAGCGCGTCTTGAACTGGTGGCCCCGGCCCTGGAGCTCGGCCATGAGCTCTTTGTAGTTGTAGATCTCCCCATTGAACGTGATCCAGACGCTGCCGTCCTCGTTGCACATGGGTTGGTGGCCGCCCGTGGGATCGATGATGGAGAGGCGCCGGTGCCCGAGGCCCACGCGGCCCTCGATGTGGATGCCTTCGCCATCGGGGCCCCGGTGGGCGATCTTCTGGGTCATGCCGCGCAGCACGAGCTCCGGGAAGGGCCCCTGCTTCATGATCAATCCGACGATGCCGCACATATCAGGCCCCTACCCGCGAACCATTCTGGAGGAGGTCGCCCAAAGCGGCCATCAAGTGCGCTTGCACGGCGGCGGGGGCATGGAAGGCCTCCGCCCGCTGGCGGGCCCGGCTCGCCATGGCATCGAGCCAGGGCCCCTCGGCCCGGGCCCGGACCAGGAGGCGGGCGAGATCGTCCATGCGACCGAAGGCGCTGGCGGCGCAACCGTGCTCCGAGGCCCAGCCATCGGGATCTACGGCCAGGAAGATGGTGGGGCAGCCGATCATGGCGCCCTGGAGCATGAGGTTGGGGAAGCCTTCCAGGGGGCTCGTGTTCAGAATGGCCCGGCTGGCGCGCATGAGGCTCTGCACGGAACCCTGGCCGTTCAGGCGATCCGAGAGGATCACGTTGGAGGGGATCCGGGTTCGCCACCACGGGGTGAGGGCCGCGGCGCCCCCGTCCACCACCATGCGGAAGGTGGCCTGGGGCGCCTCCCGGGCCAGCTCGAACACGAGGTCGGGGTTCTTGTCAGCGTAGGGGCGGCCGATCCAGAGGAAATCGAATTCGAAGGTTTCGGATCGCCCGGCGGGGAGGGTGTCCCATCCCGTGGGAATCGGATTGGGCACCCGGTGGCTGGGGCGGTTCGCGATGCGCTTCAGGCGGGCTTGCTGCCACTGGGTCTGGGCGAGCACCAGGTCCGCGCCGATGAGGGCCTCCCATACGTGGAAGCCTGGAACGTTGTACTCGTTGGGCGTGCCCGAGCCCGGGTACACCGCCTGACCGAGGCTCTGATCCGAGGCGAGGCCCACCACCGTGGGCAGGCCCAGGGCCTTTCCCAGGAGCACCATCTCGTGGGAGATCTCGTTGGCACCGAGGCTCACGAGGGCTTGGAGCTTCATCCGCTCGAAGGCGCGCAGGGTGGCGGGGTCGAGCTTGGAGGGCGAAAACACGCGCTCGGGCGTTCCAAAGGTTTCAAAGGTCCCCGGAACTCCCTTGGCCTGGGTTCCATGCCGTTCGGCGTTGACCTCGAACACCGGATGGAAGGCCCCGGACTCCCGCAGCATTCGGGCGAAGGTGAGGGCCCTCACCTCGGCTCCCCCGAAGGGGACCTGGGTGGCCGGGAACAGGAGCCCGAAGGCGTTGGGCTGAACGAACCCGATCCGGGGGCCCGCCTCAGAGGGGGCCTGGGGCCGGGTGGGAGGGGCACTGGCCCTGCCGTTCGCTGCCCCGCCTTGGCCCATGCCCTGCCTCCGAGTGTTGCCTCACCACTGAACTCGGCCCAAGGGGACGGTTGGTTGACTTCTGAACGGCGGAAGCAGCTTCCATTCCAGGTCGCGCGCATTGACGTTGCCGCAAACCCCGTGCACCCTCGGGGCTATCCTCCCGAGCAGCACCCCACCAGCAGGAACCCGACATGCGGAATCCCCATTTCGACGATGGCCTTGTGGTGTGGAGCGATGAGCTGAGCGGGCGTTACCAGCCCGCCGACTACTCCCAGGAGTTCGAGGACGAATGGAAGATGTTCCTGAAGGGGCAGGAAGGATGGGTGGGCCACGCCGGCGTGGAGGTGACCGATGAGCACGTGGATGCCCGGATCCGGGACCTCACCGGAGTCTCGGGTTACCTGGCCTCCAAGCGGGCGGGCACCGTGCCGAGTAAGGAGCGGGCGATGGAGGTGGCGGCGCCCTTCCCTCCTGAGTGGTACAAGGGGAAGCGCTGCCTCGATGCGGGCTGTGGCGGGGGCCGGTGGACCCGGGCGTTGCTGGAGCTGGGTGCGGAGGTGACCTCCATCGATGCCACCGAGAGCGCCATCGCCTCGGTGAAGCGCTTCAACCCGGATTCACGGGTGATGAGCCTCTTCGACATCGAGAACGACCCCTCCCTGGTGGGGGCCTACGACTTCGTCCTCTGCTGGGGTGTGATGATGCACACCCACGATCCGGCCCGGGCCTTCCGCTCCGTCTCCAAGGCCGTGAAGCAGGGGGGCGCCATGTACGTGATGCTCTACGCCCCCGAAGGGATGCACAACGATCCGGAGAACGTGCGCAAGCGGCAGCACTATCACCGGGCCCTGACCACCCGCGAGGAGCGCATCGCCTTCGCCTATGCCTGCGCCGGGGATCCCGCCCAGGCCCTGGGCTGGTACGACCTGCTCAACCCCTTCTACAACTGGGTGGTGCCGGAGCCGGTCATCCACGGCTGGTTCCGCCAGCACGGGTTCATCCTGGTGCAGACGCTCAACACCACGGTGGAGCGCTGCGCCCACCACGTGATGGCGCGAAAACTGGCCTGAAGCTTTTAGCGCAGCGAGACGGGGAAGGGCACCGCCGTGCCCTTGACGAAGTAGCCGCTGCCGTCGGCGAGCCAGATCATCTTTTCGGGCTTGTCGGCGAGGAACTCGTCGATGGCCTGCGTGGCGCCAGGGCAGGAGGTGAAGGCGTAGTCGTCGCAGAGCAGGATGCCGCCGGGGTTCAGGCGGTCGTAGAAGAAGGCGATGCTGTCCCGGGTGGGCTCGTAGATGTCCACGTCGATGTGGACGAAGGCGAAGGTGCGGTCGGCCACTTCGGGGAAGCGATCGGGGATCCAGCCCTTGTAGACGGTGTAGCGATCCTCGTAACCGGCCAGGGTGATCTGCAGTTCCTGTTCCGTGGCGGTGAGGGCGTTCTTGTACCAGTGGGTGCCATCCTGGGGCACTGGCTCGGAAAGGCCCTCGAAGGAATCGAACATGTGGTGGTGTCGGGTGCGGCTGGTGTCCTGCTCGTTGCGCTTGCACATCAGGTAGGAGCTGGCGCCCCGGTAGCACCCGCATTCGGCGGTATCCCCATCCACGGCGGCGATGAGGCGCATGAGCTGCCAGAGGTTCCAGCGGCGATCCATGTTGAAGCCGTCGAGTTCGCCCACGCGCTTCAGGTAGTTCGTGAACCAGGAGTCGTTCCACCAGTCCATCTGGGGCCACTCGAAGCGGTAGTTGGGGAGGAAGAGTCGGCCCGCCGCCACCATCCACTCGAAGCGGTTGAGGGGCTCGTCGCTGAGGGGGGGAAGCTGCCTCGGAGACAGCGCCTGAATCGCATCCAGCAGCTGCTCCGCCTTCACCTGCATGGCCTTCAGTTTGGGGTCGGTCATGATTCCGAGGCCTCCAGGCTGGGTTGGATCTTCGAAAGAAGTACCAAACCGTACCACGCGTGCCCGAGGGCGCAGGCGCCAGACTAAGGAAGGCCCAGGATCACTGCCGATACCGGAGTGAACCCTTCCCTGGCCGCGCACCGGCCCCCGCGAGGCCCGACTTGACGCCCTTCAAGGAACAGCTGGAGCAGCTTCGCCGAGTCCCACGGCGCTGGGGCCTGACGGGGGTGGCGGGCTTCATCGGCTCGCACCTGCTGCAGACCCTCCTCGGGCTGGATCAGGAGGTGGTGGGGCTGGATGACTTCTCCACGGGCCGGGCCTTCAACCTCGCGGACGTGAGGGGCCAGGTGGGGGAGGCGCGCTGGCGCCGCTTCACCTTGATCGAGGGGGATGTCCGCGATCCGGAGGCCTGCCGCCGGACCTGCGAAGGCGCTTGGCGCGTGCTGCACCAGGCGGCCCTGGCCTCGGTGCCGCGCTCCATCGAGAATCCCCTGCTCACGCAGCAAGTGAACGTGGGCGGATTTCTAAACATTCTCCTCGCGGCCCGGGACGCGGGTGTTGGCCGGGTCATCTACGCCTCCTCCAGCGCGGTGTATGGGGACGGCCCGACCCAGCCCAAAGTGGAAGCGGATCTGGGGATTCCCCTCTCCCCTTATGGGCTCAGCAAGCTGATGGATGAGCAGTGGGCAGCCCTCGGCGAGCGGTTGTATGGGCAATCCGCCCTCGGATTGAGGTACTTCAACGTCTTCGGGCCGAGGCAGGATCCTGAAGGCGCCTACGCGGCGGTGATCCCCCGTTGGATCGAGCAGCTGCGCGCCGGGAAGGCCTGCACGATCTTCGGGGACGGGGAGACGAGCCGCGACTTCTGCTTCATCGCGGACGTGATGCAGGCCAACCTCCGCGCCGCCTTGGCACCGCCGGGAACCCCCTCTCGGGCCTTCAATGTGGCGCGGGGGGAGGCAACCTCTCTGAACCGGCTGTTCCAGGTGCTCCGGGAGGGGGTGGAGGCCCGAATCCCAGGCCAAGTGTGTGCCGAGGCGCGCCACGAGGCCGCCCGCGAAGGGGACATCCGCCACTCCCGGGCGGACCTCCGGCAGATTCGCGAAGCCCTGGGCTATGAGCCCGAGGGCACCGTGGTCCAGGGGCTCCAAGCCACCCTCGACTGGTACCTGGCCCAGGGCCGCTGAGGTCAGGACTTGAGGCGCGCTGGAGCTTCCCGTTCCTGGGCGAGGTCCAGGCCCAGGCGCTTGGCGGTGGCGTAGAGGGCGGGCCGGGCCAGGCCCAGGGCCCGGGCCACGTCGGAGACCTGGTGCTCGTGGGCGTGGAGGGTTTCGCGCAGGAGGGTGCGCTGGAAGCGGCGGGTGGCCGTGGCCCAGGTTTCCGCCTCGGCGGTGTCGAGGTCCAATTCCGGGAAGTGGCGGGGCGCCAGGGGTTCCCGGCCCGCCCGGAGCAGGGCCCGGTGCAGGGCGTGGCGGAGCTCCCGGATGTTGCCGGGCCAGGGCAGGCGCCCGAGGCTGCGGGCCAGGCCCGGGGCCAATTCCGGCAGGGGGAGGCCGGCCTCCCGGGCCACCTGGGCGGCGATGCGGGGCAGGAGCCAGGGCAGTTCGTGGCGCCGCTCCGCCAGCGACGGCATGCGCAGCACCGAGCCCTCCAACCGGTACCAGAGGTCCGCCCGGAAGGTGCCTGCGGCCACCATGGCCTTGAGATCCTTGTGGGTGGCGGCGACCACGCGCACATCCACACGGATCACCCGATCGGAGCCCACGCGCTGGATCTCGCCTTCCTGAAGGGCCCGCAGCAGGAGGCTCTGCAGCCGGGGGGAGAGGTCGGCCACTTCATCGAGGAAGAGGGTGCCCCCATGGGCCGCTTCGAGGTTGCCCTGGCGATCGCGGTTGGCACCGGTGTAAGCGCCTTTGACGTGGCCGAAGAGTTCGCTTTCGAGCACGCCCTCGGCGTAGGCGGCGCAGTTCACGGGCACCCATTGGCCCGTGCGGCCGCTGCGCTGATGGATCTCCCGGGCCGCCAGCTCCTTGCCGGTACCGCTGGGGCCGAGCAGCACCACGGGCAGCCGCGAGGGGGCCACCTCGATGAGGGTCTTGAGCAGGGAGGCCATGGGCTCGCTGCCATCCGTGAGCAGCAGGTGGCCCTCTACGCGGGCGGCGGCTGCCTCGGTGGGCTGAGCGGCGAGCCGGGCCACCCAAGGGGCCAGGAGGGGGAGCCAGGGCGGCAGGTGCAGATCCTCCCCGGGATCCAGGCCCACCAGCACCACCCCCACCCCCGCGCCCTCCCAGGTGAGGCGGTGGGAGATCCACACGCGCCCCGCCACCTGCAGGGGCGGCAGCTCCTGATCCCGGAACGCCACATCGATGAGGCCCTCGGGCGGGGCCTGGCCCGCGCCCATGACCTGGGGGCTCTGCTCTCCCCAAATCACCCAAATGGGCAGGCCGGCGCCCTGCAGCAGCGCCTGGGCCCGGGCATGGATGGGCTCGGGCTCCTCGGCCCAGGCGGGCAGGCGTGGCCAGTACGTGCACAGCCGTTGGAAGGCCGCATCGGCCCCGGCCCGTTTGGCGATGGTCTGGAGCTGCAGGAGCCGCTGGGGCGTGCGGGCTTCGGGATCGGCTTCGAGGACTTCCAACCCGGCCTCGAGGTGGAGCAGCCGGTTGGCGCAGGCCTCGAAGGTGCTGAAGACTTGCTCCGCCGTCCACCGCTTCGCGCGGAAGGCGAGGCGGGCCCATTGGATCCGGGTTTCCGGGGTGCTGGGTTCGCTGGGGACGGCTGGGAGGTGCTCGGCGAGGAAGTCGGTGTAGAGCGCTCGGCGGGCGGAGTCCTGCGTCTGCGCGAGGGCCTCCTGCACGAGGGCCCGGTCCCCGGTGGAAAGGCCGTGATCGCCCAGGAAGGCCCAGGCCTGCGCATGCCGCGGGTCTCGGCGCAACAGGGCCCGGGCCGCCTCCACCGCACCCCGGGCACCCTCCGGGTGAGTGAGGGCTCGGCCCGTTTCCAGGCGGGGCTGGGCCGGAGCCCGGCCCCCGGCCAGGTGGTGCCAGCGTTCGTGGGTGAGGAGGTCGCCGAGCTGCAGGGCGCATTGGCCGGCGAGGAGGGCCGCGCGCTCCGCCCAGGGGCGGGAGCGGTGGGCGAGGAAGTGGGCGTGGGCACGACCGAAGTGATCGTGGGCGTGATCCGGCTCCTGCTGTCGGAGGTGGTGCTGTCCCATGGCGAGCCAATGGAAGGGGTCCGCGCAAGGGTGCAATTCGCTGCCGGTGGGATAGCCCGGGGCGGGGGTCTTGGGGAGCGAGCCGCCCCAGTAGGTGCGGAGGCAATCCCAGGTGGGGTGGCCCGTGCGGGCGGGCACCGCGAAGGGGGCGCGGCTGCCCAGCTCCGACTGCAGGGCCTCCCTCCAGCCCTCCCAGGGGGCCTGGGGGAGCTTGCCCTGGAGGAGCAGGTCCAGTTCCGGTTCCGGGGTATCCCCGTGGGCCAAGGCCGGGGGAACCAGGCTGGCGAGCACCTCCGTCGTGGGTCCCCAGCCGCGGCCCCACCCCCGGAGGAAGGGCGCCAGCATCCAGCACCCCGGCGCGACCTCCCGGCCCAAACCCGGATGGAATTCCAGGAAGGCGGGGGCCGCGGGAAGGGTGAAGGGCTCCAGCAGCGCGATGTCGATGTGCCCCACCACGGGATGAGGCGGCCCCAGGGGCAGCAGTTTGCCGTCCCCATCCATGCGCCCCAGCAGGTCCTCCCACCAGCCAGGGGGCAGGCTCAGGAATGCCGGGGGGACCAGGGGCTCCAGGAAGGGCGGCAGCCGGAGGGCGCCGCTGGATTCCACGGCGCCCAGCAGGGGAATCCAGGAGGCCCGGGTGCGCCGATCCAGGAGGGCCGTGCCCAGGCAGAGGAGGGGTAGCGCGTCGCCCTCCAGCAGGCTCTCCCAGGCCCGGTGCAGGTGCGGCGAATCCTCCGCCCCTTCGGCCAGCGGATTGGCCTGGGCGCGGCCATGGCGCAGCAGGGCCACCCAGCTGCCTTCAGGGCGCGGGCCCCAGCCGCGGATCTCCCCCGTGGGTCGCGGGCCGAAGGGCAGGCGCGCCTCCCAATCCACCCGGGGCCACCGTCCTTCCTGCCCGCCCATGAGCCAGGCTTGACCGAGGGCCGAAAGGGCCCATGGCAGATCCCCCCAGCGGCGACCCCGCCCCAACCCCCACGGGGCCTTCCAGGAGCCGAGCCACGCTGATTTCACCCGAGCATCTCCGCCCAGGCTTCCCAGAAGTGGGGGAAGGTTTTGGCCACGCAGCCGGGGTGCAGGAGCTCGCCGCCGTGGATCAGGGCTCCCACGGCGGCGGCGAAGGCCATGCGGTGGTCGTTGCGGGGGTCGAAGGGCGCGCGGGGTGCCGTGGGGTTCCCCGGCGTGATCCGCAGGGTGTGGTCGCCTTCGACGTCGGCTTGGCCCCCGAACCAGCGCACCAATTCCGCGCTGGCATCCAGGCGGTCGCACTCCTTCAGGGGGAGGGTGTGGAGGCCCGTGAGCAGGCTGGGGCCCGGGGCGCAGGCGGCCACGGCGGCCAGCACGGGGCCCAGGTCAGGGCAGGCTTCCAGATCCGCCGTGAGGCCCCGCACCAGGGGGCCGCGCAGGGTGATGAACTCATCGCCGGCTTCATCGGCGCGCACCCGCACCTCCGCGCCGGCATGCGCGAGGATCTGCAGGATGGCGCGGTCGCCCTGGGGATCCCGACCATCCCAGGGGCCCAGGGTGAGCTCCCGGCCCGTGAGGGCGGCGGCGGCATAGAAGGCCGCGGCGCCGCTCCAATCACCCGGCAGCCGGGTGTCCAGGGGACGCAGGGACCCTCCGGGGATTTGCCAACGCGTGTCATCAAGTCGGGACGCGCACCCGAAGCGGTGGAGCCAGGTGTTCGTGAGTTCGAGGTAGGTGGGACTGCTCGTGGTGGCCCAGGTGAGGGTGCCACCGTGGGGCAGGCCCGCGAGGGTGAGGGCGAGACCCGTGAGGAACTGGCTGCTGAGCGTGGCATCCACCTGCATCGAGAGGGGACCCCCGGGTGCCGCGGCGGGTTCGATGCGCAGGCCTTGAGCGGTGCTGGAGATCCGCGCGCCGAGCCCCTCCAGGGGCTGCAGCAGCGGTTTCAGGGGGCGCTCGAAGAGCCGGGCGTCGCCGTGGAGTTCCACGGGCGTTGCGGCGCACAGGGCGAGCCAGGGCAGGAGGAAGCGCAGCGAGGTGCCGGAGGCGCCGAGCCAGATGGGCTGTGTGGGTGCGGGGGCCGTCCCTCCCGTCACGAACCAGGCGCCGCCTTCCTCCGAGATCGGAATGCCGCACGCTTTCAGCGCCTCGCGCATCCAAGTGGTGTCCTCGGCCTCCAAGCCACCCACCAGCCGCGAGGGGCCCGGAGCCAGACCGGCGAGCAGGAGCGCCCGGTTGGTGACGGACTTGGAACCCGGAATCGGGATGGACCGCAGGGGAGACCCAGTGCGGGTGTCTCGTGGAAGTGACAGGGGCATGGCCCCAGCCTGCCGGGGCCCGGGCCGGGTTTCAAGCCCTAGAAACGCTTCAGGAGACTGATGACGCCCCGCCTGACGACGAACGTGGTGCCCCGTTTCACCTGATCCACGACGCTGGCCTCCACCCGCCACCGGGCGGGGAGGTTGAGGGCGAGGGCGTAGCGCTGGCCATCGGCGTTGGCGTGGAACCACCACTGATCCCCGTTCACGGAGGCGAGGGCCCCATAGGGATCCAAACGCTGGCGCACATAGCCCGCCTGGGGCCACCAGGTGCGTCGGGGGCTGCCCACCCAGGCCTGGAACTCCTCGCCCACCTCCTTCGTCTTCTGGTGGACCATGCGCTGCGCCTTGAGCTCGAAGGGGAAGGGCCCCTGGGACCCCAGACCCGCGCCATAGACCAGGTACCGGTACTCCAAGGTGGCGTAGCCGGTACCGGTGCCTCCGCCGCCGTAGGGGCCGCCTCCCGTGGTGACGGTGCCGGTGGGATTCTGGCGGTGGAAGGCCGGGGCATCCTGCTGCCGAGGCTCCAAATCCAACCCACCCACGAAGGTCGTCCATTGGAGGGGGCCCGTGGCCAAGCGAAGCACCCCCTGGGCGCCCTTGATGCTTACGCGGCCCCCGGCGATGAGCCGCACCTGCCCCGCCACGGCGCGGAGGCTCGCTTCTTCAAAGACGCCATCGCCCACCCAGGCCACCTGCCCGCTGGCCCCGGTCACCCGGAGGATGGGATTCCACGCGGCCTCGGAGAGGAGCAGGGGGCTTTCCACGAGTCCGGCTTCCACCGTGGCCTTGGTGGAAAGGCCCAAGTGCTTCCAGCGCAGGGCGGCCACATCCAACCAGGCTCCCCGGGAGGCACTGTCATCGAACCAGGGGAGGTTGTCGGCGTTGTGGTCGGTCCCCAGGGCGTGGGCGCTCCCGACCACCACGGAGAAGGGGCCTTCGCCTTCCAAGGTCCAGCGCAGCCGGAGCAGGCTCCGAGTGCGCCAGATATCCTTGTCCTTCAACTGGATGGATTCCCGTTGGGCCTTGAATTCCCAGGTGGGGATCCAGCGGTTGGGGGCGTCTTCCTGAAAGGGGATCTCCTGGGCTCCCAAGAGGGTTCCCATACATCCGAGGAGAAGCCCACAGGTGCCGCGCATGACTTTAGATTCCCGTAAAGATCTGCCGGGTGATGGTCTTGTCCTGTTTGATCTCGACGGTGGTAAATCCAAAGAGATCCACCTTCCGCGTATATTTCATCGTGATGGTGCAGGTTCCGTTTTCTCCGGATGTTTTACTCACGTGAATGGCATTTGGCTTGAGTGCCTCGGGGATATCCAGTTCGCGAGCCTTGGCACGCATCTCTGATTCAACCTGCTCCGCTGAAGCGCGGCTGGCCATGGTGGCGATCAGTTCGGCTTTATCAGCCAGCTCCATGTTCGCGTAATAAACCGGCCCAATTTTCCAAGCGACTGCAAGCAGGCCGCCCATCACGAGCAAAGTGAGGATGCAGCCGATTTTGCCTTCGCCGCGCTGGGACTGCTTGAACGGGGTCATGGGATCTCCTTGAATCGCGGTCATCAGAGTTTGAGTTCGTCGAGGGCGGCCTTGGCCAGCGGGGCCACGAGGGGGCCATCGGGGCCGAAGAGGGTGGCGTCCTTGGCCTTCAGCGCGGCTCGGAAGGCCTGGGCGGCCTCGCTGATGTACACGCCGCCGAGCTTGAGGAAGCAGACCCCCGTGTAGTAATCCAGGGTCCCCTGGCTCACGCCCCGGGTGGTGCTGAGGCGAGTGTCGCGCAGCAGCTCGAGGGCCTTGTCGAATTTGCGGAAGTGCATGAGGGCGAGGGCGAGGTTCAGCTTCAGGTAGGCGGCCTCTTCGCCGCGGGCGCCCATGAGCTGCAGGCGCAGATGGCTCAAGAGGCTGGGGTAGACGTACTGAGCGGAGGTGAGGGGAATCTCGAGGGCTTCCCGGCCGAGGGCCAGGGGGATGGGCGCGGCACCTTGGGTGATCGTGGTCTTGTCGCCCTTGATTTCCGCGAGGGCCTGCCGGAAGGCCAGCACCCCCGGGATGGGCTTGCCGTTCAGGGCCGTGAGGCCCTTGCCCGGGACCACGCCGGCCTTCTGGGCCTGGGGATCCGCGGAGAGCACGAGGGGCGATTCACCGGGCAGATCCACCAGGGAGATGCCCAGGCTGGGCTCCGAGAGCGCGGGCTGGGCGTTTAGACGCTGAATGAGCCCGCCCAGGGGATCCGCTTCCAGCGGCTTGATCACGATGCGCTCTTCCTCCCCTTCCAGCGTGGAGAGCTGCAGCTCCACTTGGTGGATGACTTTGTCGGGCACCGGGGTGGCGAGCAGGAACAACTCTGCTTCGTGGTTGGCGCGGATCCGGGCCAGGGCCTCCTTGGGGGCTTCGCCGGGCCGGCTGGGAAGGAAGGCCACGGATTGGAGCTTCTCGCCCAAGGCCGCCAGCAGGCTCAGGAGCCGGGGCTTGCCCGTGAACTCCTGGGACCCCTCGAGGCCCACGAAGGCCAGGCGGGGTCGGGGGCGCGCTTCCAGGGCGAGGGCCTTGCCCTCCAGGACCTCAACCTTGGCGCTGAAGCCGCCGCTGCTGAACCGGACGAGCAGATCGTAGGTGCCCGAGCAGACGGAGAGCTTGTCCACGGGCAGGTTGCCGTAGCTCTGGCCGTTGAGGAAGAGCTCGCCGCCCTCCCAAGGACTCTGCACGGTGAGCTGCCCCTTGGAGGGCTCCAGCTTCACGGGTTCCAGCAGGTGATCCGCCATGGGCTCGGTGAGTTCCTTGCCGACCTTTAGGAGCTTGGGGCGGAAACAGGAGGCGCGAACCTCTAGGGTGTGTTCACCCGGTTTGAGATCGCCCACCATGAACCCTTCGCTGAGTTCATCGGGCCGGAGGTTGGCCTTGGCGGCCAGGGCCGTGGACTCCGGGCCCGCGCTGCCCTTGGTGTGCCCGAGGCTGCGGCCATCGATCAAGACCTCGGCGCCGCTGGGGTTCACGTAGAGGGTCAGCGTGGAGGAGGTGCGCGTGAGTTTGAGTTCCAGGGCCTTGGCTTCGCGGGGGCCCAGCTCCACCGTGGTTTCCAGGGGCGCATGGCCCGCCCGGGTGTAGGCCACGTGGTGGGTGCCGTAGGAGAGGAACTTCCGGGGCAGCAGGGCCGAGGGCTTGCCGTCCACGGTGAGGGTGCCGCCTTCCGGGCTGTAGGTGAGCTTGAGGGAGGCGAGTTTCTCGGCCTTCATGCCATCGAACATGGCTGAGAGCTTCGTGGAGGTGATCCCACGATCCACGTCGAAATCCGGGTTTAGGGCGATGAGGGCTTCGAAGCGGGCCCGGGCCCTGGGGCGGGTCTGGGGGCTGCGGTCATCGAGCACGGCGAGCCAGTTGTAGGTCTCCGAGAGCACCTGCAGCCATTCGGGTGCCAGGGTCACGGCCTTGGGAGCCAGGGCCTCCACCACCTTCTCGAAGCGGGCGGCCGCTTCCTCGCGATTGCCCTGGGTGCTCCAGAGGGCCTTGGCCTGGAGGAAGGTGTCTTTGAGGGCGGGATCCTGGGCCCGGGCCGCAAGCGCGGAGCCGAGGAGGATGGCGGGGAGGCAGAGCAGCGGAAGCGGTCGCATGTCAGTTCAGCCGGAGAAGGGTGTCGTTGCGGCGATCGCAGAGGAGGATGCCGCCCTGCCGATCCAGGGCCAGGGAGGTGATCCTCCCGCTGATGCCCAGGGCCTTGAAGGTGGCTTGGCGCAGGAGGGTGCCATCCGGGCCGTAGATCACGATGCCCTCGCCGAAGTCGCCGCCCTCCACGAGGGCCGCGATGTGGCCCGCGCCATCCGTGGCCAGGGCGAGGACGTTCTTGTAGGCGGCGGGGAGATCCTTGCCGTAGGGGATGCTCAGCAGGGTCTGTCCCTCGGGGTTCACCACGAGGAGGGCGCGATTGCCATCGGCGGCCAGCACGGCGCCTCCGGCTGGGTGGGGCGCGAGGGCCATGGCCGCGGGAGTGGGCAGGGACCGGGTGGCGCCATCGGCCCCGACGAGCACCAGGCCCGCAGTCTTGGCATCGGAGATCCAGAGCGTGCCCCAGCGATCCTGGAACAGGCCGGTGGGGGAGCCGAGGGCGGGCATGGGGGTGGAACTGGTGCCGCGGAGGAGGCCCGTCTTGGTGGAGATGAAGGCGATGGCATCGTCGGCGCCCACGGCCATGGCACGGGTGCCGGGAACGGGAACGTCGCCCAGGAGGTGGGCTTCGCCGTTCCGGATCACGAAGGCGCGGTCCAGGTCGTACTGGAAGACCACGGGCTCACCGGCGGGGGTGGAGGTCAGCAGGGTGGGGGTCTTGAGCCACTTCACCTTCCCGGCGGGCCAGGGCCCCTCGGATTTCAGGGCGGGCTTCTGGATGCGGTGGCGCACCCGCACGAGGATGCGCCAAGCGGCTTCCTGGGCTTCGGGGCTCTGGGGCGCCGTGGTGCGGATGCGCTGGAGCAGGCGGAGGCAGCCATTCAGATCGCCCTGCACATCCAGCACCTCGGCGGCCTCGAGCAGGCTGCGGCAGGCGCCGGGGCCCTCAGGGGCGCTGCGGTAGGCCTCCATGAACCGGCTGAGGGCCAGGCCCCACTGCCCCTGATCCCGGGCAGCGCGGCCCAGCCCGGCGAGGGCGTCGGCGCAGGCCGGGTGATCGGGGAAGAGGTCCAGCACGCGGTTGAACTCCGCGATGGCATCCTTCAAATCCCCGGGTTTGCGGGCCAGGCGGGCCAGGATCTCTCCGCGCAGGGCGAGGGCCTCCGGGGCGGCGCTGCTCTTCATGAACTCCGCTTTGAGCCGGTCCAAAAGGGGGAGGGCGGCTTCAGGCTTCCGCTCCTGGGTCACCTGGTGTCGCGCGAGCAACAGCAGGGCCTGGGCGGCCTGGTCCGACTTGGGGGCGCTCTGGATCAGCTGGTTCCAGGTATCCAGGGCTTCCTTGTAACTCTTGGCGGCATAGGCCCGCTCGCCGCTGCGGAGCAGGCGTTCGGCCAGATCCCCCTCCTGGGCCACCGCGATCGCCGGGGCCGATGCGGCGACGGCGCACAGGAGCAGGGCGGGCATTCGCAGCCGAGCGGAGGTGGGGATCATGCAGGCCTCGTGGGGTTGCCGCTGATGATACCTGACTCGGGCTGAGGCGAGGGTTTCAGCGCCTTGCGGGGTCAGGGTTCCAGCGCTTTCAGGAGCGCCTCGGGGCTGAAGGGCTTGTTGAGCACGCCCAGCACCCAGGGGTGCTCCGTGAGGTCGGCCACGTCGCGGGAGGCGCAGGCCAGCAGCACCTGGCGCACCCGGCGGCCCTCCCACTGGGCCTCGATCCAGGCCCGCAAATCGCCCGCGGCATCCTGCAGTTCGGTGATCAGGAGATCGGCGGGCGCCTCTTTGAGGAGGGCCTCGGCCTCTTCCCGGGTGCTGGCATCGCGGACCTTCCAGGTGGGTTCCAGGGAGCCCCGGGTCTTCTTGCGGAAGAAGGCGGAGGGTTCCAGCAGGAGGATGGTTTGGAAGGGCGGGTGCTTGTGGTGTTGTTCCTCGGGCACGCCCAGGCGGAGAAGGGCATCCCGGGTGGCGCTGCGCAGGCCGAGGCCCGTGGCATAAAGCAGGTGCTCCCGGATGGGGGCGATGAGGGATTCCTGGTGGGTGTAGCTGCCGATCTCGCAGAGGCGGGCCACCTCGCGCCAATCCGCGGCGGGCCGCTTGAGTTCTTCGTGGACCCAATGGGCCACTTCCAGGGCCATCTGGGGGCGGAGGATGAGGTCGGGATCCGAGAACCGTTCGCGGAGGGTGAGCAGCATCTCCGCCCGGGCGGGGCCCTTTTCAGGAATGCCCTTGATGGCCGAGCGCATCGCCTCTTCCTTGCTCGCGATGAGGCTCAGGGCTGCGGACCGTTGGCCCAGCTCCTTGACGACGGCGGCCACCTTTTCGTTGGTCTCCCGGTCCCAGTTGGTCTTGGTGCGCAGGTCGAAGAGGACGTCGGAGAAGCGATCCTTCCATTTGGCGTAGAGGGCCTGATCGAAGCAGAAGAGGCCCTGGGTGGCCAGGATGGCGCGCAGCTGGATGCCTTCGCCTTCCCGTTCGTCGAGGCAGCGGGTGAGCAGTTGTTCGAGGCCCGGGAGGGCCTCTTCGGGCACGGGATTCTCGAAGCCCTGGAAGGTCTCCAATAGGCCTTCGAGGCAGAGGATGAGCACTTGGGGGAGCTTCAATCCCGGTGCCTTGGCGAGCAGGCCCAGGGCGGCCTCGGGGGTGTGCATGGTGCCCAGGGCGCGGGCCAGGGTGAGCTGCAGGCGGGCGGGCTTGCCATCGTGGAGGAGGGCCAGGAGGGGCTTGGCGGCGGGGGGGTACTGGATGGTGCCCAGGGCCTCCACCGCCTCGATGAGCAGCTCATCCCGTTCGTCTTCGGACACGAACTGCGTGAGCACTTCCGCGGCGGCCCGGGTGCGGTTCTCCCCGAAGATGCGCAGGGCGAGGCGGATCTGATCCGCCTGGCCGGAATGGAAGCGCTCCATGACCACCGGGAAGGCGGAGGGCAGCTTGCCCAGTTGATGGATGGCCCGCTGACCCACCTCGACGATGGGGTCCTCCAGCATCTGGAGGAAGAAGGGGGTGAGACCGTCGTCTTCCCGGGTGCCCAGGTTGTCGAGGAGAAACATCCTGCGCTTGGGATCCTGCTCTGCCTTCACGAGGGCCAGGGAACCGGTGTCGGCGGCATCCACCAGCCAGCAGAACGCGAAGGCGATGCCGTCCTGCCGTGAGAATCGGCGAAGGGCTTCGGCCAGCAGGGGGACGGCCCGCTCGGCGGGGAGGTAACCGGCCATGACCTGCCGGTGCAGGCCCATGGCGACGAGATCCAGGTTGGTGGCGAGGAGGCCCTGTTGACGGTGGGCCCCATCCAGGCGCTCGGTGAGCAGCGCGGTGAACCGGGCCACCTTGCCTTCGACGAGCACTTGGAGTGCCTCGGCCAGGAAGGCCTCCAGGTGCCCCTCGGCGTGGGGGGTCATCTGCTCGAGGATCTGGGCGGGATTGGCGCTCTCGTCCGCGAGCGCCTGCAGGAAGGCCGCAGATTCCGCAGGGCAGCGATCCTTCAGGCGGTTGGTGTAGGCCTGAGCCAGCTCCTCCCGGGCATGGGTGCGCTGCATGGGCTGGATGCGGGTGATGAGCGCTTCCAGATCCAGGTAGTCCTGGAGGTGCCGCTGGAGCTGTTCGAAGAGGCGGGCGAGGAATTCCCCGGCGGCTCCGCCCGGGAGCCCCGAGATGGCCCGCAGGGCCAGTTTGGAGGCGAGGGGGTCCCCCGATTGATAGGCCTCGACCAGGGCGGGCAGATCACCGGGGCCGGCCATGACGGAGAGGAAGCGCCCGCCCTGATGGGCGAGCCGCGGGTTGCCCTCGCCTTCGGCCAGGCGGCCCAGGTAGAAGGAGAGGGGCTGATTGGGCTCCAGGCCGCTCAATTCCCGGTGCAGGATCAGCCGCCGGTCGGGGTCAGTCCGGTGCTCCTGGATGTCCTGCAGGGCTTCAAAGGCTTCGCGGGTGGCGATGCGGCCCAGGGCGGCGCAGCCCTCATCGAAGATGCCGAGGTCGGGTTCCGAGAGCAGGGCCTTGTGAAGGTAGGGCACCCATTCGGGCCAATCGAACTTGGCGGTGAGGGCCAGGATGGACCGCTTGAGCCCCTTCGAAGAGGTGGGCTTCACCAGCCTGGATCCCAGCTCCGGGAGAGACATCTGTTGCAAACGCTGAAGTAATTGATGAAGTTGGTTGCCCCACGCCGCCTCTTCCGAGTGGCGTGACAGGTGGGCCCGCAGCTCATCCAGCGGGGTGAGGGGGGCGTCTCGTACCAGGATGCTCATCCGATCCACCTCATCGTCCGCCAAAGCCAGGGGGTGAATCCGGGGCTGGTAGGAGCGTCCGGCCTTCGCTAGCGTTCACTCATGCCCCTTCGTGCCTTCGCGATCCTCCTCAGTGCGGCCGCCCTTCCGCTGGTCGGCCAGGCGAACCCCATCCCCTTCGACCAAGTGGATCCCGGGTTCCGCCTGGATGCCCAGGAAGTGGTGACCAAAGCCCACTTCTCCTTCCAGGCCCGCACGCAGCCCAGGAAAGTGCGCGTGGCGACCATGGAGCGCATCTTCGACCATCCCCGCATGGGGGTGGCCATGTGGCGGGGCTGCGGCTTCGTGCCGGAGTTTTCGGCCTTCGTGCACCCCGATGGCTCCTGGTCCTTGGACGATGGGCGGGGCCTCAAGGCCACCCTCTGGCCCATCCTCCAGCGGCCTGGCCACCGCATCTACTACGTGGAGGGCCTCGTGGAGTCGGGGCGCCTGAAGAATCCCTTCGATGTGCGGGCCCGCATGATCACCTCCTACCGCTATTGGGAGGAAAAGGGCCGCTACGTGAGCTACCTCCAGAGCTGGACCCAGCTGGATTCCTCCCTCCTGGGCTTCGCGGCCCGACCCTTCCATGGGTTCATCAAGGGGCGGCAGGAGCAGTTCATCGAGTACATCAACGCCAACATCGCCAACTTCGGAGAATTCGCGGAGCTGGCGCCCCAGGATTTCGTGGGGCCCTTGAAGCAGGGCGGTGACCCCCTGGCCCTGCGGGAATTCGAACAGCAATTCATGAGGAAGTGATGGACGAGAACCCCTACCAAGCCCCCGAAGCTCCGCTGGAAGCGCCCCCGGCCCCGGAACCGGCGGGCCTCGGCCTGCCATGGGAAGATCGGGCTCGGGGCGGCGCCATCTCCCGGGCCCTGGCCACGATCCGCCTCATCCTGGCGAATCCCGAGGATGCAGGGCAGCGCATTTCCCGCTCCAAGGCCGTGGGACCGGCCATCGCCTTCTTCTCCTTGGCGGGGATGCCCTTCCGATGGGCCACCAACGCGTTGGTGACGGCCTTCACCCCCCTGGACGGATCCGGCAACGAATGGCTTTTCAAGGCCCTGCACCAGCCGATGCCGCCGCCGCCCGCCCCCGGCCAGATGGCCTTCGCCAAAGCGCTCACCTGGATCTCGGTGGGACTGGCGCCCCTCTTCATGGCCGTGGGCGTCCTCATCATGGGGCTGCTCGCTCACGGAGGACTTTGGATGGTCAAGGGCCTGGAGGAGAAGCGCGGGTTGGAGACGACCTACCGCTCCCTCCTCTACGTGGGGGGAGCCACTGCGTGGGTGGGGCTCCTGGCTGCCCTGGGCGTGCTCTTGCCCAAGGGGGCGCTGCCCTTCCACCAACTCTTCACCTTCGCGCTGGAGCTTGGGATCCTGACCTTCCTGGGGCTGGTCCTGGCCCATGCCCATGGAATCAAGGGATGGAAGGGCGTTCTGGCGGTCCTGCTGCCCCTGCTGATCCTCCTCTGCTGCCTCGGGGCCTGTCTGGCGCCGGTCATGATGGGCGCGGCGGCGGCCGGCAACGCCTGATGCGGGCATTGCTGGCGGCGGCGCTTCGCCCTTGGGAGGCCTTTCCCAAATGGGCGGTGGCGCCGCCCCCCTTGAGCTTTGGTCTCTGGCGGCTGCTGCGGTGGCGGCTCCCCCTGGCCTGCGTGGAAGGGGTGCTGGGGTGGTGGTCGCTGGAGTGGACGGTGCGGCGGCTGCCCGACACGCTGGGGCCCACCCTGCTCTCGGTGGCCCGGGAGCGGGGCCTGGATCCGGCTGATATCCGAGCCCTCCTCGCGCAGATGTCCGCCCTGCCCTCCCTCGCCCGGGTCTGGCCCTGGCTGCTGCTGGCGGCGCCCCTGCTCCTGCTCGGCGCCTGGTTGCACCACGCGGCTTGGGACCACGGGTGCCTGTGGATGCTGGGAGGCTTGAAAGCGAAGCGGGGTTTCCGGGCCTCCCTGGAAGCGGAGGCCGAAGCTCTCACCGTGGGGACCGTGGGTGCGGCGTTGGGCCTGTTGGGGCTCCTTCCGGGGGTGGGCCTCGTACTCTCCCTGCCCTTGGCCCTGGTAAACCTGTGGTTTTGGGGGCTGCGGGGTTTCGCGCTGGCGGCGCGCCATGGCTGCCCGGCCTGGAAGGGGGTCGCCGCCACGGGGCTGCACCTGCTCCTGTTGGGCTGCTGCGGGATCGGGCTCCTGGGGCTCATGGTCTTCACCCTGATGTCCGCCCTGGCGGGGGCGGCGTGATGGCGCGCCGGATCCCCTGGGTGGCTTTGGCCGGAGGGGTAGGGCTCGCCCTGGCGGTCGTGGCCGCGCGCCTTCAGGGCCTGGGCCTCGTGCGATTCCCTGCCTGCCCCCTCAAGGCTTTCATGGGCCTGCCCTGCGCCACCTGTGGCCTGACCCGATGGGCCCTGGCGCTGGGGCATCAGGACTGGCAAGCGGCCTTCCACTGGCATCCCGTGGCCACGCTGCTGCTCCTGGCGTGGCCCCTCGTCGCCATCTGGGACCTCGTCCGGGCGAGCCGGGGGATGCCCTACCCCGAGCTCCCCCAATCGCCCTGGGCCCGGGGGGCGGTGTTCGGCCTGCTGCTGGGGACGTGGGTGCTCCAAGCTGTGAGGGGCATCTAATTCAATCCGTGGCATCCTGATCCCCACCAGCCCCGGAGTGCGCATGTTCCAGCAGATCCTGGATGATCTGATCTCCCACATCCCGGAATCCCTCGCCGCCACCTTCAACGACCGAGATGGCGAGGCGGTGGCCAGCCGCACAGTGCAGCTCTCCAACGAGGCCCTGCAGCTCCTGGGGGCCTACCAGCACGTGGTGAAGCGCCACCTGCAGCAGGCCGTGGATGAATTCGACCGGGGCGAGGTGAAGCAGCTCTGCTTCGCCACCGACCAGCACTGGATCGTGATGATGGGCGCCAAGGAGCAGTGCACCCTCGTGCTCGTGATGGCCGGCGACGGCATCCTGGGCCGGGCGCGGTTCCACATGGAATCCGCCGTCGAACGCCTCAACGCCGAGCTCTGATCAGGATCTAAGGAGATTTCATGGAACGCTGGATGGGGCTCCTCGGCATGGGGGCCTTTCTGCTCATCGGTTTCGCCCTTTCGAATTCCCGGAAGGACATTCACTGGAAGACCATCGGCTGGGGCCTCGCCCTCCAGTGGATCTTCGCCGCCGTGGTGTTGAAGGGGGATCAGCTCTCCCACGCCCTCGCCTTCATCCCCTTCCCCAAGGGGTTCGGTTGGGTGGTGCTCGCGTTGATGTTCACGCCCATGCTGCTCCGGCACTTCGCCAAGGTGGAGAACCGGCTCCTGAACTGGACGCTGTTCGGCCTCATCGTGCTGGGGCTCCTCCGGGGCAATCTCATCGGCCACTCCTTCGAGCGGATGCGGATCGTGGTGGAGAACCTCATGGCCTTCGGAGCCAAGGGCGCCTCTTTCGTCTTCGGCGGCCTCGCCGATCCCAAAGGCCCGGCCCTCTTCGTCTTCGCCTTCGTGGTGCTGCCCACCATCATCTTCGTGGCCAGCCTCTTCGCGATCCTCTACTACCTGGGCGTGATGCAGTGGGTGGTCAGCGCCTCAGCGCGGGCCATGGGCCGCTTCCTCAAGGTGAGCGGCGCCGAGAGCGTCTCCGTGGCCGCCAGCATTCTCATGGGCCAGACCGAAGCGCCCCTCACCATCCGGCCCTTCCTGGCCCGCATGACCCGCAGCGAGCTCATGGTGATCATGACGGCGGGCATGGCCCACGTGAGCGGCAGCATCATGGTGGCCTACGTGCAGGTGGCTCATGTGGACATCGTGCACCTGCTCACGGCCGTGATCATGACGGCCCCTGGCGCCGTGATGATGGCCAAACTCCTGGAGCCCGAAACTGAGCAGCCCGAGACGAGCGGCGCCATCCACGTGGACATTCCCAACCACGATGCCAACATCCTGGATGCCGCGGCCCGCGGCGCCTTCGAGGGCGGCCAGCTGGCCTTCAACGTGGGGGTGATGCTCATCGCCTTCATCGCCCTGGTGGCCCTGGTTAATGGCCTGCTCACCAGCGGCCTCGGCATCAGCCTGGAGACGATCCTGGGCGTGCTCTTCAAGCCCTTCGCCTTCCTCATGGGCGTGCCCTGGAGTGAGGCCGGCCAGATCGGTTCCCTGCTGGGCAAGCGCATGGTGGTGAACGAGTTCGTGGCCTTCCTGGACCTGGGCGCCATGACGAACCTCAGCGCCAAGGCGAAGCTCATCTCCACCTTCGCGCTTTGCGGCTTCGCCAACTTCAGCTCCATCGCCATCCAGGTGGGGGGCATCGGCGCCCTGGTGCCGGAGCGCCGGGGCGACCTGGCGCGGCTGGGCCTCCGGGCCATGCTGGCGGGCACCATCGCCAACTTCCTTTCCGCCTGCATCGCGGGTGTGATGAGCTAACGAAGTCCTCTGGTCAAATTCCGTGGCCAGAGTCGAGATTCAGGGGTAGGGCCTCCGCGCCGATAGGGCGAGTGGAGGCTTTCCCATGCGTTTTCGGTTGCTCCCCACCCTGCTCCTGGCCGCCTTCCCTGTGTTCGCGGGGGATTACGACGCCCTGGTGGCAGTCATCAAGAAGGCCTGGCCGGATAAGACCCATATCGCCGTGGTCTGCGACCAGGCCAACAGCAAGGGCGCCGTGGCGGCCTTGGCCGGCGCGGCCGGTGGCATGAAGGTGATGTTGATCGACGTGAAGGGTCCCCAGGACATGGGCAAGGCCCTCAGCGCCCTGTCGGGGCAGAAGCCCGAAGTGGTAGTGCTCATCGCGGGCGATCGGGTGGCCGGCGATGGCAGTCCTGCCGCGACCTTCCTCATCCAGCGCATGGCCGGGGCCAAAGTGCCCGTGACGGCTACCACCGAGGCGGGAGTGAAGCAGGGCGCCGTGGCCGGGGTGGGGCCCGGAACGGGTGGCAAGTTGCTCGTGAACCCGAAGGCAGCCGCTGCGGTCGGCGTAACGATGCCTGAGGGCGGCACTCCGATCTGAAAAAATAGAGAATATATATTTGTAAAGTTTTGGATTGAGCCGCCGAAAAGAAAAGGGAAGGAGATTTCATGCGCCGAATTGCTTCCCTGGTTCTCATGCTGACCGCCGCTTCCGCCACCGCCTTTGCGGGCGAGTACGATGCGCTCATCGCGGCCGTCAAGAAGACCTGGCCTGACAAGCACAACGTGGCCGTCGTCTGCGATCAGGGCGGCAGCAAGGGCAATGTGCAGGTGCTGGCTTCGGCCGCCAACGGCATGAAGATCACGCTCGTCGATGTGAAGGGCCCCCAGGACATGGGCAAGGCCCTGACCGCCCTCTCCGCCCAGAAGCCCGACGTGGTCGTGCTCATCGCGGGCGACCGTGTCGCCGGCGACGGCAGTGCGGCCGCCACCTTCCTCATCCAGCGCATGGCGGGTGCCAAGGTGCCCGTCGTCGCCACCACCGAAGCCGGTGTGAAGCAGGGCGCCGTCGCCGGCGTCGGGCCCTCCACCGGTGGGAAGCTGCTCGTGAACCCCAAGGCCGCCATGCTCTCCGGCGTGGTCGTCCCCGAGGGCGGCACGGCGATCTGAACGAGACCCCGGGGGGGATCTCATCAGGGGGGGCGGCCCGGGGGGGACGCCCCTTTTGTTTTTCAGCGGATTAGAAGCGGCCCTTGAGGCTGTGGGCGTAGCCCGTGAGCTCCAGGTAGGCTCGCCCGCGCTCGATTCCAGCGGCATCCTTCACCCGGCAGGCCCCTTCCCAATAGGTGATGCCGCCCGGGCGAGGGGCGCCCAATTCCTGATCCTGGAGCAGGGGCTCCAGGGTCCAGGTCTCGCCGAAGGCCTCCAGCTCCAGGGGGAGGGGGTAGCGGGCCCCGGAGCGAGGGCTCACCCAAGCGCCCTTGGGGCTCATTCGGAAGGCGCGGGTGCGGGCCACCACCTGCCCCTGGACGTTCACCAGGGAGGCGCTGGAGAAGGGATCCGAACTCCCGTCGGCCTTCCGAAGCCGGTAGGCCATGAGGCTGCGCCCATCGTTCAACTGGATGCCGGCCCAATCCCAGCCCACCTGATCGCGATCGAGCTGGTTGCTGCTCCACTCGTGGTCCATCCAGGCGAGGCCCCGCACGCGCTGTGGGGGGCGCCCGGTGGCGCTCAGCGTCCCCGAGACCTCGAGCCGGGGGAAGGTCACGTAGTGGCTGGCGGCCGTGGGGTCGGCGCCCTTTCGACTCACACCGTCCTCGCCAAAGATGACTGGCGGCGTGAGGGCCTTGACTTGCAGATCCAGCATGCGCCCGCGCACCTGGAAGCGGAGGTGATCCGCATTGCCCGACCAGCTCCCGTGAAAGACCCGGATGCCCAATTCGGCGGCACCGGCCATCAGGCCGCCGCGATCCAACCGCTCCTCGGCGAGGAAGGTGCCTCCCGCGGCGTCGGTGAGGGCCGCGTGGGCCAAGTGGATCTCGTCGCTGCGCCAGGCTGCGCTGCCCTTCCAGGCGGCGGCCGGGGAGGCTTGGCGGAAGAAGGTGAGCTGGAAGCCGTAGGGCTGGCCCCGCTCATCCGTGAGGTGGCCGGTCCAGTACCACCACTCCGTGCGGAAGCCGGGATGGCTGCCATGGTCTTTGGGAAACTGGAACACGTGGCCGGGACGGGCCACGAGGAACCCATCCGGCGTGCGCTCGGGCACCTGCAGGAGGGCGAGAGGGGCCAGCAACCACGCGTGTTTCATGCGCCACCTTCCTCGGCGGCCCGATCCACCGGCAATCGCGAGGCCCAGCGCGACGCGGGCAGAAGGGCGATCAATGCGCCCCCCAGGGTGGTGCCCGCCAGGATGCCCAGGAAGGGGCCATCCAGGGCGTATTGCAGCGTCCAGCCGAAGACCTGGGGATTGAGCACCCGCACGAGGATCTGGGCCAGCACCAGGCCGATGCCGATGCCGCCGGTCAAGCCGGCCACGGCGAGCCCGAGGCCCTCGCCCAGGAGGATGCCGGCGATCTCGCCATCCGTGGCGCCCAGTGCCCGGAGGGTGAGCAGCTCGCCGCGCCGCTGGAGGGCGAGGCCCAACAGGGCCTGGACGAGCCCGGCGACGGCGACCCCGAGGCCCACGAGTTCCAAGGCGTAGGTTAGGGCGAAGGTCTGGTGGAACACCGTGGATACCTGGGTGCGAAGCCCTGCGTTGGAACGGACCTGCAGCCCGGGCCAACGCTTCTGCCAGAGCACCGCCGTGGCCTCCGGATCCACACCCGGCCGCAGGTACACGGCGAGGCTGGCGAAGCGGGTCTCGCCCCAGTGGGATTCCAGAACCCTGCGGTCCACGAGGATGCTCCCCCGCTCGTTGCCGTAGTCCGCGTAGATGCCTCGGAGCTGCGTCTTCACGGGGCCCGTGGGGCTCGGGAGCAGCAGGGCCTCGCCGACCTTCAACCCGAAGCGACGGCAAAAGGTTTCGCTGGCGATGGCCAGGGGTGCGGCCGGATCCGCAGAGGCCACCGCGCTCATCACCTGGGCGGGGTCACCGCCGGCAGCCATGACGAGGGCCCCGTGGCGCGCGTGGATGGCCATGTCGGCGCCGCCCAGGAAGGTGGACTGGCCCCGGAACTGGATGGGGCGGATCTGGAAGGTGTCCACCACGGTGACGTCGGGATCCGCGGCCAGGATCCCCGGCAGCTCTGGGGACATGCGGTGTCGGCTGCTGGCGCCGGTGGCGCCCAAGGGCGCCACGTAGAGGTCGGCCCGAAGGGTGGTGCCGATCCAGGCGGTGACCGTGCGTTCGAAGCTGTGGACCATCACGCCCATGCCCGAAGCCATGCCCACGGCCACGGTGAGGGCGGCCACGGCCCAGGCATGGCGGCCCGTGGGGCGCTGGAGAGGGCGCAGGGCCAGCTCCAGGCTCCAGGTGCCCCGACGCCCGAGGAGCCCGGCGAGGGGAATCAACGCGAGGGAAGCCGCGCTGCCCCCGGCCATGACCGCGAAGGCGCCGAGGTAGGCGTGCCAGGCTTGGCCAGGCGGAAGCTGGGGAAGGAATGCGAGGGCGAGGCCCGCGAAGAGGATCAGGGCCCCGACAAGGGCCGTCCGCTTCCAGGCCATGGGCCGGGCCTGGGCGCCGCGACTCAGGAGCTGGACGGGCGGCAACTGGGCCGCGCGCCGGGCGGGAATCCACGCGGCGGCGAGGCAGGTGATCAGGCCCACCCCCAGTGCCAGAAGGGCTTCGGGGCGGGCGAGGTGGGCCTGATCCGCGGCCGAGGGGCCATAGAGGGCCTGGACCGTGCGCGACACGGCGCGTACGGCGCCTTGGGCGAGGCCCCAGCCCATGAGCAGCCCCAGGGCGCTGCCCAGGAGCCCGAGCACCGCGGCCTCCAGCAGCACGAGCCCTTCAATGGCCCGGGGCGGGAGGCCCATGGCCCGCAGGGTGGCCCAGCTTTCCTGCCGCCGACTGACGGCCGCGTCGAAGGCTTGAAAGAGCAGGTAGGCGCCCACGGCGAGGCCGATGAGGCTGAGGATCCCCAGGTTGAAGCGGAAGGCGGCGCTCATGGTGCGCCCGCTCTGGGCCCGCTGCTCGGGCAGCTCCAGCAATTCGCCAGGTCCGAGGACCGCGCGCAGGCGGGCTTCGAGGGCGGTGCCGGAAGCGCCCTCCCGCAGGCCCACGTCCACGCGATCCAATTCGCCGGGGCGGCCCAGCAGGGCTTGGGCGGCGGGGAGGTCCATCACCAGGAGCGTGCGGGGCAGCGATTGTCCTTGGACCTCGGGCAGCACGCCGGCGACGTGCAACGTGACGGGGTGTTCGTCCACCACACCGCTGAGGATGGAACCCGCAGCCAAACCCTCGGCCCGGGCCAGGGCCGGAGTGATGAAGATGGCCAGCGGATCCTGGAGCCCCGCGTAGAAGTTCGTCACGCTGCCTGGGGTTTGAGTTTGGGCGGCGGACTCCGGAGCTGAGGCACTGAGGCCCACCAGGTCCACGCCCAGGATCTGGAAGGCCTCGGGGCCTGGGCCCCGGCTGAAGCTGCCTTCGAGGATGGGCCGCGTCCAGGCTTCATCCTGCAGGGGCAGGAGACGGGTCAGCGCGGTGTCTTGCAAGGGGCCCGCTTCACCGGTGACGGCGAAATCGGAGCCCTGCCCCACGCCTCGGGTGAACTGCTCGAAGCTGGCCACGGCGGCGCGGTTGGCGAGGCGGATGCTCAGGAAGGAGGCCACTCCGAGGCCCACGGCGAAGCAGGTGAGCAGGGCGCGGCCCGGCTCCCGCAGGAGCGCGCGCAGCGCCACCCGCCAAGCCAGCCAGATCACGAGTGGGGGCCTTCCTGGATGTGGCCATCCAGGAGGTGGAGCCGGCGGTGGCAGATGGCGGCGGCGGCCTCGCTGTGGGTGACGAGCACCAGGGCCGCCCCCTCCAGTTCCGTGAGCCGGGCCAGGAGGGCCAGCACGGATTCGCCGTTCTCCCGATCGAGATTGCCTGTGGGCTCGTCGGCGAGGAGCAATGCAGGGCGAGTCGCCAGGGCTCGGGCCACGGCCACCCGCTGCATCTCACCACCGCTCAGCTCCGTGGTCCAGGCGCTGGCGCGGGGTGTGAGGCCCACGGCCTCCAATAACTCCGCGGCGCGGCCCTTCGCTTCCCGGGCGGGACGACCCGCCATGCGCAAGGGCAGCTCCACGTTCTCCCGCACTGAGAGCGCCGGCAGCAGGTGGAAGAACTGAAAGATGGTACCCAGGCGCTCCCGGCGGATCCGGGCGAGGCGCTGGGGGGCCATGGCGCCGAGGTCTTCCCCATCCAATAGGAGGGACCCCTCGTCCCCGCGATCCAGGCCGCCCATGAGGTTGAGCAGGGTGCTCTTGCCGCAGCCGCTGGGCCCGAGGAGGGCCACCCGCTCACCGGCGGCGACGCAGAGGTCGAGGTTCCGAAGCACCCACCGGGTGCCGTAGCGCTTACCGAGCCCCTTGGCTTCCAAGAGCATGCGCTTCCCCATTTCCCGTGCGGTCAGTACCGGCCTTGGACAGGATGCGCAGGACCGGCGAGTTCCAGGAAGGCGTGTCCAAGGTTGACCCCCCGGGGATCCTTGACCCGCCCGGCCCCGCTCCAAAGGGTCAAGGCACCCAGCCACTCGCCACGCCATTCCTGGTCGACGGTCAAGGGTTCGAAGGTGAGGGGTTGGAGGGGATCCTGGATCTGGACGGAAATGGCATAGCGGGCCCGCGTGGTGGGGCTCGTCCAGGTCCGCAGGGAACCGAGGGCCGGTGGATGGTCGAGGCGGGTGGGGAGTCCCTTCGCATCCAGGTGAAGGAGGAGGGATCGCGCCTTGCTGCCCTTGGCGGCGGGCTGGAAGCCCAGGTAGAGCTGGGTGCGGCCATCGTCGAGGAAGACGAGGGCCTGTTCCCACCCTGGAGCCTCCTGGGGAACCTCGGAACCCCACTCCTGCAGCAGCGCGGCGAAGCCCGTGAGATTCAGCGCGCTGCGGCCCGTCTGCTCCAACTTTCCCTGGATCTCCAGCTTCGGGCGGAGGGTTCGCCGGAGCGGATCCGCGGCGTCGATGGCGGGCAGGGACAGGGGCTCCCCGCGATAGGCCAGGGACAGCTGAAGGTGGCCGCCCTTGAGGGGCAGATCCAGATGGAGGCGGCCGTCGCCGGGATCCGTGAGGGACCAGCCGTCGCAATTCAGGCTGACGCGTCCTTCAGCGGTTTCCGCAGGCAGGCCCAGGCGGGCCATCCGGGATCCGGTGAGGGCGGGCTCGCCGCCCCCTGGGAGCAGGGCCGCCTGGGCCGTGAGGATGGCGGTGCGGCTCCAGGCTTCGGGTTGGGGGGCACCCGCCATCCGCCGGCTTTGGAAGGTGACCTGGAAGGGGATGCGGCGACCGGAGGCCTCCCGGAGGATGCCCTTGAGGGACCAACGCTCCCGGAGCGCCGCGGGGTGAGCGCCCCGATCCCCGGGGAGCATCAAGGGGGGGCCGACCAGCCCGGGCAATAGTCCCGGCGATACGGCCCCGTTCACCACGCCGGTGGGAGGAGGTGTGAATTGCTCCAGGTTGCGGTTGGTGATCTCGGGGCGGCCCTGGGCGATCAGCGGCGCTGCCAAGGCCAGGAGGGCCCATCCCAGGGGGCTTGGGGAAGTCCGCGTCATGCGCCCTCCTCGGCTTCCCGATCCACCTTGAGGCGGGAGCCCCAACGGGTGGCGGGGAGGATGGCGAGGCCCGCCACCGCGAGGCTGAGCAGGCAGAAGGCACCGAAGAGCACCCAGGGGACCCTGAAGTTCAAGGACCAGCCGAACTTCAGCGGCTGGAGCTGGTTCACGAGGATGTGGGCCATGAGCCCTCCCAGGAGGAGCCCCCCACCCAGGCCGGCGGTGGCCATGCCGAGCCCTTCACCCAGCAGGATCTGGGCAATTTCCCGTTCGGTGGCACCCAGGGCCCGGAGGGTCCAGAGTTCGGAGCGGCGAGCCAGCGAGAGGCTGAGCACGGCTTGGATGAGGCCCACCAGCGCCACGAGGAGGGCGATGAATTCCAGCGCGTAGGTGATGCCGAAAGTCTTCCGGAAGAGATCCCGGCCCTGCTCGCGGTTCTCGGCCTGGGTCTGCACCTTGAGGCCGGGGTTGGCGAGGGCCAGGCGGCGGGCCTGGAAGGCCACGGACTCCCCGGCCTTGAGGAAGAGGGCCAGCCCCGCGGGCCGATCATCCCCGAACCAGGCCTGGAACACCGGCCGGTCGATGAGGATGGAGCCGTGCTCGGTGCCGTAGTCCTTGAAGACGCCCCGGATTTTCACGGTGCGGGGGCCCTGGGGCGTGGGTAGGGAGAGTTCCTGGTGCAAGCCGGTGTGGAAGGTGGCTGCGAAGCTTTCGCTGATGAGGGCCCCGGGCTCCTGGAGCCCATCTGCATGGATGCGGTTCAGCACGTCCTGGGGGGCTCCCCCGCGGCTCATGAGGAAGGCCCCACGGGGCGCGAGCACCTCGAAATCATGGCTGCCCAGGTAGCTGGTGCGGCCCTGGAGGAGGACTGGAATCCGCTGATAGGAATCCGTGGCGGCCACGGCCGGATCGGCCGCCAGGGCGCGCACCCGCTCTGGGGACAGGCGGTGCGCACTGGCGCCGGCGCTGCCCAGGGGGGAGACGTAGAGGTCCGCCTGATGGCTGGCCGTGATCCACGCGTCGAGGGTGCGCTCGAAGCTGCGCACCATGATGCCCACCCCCGCGGCCATGCCCACGGCCACGGCCAGGGCGGCCACGGTGAAGGCGTGTCGGGCCGTGGGGTACTGGAGGGGGCGGAGGCGGAGCTTCCAGATCCAATCGTGGGCGGTGCGCCCGGACTTCCCCAGCCAGGGCAGGATGGCGATGCTGGCGAGGCTCCCGCCCACCAGGACGAGGGCCGCGCCGAGGTAGGCATGCCAGGAAGTGCCCGGGCTCAGTCGCAGGAAGGTGGGCAGGGCCAAGCCCGTGAGCACCATGAGGAGGCCCGCTTGAACGAGGGGCTTCCAGCGGATTGGAAGGGATTCGGCGCCGCGCTTGAGCAGCGGGATCGGCGGGGTGAAGGAGGCTTTGCGGGCGGGAATCCAGGCGGCCAGGAGGCAGGCGGCCAAGCCCACGGCGAAGGCGGTCAGGGCCTCCTCGGGCAGGAGGTCCGCGGAGGTCGCATTGCTGAGGCCGTAGTGGAGGCGTAGCGTGCGGCTCACCACCTGTACGGCGGTCTGGGCCAAGACCCAACCGAGGCCTACACCGGCGGCACTGCCGAGGGCGCCGATGACGAAGGCCTCCTTCAGCACCAGCCGTTGGATGAGGCCGGAGGAGGCGCCCAGGGCCCGCAGGGTGGCCCAGGTCTCCCGGCGGCGGTACACGGCGGCATCGAAGGCCTGGAACAACAAGAAAGCGCCCACCACCAGGGACACCACGCTCATGAGCGTGAGGTTGAAGCGGTAGGCCTCGCTGAGGCCGCTGCCGGCGGAGATGCGCAACTCCGCCGGTTCCACGGCCAGGCCGGGGGGGAGCAGGTGAAGGGCCTGCTCGCGCAGGGCTTCGGGGGAAGTTCCGGGCCGGCAGTAGAGCTCCACGCGATCGATCTGGCCGGGGCGGTGGAGGTGGGCCTGCAAGGCGGGGAGATCCAGCAGGATGACGTTCCGGGCGAGGGGCCGGGAGTCCGGGCTCTCGGGAATGAAGGCGCCCACCTGGAAGCGCACGAGGCGATCGTCCACCCAACCTTCCAGGGCGCTGCCGAGGCGGTAACCCTCTTCCCGGGCCAGGCGCTCCGTGATCCATACGATCTCGGGATTCTGCACGGGCCCCAGCAGGGTGCTCATGCCCTGGACCAGTGCCTTGGCATCCTTCGCCGGGGTGCGGCGCCCCAGGAACCGGGGGCCTTCCGCCACGAGATCCAGGCCCAGCAGTTGGAAGGGTTCCTGATCCCGGCGGGTGAAGGCGCCCTCCAGGACGGGGTGCAGCTCCGCGGAGCCCCGCAGGGGCGCCAGGGCCGCGAGCTTTTCCTCGGGAAACCCGCCGGATTCTGAGCGGATCACCCAGGCGGCTCCGAGGCCCGCGCCCTGGGCATAGGATTCGAAGCTGGCGATGGCAGCCCGGTTGGCCAGCCGGATGGCGAGGAACACGGCCACGCCGAGGGCGATGCTGAGGAGGGCCAGCAGCGCCCGTCCCCATTCCCAGCGCAGCGCCCGACCTACGAGATTCCGGCCGAGGGGGCCCTTCATCGCGGCCCCGCGACCTGGGGTTTCAGGGCGTCATCCACGAGGTAGCCATCTTCCAGGCGGAGAACCCGGTGGCAGATCTTCGTGGCGGCTTCGCTGTGGGTGACCATGACGAGGGCGGTGCCCTCCTTGTCCGTCAGATCCTTCAACAGCTGCAGCACGGATTCGCCACTCTTGCGATCCAGGTTGCCCGTGGGTTCGTCGGCGAGCAGCACCGCCGGGCGGGCCGAGAGAGCCCGGGCCACGGCCACCCGCTGCATCTCGCCGCTGGAGAGCTGATGGGGCCAGGCGTTGATGCGATCCATGAGGCCCACAGAGAGGAGCAGATCCTCGGCCCGGCGCCGCGCCTCCATGGGTTTGCGGTTCAGAAGCTGAAGCGGAAGCATCACGTTTTCCAGCGCCGTGAGGTGCGGGATGAGGTGAAAGAACTGGAAGATGGTGCCAATGCGTTTGCGGCGCAGCTCCGCCACGCGCTCCGGGGTGGCGAGGCTGAAATCCTCGCGTTCAAGGCGCACCGCGCCGGCATCCGGGCGATCCAAGCCGCCCAGAAGATTCAACAAGGTGGTCTTGCCGCAGCCGCTGGGACCCAGCAGGGCCAATCGCTCGCCTTTGTCCACGCGGAGCGTGATGCGCTGGAGGACGGTTCGATCTCCGTAACGCTTGAAGAGGCCTTCGGTCTCCAGGACGGTCATGCGGGGCTCCAATCGCCTAGGGTCCGGATCTTAATGGACAGTGGCTTCCTCGCCATCCACCGGAGGCGCGACGCCCCGCCATCCCAGCTTCCAGCCCAGGTTCATGAGCAGGCCAGCGAGGATGTAGGCGGCGAAGAAGCCCACGAGGAAGCGCTCGCGGTAGATGATCAGCAGGCTGATGAGGAGGGCCGCCGTCGCCAGGGTTCGGGTCATGGCCCGGGGGCTGGTGGATTTCTTCTTGAAGCTGGGGAAGCGGATGGTGCTCACCATCAGCACGCCCACGACGAAGAGCTCCCCCGCGAACAGGTAGGCGTGGGTGGCGGTCTGGGGGCTGGCGGGCCAGCAGAGGATCACGGCGGCCACGCAGGCGGCCCCCACGGGAATGGGGGTTCCCACGAAGAAGCGGCCATCCACGCTGCCCACCTGCACGTTGAACCGGGCCAGGCGCAGGGCCCCGCAGGCGATGAAGAAGAAGCTGGCGGCCCAACCCACGTAGCGGATCTGGGGATCGTTGATGCCGAGCTGGAAGAACCCATAGCGGTAGGCGAGGATCGCGGGGGCCATGCCGAAGCTGACCACGTCGGCCAGGCTGTCCAGCTGCACGCCGAATTCCGTGGCGGTGTTCGTCATGCGGGCCACGCGCCCGTCCATGCCGTCGAAGAAGCCGGCGAGGACGAGGAAGAAGGCCGCCATGCGGAAGAAGTACTCCGGATGATCCGAGGCCGCGTTCAGGCTCATGACGACGCTGCTGAAGCCGCAGAACACGGACAGGAGGGTGATGCCGGAAGGCAGTGCGAATTTGGAGCGCTGCATCGCGCGGCGACGGCGTTCCCGGCGTTCCTCGGGGGTCAATCGTGGGCTCATGCCTTCATTTTACATGGGCTTTGATGAAGTTTCGCACGCTATCCTGGAGGATTCGGAGGAGCAGGTGCGTCACCTGGTCGTGATCGGTGGTGGACATGCGGGGATTGTCCCGACTCCAAGGGCCGCAAAAGCGGGCCTTGGGAGCCACCGTCCGGGGGACGGTGGTGATAGGAGGGAGGCCTCGATCCAGGCTGGGTCCAGCCGTGGCGGGGTGCTGTGATGGCACGCCATCTGGTTGTCATCGGTGGTGGACACGCTGGGATCGAGGCTGCCCATATCGCGGCCAAGTCGGGCGTTCCCACGACCCTGCTGACCCTGAACCTCGATCAGATCGGTCAGATGAGCTGCAACCCTTCCATCGGCGGGGTGGGCAAGGGGCACATGGTGCGGGAGATCGACGCCATGGGTGGGGCCATGGGGCGCCTCATCGACGCCACCGGCATCCACTTCCGCATCCTCAATGAGAGCCGCGGCTTTGCCGTCCGGGGGCCCCGGGCCCAGGCGGACAAGGTGAAATACCGCATCGCGGCCCGGCGCCTCCTCGAAGCCACGCCCAACCTTCGCCTCCGCCAGGGCATGGCGGCGGGACTCCTCTGGGAAACGGGCACCCGCAGCTTGAAGGGCGTGGAGCTGCTGGATGGCTCCATCCTGCCCTGCGACGCCGTGGTGGTGACCACGGGGACCTTCCTCAACGGTCAGATCCTCATCGGCGAGCGCCGCATGGAGGCGGGCCGGGCCGGGGAGCCCCCCAGCACCCACCTGGGCCTGCAGCTGCGGGCCCTGGGCCTGCGCCACCGCCGCTTGAAAACGGGCACCAGCCCCCGAATCGCCAAGGCCAGCGTGGATTTCGACCGGTTGATGCCCCAGCCCGGAGACGATCCGCCGCGCCCTTTCAGCTTCTTCACGGATCACCTGCCCCAACCCCAGGTGCCCTGTCACATCACCTTCACCAGCCCCCGCACGGAGCAGCTGGTGCGGGAGCACCTGCACCGGTCGGCCATGTATGGCGGCCACGTAGAGGGCGTGGGGCCGCGCTATTGCCCGAGCATCGAGGACAAGTTCGTGAAGTTCCCCGATCACGACCGCCACCAGATCTTCGTGGAACCCGAAAGCCTGGAGACGGATGAGATCTACCTCTCCGGCCTCTCCACATCTATGCCTCTGGATGTGCAGGAGGGGATGGTCCACAGCCTCGAGGGTTTCGAGCGCGCCGAGATTCTGCGCCCCGGCTACGCCATCGAATACGACGCCTTCGATCCGCTGCAGCTGCGGCGGGACCTCGGCATGGGTGATCTCGAAGGCGTGTGGTTCGCAGGCCAGATCAACGGCACCACGGGTTATGAAGAGGCCGCTGGCCAGGGTTTCCTGGCGGGAGTGAATGCTGCACGCTGGCTACTGGGGAAGGAACCGCTCATCCTCCGCCGAGATGAAGCCTACCTCGGCGTCATGGTGGATGACCTGGTGACCAAGGGGACGGATGAGCCCTACCGCATGCTCACGGCCCGCGCGGAGCACCGCCTCGCCCTGGCCTGCGATCTGGCGGATGCACGCCTGCTGGGCCATGCCCGAGACATCGCGGCCCTCACTGGCCCGGAACTCTCACGTGTGGAAGCTAAGCTGCTGCGGCGGGAACGTCTGCGCGTGCAGTGCGAGGAAGCCTGGGTAAGCCCCACCAGCCCCTTCGGCCCCATCGCGCAAGCCGCGGGCCTCACCTTGAAGGCGGGCCTCTCCCTCTCCGATCTGCTGCGTCGACAGCAGATGACCGAAGACCATGCCGACGAGAGCCTCGCGCTGCTGGAGGGCTGGCCCGAGCCCCAGCCTGCCTGGGATCACGTATGGGAGCGAGATCTCCTGCTCTTCGAACTCCGTTATGCCGGCTATCGGGATCGCGAAGCGAGACTGCTGCAACACCACCGGGATTGGGACGCGGTGCGCATTCCCGAAGACATGCCCATCGAGGCGTTGCCCAGCCTCAGCCGGGAAGTGAAGGAGAAGCTCCTCCTCCACAAGCCGGAGACCCTGGGCCAAGCGAGCCGCATCCCCGGCATCACGCCAGCGGCGGTGACCTTGCTGCACTTGATGATCGAGAAGCGGCGCAGCGCCTGAGGGCTACTTCACGACGTTGCGCAGGTAGGCGAGGAAGTCGGCGCCGAGGTCCTCGCGCTTGAGGGCGAACTCCACGTTGGCCTTCAAGTAGTCGAGCTTGTTGCCCGTGTCGAAGCGTTTGGCAGGGATGGGACACGCCACAAGCTGACCTTCTTCCGCGAGCTTCATGAGGGCATCCGTGAGCTGGTATTCGCCGCCCACGCCGGGTTCCAGAGCGGCGAGGTGGTCGAAGACGCGGGGCGAAAGGATGTAGCGTCCCACCACGGCATAGCGGCTGGGCGCGTCCGCGGGCTTGGGCTTTTCCACGATGTGGGTGACGTCCCATACCTTGGAGGGATCCTTGGGGGCGCTCACGATGCCATAGCGGGAGACGTGCTCCAGGGGGACTTCCTGCACGCCCACCACGCTCTTGCCCGTCTGTTCATAGGCGGCCACGAGGGATTCGAGGGCGGGATGTTCTTCGGCGAAGACGTCGTCTCCCAGCAACAGCGCGAAGGGCTCATTGCCCACGGCATGGCGCGCGCACAGCACCGCATGGCCCAAGCCCAGGGGCTCGCCCTGTCGTACGTAGGCGAACTGACTGAGGGCCGTGATCCCGCGTACTTGCTCGAGATCCTCGGTCTTGCCGCGCCGTTGGAGGGTGTCTTCCAGTTCATAGGCTACGTCGAAATGGTTCTCGATGGCCTGCTTCCCACGGCCGGTGACGAGCACGATGCTCTCCACGCCCGCGCGGATGGCCTCTTCCACCACGTGCTGGATCACCGGCTTATCAACCAAGGGCAACATCTCCTTGGGCTGGGCTTTGGTGATGGGGAGGAAGCGGGTCCCCAGGCCCGCGACGGGGATGACGGCCTTGCGGATGATGCTCATGGGCGTAGGTTCGCAAAAACCCCTTGGAAAATCACGGAGAATCGACCGTCAACCCAGCCCCAGGGCGGCCCCGCGAAAATTTGTGCTTGCACTCCTCCACCAGAGTGGTAGTCTGAATGTCCGGCGCGGTTGAGGCCACGACGGAAAGCGCGAAAGTGCTGAAAAGCCTTGAGTTGCTAAGCAGGCATCTTTGACAACCGGATAGAGAATAGGAAGAACCTTTGAGCTTTCGAGG
>CAZTVL010000009.1:0-73613 GCA_964617215.1 uncultured Solibacteraceae bacterium | reverse complement strand
GCTCTCCACCGGGATTTCACTGCCCATGAGGGTCGTCAGCTGATGCACGATGGCCAGGCCCAGGCCCGTGCCCCCGTACTGCCGGGTGGTGCTGGAGTCCGCCTGGATGTAGGGCTTGAAGAGCTGGGCCTGAGTTTCCGGGGACATGCCGATGCCCGAGTCCCGCACCTCGAATCGCAGCGTGACGTGCTGGCGATCGGATTCCACCAGATCCACCCGGAGGGCCACCTGCCCCTTCGCCGTGAACTTGACCGCGTTCCCCACCAGGTTGGTGAGGATCTGCCGCAGGCGCGTGGGATCCCCCACCAGCTGCGCCGGGATGCGTGGATCCACGAGGCCCGCCAGTTCCAATCCCTTGCGCTGGCTTTGCTCGGCCAGCATGCCCAGCACTTCTTCGGACTCCTCCAAGGGGCTGAAGGGAACTTCCTCCAACACCATCCGGTGGGCCTCGGCCTTGGAGAAGTCGAGCACCTCGTTGATCACCCCCAGGAGCCGGTCGGCGGCGCCCTGGATGACTTGTGCGTATTCCCGTTGGAGCTGGCTTAGGCCGGTTCCCAACAGGAGGCTCGCCATACCGAGCACCCCGTTCATGGGTGTGCGGATTTCGTGGCTCATGGTGGCGAGGAAGGCGCTCTTCGCCTGGGTGGCCTGCATGGCTTCGTCCCGGGCCTCGGCCAGCTCCGCCACGGCCTGGGCCAGGGCGGCGGTGCGTTCCTGGACCTTGGCTTCCAGTTCCACGTTCTGGGTCTGGAGCCGGGAGAGCCTCCAGCGGACGGCCAGGGCCAAGGCACCGCCAAAGATCACCAGGTAACCCAGCATCGCCCACCACCGGAGCCACGGTGGGGCCTCCACGGAGATGGGCAGGTCGAAGGGACCGCTCACATTGCCTTGGTAATCGCGCCCCCAGACCCGGAAGGTGTATCGCCCCGGAGGCAGGGTGGGGAATTCACGCTCGGTGCCGACCATCCAGGGCGTGGGTGCGTTCTCCAGCCCCACGAGCTGGCTCCGGAACACGCTGTCCGCCCCCCGGTGGTAGTTCAACAGGCTGAAGTGAAGGCGCAGGTCCGTGTCGCGCCAGCCCAGGAAGATCGGGCTGCCGGCGGCCAGGAGGCGCTCGCCGTTCCACACCTGGTCCACGTAGAGGGGCTTGGTCTGGACGTCCAGTTTCAAGTCGAGGGGATCCAGCACCGCCGCCCCGCCCACGGTGCCCACCCAGACACGCCCCAACGTATCGATGCGGGAGGCGCCTTGCACGCAGCCATTGCTCGGCAGGCCGTCGCCCGTGGTGAAGATGCGCCCCTGATAGCGCCCCTCCGATTGCGTGAGGTATGCCACGCCGCGGTGGGTGAAGGCATAGAGGCCGCCATGGTCGTCCTCGCGGAGGGTGTACACGAGGTTGCTGGGCAGGCTGGGGCACCGCTCCATGTCCAGGCGCTCCAGGATGGCGCGGGATTCCGCGTCCACCCGGATGATGCCTCCGCCCATGGTGGCCACCCAGAAACTGGGGGAGCTTGCCCGCCTTGAGGGCTCCAGGTGCATGAGCCGCAAATCGGGGAGGCCCTCGGCCGTGCCCATCCAGGCGAACTGGCCGGAGGCATCATTGAGGATCCCCAGACCCTCACCCCGAGTCGCGACCCAGATCTCCCGCCGGCCATCCCGGCGCCGATGCTCCGCCAGGGAGAGCACTACGCCGCCCTTGAAGCCCTGCACGGGCCCATAGTGCGTCCAGCGCCCTGCCCGCCAGCGTGAAAGTCCCAGCCGGTGCCCTGCCCACACCGTGGTGCTGCCATCCGCTTCGTGCGTGAGCAGGACCGAATAGACCCAGGAATCCGGGAGCCCTGGCACGGCCTGGAATCGCCCGCCGGTGTAGCGGTAGACCCCGAACCCCCGGGTGCCGATCCAGATGTCGTCCTGGGGTTTCGCCGTATCGGGGACCACCATGAAGATCGGCGCCTCAGGGAGGCCATCCGCCCGGGTGAAGGAACGCCAGCGGCCATTCCGGAAGCAGCCTAGCCCGTTCCAAGTGCCAAACCACCAGGTCTTCGGCGAGTTGGTTTCCGCGAGGCTCCACACGAGGTTGTCGGGCAGGCCGCTCTGGCGGTCGAAGCTGGTCCAGGTGCCCGGCGTGATGCGGGTGAGGCCGCCGAAGGTGCCGATCCACAGGGTCTCCTGGCCACCGGCCCCCGGTTGGACGAGGAGGCTCCTTACCATGGCGGTGGGCAACCCGTTGTTGCGGGTCCAGATGCGCCGACTGGCCCCTTCCCAGCGCGCGAGACCGCCCTCCGTGCCAACCCACAGCACCGGCCTGCCCTCGGCGGTCTTCGTCATCTCCAAGCGGTAGACGCAGGGGTTGGGAAGATCTCCGGGATCCTTGTAAGTCTTCCAGTGGCCTCCTTCCATGCAGGCGAGGCCCTCCTGGGTTCCCACCCACAGCCTGGCGCCGCCGCCTTCCAGGGGTTCCTCCAGCAGCGCATACACCTTCGCGCTCGGCAGGCCCTCCCGGGTGCCCAGCCACTGCCAGCGCCCCTCGCTGAAGTGCCCCAGGCCCTGTTCCGCGGCCACCCAGACATCCAGGGCCTGAGGACCGCCCGAGGCCTTGAGGGCCCGCACGGGACCATGGGCCCAGCCCCCAGGTTCCAGCAGGGGGATCCACCGGTTCCCCTCCAATCGGGCGGGCCCGTTGGAAGTGCCCACCCAAATCGCCCCGGCCTGCTCCGAGATGTGAAACACCCGATTGCTGGGAAGCCCTTCCTGGGTGTCCCAGGTGGTCCAGCCATCCTTCCAGCGGGAGACGCCCGCGCCCTCCCGGGCGAACCAAACCGCCCCATCGGCGGTCGCGTGCAAACCCAGCAGCCAGTTGCTGCGCCGGGGATCGGGCATGTCGAGGGTCGTCCAATTCCGCCCATCGAAACGGGCGGCGCCGTCCTGGGTGGCGATCCAGAGGTATCCCTTCGCGTCGAAGGTCACCCCCTCGATGCTGTTTTGTGGAAGGCCATCCTTGTCGGTGTAGACCTGGAAGCTGGGTCGGCCCGCCCGGAGCACTTCATCACGGCGCGCATCGATCCCCCCGGATCCCAGCAGGGAGGTGCAGACCCCGAAGGCGATCAGGCTGGCGCGAATCCCCAAACAATTCCTCCGATGATGCCGCTCAAGCCTTTGGATCGGCGGGCAGGGCCCCGGAGGTGAGGTAGGATGCGAGGGCTTCGGGGTAGAGCCGCATTTCTTCGGCGTACACCCGCTTCTGGAGGTCCTCGGGCTGATCCCCCGGCAGGACAGGAACCTTACCAACCGCCAGCGGGGCACCATGGTCGTAGGCGTTGTCCACCAGGTGGATGGTGCAGCCGCTCTCGGCCACACCGGCCGCCAGCACCGCCCGGTGCACGTTCATGCCGTACATGCCGGCGCCCCCGAAGCGGGGCAGCAGCCCTGGGTGGATGTTGAGGATGCGGCCCTCCCACGCCCGAGGGACCACGAGCTTCTTCAGCCAGCCCGCCAAACAGATGACGTCGACCCCCGCCGCCCGGCAGGCCGCATAACAGGCCTCGGAAAAGGCCTCATCGGAATCAAATCGGGAGCGCACGACGGTGACCACGGGAATGCCCAGGGCCTCCAGCTTGGCGATGCCGCCGGCCTTGGGCGTGCTCGCCACGACCAGCACCGGGCGGGCGGGCACGCGGCCGTCCTTGCAGGCCTGGACCAGGTTCAGGGCATTGCCGCCGGTACCGGAAATGAATAGGGCGAGGGCGGTCATGGGGCTCCCATCAAGGCGGCGAGGACGACGTGGTCCGCGAGGTGCTGGGCGGTGCAGCCCTCGGGCAGGTGGAGGAGGGGATGGGCCAGGCCCGCCAGGAGGGAGCCGAAGGCCCGGGCGCCGCCGAAGGTCTCCGCTGCGCGCCAGGCCACGTCCGCGGCGTCGAGGCCGGGGAACACCAGTACGTTGGCGCCCGCCGCCGCCGGGGCCCAAGCCGTGGAGCCATCGCCGGATTTGCGGCGCAGGGCCGCATCCAAATGCACCTCGCCATCCACCTTCAGCTCCGGCGCTTGCGATTTCAGCAGCGCCACCGCCTGGCGGACCTTCTCCGCACCGGGATGATCGAGGCTTCCGCGATGAGAGGCGCTCAGCAGGGCGATGCGCGGTTCCGCTTGCAGCACCTTGCGGCAGGCCCGGGCCGCTTCCAGTGCGATGGCCGCCAGTTGCTCGGGATCCGGATCCACCACCGTCCCTGTATCGGCGAAGAGCATGGCGCCCTCCTCCCCCAGGCTGGGATCAGGGTGGAGCACCAGGTTGAGGGCCACCGTCGCCCGGGAGCCTTCAGCCAGGCCGAAGACCTGCCCGCCGACGCGCAGCGATTCGGAAAACGAGTGGGTGAGGCCCGAGAGGAGGCCATCGGCCATGCCCTGATCCACCATCAACGCGCCGAACCAGAGGGGATAGCCTAGGGCCTCTTGGGCCCGCTCCGGCGTGATGCCGCGGTCCCGGCGCTTTTCGAAATAGGCCCCGGCCAGTTCGAAGCGATCCTCATCCGTGGCCGGGTCCCGCAACGCCACGTTCTGGAGGCCATGGGCGGCGACTCGGGTGGCGAGGTCGGGCAGATCCCCCAGCAGGGTGAGTTGCGCCACGCCTTGGCGCTGAAGCAGCGCGGCGCCTTCCAGCACGCGTGCCTCGAGTCCTTCGGCGAGCACCACGTGGCAGGGATGGGCAGCCGCTTGCCAGCGCAGGCGCTCCATCCAGGCCTGGATGGCCTTCACCGTTTGCCCCGCTTGGAAGGCAGGGGATCCGCGAGGAAGGTCTGGGGATCCAACCCGGTGCGATCCTGGAATTCCTGCGCGAGGCTGCGGGCGCCGCTGCTGGGTTCATCCAGGTAGAGGGTTTCGAGCCTGTGGAGCGGCACGAAGCGGGTGCCCATGGAGATGTGATCGGCCTGGCCGCTCCGCACCATGTTCAGCACGTCCTCCCAGGGCGTGAGTTCCAGGCCACGCAGGGCGAAACCGCTGTCTTCGAGCCCCAGCAGGCGACCCCACAGGCGCTCCCGGGGGGAGTGGAGGACGGCCACCACCAGCTGGCCGCGCTGGAACGGGATGGTGATGGGCATGGAGGCTCCGAAGCGAGGCTAGAGGAAGAAGGTCAACCAGGTGCGCCCGCGGGAAGGCCGCCCGGGGGTGGCTTCGTGCAGGGTCTCCGGCTTCCACACGCGCCACCCGAAGCCCGCGCGTTCGAGGGTGAGCTGCTGATCCGCTTCCCCATCGGGCGCCTCTACGGAAAGCCCCTGGGGCCGCCGCAGCCCCACCATCGGCCCCACCCGGATGAGTTCCCGGACTTCGTCTTCCACCTTCCAGCGCACCCAGTAATCCACCTGGCAAAGCTCTGGGCCGTTGTAATCGCGGCTGGGGCTCGTTTCACCAACGCGGGAGATGACCAGCTGGCCCATGCGAAGGCGCAGGCCACGGCCTTCGGCCTCACCCAGGGCGAGCGCTTTGTCCGTCCAGCCCTGGGCGCTCCAGAGCCCCATGCCCATGAGCTGCATGTGGGCCACGGACCCTGGCTCCGGCGCGGGCACGTAGCCCTCCAGGCGACGAGGGAAGCCCAGTTCGGCTTGGATCAGCAGGCCCGCATGCCAGGCGAAGAGGGCCGGCGCGCGCTTGGCAGGCGCCGCCTGCAACCCCATGGAATCCTTGGCGGAATTCCAGGCTTCGGGCATTCCCGGGCCGTACCGCAGGCCCAGCTTCGCCGCCGTCACCAGGCCCAGGGGCCAGAGGACCAGCAGGATCCTTCGTTTCCAAGCACGGGTCAGCGGCATCCGACCATTCTACAAGGCTGGTCCTTCAACGATGAGCCTCGCTTCCGAAAAGGCTTCCAGCGCATAGCGCGGACCTTCGAACCCCTGCCCCGAAGCCCCCACGCCTCCGAAGGGAGCGGCATCGAGACGGAAGGTGGGCGGCAGGTTCAGGAGCACGCCCCCGGCCCGCAGCACTTCTTCCGCCCGCCGCAGGTGCCGCTGATCCCTGGAGTAGGCACTGGCCCGGAGGCCGAAGCGGGTGGCGGCGGCGCGCCGGAGGCCCGTGTCGAAATCCGCGACCTTCTCCACCACGACGACGGGCGCGAAGGCCTCCTCGCAGGCGAGGAACTCATCCTCGGGAACGTCCGTGAGGATGGCCGGCGGCAGGAGGGCCCCTGCCCTCCTGCCCCTCAGCAGCGCTTGGGCGCCCCGATTCAACGCGGATTGGATCCAGCCATCCACGCGCTCGGCGCTGCGGGCATCGATCATGGGGCCCACGACCGTGGCGGATTCCATGGGATCCCCCAGGGGCAGCGCCTTCACGGCTTCCACCAAGGCTGGAACGAAGGTCGCCCAAAGGGCCTCGTGGACGTAGATGCGCTGGGCCTTGGAGCAGCTCTGACCGGCGCCGGCCACCGCCGCGGGCGCCAACTGTCGGGCCACCTGCAGGGCATCGATGCCCGCATCGAGCACCACCGCGGCGTTGCCACCCAGTTCCAGCAGGAGCGGTTTGTGGGGTAGCAGGGCACGAAGGTGGTGGCCCACCCGCTCGGAGCCCGTGAAGCTGACCACGGCCACCGCAGGATCCAACGCCAGGGCCTCCGCCTGTTCAGGGCTCACATCAGCGAGCTGTACCAGCCCCTCGGGGGCGCCCAGTTCCAGGGCCGCGGCCTCGAAGGTCTCCCACAGGCGGCGCGACGTGCGGGGCGCCTGGGGACAGGGCTTCCAGATCACGCTGCAACCCGCTCCCACCGCTGGGGCGAGCTTGTGGAGGGCCAGGTTCACGGGGAAGTTGAACGGCGTGATGGCGAGCACCGGCCCCAACGGGAAGCGGCGGAGGCGGGCGCGGCATCCATCCGCACCCGGCATCAGGTCGTAGGCCACCGCCTCCTCACCGAAGGAGCCCAGGGCTTCCACCGTCGCCCCCAGCGTGGCCATGCCGCGCCCCACTTCACCCCGGGCGAGGGTGATGGGCTTGCCCGTCTCCTCGGCCATCAGGTGGGCGAGTTCCTCCGAGGTCACCCGGTACCGCCCCGTCCAAGCTTTCAATAGGGCCCGTCGCGCGTGGCGGCTGCTGCCCTTCCAAGCGTCGAAGGCGCTCGTGGCGCGGGTGAGGAGGAGGGATGGGCTGGTCATGGCGCGTTCCACGCATGAAGATAACCCATGGCCAATGCCGTCCCCGTCACCGAAACCGTCCGGATCCCCGCTTGGGCGTGGAGCTGGGACGCCGTGCGTGCGGGCGGGCCCGGGGGCCAGAATGTGAACAAGGTGGCCAGCAAAGTGCAGCTGCGAATCACCCCCCAGGCAATCGAGGGCCTGCACCCCGCGGCCCTGGAGCGACTGCTGGCCCGAATCCGGACCCGCCTGGATGCCGATGGCCGCTGGCTCATCAGCTGCGATGCCACCCGGGATCAGTCCCGGAACCTGGAGGAGGCCCTGGGGCGGGCTGTGGCCATCATCTTGGAGATCCTGGTGCCACCCAAGGTGCGCACGGCCACTCGCCCCACCCGCGCCAGCCAGCGCCGACGGGTGGACGCCAAGAAACACACTGGAGACAAGAAGCGCGGCCGTGGCGGCGACTGGGAGTGACCTGGGGTATTTGAAGGGCCCTGCCCCATGGGGGCGCGCCTCGCCTCCCAGACCCTTGAGCCAGCTATTTAGCCGAAGCGCGCTAGCTGTGGCTCACCGAGGCTTCCACTTCTTTTTTGAGGGCTGCCCGCTTGACTTCCCAATACTCCAGATGGGCTTCGAGCCCCTTGATCAGATCCAGGTAAATGGGGTTGGCCGGCCAGCGCCGATTCAAGCTCGCGAACCGCGTGAGCAGGCGCAGGGAGACGTTGATCTTCAGATCCAATTCCTGGAGTGCGGCATCAGGCGGAAGAGTCAAAGGGACCTCTGAATCGGACAGCCCTCGCCAGAGTGGCTGGGGGCTATCTGAGTTCTTCGGCAAAGGTAGATTCTGACTTTAGGATTTCGGAGTTGCTGATTAAAAATAAGTAACTTATTGGGAATAATATAATTTAAAGTTATAAAATGTTTTGAGAAATCGAACTAGGACTTCCCCGAATTCGAGCCGTGCGTGGCGGGCCGCGGGCTTGGTCCAAGAAATCGGTACTCCCGGGCTCGCACGACGATGTGCAAGGGAAATTCTCGTACTAAGTCCGCGAATCAATTTGGAGATCGAATCACTTCTTCTTCTCCAGCTGATCCTTCAGAACCACCGCCAAATCGTCTTTCTGCACGAGAGTTGGGTTCACTCCGTAAAGGACCTGCCCTCCACCGTTCAAAGGAGGACGGTATGGGAGATCAACGGCAGTAATTAATGTATGTCGGCGGTTGGTGACCGGTTCAGCCGCAAAGGTTCGCACTGGAGGTGCCTCGAAAAAGGCCCCCAAGCCATCCTCGGAGGGTTTGAAGGGGGTCAGTTTCAAGGTCACCTTGTGAGTTTGATGAGCCCCACCATCAGCCCCCACGGATGCCTTTAAGGGCCAGACCGAGAATTCGACTTTTCCTTCCGCCGAGACCTCAACCGAGAACTCAACTTCGAGGTTCACTTCTTGAAGCGCGAAAAAAGCCTCCTTCTCAGGGACCTGGGCGTTCTTAAGTTCTTCTTTCACGTCCGCGATGAAATCTTTCAGGCTGATCTTCCCTTTCATGGGTACTCCTTCCAGATCGCGCTTGCACGCCTACATCATAGGTTTTTCCTGAACGGAAGCTATCAGCGTGCAGCTGGATAACCCAGGACGGCAGCCGAGGAATCAAGAGCATCCCGGTGAAACTCGCCGTTCCTCATCGCTTCGAGCCCCGCTACCACCTCGCCCCGACCGATCCCCTGCTCACCATCACCCCGAATGGACGTATGCCGTGCACAGGTGGGACCTGGTGCCCTCCTGGGCCAAAGACCTGTCCATCGGCTCCAAGACCTTCAATCCACGTGCTGAGACCGTCGCAGAAAAGCCCAGCTTTCGAACCCCCTTCAAGCGCAAGCGGTGCCTGATCCCCGTGGCGGGGTTCTACGAGTGGCACACCGCGGGCAAGGCCAAAACCCCGTTCTACATCTCGCACACAGACCCGAAGCAAGCCCTTGTCTTCGCTGGCCTGTGGGATTCCTGGGAGAGCGAGGATGGGGAACTCCAGACCTGCACCATCATCACCACCGAGGCCAACGCCTTCATGGAGGAGCTGCACCACCGAATGCCGGTGATCCTTGGGCCGGGGCAGTCGGATGGGTGACTCTCGGATTCCGCGGCGCCGGCGGACCTCCGGGCCATGCTGAGGCCCTGCCCCACCGAGTGGCTTCAGGCTTGGCAGGTGCGGCAACTGAGGGGTGAAGGGCCGGAGTTGATCCTTCCGGTGACCTAACCCAACCCACCTCTAGGAGGTATGGGTTGGAGGTGCATGGAAATCAAAATGGGCGTTTCCGTATGAGATAATTAAAGCAAGGCCGGCATAGTGCCGGGCCCGTTACAAGGTGTAGTATGAACCCCCAAATCTCCATCACTCCCTTAATGAGGGACGCCCGAGCCATGCTCCTAAATCAGATTGAAATGACCACGGGAGACGCAGCTTTCGATTGCACTTACCCGACCCTGGTGAACGCCTTCCCCGGTGGGATTGTTCGCACCGGAACCTCCACCATGGGGAAGTACACACTCCCCCACGTGGAGAGCCTTCGCCTATGGGCTCAAATCAACGGCTTCGATTTAGCTTCGGAGCGGGGTGACGAAACAGTCCCGGGAAAAATCGTCTTCAGGAAGGTTGGCTCGCCCGCTGAGGGGTGAGGAGTGAGGAGTGAGGGGCCGGGGTTGATTGAGCCGGTGGGAAAAGCAAGTGATTAGAAGATATGGTCTGACACGGCCTTCCAGCCTTTCCCTGTAAGCCTGTACCTCACAAAAAGCCCACCTTCCCACCCTTCGTCTCTGGAGGCTTCCTCAATGAGCCCCAGGGAGAGGAGGCGAGCCGACTCCCCGCGATCTTTGAAATTGATATTAAAGGTGGGATCGTCCATGTTCTCGATCCGAGAGGTAAAAGTAGGCGGATGGCCTTTTTGAGAAACGAATCGCGCGACCCCGCCCTCTTGATGGAAGAGGCGTAGAAGCTCCAGCTCCCTTTCTCCGAGTCGGTTTTTGTAGATTGCCCAAGCATCGTCGAGGAAAAGTTTGGCTCCGGCGCCAAGTACGCCCCCAGCAACGCCCAGTAGCCAATTAGAGCTGTCTGGCAATGGCTACCCCCGATTGAAATTATCGGATTCAGCCTAATTGGTTGGTCTCCGGTTGTCTGCCTTCCGAGGGGAACTCCGTAGATTCGCCCCAAAGGGATAGTGCTAAGTGTTCCTGTTGTGGCTGGGATGTACCACCAACAAGAAGGCCACCGGGTGAGCGGTGGCCTAAGTAGTGCAATTACTGGAGCCAACTACAGGACTCGAACCTGCGACCTGCTGATTACGAATCAGCTGCTCTACCAGCTGAGCTAAGTTGGCGCTGGATTCACCAGTGTGCCTGGGGCGGGGCTGGATTTCAAGGATCCGTCCTCGGCCCCAGGGCTCACGGGTTGAATCGGGGCGGCACCTTCACGCCGAGGTTCTTGACCAGAAAGGCCAGGACGTCGGCCCGTTCTTCGATGATTTTCGCGGTGGGCTTGCCGGCGCCGTGGCCGCCACTCACTTCGATGCGGGTGAGGACGGGGGCGGGGCCGCCCTGGCAGGCCTGGAGGGTGGCGGTGAATTTATGGCTGTGGGCGGGCACCACGCGATCGTCGTGATCGCCCGTGGTGACCAGGGTCGCGGGGTAGGGAACGCCCGGTTTGAGGCAATGCACCGGCGAATAGGTCATAAGGGTGTCGAAGCCCTCCTTCGTTTCGCTGCTGCCGTAGTCGCTCTTCCAGCCCCAGCCCAGGGTGAATTTGTGGAAGCGCAGCATGTCCATGACGCCCACTTCGGGCACTGCGGCTCCAAAGAGATCCGGCCGTTGGGTCATGCAGGCGCCGACGAGCAGGCCCCCATTACTCCCACCGTTGATGGCAAGTTTGGCCCTGCTCGTGATGCCTTGATCGATGAGCCACTGGGCGGCGGCGATGAAATCGTCGAACACGTTCTGCTTCTTCTCCTTGCGGCCGCCGTCATACCACTCAAGCCCGTACTCGCCGCCACCCCGGAGGTTGGGCATGGCGAAGACGCCCCCCATCTCCATCCACACCAGTCGGGACACCGAAAAGGCCGGGGTGAGGGAGATGTTGAAACCGCCATAGCCATAGAGCAGCGTGGGGTTTTGGCCGTTCCTCACGAGGCCCTTGCGATGGACGAGGAACATGGGCACCCGGGTGCCATCTTTGCTGGTGTAAAACACCTGTTCCACTTCGAATGCAGACGGATTGAAATCCACCTGGGGTTCCCGGAACACCTCGCTGGAGCCCGTGCGGAGGTCCAGCCGGAAGATGGTGCCCGGGTAAGCGAAGCTTCCGAAGGTGTAGAAGGTCTCCGTGTCCTCCCGGCGGCCGCTGAAACCACCCACCGTGCCCAGGGCCGGCAGGGCTAGCGCCCCCAAGGGTTTCCCGCTCAAGTCATAGAACATCACCACCGAGTGGGCATCCCGCATCCAGGTGGCCACGAAGCGCTCGCCCACCAGGGAAACGCTTTCCAGCACGTCCCTGCCCTGGCCCTCGGGAATCAGCTCCCTCCACTGACTTGGATCCGCCTGCCCCTTGCGGATGGCTACGAGCCGATTCCGCGGCGCGCCCTGGTTCGTGAGCACGTAGAAGAGATCACCTTCGCAATCGATCACTGTGTAGCTGGCGTCCATCCGGTCCAGGAAGGGCTCCGCGGCGCTTCCGGGCTGGGTGAGGTCCTGCAGGAAGATCGCCGATTCGGGATTGGTGCCCTTGCTGCCGTAGATCACCAGCCAGCGGCCATCGTCGGTGACGCTGCCCCCGAGGTACCACTCCGGCTGATCCGCCCGGTGGAAGACGAGCTCATCCTCGGCCTGGGCCGTGCCCAGCCGGTGGAAATAGAGCTGGTGGCCGTTGTTCACCCCGGTGAGGGCATCGCCCTCTTTCGGGGAGTCATAGCGGCTGTAGTAGAAGCCGCTGCCATCCTTGCGCCAGGAAGCGCCGCTGGCCTTGGACCACTGGATCTCATCGGGCAGATCCAGGCCCGTGTCCACGTCCTTCACGTGCCAGGTGAGCCAATCGGAACCCGCCACGGACAGGGCATAGGCCATGAGCCGCCCATCCTCCGTGATGGCCATGCCGTTCAGGGCGATGGTGCCGTCCTCGCTCAAGGTGTTGGGATCCAGCAGCACCCGGCCCGGGGCCTTGGGATCCTCCGTAACCATCAGGACGAACTGGTTCTGGAGGCCGCTGTTGTGGGAGTAGAAGTACCGATCACCCCGCTTGAAGGGCGCGCTGAACTTCTCGAAGTCGAACAGCTTCGTGATCCGCTCCCGGATGGCCCGCCGTTCGGGAATGCCCTCCAGGAAGGCGAAGGTCACTTGGTTCTGGGCCTCCACCCAGGCCTTGGTTTCGGCGCTGTTGTCATCCTCCAACCAGCGGAAGGGATCAGGGACGGGGGTCCCGAAGTAGTCCTCCACCACGTCGGAGGCGCGGGTGATCGGGTAGGTGAGGGGCGGCGGGTTCATGGGTGGTCCCGGTGGGGGAGGTGGAAAAGGCACGGAATTCCTGGGATTTCCCCTGGATGGATTCTGCCAGCCGAAATCAGGAAGCACCAAGGCGTGACAGCTCCCCCCGCTGGAGGTAGGCTTCCCCCAATCCCGGAGAGCCCCACTTGTCAGCATCCAGCAAAAAAGTCTTCGTTCTGGACACCAACGTCCTCCTCCACGACCCCAAGGCCATCTTTCACTTCCAGGAACACGACGTCGTACTCCCGATCGTGGTCATCGAGGAGATCGATCATTTCAAGAAAGATCAGACGGAGATCGGCCGGAACGCCCGCAACGTCTCTCGCCAGCTGGATCGCCTTCGGGCCAAAGGCAGCCTGAGCCTCGGCGTCACCCTGGAGGGTGGCGGCAGCCTGCGGGTAGACGTGGACAACCACCCCTTGGACATCGGCATCCTCCGGGAGGACAAGCACAAGGCCGACAACCAGATCCTCGCCTGCGCCAAGCAGCTGCTCACGGCCCGCAAGGAGAAGGTGGTCCTCGTCACCAAGGACACCAACCTCCGCATCAAGGCCGACGCCATAGGGCTCCTGGCCGAGGACTACACCACCGACCGCGTGGAAATGGAGGAGCTCTACACCGGCCACCGCACCTGGGAAGTGGACGGCGACCAGGTGGACCTGCTCTTCGACGGCGGCCTCCAGCCCCTGGCGGACATGGAGCTGAGCCCCAACCAGTTCGTGACGCTGGTGGACAAGGCCAATCCCAGCCACACGGCCCTGGGCCGCTTCTTCGCCAGCGACGGCCTGCTGCATCCCCTGAAGAAGATCGAGCAGCACCCCTGGGGCATCAAAGCCCGCAACCGAGAGCAGCAGTGCGCTTTGGAGCTGCTGCTGGATGACACCATCGAGGTGGTCACCCTCGTGGGCAAGGCCGGCACGGGCAAAACCCTGCTCGCCATCGCCGCAGGCCTGCAGCAGGTGGTGGATGAGGAGCGCTACCACAAGCTGCTCGTGAGCCGCCCCGTGATGCCCATGGGCCGGGATCTGGGTTACCTGCCGGGCGACATCGACGAGAAGCTGCGCCCCTACATGCAGCCCATCTACGACAACCTCGACTTCATCGTGGCCGCCAACACCGAAGCCCGACGCCGGTCCTCCATGACCGTGGGTCAGCTGGAGGAGGCGGGCTACATCAGCGTGGAACCCCTCACCTACATCCGCGGCCGCAGCATCCCCAACCAGCTCCTCATCGTGGACGAGGCCCAGAACCTCACCCCCCATGAAGTGAAGACCATCCTCACCCGCGCCGGCGACGGCACGAAGGTCATCTTCACGGGCGATCCCTACCAGATCGACAATCCCTATGTAGACGCAAGCTCCAATGGCCTCAGCTTTTTGGCCGAGAACTTCAAGAACCAGGCCCTCAGTGGCCACATCACCCTCGTCAAGGGTGAGCGCTCCAAGTTGGCCGAACTGGCCAGCAACCTTCTGTAGGAACCGCCATGGCCGATTCGAACTGGGACAGCCCAACCTCACCTGTCGCCCCCAAAACGGGAATGCCCCTCTGGGGGAAGATCCTCATCGGCTGCGGGATCGCCATGCTCCTCGCGCTGGGCTCCTGCGTGGCGGGCGTGGCCTACATCAGCCGCAAAGCCAAACAGGATCCCGAGGGGATGAAGAAGTGGGCCATGGGCTTCGCCATGGATTTCATCAAACCCGAGTGGGAGGACTTCCGCGGCACGGTGGAGCAACTGCGCACCGAGGAGGGATGCAAGGCGCTCTACAAAGCCCAACCCGCCCTCGCCAAGCAGTGGGGCACCGTGGATGAATTCCTCAAGGGGGCCCAGGATTGGCGGGATCAGCTCCCGGAGCTGCCGGCCGAGCCCCCCACGGACCTCCTGGAGAAGAACGAGCTGAGTCTCAACAATCAATTCGGTGGGGAAACCCGGATCGTCTTCCGCAAGAAGGGCGGCATCCGCATCGAAATGGTCTGGGATCGGGCCCGCCGGAAGGGTGATTCGAAGCCCCGCCGCCTCCTCCATCTAGAGGTGAGCTGACAGAAGGGGCGTGTTTCCGCCATGATTCAGTCATGACGCCTGCTGCTTCCACGGATCAGGCCCTTGAGCTCCTGCTCAAAGGCACGATCACCTGCCATTCCGCCGACCAACTCAAAGCCAAGCTCGCCGAGGGCCGACCTCTGCGAATCAAGGCGGGCTTTGATCCCACGGCGCCCGACCTCCATTTGGGCCACGGCGTGCTCATCCGCAAAATGGCCCAGTTCCAGAAGCTGGGTCATGAGGTCACCTTCCTCATCGGCGACTTCACGGGCCTCATCGGCGACCCCACCGGCAAGAAGGCCACCCGCCCTCCCCTCACCCGGGACGAGGTGCTGGCCAACGCGGAGACCTACAAGCACCAGGTCTTCAAGCTCCTGGATCCCGCCAAGACGAAGATCCGCTTCAACAGCGAGTGGTTCGGCGACCTCAAGGGCGAGCAGTGGATCCGCCTGGCCTCCCGCTTCACCGTGGCCCAGATGCTGGAGCGCAACGATTTCCAGAAGCGCCTGGGCGCCAATGAACCCATCGCCCTCCACGAGCTCCTCTACCCCATCGTGCAGGCCTACGATTCCGTGGCCCTACAAGCCGACGTGGAATTGGGCGGCAACGATCAGCTCTTCAACCTCATGCAGGGGCGCATCCTCCAAGAAGCGTCAGGCCAGAAGCCCCAGGTGGTCCTCACCGTCCCCCTGCTCGTGGGCCTGGATGGCACCGAGAAGATGTCCAAGTCCCTGGGCAACTACATCGGCTTCCTGGAAGAGCCGGACACGCAGTTCGGCAAGGCCATGAGCATCAGCGACGCCCTCATGTGGGATTGGTACCTGCTGCTCACCGACTTGCTTCCCGCGGACATCGCCGCCCTCAAGCAGGGCCACCCCATGGACGCCAAAAAAGGCCTGGCCAAGCGCATCGTGGCCGATTTCCATGGCCAGGAGGCCGCGGATCGGGCCCTGGAAGCCTGGATCCGCCGCTTCTCCGAACGCAAGACCGACGATGCCCCTGAAGTGGAAGTGGCCGCCACCGATGGCGAAATCCCCCTGACCCGCCTCCTCATGGAACGCGGCCTCGCCCCCTCCCGCAAGGAGGCCGAGCGCCTCATCAGCCAAGGCGCCGTGAGCCTGGATGGCGAAAAGGTCTCCGATCCCTCCTTCCGCCTCGCCCTCAAGGCCTCCATGGAGCTGCTGGTGAAGGTGGGCAAGCTGAAGCTGGAACGGTGGAAGGTGAAGCCATGAGCCTGCTGGCCCTCCAGGACATCTTCCTCCGTCACCGCGAACGCCGCTCGGGCGTTTGGAAGGTTGGCGACGACCCCAGCCGCACCCTCTTCATGGATTCCGGCGACATCGTCTTCGCCCAGAGCACCGCAGCCGAAGATCGCCTGACCGCCATCCTCGTGGAAAAGGGCAAGCTCACCCAGGCCCAGCTCGACTACGCCATGGCGAACCTCAAGCCGGGGCTCTCCATCGGCAAGAACCTCATCGAAATGGGCTTCATCACCCAGCGGGACCTCCTGGACACGGCCCGGTCCCAGGTGGAGCGCATCGCCTGGGGTTCCATGGCCACCTTGGAGGCTGCCCCGACCTTTGAAGCCAAGGAACTGGAGCCCACCGTGGTGCGGCTCCCCTTGGATACCCCCTCCATGCTGCTGGCCGGCCTGCTGAACCTCCGCAGCCGGGAGGCCGTGCTCGACATGCTGGGGCCCCTGAACCAGGTGGTGGTCCTTGAGGGGCGCCGAGTACATGAACTCCAGCTTCCCCAAGACTTGGCAAAAATCCTTCCCATGCTTGATGGGAGCAGGACACTCCTGGAGCTGAGCCGCGAGGGCGGCGTGGAGCCGTTCCGACTGGGCGCCTTCAGCCTTTATCTAAAGATGATGGGCTGGGCCCGCCTCCACGAGCTCCCCCCCTTGGACCGCGGTGCCCTGGATCGGGCCCTGACCCCCGAACCCGAGGCCCTCAGCGAGGCCCTGCCACCCGCCGCACCCGAACCGGCGCCGACCCTGATCGCCGCCATCGAGGCGAGTCAGCTGCCCACCACGAACCTTGATCACTTGGCCCATGCCCTGGATGAGCTGCCCGCCATCCCGGAGCCCATGCCCACCCCCGCCCTCCCCCTGGCCGCTTTCCCGGAAGAGGATGAGGAGCCCCATCTCCAAATCCACGAGGGGAGCACCACGCCCGTGGTGCCACCCCCCTCCCTGCAGGCTCCCTCCTCGATGACCCGGCCTGGGAAGTTGCAATGGATCCTCCTCGCCTGCCTGATCCCCTTGGCAGCCTTTGCCATCTGGCGCTGGCGGACCAGCCCCAAGGCGGTACCTCAGGCCAGCCTTCCCGTCGAAGCACCGTCCAAGCCCACCCCACTGACCCCCCAGCCCGAGAAGCCTCCCGAGGTAAAGGTCCCGGAGAAGGTGGAAATCCAGCCCATTCAAGAGCCCCCCGCAGAACGCCCTAAGCAAGCTGAAATCAAAGAGTCCCACCCGAAAGCTCAACCAGTTAAGGTGGATTCCTTTGGATTGAAGGATCGCCTGGCCAGCCTTCGAGCTGGCGATCTGGGATTGGCCGAGCGCCAGGGGGCCCTGCACCTGAAGTCCCTCAAGCCAGGTTCCTGGACCCTGCGACTGGAAGTGGCCTGCCTTCCCGCCACCGTCCAACGGGCGGCGGACATGCTCGGCGGTGAACCGGATTTGTGGGTGCTCCCGATGCGCATGCGCGATGGAAAGAGCTGCCATCAGGTGATGCTTGGTAATTTCCATTCCGAGGCTGCCGCCGAGAAGGCCGCCAAGAAGCTACCGGCGGCGTTCCACGCCCCCGGCAACAAGCCCAAGGCCTTCCGCCTCGACCAGATCCCAGATAAGCAATAACCCAAAATGCGCAATAAACATATGCGATGATAGTCCTATAAATTCTCGAACCATAGGACTTGCAGTATTTTTAATAGACAACCATAAAAACCCCGATATACTTGGGAACGAGGATGCGAGGCATGGATGCGCATCCCTTCCTGGAGTTCCATGGTTTCTTTGTCTACCCCCACCAACTGGAGCAAGACCTGTGCGGTCTGGATCGAGGAGATCCGTGTCGCATTCGAGCCTCCCGCCCCAGTTCCAGTGGGAACCGGTGGGTTCCTCCGGTCCATGCGGAAGGGCACGACCCTGCTCGCGGTGGGTGTGTCCCTCAGCTTCACCTTGCACTGCACCCGCCCCCCGGTGATGTCAGGTGGCTCCAGATCCTCCAACGCCAAGAAGTCCGGTGGCTCGACCTCCGACCTCGTCTTTGAGGAAGAGGGCCTGGCCAGCTGGTACGGCGGCAATGGCGATGGTTTCGAAGGCAAGCCCACGGCCAATGGCGAGAGCTTTGACCCCGAGGCCCTCACCGCTGCCCACAAGACCCTTCCCTTAGGCTCCATCCTCGAAGTGGAAAACCTCGATAACGGTAAGAAGGTGCTCGTCCGGGTCAACGACCGGGGCCCCTTCGTGAAGGGGCGGATCCTGGATCTCTCCCGCCGGGGCGCCAAGCAGCTCGGCTTCATGGGCCAGGGCACCGCCCAAGTTCGAATTCGCACCGTGGATGGCCTGGGCAACCCCGCCCCCATCGACGAGGCCCTGGAGAAGGGCAACCCCTACGTCGTGCAGGTGGCCGCCCTCTCGGATCCCCGCAACATCGAAGCCCTCCGCCGGGAGCTCGAGCCGGGCTTCGCCCCCATCAGCATCCAAGACGCCTTCCTGAAGGATGGCCGCGAGGTCAAGCGGGTTCGGGTCGGTGCCTACACCTCCCGAAACGACGCCGAGAAGGCCGCCAACGACCTTGCCCGCCGTTTGAAGGACCGGGGCGTGGAGCCCTTCATCACCCGGAAGCGCTAAAGCGCTAAGCTGGCTCTCATGCCCAAGTCCTTGACCTACCTGGTGATCCCGGCCGGCGGCCGTGGGCTGCGCATGGGGGGCGGCGTCCCCAAGCAATTCCGGGAGTGGCACGGCCGCCCCCTGTTGCTGGCGACCCTGGAAGCCTTCTTCCAACCGGGGATGCCGAGCATCGCCGGAGTCGCCCTGGCCGTTCCCCCGGATCGCATCCAAGAAGTGAAGGCCTGGAACCTTCCCTGCCCCTGCTACGTGGTCTCCGGCGGCGACTCCCGGCAAGACAGCGTGGCCGCCGCCCTCGCCACCCTTCCCGAGGATCCGGAAGCCGCCGTGCTCATCCACGATGGGGTGCGCCCCTTTCCTCCGGCCGCCCCGATTCAGTCCGCCCTTGATGCCCTGACCACCTGGGACGGGGCCTTACTCGGGGAACCCTCCACCGACACCCTCAAGCGGGTGGGGCCAGGAGGCCAGGTGCTGGGCACCGAGCCTCGGGATACCCTTTTCCGCGCCCAAACGCCCCAAGTGGCCCGACTTGGCACCTGGCGCAGGGCCTTCGATGCCGCCCGGGAAGCCGGAGTGCAGGCCACCGACGATGTGGCCCTCCTGGAACGCCTCGGCCTGAAAGTGCTCCTGGTGGAAAGCCCTGCGAGCAATCTCAAGGTCACCACGCCCGAGGATTGGGCCCGGCTCACACCACAGGGTGTGGTGAGCCGACCTACGATCTCCGAAATTTAAAACACAGCTATCATCATTATTTAAAATATTTACAAAATGGCACAGAACAGGCTTATATCTCGACAGAGGTAGCTGTGTCCCGTTCCCGTGTTCCCCAGACCCTGAGCCGCGAGATCACGATCTCGGGTCGCGGTCTGCACGGCAACCAGCCCTGCGAAGTCCGCCTCGTCCCGGTGGATCAGCCCATGGGGCTCACCTTCGTGCACCTGACGAGCGGCGTCGAGATCCCCGTGCGGGCCTCCTACGTCGGCGACATCCAGCTGGCCACCACCCTGGTGAAGGAGGGCGTGCGCCTCCAGACCATCGAGCACCTCCTCTCCGCCCTCATGGGCCTGGAAGTGGAGCACCTCCGCATCGAAGTCCGCGGCGAGGGCCTGGATACCGAACTCCCCATCCTCGATGGCAGTGCCGCCCCCTGGGTGGAAGCCATCCTCCGCGCCGGCGTGCAGGGCCTCGATGGCACCCGCCGTTTCATCAAGGTCACCAAGCCCGTGGAAGTGCGCCAGGGCGAGAAGTGGATCCGCGTGTCCCCCTTCGAGGGTTTCCGCATCCGCTACACCATCGACTTCCCCATCCCTGCCCTGGGCCGCCAGAGCCGCGAGCTGAGCCTCACCCCTGAGAAGTATCGTCGGGAAGTGGGCCAGGCCCGCACCTTCTGCCTGGAGCATGAGATCGAATACATGCGCTCCAAGGGCCTCGCCCTCGGCGGCAGCCTCGACAACGCCGTGGTCTATGGCGCCAATGGTCCGCTCAACGATGGCCTGCGCTACGAAGATGAAGCCGTGCGCCACAAGATGCTCGACTTGGTGGGGGATCTGGCCCTCCTGGGCGCCCCCCTCATGGGCCTCGTGGAAGTCCACGCCGGCGGCCATGCCCTGCATGTCGCCCTCTGCCAGGCCCTGCTCTCCGATGTCCGCGCCTGGGCCTGGGTGGAAGCCGAGGAAGTGGCGCCCCGCGCCAAGGCCTTCTTCCAGCCCCTGCAGCCCGCCTACGCCTGAGGGCTCCGAGGTCCAACGTGGCCTCGAGGGATGAACCCTGTGGAATCATGGGTTCATGAGTGATGCCCCCTTCGAGCTGGTCACGAGCCATCATGTCCTCACCTTCCATCTCGGTGTGAGCGGAAATCTCTTCGGCGGCACCATGCTCGCCTGGGTGGACGAGGCCGCCGTGCTCTTCGCCAACCGCGTGGCCCTCAACACCTTCGTAACCTACGAACTGGATAAGGTCCGCTTCCTTCTCCCCTGCAAGACCGCGGACGTCGTGGATCTTTCCGCTCGAGTTTCAAGGGTGAGCCACAGCGGATTGGAGCTGGAGATGCGCGCGGAGCGGATCGATCGCGTGGAGGGGGACCGGGACTTGGTGCTCACCACCCGCGTGGTGCTCGTGGCCATCGACGCCGAAGGGAAGAAGACCCCGCTTCGCCTTCACCCTACCTACGAGCACCTCGCCCACCCCTGAGCGCCTCCTGCGATTGTTTACACGCCCGTGGCGAAGAAGTCCCGGCGTGTGGGAGCCTACCTGTTCACGCCCCCGAGGTGTTCCGGTGTTACTTCATCTCTCCCAGTCTCCTAGGTAACGACGCCCAACGGTCGGCGCTGCTGACCGGGCTTTCCAGGGATCCGGACGTGGAGGTGAACACCCAGCGGGTGGTCGCCGACGTGCTGGCGGATGTGCGGGCCCACGGCCTCGAAGCGGTGTTGGAAGCGACCCGTCGCTATGACGGCCTCGCCCTGGATGCGAAGGCCCTGCGCGTTCCCACCGCGGCCATGGCCGAAGCCCTGCGTCGCATGGAAGCCGAGCGCCCGGCCCTGGTGGCCGCACTGCAGGAACTCATCGCCGGGGTGCGACGCTTCGCCCGGGCCCAGCGCCAGAGCCTGCAGGATCTCTCCCTTCCCCTTGCCCAGGGCGGCACCGTGGGCGAACGGTGGGTGCCCCTCCAATCCGTGGGCGTCTACGTCCCCGGGGGCCGGGCCTTCTACCCCTCCACCTTCGCAATGACGGTGGTCCCCGCTCAGGAAGCCGGTGTGCGCCGCATCGTGGCCCTGACGCCGCCCCGATCCGAGGGGGTAGATCCCCTGATCCTCGCCACGGCCCAGCTCCTGGGCGTGGAGGAGCTGCTCACCTTGGGCGGGGCTCAGGCCGTGGCCTGGATGGCCTTCGGCGAGGGAGTCGACCTCATCGCGGGGCCCGGCAACCGCTTCGTGGCCGAGGCCAAGCGCCAGCTGGTGGGCACCGTGGGCATCGATAGCGTGGCGGGCCCCACGGAGCTGCTCATCCTCGCCGATGCCAGCGCCGATCCCGCCTGGCTCGCGGAGGACCTGCTCGCCCAGGCGGAACACGATCCCGATGCCGCCGCCGTGCTAGTGAGCGCCGATGCGAACCTCCTCCAGGCCGTGGCTTTCGAGTTGCGCACCCGCGCCGAGACCTCGCCCCGCCGGGCCATCCTGGAACAGAGCCTCGCCCGCTTCGGTCGCCTCGTGCAGGCGGATCGCGCCCAGGCCATCACCTTCGCCCAGGCTTGGGCCCCGGAGCACCTCCAGCTCTGCGTGGCGGATCCCGAAGCCTGGCTACCCGAGCTGACCACCGCTGCTGCGGTATTCCTGGGCTCCGCAAGCGCCGAGACTTTTGGCGACTACGGCATCGGCCCCAACCACGTGCTGCCTACCCTGCGCAGCGCACGGTTCTCCTCCCCCCTGGGCGTGGCCACCTGCATGAAGCGCCAGAGCGTGCTCCGCCTCTCCGCCGCTGATGCCGTCGCCGCCGCCCCCTGGGTGGCCGAGCTGGCCACCGCCGAAGGCCTGCATCACCATGGCGCGAGCGCCGAGCTCCGCGCCCATGCCCACCCCCCCGCCGCCGGCGCCTGACCCCACCCACCCGCCGGCGGACCCGCTTCTTGGACTTCCCAAGGAGCCGCCGATCCATTGTTCTGGATGCCCATGAATTTCCTTCGCCCCGACCTTGCCAACCTGCCCCCCTACACCCGGCCCCCCGAAGCCGAGGGCGGCGTTCGCCTCCACCTCAATGAGGCGCCTGAGGATTGGCCCGCCGAGGCCAAGGCCGCCCTGCTCGCGCGCCTCGCCGACTTGCCCTTCAACCAATATCCCGAACGACAGGCGGAGCTCTCCGATCGTCTGGCCCGCCGCCTGGGCGCGCCCGAAGGCTCCGTGCTCTTGGGCCCCAGCAGCGGCAACCTGCTGGATCTCATCGCCCTGGCCGGGCTCCGCGCCGGGGATGCCGTGGCCATCCCCGAGCCCGGATTCAGCCTTTATCCCATCCTCATCAAGCGGCACCAGGGTCGCGTCCACCGCGTGCCCGTAGGCACCGGCTATCCCATGGCGCCCTGGTTCGACACCCTTGCCTGCCGCCAGATCTGGCTCACGCTGCCCAACAACCCCACCGGAGCTTGGCTGCCGCCGGAGGAACTCCTTCCCTTCCTGGATGCTGCGGGAGCCCAAGCGGAACCGCCCCTCGTGGTGCTGGACGAAGCCTACGCCGAGTTCGCGCCCCGCACCCACCGCCTGCTGGTGGATCGTTACCCCAATCTGCTCCTGCTGCGCACCTGCTCCAAGGCGCTCGCCAGCGCCGCGTGGCGCTTGGGCTACGTCCTCGGGGACCCCGCGCTGGTGGCCCGCCTCGCCACACTTCAGTTGCCCTACAGCGTGCCCGCCCCCAGCCTCGAAGCCCTGGACGTGGCGCTGGATTTCGCCCCGGCCTTCGATCGCCGCATCCGCGACCTCGCGGATCGCCGGGATCGCCTCGCCTCCCAGCTCCCCGGCCGGAGCATCGCGCCCAGCCAGGCGAACTTCCTCCACGTCACGCCTGATCCCAGCGCAGCGCTAGCCGCGGCGGAACTGAAGGTGCGCCAACTTCCGGGCACGGGTGCCGCCCGCGTGGGCGTGGGCACCGAGCCCGCCGCGGAAGCCGTGGCCCAAGCTTTGGGGGGCGCCCTACCCGCCCCGGCCCCGCGCGCGCCCCGCCGCCTCCTCGTGCTCGACATCGATGGCGTGATGATCGACGCGGACCGCAGCTTCGCCGAAGCCGTGGCCCGGGCCCTCGCCAAGCTGCGGCCCGCCTTGCCGTGGTCCGATGACACCTTCCGGGCCTTCAAGCGCGTGGGCGGTTTCAACAACGACTTCCGCCTCACCGCCGGGGCCCTGGCCCTGAGTGAAGCCCACGGCGATCGAGATCTGTTGCCCATCCTCATGGCCGCCGAGGGCCGGGGCTTCCCCGCGCTGGAACCGCGCATGGCCGCCCTGGAGCCCGAAGCCCAGCGCGCCGTGCAGGCGGTGTACCTCGACACCGTGAAGCTCGAACGTCCCCTCATCTCCCTTCTGGAGTTGGAAGCCACGGGGCGTGACCTGGCCATCCTCACGGGCCGCCCTCCCGAGGAGCTGGACCTCGCTTGGAAGGTGCTCGGCTTCCGCCTCACCGCCGTCTGCGATTCCGCCCCCCACCTCCGGAAACCCGAGCCCGCGGGCCTCTTGCAGCTGGCCGAATCTTTCCGCGCCGAAGAAGTGCTCTTCGTGGGGGACACCCGCGACGATGCCAAGGCCCTCCGCGCCGCCCAGGCGATCCGGCCGGACCTGCGCTGGTCCTTCGCCGCCCTGGGTCCCGACCGAGCGCGCTTTGCGGAGCCCGGCGATCTCGTGTACCCCACCCTGCGTGATCTATTGAAGGAACTCCCATGAGAACCGCCACCCTGCACCGCACCACCGCCGAGACCGACATCCGCTTGAGCCTCTGTCTCGACGGTGGCGACAGCTCCATCCGCACGGGCCTGGCCTTCTTCGACCACATGCTCCACCAGCTGGCCAAGCACGGTGGTTTCGGCCTCCAACTGGAAGCCAAGGGCGACCTCCCCGTGGACAGCCACCACCTCATTGAAGACGTGGGCCTCACCCTCGGGGACGCCTTGCGCGAGGCCTTGGGAGATCGCCGTGGCATCGCCCGCTGGGGCGAGGCCCATGTGCCCATGGATGAAACCTTGGCCCGCGTGGTGGTGGATCTCTCGGGCCGTCCCTACACCGTCTTCCAGGCCAAGCTCCCCAGCCTCGTCCTCGGCAACGGCTTCCAAACCGAAATGGTGCGCGAATTCTTCATCGCCCTCGCCACCCGCGCCCAGATGAACCTCCACGCCTCCATCCTCTACGGCGAGAACACCCATCACCAGATCGAAGCCCTCTTCAAAGGCCTCGCCCGGGCCCTCAAAATCGCGGTGTGCGTGGAGGGCGATGCCCTCCCGAGCACCAAAGGCACGCTGACGGAGTAGCCATGAATCGTTCTTGGAACGCGAAGAGCGCAAATAAAAAACTGCTGTTCAACTTGGCGCTCTTGGCGCTTTTCTTCGCGCTCTTCGCGTTCCCCATTCCCACTGCTGGATAAAGCGCCATGATCACGATCCTCGACTACGGCGCCGGCAACCTCGCTTCCCTGGAGGGGGCCCTCGATCGCCTGGGGTTCCAGCACCAGCGGGCGGAGCGGCCCGATGAGATGGCCGACAAGGGCGCGCTCATCCTCCCGGGGGTGGGCCACTTCGAGGCGGCCCAGAAGGCGCTGCGGGCCCGGGGCTGGTGGTCCACCCTGCCCCACTTCGTGGCGGAAGGGCGGCCCTTGCTGGGCATCTGCCTGGGCCTCCAACTGTTGGCCGAGGGCAGCGAAGAGGCGCCGCGCGCCAGCGGGCTCGGCCTTCTGCCCGGCCTGGTGCGCCGCCTCGGCCCGGGCGTGAAGGTGCCCCACATGGGCTGGAGCCAGGTGCGTTCCACCTACGCCCATGCCGGGGTGCCGAACCTCAAGGATCCCTGGCTCTACTTCGTCCACAGCTATGCCTTGGACGTGGGCCCCGAAACCCTGGGCATCGCTACCCATGGGCGCCCCTTCACCGCCATCACGGCTCGGGGCCGGGTCCTCGGCTTCCAGCCCCACCCGGAAAAGAGCGGACCCGCGGGCCTGCGTCTCCTCAAGTCCTCCCTCGCCTGGATGGGCGAGACCACCCCGAACGACCTCGGAACGATCCAATGATCCAGCTCATCCCCTCCATGGACCTGCTCGGCGGCCGCATCGTGCGCCTGCGGCACGGCGACCGGACCCAAGTCACCTTCTACGACCTCGAGCCCACCACTTGGGTGGAACGGCTCGTGGAAGCCGGAGCCACCCGCATCCACCTCGTGGACCTGGATGGCGCCTTCGGAGAGGCCCGCCAAGCTCAGGCCTTCGCCGCCTTTCCCCGGCGATTCCCCACCGTGCGGTTCCAGCTGGGCGGTGGCCTGCGCAGCCGGGCCCTCATCCAGGAGGTGCTGGACCTTGGCTTCGACGCGGTGGTGGGCACCCTCGCCGCCGAGCGCCCGAAGGAGCTGGTGGGCCTGGATCCTGCGCGGGTCGTGGCGGCCCTGGATCTGAAGGGCCGCCAGGTGGTGACCCGCGGCTGGACTGCCGAAAGCGAGTGCGAGTCCACCGATGTCTTCGAATCCCTGCTCATCTTCGGCTTCAAGCGCGCCCTCGTCACGGACGTCCAGCGCGACGGCACGATGGAGGGTCCGGGCCTCGAAGCCCTGGCCTTCGTGGCCCGCGAGGGGTTCCAGGTGCAGGCCAGCGGCGGCTTCCGGGATCTGTCCGACCTGCCCGATCTCGCCGCGATCCCCAACGTGGTGGGTGCCATCAGTGGCAAGGCTTTGCTGGATGGCCGCATCCGCCTGGATGACCCCGCCGTGCGCGCCGCCCTGGGAGGTGCCTGATGCCCGCGAAGCGCGTGATCCCCTGCCTGGATGTGAAGGATGGCCGCGTGGTGAAGGGCGTCCAGTTCAAGGAGCTGCGCGACCTCGGCAGCCCCGTGGAATTGGCGGCTGGCTACGACGAAGCGGGCGCCGATGAGCTGGTCTTCCTCGACATCGCCGCCACCCTGGAATCCCGCGGCACTCAGGAAGCGTGGGTGCAGGAAGTGGCCCGCACCCTCTCCATCCCCTTCACCGTGGGTGGCGGTGTGCGCTCCGTGGAGGATGTGCGGCGCCTGTTGCGCGCCGGGGCCGACAAGGTGGCCATCAACAGCGCGGCCCTGGAACGCCCGGAGCTGATCTGGGAAGCCGCCGAGATCTTCGGCCGTCAGTGCGTGGTGCTGGCCGTGGACGTGGCGCGGGACCCCGAGCTCGGCTGGCGCGTATTCAGCCACGGCGGGAAGCGGCCCACGAACCGCGCCGCCTCCGAATGGCTCACCTGCGCCGCCACGGAGTTGGGGGCTGGGGAGATCCTCCTCACCTCCATCGATCGCGATGGCACCTTGGCGGGTTTCGATCTGGAGCTGTTGGACCAGATGGCCAGCCTGCCTGTGCCCGTCATTGCCAGCGGCGGCGCCGGATCCCTCCAGCACTTCGCGGATGCGCTCACCCACGGCGCCGATGCGGTGCTCGCCGCCACCCTCTTCCACGAAGGCACCATCCTCATCCCCGACCTCAAGACCTTCCTCGCCGACTCCGGTTTTGAGGTGCGCCCATGCTGAATCCTGACGAACTCATCTTTGACGCCCAGGGCCTGATCCCCGGCATCGTGCAGGCGCCCTCGGGCGAAGTGCGGATGCTGGGCTGGCTCAACCGTGAATCGCTGCGGCTCACGACCCAATCCGGCTATGTCACCTTCTGGAGCCGGTCCCGGCAGTCGCTGTGGATCAAGGGGGAAACCAGTGGCAATCGCCTAAAGGTGGTTTCCATCGAAGCCGACTGCGATGGGGACACGTTGCTCATCACCGCAGCGCCCGAAGGCCCCACCTGCCACCGCGGCACCGCCACCTGCTTCGGAGAGGGCCGCAGCGTGGGTATCCCTTTCCTGGGAGAGCTGGAGCGCATCCTCCAGTCCCGCCTCGCGGAGGCGAAGCTGGACGGCAGCTACACCCAGAAACTCTTCGCCCAGGGCCTCGACCGCATCGCCAAGAAGGTGGTGGAGGAGGCGGGCGAAGTGGTGCTCGCCGCCAAGAACTGCGCCCCTGAAAACGTCCCTGCCCGCGAGGAATTCCTGGGAGAGGCTGCGGATCTGATCTTCCACCTGCAGATGCTCCTGCTGGATCGCGGGTGCACCCTTGCCGACGTGACCGCCGTGCTGGCCCGCCGCCACTCGGACCGCACCTCCACGCCCTCCGCCTGAGCCCCCATGCCAACTCACACGCCCCACTTCCCCGATCTCCTCTTTACCCCGGCCACGCGCCTCCGCGCCTGGGAAACCGCCCTCATGGGCCTGCTCCGGGCCGAGGGCTACCGAGAGCTGCACCCTTCCCTCATCCTCCGAGAGCCCCTGGAGGACGGCAGCGTCGCCACGCCCTATGTACAGTTCTTTGATGGGGCCGAGCGCGTGGCCCTGCGCAGCGATTTCACCCTTAGCCTCGCGCGCCTGCTCGCCACCCGCTTCACGGAACCGCCTCCCCGCATCTGCTACGCGGGCGCCGTGTTCCGTCGCCCCACCCAACCCTGGGAGGCGGTGGAGCGCTTTGAAGTGGGCTGCGAACGCTTGCACCTGGATCGCGCCGATGAGGCCGACCTCGAATTGGCGCGCCTGCTCATGGCGGTACCAGGGGTCCTCGGATTGAAGGGCGGCCTCCTGCAATTGGGCCATGCCGCGTTGCTGCGCAAGCCCCTCGAAGCCGAAGGCGTCTCCCCCGCCCTCAAGGCCGCCGTGGTTTCGGCCATGAGCCGTCGCGCCCCGCACCGTTTGAAAGAGGCCCTCAAAGGCCACCGGGCCGAAGCCGCCTTAGGCTTGCACGCCGAGCTGCTGCTGGCGGACCTGGATGGCGCCGCCAGCCTGGATCCCCTCACCCAGAGCCCCTACGCCGGCCTGCTGGAAGAGGAACTCGCGGAACTCCACCGCGCCGCCAAGGCCCTCACGCCCATGCTGCCCGAGGGCCTCAGCCTCCGCATCGACCCCGCAGATGTGGAAGGCCTCGATTTTTACACGGGCCCCACCCTGCGCCTGTGGACGGAGGGCGCCCAGGCCGAGCTCGCCAGTGGCGGCCGCTACGACCGTCTCTATCCCGACCTGGGCCGCCCCTGGCGCGCCGCCGGGTTCTGCGTGCGCCTCTCCCGGCTGCTCGATCTCGCGGACACGCGCCCCGACCTCTTCACGGAGTTGCCATGACCCCCCTCCTCATCGCACTGCCCAAGGGCCGCATCGGCGATGAGCTGGTCCCGCGCCTGCGGGGTACCGCCCTGGCCCTGGATGAAGCCGCGCTCAAATCCCGCATTCTGCACATCCCCACGGCCACGCCGGGCGTAGAGGCGCTGCTCCTCAAGGGCGCCGATTTGCCCCGCTACGTGGCGGCGGGCGTGGCCGCGTTGGGCGTCGTAGGTTCCGACACCCTCGACGAACTCGACGTGGACCTCCTGGAACTTGCGGATCTGGGCTTCGGCGCCTGTCGCCTCTCGCTCTGCGCGCCCCGGGGCACCACCTTGGAAGCCCTCACTTCGAAGACCCACTTACGCCTGGCCACCAAGTTCACGCGGGCCACGGAATCGTGGCTGCAACGCGAAGGGCTCGTGGCGGAACTTGTGCCCCTTCAAAGCAGCGTGGAACTGGCGCCCTTGCTGGGGCTGGCCGACGCCATCGTGGATCTGGTGCAAACGGGCTCCACCCTCAAAGCCCACGATCTGGTGGAGTTGGCCACCCTGGGCCACGCTTCCGCCCGTCTCGTGGCCTCCCGAGGCGCCTTCCTGGCGGACCCAGCCCGGGTGCGCCCCCTGGCCCGAGTGCTGGAAGAGGCCCTGGGCGTACAATAGATCCATGCGCGAAGCCTTCCTCCCCCTCCCCGATGAAAGCCGCCTGTGGGTGCGAGCCCTGGATCGGGCCCTGGATGCGGAAGGCCGTCAGCGGTTGGAAGCGGGGCTCACGGAGGTGCTCGGCAACTGGCGCCACAAGGGCCACGTGTATGAAGGCGCCTGGGAGATCTTCGAGGATCGCCTGCTTGTGGTGGTGGAGCCGAACATGGCCACCAACCCCAGCGGCTGCGCCATCGACGGCATGCTGCGCAAAGTGGATCGCCTCACGCAGGAAGCCGGAGCCGCGCTCATGGACGAGGATCAGGTGATCTTCCGCGTGGGCGGCCAACTACGCTCCATGCCCAAATCCGAAGTGGGTGAACGCCTCGCGGATGGCACCCTGGGCCCCGATACCCCCGTGCTCGACCTCGCCCTCTTTAACCTGGGCCAGCTGCGCCAGGGCCTGCTGGAAAAGCCCCTCGTCCGCACCTGGATCGGCCGCAAATACAAGGTCGCTGTCGGCGCTTGAGCCCCATATTTTGGGTTGACGCTTTCCGCCATCCCCCACATCTTGAGTTCATCCATTGGTGAGCTCGACCCGTCGAGTTCGAAAAGGGAAGCCGGTGTGAATCCGGCGCTGCCCCGCAGCGGTATGTGGGAACAAGGGTTCAAACGCACTGGCCTCGCGTAGGTTGGGAAGCAGAACCCGAGGAACCTGGATCTCCAGAACGCCCCCGAGCCCGAAGACCTGCCATGGACCCGCCCCCCAGGCGGTGTGTGCCGTTCCGAGGGAGCACGGCCGCAGCGAAACCCAAGCTCCGCGCATCCCACCGGCCGCCGGTTTCGTGCACATCCCATCCATTTTCGGCTCCTTTGGGGGCCTGCGGAGGAATGCCATGGATTCGATCCTGGAACGGGAGGCCCCTGCGGCCACCAGGGAGGGCTCTGCCCCCACAGCCATGAAGGTGCGCAAACGGAACGGTGATATGGAGGGCGTGGATCTCAACAAGATCGTGCGCGCCATCGGCCGCTCCTGCGAAGGGCTCGATCGCGTGGATGCCATCCGAGTGGCCACGCGCACCATCAGCGGCCTGTTTGACGGCGCCACCACCAAGGAGCTGGATGCCCTGAGCATCCAGACCGCCGCCGAACTTACCGCTGAAGAGCCCCAGTACAGCCAATTGGCCGCCCGGCTGTTGGGCACCTGCATCGACAAGGAAGTGGAAAACCAGGGCATCCACAGTTTCAGCCAGAGCGTACGGGCGGGCTCGGCCCTGGGCCTCGTGGGAGATCGCCTCCTGCTGTTCGTGGAAGAGCACCGCCGCAAGCTGGACGACGCCATCGATCCCCGGCGCACGGCGGCCTTCGAATACTTCGGCCTTCGCACCCTTTACGATCGGTACCTCCTCAAGCATCCGGAAACCCGAGCTGTGATCGAGACGCCGCAACACTTTTTCCTCCGCATCGCCTGTGCTCTTTCATCCAGCGTGCACGAAACCCTCAGCCTCTACGGGCTCCTGTCCCGACTGGAATACCTGCCCAGCTCCCCCACCCTCTTCAATGCGGGCACGCAGCGGGAACAACTGAGCTCTTGCTTCCTCCTGGATTCCCCAGCGGATGACCTCTCCGCCATCTACGACCGGTACAAGGACGTGGCCTTGCTTTCCAAGTGGAGCGGCGGCATCGGCCTCGCGTTCCACCGAGTGCGTTCCCGAGGCTCCCTGATCCGAGGTACCAACGGCCACAGCAATGGCATCGTGCCCTGGCTGAAAACGTTGGATGCCTCCGTGGCCGCCGTGAATCAGGGCGGCAAGCGGAAGGGCGCGGCCTGCATTTACCTGGAGCCCTGGCACGCCGATGTGGAGGCCTTCCTGGAGCTGCGCGACAACACCGGGGATGAGGCGCAGCGCACCCACAACCTCAACCTCGCCCATTGGATTCCAGACCTCTTCATGCGGCGGGTGGAAGCCGATGGCCTCTGGTCCCTCTTTGATCCCGCAAAGGTCCCGGATCTCTGCGACCTCTGGGGCGGCGCCTTCGATCAAGCCTACGAGGCCGCAGAAGCCCAGGGCCGATTCGTGAAGCAGGTGAAGGCCCGAGACCTCTACGGCCGGATGATGCGAACCCTCGCCCAGACGGGGAATGGCTGGATGTGCTTCAAGGACGCCAGCAATCGCGCCTGCAATCAGGCGGCCAAGGGGGGCACCGTCCACCTCTCGAACCTCTGTACGGAGATCCTGGAGGTCACCAGCGGGTCCGAGACAGCGGTATGCAACCTGGGCTCCATCAACCTGGCCCGGCACCTCCAGGGCGGTGCCTTCGATTTCGCCAAACTCGCCCAAACGGTGCGGCAGGTGGTCCCCAGCCTGGACCGGGTCATCGACCTCAATCTGTACCCCATCGACTCCACCCAGGTCTCCAACCAGCGTTGGCGCCCCGTGGGCCTGGGCGTCATGGGCTTCCAGGACGTGTGCTTCGCCCTGGGCTTTGCCTTCGATTCGGAGGAAGCGCGGAGCCTCTCCACCCGCATCGCCGAAGAGATCTACCACGCTGCCCTGGATGCGAGCTGCGCCCTCGCTGAAAGTCGCGGTGCGCACCCCGCCTTCCCGGAGACCCATCTGGCCCAGGGCCGTTTCCATTTCGAAGCCTTCGGAGTCACCCCCGCGACCCCCGAGCGATGGGACGCGCTGCGCGGCCGCATCTTGAAATTCGGCGTTCGCAACAGCCTGCTCATCGCCATTGCGCCCACAGCCACGATCGCTTCCATTGCCGGTTGTTGCGAATGCATCGAGCCCCAGGTCAGCAACCTGTTCAAACGGGAAACCTTGAGCGGAGACTTCCTCCAGGTGAACCGCCACCTCGTGAAAGAGCTCCAGGCCCGAGGTCTGTGGACCGAAGCCCTCCGGAATCGCCTCAAACAATCCGAAGGCAGCGTGCAGGGCGTAGAAGGCGTTCCCGAAGATTTGCAGTCCCTCTACCGCACGGCCTGGGAGCTGCCCATGCGCGCCCTAATCGATCTCGCTGCGGCGCGCATGCCCTTCATCGATCAGAGCCAGAGCCTCAACCTCTTCGTGGAAAGCCCCAGCATCCCCAAGCTCAGCAGCATGTACTTCCACGCCTGGAAGCAGGGCCTCAAAACCACCTATTACCTGCGCAGTCGGCCCGCCACTCGCATTGCCAAGGCCACCATCACCACGGCCACCGAGGCTCAAGTGCTCGCCTGCTCCCTGGAAAACCCCGAAAGCTGCGAGGCCTGCCAATGACAACCACATTGCTCGACCCCGGATTCAACCTCACCTTGCGCCCCATGCGGTATCCGGTGTTCTACGAGATGTACCGCTCGGCCCTCAAGAACACCTGGACGGTGGAGGAGGTGGACTTTTCGACCGACCTGCGGGACCTGGATGCCCGCATGGGCCCGGCCGAACGCCACCTCATCCGCCGCCTCGTCGCCTTCTTCGCCACGGGCGATAGCATCGTCTCCAATAACCTGGTGTTGAACCTGTACCGGCACCTCAACGCTCCGGAGGCCCGGCTCTTCCTGAGCCGCCAGCTCTTTGAAGAGGCCCTGCACGTGCAGTTCTATCTCACGCTCTTGGACACCTACCTGCCCGATGTCCGGGAGCGAGAGCAGGCCTTCCGGGCCGTGGAGGAGATCCCCAGCATCCGCGCCAAGGCGGCCTTCTGCCAGCGGTGGATCGATGCCATTCAATCCCTGGATCGCCTGGAGACCCGAGACCAACGCCAGCAGTTCCTCCTCAACCTCATCGGCTTCGCGGCCTGCATCGAGGGGCTCTTCTTCTTCGGCGCCTTCGCTTACGTGTTTTTCCTCCGCTCCCGGGGGCTGCTGCACGGCCTGGCCGCCGGTACGAACTGGGTATTCCGGGATGAGAGCCTGCACATGGCCTTCGCCTTCCAGGCGGTGGAGCAGATCCGCCTGGAGGAGCCCGGCCTCTTCGACGCGGAATTGGGCCGACGGATCACCACCATGATCGAAGAGGCCGTGGACGCCGAGGCCCAGTTCGCCGAGGACCTCCTCCAGTTTGGGGTCGCGGGCCTCTCCGTGGCGGACATGCGCTGTTACCTGGAGTTTGTCGCGGATCAGCGCCTCATCCAGTTGGGCTTGCCCCAACGGTTCGGCTCCCGGAACCCCTTCCCCTTTATGGACCTTCAGGATGTCCAGGAACTCGCCAATTTCTTCGAGCGGCGGGTTTCCGCCTACCAGGTCGGCGTGACCGGTGAGGTGGATCTAGCCGCGGCCTTCTAAGGATCTCAACGAAAAGGGGCCGCTCAGGCGGCCCCTTACAAAGGTCATCACCGGCTTAGAAGACGGGATCGCCGGGCTTGCGCTTCCAGGCTTCCTGGCGCTTGTTCTGGGAATCAGGCTTCGCGGCGCCGGGCTTGGCGGCGGCTAGGGCGCTGATGAGGCTGCCGGAGAGACCAGCGGCCACGGCCTTGGCGGCCTTGGGATCCGCGGTGGGCACGGCGGGCGTCGAGGGCTTGGCGGAGTCGGAGGCCTGCGTGGGAGCCTTCTTGTTCAGCTCCTTGAGGCGGCGCTCATGCCAGGCCTTGCGCTTGGGGTCCACGGCTTTCTTCGCGCTCACGCGCTTGCCGTGGAGAACCTTCTTGGGCTTCTGACGGTCTTCCCGGAGATCAGACTCGGGGTTCGACGCTGCTTCGAGAATCTTCGCCAGGTTCGCCAGGCTTCCCAGACCGCGCATGCTCATGCTGATGGTTGCTCCAATGGGCGACGCGCCCAACTCCAGAGCGTAGCGCAAGAATGCTAGATATCCCAAGGAGATTTGCGAAGGTGCCCCCCGGAATTCCACCCAGCTCCATCCCAGGCGCCATTCCCGGGTTGAATGGAGGGATGCCCCGATTCCCTCGCCAATGAAGCTCCGCAGCCACCTAGAGGCCCTGAAGGCTCACTACGATCGGCCCGAGGCCCTGGTCCTGGACCCGTTGACCATTCCCCTCCGCTTCGAGGATGGCGCCGACCGCGAGTTGGCCGCCTGGGTGGCCGCGACCCTGGCCTACGGCAAGGTGGCGCCCATGCTGCGCGCCATCGATGCGGCGCTTCTGCCCCTGGGGCCCGCACCGGCCCAGTGGTTGCGAGCGCGCACCCCTGCCCAGGCGACCCGGGAGCTCCGGAAATCGCTGGGATCCTGGGTCTGGCGCTTCCACACCGCCGAGGATCTAATCCACTGGCTGCTGGCCTGGAAACGGCTGGATGCTTCAGGGGGGCTGGAAGCCGCCTTCACGCCGGGGCTCGGCGAGATGCCCGACGCGGCCCTGTCCCGCCTGGTACAGCGCCTCCGCCGCGAAGGACCGGACACTTACGGCTTCCGATTCTCCTTGCCCGATCCCGCGGAAGGCGGCGCCTGCAAGCGCTGGCGCATGTTCCTGCGGTGGATGGTGCGGCCGGGTTGGCCCGATCTCGGGGTATGGAATGGGCTGGAACCCGCGGATCTGCTCATTCCGCTGGATACGCACGTGGCCCGGACCGCGCGATTCATTGGCCTCAGTAGCCGATCCACCCCCGATGGCCGCATGGCCCGGGAGGTCACGGAGGGGCTGAAAAAGGCCTGCCCCGAGGATCCGCTGACCTTTGATTTCGCCATCAGCCACCTGGGGATCCTGGGGGATTGCCCGGGGTTGCGCCAGAAGCCGCATTGCCTGCCATGTCCTCTGTATGCGGTGTGCAGGGCGGGGAAATGAAGGGTTCCCAAGCTCCCGGCCCTTTTGCGCTACAAGCGCAAAAGGGCCGGGCTTGCCACGGCACTCGGGGACTCGACTTAGGGCTGCTTCTTCCGACCTGACCCGGTTCGTCGCGACCCGATGCATGGGGCCCGGCTTCCCCCCAGAATACGGGTTACCTGACAAAAAGCCCAGTCAAAACCCTTGCTAAATCTGCATCTGCACCATTTTCTGCAATTGTTAAGAATTGCGAAGATGGCATGGGTTGCCCCTTGACACCCCTACATCTTGGGGTGATTCTTTTCATCCGACACAATCCCTAGAGGTCCGGCCCCGACAACCCCAAGCTCTTGGGGCGTCGTCTTGCCGACCCTGCTAGGGGCTGTGGCGCCCGCCTGCCTGTCAACACCCCACCACCCTCTCTTCCCCCGAGGCGCCCGCCATGAAGATCGCCCGTCACTTCACCCAGGCCGGACAAGATCCCCTGAAGGGGATCACCTTCGTCCCCCGCACCAGCCGCATCACGAAGCTGGACGGCAAGGTGGTCTTCGAGGCCAAGGACGTGATGGTGCCGGATTCCTGGTCCCAGGTGGCGGTCGACATCCTCGCCCAGAAGTACTTCCGCCGGAAGGGCATCGACGCCCAGAACGGCGGCGAAACCGATTCCCGCCAGGTCTTCCACCGCCTCGCCGGCTGCTGGCGCCACTGGGGTGAGACCAATGGCTACTTCGATTCCGCGGAAGATGCCCAGGCCTTCTACGACGAGCTCACCTACATGCTCGCCAAGCAGATGTGCGCCCCCAACAGCCCCCAGTGGTTCAACACGGGCCTGCACTACGCCTACGGCATCTCCGGCCCCGCCCAGGGTCACTCTTACGTGGATCACAAGACCGGCGAGCTGACCAAGTCCACCTCCGCCTACGAGCGCCCCCAGCCCCACGCCTGCTTCATCCAGAGCGTGGCCGATGACCTCGTGAACGAGGGCGGCATCATGGACCTGTGGACCCGTGAGGCCCGCATCTTCAAGTACGGCTCCGGCACGGGCTCCAACTTCTCCAAGATCCGCGGCTCCGAGGAACCCCTCTCCGGCGGCGGCAAGAGCTCCGGCCTCATGTCCTTCCTGGCCGTGGGTGACAAGGCCGCCGGCGCTATCAAATCGGGCGGCACCACCCGCCGCGCCGCCAAGATGGTCACCCTGGACCTGGATCACCCCGACATCGAGACCTTCGTGGACTGGAAGGTCCTCGAGGAGCGCAAGGTGGCCATGCTGGCCGCGGGCAGCCTCATCATCAAGAAGCACTGGGATGAGCTCTGCAAGGCCGTGGAGGGTTCCACCTCCAAGGACGCCGACCCCAAGACCAACGAGGCCCTGAAGAAGGCCCTGGCCAAGGCCAAGCGCGAGGGCGTGCCCTCCGCCTTCCTCGCCCAGTGCATGGGCCGCCTCGCTGAGGGTGATTTCGCCCGCGACCTCGCCGGTTACGACACCAGCTGGGATGGCGAAGGCTACATGACCGTCGGCGGCATGAACTCCAACAACTCCGTCCGCGTGCCCGACGCCTTCATGCGCGCCCTGCAGATGGATGGCGATTGGGAGCTGATCCGCCGCACCGATGGCAAGGCCTGCAAGAAGCTGCGCGCGCGCGACCTCTGGCACAAGGTGAACTACGCCGCCTGGGCCTGCGCCGATCCCGGCCTCCAGTTCGACACCACCATCAACGACTGGCACACCTGCCCCGCCGATGGCCGCATCAACGCGAGCAACCCCTGCTCCGAATACATGTTCCTGGATGACACCGCCTGCAACCTGGCGTCCCTGAACCTGTGCACCTTCCTCACCGCCGATGGCGGTTTCGACCTCGAGGGCTACCGCCACGGCATCCGCCTCTGGACCATCGTCCTCGAGATCAGCGTGCTCATGGCCCAGTTCCCCAGCGAGTCCATCGCCAAGCTGAGCTACGAATTCCGCACCCTGGGCCTCGGCTACGCCAACCTGGGCGCCATGCTCATGCGCATGGGCATCCCCTACGACAGCCTCGAGGGCACCCAATGGTGCGCCACCCTCACGGCCATCCTCACGGGCGATGCCTACGCCGCCTCCGCCGAGATGGCCCGCGAACAGGGCCCCTTCCCCGGCTACAAGAAGAACGCGGACAGCATGCTCCGCGTGATCCGCAACCACCGCCGCGCCGCCTACAACGCGCCCGCCGCCGAGTACGAGCAGCTCTCCGTGGTGCCTCAGGGGCTCACCGGCGTGGGCGTGCCCAAGCGCATCGTCGAAGCCGCCCGCGAGAGCTGGGACACGGCCCTCACCTACGGCGAAGCCTGGGGCTACCGCAACGCCCAGACCACCGTGCTCGCCCCCACGGGCACCATCGGCCTGCTGATGGATTGCGACACCACCGGCGTGGAGCCCGACTTCGCCCTGGTGAAGTTCAAGAAGCTCGCCGGCGGTGGCTACTTCAAGCTCGTGAACTCCGCCATCCCCGAAGCCCTGATGCGGCAGGGCTACACGCCCACCCAGATCAAGGACATCGAGCGCCACGTGGTGGGTTGGCTCGAGATCACCGACGAGACCCCCGGCATCTCCCGCGCCATGCTGCTGGAGAACGGCTGGACGGCCGAGGAGATCGCCGCCATCAACACCCAGCTCCCCACGGCCTTCGATCCCTCCTTCGTGGTGGATCAGGAGCGCCTGAAGAAGCACTTCGTGCAGGAGCGCATCGACACCTTCATGGCCGCCCTCACCGGCACCATGACCGTGGAAGGCGCGCCCCACCTCCGCGATGAGCACCTGCCCATCTTCGACTGCGCCAACAAGTGCGGCCGCACGGGCCAGCGCTTCATCGCCGCCATGGGCCACCTGCGCATGATGGGCGCCGCCCAGCCCTTCCTCTCCGGCGCCATCTCCAAGACCATCAACCTCCCCGTGGAGAGCACGGTCGAGGACATCGCGAAGATCTACGAGACCTCCTGGCAGCTGATGCTCAAGGCCGTGGCCCTCTACCGCGACGGTTCCAAGATGAGCCAGGCCATGGCCACCAACCTGGACCTGCTGGAAGGCATCGACACCCTCACGGACGAAGCCGCCACCAACGCCGAGAAGACCCCCGTGGTCGCCCAGGCCCTCACCCAGCAGCTGGTGCGAACCTACCGCCGCCGCCTGCCCAACCGCCGCGGCGGCTACACCCAAAGCGCCACCATCGGCGGCACCAAGCTCTACCTCCGCACGGGTGAGTACGAGGACGGGGCCCTCGGAGAGATCTTCATCGACATCCACAAGGAAGGCGCCGCTTTCCGCAGCCTCCTCAACTGCTTCGCCATCGCGGTGAGCATGGGCCTTCAGCACGGCGTGCCCCTCGAGGAGTACTGCGAAGCCTTCCTCTTCACCCGCTTCGAGCCCAACGGCATGGTCATGGGCAGCGACACCATCAAGCTGTCCACTTCCATCATCGACTTCATCTTCCGCGAGCTGTCCATCAGCTACCTGGGCCGCTACGACCTGGCCCACGTGGATGCCGAGCAGCTGATGCAGAACCAGCAGACCAAGCCCCAGAGCGCCGTGGCCAGCTTCGCCCCCACGGCCGGTACCCAGCCCCTGCCCTTCGAGGATGCGAGCGCCTCCACCCCTTCCACGCCCGCTCCCGCGATGGCCATGGCCGCCGTCGGCGCTCCCGCCGGTGCCACCAAGTACGCCGCCGCCCAATCCGCCCGCGAGAAGGGTTACACCGGGGATCCCTGCCCCGAGTGCGGCCACCTCACCCTCGTGCGCAACGGCGCGTGCATGAAGTGCCAGACCTGCGGCGCCACCACCGGCTGCAGTTAGGCGGTAAGGGTTGAAGCCAAAGGGCGGGGAGCGATCCTCGCCCTTTTTGCGTTCCGATTGTCAGGAATGCGGGACCTCTGCCCGTCCTAAACTGGAATCATCCCCTCTTACCTTTCACGAACGCCAATCCATGGGATTGTCCATGTCCGACCTCCACAATCCCTACGCCCCACCCCAGGCCGCCCTGAACCCCACGGGCAGTGGAGGCGTATGGCGCCTCGGCAAGAGCGTGGTGATGCACCTCGGTGCGGAGCTGCCCCACCGCTGCGTGAAGTGCAACGCCCCCGCGGAAACGCCCATCAAGGAGCGGACGCTCTACTGGCATCACCCGGCGCTCTACGTCGTCGCGCTCTTCGCCCTGCTCATCTACGCCATCGTGGCGCTCATCATTCGCAAAAAGGCCACCGTGGCTCCGGGCCTGTGCACGGCCCACCGCAAGCGCCGCAACCTCTGGATCGCGGTGGGGTGCCTGGGGCCCGTCGCCGGTTTGGCCCTGGCCATCCAGACCGGTTCCGGCGACAACTGCGGCGGGGTGGCCGCTGGAATTCTGCTGCTCCTCGGCAGCATCGTGACCGCGATGATGATGGCCCGCATCGTCTATGCGGAGCGCATCGAAGGGGACTACGTGCGCCTGCGGGGCTGTGGCGAAGCCTTCCTGGCCAGCCTTCCCGACGTGCCCAACTGAGCCCTCAGGCGTAGACATCCAGTCCGGCGGTCCCGGCCTGCGGGCGGCTGTAATCCGGGTGCCTTAGAGAATAGGCCCGAGCTTCGCCCGTGGAGACGTAGCCATCGTAGTTCGTGTCCGCGGGATCCAGGTAAGCGTGGGTCTGGGCATAGGCCAGTTGCTCGGCCGAGGACACGAAGCCATCGTAGTTCGTATCCATGGGATCCAGCCCCGGATGGCTCAGTCCGTAGGCCCGCGATTCCGCGGGTGAGACGAGGCCGTCCCGGTTCGTGTCGAGGGGATCGAAGCCCGCTGCAGGCGCAGCCTGTTTCGCCGGGGTTTCGGCCACGGGCTCCCTGGCGGCCGGGGGTTGGAGCTGGGTGGTGGCGGTTTGAGCGGTCGTGTCAGCCGCCTTCAACACGGCCTTCGTCAGGAGGGCCGTTTGGCCCTGGGCCTGAGCCTGGCTGTACAGGTAGGCCGCGTAGGCCTGGGCCTGGGCGGGGTCCGTAACCCCCTGGGGGTTCATGAACAGGTTGGCGTAGCCCAATGGCGGGTTCAGCAGGTCCTGAAGGGCCTGGGTGCCCTGGCCCGCAGCCGCATTGAAAGCGTAGGTTTCCGCAGTCAGGCCCGTGCCCTGCCCCGCCTGCACCTCGGTAGGCCCGGCGCTCTGCAGCAGCCCGGCCACATCGCTGCCCGCCTGGGTGGCCACGTTCAGCGCCGCAAGGATTCCCTGCGTGCTTCCACCGGCCTGTTGGTAGGCATAGCTTGCGAGTGCGCTGGGGGCTCCAACGTACATAAGCCCTCCACCCCCAAAGGTCGGCCATTCCAAAGCCCTGCGCCAGGAAAGGGGGCCAATGGTGCCCTGACCCGGCGCAGCGGCCCTTCACCGGCGCCAGGCCGACATGAAAAGAGGGCGCCTTCGGAGCGCCCCCTTTTCATGCATTCCAAAGGTTGCCTAGTCGCGGTGGCCCTTGTGTTTGCCGCGATCGTGGCCCTTATGCTTGCCTTCATGGCGCTTACCTTCCTCAGGGCTCCGGCGGGGCGCAGGGCGGGCTTCCCGTCGGGGAGCGGGAGCCGGTGCGGGTTTCTTAGAGAGTCCCAGGGGATCAGGCAGGTTCAAGGGGTTGGGGATCTGGGCCGTGAGGGCGGCGCCCCCGAACAGGAGGGCGAAGGCCAGGCGATTGAAACGGGACATGGGGACTCCGGGTGGCAACCGGCGGGTGCCGGCCCACCCAGTGTAAGGCCCCCGCGAGACGAGGGCCGCTCCGGTGGGGTGAATGGTCAATCCGCCCCTCCGAACCCCGTCCGAATTTCAGCGAACGAAGGTCACCGCATAGACGGGTGGCAGGTGCAACGCCACCGTATGCCAGCGATCGCCCCCATCCTCGGAGATCCAGAGGCTACCCGTGGTGCTCCCGAAGGCCAGGCGCTGCCCGGTGCCATCGATGGCCAGGGCATGCCGGTAGACCAGATCATAGGCATGCACCTGGGGTAACCCTTCGCGCAGGGTCTCGAAGGAGCGGCCTCCATCCCGCGTGCGGGTGACCACCACGGAGCCGCCCACGGGGATGCGCCGCTCATCCTTGATGCTCGGCACGAACCAGGCCGTGCCCGCTTCCCGGGGATGGGCCACCACCCCGAAGCCAAACACGGAGGGGCCGGCCTCCTTGATCTCCTCCCAGTGGGCCGCGCCATCCCGGGTGACGAAGATGCCGTTGTGGTGCTGGATCCAGAAGGTGGCCGGGTCCACGGGACTCTGTACGAGCCGGTGCACGTCCTGCATCACGGGATCCTGGGCCTGACCGGGAGGCATGTACTCCGCCCGGAGCCCCTCGCCCCGGCACGTCCACGAGGCGCCGCCATCCTCCGTGAACCAGGCGCCTCCGGTGGACACGCCCACGGCCATTCGCTGGGCGTCCCGGGGATCGATGCAAATGGAATGGAGGCCGGGATAGTCGGCGCCGCCGCCGGACCAGCGCAGGCGATCCGGGTGGTCCCAGAGGCTGCGCACCAGCTCCCAGGTGGCGCCCCGATCCGGGGACCGGAAGAGCCCGCCCGGTAGGGTGCCCGCCCACAGCTCTCCCGGGCGCGAGGGATGACCCGCCTCCAAGGCCCAGATGCGGATGAGCTTCCAGGGAATCTCGCGGCCCATCCAATCCTTCTCCACGTGCCCTTCGGGGGCTTCGGGGTAGGTGGGCACGGCGATCTCCGTCCAGCTGGCGCCCTGATCCTCGGAGCGGTGCAGCTTCACGCCGAAGTGCCCGTGGTCCAGGGCGGCATACCAGGCCCCATCCCGGGGATCCACGAGGCTCAGGGTGACGTTGTCCCCCAGGAAGGTCGCCTGGGCGATCTCCCAGCGATCCAACCCCCGGCGATCCACGGTGAAGAGCCCCTTGCGGGTGGAGACCAGCACGCGTTCCGACATTTCAACCTCCCGAAAGGGCTTGCATGACATACACCTCAGCCTTGGGTCCCACCGGATCCCCGAGTCGCTTCCGGTCGGCCACCGCCGTGCCATCCACGAAGATCACCATGTGGTGCCGCAGCGAGCCCCGCTCATCCAGCACGTAGCCCCGGGCCGAGGGCCGTTCTTGGAAGGCGGCTGCCAGCACCTCCGCCACGGTGGCGCCGGGGTAGTCTCCGGGCGGACACGCGACATGCCGCTGCAAATTGCCGGTGAAGACGAGGTGGGCCATGGGATTCCGGGAAAGCGTCCCCCAACATCCCCTTGGAGGCCCCCACCGTCAACCGGAAGGACCCATCCTTGGGGCAGGAGGACGGGACATGACCGCCAGTCGCGAGGCATTCCGGAGGCTGGTGGACGAGGCCCTGGCCACCCTCCCGACGGAATTCCAGCCCTACCTGGACAACGTGGTGATCCAGATCGAAGAGGGAGAGGCCGACCTCTATGGCCTCTACCTCGGTACGCCCTTGCCCGAGCGAGGCCACGATCCGAGTCCCCTGCCGGATCGGATCCTGCTGTACCGTCGGGTGCTCGAAGCGGATTTTCCGGATCCCGAGGAACTTCGCCGGGAGGTGGTGATCACGGTGCTGCACGAGCTGGCCCACCATTTCGGGCTGGGCGAGGCACGGTTGGAGGAGCTTGGGTGGGGCTGAAACTCGCCCCTGGATTCAGGAATCCGCCCCTGTCGCCGATGACACCCAATCGCGCCTCGTATCATTAGGCAAGCACCTGTCTTTTCCCCTGCGCCCGCCCCACGCGCCCCACCGACGGATCGCTCCCATTTCTTTCTCTCCTCTCGGCATCGACCTGCGCAGGGCCCTCCCCAAGGCCATGGGGTTGGCCCTGGCCGGGGCCCTGGTGGCTTCGGTGATCTCCCCCCTGCTCGCGGGTGGGGTCGCGGGCCGGGTCTTCGATTTGGGGCTCCCCTGCCTGCTGTTCCTGGGGGCCGTCCTGATCTCCCTGGAACGGGCGAAGGTGGAGCCCGCCGAAGCCCGCGGATGGCGCTTCCTGGCGGTTTCACTGGGGCTGATCTCCCTGGGGGGACTGATCCGGATGGCCGTGGCCCTCGGGCTTCAGCCCAAGGAGACGCTGATCAATATCGCCCTGCTGCTCCAGCTGGCGGGCGGGTTGCTCCAAGGCTGGGGCCTGCTCACCTGGCCCCTGGCCCCACGGGGTTCGCGGGAGCGGTGGCGAAAGGCGCTGGATGCCCTGGTCTTCGCCCTCGCCCTGTTTTTCATCCTCTGGATCCTGGGCTGGGGCGGCATCTTCTCCGCCTCCACGGAGCCTTTGACGCAAAAGCTCTTCACCCTGGCCTTCCCGCTGTCCTCCATCCTCGTGCTCGGCATCGCGATCTACCTGGGCGCCAGCCAGCCCGCCCAGGCCTTCAAGGGCCCCTTGGGATGGATCACCCTGGGCCTGCTGATGACCTTCCTGGGCAACCTGGGCTGGGCCGTGCTGACGCTGAAGGGGACCTACGGCCGGGGCAATGCCATGTTCGACTTCCTGGCGTTCTGCATTCCCATGGCCCGGCTCCTGGCGCCGCTCTCCCCCGAGCCCGTGGGCCACTGCCCTGAGCGCGTCGAGGCTCAGGATTTGGGTTGGTTCGCAGCGGCCCTGCCCTACCTCCCGGTGCTCCCCGCCCTCGCCCTGGGCGTGGCTTACCTGATGCAGGGCGCCAAGGGGTGGGATCCCGTGCTGCCCTGGGTGGGCGTCGCCATCGTGTTGATCCTCCTGGTGCGGCAATTCCTCGCGATCCGGGATCTGCGCGTGTTCACCTCCACCCTGGAACAGCGGGTGCAGGAGCGCACCGAGGCCCTGGAGCAGAGCCAGAGCCTCATGATCCGGACCCAGCGCATGAACGCCCTGGCGAGCCTCGGGGCGGGCCTGGCCCACGACCTCAACAACCTCCTCTGCGCTTCCGGGAACTACCTCAACCTCATCGAAGCCGACATGGAGGATGGTCAGCCCCCCCAGGTCAAAGACCTCACCCGCGCCAAGCAGGCCATGGATCGGGCCGCGGAGCTCACCCATCAGCTGCTGGCCTTCGGGCGGGAAGGCGGCCCCGCCACCGCCTTTGATCTGGGCGCCCGGGCCCGGGCCGCCGAACCCCTGCTCAAGGTGCTGCTGCCCCGCAGCATCCAACTCCAGATCGACATCCAGGAGGCGCCGCTGCCCCTGATCGGCCACCCCGCCCAGGTGGACCAGATCCTCGTGAACCTGGTGGCCAACGCCAGGGATGCCATGCCGGAGGGGGGGCGCATCACCCTCCGCGCTCGCCGCACGGACGAAGGGATGGCCCTCCTCGAAGTGGAGGACACCGGCCAGGGCATGAGCCCGGAAGTGCAGGCCAAAGTCTTTGATGCCTTCTTCACCACCAAGGCCCCGGGCAAGGGCACGGGGCTGGGCCTCGCCTCAGTGCGCGCCCTCGTGAGCAAGGCCGGGGGCCAGATCCACCTCTGGAGCGCCCTGGGCCACGGCACTCGGTTCACCCTGGAACTCCCCCTGGCCTGAGCGCAGGGCTACCGCTTCTTCACCCCGGGCAAAGAAAACGCCGGGTCGCCCCGGCGTTTTCGAGAACTTCGCTGAAGGCTACTTCACGAGCCCCAGCTCCTTCACGGCCTGGCGCTCCTCTTCGAGCTCCTTGGCGGTGGCGTCCATCTTGCCGCGGCAGAAGTCGTTGATTTCGAGGCCCTGAACGATGCTCGCCACGCCGTTCTTCACGGTGCAGGGGAAGCCGTAGATCAGGCCCTTGGGGATGCCGTAGCTGCCATCGCTGGGCAGGGCCATGGAAGTCCAATCGCCCTCGGCGGTGCCGAGCGCCCAGGAGCGCATGTGGTCGATGGCGGCATTGGCGGCGGAAGCGGCGGAGGAGAGGCCACGGGCCTCGATGATGGCGGCGCCGCGCTTGGCCACGGTGGGGATGAAGGTGCCTTCGTACCAGGCCTGGTCGTTCACGGCGGCGTGGGCGTTCTGGCCGGCCACCTCGCAATGGAAGAGGTCGGGGAACTGGGTGACGCTGTGGTTGCCCCAGATGGTCATCTTCTTGATGTCGTTCACGGTCTTGCCCGTGCGCTCGGCCAGCTGGCTCATGGCGCGGTTGTGATCCAGGCGAACCATGGCGTGGAACTGCTCGGGCTTAAGCTTGGGCGCATTCTGCTGGGCGATGAGGGCGTTGGTGTTGGCGGGGTTACCCACCACGAGCACCTTCACGTCGCGGCTGGCCACTTCGCTCAGGGCCGCGCCCTGGGGCTTGAAGATGCCGCCGTTGGCGGAGAGCAGATCGCTGCGCTCCATGCCCTGCTTGCGGGGCATGGCGCCCACGAGCAGCGCGTAGTCCGCGTCCTTGAAGGCCACCATCGGATCATCGGAGGTCACCACGCCGGCGAGTAGCGGGAAAGCGCAGTCCTGAAGCTCCATGACCACACCCGCGAGCGCCTTGAGGGCCGGGGTGATTTCGAGCAGCTGCAGAATGACGGGCTGATCCGCACCCAGCATCGAGCCTTCGGCGATGCGGAAGAGCAGGCTGTAGCCGATCTGGCCGGCGGCCCCGGTGACTGCGACGCGAACGGGCTTCTTCATGGAAAGACCTCCAAGGAACCCTCCATCGTAGCGATGAAGGGCCCGCCCTCAAAGGATCGAAGGCACAACGCCCCCGGAAGTCGGGGCCCGGGGCCGAATTCTTAGATTTCCCGGGGAACCGCCGATGCCTTCCTGGGAGCCGCCCTTGCCCGACCCCCTGGATCCGAGCCGCCTGCCCGCCGATGCCCTGCCGGAGGTGGGGCAGCTTCTGGCCCGATGCCCCGAAATCGATTTCCTCCGCTATCGAGATGGCGAAGCCCTCATCCAGGAGGGGGAGGAGGACCGCTGCCTCTTCCTCGTGCTCTCCGGCAGCCTGGTGATCTCCCGCGGCGGGGAGCAGCTCGCCACCCTGGAATGCACCCCCCAGGCCCCCGGGATCGTGGGTGAAATGGCCTATTTTGGCGCCCGCATGCGCACCGCCACCGTCACCACCGTGGGGGCCAGCCAGGCCCTGCGGCTGCAACCCGAGCACCTCGACCTCATCATGGCCGACCTGCCCGACCTCACCCGCCTCCTCTGCAAGCAGTTCACCTGGCGGCTCCAGGAGAGCAACGACTCGCTGCAGAGCCTCCAGAAGCGCTTCGACCTGGCCCCGGAACGCCGCATGGCCAATGAGGGGGAAGTGCTCTTCCGCTCCGGGGAGCTGCCCAAGGGCATCGTGCAGGTCCTCATGGGCAGCATCCGGCTGGACCAGGATGGGGTCAGCCGCACCGTCCAGCCCCAGGATCTGCAAGATGGGTTCCTCGAGCCCGAGGCCTACCTCCGGAACCGTCCTCACCGGTTCACCGCCACCGTGGAGGGCTCCGCCTTCTTGCTGATCGTGGCACCGGAGCGGAAGGAATCCCTCATCCGGGGCTTCCCGGGCCTGATCCTCAAGGTCCTGGAAGGGCGCATCTAGCGCCTTCCAGGTCACACCCCCTGGGGTCACCGGTGTGACCTCGTTCCTTGATCCTCCCGCCCCGCCGTGGGAATCTGGCTTGTTTCACTCCTGGAGGAACCCCATGGCCGAAGTCAAGATGACGCCCCCCGCCGACGGCGCCAAGATCCGCATCGAGAACGGGAAGCTGATCGTCCCCGACAATCCGATCGTGCCCTTCATCGAAGGCGACGGTACCGGCCCCGACATCTGGAAGTCCTCCGTGCGCGTGCTCGACGCGGCCGTGGCCAAGGCCTACGGCGGCAAGAAGCAGATCAAATGGATGGAAGTCTACGCCGGCGAGAAGGCCTACAACCTCTTCGGCACCTGGCTGCCTGACGAGACGGTGGAAGCCTGCCGCGAGTACCTCGTGTCCATCAAGGGCCCCCTCACCACCCCCATTGGCGGCGGCATCCGCAGCCTGAACGTGGCCCTCCGCCAGATGCTTGACCTCTACACCTGCCTGCGCCCCGTGCGCTGGTTCAAGGGCGTGCCCTCCCCCGTGAAGCACCCCGAGAAGGTGGACATGACCATCTTCCGTGAGAACTGCGAGGACATCTACGCCGGCATCGAATTCGAGATGGGCAGCGAGGCCAACCAGAAGCTTCAGGCCTTCCTGAAGGAGAACTTCCCCAAGGAGTTCGCCAAGATCCGTTTCCCCCAGACCAGCGGCCTCGGCATCAAGGCCGTGTCCCAGGAAGGCACCGAGCGCCTCGTTCGCGCGGCCATCAAGTTCGCCATCGAGACCAAGCAGAAGTCCGTCACCCTCGTACACAAGGGCAACATCATGAAGTACACCGAGGGTGGCTTCATGCGCTGGGGCTACGACCTCGCCAAGAAGGAATTCGGCGCCGTGGAGATCGATGGCGGCCCCTGGTGCAAGCTGCCCAACGGCATCGTGATCAAGGACGCCATCGCCGACATCACCCTCCAGCAGGTGCTCACCCGCCCCGAGGAGTTCGACGTCATCGCCACCTTGAACTTGAACGGTGACTACCTCTCCGACGCCCTCGCGGCCCAGGTGGGCGGCATCGGCATCGCCCCCGGCGGCAACGTCAACTACGTCACCGGCCATGCCGTCTTCGAAGCCACCCACGGCACCGCCCCCAAGTACGCCAACCTGGACAAGGTCAACCCCGGCTCCGTGGTCCTCAGCGGCGAAATGCTCCTCCGCCACCTCGGCTGGACCGAAGCCGCCGACCTCATCATCAAGGGTATGGATGGCGCCATCGCCTCCAAGAAAGTCACTTACGATTTCGCCCGCCAGATGGAAGGCGCCACCGAGATCAAGTGCAGCGAGTTCGGCGACAACATCATTGCCCACATGTAAGACCCGCTTCGCCAAAGGAAAGGGCCCGCCAATGCGGGCCCTTTCCTTTGGTCATCAGGGAGCCCCCATCATTTGATGAGCACGACGATGTGATTCCCATGCCGCGCATCCCGGAGAAATCGCCGCCGTCGGCGCCACCCACGAAACGGCGCTGAATCCTTGAGCGAGAGGTAAATCGCACGGGCCCAGTGGACCACCGGATGAGCCTCTTGAAAGATCTGGGTCGGCAGTTCAAGGGGTTCCATGAATCGGTGGAAGACCCTGAAGGCTCGGAATCCCGCTTCCTTCGCCCCAGCGATGATGAGCGAGGGAGGCATGTCTCGCTCCGTGACCCCGAATCGGGCCATGGCATTGAGGGAATCAATGGAAGTGGCGTGCCCCTTTCCGGGCTCCACGGTCACACAGATCCCTCCGGGCTTGAGCGCTCGGAACACGGCCCGGAGCGCCGATTTTTCATCCTCGGCGTGATGAAGGGAATCGTAGAAGACCGCACAGTCGAACTCACTCTCGAAGCTCAGGTGTTCGTAATCCGTAGTGATGAACTGGACGTTGGGAGTGGCATAGCGGGCTTTATTGATGTTGGCCTGGTGGATCATGTCCTCGGCGATGTCCTGGCCCACTACGTCGTACCCGCGCTTTCCGAAGAAGACACTCGTCCATCCCGTCCCAACGCCCAAATCCAGCAGGCGGGCGGGCGGTTTGGGCAACACCGAAAAGATGATCCCCAGATCCTGGAAGGTCCGCCCGCAGTCGACGGCCGAGAACGGCTTATCCCGAGCGAACTGGATGCCGTCCTCTCCCGAGAGCCGAAGGTAGTCAATTTCTCCTTGTTTCGGCATGGCAATTCCTCAGTCAGATCTATACGTAGGTCGTGTTCAACCTTCCTGAGTCCGGTCCAATCCGTACCCTCAGCAATCACTTGGCGCCATAACGCACGCGCCAATTCACCTCGGAACCGCTCACGGCTTCAATGGCGTTGAAGGCCCAGTCGCCCTGCCCTTCCACGGCCCGCTTGAAGGCGTCGGTCACCAGGATTTCGCGGGCTTTGGCGGTGTCTTCGCCGAGCTTGGAGGCCGCGTTGACTTCCTGGCCCCAGATGTCGGTCACGCCGATCTGGAGGATGCGACCCCAGCCCAGCCCCACGCAGAGCAGCACCTCTTCTTCGGGGCGGCGTCCCACGTTATGGGCTTCGCAGGCGGCCTGCATGGCGATGGCGCAGGTGAGGGCATCCAGGGGATTCGCAAAGCGGATGAGGAAGCTGTCGGCTTCCGTCTTCAAGTGGACGCCCCGGTGGGCGGCGACGATGGGCAGGAGCAGGGCCTTGTGCTCGTAGATGACCTGGAGGAAGTGCAGAATTCCGAATTCCGCCACGCGCCGACTGAAGCCTGAGAGGTCCGTGAACATCACGGCGCAATCGCTGCCGAAGGTGGCCCAGATCTGGGCATCCAGGGCCGCCTGGTCGGCTCCGGGCTCAGCCCTGCGGGCGATGAATTCCCAAAGCTGGGCGTCGGGATCAGGGACGTGAGCGGTCATACAGTCCTGGAAGGGAGGTTGTCGGGACCAGCATACGCCCATCCAACGCAGGGGGTGCATCGGGACCTCCTCGGGCCAAGGTTCCGATCGTTAAGGTGCCCCAAGTGCAACGCAGGCCTTCAGACGTGGAAAGCGCCGACCTCCGGTGAGGGCGGCGCTGTCGTACAGGGGGTGGAAGCCTACTTGGTGATGCCCACCTGCCCCATGAGCCAGGCGTATTCGAAGGCCACTTCCTTGAAGCGGTCATAGCGACCCGAGGCGCCACCGTGCCCGGCGCCCATGTTGCACTTCAGCAGCAGCGGGTTGGTATCGGTCTTGAGGTGGCGGAGCTTGGCCACGTACTTGGCGGGTTCCCAGTACATTACCTGGCTGTCGTTGAGGCTCGTGGTGACGAGGATGGCCGGGTAGGCCTTCTTCTCGAGGTTGTCGTAGGGGCTGTAGGAACGCATGTAATCGAAGTAGGGCTTTTCGTTGGGATTACCCCATTCCAAGTACTCGCCCACCGTGAGGGGCAGCTTGTCGTCGAACATGGTGTTCATGACATCCACGAAGGGCACGGCCGAATGCACGGCCTTGAAGAGGTCGGGGCGGTAGTTGGTGACGGCGCCCATGAGCAGGCCACCAGCGCTGCCGCCTTCGATAACGATCTTGTCCTTCGCCACGAGCTTTTGATTCCCCATCCATTCCGCGGCATCGATGAAATCGAAGAAGGTGTTCTTCTTCTTCAGCAGCATGCCGTCATCGTGCCAGGCCTCGCCCAGTTCGTTGCCGCCCCGGATGTGCGCGATGGCGAAGACCATGCCCCGATCGGCCAGGCTGAGCCGGGGGATGGAGAAGGAGGCCGCCGAACCGAATCCGTAGGAGCCGTACGCGTAAAGGAAGCAGGGGGCGCTGCCATCCAGCTTCGTGCCCTTCTTGTAGAGCAGGGAGATGGGCACCTTCACGCCATCCCGGGCCACGGCCCAACGGCGCTCGGTGACGTATTGGGAGGGATCGTAGCCCCCGAGCACTTCCGTGCGCTTGAGCAGCTCCAACTTACCCGCGGTGAGATCGCAGTCGTACACGCTGGAGGGCGTGACCATGGACTGGTAGTTGAGCCGGAAGGCCGTGGCCGTCCACTCGGGCGTACCCATCATGCCTGCGGCGTAGACCTTCTCAGGGAAGGTGACATCCTTCCAGGTCTTGGATTTCAGGTCCTGAATGCGGAAGCGGACCAGGGCCTCGCGCTTCTCCTGCAGCACCAGGTGCCCCTGGAAGAGGTCGAAGCCCTCCAGCAGGGTATCCACGCGGTGGGGCACCAGCTCCGCCCACTTGGTGGGCTCGGAGATGGGGGCGGTCACGAGCTTGAAGTTCTTGGCGCCCTTGTTGGTACGGATGTAGAGGAGCCCCGCCCGGTGATCCACGGTGTACTTGTGGCCCTTCTCGCGGGGCAGGATCACCTTGAAGGTGCCCTTGGTCTCCCCGCTGGGCAGCATGCGGGCTTCCCAGGTATCGGTGCTGTAGCTCTGGCAGAAGAGATAGGCCTTGTCCTTGCTGCGTCCCACCCCGATGCGGTAGAGCTCGTCCTTCTCCTCGAACAAGAGTTCCGGGGCCCCGCCCTGCAGGTTCAGTCGCCAGAGCTGGTTGCTGCGCTTGGACGTGGCATCCTCCGTGGCGTAGACCACGTGGCTGTTGTCGGACATCCACTCGGCGCTGGTGACGCGCTCGGCCAAGGGCGCGCTGGTGGCGCCGGTGGTCAGATCCTTGCGGTAGAGGGTGTACTGGCGGAAACCGGTGACATCGGTGCTGTAGAGAAGCTGGTGGCCGTCATCGCTCACATCGAAGCTGCCCAGGCCCAGGTAGGTGTGCCCCTTGGCCAGCTCGTTGAGGTCCAGCAGCACCTGCTCAGGCGCCTTGTCGTTGTAGGTGCCATCGGCCTTGGCCACCCGGCGGCACTGGATGGGGTACTGCTTTCCCTCCTCGGTGCGTGAGTAGTAATGGAAGGCGCCTCGCCGCACGGGAACGCTGAGGTCGGTCTGCTTGATGCGCCCGAGGATCTCCTTGTAGAGGGCCTCGGCGAAGGGCTTGACGCCTGCGGTCTGGGCCTCGGTATAAGCGTTTTCAGCTTCGAGGTGCTTGATGACCTCCGGGTTGGCCTTCTCCCGCAGCCAGAAAAAGGGATCGTTCACCTTCTCTCCGTGCCAAACGGAGATGTGCTCCTTCATGGGGGCCACGGGCGGCTGGGTCATTCCGGCGGGAGCGGCATCGGGGGCAGGTGCTTTTTGGGCCATGAGTCCATTGAAGGACGCCGCAAGGGGAAAGACCAGCATTAGGCCACGACGGCTGAGAGAACGCACGGACATGGGGCCTCCAAAGGGGGGTTATCAACTTACTACGGGAACCCCGCCGCGAGGTTGAGGGATGGGCCGCCGGAAGCGGCACCGGGGCGAACCGGATCTTCGGGATGACGAAGGGGCCCCGAAGGGCCCCTTGCGTTCGTGGGACGCCCGAGGGCGTCGCGGCTATTTGCCTTCGACCGTGGGAATGCGCATGCCGTAGAAGGACCGGTATACGAACACGGTGGAAATCAGGAAGAAGACCAGGGCCGCGATGTGGGCGGTGGCCGGGTTCAACCCGATGGCCAGCTCCACGGCCAGGAGGCCGAAGAGGGTGGTGAACTTGATGACGGGGTTCATGGCCACGGAAGAAGTGTCCTTGAAGGGATCGCCCACGGTGTCGCCCACGACGCAGGCGTCATGGAGGGGGGTGCCCTTGGCCTTCAGCTCCGTTTCCACGAGCTTCTTCGCGTTATCCCAGGCGCCACCGGCGTTGGCCATGAAGATGGCCTGGTAGAGGCCGAAGATGGCGATGGAGATCAGGTAGCCGATGAAGAAGTAGTGGTTCAGGAAGGCGAAGGCCAGCGTGGAGAAGAATACGGCCAGGAAGATGTTGAACATGCCCTTCTGGGCGTATTGAGTGCAGATCTCCACGACCTTCTTGGAGTCCTCCACCGAAGCCTTCTCGGCGCCATCCAGCTTGATGTTCTGCTTGATGAACTCCACGGCGCGGTAGGCGCCGGTGGCCACGGCCTGGCAGGCCGCGCCGGAGAACCAGAAGATCACGGCACCGCCGGTGATGAGGCCCAACAGGAACAGCGGGTTGATGATGGAGAGCCCTTCCTGCACGGGGGTCTCGCCCACGATCAGCGGAGTCACCGCGCCGTACTTGGCGGAGAGCAGCTGGATGATGGAGAAGATCAGGGTGGTGGCGCCCACCACGGCCGTGCCGATGAGCACGGGCTTGGCAGTGGCCTTGAAGGTGTTGCCGGCGCCATCGTTCTCTTCGAGGTACATCTTGGCGTTCTCGAAGTCGGGCTTGAAGCCGAAGTTCTTCTGGATGTCCGCTTCGATGCCCGCGGTGGTCTCGATGGTGGAGAGTTCATAGACGGACTGAGCGTTGTCGGTCACGGGACCGTAGGAATCCACCGCGATGATCACAGGGCCCATGCCCAGGAAGCCGAAGGCCACCAGGCCGAAGGAGAAGATGGCGGGGGCATCCATGTAAGCGCCCAGCCCGAAGGTGGACACGTAGTAGGCGCCGCCCATGAGGGCCACGATGCAGAGACCCGTCCAGTAGGCGGAGAAGTAGCCCGCCACGAGGCCCGAGAGGACGTTCAAGGACGCGCCGCCCTCCTTGGAGGCCGTGACCACTTCACGGACGTGGCCGGAATTGGTGGAAGTGAAGACCTTCACCATCTCAGGGATCAAGGCGCCGGCCAGGGTGCCGCAGGTGATGATGGTGGAGAGCTTCCACCAGAGGCCATCGGGCAGGTTGCCGATGAGCAGGTGGGACAGCACGTAGGTCATGCCGATGGACAGGACCGAGGTCAGCCACACCAGGGTGGTGAGGGGCGTTTCGAAGTCGAACTTGGCCGAATCGCCGAACTTGGCCTTGGACCAGAGGTTGTTGATCCAGTAGGACACGGCGGAGGTCACGATCATGCCCACGCGCATCACGAAGATCCACACCAACAGGGACACCTGGAGGGCCTGGAAGTTCGGGCCGGCGGTCTTCGCGTTGACGGCGAGGAGGATGAAGGTGATGAGCGCGACGCCGGTGACGCCGTAGGTCTCAAAGCCATCGGCCGTGGGGCCCACGGAATCGCCCGCGTTGTCGCCCGCGCAATCGGCGATGACACCGGGGTTGCGAGCATCGTCTTCCTTGATCTTGAAGACGATCTTCATGAGGTCGGAGCCGATGTCGGCGATCTTGGTGAAGATGCCGCCGGCGATGCGGAGGGCCGCGGCGCCGAGGGATTCACCGATGGCGAAACCGATGAAGCAGGGACCGGCTTGCTCACCGGGGATGAAGAGCAGGATGGCGAGCATCAGGAACAGTTCCACCGAAATCAGCAGCATGCCGATGGACATGCCCGCCTGAAGGGGGATCGCCATGGTGGGATAGGGCTTGCCACCGAGGCTGGCGAAGGCGGTGCGGGAGTTGGCGAAGGTGTTGATGCGGATGCCGAACCAGGCCACGGCCACGGAGCCGAGGATGCCCACGATGGAGAAGAGCAGCACCACGCAGACCTGGGCCGCCGTCATGTGGTTGGCGGAGAGGAAGCCGAAGTAGGCCACCATGATCACGGCGATGAAAGCCCACAGGATCGCGATGAACTTCACTTGGGTGATCAGGTAGGTCTTGCAGGTTTCATAGATGAGCTCGGAGATCTCGAGCATGGACTTGTGCACGGGGAGATCGCGCACCTTGGCGTACTGCCAGAGGCCGAATCCGATGCCGAGCAGGCAGATGCCCAGGCCGATGAGGAGCAGGTTGTGACCCGTCACGCCCATGAAGGTCTGGGTCTTCAGCGAGGGGATGTTCATCTCCGCCTCACCGCCCGCGAAGGCCGGCGTGCCCACCATGAGGGCGAAAAGGGCCAGCATCACGCTTTTGAAAGCGCGTGAATCGGCCAGGGCTTCAAGGAGACGTTTCATCGTCACCATGGGTTTCCTCCAAGTGGGATTCGGGTGGGTGTACAGCGGGCTAGAGAGAGAAGCGGAAGAATGGAGCTGAATGCCATGCTGCCTGGGTCGGGGAATGACCGGGCTCACGAGCGACCGGCCCGGGCTGGCCCGCCAGGGGCCGGTGGACGATCCCCTTGCGGGAAGGTTCCAGGTCGGGTGGGGCGCTCCTTGCGGGGAGGGTTCAGGCCCGGGGCCGAGGGGCCGGGGTGATCAAGGAGGTGTGTAAAAGATGGTTTGCCAGAACTCTACCGGGGGACCCGAGGGGCGGCAACAAAAGGTAATGAGTCCTGGACATTCCCTTGCCTTCTAAGCGATTTCCACGGGGGATCTGGGTCGGCTCGGCTGGAACCCACATCACCATTCCCGACTGCTTCCAGCTTTTGCGCTTGGGGCTCGGGCCTCCGGCGGGGATACTGGGGGGTGTTTGGGTCGAGGCGAGTCTTCACTCGAAGCCCCTCCCCGTCCCTTCCGAATCGACCTGGGATGTCCGATGGCCGGACGCCCATCCAACCAACCCCGTTTTTTCCGGAGGCGCGATGAAGAGGGAAGCGAGTTTCCTCAATTCCTCCATCGGCATGAAAGTCATCATGGCCATCACCGGCATCATGCTGGTCGGCTTCGTGGTGGGTCACATGGCCGGCAACCTGCAGCTCTATCTCCACGCCCACAACGGCGTGCACCCGTTGGATGACTACGCCGTCTTCCTCCGGACGATGCTGCACGGCGGTGGCATCTGGATCGCCCGGGGCGGCCTGATCGTCGCGGCTGGCCTCCACGTCTGGGCGGCCGTGCGCCTCACCAAGATGAACCGGGATGCCCGGCCCGTCGCGTACCAGGCCCCCGCCTACAAGGCTTCCACCCTGGCCTCGCGCAGCATGCGGGTGAGCGGCGCCATCATCGCCATCTTCGTCGTCTTCCACATCCTCCACTTCACCGTGGGCAAGTTCACGCCCTTCGAGGAAGGCAAGGTCTTCCAGAACGTGGTGACTGGCTTCCAGGTGCCCTGGGTGAGCGGGTTCTACATCCTCGCCATGCTCTGCCTGGCCTCCCACCTCCGCCACGGGATCTGGAGCCTCATGCAGACGCTGGGCTTCAACCATCCCCGCTACAACGATCTGCGTTTGAAGATCGCCACCGCCATCACCGCCCTGGTGGTGCTCGTCAACATCTCCTTCCCGCTGGCCGTGCTCTTCGGCTACGTGAAGCTGTCCTGAGGGAGACGACCATGGAACTCAAAAGCAACATTCCGGACGGACCTCTCGAGCAGAAGTGGGATAAGCACCGCTTTGACATGAAGCTGGTGAACCCCGCCAACAAGCGCAAGTACAAGGTGATCGTCGTGGGCTCCGGCCTGGCCGGCGCCGCCGCTGCCGCCTCCATGGCCGAGCTCGGCTACGAGGTGGAGTGCTTCTGCTACCAGGACAGCCCCCGCCGCGCGCACTCCATCGCGGCCCAGGGTGGCATCAACGCCGCCAAGAACTACCGCAACGACGGCGACAGCGTGCGCCGCCTCTTTTACGACACCATCAAGGGCGGCGACTTCCGCGCCCGTGAGGCCAACGTCTACCGCCTGGCCCAGGTGAGCGTGAACATCATCGACCAGTGCGTGGCCCAGGGCGTGCCCTTCGCCCGTGAGTACGGCGGTCTTCTGGACAACCGTTCCTTCGGCGGCGCCCAGGTCTCCCGTACCTTCTACGCCAAGGGTCAGACCGGTCAGCAGCTCCTCATCGGCGCCTACCAGGCCCTCGAGCGCCAGATCGGCCTCGGCAAGGTGAAGATGCACACCCGCCATGAGATGCAGGAACTCATCGTGGTGGATGGCAAGGCCCGGGGCATCGTCACCCGCGACATGGTGACCGGCGAGATCGAAAGCCACATGGCCGATGCCGTGTGCCTCGGCACGGGCGGCTACGGCAACGCCTTCTACCTGGCCACCTACGCCAAGGGCTGCAACGGCACCGCCATCTGGCGCGCCTACAAGAAGGGCGCCGCCTTCGGCAACCCTTGCTACACGCAGATCCACCCCACCTGCATCCCCGTCACCGGTGATCACCAGTCCAAGCTCACGCTCATGTCCGAGTCGCTGCGCAACGACGGTCGCGTGTGGGTGCCCAAGAAGGCCGAGGATTGCGGCAAGAAGCCCAGCGAGATCAAGGAAGAGGACCGCGACTACTACCTCGAGCGGAAGTACCCCTCCTTCGGCAACCTGGCCCCCCGTGACATCTCCAGCCGCGCTGCCAAGCAGGTCTGCGACGCCGGTTTGGGTGTGGGCCCCGGTGGCCGGGGCGTCTACCTCGACTTCCAGGACGCCATCAATCGCCTGGGCGCCAGCACCGTGGCCGCCAAGTACGGCAACCTCTTCGAGATGTACGAGCGCATCACGGATGACAACCCGTACAAGACCCCCATGCGCATCTACCCCGCCGTGCACTACACCATGGGCGGCCTGTGGGTGGACTACAACCTCATGAGCACCATCCCCGGCCTCTTCGTGCTGGGCGAGGCCAACTTCAGCGACCACGGCGCCAACCGCCTGGGCGCCTCCGCCCTCATGCAGGGCCTGGCCGATGGCTACTTCGTGATCCCCTACACCATCGGCAACTACCTGGCGGGCCACAAGCCCGACAAGATGAACGCCGATCAGCCCGAAGCCAAGGCCGCCGCCGCCGCCGTGAAGGAGCGCACCAACAAGCTCCTCGCCGTGAACGGCAAGTCCACGCCCACGGATTTCCACCGCGAGCTGGGCAAGGTCATGTGGGAGCACTGCGGCATGGCCCGCAATGAGAAGGGCCTCGAGCAGGCGCTCCAGATCATCCCTGAGATCAAGGAACGGTTCTGGAAGGACGTCAAGGTCGGCGGCAGCGGCGACGAGCTGAACCAGTCCCTGGAGCTGGCCGGTCGCGTGGCCGACTTCATCGAACTCGGCGAACTGATGTGCATGGACGCCCTCCAGCGCCGCGAAAGCTGTGGCGGCCACTTCCGCGAGGAATGGCAGGAGGACGGCGAAGCCAAGCGTGACGACGAGAACTTCGCGCACGTGGCGGCCTGGGAGTACAAGGGTGAGGGTCAGAAGCCGGTGCGTCACACCGAGCAACTGTCCTTCGAGAACGTCCACCTCGCGACTCGCAGCTACAAGTAGGAGCGACTCATGGAAAAGCACCTGAACCTCACGCTCCAGGTATGGCGCCAGAAGGATGCCAAGGATCCCGGCGGCTTCAAGAACTACGAAGCCAAGGGCATCAGCACCGAGATGTCCTTCCTGGAAATGCTCGACGTCGTCAATGAGGGCCTCATCAAGAAGGGCGAAGCCCCCATCACCTTCGACCACGATTGCCGCGAAGGCATCTGCGGCGCCTGCGGCATGGTGATCAACGGTCGGCCCCACGGCCTCCGCGAGCGCACCACCGCCTGCCAGCTGCACATGCGCAGCTTCAACGACGGCGACACCATCACCCTCGAGCCCTGGCGCGCTTCGGCGTTCCCCGTGCTCCGGGATCTGCTGGTGGACCGCAGCGCCTTCGACCGCATCATCGCGGCGGGCGGCTTCATCTCCGCCCCCACGGGCTCGGCCCAGGATGCCAACAGCCTGCCGATCCCCAAGGACAACGCCGATCGCGCCATGGATGCCGCCGCCTGCATCGGCTGTGGCGCCTGCGTGGCCGCCTGCCCCAACGCCAGCGCCATGCTGTTCGTGGGCGCCAAGGTGAGCCACCTGGGCCTCCTCCCCCAGGGCCAGCCCGAGCGCACCTCCCGCGCCCTGGACATGGTCGCCCAGATGGACGCCGAGGGCTTCGGCACCTGCACCAACCACGGCGAGTGCGAGGCCTCCTGCCCCAAGGGCATCAGCCTCGACAACATCGCCATGCTGAACCGCGACTACCTGAAGGCCAGCCTCACCTACCGGCCCGAAGTGGAGTCCGGCGGATTCTAAGGCCCCACGGGGCACCCTGATAGACAAGGGCGCGGACTCCGCGCCTTTGTCTTTTAAAGGGAATGCAGACTGATCGATCTTTTCTGCGACGCAGGAAGCCCCTACCCGGAGACAATGAAGCCATGCCCATTCAGCGCCTGGTAGACGGCATCCACCAATTCCAGACCGAGGTCTTCCGACCCGCCTCCGAGTTCTTCGGCTCCTTGGCCCACGGCCAGCGGCCCGAGGTGCTCTTCTTCACCTGCGCGGACTCCCGCATCAATCCCAACCTGGTGACTCAGACGAATCCGGGCGAGCTCTTCCTCGTGCGCAACGTCGGCAACATCGTGCCCCGCTACGAGGCCGGTTCCTCCGAAGCCGCTGCCATCGAGTTCGCGGTCACCCAGTTGCCCATCCACGACATCATCGTGTGCGGCCATTCCCATTGCGGCGCCATGAAGGCCCTGCTGGAGCCCGTCGCGGGATTGCCGGCCCTGGACGCCTGGCTGGCCCACGCCGAACCCACCCGCAAGCTCATCGACGCCAACTACGGCCACCTCCATGACATGGAACGCCACATGGCAACGGTGAAGGAGAACGTGCTGGTGCAGCTCGAAAACCTCCGCACCCACCCCGCCGTGCAGGAGCGCCTGACCAACGGCACCCTGCACCTCCACGCCTGGGTCTACCACATCGAGGATGGCCTCGTGGCCGCCTACGATCCCACCACGGGACAGTTCAAACCCGTCGGGGATCGATCCTGATACCGCATGAAAAGGGCCCGCTGAGCGGGCCCTTTCCTTAGATGCGACCCGCCCACCAGGCCACCACGGCGCGGGCGAGGTCATCCTTGGGAAGCGGGCCCAGCTCCGGCTGCGCGCCTTCGGCCACCACAGGCACCAGGGTGTTGGGCCGGAACCCGAAGCCCTGGCCGCCTGAGATGTCGTTCACCAGCACGGCATCCAAGCCCTTCCGCTCCAACTTCAACAACGCGTGCTCCGTGTGCCGCTCGCTCTCGGCGGCGAACCCCACCAGCCACTGGCCCGGGCGCTTCTCCTTTGAGAGGGTGGCGAGGATGTCGGGCGTGCGCACCAGCGTCAGCGATTCGGTCCCTTCCTGCTTCTTCACTTTCTGATCGGCTCGGTGCTCCGGGCGCTGATCCGCCACGGCCGCCGCGGCAACGCAGCCATCCATGTGGGGCCACAGCTCTCGGCAAGCGATGAGCATCTCCTCGGCGCTGCGCACGCGGGTGGTGGGCACGCCCCAGGGCGCGGGGAGGTCGCCGCCCAACACCAGGTGGGGATGGGCGCCCGCATCCCGCAGGGCCCGGGCCAGATGCACGCCCATGCTGCCGCTGCTACGGTTCGTGAGGGTGCGAACGGGATCGAGATCCTCGCGGGTGGGGCCGCCCGTCACGAGCACCTGCTTGCCCGCCAGGGAGGGCAGCTTGGGGTTCCCCAGGGCGCGGATGGCTTCGGCGATGTCCTCGAGTTCGGCCAACTTCCCCTGCCCCTGCTCACCGCAGGCCAGCAGGCCCTCATTGGGTTCCACGAAGCGGTGGCCCAGCTCCCGGAGGCGGGCCACGTTGGCCTGCACCGCCGCGTTGTCCCACATGCCCGTGTTCATGGCCGGGGCCCAGAGCACCGTGGCTCGCGTGGCCAGGAGCACAGTGCTGAGCAGATCATCCGCGAGCCCGTGGGCGGTCTTGCCCATGATGTCGGCGGTGGCGGGCACCACGGCCACGAGGTCCGCCCAACGGGCGAGATCAATGTGCTCCACCACGGGCGAGGGCCGCCACTCGTTGAGTTGGGGATTGGCGCCGTGCACGGGCTGGCCCGTGAGGCTGGCCAGCGTGAGCGCGGGGATGAAGCGCGCGCCTGCTTCCGTCAGGATGCAGCGCACCTCGTGCCCTTCCCGGGTGAGGAGGCGCGCCAGATCCGCGGATTTGTAGGCGGCGATGGAACCGGTGATGCCGAGCAGTAGCTTCATGCTCCAACTATCGCATCCTGCCCTGCAGGATGCTCCCCCTCGCTTCGCTCTGGGAATTGGAGCCTCCAGGGTTTCACAGTCGAGCCTTAGGATCCATGCGAGAGGTCTCAGATGGCGCCCTGAAGCCCCAGGAGCTTCCGCGCCGTGCCGAGCTGGCCCAGGTGATAGCTCTCGTGCATGAAGAGGAAGGCCACCACCTGCTCCAGGGGCTGCTCCTGCTGAAGGGCCGGATTCATTACGAGGCGATCCCAATCCGCCACCGCCAGGAAGGCCACCTTGAGGTCATCGGAGGTGCCCTTGAGTCGGGCCACCAGGTCGCCCAGGTCGTGGGCGCATTCCCCCCCGGTGCTGCCCCGGCCGTAGCAAGCCAGGCTTTCATCCTCGGGCCGGGGTTGACCCACCAGCTTGAACACGAGGTTTCGGGAGCGCACCAGATGCCCCAGCACCCAGCCAGGACAGGCCACGCCCTCGGCCGGTCGCTGGCGGATCAGCTCATCCGTGAGCCCGGGCAGGTTCCGGTCCAGCATTCCCAGGTTGGTCTTGAAAGCCGAATGCCAGAGATGGCTGCGTTCCATGCGATCCTCCAAAGGTGGGGTCAGGCTATCCTGAATCACGACAAGCCTTGACCCGTCAAGGAATCCCCTTACGTTTTCGCAAGATTTGCGGTATTCTTCCAAGTTCCGGAGGTCCCATGAGCCAGGCCCGTACCATCGTTCGCGTCCCTGATGAGATCGGGAACAAGTACCGCTTCGCCGTCATTTCCGGCAAGCGTTGCGAGCAGCTTCAGCGTGGCGCCTTCCCCAAGGTCGAAGTCGTGGTGCCCGTGAACCGCCAGGGCCAGGCCCAGGATGCTCCCAAGCTCGCCTCCTTCTGGGCCCAGGTCGGCATCCAGGAAGTGGAAGAGAACCGCATCGGCTGGGAAGAGGGCGAAGTCCTGAACCTCGACTACACCACCGAGACCCCCATCTCCGTCGAGTAGGCCCACCCGGCCCGCGCATGAGCCCCCATTCCGGGGGCTCTTTTCGTGAGGCCCCTTATTTCAACGCGTGTTGAATTTTAAGGTTGCCACCGGGTCCATTCCACCTGAGAATTTCAACCGGTGTTGAAATCATGACCTCTCCCAAGCCTCCCTCCCGAACCCGCGGTCCCAAAACCCATCGCGTGGAGCCCGAGCAGATCCTGACCGCCGCAGAACGGGTGTTCGCGGTCCAGGGCCTGCAGGCCGCCAGCGTGCGGGCCATCGCCGCCGAAGCTGCCTGCGATGCCTCCCTGATCTACTACCACTTCGAATCCAAGGAGGCGATGTTCCTGGCCCTCCTGGACCGGTTCCTCCCCATGCTTCACCAGGATCTGACGGACCTCGCTGCCAAGCCCGAGCGCCCCGTGGTGGAACGGCTCTGGGAGACCCTGCGCCTCTACCACCGGCACGTGGGCCACCGCGCGGGCCTGCGCGCCATCATCAAGGGCGAACTGGTGCGCGGGGCCGAGGGCCTGCAGCGGGAAATCGGCCGACGCCTGGTGCGGAATGCCGAGCAAGTGGCGCTCATCATCCGCCAGGGCTCGGAGGCCGGTGAACTGAGGCCGGGACTGGAACCCAGACTCACGGCCTTCTTCCTCGTGAAGACCTTCATCGAAACCCTCGACCTGGTGCCCCGGCTCGGCGTCTTCCTGAACGAACCCGCCAAGCCCGACGTCCAAATGGCCACCCACACCTGGTTCCAGCTCTTTTGGCGAGGGGTCGCCATGGATCCCCTGACCCCCCTTCCCGCCCTTCCCGCCCTCTCGGAGATCTGATGCGCGCCCTGTCCTACGCATTGCCTGTCCTGCTGCTCCTCACCGCCTGCCACCGGGACACCCGCCCCTCCCTCAACGGCCGCGTGGAGGCCTACCTCAGCGACCTTGGCCCCCGAGTGGGGGGCCGCCTTGTGGAATTGAAGGTGGCCGAAGGCCAGCGCGTGAAGGCGGGCGACCTTCTGGCCCGCGTGAGCGCCGAGGAACTCGATGCCGCCGTGCTCCGGGATCTCGCCGGTGTGGATTCCGCCGAGGCCAAGCGCCTGGAACTGGCCAATGGCAGCCGAAGGGAGGACATCGCCATGGGCGAGGCCCGCGTGAAAGATGCCCAGGCCACCCTCAAGCTGGCCGAGGACACCCTGGCCCGCGCCAAGCGCCTCCATGGGGACAAGGTGCTCTCCCAGGCCGACCTCGATCGCGCCCAGGCGGACCGGGACCGCTCCGAAGCGAACGTGCACCTGCAGGAGAAGGCCCTATCCGAATTGAGGGCCGGCGCACGCAGCGAGCAGCGCATGGGCGCCAACGCCGAATCCCAGCGGGCCAAGGCCACGCTCCAGGTTACGAAGGCCACCGCCTCCTTCCTGGAAGTGCGCGCGCCCTTCGATGGGGTGGTAGTGCATCGCTTGCGCGAACTGGGCGCCGTGCTCGCCCCCGGGCAAGCCGTGGTGACCCTCGCTCGCCAGGACCGCCTGTGGGTGCGTGTCTACCTGCCCCAGACGCTGCAAACCCAGGCTAAGGTCGGCATGCCCGTGTCCATCGAACTCTCGGACAAGCGCGCCCCCATTCAGGCGACGCTGGACGAAGTGAGCTCCGATCCCGAGTACACGCCGAAGATGGTGGAGACCCGCGAAGAGCGCGTGAACCTCGTCTACCCCGCCCGGGTGAACATCGCCCAGGGCTGGGATAAAGGCCTGCTGCCCGGCGTGTCCGTGGACGTGCGCCTGGGAGCCCCCGCGAAATGAGCGCGCCCCTCCTCGAAGCCCGCGGTCTCGTATGCCGCTTCGGCCCCAAGGAGGCCGTGAAGGGCCTGGATCTCACCTTGAACGCAGGGGACCTCGTGGGCCTCATCGGCCCCGACGGCGCCGGGAAAAGCACCACCTTCCGCATGCTCGTTGGGCTCCAGCGTCCCACGGCGGGCACCTTCCAGCGCAACGTGTCCGATGAGCAGGTGGCCTACGTGCCCCAGGTCTTCGCCCTGGCTCCCGATCTCACGGTGATGGAGAACATGAAACTCCAAGCGGGCCTCTACGGCATGAAGGGCGCCGAAGCCCGCATCCATGAGCTGCTCACCCGGGTGGACCTGGACCGGTTCAAAGACCGTATGAGCGGCGCCCTCTCTGGCGGCATGAAGCAGAAGCTCGCCCTCTGCGTGGCCCTGCTGCCCAGCCCCCGGCTGCTCCTCCTGGATGAGCCCACCACCGGCGTGGACCCCGTGAGCCGCCGGGAATTCTGGGCCCTGTTGCATCAGATCCACGATGATGGCGTGGCCATCCTCTTCAGCAGCCCCTACATGGATGAGGCCGAGTACGCCTTCCAAATCCACTTCATGTACGACGGGCACCTGCTCGCCTCCGGCACGCCCGAGTCCTTCCGCGAAGCCATGCCCGGCGTGGTGCTGCGAGTGCTCACCCGCAAGCGGCGGCAGGTGATGGCGGCCATCGAGGCCTTGAATCCCTTGGACCTCTTCGGCGAGGGCGAACAGATCCGGGCCCGGTTCACCGCCCAGGATCCCGCGCCCCTGCTGGATCGCATCCGCGGCCTCGAAGGCGTGGAGCACGTGGAACTCAGCGAAGCCACCCTGGAGGACACCTTCCTCCACGCCCTCACGGAACAGGAACACGCGACGGAGGCCACCAATGGCTGAGTCCATCCTGGAAGTGGAGAACCTTACCAAGCGCTTCGGCGATTTCACCGCCGTGAAGGACCTCAGCTTCGAAGTGCAGCCCGAGGAGATCTTCGGGTTTCTAGGCCCCAACGGCGCCGGGAAAAGCACCACCATCAAGATGCTCTGCGGCGTGCTCATGCCCACCTCCGGCAAGGCCCAGGCGCTGGGCCACAACCTCTTCACGGATGCCGAGAAGGTGCGCCAGCAGATCGGCTACATGAGCCAGAAATTCAGCCTGCTGGACGATCTCACCGTGGGCGAGAACCTCGCCTACTTCGGCCAGCTCTATGGGCTGGAAGGCGACAGGCTCAAGGATTCCATTGCCCAGCGCGAGCGGGAATTGCAGATCAAACCCCTGGAGCAGCTCCTCGTCGCCAAGCTCAGCACCGGCGAGAAGCAGCGGGTGTCCCTGGCCGCCTCCACCCTGCACCGCCCCCGCATGCTCTTCCTGGATGAGCCCACCAGCGGCGTGGATCCCCTGCGCCGCCGCCTCTTCTGGGAGGCCATGGACGACCTCGTGCTCGATGGCATGAGCATTCTCGTCACCACCCACAACTTGGGTGAAGCCGACCAGTGCGATCGCCTCGCCTTCATCATGGCGGGCCAGCTCATGGCCTACGGGCGTCCCCGCGCCTTGAAGGAGGACATGGCCCGCCAGGTGGTGGAAGTCCGCACCGAGCGCTTCCGCGAGCTCCAAGCCGAGGCAGCCCGCCACCCCGGCGTCATCGATGCCGAGCTCATGGGTCGGGGCGTCCGCCTAAGCCTTTCAGCCCAGGCGGATTCCGAGGCCGTGCTCACCCACCTGCGCGGCCTGGGCCTGGTCTTCGAACCCAAGCCCCCTGAACTTCCCAGCCTCGAAGACCTCTTCATCAAGCTCGTTCAAGATTCCCGGAAGGACTCCTAGCATGTGGAACCGCATCCGAGCCCTCGTCTGGAAGGAGATCCTCCAGCTCCGGCGCGACAAGCTCACGCTGGTGATGATCCTCTTCATCCCACTCTTCCAGATCACCATCTACGGCTTCCTTAACAACGATGTGAAGCATCTGCACACCATCGTGCTGGATGAAAGCCGAAGCCAGGAGAGCCGGGATTTCGTCCAGGCCATGTCCGCCACCCAGTACTTCGATGTTCAAGGTGAGGTTTCCAGCGAAGCCCAGATCCGCGACCTCATCGACAAGGGCAAGGCCGAAGTGGCCGTGTGGTTCCCACCGGACTACGCCCGTCAGATCCGCGGCGGTGGCACGGGCCAGGCCTTGGTCATCGTCGATGCCAGCAACGCCACCGTGGCAGGCACCGCCATGGCCGTGGCCTTCGGCGTGGGGCAGACCCGCAGCACCCAGATCATGTTCGATCGCATGGGCTACGGTCAGGCCACCAAACCCAAGACGCCCATCGATCTGCGCATCCGCCCCTGGTACAACCCCAACTTGCGCACACCCAACTTCATCATCCCCGGCCTTGTGGCCATCATCGTGTCCATGACCTGCGTGATGTTCGCCGCCGCGAGCATCGTGAAAGAGAAGGAGCGCGGCACCCTGGATCAGGTGATGGTGACCCCTGTGCGCCCCCTGGAGCTCTTCCTGGGCAAGGTCATCCCCATCATCGGCATGGCCTACACTCAGATGACCGTGCTGCTTGTGCTGGCCCGGGTCGTCTTCGACGTGCCCATCGCCGGGAGCATCCTCCTGCTTTACGCTTCGGCCTTCCTCTTCATCGTGGCCATGCTCGGCGTCGGCGTGCGCATCAGCACCGTGGCCCAGAGCCAGGCCCAGGCCAGCCAGATGAGCTTCATGATGTTCCTGCCGATGGTGTTCCTATCGGACTACATCTTCCCCATCCACGGCATGCCCTGGCCCTTCCAGGTCATCAGCGAACTCATCCCCGTCACCCACTTCATCCGAATCATGCGCGCCATCGTCATGCGCGGCGTCGGCCTCGACGTGATCTGGATCCACGCGGCGAAGCTCCTCCTCTTCATCGCGTTCATCTGGACCATCGCCGTGAAGGGCATGAAGCGGGCGGCGGCTTAAAATCCGATTAACCGCGAATGACGCGAATGGGCGCGAATAAAAAGCAGCCCATTCGCGTCTATTCGCGTCATTCGCGGTTAATGATTCTCTACTTCTTCGCCTTCAGCGATCCATCCTTGTTCAGGTAAGTATCCGGATTGGCCTTGAGCTTGGCGTCGCAGCCGTTGCAGCAGAGGAGGTAGGTGCGCCCCCGGACGACGACGGTGGGGCTTTTGCCCGCGGTAACCTTGCCGCCCATGACGGGGCAGACGGTGTTGGTGGCCGGCGCGGGATTCGCACCGAGGAGGGCGGTGAGGAGGAGGGGGAGCATGGACTGTCCTTTCATCAGGCCGGAAGCGTTCCGGCAGGGGTTGGATCTTCATGAACCTCGTGACGCTTCCAGAGGAAGTACACGGCGGGGTAGACCAGGAGTTCGAGCACGAAGCTGGTGAGGAGGCCCCCCACCATGGGCGCGGCGATTCGTTTCATGAGGTCGGAGCCGGTGCCCGTGGCCCAGAGGATGGGCAGCAGGCCCATGAAGGCTGCGAGGACGGTCATGGCCTTGGGGCGCACCCGCTTTACGGCGCCGTGAATGAGGGCTTCCACGAGCTCCGAGGTGGTGGTGAGCTTGCCAGCCTTGCGAGCCTCCTCCAGGGAGAGGTCCAGGAAGAGGATCATGAACACTCCCGTTTCCGCATCGAGGCCCAGGAGGGCGATCAGCCCGACCCACACGCCGACGCTGAGGTTGTAGCCCAGGAACCAGAGGAGCCAGAAGGCGCCGATGGCGCTGAAGGGCACGGCCAGCATCACCAGGCTCGCCTTGGCAGCGGACTTGGTGTTGGCGTAGAGCAGGCCGAAAATCAACAGCAGGGTGAGCGGCACGATCACCGCCATGCGGTCCCGCACGCGAATCATGTTCTCGTATTGGCCACTCCAGGTGAGGCTGTAGCCCGCGGGCAGTTTGAGATCCTTCACGGCGGCCTTGGCCTTCCCCACGAAGGCGCCGATGTCCACCTTGGTGGCATCGAAGTCCAGCAGGACGTAGCCGTTCAGCTGACCGTTCTCATTGCGGATCATGGCGGGCCCCGTGGTGAGCTTTAGATCCGCCACTTCGCCTAGGGCCACGAAGCCTCCGCCCGGCAATGCCAGGGGTACTCGGGCCAGGGAGCCCAGGTCCTCCCGGTAATCCCGCTGCAGGCGGACGTTGATGGGGATGCGCGCCCGCCCCTCCAACACCACCCCTTGGTTGTCGCCACCGATGGAGGTCATCACGGCCATCTGGGCCATTTCCACGCTGAGGCCGTAGCGGGCCAGGCGATCCCGCTTGAGCTCGAAATCGAGGAAATAGCCCTCTGCCGTGCGCTCCGCGAACGCGCTGCGAACCCCGGGCACCTTTTGGAGCATGCCTTCTGCCTCCACGGCGATGCGCTGGATCACGGCCAGATCCGGGCCATTCACCTTCAACCCCACCGGAGTGCGGATGCCCGTGCTCAGCATGTCGATGCGGGCCTTGATGGGATAGGTCCAGGCATTGGGGAAGGCGGGCAGACGCACCGCCTGATCGAGGTCGTGGATCACTTCTTCCGTACTGATGCGATCTGCCCAAAAGGGCCGCAGGGGCGCCTTCAGCCAATCGGGAGCCCAGGCGCTGTACCACCGTGGCTTCTCCCGCCACTGATCCCGGGGCTTGAGTTCGATGACCGTCTCCATCATCGAGAAGGGCGCGGGATCCGTGGCCGTTTCGGCGCGGCCGGCCTTGCCGAAGACGCGGGCCACCTCCGGCACGGTGCGGATGAGGCGGTCCTGCACCTGCAGCAGCCGCTGGGCTTCGGTCTGGCTGAGTCCCGGCAGCGTGGAGGGCATGTACAGGAGCGTGCCCTCATCCAAGGGCGGCATGAACTCGCTGCCCAGGGACATGAACACCGGGACCGTGGCCGCCACCAGCACCAGGGCCGTGATTACCGTGGCTTTGGCATGGCGGATCACGAAGCGGCAGGGACCCTCATAGATGCGATGTAGGAAGGCGCTGACCGGATGTTTCTCCTCGGGGTGGTAGGTGCCCACCAGGGCCGAGGTGGCCAGCTTCGCCAAAAATCGGGGCTGGAAGTGAAAGGGATCCATGCGCGCGAAGAGCATGCGCAGGGCGGGATCCAGCGTCAGCGCCAGCAGGGCCGCGAGGGCCATGGCGAAGGTTTTGGAATAGGCCAGGGGGCGGAAGAGGCGACCCTCCTGATCCACCAGGGCGAAGACCGGGATGAAGGCCACGGCCACCACCAAGAGGCTGAAAAACACCGAAGGCCCCACCTCCATGAGGGCGCTGAGGCGCACCTGATGGAAGTCGCCGGGTCGGCCGGAGGCATCCCATTCTTGGATGCGCTTGTAGGCGTTCTCCACTTCCACGATGGCGCCATCCACCAGTACCCCGATGCTGATGGCGATGCCCGCCAGGCTCATGAGGTTGGTGGTCTGCCCCGTCCAGGCCATGGGCAGGAAGGCCAGGGCCACGGAGATGGGGATGGTGAGGATGGGCACCATGGCCGAGGGCGCATGCCAGAGGAACAGCAGGATCACCAGGGAGACGATGATCATCTCCTCGATGAGCTTGTGGGTGACCGTGTTCACGGAGTGGGTGATGAGGGTGCTGCGGTCGTAGACCTCCACCACCTCCGTGCCTTCGGGAAGGCCTGGCTTCAGCTCAGCCAGCTTCTCCTTCACGGAGTTGATGACGTTGAGGGCGTTCTCGCCCTGCCGCATCACCACGATGCCGCTCACGGCATCCCCCTGCCCGTCCAGATCCGTCACGCCCCGCCGGATGTCGGGTCCATAGGAGACGTTGGCCACTTCGGACAGCCGCACGGGCGTGCCGTTGGCGGCCTTCAAGACCGCCTGTTCCAGATCGGCCGGCGTACGCACATAGCCGCGCCCGCGGACCATGTATTCGCGCCCCGCTTGCTCTAGGAGGCGTCCACCCGCTTCCACATTGGCGCCCTTCACGGCGGCCACCACGGCCTCCATGGGGATGCCGTAGGAGGCGAGGCGGTTGGGATTCACTTCCACCTGAAATTGCCGAGCCTGTCCGCCCACAGTGGCCACTTCCGCGACCCCGGGAAGGCTCTGCAAGGCGTAGCGCAGGAACCAATCTTGATGATGGCGCAGGGATTCGGTGGGCGTCTTCCCGCTACGGTCCACCAAGGCGTATTGATAGACCCAGCCGACGGAGGTGGCGTCGGGGCCCAGTTCCGTCTTCGCTCCGGCGGGCAGGTTCGCCTGGATCTTAGAGAGATATTCCAGCACCCGGCTGCGAGCCCAGTAGAGGTCCGTGCCATCTTCGAAGATGACGTAGACGTAGCTGGCGCCGAAATCCGAGAGGCCGCGCACCGCCTTCACCCTGGGCGCGCCCAGCAGGCTCGTGACGATGGGCGTGGTGACCTGATCTTCCACCAGGTCGGGACTGCGGTCCCACTTGGAGTAGACGATGACCTGGGTATCGCTGAGGTCGGGCAGCGCGTCCAGGGGCATGCGCTTCATGGTCCAGAAGGAGAAGGCCAGCAGGGCGACGGTGCAGGCCATCACCAGCCAACGGCGTTCGGCGCTGAAGCGAATGATCTTCTGGAGGAAGGTGGGGTTCTCGGGGTCGTAAACGGATCCGTGCATGGTGGCTCCTAATGACCCGCGTGGCCGGGGTCGGCCATCCGCTGTAGCACCGCCTTGAGGCGGGATTCAGAATCCACCAGGAACGTGGCGCCCCGCACCACCCGCTCGCCCTTCATGAGACCGGATTTCACTTCCACGGCCTCGCCTCCGCGCTCACCCACCACCACGAGCTTGGGCATCAGCCGTCCCTGACCGAGGTCCACGAAGACGATCTTTCGCTCACCGCTATCCAACACCGCATCCACGGGCACCGTGAGCGCCTTGCGGGCCGGGGCCTCGAAGCTCACCTCACCAAGCATTTCCGGCTTCAAAGCCATTCCGGGGTTGGCCAGCGTGATGCGCGCACGCAGCGTGCGCGTTTGCGGATTGAGGCCCGCATCGAGGAAGGCCACCTGACCGCGGAATTCCCGCCCCAGGGCGGGCACGTTGAATCGGGCGCCCTGCCCCACCTTCACTCGCGGCGCATCGGCCTCGAAGAGGTCCACGGCCACCCACACCACGCCGAGGTCCGTCACCTCCAGGGCCGTTTCCCCCGCAGGAAGCCGCTGACCTTCCACCACCGCCTTGGCGGTGACGATGCCCGTGACCGGGCTGAGGTAGGTCAGGGTGCGCTGGGGGGCGCCGCCCGCTTCCAGGGCCGCCACCGCCGCCTCTGGAACGTCCAGAACCCGCAGCCGCTGCCGGGAGGCTTCCACCATACCTTCACCCAGGGCGGCCCGGTTCCGAAGGGCCAGCGCATATTCCTTCTGGGCGGCCAGCAGGTCATGGCTGAAATACTCGAAGAGCGGCTCCCCGGCGCGCACGGGCTTGCCCACAAAATCGGCCCGGAGGTGCTCCAGGTAGCTCTCCACCTTGAGCGCCACCTTGCGAACGCGGGTCTCATCCACGATCACCCGGCCCGGGGCCCGCCACCCTCCGCCCATGGGCCCTTCGACCACTTCGGCGAAGCGGAGTCCCATGAGCTGCTGCCGCTCGGGGCTGAGGGTGATCGTGGCCTGCCCCTCCACCTCCGTGGTGCCGCCCTCGCCTTCCATGAGCACCAGGTCCATGCCGCAGAGGGGGCAGCTGCCCGGATGATCCTGGACGATCTGAGGGTGCATGGGGCACTGGTACATCTTCTTGGCGGGAGCCACCGTCGGTGCCATCACCGTCGGGGCGGGCCGCCGCAGGAGCGCCCAGACCACGCCACCGCCGGCCACGAGGCCCGCCGCAAGGCCCAGCACGAGGCCCTTCATCGTCACATTCGAAGTCGTCGTCATGGGTGCCTCACATCTTCATTGGCTGGGCCGCGGCGGCCGGGTTGGCCGAGGCGGTCGAACGGGTGGGGGTCGAGCTTGGAGCGGAGGCCGAGCCTCCCAAGGCGGTCATGGCGGCAGCCCCGGTGCCCAGGGAAGCCGAGGGTGCGAGGCTGAGGGCTTCCTGCGCCAAGGCCAGCTGTTGGGCCTGCACGCGAAGGTCGAGGGCTTCGCCCCGATCCCGCAGGCGACCTCGGATCGCATCCAGCAGGGGGCCCAGGGCCCCTCGTCCGGATTCCACTTGGGCCTGGGCGGTTTCCACCAGGGCATCATCCTGGGGAAGCACCCGCTGCTCCAGGAGTTCCAGGGAATTCCGAACCGCCTCCAGCCGTGCGGCCCGTTCCCGGGTGCGCAGGGCTAGCAGGCTCTGAACGCTGCGGGCCTCGGCCTCGGCGCCCTGACCTTCGGCGTTGCGTTGGGCGCTCATGCCCGACGTGCGGCGTCCGAAGGGCAGACTGAAGCCCACCTCGGCCTTCCACCCCGTGTCGCCCATGGGACCCCGCATGATGCCCGCGCCCACCCGCACATCGGGGCGGCGCTCCAGCCGAGCCACTTCCATCCCCGCCTTCGCGGCGGACCGGCGGGCGCGCGCCGCTTGCAGCTCAGGGCTGCGGCTTTCGGCGGAGCCCAGGGCCTCGCTCACGGAGATGCGCTCCGGGAAGGGGCTGGAATCCAGGCCAGGCAGGGGAGGCAGCGCGGCCTCCGGTTCCCGCCCCGCGAGGCGGTTCAAGGTCCACCGCACCGTCTCCAATTCAGCCTCCAGGGCCACCTTGCGCTGAGCCAGGCGGCTGCGCTCCAGGGCGGCCTGCAGCACCTCGGCCTGGCTGCCCTGACCATGTGCATAGTGGCTCTGAGCCAGAGATTCCGCTTCCGAGATCACCTGGGATTCCCGGGCGAGAAGCGCCAATCGCGCCACCAGGCTTTGGGCTTCCAGCCAGGTGCCCTTCACCTGCTGGATCAGATCCATTCGGACCCGCTCCAGATCAGCCTCGGCCGCCGTGGCCAGCGCCCGGGCTCCCTGCCCGCGTGCGGCCCGCTTGCCGGGCCATGGCAGGCCCTGGCTGACCATGAGCGAGGTTTGGGTCATAGGCTCCAGTCGCCCCATGACGGGCATCCCGCCCATGTTGTCGGGCACCGTAACCTCCCCGGCCATGGTGCGCTCCACCCCCAGGCTCACTTCGGGATCGGGCAGAGCTCGGGCTTGGTCTTCCAGAGCCCCGGCCATGCGAGCCTGGGCCCGGCCCCGGGCGAGGTCCGGGTGCCGATCCAGGGTTTCCTGGATCAGGCGATCCAATTCAGGGGTATTCAGGGGTAGGGGCGAAGGGGACGGGGTCTGAGCCAGGGCCATAAGGCCCGGCGCAGCCCACCAAGGGGACAGACGCATATGCACACTCCGAGAGAGGAAGACGGACCCAGGTCGGGGGTCTTACTCAAATTCGGAGTGTGGAGATCCTGGAGAGCCATTGACGCCCACCCGGGGGATCCGGCTCGGGGCGAAGTGCGGGGATGAGGCAGGTTTCGGAGGGAGCGAGGTCCAGCGGCAGGCCCGACCAGGGCCGGGGCTCCACCCGGGGAGCCTGAGCCGGACTCGCCTGGGCGGGGGCTTGGGCCACGGGCGGCTGAACGGCCGTTGGGGCCTGGGGCGCCCGCGGGGCCGTCGGCGGAGGCAAGGGGCACGGGCAAGCATCCCCGCAGCAGCAGCTGGAAGGGGCCTGGACCGGATCCGTCGCGAAGGCTTCGCCCCCCTGCAGGAGCAGGGCCAAGGCGAGGAAGATGAAACGAAGGGCCTTCATGTCCGGTTTCCAGGGTAGGGCGTGACCCTAGCCAAGGGAAGGTCGCCGGTACACTGGTTGTGACATGAGCCCCGTTTCCCGCCCCCTCCCCCAATACGTCCGCGACCCCCAGCTGGTCCCCATCGCCGAAAAGGTGCAGAGGGGCGAACGGTTGACCTTCGAGGATGGCCTCGCCCTTTATGCGACCAAGGACCTCACGGGCCTTGGGGCCCTGGCAAACCACGTGCGCATCCAGAAGCACGGGCTGAAGACCTACTTCGTCCAGAACCGCCGCCTCTCCTACACCAACATCTGCTACACCCACTGCCAGTTCTGCGCCTTCCAGGCCAAGCCCGGCGATCCCCGGGCCTACGTGCTCAGCGCCGAAGATATCGTGAAGGAGCTCTCCAAGCCCGAAAACGCGGGCGTGAAGGAGCTACACATGGTGGCGGGCCACTACCCGAAGCTGAAGATCGACTACTTCGAGAACCTCTTCCGATCCATCAAGGCCGCGTTCCCGCAGCTTCATCTGAAGGTTTTCACCATGGTGGAGATGGATTACTACGCCAAGGTCTCGGGCCTCACCGTCTCCGAGTTCATCGATCGCTGCGTGGCCGCCGGCTTGGAGAGCTGCCCCGGCGGCGGCGCCGAGATCTTCGACGCGGGCATCCGGGAGGAGATCTGCGTGGGGAAGAAGGACGCCAACGTCTGGATCCGCAATGCCGAGCTCTGCCATGAAAAGGGCATCCCCACCAACTGCACGATGCTCTATGGCCACATCGAGAAGGCCGAGCACAAGGTGGACCACCTAATCCGTCTGCGCGACCTCCAGGACCGCAGCCATGCCAAGGGCCTCACGGGCTTCCTCGCCTACATCCCCCTGGCCTACCAGAACGAGAACAACGAGCTGAGCAAGAAGCACGTCATCCACGAGACCACCGGCGTGCAGGACCTCCGCGAGATCGCCGTGGCCCGCCTCATGCTCGACAACATCCCGCACGTGAAGGCCTACTGGGTGATGATCGGCACGGGCTTGGCGCAGGTGGGCCTCCACTACGGCGCCAACGACCTCGACGGCACCATCATCGAAGAAGAGATTGCCCACAACGCCGGCGCTACGAGCCCCCAGGCCCTTTCCAAGGCCGAGCTGGTGCGCCTCATCCAGGAGGCCGGCTTCGAGGCCCTGGAGCGCGACAACCTCTACCAGACCTACGATCTGGAAACGGGCGTCGCCCTGAGCTAAGGGCCTGTTCATGAATAATCTTGCCATTTGTTGGCCCCTATTCGCGCCATCCAGCAAGGAGAGCCGCGCGGCGC
>CAZTVL010000008.1:0-82450 GCA_964617215.1 uncultured Solibacteraceae bacterium | reverse complement strand
GCCATCCAGCAATGAGAGCCGCGCGACGCGATGCGGTGACATCGTGCAAGCGGCTCGACGCAGCTGGGGGCGCGAAGAGGGGCCAACCCTTCGGGCGTGGGGCGGCGGCTGTCGCATCCCTGCGTTAGCCTCCCTTCGTGTATTCCCGATACATCTCCGGTTGGCCGCCTTGGCCTGCTCCGCCGACGCCCCTCGCAAATGGCAAGTTTATTCATGAACAGGCCCTAATGGAGCCCTTCGAATCCAAGGCCGAACTCCGCGCGCGCTTCGGCGCCCTGCGGGATGGCCTGGGGGCCGAGGCCCGTGCGGCGGCTTCCCGCCAGATCTGTCAGCATCTGGGCAAGCTCTTCAAGGAGCGCCACATCCGCAGCGCCGCGGTGTTCTGGCCCATCCGCAGTGAAGTGGATCTGCGGCCGCTGGTCGAGGCCCATCCGCACCTTACCTTCCTCTTCCCGCGCCTCGCCAGCACCAAGCCCCCCCGCCTCATCTGGGGCCCGGAGCCCTTGGAGAAGGGCACCTTCGGCTTGATGGAGCCCGTGTTCGCCCAGCACCTCACGCCGCCCGTGGAGGTGGTGCTGGTGCCAGGCCTCGCCTTCGATGCGCAGGGGTACCGCTTGGGCTATGGCGGCGGCTACTACGATGCCCTGCTCGCCCACCTGAACGAAGATGTGCTCACCGTGGCCGTGGGCTTCGAAGCCCAGCGCACCGAAGCCGTGCCGGTGGAGCCGCTGGACATGCCAGTGGATGGGCTCGTCACGGAAGCCGGAGTCACCTGGTTTCAGGGGTGATCAACCCAACTCTCCGGCCACGTACCCCGTGCTGAAGGCCGCTTGCAGGTTGTAGCCGCCCACGGGCCCATCGAGATCCAGCACTTCGCCACAGGCCCAGAGATTGTCGAAGGCTTTCACGCGCATCGTCTGCGGATCCACCGCTTCCAATTTCAATCCGCCTGCCGCCACTTCACCCCGAGCCAGGTTCACGGAGCCCGGCTCGCCCAGCGGCAGCTCCGTCACGGCGGCCACCATGGCCCGGCGGCCCGCCTTTGGGAGGTCCTTCAACCGTTGCTCCGCAGGCATGCCGCCCGCGAGCACCAAAGGTTCGCAAAGCCGCTCCGGCAGGTATCGCTGCAGCCAAGTGACGGCCTTGAGCTGGGGATTTTCCTTCATCTCCGATTGCAGGGCGAGGTCCACGGCTTCGGGGGTGCCGGTCACGGAGGCGTAGCCCAGCCAGGCGGCGCCTGCCCTCCGCGCGGCCTCCGCGGCTTGGCTCAATTCCAACGCGGCGGGGCCGCTGATGCCTTCGCGGGTGAAGACGAGGTCCCCGGCGAAGTCCGCAAGGCGCTTGCCCTCAGCGCCCGCACGCAGCCAGAGGCGGCCGTCGCGCAGGGCGACGCCTTCCCACTCGGGCCGAGGACGCTTGAGGGGGATGGGGGCCAGGGCCGGGAACCAGGGCCGCACGGGCAACCCCAGGGCCTTGAGCCAGCCCAGGGCCTCGCCCCGGGTGCCCGTTTCGGGATAGCTGGCACCGCCACACGCGAGAATCACCGCATCTGCTTCGACCCGGGTGCCATCTTCCAAGTGAACGCCCTTGAGGGTGGGCGCCCTGCCCTCCACCTCGAGCACCCGGGCTTTGAAGCGCACGTCCACGCCTGCGCGCTCCACGAGTGATTGAAAAGCCGCCACCACGGCGGCGGCGCTGCCAGGGCGGTCGGCCGGAAACACGCGACCGTTGTCCCGGGTGTAGGTCTCCACGCCTTCGCGGCGCAGGAGGGCGATGACATCCGCATTGGTGAAGCGGTGCACCGAGGGGCGGAGGAAGCGCGCTTGATCCTTCGTGAAGGCGTTGAGCACCTCCTTCACGGGGCCATCGTGGGTGATGTTGCATTTGCCGCCGCCACTGATGCGGAGCTTCACGCCCAGCTTGCCATTGGCTTCCAGCAGGATCACGCGATGTCCGGCGGATGCGGCCCGCCAAGCGGCCACCATGCCCGCCGCGCCTCCGCCGATGATGAGGACTTTCATCCTCAAACTATGGCATCAGGCCCCGTAGGATGCCTCCACGAAGCGCCAGTCGATGAGTGGCTTCACGGCCCCCACGTACTTGCCGCGCCCCGTGGGCCGGAAATCCGTGGCGTAGGCGTGCTCCCACACATCCAGGGCCAGCACCACCTGCATGCCCACGGGCACGCCGTTCTGGTGATCCTCCAGGAAGGCGTGGGCCAGCTCGCCGGTGGTGGGGTCCTTCAGCAGGGCGCCCCAACCGATGCCGGGCATGGTGCAGGTGTCGGCGAAGGCCTTCCACCATGCCTCCAAGCTCCCCCACTGCGCCACGATGCGCTTTTGCAGGGGATGGGCGGGATCCGGCGCGCCGGGGGTGGCGGAGAGCATGCGGAAATAGGATTCGTGCAGTCGCATGCCGCTGAACTCGAAGCCCAGGCGGCGGCGGTACTCCTTCAGCTCCGGACTGAAGCGGCCTTCGGACTCCGCCGCCCGGACCGCTTCCAACAATTTGTTGGTGCGATCCACGTAGCCGCGATGCAAGGCGAGGTGATCCGCCAACAGTTCCTTGGAGAGACCGGGGAGGCCGTCGGGGAAGGCGAGATCCAGATAGGCGTAGGCCATAGGGGAAGCTCCGAAAGGGGTGCCCATTCTGCGCCCCTCCGGGGGGCCTGTCCAAGGTTGGTGGGTTCAGGCGACTGCGTCGGGGAATCCCCGGCTCCCGCCCCGTGACCCCGGACATTTCTTCCCGACTGGTGGAATCCCGCCTTGCCGGATGGGCTAGGAAGGTTAGGTTGGGATCGAATCCGTCGCGGGGAGGCTGATCGGCGTCCGACGGGTTGGAATGGGGTTCTCCGCGCTGCGCAGGGGCCAAGGGGCGGTGCAGCGGGAAGCCCATGGACCGGAATCCGGAGCGGAGTCTCCCATGAATGGATCGATCATCCTCGGTGCCCTTGCGCTGGCCCTCTTCGCGGCCTTCGGATTCTTTTTTCTGCTGGAAGTGCGGAGATGCTCCACGGCCCTGACCCAGTGGCTCCGCACCACGGAGCAACACATGGGCGCCATGGCCGAAGAGGTCCGCGAAGCCCGGTGCACCTGGGACCGCTTGGCGCTCCACATCGAAAGCGCCTGTGAACCCATCGCCCGCTTGGGTGAAACCACGCGCACCCTTTCAAACGAAGTCCAGCTCCTCCGGGATCGCTACCAGGAGGGGGCCCTTTCCGCGGCGCGGAAGGTGGGTGGGGTTGTTCAAATCCTCAAGTCGCTCTGGTCCCTGACCCACCCCAGGGCTCCCCGGGGCGCAGCCTGATCAGGAGAAGGTATGAGCCAAGAACAATCGAATGTCCCCGTGGGAACCATCGCACTGACCTTCCTCGCCGGAGCCGCGGTGGGCGCCGTGGTCCTCGCCCTCACCACGCCTAAATCGGGAAAGGAACTCCGTAGCGATATCAAGAACCTCGGCAACCGCCTCGGCGAAAAAGCCCGCGAGCTCGTGGATGCCAATGAGGCACGTGCCTGAGCTTGCGTAGAAAAAAGGAAAAGCCCCGAGTGGTTTGCACTCGGGGCTTGTTGTGGTGGTCCCTCCCGGACTCGAACCGGGGACCCGCTGATTAAGAGTCAGCTGCTCTAACCAACTGAGCTAAGGAACCTCAACAGAAGGAAAGTGTACCAGCGGGGGGGAATAGGGCAAGCGGAAAATGCGCACAAGCCCCGGGAAACGCTTAGCCCAGCGTCGGCAACTTCATGGCTTCCCGCACTTCCCGCATGGTCTCCGAGGCCACCTTGCGGGCCCGGCTGCTGCCCTCGGCCAGGATGTCCTTGAGGCCGGCTTCGTCAGCGAGGTTGCATTCGATCTTCTGCCGGATGGGTTCCATACGCTCGATGAGGGCGTTGGCCACCCGCTTCTTGCAATCGAAGCAACCGATTCCGGCGCGGCGGCATTCCGTGTTCACCATCTCCACCGTCTCCATGGAGCTGAAGAGCTTGTGGAAGGCGAAGACGGGGCAGATGTCGGGATTGCCGGGATCGGTCTTGCGCACGCGGGCGGGATCTGAAGCCATCTGGCGCGTGCACTTCTCCAGGATCACCTCGGGGGTGTCGCGCAGGAAGATGGCATTGTCGTAGCTCTTGCTCATCTTGCGGCCATCGAGGCCCGGCACCTTGGGCGTGGGTGTGAGCACGGCCTGGGGCTCAGGGAAGGTCGTCGTGTTGTAGAGGAAGTGGAAGCGGCGGGCCACTTCCCGCGTCAACTCCAGGTGGAAGAGCTGGTCTTCGCCCACGGGCACCTTGGCGGCCTTGTAGATGAGGATGTCCGCGGCCTGCAGGAGCGGATAACCCAGGAACCCGTAGGAACCCAGATCCGCCACCGCGTTCTGCAGCTTCTCCTTGTAGGTGGGCACGCGCTCCAACCAGGAGAGCGGCGTCATCATGCTGAAGAGCAGGTGCAATTCCGCATGCTCCTTCACCTGGCTCTGCACGAAGAGCGTAGCGACCTTGGGATCCAAGCCCACGGCGAGGTAGGTGGCGGCCAGTTCCAGCGTGGCGGGCCAGATTTCCTCAACCTTCTCGTACTTCGACGTCAGCGCATGCCAATCCACGATCATGTAGAAGGACTCATGCCCCTGCTGCAGGTGCACGAAGTTGTCCAATGCGCCCACGAGATGGCCGATGTGCTGGGAACCGCTGGGCTGAATGCCGGAGAGGACGCGCTGCATGACTTAGACTCCGAGGACGAGGCGAGCGAAGGGTTCGATGTAGAACCGCTCGGCCAAGAAGAACAAGGGACCGAGCACGTACTTCATGGCGCCGAGGAAAAAGAGCACCAGAAGGATGATGCTGATGGTGGGCTGGGCCTTGTCAAAGGCCGGAAGCCAGCGCCAGGGCAAGAATCCGCGGATGATGCTGGCACCGTCCAAGGGCCCCACCGGTAAGAGGTTGAACAACGCCAGCCCCACATTGATCGTGACGAGCCGCCCCAACAGCATGAGCATCAGAATCTGGGCGGGACTCCACTGCCCCACGCGATGAAAGGCTTCCGCATTGGCGTACATGGCTCCGAAGAGCACGTCCATCCGGATGGCAGCCACATCCGGGGTCAAGGACCGCACCACCAGCGCCAGGATCGGGATGAAGATCAAAGATTGAAGCAAGTTCGATCCTGGGCCAGCTCCCGCCACCATGGCCATGCCCACCCGCTGCGAGTATTTGCGAGTGAGGTTTCGGGGATCCACCGGTACTGGTTTGGCCCAACCAAGGACCCGCCAACCACTGAACATACCCAACAGGGGCAGGATCACCGTGCCCAGCGGATCCATGTGGGCGATGGGATTCAGGGTCATGCGCCCCAATCGGCGGGCCGTATCGTCCTCCAGCCAATAGGCGGCCGTGGCATGGCTCGCCTCATGCACGCTGAGGCTGAAGAGCATGGCGACATAGGTCACCAGGATGGTTTGCAGGCTGATGTTGTCGAACACGGGTGTCCAGCGAAGGCCGAGGGGCCCCTCCATGCTACTTCAGCAGGAGGGGCCCCTCGGGTGTCACCGCTTCGGAAAGTCCGTCAGATCACGATCTTTTCGTGGACCAAGGCCCCTTCCCGGAAGCGGCTCCAGCGGAGGGGGGTGCAATCGATGCTTTGGTATTTGCCCGTGATGATGAGCTCGGCGAGGCCGATGCCCACGGCGGGGCTCTCCATGGCGCCGTGGCCGCTGTAGCCCACCTGGAGCAAGAGGCCGGGGTGTTCCTCGTGCCAGCCCACGATGGCGTTGTGGTCGGCGGTGTTGGTGTCGTAGAGGCCACCCCAGCCCGCCTTGAGCTTGCAGACGGCGGTGGAGGGGATGCGTTCCTGCATGGGCAGGTTCACTTCGTCCCGGTAGTAGTCGGGCTCGAAGGTGGTGTCGAAGGAATCGGGCTCATCCTTGCGGGCCTTGCCGATCATCAGGTTGCCGCTCTCGTTCTTGAAGTAGATGCCCTGATCGATGATCGTGAGGGGGATGTCGTGCCAGCGCTTGTCCTCGCTGGGCGCGCCGGGGAAGTCGGTGATGAACATCATGCGCTTCTGGCTGATGATCGGCGTGAGATCCGACTCGGGGCAGCCGCTGGCGCGCAGCAGGTTGTTGATCCAGGGGCCGCAGCAAAGGGCCACGATACCCGCTTCGATGGTTTCCTCGACGCCGTTGGCATCCTTGACGACGAGCCCCGTGGCCCGGGCGCCGTCGAAGGTCACTTTGAGGACTTCGGTGTTGAGTTGGAGGGTGGGCTTCGCCTTGAAGTCCATGGCCCGCTCGAAGTAACCCACGGCGGCCTGGGAGGGGTCGAAGGCGCCGCAATCCTTGCCGAAAACGCCGCCCACGATGGGCTGGAACTCCAGGAATTCCGCCACTTCGGGATCCATGTGGTCGATGCCGCACTTCATGCCGGGGATCTTGTCCTCGATCTGGGCAGGGGTGAGCAGCTCGAAGTTCACGCCGTTCTTGGCCCAGATGTCGGCGGCGGCGGGAATCTTCTCCCAGCTCTTGGCGTAGTAGGTGAAGAGGTAGCCGCTCTGGTTGAAGCCGCAGCCCACGCCCATGTCGTCCTTGAAGGACTTGAGGAGGCTGATGGCCTTGGTGCAGAGCTGCTGGTTGATCTCCGTGGTCCAGAGGTTCCGGAAGCCCCCGGCGCTGAAGGCCGTGGGACCGTAGGCGATCTTGTCTCCTCGTTCCAGGACGAGGATGGACCCCGTGAAACCCTGCTTGAGGAGGTTGTACACCAGGGAGCCCGACGAGATGCCAGCCCCCACCACCACCAAGTCGAATTTCCGCACGATTCCTCCACCTAAGCGGTCGAAATCTAGAGGTTACCGCTGGTCAGGGGATTTTCCCAGGGCGGGGAGCACAACCTCCCCACCCAGAAAAACCGCTTATGGGCCCATCCAGGCAGGGCCTACCCGCACAAGAATCAGGAAAGGGCAGATAAGTACCGTTGAGGAGAAAGTTTGAAGCCTTGGAGGATGCATGTTCCTGAAGCCCAATCACCCCGATGTCCAGGCCGTGGGCAAGACCCTCATCGGGTTCAATTGGATCGGCGGCCGGGAGCTCGAGGGGGACAAGGCCCTCTTTGACGCCCGCTCCGCCGTGGACAGCCGGGATGTCGTGGGCCTCTTCCCTGAAAGCGGCCCCAAGGACGTGGAACGGGCCGTGAAGGCCGCCCGCGATGCCTACGAACCCTGGAAGAACACCCCTGCCCCCATCCGGGGCGCCATCATCGGCCGCATCGGCCGCATCCTCGAAGACCAGAAGGAGAAGCTGGCCGCCATCATCACCCGCGAAATCGGCAAGACCCCCCGGGAGGCCTTGGGCGAGATCCAGGAAGCCATCGACACCTGCCAGTTCTTCCAGAGCGAGGGCCGCCGCCTCTACGGCCAGACCGTGCCCAGCGAGATGAAACGCAAGGAGCTGTTCACCTACCGCCGCCCCCTGGGCGTGGTGGGCATGATCACCGCCGGCAACTTCCCCATGGCCGTGCCCAGTTGGAAGATCATCCCCGCCATCCTCTGCGGCAACACCGTGGTGTGGAAGCCCAGTGAGGACGCCCCCACCATCGCCTACCTCTTCATGCGGGCCATGATCGATGCCGGGGTGCCCCCGGGCGTGGTGAACACCGTGAACGGCAAGGGCGCCAATGGCGCCGGCCAGTACATGATCGAAGGCATCGACAAGGGCCACTTCCAGAAATTCAGCTTCACCGGTTCCACCGCCGTGGGCCGCCTCATCGGCGAAGCCTGCGGCCGCCAGCTGCAGATCCCCAGCCTGGAGCTGGGCGGCAAGAACCCCATGATCGTCATGGAGGACGCCGATCTGGACAACGCCGTCACCGGCGCCCTGTGGGCCGCCTATGGCACCGCGGGCCAGCGCTGCACCTCCCTGGGCAATCTGATTCTGCACAAGCCCATCGCCGAGAAGTTCAAGGCAATGTTCCAGGAAGCCATGCAGAACAAGCTCCTCATGGGCAACCCCGTGGAGCACGGTGACGACGTGGTGTACGGCCCCATGATGAACGCCCGCTTCAGCGAGCGCTTCCTGGAGCACTTCGAGCACGGCAAGAAGGACGGCGCCAAGCTGCTCTCCGGTGGGGCCAAGTGGGATGAGGCCAACCGCGATGCCCGCGTGCTGGGCCACATTGGCAACGGCACCTACATGCAGCCCGCCCTCTGGGACAACGTCACCAAGGAAAGCTGGCTCTTCCAGAACGAGACCTTCGGGCCCACGGTGAACCTAGTGACCGTGCATGACTTCGACGAAGCCATGGCCTGCGCCAATGGCACCCCCTACGGCCTCTCCTCCAGCCTTTACTCCGAGAATCGCCAGTGGGTGGAGGAGTTCAAGAACCGCATCACGGCGGGCATGAGCTCCATCAACAACAGCACCACCGGCGCCGAGGCCCACCTGCCTTTCGGTGGCAACGGCTGGAGCGGCAATGGCACCCGGGAGAGCGGCATCTGGGTGGTGGACGCCTACACCAAGTGGCACGCCATCAACGAGGACGCCAGCGGCAAGCTGCAGCTGGCCCAGATCGAGACGGATTACGGGAAGGCACCCGCCAAGCCCACGGATTGGGGACAGCTCTAAGTTAAAAAAGGAATAACCACCAAGACACCAAGACACTAAGACACCAAGAAAAGCTGAGAACAATGGGTCCCGTTCTTTTCGCTTTTCTTGGTGTCTTGGTGTCTTCGTGGTGAATCTTCTTCTTTTTAGAACTGATTCCAGAGGTACTGGTTGGTGACCTCGTGGTGGAACATGATCTCGCCGGCCTTCACGCGGGTGCCCAGGGCCTTGGGGCAGCGCTCGGCCTGGGCCAGCTTGATGTCCGCGAACTTCTCGTGGACGCCTTCGCTCAGGACCTCGGACATGAACTTGCTGCCCTTGAAGAGGCGGATGGCGTCGAAGATGTTGTCGGGCAAGAAGCGGGTGCGGGCGCGCTTGGCCTCGTCCACTTCCAGCTGGGGGCCTTCGAGGCCGGTGCGGAGCAGGGTGTAGTAGATCATGTAGGGATTGGCATCGGGCCCGATGGAGCGCACTTCCACGCGGGTGGACTTCTCGTTGCCGGTGGGGATGCGGATCATGGAGCCGCGATCCGTGGGGCTCACCTTGATCTGGTTGGGAGCCTCGAAGTGGGGATCCAGGCGGCGGTAGGCGTTCACGCTGGGGTTCAACACGAGGCAGAGGTCCGTGGCGTTGGCCAGGATGCGGTTGGTGAAGTCCCAGGCCAGGTCGGAGAGACCGTCCTTACCGTCCTTCTTGAAGAACAGGTTCTTGCCGTCCTTCGCGATGGAGATGTTGGTGTGCATGCCGTTGCCGTTCACGCCGACGACGGGCTTGGGCAGGAAGGAGGCGGTCATGCCCATGCGGGCGGCCACCTGGCGGGAAAGCAGCTTGTAGAGCTGCACCTGGTCCGCGGCGATGTTCACTTCCGCATAGGTGTAGTTCATCTCGAACTGGGAGGGGGCCACCTCGGGGTGATCCTTCTCATTGCCAAAGCCCATGGCGCGCTGCACTTCGGCGGCGGTGTCGATGAACTGGCGAAGCGGATCGCCGGGGAGGCTGTGGTAGTACCCGCCGGTGGAGACGTATTCGAACTCGCCGGTCTCATGGAAGCGGCGCTCGGCGTCCAGGCCCTTGAAGAGGAAGCCCTCCACCTCGTTGGCGGCGTTCAGGATGGTGCCGTTCTCGGCGAACATCTTGTCGGTGTAGGCGTGCAGACGGGCGCGCATGTCGGCGATGAAGGGGGTGCCGTCCTGGTTCAGCACGTTGCCGAACACGAGCACCTTGCCGGGTCCGAAGACATCGCTGGGCAGCCAGTAGAAGGCGGGCCAATCAATGACGAGGCGCAGGTCGCTTTCGGCCTGGGCCGCGAAGCCCCGAATGGAGGAGCCGTCGAAGGTCAGGTTGTCCTGGGACTTCAGGAGGAATTTCTTATCGTAGTCCAGCATGTGGAGCCGGCCTTCGATGTCCGTGAAGCAGACCGTCACGGCCTTGATGCGCTTCTCGCCCTCGAGGTAGGCCATGCGCTCCTCGCGGATCTTGTCCACGGGCACGCGGTCCAGGCGCTGCTGCTTCGCCTTGAGGTTCAGCTGCTCGAGCTCGTCGTAGGGGATTTCCAGAAAGTCCCGAAGTCCAGCGTTCGCCATGGAAGCCTCCAAAGGCGGGAGCAACATCACGTTGCTGCACCGTTGAACTAAAATTTGATGTTTTTGATCTAATTTTTCAAGTTTTTATTTTAGAAATCGATTCGAAAGTTCCTCGTGGTCCTCCCGAAAGACAAAGTACAAGGCGGAAGGGGGGACTCCGCCACCCCTTCCGCCTTGGAATCGACCCAGCCGCGGGGCCTAGAGCTTCTTGAGCACCACGCAGGCGTTGGTGCCGCCGAAGCCGAAGTTGTTGTTCAGCACGTACTCGCCATCGAAGCGGCCCTTGGTGTTGGCGGTGACGTCCAAATCGCAGGCGGGATCCTGGTCCACCACGTTGATGGTGGGGGGGATGTCCCCGGTCTGGATGACCTTGGCGCAGATGATGCTCTCCAGGGCACCGGCGGCACCCAGCAGGTGGCCGTGCATGGACTTAGTGGAGCTCACCTTGAGCTTCTTGGCGTGGTCACCGAAGACGCCTTTGATGGCCAAGCACTCCAGCTTGTCGCCCGCGGGGGTGCTGGTGCCGTGGGCGTTCACGTAGGCGATCTGCTCCAGGGCGATGCCGGCATCCTCGATGGCGGCGCGCATGACGCGCTTGGGGCCGTCGCCATCTTCGCTGGGGGAAGTGATGTGGTGGGCGTCGCCGCTCATGCCGTAGCCGACGACCTCAGCGTAGATCTTCGCGCCGCGTGCCTTGGCCATCTCGTATTCCTCGAGGATCACGATGCCGGCGCCCTCACCCATCACGAAGCCATCACGGCCCGTGTCGAAGGGTCGGCTGGCCTGTTCGGGGGCGTCATTGCGGGTGGAGAGGGCCCGCATGGCAGCAAAGCCGCCCAGGCCCAGGGGGTTGATCACGGAGTCGGCGCCGCCGGTCATCATGCGGTCGGCGTAGCCGTGCATGATCAGGCGGGCTGCATCGCCGATGGCGTGGGTGCCCGTGGCGCAGGCCGTGGCCACAGCACTGTTGGGGCCCTGCAGGCCGTACTTGATGCTGGCGAAGCCGCTGGCCAGGTTCACGATGAGGCTAGGGATGAAGAAGGGGCTGATGCGGCGGGGACCGCGGAAGCCGTTGGCCTCCTCCCAGATGGTGTTGAGGCCGCCGATGCCGCTGCCGATGTAGGTGCCGAAGCGCTCGCGCTCCGCCTTGGTGAGCTCCACCCCTTCATAGCCCGCATCCACCCAGGCTTCGGCGGCGGCGCCGAGGGCGTAGTGGATGAATAGATCCATCTTCTTCTGCTCTTTTTTGTCGATGAACAGATCGGGATTGTAGCCCTTCACCTGGCCCGCGATGCGGCAGGCGTATTCGCTGGCATCAAAGCGATCCACGGTGGAGATGCCGCTCTTGCCGGCCAGCAGGTTGTCCCAGGTCTCGCCCACGGTGAGTCCGCAGGGGTTCACGGAACCCATGCCCGTGATGACGACGCGACGACGATTGAGAGAGGACATCACTTCACCTCGAGACCTGAATGTTACCAGGGGTTAAGCGCCTTTCATCCTGCCCGGCGCGGCGACGCAGCGAAGATGCCGCCCGAGGGATAAGAGGTTAGATGCCTCCGCAAGACCCGCTGTTCGCCGGATTCCCAGCTCCGCCGAAGCCTCGCCGCGCATGCCCCCGTAAACGCGATGCGCCGCGACCCAGGCCGCGGCGCATCCGGTTACGAAAGAGTTACTTGGAGTGCTTCTCGATGTAGGAGATCGCATCGCCGACGGTGCGGATCTTCTCCTGCTCGCTCTCGGGGATCTCGAGACCGAAGGCCTCCTCGATCGCCATGATGATCTCGACGGTGTCGAGGCTGTCGGCACCGAGATCATCCACGAAGTGGCTGCTCTCCTGGATGGAATCCTCGGGCTTGGCCAGCTGTTCGGCAATGATCGCAATGACCTTCTTGCGGACGTCAGACATCGGTGGCTCCTTGAAAGCGAACCTGAAGAACCTACCACGGGGCAGGCCATGTGCAAAATAGGAATCCCACATGAGGCCATTGCCAGGGGCCTGGGAAGCAATAAATCTTACAATCGTAGATGGCTATCCGCGTCACCCAGCAAGAAGGGCGTCGCAGGCCGTAGTGGTGTCTACGGACAAGACGGCCGACGAAGCGGGGGGGCGCGGAGAGCCACCTACCCTCCGGGCGAAGGGCGGCGACACTCGCCATGCGGCGTTAGGCTCGGCACTCGTAGAGCCGCTACGCTGAGCCTCGCCTGCCTGGCCTGCCTCGGTCGGCACCCTTCGCGATTGTAAGATTTATTGCTTCCCAGGCCCCCATGCCACGCCCCAAGGAAACTCTTGAGCCCGAACAGGGTTGGCCTCTGGGATGGGGTTCCAGCCTGCGGGAGCTCCGAACCCACCTGGTGGTGGAACGGAGCCTGAGCCCGCGCACGGCCGAGGGGTATCTCTCCGATCTGCACCAACTCGCCGCCTGGGCTTGTGATCGAAGTCTCGCGCCCTCCGACCTCACCCGGGAGCACGTGAACGCGTTCCTCGTGCACCAGCAATCCCTGGGCAAGGCCAGTCGCAGCCTGGCGCGCATGGGCAGCAGCCTGCGCTCCCTCCTCACCTTCCTCCGCATGGAGGGCGAGGGGGCCGTGGGGCCCGAGGCCGTGGTTAAGGCCCCGAGACCGCCCCGACGCCTGCCCAAGACCCTCAGCGAAGGCACCGTGGAGGCCCTGCTCGCCGCGCCGGATACCGGCACGCCCCTCGGCATCCGGGATCGCGCCTGGCTGGAGCTGCTCTATGCCTCGGGATTGCGCGTGAGCGAGCTGGCGGAGCTGCCCGCCCTGTCCGTCTTTCTCGATCAAGGCTTTCTCAAGGTCATGGGCAAGGGTCGCAAGGAGCGCCTCATCCCCTTCGGCGATACCGCTGCGGCTTGGTTGCGGGCTTGGTTGGCGGTGCGCCCCGGATTCAAGCCCCGGGCGGATGCGCTCTTCGTGGGGCGGCATGGTGAAGGCCTGAGCCGACAGCAGCTGTGGCGACTCGTGAAGGCCTACGCACTCAAAGCCGGCATCCCCGTGGCCCGGGTCAGTCCCCATGTCATGCGCCACGCTTTCGCCACTCACCTGCTGGATCACGGGGCCGATCTGCGCGCCGTGCAGGCCATGCTCGGCCACGCGGACATCAGCACCACGCAGATCTACACCCACGTTCACCGAGCCCGTTTGAAGGAGCTCTACGAGCGGATGCACCCCCGGGCGACGCCCTGAGATTGGACGGCAAAGGCCAGGTGGGTGAAGATGAACCTGGAGTTCCCCCATGGCCACGAAGCGCACCCCCAAGACCGCCCCTGCGGAAGCCAAGCCCAAGAAGGCCGTGAAGGCCAAGGCCGAGGTAGAACCCGTGAAGGCACCCGCCAAGAAGGCCGCCGCCAAGGCGCCAAAGGCGAAGGAAGCCGCCGCTGAACCCGTGAAGAAGGGGACCAAGAAGGCCGTCGCCCCGGTGGAGGCCGCTCCTGAAGTCGTGGAAGAGGCGAAGCCCAAGGCCCCCAAGGCCAAGAAACTTGAAGCTCCCGTGCCCGCCGCGGATGCCCTCGCCTTCCCCTTCCCCGCCGTGCTCGCCGCCATGCGTGAGAACCGCCCCGTGGAATTGATCTTCAAGGATCAGGACGCCAACGCGCCCCGCACCTTCGAACCCCGCCAGCTCACCTACGACGCGCTCTCCCAGGCCTGGTTCGTGTTCGGCTGGGATCGCCGCTACAACGCCGAGCGCCACCACCGCCTCGACCTCCTCGCCGAGGTGAACGATGTGGAAGGCGTGGGCCGCGCCGCCCAGGGCCCCTACGCCGAAGGCACCCCCGGCAATCAGATCGGCGGCTGGCTGGGCGGTGAGCCCATCGCCGTGAAGGCCCTCCTCCACAAGCAGTGGGTCTTCGCCGTGAAGCAGGCCCCCCCCGCCTTCCCCCAGTTCCAGCTCAAGGAGCAGGAGGATGGCAAGGCCCTCGTTACCTTCACCGCCACGGATCTCCGCGCCATCGCCCGCTGGGCCATGCAGTTCGGCGACGGCATCACCGTGCAGGAACCCCAGCGCCTGGTGGATCGCCTCCGGCAGGTGGCCTCCGCCTGGGCCGGCAAGGAGCTCGCGAAGGCTGCGCCTGCTGCCCCGGCCTCCGCCCCCCGCCACGAAGCCCGCCCCGATCGCGAGGATCGCCCCCGCCGCGACGAGCGTCCCGAGCGTGAAGATCGTCCTCGTCGCGAGGATCGGCCCCGCCGGGAAGAGCACGAGGAGCGTCCCCGCCGGGAAGAATCCCGCGGCAGTTCCAAGGTCGAGATCCGCGTGGAGCGCCTCTAACGCCCCACCTGGCCTCAGGCCCTTTTGCCCCATCGATGGCCGCAGGCGCGGCCCGCGATGGGGCATAGTTCTGATCAGGGGTTGGGAGCGGTTTCCATCCGCCATCCCCGGATCCCGGGGATGAATCCGTAGTGCACGCCCCGCGAGCTGAACCCCACCCCCTTCAGCTCCTTGACCGCGATGGTATAGGCGGGGCTGTACTCCAGCAGGATGAGCGGTCGGTCCCTGAAGAGGATTTGATTGATGCGGTGGTAGATCACCTTGCGCGCCTCCAGATCCACCTCATGGCGCCCCAGCTCGAACAGCCGATCCACCTCAGGGTTCCGGTAGCTGGTGAAATTGGTGTGGCTCGGGATGCCTTCAGTGGTGTACACGAGCCGATCGCCGCTGGGATCGGGCCCATTGTTCACCCAGCCCCCCAGCCAAATGTCCCCCCTGCCCTCCGCCTGCGCTTTGAGGGACTCGGAACTAGTCACTTCACGCGTGTCCACTCGAATGCCTGCCGCATTCAGGGATTCCACCCATTTGGAAACGAGAGGGTTTTGATTCAACAGCCCAGACATCACCAGGGTGAGGATCAGTTCCTTGCCTTGGGCATTATGCCGCCAGCCGTTGGGCCCCACCTTCCAGCCCGCCTGATCCAGCAGTTGGAGGGCCAAGGCCCGCTTGGGCAGGGGCTTCGGCGTGGGGTCGAAAGCCCAGGACAGGGGGTGCCAAACGCTGCTGGCCACTTGGATGGGCCGCACGGTGCGCTGGCGCGCGTACTCCTCGAAGGGCGCCAGATTGGCGAGGGCCTGCCGGAGGCGGACATCGGCCATGACGCTCCGCCGGGGATCGCAGTTCATCCAAAGGGCGCTGAACCCATCCTGAACGGTGTTGTAGGCCACCAACCGGCCCTGCCCCACCACCCCTTTGCGGAGCAGGTAATTGCTCAACCAGTCACTGGTGTAGGTGAAGAAGTCCGCTTCTCCCGCGTACATCGATTTGACATACCCCCTGCCCAAGGACTTGAACCTGAAGCCCGGGGCCGCGCCCGGATGGGCACCCCGGTAACCGTCCCATCGCACCAGGTTGACCTCCTTGGGGTTGGCCCCCGGGAGCACCTTGTAGGGGCCCGAGCCCACCGGCGCCCAGGTGAAGGGATGCTTGGCCGGGTTCCCAACCACCCCATAGAGGTGCTTCGGTACGGGGATGAAGTTGTAGAGCTCGGCCTGCAGGGTGGCCATGGGCTGATCAGAAGTTACCTTCAGCGTCATCCGATCCACCAGCTTCATCGAGGGGATCCACCGCCCCAGGTTGTCGCTCAGCTCGATCATCCGCGGCGACCGGATGAGGTTCCAAGTGAAGAGGATGTCCTCCGCATCCATGGGATGCCCGTCCTGCCAGGTGAGGCCGGGGCGCATCACGAGGGTGGCCTCCCGCTGATCCAGCGACAACTCCCACCGATCCAGGATTTCCGGCAGGAAATTCCCCTTGGCATCCATGGTGACCAAGCGGTCGAACACCAAGTCCACCGGGGGGAGTTGATCCTCATTGAACATCAATAGGGGGTTGAGCCCATCCAGCTCCCCACCGAGGATCCGGATGGGTGCGGGCTGGGCAGCGAGACCCAATCCCAGGGTCCAGGCGAGGAAACAGGCGAGGATGCGCATCACTCTCCCTTATCGACCTGACCCTCCCAGGCCTGACCTTTGGATGGGTTCGCGACCCCGGGGCCCCCCTTGGGAAACCGGCCTCCACCCTCGGAGGCATGGGGTCCGGGAGTGCCCGGCGCCCACCGGCGGGAGCAATAATTGACTGTTCTGATCAACAATCCTAATCTGGAGCCTTGAAGGGAAGCAGAGGCATCCGGTGAAAATCAGCGCCCGTGGCCGCTACAGCATGCAGGCCCTCTTTGATCTGGCCCACCACAGCCATGGCCAGCCTGTGCCCCTCCATCTCATCGCCCAGCGGCAAAACCTGAGCCTTCCCTTCCTCGAGCAGATCTTCAACAAGCTCAAGAAGGCCGGCGTCGTGGCCTCCGTGCGCGGCCCCAAGGGCGGCTACGTGCTCACCCGGGCCTGTGATCAGATCAGCGTCGGCGAAGTGCTCCGTCTCACGGATGGCGCATTCCACGCCCAGGCCAAGTTGGATCCGCTGTCGGCCCGGGAGATCCTCATGGGCGACGAGCGCATGGCCGCCATGCTTTGGAATCAGCTCACGAACCACATCACCACCTTCCTGGAGAAGGTCACCATCGCCGACCTCTGCAGCGAAACCCACGCGAACACCTGCCCCGATTGCACCTGCCCCCAGTACGTGAAGGCCGTGCAGGAAGGCATGGCCAACGGAAAGATCAAGGGCTGCGCCGCCCTGATGGGCTGAGGTTCCGGTGTCGAACCTGTGCGCGTTGCCGTCCCTGGCCCTCCCTCCGACGGAGGAAGACCTCAAGCTGCTCCCCAAGCTGGAGAAGAAGATCCTGCGCCGGGTGGGCGAAGCCATCCGGGACTACAACCTCATCGAGGAGGGCGACCGAATCCTCGTGGGGCTCAGCGGCGGCAAGGATTCCTGGGCCCTGCTCGAAGTGCTGGAGACCCTTCGGAAGCGCGCGCCCATCGATTTCGAGGTGCACGGCATCACCGTGGATCCCGGCTTCCCCAAGTTCGATCCCGATCGCATCGCCGAAGTCTGCGAGCAGAAGGGCATCCCCCACACCATCCTGGGCGCGCCCATCGATCAGAAGATCCGGGAGCGGCCCGAGGCCCTGCCCTGCATCATCTGCTCGCGCCTGCGCCGGGGCGTGCTGTACACCCACGCCAAGGCCCACGGGTACACCAAGATCGCCCTCGGCCATCACGTGGATGACCTGCTGGAGACCCTGCTGCTGAACCTGTTCTTCGAAGGACGGCTGGGCTCCATGCCCCTGCGCCTCACCAGCGATGATGGCGCCAACACCGTGATCCGCCCCTTGGGCACCTGCGAGGAAGTGGACCTCCAGCGCTACACCTGGCTCAAGGGCTACCCCATCGTGCCCTGCGGCTGCCCGTTGTGCGCCTGCTCCATCCAGGAGAGCCGCCGCAAGCAGGCCAAGGCCCTCATCGAGCAGCTCCAGCCCAACATCCCCGCCATCAAATCCTCCATGCTCGCGGCGATGAAAAACGTGCACCCCACTCACCTGCTGGACCTCAACCTCGGCGCGCTCAACGCCAAGGGCCAGGACGCAGAAGTGGAAAAGCTGGGCTGAACTAGGGCTGACTGACTCGCCATTCCGCCAGCTGCAGCGTCTCACTGAGGTCCTGCAGGCTGGGGGGCTTGCTCACCAAGTTGTGGGCTCCGGCTTTGGTGGCCTCCACCCGCTCGTTTACCGTGTCGTGGCCCGTAAGCATGAGCACGTAGGTTTTGGGATGGCTCTCCCGGATCCAGCGGCAGAGGCCCAGGCCATCCATGCCCCCGGGCATTTCCCAATCAAGGATCGCCAGCGGGCAGGGATTCACGTTGAACCAATCCCACGCGGATTTCGCATCCCCGAACGCGAAAGGCTGATGCCCCTTGGCTTTCAGGGCCGCCACCATGAATTCACGAACGTAGGGAACGTCGTCCACCACCAGGATCTTCATGAGTTCCTCCCAGGCTTGGATCGGTGGACCGCTGGGGCCACTTGAACTTGGGGCCTTCCCGCAAGGGGCCATGCCACACGCGCCGATCGGGAGGCGACCTCGGCTAAACCAGAAAGGGGTCGAAGAGTAGATTCGAAGCCTTGCCGCTTTGAAACCGGAAAGCCTCAGGGGTCCGCCGGATTCCGGGGAATCGCTCCCCAAGGACGCCCATGCCCTCGACTGCCTCTTCCTTGAAACCCGTGGCCCCCGAAGCTCGGCTCCTCCAGCTGGACGTGCTGCGGGGCCTCTCCTTGCTGGGCGTCTTGCTGGTGAACCTCAGCATCTTCAGTGGCTCCGAATGGGCCCTCGAAGCCCACCTTCCCTACCCCATGGGCTGGGGAGGCACGGTGGTGCAGACCCTTCGCACCGCCCTGCTGGAATCCAAGGCCGCCGCTCTGCTGGCCATGCTCTTCGGAGCCGGCCTGACCATCCAGGCCGAGGCCCTGGCGCGGCGGGGCGAGCGGCACCTGCCCTTTTCCCTGCGCCGGGTGGGGGTGCTCGCCCTCTTCGGCCTCGCCCACAGTTTCCTGCTCTGGGACGGCGACATCCTCCTCGACTACGCGGTGATCAGCCTTCTCATGCTGCCCGTCCTCCACGTGGGTCCTCGCCGCATCCTCTGGACCATCCCCCTCCTCTGGGCCGCCACAGGGCTCCTCATCCTGCCCTTCGCCGGGCGCATCGGAGCCGCCAGCCACCTGATCGAGCAGTCCGCCCGCTTCAATGCCCTGGGCGTCGAGCATTACGGGGCCGATTCCTGGTTCGCCCTGCTGAAATACCGTGCCTGGGAGATGGTGAACATCTTCGGTCCGGTGCGCCTTGCCAACCGCCTACCGATCCTCCTGCCTTTCTTCGTCCTCGGCGCCTATTTCTGGAAGAAGGGCTTCTTCTCCGAACCGGCCCAACACCGGGCCACACTGCGCTGCTTGACGCTGATCTTCGGCCTCCTGGGCCTCGCGGCGAACCTGATCCCTCAGGACCGCGTGTGGTCCTTCGCGTCCCACCTCTCCGTCCGTCCGCTCCGCGTCCTGGTCCGCGTAGGGTATCTCTTCGCGAAGCCCGGACTCACCTTGGGCTACGCGGCGGGGATCCTGTTGCTCCTCCAGCACCCCCAAGCCCGCCGGGCCCTCGGCCTGTTCGCGCCCCTTGGGCGCATGGCGCTCACCCAGTACCTCTTGCAGTCCCTCATCTGCACGTGGGTCTTCAACGGCCACGGCCTGGGCCTCTACGGGAAGGTGCCCGTCAGCCATTACCTGGCCGGGGGCTTGGTCTTCTACGGGCTGCAGATGTGGAGCAGTCACCTCTGGCTGACGCGTTTCCGCATGGGCCCAGCGGAATGGCTGTGGCGGCGCTTCACCTATGGGAAACCCCAGCCCTTCCGGTGGGGCCCTGCGCCGCTTTCAACCGCCGCTTCCACTGAAGCCTAGGTTCCTCAAAGCACCCGCAGCCATAGCCCCTTGAGGTAGAACCCTTCGGGGTGATTCAGGGCGTAGGGATGATCCGCGGGCTGACCGAGATGCGCGAGCACCTGGGCTTCCCGACCGGCTTCGAGCAGGGCCGTCCACACGGCCTCCTGGAAGCGGGTGCGATCCAGGTGCTGGCTGCAGCTGTAGCACCAGAGCATGCCGCCCCGGGCCGTGGCGCGGGCCCCCAGACGGAAGACATCCTTGTAGGCCTTGAAGGCGTTGTCCACATCCTTGCGCTGCTTGGCGAAGGCGGGGGGATCCACGATGACGCGATCCCAGGATTCGGCGTCCAACTGGCGCATGAGTTCGAAGGCGTCGCCCTCCAACCGGGTATGCAGGGCGGGGTCGAGGCCGTTGGCCTGCCAATCCGCCTCAGCCTGATCCAGGGCCCCGGCGCTGGTGTCCAGGGTCGCCACTTCCAGGGCGCCGCCCAAGCCCGCATGGATGCTGAAGCCGCCGGTGTAGCCGAAGGTGTTGAGCACGCGCTTTCCGTTGGAAAGGGCCCCCATCTGCAGCCGATGGGCCCGCTGATCCAGGAAGAAGCCCGTCTTCTGCCCCTTGAGCAGGTCCACCTTCAAGCGGGCGGGGCCTTCGTGAATGGTGATGGGGCCGCCCAGACTGCCCTTGAGGATGCGGTTCACCGGCGCGAGCCCCTCCTCCTTGCGGCCGCTCTGGCTGCGCTCCACGAACACCGTGCAGCCTTCCCGGCGGCCGATGGCCTCCAGCACGGGTCCCCACACGGGGCGCAGGGCCTCCAGCCCCGCGGTGCCCACTTGGATCACCAGGGCGTGGGCATAGCGATCCACCACGAGGCCGGGCAAGAGGTCGCCCTCGCCGAAGACCCAGCGCACGCCTTCGAGGGGGTCCGTGTGGCCCAGGTCCTTGCGCAATTGCAGGGCCATCTCGAATCGATGCGCGAAAAAGGCCTCGTCCAGGGGGGCGTCTTCGAAGCGGAAGACCCGGGCGGCCAGGGGATTGGTGGCCGAGGCGGTGCCTACGCCCAGCACGTTGCCGGAATCATCCGCGATGCGCACCAGGGGGGACTCGGCGGGAGCGGCCACGGCCCCGCTGTAGATCCAGGGGTGGCGCTTGGAGACGAGGTTCTCCTTACCGGGCTTCAGGCGGAGGAGGGGGTAGGGCCAGCGGGTTTCAGTCATGGGTTCAAGCTATCACCCACGCGGGTCCGAGTCCTCCGAGGACCCCGGGTGCCAGCTCAGGTGATAGCGGTGATCCCAGGCGCCGGAGGCCGGTGCTTCGTAGCGGACCCGCACCAAGCCCGCTTTCCGCAGTTGAAGCAGGCCTGCAAAAAACCTGGGAAGGTACTCCGCTGGGTATTCGGCATACGGAAAATCCGCCCACAAGACGAGCTCGCCCTTTCCAGGGGCCAACGCGGCAACCTCAGCCCATCCCCCCCGGTGGAGGTATTCCCAGAGGTGGGGGTAGTCGATGACCACTTGCTCCGGATCCGAACCTTGGAACCACCCCTGATCCTTCCCCAGCTCGTAGAGTGGCCTCGCCATCATCCCCCCCCGTGCCGCCCAGGGGTTGATCCCCGCTCGCCGCAGGTAGGCCTGACGGGCCTCCATCAGCCATTCCGCAGGAATCCACTCATCGGGTTCCACCTCCCGGCATAGGAATTCCGCCACTGGATCCGAGCAGTCCCGAAGGATCCTGAGCCAGGTGGTCTCATCCACCAAGGCCCGCAGGTTCCCCCGGTAGTGCTTCAAACTGGCCCCGCGGGTGTGGGTCACCCGGGCAGCTTCGCGATCGAGGGTGGCGGCAGCGGACACCTGCCCACGATGGGATTCCGAGGGCCCTCCGTCAATCCTTACGGAGCGCCTTTCGCAGCGCGATCACGAGCCGGGCCACCTGCGCTTCGGTGGTGCCCGGCAGCATGGAGATTCGCACCACGCTGCGCGCATCCACCTCCGAATAGCCCAAGCTGAGGATGGCGTGGCTTGGTTTCACGGAGCCGCTGTGGCAGGCGCTGCCGGTGCTCACGGCGAAGCCCCCCATGTCCAGGGCCATCTGCACCGCTTCACCGGAGTGGCCCCGCAGCAGCAACGCCGTGGTGTTCGGCAGGCGCTCCAGCCCCCGGCCCACCACCGCATAGGCGGGATCCCAGCTGAGCACTTCGCCCTCCAGCGCATCCCGCAAGGGGGCCAGGGCCGCGGTGGAAGCCACCCGTTCGGGGATCCGGCGGGCCGCGGCGGCGAGGCCGAGGATGGCGGGCAGATCCTCCGTACCCCCGCGCCGACGACGCTCCTGGGGCCCCTCCATGGGGCTCTCCCAGGGCAGGCCAGGCTTCATCCAAAGCAGTCCCGCCCCCCGGGGACCGCCCATTTTGTGACCCGAGAACACGGCGGCATCGCAGGTCTCCAGATCCAGCTCCACCTTGCCCCAGGCCTGGGCGCAGTCTCGAATGCGCAGCGCACCGTGGATCCGGGGCATGGGGTAGCGAAGGCCCGTCTCGTTGCTGGCGGCCATCTGGAACACCGTGGCGCAGCCCTCGGGAGGCTGGGGCCGAAAGCTCACCGCCGTCCAATCCTTCAGTGGATTGAGGCAGGCGCTGTGTTCGCCGGGGAACACGGCGGCGGGACGATCTCCCAACGCGGGCCGGAGCCCTCGGATCAAGAGGTGCAGGGCTTCCGTAGCGCCGCTGCAGAAAATCAGCTCCGCCGGTGCAACGCCCAACCCTTCCGCGATATCGCGGCGCGCTTCCTCCAACCGATGCCGGGCCCGCTGCCCCTCCCGGTGGGTGCTGGTGGGATTCGCCCAGTCCTCGTTCATGGCGCGGCGCACGGCCTCCACGGCCTCGGGCACGGGGGGGACGGAAGCATTGGCGTCGAAGTAGGAGCGTTCCACCCGTTCACTATCGCATCAGCGCCCTGGGCTATGCTGGCCCAACCCATGCGCCCCATCGTCCCCATCCTGCTGGCCCCCGTGCTGGCCGCCCAAAGCCCGGCCCCCCGGCAGCTCCCCCTGGAAGCACGCCTCAGCTGGCAGACCCTGGACATGCCGAAGGCGGGCGAGCGCATGGGGCTCATGGGCCTGGAACTCCTCCGGGAACAGCGGCACGGATTCGCCTGGGGCCTGGGCGGCTACGGAGCCCTCACGGGCATCCGCGGTGGCTTCATCACCGTGGGCGTGACCGGGGCCTGGCGCCCGGCACTCACCGACCGCCTGCACCTGGATCTCGGCGCGTTCTGCGGCGGGGGCGGCGCAGGCCGCGCGGCCGTGGGCGGCGGGTGGATGGTGGAAGGCCACGCGGGGCTCGATTGGCGGGCGGATGCCTGGCGCTTGGGCGCGGCCTACGAACGGATCCACTTCCCCAACGGCGACATCGACAGCCGCCAATGGCGGCTCTCCCTCGGGCTGCCCTTCGGCCTCCAGCGCAGCGGGTCGGCCGACCCGTTGACCTTTGAAGGCCTGCCCTGGCGGGAGCTGGACGTGGCCCTCACCACCGCGCGCTACCACCCCCAGGGGGGCCTCCGCACCGATGGACGGCCCGAGCGGGACGTAGCGCTCGTGGGCCTTCAAACCACCCTGGGCTTGGGCGATCACCTCTTCACCAGCCTCGAACTGGCCGGGGCCCACGGCGGCGGCGCCGATGGCTACATGGAGGGCCTGGTGGGATTGGGCTGGCGGTGGAACCTCGGCGCCGAGGGCCTCTGGCGCGCGCTGGCCCGCCTGGCGGGGGGTCCCGCGGGCGGCGGGCGATTGGACGTGGGGGGCGGCATGGCCTGGAAGGGCGCCCTGGGCCTGGAAGCCCAAGTCGGATCCGCGACGGTGCTCGCCCTCGAAGCCGGGCGCGTCGCTATGCCCGGAGGATCCTACCGAGCCACCACCTGGCAGGTGGGCCTGGGCCGCCGCTTCGGCCTGGCCATGGAGGGCGGGCGGGCTTCGGCCCCTGGAGGCGATTTCGTGGATCAGATCTGGTACGTGGAAACGGGGCTCGCCGAACTCACCGCACCCGCCCGGGGCCCCGGCATCGCCAAGGATCCCGTTCGCCTGGCGAGCCTCCGGATCGCGCTGCCCTTGACCACCCACGCCTACTTGGCCGGAGAGGCGGCGTTCGGCACCAGTGGGCGGGCGGGCGGCTTCGCCGAGGGCCTCCTAGGTGCGGGGCTGGAATCCCATCCCCTGGCCCGAACGGGCACCACGTTCTTCGCGGAAGTCGCCTTGGGCGCCGGCGGCGGTGGCGGGGTGGAGACTCGGGGAGGGGCCCTCATTCAGCCCGCCCTGGGCCTCCATCAGCCGCTGGGGGACGATCTGGACCTCTCCCTGCGCCTGGGCCGCACCCGGGCCCTGCACGGGGGCCTCGATTCCCCCATGGTGGCCTTGAGCCTCCGCTGGCACACCGCCCTGCTGACCCGGCGGCCCGCGCCCTGAAGCCCGCATCCGTCTGGTAGCGTTGAGGCATGATCCAGTGGAAAGGCGCACGGGTGCTCATCACGGGGGCCAGCTCCGGCCTCGGCGAGCAGTTCGCCCACGCCGTGGCCGCGCGGGGCGCGGTGCCCATCCTCGTGGCGCGGCGGCAGACCCGCCTGGCGGAAGTGGCCCAGGCCATCCACGCAGCCACAGGCATCCATCCCGAGGTGATCGCCTGTGACCTGCTAATTCCCCAGGCCCGCGCCGAGCTCGTGACCCGGGTGGGCGCCGTGGACGTGATCATTCCCAACGCGGGGTGGGGGCCTGTGGGGCGCATCGCCACCCTGAGCCTCCGGGCCCATCAGGAGATGCTCACGTTGAACCTCGAAGCCGTGGTGGAAGTGGTGCACGGGCTGCTCCCGCTCCTGAAACGGCGGCGTCAAGGCGGCATCCTCTTCGTGGCCTCCACGGCCGCCTTCCAGCCCTGCCCCAATTTCGCCACCTACGGCGCCACCAAGGCCTTCATCCTCAGCTGGTCCCAGGCATTGGGCCGGGAGCTGCGGAAGGATGGCATCACCGTCACCACCCTCTGCCCCGGTGCCACGGCCACGGAGTTCTTCCAAGCCGCCAACATCCCCCGCAAACAGATTCCCGCCCTGGCTTCCGGCCTGCTCGACCCGGTGAAGGTCGTGGAGGCGGGCCTGCGAGGCCTGGAGCGGGGCCACGCCCTCGTCATCCCGGGCCTTCGCCATCGCCTGCTCGTGGCCATTCAACGCTTCGTGCCCAGGAGGCTCATCGTCTGGGTGGCGGGGCGAAGCCTGGGACTGAAGTAGGCTGGTTCAATCGAGGATCCGCATCATGTCCACCGCCCACCCGCAGAACGTCATCGCCCTCATCTGGGACTTCGACAAGACCGTGATCCCCGGCTACATGCAGGATCCGATCTTCGAAGCGTATCGGGTGGATGGCGGCGCCTTCTGGCGTGAGGTGAACGCCCTGCCCGGCTTCTTCAAGCGCATCGGCGTGAACGTGCACCCCGACACTTGCTACCTGAATCACCTGCTGACCTATGTCCAGGCCGGGCGCATGAGCGGGCTCACGAACGCCAAGCTCCGGGAGCTCGGAGCCCAGATCGCCTTTCACAAGGGATTGCCGGATTTCTTCCGGTTGCTGAAGGAAGAGCTGAACAAGGTGCACGAAGCCGACCGCTTCGAGTTGAAGCTGGAGCACTACATTGTGTCCACGGGCCTCCGGGAGATGATCGAGGGCAGCGCCATCCGCCCTTACGTGGATGGCATCTGGGCCAGCGAGTTCATCGAGACGCCCCCCCAGCCGGGCTTCAATCCCGCGGGCACCCACACAGCCGCGCCCGCGAGCCAGGACGGCGCCATGTTCCCGCCCCACGCCATCAGCCAGATCGCCGTGGCCTACGACAACACGTCCAAGACCCGCGCCATTTTCGAGATCAACAAGGGCTCCAACGTGGACCCCACCATCGAAGTGAACGCCACCCTGCCCCGGGACTTCCGGCGCGTGCCCTTCGAGCAGATGATCTACATCGCCGATGGCCCCAGTGATGTGCCCGCCTTCAGTGTGCTCAAGCAGAACGGCGGCCTCGCCTATGCCGTGTATGACGACGCGAGCTCCGCGAGCCTGCGCCAGGTGGAGCAGCTTCGCCAAGATGGCAGGGTCCATCATTTCGGGCCCGCCAACTACGAGCCCGGAGGCTCCACGGCCAAGTGGCTGGGCCTGAAAGTCCAACAGATTGCCGAAGGGATCGTGGAGCGCAAGAAGGCCGCCCTTAAAGAGCAAGTGGGGGCCGCCCCGCGGCACCTGGGCTGAGGTCGGGCTGAATTCACCCCTGTTGGGGCACCGTTGACCACGGCTGGGGGCCATGGTGCCTTCCATGGCCGCCGCATCTGATCCACCCTAAGGGGTTTCCCAGGATCCTTATGCGCCCTCGCCTGTCGCCCCTCCTCTTGGCCCTCGTGGCCGCCACGGGCTTCGCCCAGGGCCCCAAAGCAACCGGTAAGGCCGCCACTCGGGCCCAGGCCCCCGTCCTCCATGGCCTCGACCTCGCCGGCATGGATCGCAGCGTGAAGCCCGGCGATGATTTCTACGCCTTCGCCAACGGCACCTGGATGAAGCAGACGGAAATCCCCGCCGACAAGGGCTCCGTGGGCATCTGGTCGACGCTCTTCGACCTCACGGATCGCCAGACCGCCGCCATCATCCAGGAAGCCGCCGCCTCCAAGGCGCCCGCGGGCTCCGATCAGCGGAAGATCGGCGATTTCTACACCACCTTTATGGATGAGGCCCGCATCGAGGCCGCCGGCCTGCGCCCCCTCCAGCCCACCTTCGAAGCCATCACCGCCATCGCCGACCGCGCGGCCCTCTCCCGCCACCTCGGCACCACGCTGCGGGCGGATGTGGATGTGCTGAACGCCACCAACTACACCACGTCGAACCTCTTCGGCCTCTGGGTGGCCCAGGATCTGAACGACCCCACGCGCTACGTCCCCTTCCTCCTCCAGGGCGGCCTCAGCCTGCCGGACCGGAGTTATTACCTGGATGCCTCGCAGGCCATGGTCCAGCTCCGGGCGAAGTTCCTGGCCCATGTGGCGGCCATGCTCAAGCGGGGAGGAATCGCAGACGCCGATGCCGAGCCTCGGGCCGCCGCCATCCTCGCGCTGGAAACGCGCATCGCCCAGGCCCACCTGAGCCGGGAGGAATCCGGCGACGTGGAGAAGGGCAACAACCCCTGGCACCGGGCCGATTTTGCGACCAAGGCGCCGGGCCTCGACTGGGAGGCCTATTTCGCCGCCGCGGGTCTGGGCAAGGCCCAGGACTTCGTCGTGTGGCAGCCCGCGGCCTTCAAGGGGCTCTCCGCCCTGGTCGCCGAGGTGTCACTGGACACCTGGAAGGACTACCTCCGGTTCCACGCGGTGCAGGATCACGCCTCCGTGCTCCCCAAGGTCATCGCCGATCAATCCTTCGCCTTCTTCGGCCCCGAACTCAGTGGCATCACCCAACAGCGGCCCCGCTGGAAGCGCGCGGTCAGTGCCACCAACGACGCCCTCGGCGAGGTCGTCGGCAAGACCTACGTGGCGCGGCACTTCCCCGCCTCCGCCAAGGCTGAGGCCCAGCGCATGGTGGCCGATATCATCGCCGCCTTCGGCCGCCGCATTGATGGCCTCGCCTGGATGACTCCCGAGACGAAGGCCAAGGCCAAGGCCAAGCTGGCGGTGCTGAAGGTATCCGTGGGGTACCCCGATCGCTGGCAGGACTACACGGCCTTGAAGGTGGTGGCCGGGGATGCCTTCGGCAACCACGATCGGGCGGCCCGCTTCCAGTTGGAGCTCAGCCTCCAGAAGCTCGGACAGAAAGTGGATCGCGATGAATGGGTGATGACGCCCCAAACCATCAACGCCGTGAATCTCCCGGCCCTCAATGCCATGAATTTCCCCGCGGCGATTCTGCAAGCGCCGTTCTTCGACCCCAAGCGCCCCGCGGCCATGAACTACGGCTCCATCGGCAGCATCATCGGCCATGAGATCAGCCACAGCTTCGACAACACCGGGGCCCTCTTCGATGCCACGGGCAAGCTCCAGAACTGGTGGACCCCCGAGGATCTGAAGCACTTCCAGGCCGCCGCGGATCAGCTGGCCGCCCAATTCAGCGCCTACAAGCCCTTCCCGGATCTCGCGATCAACGGGAAGCAGACCCTGGGCGAAAACATCGCCGATGTGGCCGGCCTCGCCGCTGCCTTCGACGCCTACCGCCTGTCCCTTAAGGGCAAGCCCGCCCCCAAGGTGCAGGGACTTACCGGCGACGAGCAGTTCTTCCTCGGCTTCGGCCAGGCCTGGCGGGAGAAGACCCGCGAGGCCCTGGAGCGTCAGCAGATCCTCACGGATGGCCATGCCCCCGGCCGGTTCCGCCCCTTCACGGTCCGCAACAACGATGCCTGGTATGCCACCTTCGGCGTGAAGCCCGGAGAGGCCCTCTACCTGGCCCCGGATCAGCGCATCCGCATCTGGTAGGCCTTCTTCAATCCCGCTTCACGACCCTGGAGTGCCCATGAAATCCATCTGTACGCCCCTGGCCCTTGGTTGGGCCCTCACCTGCGGGCTCTATGCCCAGGCGCCCGCGCCGGCCCCGGCTGAAGACCCCTACATCTGGCTGGAGGGCGTTACCGATCCCAAGGCCCTCGATTGGGTCAAGGCCCGCAACGCCGATTCCCTGAAGGAACTCACCGCCGCCCCCGCCTTCGAAGCCCTCAAGGGCGACATCCTCAAGGTGCTCGATTCCACCGCCCGCATTCCCTTCGTGCAGAAGGAAGGCGCCTTCTACTACAACCTCTGGAAGGACGCGAAGAACCCCAAGGGCCTCTGGCGCCGCACCACCTTGGCCGAGTACCGGAAGGCCGAGCCCAAGTGGGACGTGGTCCTCGATCTGGATGCCCTGGCCGCTGCCGAGCATGAGGGCTGGGTGTGGAAGGGGGTCTCGATCCTCAAGGCCGGTGGCCATCGCCATGCGCTCATCGCCCTCTCCCGGGGCGGGGCCGATGCCACCGTCACCCGCGAGTTCGATCTGCAAACCCGTACCTTCGTGAAGGATGGGTTCTACCTCCCCGAAGCCAAGGGCGGCGCCTCTTGGATCGACAAGGACACCCTGTACGTGGCCACGGATTTCGGCCCCGGGTCCATGACCACCTCCGGTTATGCCCGCATCGCCAAACGCTGGAAGCGGGGCACCCCCCTGACCGCCGCGGAGACCATCTACGAGGGCAAAGACACCGATCTCTCCGTGAGCGCCAGCTTCGATGACACCAAGGGCTTCGAGCGCCACTTCGTCCACCGGGGGCTCGCCTTCTACAACAGCGAAACCTTCCTCCGGAAGGCCGATGGCACCTTGCAGAAGATCGACGTACCCAACGATGCCTCCACCCAGGTCCATCGGGAATGGCTGCTGGTGAAGCCCCGCTCGCCTTGGACCGTGGGCGGAAAGACCTACGCGGCGGGCTCCCTCGTGGCCGCGAATTTCAACGATTTCATGGCCGGCAAGCGGGAGCTGGCCGTGGTCTTCGAACCTTCCGACCACCGAACCCTCGCCAGCTTCACCGCCACCCGCCATCACCTCATCCTCAACCTGCTGGAGGATGTGAAGAGCAGCCTCGCCGTGGTCACTCACGGCAAGGACGGATGGACCACGAAGCCCCTGCCCGGCGCCCCGAAATTCGCCAGTGCCTCGGCCTCCGCCGTGGATTCTGAAGAATCCGACGACTACTTCCTCACCGTCAGCGGCTACCTCACCCCCGCCAGCCTCCACCTGGGCAACGTGGCCAAGGGCACCCCTGAATTGCTCAAGAGCATGCCCGCCTTCTTCGATGCCAGCGGCCTCGAAGTGAGCCAGCACTTCGCCACCTCCAAGGACGGCACCAAGGTCCCCTATTTCCAGATCGCCCCCAAGGGCCTGAAGCTGGATGGCACGAACCCCACCCTGCTCTACGGGTACGGTGGCTTCGAAATCTCCCTCACCCCCGGGTACAACCCCACGGCCGGCCTGGCCTGGACCACCAAGGGCGGCGTCTACGTGGTCGCCAACATCCGCGGGGGCGGCGAGTACGGCCCCAAGTGGCATCAGGCCGCCCTCAAGCAGAACCGCCATCGGGCCTATGAGGATTTCTCCGCCGTGGCCGAGGATCTCGTGGCCCGCAAGGTGACCTCCGTGAAGCACCTGGGTGCCCAGGGCGGCAGCAACGGCGGCCTGCTCATGGGCAACATGATCACCCTCTACCCCGATCACTTCGGCGCCATCGTGTGCCAGGTCCCCCTGCTCGACATGAAGCGCTACAACCACCTCCTCGCCGGCGCCTCCTGGATGGCCGAGTATGGCGATCCCGATGTGCCCGCCCAGTGGGACTACATCCGCACCTTCTCGCCCTATCAAAACCTCAAGCCCGGCGTGAAGTATCCCCCCACCCTCTTCACCACCTCCACCCGCGATGACCGGGTGCACCCCGGCCACGCCCGCAAGATGATGGCCCGCATGATGGAACTGGGAGCCGACGTCCGATCCTACGAGAACATCGAAGGCGGCCACGGCGGCGCCGCCAACAACCAGCAATCCGCCCACATGCAGGCCCTGGCCTACACCTTCCTCTGGCAGCAGTTGAAGAAGTAGCCTGGCTCTCCCCCATAGAAAAGGCCCCGGTTCGCCGGGGCCTTTTCTATGGGTGGGTCGGTATGCCGGGGTGAGCCGGCAGATCCCGCCGTGCCCAGGCCTTCCGCCCCTCCTCCAAGGCCACCATCACCACTGCGAAGGGGATGAGTACCAACCAGGCCGCGCCGGGCATGGCGGCCGTGCCCAGGGCCCGCTGCACGAAGGGCACGTGGTTCAGGGCCATGAGCACGAGGAATTCCAGGCCCACCCCCACCAACAGGAGGAGGTTCCACGTGCCGCCGGATCGGAACGAGGACCGAGATTCATGTCGGCACAGGAACACGGCCACCATCTGCATCACGATGATGCCGCTGAGGCAGGCCGTGGTGGCACGGAGGTAGAGGGGATCGGTGCCCAGCAGCGGCTGCCCCCACTGCCAACCGCCCACCTTCAGGACCATGGCGTAGGCCGCGAGACCCGCGGCGCCTTCCACGAGGCCCAGCACGCCATAGGAGCGGGCCAGCACCTGCCCATTGAGCAGGGATTCGGTCCGGGGTCGCGGCGGCCGGGTCATGACCTCCGCGCTGGGGGGTTCGGCGCCCAGGGCCAGGGCCGGCACCATGTCCGTGCCCAGATCGATGGCGAGGATCTGGAGGATGGTGAGGGGCAAGGGGATGCGGAAGAGCACGAAGGCCAGGTAGGGCATCAGTTCGCCGCAGTTGGAGGTCATGTGGTAGGTGAGGAAGCGCCGGATGTTGGTGTAGATGGCCCGGCCCTCTTCCACTGCGGCCACGATGCTGGCGAAGTTATCGTCCGCCAACACCAGATCCGCCGCCTGCCGCGCCACCTCGGTGCCCGAGCGCCCCATGGCCACGCCGATGTCCGCGGCTTTCAAGGCCGGGGCGTCGTTCACGCCATCGCCGGTGACCGCCACGACCTCGCCCTTGCGCAGCAGCACCTTCACGATCTGATGCTTCTGATCCGCATCGAGGCGGGCGAACACCAATTCCCGCTCATCGAGCAGCAACTGGAGCTGCACATCCGACAGACGGCGCAGTTCGTCGCCCGTGATCACCCGGGCCTGTTCCGTGCGCACCAGGCCGATCTGCCGGGCCACCGCCAGGGCCGTGAGGGGATGGTCGCCCGTCACCATGAATACGCGGATGCCCGCGGCCTGGCAGGTGGCGATGGCGGCAGGCACCTCCGGCCGGGGGGGATCTTCCAGGGCCACCAGCCCGGTGAGCACCAATTCCCGCTCCAATTCCTCCCGGGCGGTGCCTTCCGCCACGGGCCGCCAGGCGAAGGCCAGGACCCGCAATCCCAGGGCGGCCAGCTGATCCTGCGTGTCCAGGTAGCGCTGGCGATCCGCTTCCGAGAGGGTTCGGATGATCCCGGCTTCCTCCACCTGGGTGCAGAGGGGCAGCAGGGCGGCGAGGGCCCCTTTCGCATGGAGCACCAACCCTTCCGGAGACCGCAACAGCAGGCTGAGGCGCCGCCGATCAGAATCAAAGGGAACCTCATCCACCTGGGGCCAAGGCGCCGCCGCCCCGAGCGTAGTTTCCCCCAATTCCAGCAGGGCCACTTCCATGGGATCCCCATGCCAGGCTCCGGGGCCGCCCTTCAGCGTCTGGCACCGCCGCGCCCCTTCGAACAACGGCCCAGGCCCTGCGGTGGCCAGCGCCCCGCCTTCGACCTCCGTGAGTCGCCCATCCGCGTAGATCCGCCGCACCACCATGCGGTTCTGGGTGAGGGTGCCCGTCTTGTCCGTGCAGATCACCGTGGCCGAGCCCAGGGTTTCCACCGTGGGAAGGTTCCGTACGAGGGCGTTGCGACGGGCCATGCGTTGGCTGGCCATGGCCAGGGCCAGGGTCACCGTGGGCAGCAAGCCCTCGGGCACGTTGGCCACGATGATGCCCACGGCGAACACGAGGTTCTGCCAGAAGGTGAGGCCCAGGGTGCGGCCCAACAGGAAGAAGGTGCCGCCGATGGCCAGGGCCAACAGGGCGATGGTCCGGCTTACCCGGGCGATCTCCCGCTGCAAGGTGCTGACCCGCCCCTCCACCGATTGGGTGAGGCCCGCGATGCGGCCGAATTCCGTGCGCATGCCCGTGGCATAGACGAGGCCCTTGCCCTGCCCCGACACGATGGACGTGCCCGCCAGCAACACATTGCGGGCCCGCAGGGGGCTGGCCTCGGTCTCGGGCCGAACGTCCCGGGGGAGCGGCACCGATTCGCCCGTGAGCACCGAGGCGTTGACCATGAGGCCGAACCCCTCGAGCAGGCGCACATCCGCCGGCACCAGATCGCCATCCTCCAGCACCACCACATCCCCGGGCACCAAGTCCTCCGCGGCCAGCTGCACCAGCCGGCCGTTGCGGGCCACGAGCACTTCCATCGGCAGCAGCGCTTCCAGCCCCCGCACCGCCTGCTCGGCCTTCGCCTCCTGCCAGAAGGCGAAGAGGCCATTCACGAGGATCACCACGAGGATGGCAATCCCTAGCTTCGCCATGCCCCCTCCGGGATCCCGCCATTCCGCGAGAAAGCAGAGGCCCGCCGCCACCCAGAGGATGAGGGCGAAGAAGTGGACGAACTGGCGAACGAGTTCCCAGAGCAGGAACCGCCTTCGCACCTGCTCGACCCGGTTCGGCCCGAACTCCGTCAAGCGTCGAGCGGCTTCTTCCGAACTCAGCCCCTCCGGGGAGCTTCTCAGCCCTGCCAACGCTTCATCCAGGGAATGCAGATGGAATTGCATGGAGGAACCCCCCCAGCCCGATCTAACGTGAAGTATGCGCATCGCCGCCCTTGACGTCGGTTCCAATTCCCTCCACCTCGTGGTGGTAGAAGTGGACTCCGTCGGCAATCAGCGGGTGCTGGCCCGGGAGAAGGCCATGGTGCGGCTGGCCCGGGGCAACGCCCAACGGGGCGAGATTGCGTCCGAGGCCTTTCAGGAAGGGCTCGAAGCCCTGGCCCTCATGGCCCAGGTCATCGAGGGTTTCCACTGCGACACCGTGATGGCCTGTGGCACCGCCGCCCTGCGAGATGCCCGCAATGCCCCTGATTTCCTGCGGGAAGCCGCCCGGCTGGGCATCTCCATCCGCATCATCAGCGGCGAGGAAGAGGCCCGCCTCATTCACTTGGCCGTGAGCCACGCCATCCCTTTCCCCGAGGGGCCCATCACCCTCATGGACATCGGCGGCGGCAGCACGGAGCTCACCTGGGTGGAGGGCGGCCGCGTGCTGGCTTCCACGTCCATCCCCTTCGGCCTGCAACGCCTGGCGGAGGCCTGCCCCACGGAAAACCCGCCGACCCTGGCGGACCTCAAACGCCTCCGGCGCTTCACCCGCAAAGTCCTCAAGAAGGCCCGGAAGCACCTTCCCAGCGGATTGCCGGCTCCGGTGCTCGTGCTCGGTACCAGCGGCACCCTGGAGGACCTGGCCCTGGGCTCCAGCGGCACCGTGCGCTTCGACCTCGCCCAACTGCGCCGCTTCAAGAAAAAGCTGTGGTCCACGGACGCCGCGGGTCGACTGAAACTGGGCGTGCCCCCCAAGCGGGCCGAGGTGCTGCATGTGGGCGCCGCCTGGGCCGCGGCCCTGCTGGATGGGCTGGGCAATCCTCCCGTGCAGCACCTGCCCGTGGGCCTGCGGGAAGGCATGATCTGGGATGCCCTCGCCCATGGCGGCGCGGCCATCCCGCCCCTGGCCGATCGGCGCCGGGCTTCCGTGGAAGCCCTGGCCGCCCGGCACGACCCCGACCCCGGCCACAGCCGGCACGTGCTCGACCTCGCCGATCAACTTTTCCTGGCCGTGCAGCCCTGGTTCGAGCTGGGGGAGCGGGAGCGCGAATGGCTCCAGCACGCCAGCCGCCTGCACGACATCGGCTTTTCCGTGGCCGAGAAGGGGCACCACAAACACGGCGCCTACCTCTTGCGCGCGGCCACCCTGCCCGGTTTCTGGCCCGAGGAGGTGGACATCCTCGCCCAGGTGGTGCGCCATCACCGGGGCAAGGATCCGCACCCCGAAAAGCACGAGGCCTTCCGCAACTTGCCGCCCTGGCACCGGGATACCGTGCGCAAGCTCACGGGCATCCTGCGGGCCGCGGATGCCCTGGACCGCCGCCGCCGACAATCCGTCACCGGCCTCTCCCTCGAGGATGGTGACCCGGCCCTGACCCTCCGGATCCAGGGGGGCGGCGATCTGGGGCCGGAATTGGAAGCCTTGGATTCCAAGGGATCCCTCCTGGTGGAGCTGCTGGGACGCCCGGTGCGGGTAGTCTTGGAGACGACGTCCTGACCTTCCCGACGTCCCTCCGAGCCCATGACCCTTGAAGATCTGATCCACGACTGGAACCGCCCCCTACCGCCCCCCGGTGGCCGCCGGCCTCAGCTGAACGATGAAACCCTCCGCGACGGGTTGCAGAGCCCCTCCGTCACGGATCCGGATATCTCCGCCAAGCGAGATCTCCTGCATCGCATCTCCCGCCTGGGCGTCCATGGCCTGGACCTGGGCATGCCCGGTGCGGGCCCCAAGGCCCTGGCCGCGGTGAAGGCCCTCATGGTGGAAGTCCGGGATCACCGCTTGCCCGTGCATCCCAATGCCGCCGTCCGCACCCTGGAGGCGGATCTGCGCCCCATCGCGGAGATCCAACAGCGGGTGGGCATTCCCTTGGAAGCAGGCGCCTTCCTGGGCTCCAGCCCCGTCCGCATGGATGTGGAGGGTTGGGATTTGGCCTTCCTCGTGGCCACCGTGCGCCAGTCCATCGGCTTCTGCCGCCGGAACCACATCCCCGTGATGATGGTGACCGAGGACACCACCCGGGCCCGGCCCGAGGTGTTGAAGGCGATCTATTCCGCCGCCATCGACGAAGGCGCCTCCGCCATCTGCCTCTCGGACACCTGCGGCCATGCGACGCCGGAAGGGGTGCGCAACCTCGTCCGGTTCATCAAGGACGACGTGCTCAAGGGCTACGACCACATCCGCCTGGATTGGCACGGCCACAACGATCGCGGCGTGGGCGTGGCCAACGCCATCGCTGCGTTTGAAGCGGGCGCGGATCGGCTCCACGGCAGCATCCTCGGCATCGGCGAGCGCTGCGGCAACGTGGCCCTGGACCAACTCATGATGAACCTCATCCTCATGGGCTACCTGGAAGCGGACCTCACGGACCTGCCCGGCCTCGCAGATCGCGTAGCCGAACTCTGTGGCTTCGAGATCCCCGCCAACTACCCCCTCCTGGGCCGCGACGCCTTCCGCACGGGCACCGGCGTCCACGCCGCCGCCATCGTGAAGGCCCTGCGCCGCGGCGATACGGAGCTCGCGGATGCCGTCTACAGCGGCGTCCCCGCCGCCCTGGTGAACCGCCGCCAGGAGATCGAGATCGGCCCCGTGGCCGGCCACTCCAACGTCATCTACTGGCTGGAGAGCAACGGCCACGACACCAGCCCCGAGCGCATCGAGCGCATCCTCTCCAAGGCCAAGCAGAGCAGCCGCGTATTGTCCGACGACGAAATCCGGTCCCTGTTGTAGTCCATGAAAGATCGCGAACTCGTCAACCGCGTCAAGGACGCCACCGACCTCCTCGCCCTCGTGGGCCAGGCGGTGAAGCTGAAGAAGGCTGGCGCTTCCTGGACGGGTTTGTGCCCCTTCCACGCGGAGCGTTCGCCCAGTTTTCAGGTGGTGCCCGAGAAGGGGTTCTTCCATTGCTTTGGCTGCGGCAAACACGGAGATGCATTCTCCTGGCTCATGGAGCGGGAGGGCATGACCTTCCCCGAGGCCTTGGAAACCCTGGCCCGCCACGCGGGCATCGAAATGCCCAAGCAGCGGGAACGCTCCTCCGAGGAGGTGGACGCGGAAACGCGCCTCCGCAGCGCCCTGGATGTCGCTCAGGCCTTCTTTGAGCGGGAGCTGGAGCGCCATGGCGCGGCCCGCACCTACCTGCAGGAACGGGGCATCACCGAAGCCTTCGGCAAGGAGGCGGGCTTCGGCGTGGCCCCCGATGCCTGGGACCGCCTCATCGAGCACCTGAAGGGCCTCGGCTTCTCCGGCGAGCTGCTGGAGCAGGCCGGGCTCGTGAGCCGCACGGAACGGGGCACCCTCATCGACTTCCTGCGAGATCGCCTCACCTTGCCCATCCACGACGCCCGGGGCCGCATCGTCGCCTTCGCTGGCCGCGCCTGGGGGGACGCCAAACCCAAGTACATGAACACCCGGGAAACCGCGCTGTTCAAAAAGGGCGAAACGCTTTTCGGCTTCCACCGGGCCAAGGGCCAGATGCGGGATGGGGCCCTCATCGTCGAAGGCTACTTCGACGTGCTGCAGTTGCATCAACAGGGCATCCACGCCGCCGTGGCGCCCATGGGCACGAGCCTCACCGAGGAGCACCTCAAACAGATCGGGCGCTTCTCCCGTCGCCTCATCCTCTGCTTCGATGGCGATGCCGCGGGCCGCCGTGCCATGGACCGCACCTTGCGCATGGCCCTGCCCCACGGCTTCGAAATCCGCCTGTTGGAGCTGCCTCAGGGCGAAGATCCCGATACCTGGTGCCTCCGCATGGGCGCTGAGGCCTTCCGGGATCTGCTCCGCCAGGCCGCGGATTGGACCTCCTTCGTCATCAACCGCTCCATGGATGGCAAGGACATGCGCAGCATCCGCGATCGCATGGAGGCCTTCAAGGACCTCTCGGAGTTCATCCCCTACCTGCCCCGCACCGCGGAAAACCGCGAAGTGATGGTGAGCCTGGCCCACCAGCTCCAGCTGCCCATGCAGGAGGTGGAGCGGGTGTGGAAGCGCGGCGGAGCTGCGGCCCCCGCCGAACCCGAACTCCCGGCGGTGCCCGCGAACCTCGTCCTGGATGAGCAGATCCGCGCCCTGGTGCTCTTGACCCGCGCGGGCCATGCCGCCGAGGTGGCCACCTGGCCCTCGGCCTGGTGGGAAGCGCTCTCCGGCGCCCCGGTGCTGCAGGCGCTGCTGGATGCTGAAGGCGACGACGCGCTGCTGCCCCCGGAGGTGCTGCAGATCGCCCGGGCCCTGGAGGCGGATCTCTCCCGCCGGGATGCCCCCGATGCCATGGCCAACCCCGATTCCACCCGGCTGAAACTGGAAAATGCCTACGTGATGCGTGAGCTCCAGGCCCTCCAACGGCAGCTGGCCGACCCCCGCACCCAAGGGGAGCCCGGAATGGCCTCCCGGTTGGAGGGCCGAATGGCCGAATTGCTCATGCGCAAAAGCCGTTTGGCCCAATCCATGAAGGGTCGTTAGGGGTCCGTAAAACCCGGCGGCCTTGCCGTTTTCGAGGGTTTCTCTATACTGATAGGTTCTGGACCGCTCCAGGCAATATGCCCGGAGTGTGCCCCGACCCCGATCACAGGGATCGGCCAGCAGGTCCACCTTTGAGGTTTGAATGGTTCCGATGCCCAACCTGGATACGTACTTCGAGCTGACGAAGGCGCTCATCTCCCTCGGACGGAATCGCGGCTACATCCTCGTGGATGAGCTGAATTCCTTCCTGCCGCCTTCGGCCAGCACGCCTGCGGACATCGAGGCCCTGATGGGTCTCTTCGCCCGCCTGGGCGTCGGCGTCGGCGCCACCGAGGAGGAAGCCCTCCTCGCCAAGGAGCAGATCGAGCCCGAGTACACCGCGGTGGAGCCCTCCACCAAGGGCGAGAAGGAAGGCGACGTCGACCTCGATTCCGCCGATGGCGACAAGTTCAACGATCCCGTCCGCATGTACCTCAAGGAGATGGGCACCGTGCCCCTCCTCAAGCGCGAGGACGAAGTCGAGATCGCCAAGCGCATCGAAGTGGGGGTCCGCAGTGTCATGCGCCTGCTCTCCCACAGCCGCCTGGCCGCCAGCCTCCTCATCGACATCGGCAAGATGCTCAAGGAGAACCCCGGCAAGATTCGCGAAGTCGTGGGCCTCTCCGATGACGTGGACGAGGATGAAGATGCCGAAAGCACCTCCGCCACCCAGCACGTGCACCACCAGTTCGAGAAGCTGCTCGTCTACGATCAGGCCCTCCGCGAACTGCTGGATCTGAAGAAGCTCGTCGACAAGGGCGAGAAGACCCTGCCCAAGAAGCGCAAGCTCGACCGCGAAGTGCTGCTCGCCCGGGGCCGCGTGGGCCGCCAGGTCCGCAAGCTGGGCCTCAACAGCCTCGCCGTCACGCGCCTCATCGACAAGATCACCCAGCAGCACGCCCAAGTCATGGCCGGCGAGCGCAAGATCCGGGAACTGAAGGACCGCCTGAAGAATCCCGCCTTCGCCAAGCTGAAGGAGCGCTACAAGCAGGAGCAGGAGCACATCGAGGGTACCCTCGCCGAGTTCTTCCTGAAGTACGAGACCACCAGCGAAGGCTTCCACAAGGACTTCAACTCCTTGAAGGGCGCCGAGGCCATCAGCCGCTCCGCCAAGGCCGAACTCATCGAGGCCAACCTGCGCCTCGTGGTGTCCATCGCCAAGCGCTACACCAACCGCGGTCTGCAGTTCCTGGATCTCATCCAGGAGGGCAACATCGGTCTCATGAAGGCCGTGGACAAGTTCGAATACAGCCGTGGCTTCAAGTTCTCCACCTACGCCACGTGGTGGATCCGGCAGGCCATCACCCGCGCCATCGCGGACCAGGCCCGCACGATCCGCATCCCGGTGCACATGATCGAAACGATCAACAAGCTCATCCGCACCCAGCGCGAGCTGCTGCAGAAGTTGAACCGCGACGCCACCGTCGAGGAGATCGCCCACGCCATGGACATGCCCGTGTCCAAGGTCCGCAAGGTCATGAAGATCGCCCAGGAGCCCATCAGCCTCGAAACGCCCATCGGCGAAGAGGAGGATTCCCACCTTGGCGATTTCATCGAGGACAAGAGCGTCAGCTCCCCCGTGGATCAGGTCGTCCAGCAGCGCCTGAAGGAAACCGTGGGCAACGTACTCAAGACCCTCACCGAGCGCGAGGAGAAGGTCCTCCGCATGCGCTTCGGGGTGGGCGACGAGTCCACGGAACACACCCTCGAGGAAGTCGGCAGCGAATTCGCCGTCACTCGCGAACGCATCCGGCAGATCGAGTCCAAGGCCCTCCGCAAGATCCGGCACCCCCGCTACTCCAAGACGCTCAAAGCGTTCTTGGGTTAGTCGTTTCATTCAGTCAAAGGCCCCGCATCGCGGGGCCTTTTCGCGCTTAATCAAGAACGTCAGCAAAAGCCGGTCTCCGCATGGAAACGCGAATAGCGCGAATACCCCTTCGGGGCGCGAAGAGCGCGAATAAAAGCAGCATGCAGTGGGATGTCCCGTCGGGGCCTTCGCGGGCATCGTGCCTCGGACTGCCTGGCATCATCCGGATCCACGCCGCCTTCCACGCCAGGGGCTCGGGTCTCCTCTCATGCATGGCCATCCCATCCTGGGGCGGGCGGTGGAGGGCATCGAGGCCCTCCGCCGCCCGCCCCAGGATGCGCGCCGACGACGTCGGCGCGGGCCGAAGGCCGGATGGCCTGGATCCGGGCCTGCATTCGCGCGGCGCGAGGCGCCCTTCGCGTTCCAGTCTTTGACACTTCGATCAATGCCCGCCTCACCTAAGCCGCATTCAGGTAGGCTGGCCCCGTGAGCGAACCCTCCACGAGCCCCTGGGCCCCCCTGCGCCACCGGATCTTCCTGGCCCTGTGGGTCGCGGCCATGGCGAGCAACGTGGGCACCTGGGTGCAGAGCGTGGGTGAGAAGTGGCTTATGTCCCAGCTCACCCCCTCGCCCCTGCTCATGAGCCTCATCGAGACGGGCACCACGCTGCCCATGCTGATCCTCTCCATGCCCGGCGGCGCCATCGCTGACATCGTGGACCGTCGCCGCCTGCTCCTCGTTTCCCAGACCTGGATGCTCCTCGCGGCCGGGGCCATGGCCTTCTGTTCGGCCTTCCACCTGCTGAGCCCAGGCCTCCTCATCGGCATGTCCCTGCTGCTGGGCATCGGCGCTGCCGTCAACGCACCCGCCTGGGGCGCCATCATCCCCGAGCTGCTGGCCCGGGAGGAGATCCCCGCGGGCGTGGCCCTGAACAGCGCGGGGTTCAATGTCAGCCGCGCCGTTGGCCCCGCCCTGGGCGGCCTGGTGGTGGGCTGGCTGGGCCCCACCTGGGCCTTCAGCCTCAACGCCCTCTCATTCCTGGGCGTGGTGGCGGTGCTGCGGAGCTGGAACCGGCCCGTTTCCACCACGGACCTGCCCGCGGAGCGCTTCGTGGCCGCCATGAAGGTGGGGCTTCGTTACACCCGCCACCGACGCCCGCTGCAAGTGATCCTGCTTCGCAGCGGGGGATTCGTCTTCTGCGGAGGCATCGTCTTCGGCCTCCTGCCCAGCCTGGCCTTCCATCAGCTGCACCTGGGCTCCGCGGCCTTCGGTCTGCTGTTCGGCTGCATCGGCACCGGCGCCGTGGTGGCCACCTTCGTGCTGCCTCGCCTCAGGGCGCGGTTCAACCCAAATACCCTGCTCGCCTTGAACACCCTGCTCTACGCCCTGGCCATGCTGGTGATGGCCCACCTCCACCATCCGCCCTCCATCGCGGTGGCCCTGCTCGTGTGCGGCTTCGGGTGGCTGTCCGTGCTGAGCACCTTCAACACCGGCGTGCAGCTCACGGTGCCTTCTTGGGTGAAGGCCCGCGCCCTGGGCGTCTACATCACCGTCTGGGGCGGGGCCATGGCCGTGGGCGCGGCCTTCTGGGGCTGGGTGGGTGAGCACTGGGGCCTCAGCACCGCCTTCACCGCCGCGGCCGGGTGCCTGCTGCTGGTGCTCGCGGCGACGGGGCGAATGAAAGTGCAGGCCCTCCATGAAGAGATGGACCTCAGCCCTGCCCGGGCGCACCCTCACCCGCCGGAACCCATCGCTGCCGAAGAAGGCCCCATCCTCACGGTCCTCGAATACCGCATCCCCCCCGAGCAAGGCGCGGCATTCCGAGAGGCCATGCGGGAGGTCCGTCGCATCCGCATCCGCGATGGCGCCGTGCGCTGGTCCCTATTCCACGACCGGGGCCACTCCGAGCCCTCGGAGCTGCGTTTCGTGGAAAGCTTCTTCAGCTCTTCCTGGGGCGAACACCTGCGTCAACACCACCGGGCCACCGTCGAAGATCGAGCCCACTTGGCCAAGGCCTACAAGCTCGACCCCGCTGGCCGGCCCCGGACCCGCCACCTCGTGGCCGCCTGGGAAGAGACGGGGACTTTCCTCGACCGCATCCTGGAATAGCCACCACCGCTGGTTGCTTGGACTGGCGCCTGATTTCCGGTCATGCTGGAGACCTCACTTCGGAGTGCATACCGGTGCTGGCCAAAGACCAGACTTTGGGAAAGTACAAGATCCTAGACCGCTTAGGCAGTGGCGGCTTTGGCACCGTGTACCTGGCCCTGGACACCTGGGTGAACCGAAAGGTGGCCCTCAAGGTTCCGCACCAACAGCAGGAGGAGGTCGTGGACCTCCTGAAGGAGCCCCGCATCATGGCGCTCCTCAAACACCCGAACATCGTCGAGCTCATCACCGTGGAGCGGAAGAACGGCATCTTCTTCATGGTGCTGGAATACGTGGAAGGCGAAAGCCTGGATCGCATGATCCGCAAGGAGCGCTTCCTGGCCCCGCCCGTGGCCCTCGGCATGGCCATCGACGTCTGCACCGCCATAGCATTCGCCCACGGTCACCAGATCCTGCACCGGGATTTGCGTCCCGCCAACATCCTCGTCACCAAGGAGGGCGTGGCCAAGGTCACCGACTTCGGCACCAGCCGCGAGCTGGACATGAAGCACGTGCCCTTCGCGCCCACGCGCATCGGGTCCCCCCCGTACATGGCCCCGGAGCACTTCCGCGGCCGGGCCGTCTTCCAATCCGACCTCTGGAGCATGGGCATCACCCTCTACGAGATGCTCACGGGCACCGTGCCCTTCTACGACGCGGATCCCCTGAAGATCGCCCAGGCCTTTACCAGCCAGCAGATCGTGCCCCCGCACCTGAAGAACCCCGCCGTGCCCAAGGCCTTCGGCGAAGTGGTGATGAAGGCCCTCTCCGTGAACCTGGGGGATCGCTACCTCAGCGCCCACGCCATGCTCGAAGGCCTCCTGAAGCTGCGCGAGAGCGTGGCCCGGGAAACCCGCCCCCTGGGCACCGCCATCATGGCCAACACCGGCAGTTCCGGGCCCCACCCCACCTACCGTTCCATGGCCAATCCCACCCAGGCCAAGCTCTGCGCCTTCTGTTTCAAATCCCTGCCCCGGGGTGCCACGCGCTGTCCCTCCTGCGGAGAACGGGCGTGACGGGAACCAACCCCCGGGCCCGGCACATCCCAGGGAGTGGAGGGCGGCTGTGATCCATCCCACCCGTGAAGGCTGCCGGCGCCTCTGGGCTCGGCCCTGGGTGCGGCGGCTCACCTACGCGCTGGTCGGTGGCGCCACCGTGGTGCAGGTGGGCGGGTGGATTCTGGAACGTCCGGGCACCACGCGCTGGGTCGTATCCAAGATCGATGAAAAGGTTCGGGAGGAGACCGGCCTCTCGTTCCAGTTGGAACGCGTGGAGGCCCGGCCCTTCTCCGGGTTGATCATCCTCCATAACCTGGCCCTGGGCGGGGATCTGCTCACCATCCGGCGCTTGGAAGTGCGCTTCGATCCCCGCAGCCTGGCCAGCAACACCCCCCGCATCCACCTGATCCGCATCGAGGAGCCGGTGGCCCGCATCAGTGAGGCCCGCCTCCAGGCCCTCAAACTCAAGCCTCGGCCCAAGGATCCCAAGCCCAACCCCCAGTTGCGGCTGGACCTCTTGCAGGTGGTGGGAGGGCGCGTGCTGGTGGATGGCCCGGCCTGGGGCGTGCCCAACCTCGATCTCCCCTTCCAAGTCACCGGTCAGGGGCTCGGCGCCAATCGCCTGCGGCTCACGCTCCAGGCACCCCAGCTCAAAGTGGAGGGCCCTTCCGGCCCTGAGCGGGGCGCCCTCGATCTGGATGCCGACCTGTCCGAGGAAGTCCTGTCCCTCATTCGCGCCAGCATCAGCCTGGGCCGGAGCCAGGTGAAGGCCCAGGGTCGCTATGAGGTGCTCAGCAAGCGCTCGGAATTCCATCTGAAGGCCCTCGCGGACCTGGCCCAGGCCTCCGCCTGGGGCAAGTTGGATACCCGGGCCTCCGGGGAACTCCGGCTGGCTACCCGCCTCTCCGGCAGCCTCATGAAGCCCCGGTGGAGCGTCGAAGCGGACGGCTCCAACCTCGACACGGGCATCAATGGGGTTCAGCCGGGTCGACTGGTCCTGCAGGCCAAGGGCAGCGACCGCACCTTCACCCTGGAGGACCTGGCCTGGTCGAGCCCCCAGGGCACCCTCGCGGCCTCCGGAGCCTGGGCCAAAGGCACGGCCCCCCATCTTAAATTCCACATGAAGGACCTTCAGGGCGAGCTGCTGGCGCGCTTCCTCCGGGTGCAGGACCTGGCCCAGACCCGCTTCAGCCTCCAGGGGCAGGCCCAGGGCCCGCGGGACTCATCGGCCCTGACCCGGCCAGATCGCTGGTCCCTCCAGGTGACGGGCGAAGCCAGCGATGCCCAGGGCCCCGCAGGCACCCTCGACGCCCGGCTCGACGCGGGCCAGGCCCGGTTCAAGGCGCAGGACCTCCGGCTTGGCACCCTTCTGCTCAACGCCGCGGGTACCGCCGGGCTGGGTGCCAAGGGCCTCACCGGGCTCCAGGGCGAGGGCCATCTGGAGGTTCGCGCCGAAAGCGTCGCCAAGGCGCTGCAAGCCTGGGATATCACCGACCTGCCCATGGGCGGCGCGGTGAATGCTCAAGCGAAGGTGGCGTTCTCGCCTCAGGAAGGCCTCTCCCTCGATGGCAAGGTGGCGGTGGCCCGCCCCCGCTGGGAGCTGGAAGAGGCCGATGACGTGGCCGCCCTGGTGCGGATCCGCAAGGATCAGTTATGGGTGGATCAACTCACGGCCCACGCGGGCGGGGGTGAGGTCACCGGCAACCTCTGGCTCACCTGGTCGAAGGCCGTCAAAGGCGATCAGCTGGATATGTGCTTCGCCGCGTCCCGCGTGGCCGCCTCCCACGGCCTGCGCGCCGCCGGCCTCACGGATGAGGACATCGGCGTGAAGTTGGAAGGCACCGGCCATGGGTGGGCCCGCCTCCACGGCCCCTTCAACAACCTCCACATGGAAGGCCAGGCCACCGCCGAGGCCGCCACCCTCGAGGTGCTGGGCGATCCCCCTCCCGCCTCCACGCCTTCGCCCTTCCGGATGAAGGTTCCCGCGGCCTCCGCCCGCTTCGAGATGGATATCGAAACCCTGCGCATGCGCCTGCGGGACATCCGCGTGGCCGGCGACCTGGGCAGCCTGGAACCCGGCGCCGCGCAGCCCTCGGGCCCCCTGGCCCTGCAGGGCGAGCTGGACATGGACATCGTGCGGCGCACCTGGTGGGGCCGCCTGACCGGCCTTCTGGATACCGGCCCCTTCGAAACCGACCTGCCCCTGCCCCGGATCACCGGCCAGGCGGATCTCCTCTTCGAGGGCCCCTATGTGCAGGATTTCGGGCCCTGGCCCCTGCCACGAGGTCATTTCAACCTCTCCGGCGCGCGAGTCCTCCTGGGCGACCGCAGCCTTGAAGGCCTCAACCTCAAAGCCGATCTCACCGGCAATCACTTGAAGGGCAGCCTCTCCAAAGGCGCCCACGGGGCGCCCATGCTCACCGTGGACGCCACCAAATCCGGCACCGCCGTGGAGGGCCGCCTCGCCCTCAAGGTCACCCCCGAAACCTGTGAAACCGAGGATCTGGCGAGCCGCCTCACCCAGGATTTCATGGAGGATCTCCGGGCCGAGTTCCAGGCCCAGGGGCGCTGGAGCCCGGAATCGAACCTCACCTGGAAGGGTCAGTTGGACCGGCTCGAGGGCACCTTCCCCGCCTTCAGCCTCCGCCAGTCCAAACCGAGCCTGTTGCAGGGCACCGGTGCCGGGGCCGAACTGGATCTGTTCATCGAAGGGCTTCAGCGGAAGGGGCTCTCTCCCGAAGGCCAGCTGCGCCCCAGCGCTTCGGTGCGGCTCAAGGGAACCCTTCCCTTCTCCGCCACCGTTCCCATGGGCGTCCGCGCCGAAGGCAGCATGGAACTGGGCGACCTCAAGACCATCGGAGACGTGCTTCTGGACATCGACGAGGGCAGCCTCCTCCACAGCCTCCGCCCCGAAGGCCAGGGCACCTTCAACCTCCTGGCCCGGGGCACCTACGCCGACCCCAAGCTCGATGGCACCCTCGACGTGGAGAACGCCACCCTGCGCCTCGCGGAATACGAGAACATCCGCGAGCTGGGCCTCCACGTGAAGTTCCAGGAGCGCACCATCTCCATCCTCCCTGAGCGCCCCCTCACGGGCACCTTGAACCAGGGCCACCTGCGCGCCCACGGGGAAGTGAAGTGGCGGCCCGGTGGATTGGATGGCTACGAGTTCAACGCCCAGTTGAACGCCTTCCAGATCCAGGATCCGCCGGATCTCCAGGGCCTCATCATGCAGGGCGATCTGGAGGCCACCCTCAAGGGCGATGACTCCGGCGGCGTGCTGAAGGGCGCCATCACCACCTCGCGGCTCTCCTACCAGACGGATATCAAGCTCTACGACTGGCTCGTGAACAGCGCCCTCGCCGAGAGTTCCGTGCTCTCCACGCTGGATCCCAACGATCCCCTCGATAAGATCCGCCTGGATTTGGACGTGAAGATGGATCGGCCCTGGGAGCTGGATACCAACCTCGCCAAGCTGGAGGGCCGTCCCGAGGGCGCCTTCCGCATCCAAGGCACCCTGGCCCGGCCCGGCCTCAAGGGCCGCATGGTGCTGGAGCCCGGAGGCCGCATCACGAACCTGCTGCCTGCCGGCGACGTGGTGCTGAGCCGGGGCACCTTCGATTTCACGGATCCCGACCTGCCCATCAATCCCCACCTGGATCTCAGCGGCGACGTGCAGGTGCCGGGATACACCGTCACCGTGGGGATCACGGGCACCATGGCCAACCTCAACTGGCAATTGAGCAGCATCCCGCGGCTCAGCCAGAGCGACATGGTGGCCGTGCTCATCAACCCCGAATACGCCCAGTCGGCGGGCACCTCGCCCGGCGGCAGCCAGGGCGCCGTGAACAGCGGCCTCGCCAGCGCCAGCACCGGCCTCCTCACCACCCTGGCCCTCGCAGCCTTCCAGGAACAGGTGCGGAAGACCTTCCGCCTCGACCGCGTGAGCGTCAGCGTCCGCACCGGCACCACCGGCACCACGGAGACCGACGTCATCCTGGGCAAGCGCGTGAACCTCTTCGGATGGAAGGTGCCCCTCATCGTCTCCCAGCGCCGCAGCCGAGATCTCACGACCACCTCGGGCCAGGTGGAGTGGCACTTCGGCGGTTTCACCCTCCAGCTGGGCGCCACCCAGAGCCAGAACAGCGGCGTGAACCCCTCGGGCGAGATCCGGCACACCTGGAGCCCCAAGAACTGACCGCCTGTGACTCGCTCCAGGCCCCGTTCAGCCCACACTGATCCTCGAACGAATCCTTGGCCCCGCCTGAATCCGGATCACCCCATGCTCACCATCCTCGCCTTCGCCCGTTACCGCGCCCTCCTGGGGTTTGACCGCCTGGAGCTGCCCCTGGTGGCCACCCTGGGGGAGCTTCTGGAAGATGCCCGTTTCGCCGCCCTGCCCAAGGATGCACTCCTGGCCGTGAACCAATCGTTCGCCGATCGAAACGCCCCCCTCAAAGCCGGCGATGAGGTGGCCCTGCTCCCGCCCGTCAGCGGCGGCTGAAGCATCAGCCCTTGCGCAGGTAGATGAACCAATAGAGGGCCCCTACGAGCGCGGCCCCGCCGATGATGTTGCCCAGCGTGACCGGCACGAGATTGCCCCAGAGGAAGGCCTCCAGGGAAAGGCCATTGGCCGGAGTCCCCTGGAGCAAACGACCCAGCGGAATGAAGTACATGTTGGCGATGGAGTGTTCGAAGCCCGCTGCCACGAAGGCGGTGATGGGAAACACGATGCAGAGGATCTTGTCGGTCGTGGTGCGGGCGGAGAAGCCGAGCCACACCGCGAGGCACACCAAGGCGTTGCAGAAAATCCCCCGGATGAAGGCCTGTTCCCAGGGCAGTGCCCCTTTGCCGACGGCGATGGTCAGGGCCGTTTGAGCCACCTTCCCACCCCCCAGGGTGAGGACTCCGGATCGGTACACGCCATAGGCCGTGGCCAGGGCCCCCAGCAGATTCCCCAGGTAGACGATTCCCCAATTCCGCAGCACCCGGGAGGTGGGCACTTTGCGATCCGCCCAGGCCATCACGAGCAGCGCATTCCCCGTGAAGAGCTCCGCGCCCCCCACGACCACCAGAACCAATCCCAGACTGAACGCAGCCCCGGCCAACAGGCGGGTGGGCCCATAACCGAGCCCCGTGTCGGTGGCGGCGATGGTGGAGAGCATCGCTCCCAACCCGATGAAGGCCCCGGCCAGCACGCCCAGCGCGAAGGTCCTTCCTGCCGAAAGGGCGGCCTTGGCCACACCCCCGGCTTCCACCCGTCCAGCCATCTCCGCGGGGGTGTAGGGATCCATCCCCACAGGCCTGTTCGAATCGATCGTCATCGCGGCTCCCGTCTTCGGGGTGTGGGATCTTCCTACCTTCACCCCTCCGGCCCCCTCGGTCATGGAACTCCAGCCACGGCCTTGGGCGTCCAGTCCCTATTCAAGATAGGTGGAGGTGATGCGGGAGCAGACCTGAGGTGGGGATTCCCATCACAAATCCAGGCACCCCCCATACCCGGTCCCTATCTTGGGGGCAGGCCTGAGAGCTGGACGGTGCCTGTGACAGCGAACCGGTGGCAATGGGACGATCCGAAGAACCTCGCGCTCTTGGTGGGGATCGACATGGTGCTGTTCGCCTCCTGGAAGGTGCACCTGGGCACCCTGCCCGAGCTGCTCTGGTTCTGCAACGCAGCCTCCTTGATTCTCGTACCGGCCCTCTGGTTCGAAGCCACCGTTCTCGTGGGCATGGTCTTGCTCCTCCGGCTGGCCCTGGGAGAGCCGGGGCATCTCTACGCCTTCGCCGTGACCCGGGAAGTGGAGTGGATTTCCGTGCTCGCCAACCTGCCGCCGCTCCTTGCGGCCTGGTGGTACCTGCGACACCGCGGCTTCCCCCGCCATGCGGCAGTCTGGGCCCTGGCCTTCGTGGGGCTCGTGCTGGGCCTGAGTCGCCTGCTCACCCCGGCTGCCCTCAACGTGAACTTGGTCTTCCGCCGCCATGGGCTCCTCGCGGAGCCCTTCCCCGGGCTCTGGTCTTACCGCATCGCCTTGACCGGGCTGATTGTGGGCATGCTGGGCCTGGGTGAATGGGGGCTGAGTCGATGGCTAAAGACTCCGGTGGAGCCGGCGCCGACCACCGGCCTGAAGGAGCTGGGACCATGAAATGGGCCTGGAAGCTCGGCACCCTCGCGGGCGTTGAAATCCGCCTGCATGCCACGTTTTTCCTGCTGCTGCTCTGGATCGGCGGACTCACCTATTCCAAGGGCCACAATGCCGCCGCGGCGATGGTGGCCATGGCCTTCATCTTGGCCGTATTCGCCACCGTGGTGCTGCACGAGATGGGGCATGCCCTCACGGCCCGGCGATTCGGGGTGCGGACTCTGGGCATCACCCTGCTGCCCATCGGCGGCGTCGCCCAGCTGGACCGCATCCCCGAAAAACCCCGGGAAGAACTGCTTGTGGCCCTGGCGGGACCCGCCGTGAACCTGCTGCTGGCCCTGGCCCTCTTCGGCCTGCTAGCCCTCCAGCAGGCCCCGCTGGACCTCCGGGATCCCATCCCCCCGCTGCCCGCCTTTCTGGGGCGCCTGGCCCTAGTCAACGTGGGGCTCGCGATCTTCAACCTGCTGCCCGCCTTCCCCATGGATGGCGGCCGCGCCTTAAGGGCCATCCTCTCCACCTCCATGGATCGAGTGCGGGCCACGCGGATCGCGGCGCACCTGGGCCAGGCGATGGCCTTGCTCTTCGCGGTGGCCGGGCTCTACGGGAATCCGTTCCTCGTGTTCATCGGCCTCTTCGTGTGGATCAGCGCCGCGGAGGAAGCGAACGCGACTCGGCTCCAGGCCTTGCTCGTGGGTGTTCCCGTGCGGGAGGCCATGGTCACCACCTTCCACACCCTGGCTCCGGAGGAATCCCTGGGCCATGCCCGGGATCTGCTCTTCCACAGCTTCCAGCGCAACTTCCCCGTGGGGCGGGAGGGCCAGTGCCAGGGCCTCCTCACCCACCAGGGCCTCCTCAAGGCGCTGGCCCATCACGATGAGGCCTGCGATGTGGCTTCGGCCATGGAGGCCTCCTTCGGCGCCACCACGCCAGTGGAGCCACTGACCACCGCCCTCGCCCGCTTGCCCGAGGCCCCGGGCCGCATGCTCGTGGTGTTGGAGGGGCCCCAGGTCGTGGGCCTCCTGACCGCCGAGAACATCGGTGAGATGTTCCTGGCCAGAGACCTGGCGGCAGGCCGATCCTGAGGGTCCCATGAGCCCCCTTGAGGAAGATCCCCTCCATCCCATTTCACCCGTGTTGAGGACCCGGCCCTCCCGGCCCGTGCAAGTGCCACCTCGCGTGCTTCGCGCCTTCCGGGTTCCCGCGGGATGGAGCGGCCCCGACCGCCGCCGGCGCGAGCGGCGGGGCACCGAACCCGAGGTGGAGGAGCCCCCGCCGGAGACCTACGACGAACACGGGCATATCCTCCATCCCCACCAGCCTGAAGAAGAGACCCAGGGCCCCCACGTGGATCTGCAGGCCTGAATCGGCCATGCGCACCGTCACCACTGCCCAAGTTGGGGATTGATGGATCGGCTTCGGGAACCGAGGTTGGAGTACTTCGCCGGGTGACCGGAGGGGTTGGCGTCCCTGGAACCGGGGCCTCGCATCTCCTGCCACCTCCCGAAGTTGAGATTCCATCGCCGCACCTTTGGCGACGCGTGCCGCCGTCGGTGTTTCCAGGAGAACCACCATGACCATCCGCGACCTTTCTCCCACCTACGTTGCCTCCTGCCGCCCTGAGGCCACCCTCGCTTCCGCCGCCGCCCTGCTCGATGAGCACGATTGCGGCATCCTCCCCGTGGTGGATGACACCTACCGAGTGATCGGAGTGCTCACCGATCGGGACATCTGCATGGCCTTGGCCGCCCATCCCGCCACCGCCGCTCGCCTCGGCGTGCGGGATGTCATGAGCACCGAAGTCCACACCATCGGCGCCAACGACACCCCCACCCAGGCCCTGCGCGCCATGCGCACCCACCACGTGCACCGCCTCCCCATCACCACGTCGGAAGGCGTCCTCGAAGGCATCCTCTCCCTCAATGATCTCGCCCTGGCAGCTCAGGATGGGAACGGAGAGGATCGCCCCGGTCCCACCCTCACCGAGGTCGCCCTCACCCTCAAGGCCCTCTGCGCCCATCGCCGGCGCCAGGAGTTCCTTCCCAGGGAACAGATCATCCGCATCTGAGCCCGCCCCTGGGCACCAGCGGAAGGAGTTGCCATGTTCAAAACCATCCTCGTAGGGCTCGACTTCTCACCTGCCAGCCTCCAAGCCCTGGCGGAGGCCCACGAACTGGGCCTGAAACTGAACCTGCCGGTGCGGGCCCTCCACGTGGTGGAGATGCCCTACCCTTCCTACTTCCCCACCTACGCCACCCTGGGGGACCCCGCCTGGTTCCGGGAGCATGAGCCCAAGGTCCAAGCGAAGCTCGATGAATGCCTCGCCCCCTACCCGGAGATCACCAGCCGGGTTCGCCAGGGGAACCCCGGGGAATGCCTGCTGATGGAAGCGACTCCGGAAACCCTGCTCGTGATCGGTCAGATCGGGCATTCCCGGATCGAACACCTTTTCTTCGGGAGCACCGCAGCGGCCGTGGCCCGCCATGCACCCTGCAGCGTGTGGATCGTGAGAGCCGCTCGAAAGCCCTGAACGACCGCTCCTGGCGCCACTGGCACCGTGATTCAACCTCGCAAGGCGTCCATCTCCTTGATCTTGGCGTCCAGCTCCTTCATGGAGAAGGGTTTTGAAATGCTGCGCACCCGGGCGTCCCCCTTGAGGATGGCTTCGGTCCGGGCATCCAGGAAGCCCGTGGCCAGGAGCACCGGGAGGTCGGGATGGAGTTTCCGGATCTCTCGAAGGGTCTCCTCCCCGTTCATGCCCGGCATGTTCAGATCCAGGATCACCAAGTCCACCTTCAGGCCCTGCGTGAACAGATCCAGGGCTTCCGCCCCGCCCATGGCCGTTTCGATGTGGTGTCCGAGCGCCTCGATCATGGCGGGTACAGAGCCGAGGATCAGCTCATCGTCGTCCACCTGCAGGATGTGGAGCCGCGCGGACTTAGGCGCCTCCACCTCCACCACCTCCGCGGAGTCACCGGAGGGGAGAACCCTCGGAAGGCGAAGGGTCACGCAGGTCCCCTTGTCAGGTTCGCTCGTGATGTCCACCGACCCCCCATGGGCCTTGGCGGTGGTGTAGACCATCGCGAGCCCCAGCCCCGTCCCCTTCCCTACCGGTTTCGTGGTGTAGAAGGGTTCCATGGCCCGGGCCAGCACCTCGGGCGCCATGCCCTGGCCACTGTCCTCCACGGAGAACGCTACCTCGCCCTGAGGGAGGCACCGCGTGCGAAGGGTGAGGGTGCCCCCCTCGGGCATGGCATCCACCGCGTTCACGCACAGGTTCATGATCGCGCTCGCCAGGGTGCTGCGTTCCCCATGCACCAGGGGCCGCGCGGCATCGAGGTCCGTGGTCAATCGCACTTTCTGAAGGGTGGTGCGCCGGAGGATGTCCATCTCGTCATTCACGAGCGCATTGAGATCCAACCGCTCCGGCTCCCGGAGATCCTTCCGCGCGAAATTGGTGAGGCCCTTCACCAGATCCCGGCCTCGGGTGGAGGCTTTCTCGATGGTGTCCAGGGATCCCACCAGATTGTCATCCGCGGCATGGGTGAATTTGAGGGTCTGGGTGATGGCCTGGATGGCCGCCAGCACGTTGTTCATGTCATGGGCGATGCCGCCGGCCAGGCTCCCCAAGCTTTCCAGTTTCTGAGTCTGCTGGAGATCGGCTTCCAGTTTCCGGTGGAGTTCCTCGGATTTCCGGATCTCGGTGATGTCCGTGGCCACGCTGATGGCCCCGATGATCTGGCCCTGTGCGCCCAACAAGGGCCCTTGCACCGCCGTGCCCCATCCCGACCGGCCCGTGCGGGGGAACGTCCACTGAAAGGGCGGATTGCTGACCCGCTCGCCCTTGAGCGCCCGCTGGATGCCATCTCCCTCGGTCTTGGAGGACACGAAGGGGAAGACATCCTCGGGACGCTTGCCCGCGATTTCCTCGGTGGTATAGCCACTCAGATCTTCCAGGAATTTATTGATGCGAACGACCCGCCCCGCTAGATCGTAGACGGCGATGGATTCCTGGGCCGACGAGATGATCTGGTCACTGAAGGCCAGCGCATCCAGCAAGGCGCGCTCGGCCTCTTTCCGTTCGGTGATGTCCCGGATCACCTTCGAGGCCCCGATGATGTTCCTTTCGGTGTTCCGGATCGGGGAGAGGGTGATGGAGACCTCCAAGGGGTGCCCATCCTTCCGAAGCCGGACTGTCTCGAATTGCCGGATGCTCTCTCCGGCCAGCACGCGCGCTTGGACTTGCGCGTCCTCATCCCCCCGGTCACTGGGGATGAGCATCTGGATGGGCTGACCCACCGCCTCTTCCTCGGTGTAACCAAACATTCGAACGGCGGCCTGATTCCAGCTGGTGATCCTCCCTTCCAAGGAAATGCTCACGATGGCATCGTCTGAAGATTCGACGATGGCCGCCAGATAGGCCATGGCCTCCTCGGCCTGTTTCCGAGCCGTGATGTCCGTGGAAATCCCACACAGGGCGTATATGCTGCCATCCGGCCGCCGCAGCGGCATCTTGATGGACCAATAGGTCGTCGTACGATCCGTGCCCTTGATCGTATTGGTCTCTTCCGCCCTGATGGCCTTCCCCCCCACGAGCACCTCGCGGTCGATCTCCTGGATCCGGGCCACGGTCTCCGGCTCGAAGAAGGCCGCATCGCCTTTGTGGAGCACCTCCTCCAAGGTGATCCCCCACAAGTCCAGCACCCTCTGATTCGCGAACAGGTAGCGCCCGCTCGTGTCCTTCAGATAGATGTAGGCGTCGAGATTGTTGAGGATGATCGAGGATCGAGCTTCGCTCTGCTGGATCTGGCGATTCTGGAGCACCAGCCCGACGCTCATGACGCCCAGCACCAGCACCAGTCCGCCCAACACCGAGATCCAGGGTGCGTAGCGATTCCAGATGTCGGCCCAGGTGATCTGGGGCGCCGCTTCGAAGGGGGGCAAGCGCAGTCGGCGGAGCATCTGCTCTACGCCGCTGTAATCCGAGGGGGTAGTGAAGCCGTAGAGTCCCGCCGAACGCGCCGCTTCGCTCTCAGGCCTGACGGAGAGCAAGGCGATGGCCAGCTGATCCGCGAGGGCGGAATCCACCTGCGGGAACACGGCCACCGGCCATTCAGGATGGAGGCGTGTGGAGACCGCATAGGGGAAGGAGGAAAGCTCCTGGCGGTTGATGATCCGGATGGCCGCGAGGTCGATCTTCCCCTCCCGAGCCATGCCTTCCAGGACGCCCGTGCGCACGAAGCCCGCGTCCGCCTTGCCGGAGAGAACGGCCTCCACACTGCGATCGTGGGGCAAGCCCATGGTTAGGAGATGACCCTGATCGGGAAGCGGCACGCCCGCCTCCAGCATTTCGAAGATCTGCATCTGGAACCCGCCCAAGGATTCCGTTCCCACGGTCGCGATGCGTTTGCCCGCGAGATCGGCGAGCCCGTGGATGCCCGGATGATCGGCTCGGGTGAAGATCACGCCACCGAAGGCCGACAGCCGATGATCCGCTTCCTTATCGATCTTGGTCACCAACGGCGCCGACATGACATTCCGCTGTTTCAACAGGATGTAGTGCCCGGGATTGGTGATCACCACGTCCAGGTCGTTGCGAGTGATGGCGGCGTTCAATTCCTGGAAGTCGTAGGGAGTCACCGACACGGGCCGGCCCAGGGCAGCCCCCAGGTGGCGGCCCATGGGCTCCCATTCCGCCGCCACCATGGCCTTGGGGCGATAGGCCAGCAGGCCGATCCTCACCGGCGCCTGGGGCAGGACCGGAAGCGCGAGGAGCAGGAGCAGGAAGGCGGCCTTGAGGTTCCCCACGGAATCAGCCTCCATCCCGGGGCAGCCACGCAGGGTCCACGAGGCCCTCCAACGAGGTCTCCCGCTTCAGGTCCCCGCTCTTCAGCAGGATGCCCGAGACGGTCCTCGCGGCGCTGAGGAGCCGAGAATCGGGGCTGGCCAAGTAGGCCCGGTTCCCGGGCAAGGAAGGCAGCAATACGCCGGAAAGGGCCCGCTGCACCTCCTCCGGCTTGACCCCTTGCCGGGCCGCGATGCGATAGATCGAATCCTCGCGATTGGTCTGGAGGTGGGCCAGGGCCCTGAAATGGCCCGCCACCAGGGCGCCGAGCGCCGAACGCCGATCCGGGATCCGGTCGGCCCGCACCGCGAGCACGTCGAACACGGTTTCCGGGATCTGCCGGCTATCGAAGATCACATGGGCCCCCTCCCGCAGCAGGAAGGTCGAAGCGGGCTCGAAGGTGATCACGGCATCCAGTTCATTCCGCTGCCAAGCCCCCAAGTGCCTGTCGATGGGGATCTCCACCAGGGTGAGATCGGAAACCCTCAACCCGGAAGCTTCCAGGACCTTGGCCAGCATCAGGGCCCCAAGGGCGTTCCGCTCCACGCCGAGCCGCTTTCCTCGGAGGTCACCCAGCGTCTGGATACCGGGCCGGGCCAGGACCGCATCGGCCCCCGCCGAGGCATCGAAGACCAAGATCACCTTCAACGGAATCCCTTCCGCCCGCGCGCGCAAGGTCTCATCCAGGGTGAGGCAGGCCGCATCAAGGGTGCCTTCGCGCAGGGGCGCCATCAGGTCACTCACCGAGGTGACTTCGTGGAATCGGACCGTGGGCGGAAGCCACTTGAACCCACGCGCCAGGTAGAGGGTTTCGTACCCGATCCAGGGGTGGATCCCCACCACGAGTTCCCGCCCCCGGTGGCATCCCATCCCGGCGGAGGAGGCGGCCAGGGCACCCAGGCACGAAAGGAAGCTGCGACGGTGCAAGGTAATCCTTTGGAGGTCGTCGAGCTCCACGGCCTGTGTGAAACCCTTTCCATGCGCATCGTCCCTGGCCCTTGGGGGACTTAATTCCAGCCACCGGGCCGGGTTCCGACCCAAGGGCAGGCGCGCCGCATCGGAGGCTCGCCCCGGGGGGGGATCCCTGCGGCCCGGAGACAAACCTCGGGTTTCGTCTGATCATGTGAGGCGATGGATACGCCTCAACACGACCCTGCCGCGCCCCTTGATCCGGTTGCTTCCCCTCGCCTGGAGGCCCATGTTCCGGTTCCGCCGGAGGAAGAAGCCCACCGCGGGCCGGGAGCTTCGAATCGCTCCGGGCTCGGGAGCGTGCGGGAACTCTTCGACATGATCAAGTTCGAGCACACGGTGTTCGCCCTGCCCTTCGCCTTCCTGGGGGCCCTCGCGGGCGCCCAGGGCATTCCCCCGACCCGAACCCTGCTTTGGATCCTGGCGGCCATGGTGGGTGCGCGCACGGCCGCCATGACCTTCAACCGGCTGGTGGATGCGGACGTCGACGCCGAAAATCCCCGCACGTCCCAACGGGCCATCCCCGCAGGCCGCGTGAGCCGCCTGGGCGCCTTGATCCTCATGGGCGCGGGCATCGTGACCTTCGGCCTGGCCGCGGGGGCCCTGGGGCCCCTCACCTGGCAGCTCAGCCCCGTGGCCCTCGTCATCATCCTGGGCTACAGCCTCTGCAAGCGCTTCACCGCCTTCGCCCACGTGGTGCTGGGTCTCTCCCTGGCCGGGGCCCCCCTGGGCGCCTGGATCGCCGTGACGGGGCAGATCGAGCGTGGCGCCCTGCTGCTGGCCGCTGGTGTGCTCACGTGGACCGCCGGGTTCGACATCCTCTACGCCCTCCAGGACGAAGCCTTCGACCGGAAGGCCGGCCTCCATTCCATCCCCTCCAAGTTGGGCACCCGGGGGGCCCTCTACCTGAGCCGTCTGCTCCACCTCCTGGCCCTCACCGCCTGGGCCGCCTTCAATCTGGATCAGCAGAGCCACCTCTTCCCCTGGCTGGCTTGGGCGGGTGTCGCCCTGATCCTGATCCGCGAGCAGTGGCTGGTGCGCGATGGGGACCTCTCCCGAATGGACGAGGCCTTTTTCACGCTCAACGCCCTCATCGGCCTGGTGTACTTCAGCGGCCACGCCCTGGAGATCTGGCTGCGACGGGCCCTGGCCTGAGGAAGCCCTCCCTGGCCCAGACAATCCGTCCGTTGGGCCAGACCCGTCACAAGGTTGTAATTCCGAAGGTCCTGGGCTCCGATTTACCAGCTAAACTGGGCTGCTCATGTCCACCCCACTCGAGACTCCCCGCCGCGCCGTGCGGCAAAGTCGGCCGGATGCCCTCCGCTGGCTGACGGTAATGGTGATCCTCAGCCATCGCTCCTTCAGCTGGTCCGTGTCCCGCCAGCGGCTGCTCTGGATCATCGGCGGCACCCTCGGCATCGGGTTCTTCGGGGTTCTGGGCAGCAGCTACGGGCTTTGGTCCTTCCGCAAGGTCCTCACTTTTACCCAGCTCCAGCGGGAAACCCGGGAGCAGCAGGAAAAATTGAGGACCACCCTGGAACAAGCCCAGGGGCTTGAGACTGAAATTCAAGCATTGCAAGAAAAACATGCCGAACTTCTAAAGCTCTTGGATCCCAAGTCCCCTGGCCCGAACCTTCCGGCCGCGCCCCAGCAGGCCCCCTCTCCCGCCCTCAAGGAGCGGGTTGGCCAGCTTCAGCAGCAGCTGGATCAGCGCCAAATGCAGGCGCGCCTCATCCGGGCCCGCATGGAGCCGATCTTGAAGGCCTGGGCGGCCACCCCCTCCATCCCCCCCACGGTGGGTTACCTTTCCTCCGGCTACGGGGTGCGGGTCGCCCCCTTGGCCAACGTCAAGGAAGAGGGTGAAAGCCTGCTGGGCTTCCACACCGGCCTCGACATCAGCAATCAGGCCGGCACCCCCATCCAGGCCACGGCGGATGGCGAAGTGGTGCAGGCCGGCTGGATGGATCGCTATGGCAATGGCGTAGTGCTGAGGCACACGGCCGATTTCGAGACCCTGTACGCCCACATGGAACGGGTGGATGTGAAAGTGGGCCAGAAGGTCCAGCGGGGGGATATCCTCGGGGGCATGGGGCGCTCGGGCAATGCCACAGGCGTCCACCTCCATTACGAGGTCCGCCGGGGCGGGAAGCCCGTCAATCCCTCGCCCTACCTGAAGCTCCAGCGCCAGTGGCTGGGTGCTCTGTCGCAGCATTCCTAGGAGGTAGTCATGGTCTTCGGTGGCAAGAAGCAGAAGCCCGAGCCCGCACCCGCGGTCCACACCATCCTCGGTAAGGACATGATCTTCCGGGGCGAGATCATCGCCGGAACCCGGAGCCTGCGCATCGAAGGCACCGTGGACGGCAACATCCAAAGCGAGGGGGAGGTCATCGTCGCCCCCGGCGGGCTGGTCACCGGCCAGGTCCTGGCCAAGCACCTCGTGGTCACCGGCAAGGTGAAGGGCACCGTGAAGACCACCGAATGCCTGGAGATCCATGGCACCGGCTTCGTCGAAGGGGAGGTCGAAGTGGGCCGCCTGGTGGTGGACGAGGGCGGGATCTTGCAGGGCACCTGCATCCGCCGGGAGGAGCCCAAGGCCGCCGAAGTCGCCAAGGGGGGCAGCCTGCCGGCCGCCGAGAAGCCCCGGGTCGAGACGAAGAAGTAGGTTCCAGCTCCGCGGTATCCAAACGAAGGGCGCCCCTGGGCGCCCTTCGTTTGCTTCGTCGGCCCTATTGGAACAGGGGCCCGGGGCTGGCGTTGCCCTTCAGGCCCAGGTAGGCATAGGCATGATCCGTGGCCTTGCGCCCCTGGGGCGTGCGGTCCAGGAAGCCGACCTGCATCAGGTAGGGCTCCACCAGATCCTCCAGGGCCCCCTCATCCTCCCCCAGGGCCGCGGCCAGGGTGCGCAGGCCCACGGGCCCTCCCCGGTGCTTGCCGCACAGGGCCTCCAGGTACATGCGGTCCAACCCGTCCAGTCCGAGGTCATCCACTTCGTGCAGCTTCAAGCAGGCATCGGCGGATTCGGCGGTGATGGTGCCATCCCCCTTCACTTCCGCGTAGTCGCGGCAGCGGCGGAGCAGGCGGTTGCAGATGCGGGGGGTCCCGCGGCTGCGGCGGGCGATGGCGGCGGCGCCCTCGGGGGCCATGTGCACGTTCAGAAGTTCCGCGCTGCGGACCGCGATGATGCCGAGCTCCTCCCGGGTGTAGAACTCCAGGCGATGCACCATGCCGAAGCGATCGTGCAGGGGCTTGGAGATGAGGCCGGCCCGGGTGGTGGCTCCTACGAGGGTGAAGGGGCGCAGGTCCACCTTCAAGGTCTGGGCACTGGGGCCCTGGCCAATGAGGATGTCGAGCTTCCGGTCCTCCATGGCCGAATAGAGCATTTCCTCGATGGGGGCCGATAGGCGGTGGATCTCATCGATGAACAGGAATTCCCCTTCCTCCAGGTTCGTGAGGATGGCGGCCAGATCTCCCTTTTTTTCCAAGGCGGGCGCTTGAATCACTTTGCAGGGGGCACCCATTTCGTTGGCCAGGACGTGAGCCAGCGTCGTCTTGCCCAAGCCCGGGGGCCCGAAGAGCAGCACGTGGTCGAGCACTTCGCCGCGCCGCTGGGCGGCTTGGAGGGCGATGTCGAGCCGGGCCTTCACCTTCACCTGGCCGATGTACTCGGCGAGGCGCTGGGGGCGCAGGGAGAACTCCACGGCGTCCGTGGCACTGGGATCGAGATCGGGATGGCGGTGCAGGTTCATGGACCTTCAGTTTCACCCTGGGGGGTTCCCACGGATAGGGGTCAGCGTATGCTGGCCTTGGTAATTAAACTTCCAGCCCCTACCTTCGGTACAATCTCCCTCTACCCGGAGACCCATTGGCCCAGCGCTACCAACTGCTGATCCGAGACCGCCATGGTTTCGAGCGGACGGTCCCCCTGGCCCGACCGATCACCCTGGGCCGCCAGAGCCTCTGCGACGTCGTGCTGTCCGACAGCATGATCAGCCGCAACCACCTGCGCCTGGAGGTGAAGGAGGACGTCTGGTGGGCCGAGGATCTGGGCAGCACCCACGGCACCTTTTACAAGGATCAACCGCTGGGGCGCATCCAGTGGGATCCCAACACGCCGCTTCGGCTGGCCGATGGGGCCTACAGCCTCACCCTCATCAGCCAGAACCAGAGCAGCAGCGAAGTGCACCTGCAGGCCATTCTGGAAACGGCCCAGCTGCTCGCCCAGGAAGTGGACCTCGAAGATCTGCTCGAGCAGACCCTGGATCGCCTGCTCAGCATTTCCGGCACTGATCGCGGCTTCATCATGCTGCTGGAAGACGCGGAGCTGCGCATCAAGGCCCAGCGCAACCTGGGCCAGGAGCCGGAAGGCGCCATCCAACTCTCCATGAGCACCGTGCACTCGGTGTTCGACAGCGGCGAACCCATCTGGATCCTCAACGTTGCCGACGATCAGAAGATGCTCAGCCAGCAGAGCATCCTGCGCCTGGAGCTTAAGACCATCCTCTGCCTGCCGCTCACCTTGCAGGGCAAACGCATCGGCGTGGTTTACCTCGACAGCCGCCGCCCCATCACCGAGCCCCCCAGCCGGGAAACCTTTGAAGCCATCGTGGCGCTGGCCTCCATCGCCATCGAACGCACGCGGTTGAGCGAAGCGAACCTCCGCAGCGAAGTGCTCGCCACCGTGGGCCAGGTGGCCTCCAGCATCGTGCACGACTTCAAGAACGGTCTCTTCGTGCTCCGCGGCCACGTGGAACTGCTGGAGATGGCCACCCGGGATCCCAAGGTCCACCACCATGTGGATCGCATCCAGGAGGGCATCCGCCGCCTCACCGTGCTCAGTCAGGACGTGCTGGAATACGCCAAGGTGCAGGAACCGAAGCGGCGCCTCATCTGCCTCAAGACCTACCTCGAAGGCCTCGTGGAACCCCTGGCCCCCCGGGCCACGGAGGCCGGAGCTCAAATCGAAGTGGAGGGCGATGACGTCTCCATCCAGATCGATCCCGAGCGCTTCACCCGCGTCATCGAAAACCTGCTGGCCAACGCCCTGGATGCCCTCGAAGGCCCCTCCGGCCTCGTGAGCGTGCAGATCCAGCGCGTCACCGGCGGCGCCGTGCTCCGCGTGAAGGACAACGGCAAGGGCATTCCCCGCAAGATCCTCCGCCGCATCTTCGAGCCCTTCTTCAGCTTCGGCAAGAAGAAGGGAACGGGTCTCGGCATGGCCACCGTCCGCAAGATCGTGGAAGAGCACGGCGGCACCCTGGAAGTAATCAGCGAAGAGGGCCAGGGCACCGAAGTGGTGATGACCCTGCCCGATCACGAGATGCGCAACCGGGCCGCCACGGACATCCACACCGGCGAACACCACCAGAGCACCCAGCCCAACCCCCACCCCAAGCTCGTGGAGGGCCAGGGCTGATGGCCATTCGCATCGGCCAGGGCTTCGACGTCCACCGGTTCGCGGATCCCGCTGAAGGCCGGCCCCTCATGCTCATGGGGATCCAGGTTCCCCACGATCGCGGCCTCGCCGGCCACTCCGACGCCGACGTGATGCTCCACGCCCTCAGTGACGCCCTGCTGGGCGCCGCGGGCCTCGGGGACATCGGGCTCCACTTTCCCGATACGGATCCGGCCTTCAAAGGGGCCGACTCCCTCCTGCTCCTGGAACGGGTCATGGCCGACCTCCGCGCCCAGGGGTGGCGGGTGGTGAATGCCGATGTCTGCCTCATCGGCGAGCGGCCCAAGCTCTCGCCCCACCGGCAGGCCATGCGGGAACGCGTGGCCCCGGTGCTCGGCCTGGCCGTGGAGGATCTGAACGTCAAGGCCACCACCACGGAGAAGCTGGGCTTCACCGGGCGGGGAGAAGGCCTCGCGGCCCAGGCCGTGGTGCTGCTCGAACGTTAGTACCTAGGCGGTCCGGAAGCCTGCCACCGATGCGGAGAGATCCTCCGCGATCCGGGCCAGGTAGGTGCTGGTGCGGCTCACCTCCTCCACGGTGTGGGCCAGTTCCGTAGCGGCGGAGGCGCTGCGGGCCGTGGCCATGGCCGAAGCTTCCACCTGCCCGGCCACCTCCTGGGAGGTGCGTCCCTGCTGCTCCGTGGCCGCGCTGATCTCCGTGATGGCACTGGCCAGCTGGGCCACGTTATCCCGGATGGCCGAGAGGCTTTCCACCGTGGCTTTCACGGTACGCACACCTTCGCCCATGGCCCCATTGGTCGCTTCGATGAGGGCGCCGATCTCTTTGGCCGCCGCGCTGCTGCGTTCGGCGAGCTTGCGAACCTCCTCCGCCACCACCGCGAAGCCCTTGCCCATGGCGCCCGCCTTGGCGGCTTCGATGGCCGCGTTGAGGGCCAGCAGGTTGGTCTGACGGGCGATCTCCTGGATCACCTGCACCGCGCGAACCATCTGGCCGGAGGCATCGCTGATGGAGCCCATGGCCGATTCGGTGGCGGTGCCCTGGGTGGTGCCATCCGCGACCGCGCTGACGGCGGCATCGGTGGCCCCCTGGCTGGACCGGGCATTGCTCGCGACCTCCTGGACGGACGCACTGAGCTCCGTCATCGCCGAGGCGGTCTGTTCCTGGGCCAAGCGCTGCCCTTCGGCGAATTCCGCGATCTCCTGGGTGGCCCGTTGCATCTCATGGGCGGTCGCGTTCAACTCCGTGCTGCCCTGAGCCACCTGCTGGGAAGCTGTTTTCAAATTGCTGAAGAGCTCCGTGAACTTCAGAAGTAGGGCGTTGTAGTTGTTGGCGATGTCCCCGATCTCATCCCGGCACCGCACCTCCAGGCGATCCCGGAGGTCCCCCGACGCCATGGAATCCATGGCTTTGTGCAGGCAGGCCAAGGGCCGGGTGATGGCGTTGACAATGTAGGTGGTGAGGATCAGGGCGAAGAGCAGCCCCGCCAGGAGCACCGAGGCGCCGATGAGCATGGAGGTCTTACGCCGCTCCTGCAGCTCCTTCACGTGATCGGTCCGCTCCTGGGCGGCGAATTTGAGGATCTTCCCGGAGAGGTCCGTGAGACTGGCCGCCATGGGGCGATCGATCCCCCGCAGCTGCTTGTCCACCTCCAGGTAGCTGAGGGGTTTCGCGGGATCGAAGAGCAGCAGGGCCGCGCGATATTTCTCACCCATCTCGCGGTGGGCCTTGAGGGTGTCCTCTGCGAGCTTCGCATCCAGGCCCAGCTTCGGCAGGACCTCTTTCACCTTCTCAAGGTTCGAGATTACCTCCTGCTCGGATTTCTCGAAGCCGGCCCGGTGCTTGGCCATCTCGGGGGCCTCGTGCCCCCGGATCAGCATGTTCTTGAACTCTTGGACCTGCGTTTTGAAGTCCGACTGAGCCTCGCGAACGCCATCCGAAGCCTGCACGGCGCGTTCGGTTTCCGCATAGGACGTTTGCACTTGATCGATGGTGCGGGAGAGATCGTAGGTCCCCGTCCCCCAGATCAACAGGGCGATGCCCAATAGGATGCCCACCAACAAGAACAACTTCGGCTTCACGCGAAGGCGATCCAGCATGCCCATGGCAGACTCCCTGTGGCTTGGACGATCCGAACCCCTATCGGCCAACGCGACCAGGAATCAATTTCTGCTAATGCGACTCGGCAAACCAAGCTCGGGCAGCGATTTCCAATTCTGCAACGGTGTTGGACTTGGGATTTTCCAGCACCAATTCCAAAAGATACCGTTGGAGTTCGCCCAACCAAGGCCCCCCAGGGCGCCCCCCTAGGGCCATCAGGGCCCGGCCATCCAGGGCCAGTTCCTTGGGCGACAGGGCCGGCCGCGCATCCAACAGTGCTTGCAGCCGTTCCTCTGTGGCCGCGCAGGCCCGCGCCACTTCCGACCGGAAGGGTTCACCAGGCAGGCCCTCCCGCTGACCCTCCGCGTCCCCCCACCCCTTGGCCCATTGATCCGCCAGGCGGAAGGCCGTCCAATCCGTGAGGGAAAGGCCATCCTCCTGCAATCGACGGAGGAAACGGCGGCAGGCGGCATCACTCCATTCCGTGGAGGGGTGCACGCCGTGGTGCCTGATGAGTGTGGCCACCCGATCCATGAGCTGGTGGCTGCACTTCATGCGGCGAAGGAGTTCGGAAGCCATGGCCTCCGACCTTTCCTCGTGGCCGTAGTGATGGATCGCGCCGTCCTCCCCCAGGGAGGTGCAGGGTGGCTTCCCCACGTCATGCAGGAGCAGAGCCCAGCGCAGATCCGGCTGACCCGTGGATTCACAGGCCAGGGCCCTCAGGGTGTGCTCCCACACGTCGTAGCGATGGTGGTGGTTCTGGGCGAAGCCCACCATGGGCCTCACCTCCGGCAGCCACTGATCAAGCAGCCCGGTGGCTTCCAGCAGCCGCAGCCCCTTCGTGGCCGAACCGCTCGTCAGCAGCTTGGTGAGTTCCACCTGCACCCGCTCCACGGCCACTTTGGCGACGATGTCCAAACAAGGCCGGATGGCCGCTTCCGTGGCGGGTTCCAGATCGAAGCCGAGCTGGGCGGCGAAGCGGCAGGCCCGCAGGGGCCGCAGGCCGTCTTCACTGAATCGCGCCCGGGGATCTCCCACGGCGCGGATCACCCGGGCGGCGAGATCCGCTCGCCCCCCGAAGGGATCCACGATGCGCTCCCGGGCCCCGGGCTGACCCAGTTCACTCAGGGGCAGGGCCAGGGCATTGATGGTGAAGTCCCGCCGGGAGAGGTCCTCCTCCAGCGTCACCCCCAGGCGAACCTGATCCGGATGGCGGCCATCGGTGTAGCCCCCTTCGCTCCGGAACGTGGTGATCTCGAAGGCCTCCCCATCGGCCATCACGGTGACGGTGCCGTGCTGCAACCCCGTGGGCAGCGCCTTCAGGCCGCCAGCCCGGGCCAAGTCCATCACCGATTCGGGAAGGAGGTCCGTGGCCAGATCCCAATCACCGTGGGGGCGGCCCAGCAGCTCGTCCCGCAGGGCGCCGCCCACCACCCATAGATGCTGGGTGCCGATGGCCTCGCCGAGGCGCTGGAGCCCCTTCATGGGGCGCCCGCCGCCAGGGCCTTCAGCGCCTCGCCCTCCACGCGGCAAGTGAGCCATTCCGTCATCACGGAGGCCCCCTGGGCCTTGTAGAAGTCGATGGCAGGGGTGTTCCAATCCAGCACCTGCCACTGGTAGCGGGTGCAGCCCTTCTCCACCGCCAGGCGGGCGAGGTGGCGCAACAGGGACTTGCCGATGCCGAAGCCCCGAAATTCCGGGCGCACCCACAGATCCTCCAGGTAGAGGCCCGGCTGGCCTTGCCAGGTGCTGAAATTGAAGAACCAGAGCGCGAAGCCCGCGGGCCGGCCTTCCCACTCGGCCATCTCCGCGAAAGCTAAGGGGTGGGCTCCGAAGAGGTGCTTCGCCATGTCCTCCGCCGTGGCCACCGCGGCTTCCGGCGCCTTCTCGTACGCCGCCAGCTCCCCGATGTAGGCGAGGATCAGGGGGATATCGGCAGGCACGGCAGGGCGGATCGTCAGCATAGTGCTCTATCCTATCGGGATGGATCAGGCCACCGCGCTCCGACTGCATGAACTGATGTTGCTCACCCGGCTCACGGAGGAGCGGCTCGTCACCCTGTTCCGCCAGGGGCACACCATGGGTGGCGTCTATCGCTCCCTGGGCCAGGAAGCCACCGCCGTGGGCACCGCCCTCGCGCTGGAGGAAGGCGATGCCATCGGGCCCCTGATCCGCAACCTCGGGGCCATGCTCGCCCGGGGGGCCCAGCCCCTGGAGGTGTTCCGCCAGTACCTGGGCCGGGCCACCTCCCCCACGGGGGGACGCGAGCACAACAACCACTTCGGCGACGTTTCCAAAGGCCTCATCGCCCCCACCTCCATGCTCGGAGCCCTGGTGCCCGTCATGGCCGGGGTGGCCCTGGCCTTCCGCCAGGAGGGCAAACCCAACGTGGCCATGACCTGGATCGGGGACGGGGGCAGCTCCACCGGCGCCTTTTACGAAGGCCTCAACTTCGCCGTGGTGCACAAGCTCCCGCTCATCGTGGTCGGCGAATCCAACGGTTTCGCCTATTCCACGCCTCCCGACAAACAGATGAAGGGCCGGCTGGCCGACCGCAACCAGGGAGCCTACACCCTCACGGTGGATGGCAACGATGCCAAGGCCGTATACCAGGCCGCCACCTTCGCTCGCCAGCAGTGCCTCATGGGCCTGGGCCCCGTGTTCCTGGTGTGCGAGACCTTCCGCATGTCCGGCCATGCCGAGCACGATGATCAGCGCTATGTGGATCCGGACCTCCTGACCGAATGGAAGGCCAAGGATCCCCTGCCCCGCTTCGAGGCCTGGCTGCGGGCCCAAGGCTGGGAGCCCGAGGCAGGCCTATCGGATCGATTGAGCGCCCAGCTCTCGGCTCAGGCGGATCAGGCCCTTTCCGAGCCGCTGCCCCAGGTGGATTCCTTGATGGCAGGGGTTTTCCACACCTGACAGAACTTAAGAGGACCCCAGGTTCAGCCGCTGAGGACGACATCGCCTCGGAGCACCTGGCCATGAATCTGTCTTCCTACCTGAAGAACCTCAGCATCAAAGGGAAATTCCTCTTCCTCTGGGCAGGCCAGATGGCCGTGCTGGTGGTCCTCACCTTCCTGGTCTGGCGGGCCCTGGGCCAGGTCCACAGCACCGCTGAGGAGACCCGGGACAACATCCACCATCAGGAACTGGCCGCCCATGCCCGGTACGCCTTCAATCTCCTGAGAGGTGAGCATAAAGCGGCCCTGGCCGGAGCTGACGATCCCGTCTACCTCCCGGCGACGATGCCCAAGATCCAGAAAGCGCAAGAGGACCTGGAAAAGTACCTGAAGGACCTGGACAGCAATCCCAACTGGGATGCCGAGGAAAAGCCCGTAGTCACCACCGCCCTCACAGCCAGTCGGGCCTACATCGCCGAATTCACCGGGGATCTAGAAAAGGCCAAGACGATGCCTCGCCTGGATCGCCAGAACCTGGGGCGCGAGAACCTGGAAAAAGCACGGAAGAGCCTCGGGGACCTGCTGGAACTCCAAATCAGGCAGACTTCCGATGGTTTGAACTTGGTCGAAAGCCTGTCCGGCGACGCGAAGCGGTACATGCTCATCTCCGTCGTGGTGGCCGTGCTTGCGGGCTATTGGTTCGCCTCCTACGTGAGCCGCCAAATCTCCGGAGCGGCGGAACACCTCCGCAGCCGCCTCAACAGCCTGGCCGAAGGCGACCTCACCAAGAAGAGCATCCTCACCGGCACCGACGAGCTGGGGCTGATGGGCCGCACTTACAACGAAGTGGTGGAACAGCTTCGCGCCGACATCCGGGCCATCGTGCTGGCGGCGGACGGCACCGCCTCCAGTGCCACCGAACTGAGCGCCACCACCGAAGAGATCAACAGCACCACCGATGAACTCCGCAAGGCCTCTGAGGTGCAACGCCAGGCCGTGGAGGACAGCTCCGCCGCCCTGGTGGAGATGAGCGCCTCCATGCACGGCGTACTGGACAACACTCGTAAGGTGGAGAGCCTGGCCGAATCCGCCCAGTACACCACCCAGCAGGGCGCCGACAGCGTGCGCGAAAGCGCCCGGGCCATGGATGCCATCGAGGAAAGCAGCGACAAGGTGGGCCGCATCACCACCGTGATCCAAGACATCGCCCGCCAGACCAACCTGTTGAGCCTCAATGCCGCCATCGAAGCCGCCAAGGCCGGGGCCATGGGCAAGGGCTTCGCCGTGGTGGCCGAAGAGGTCCGCAAGCTGGCGGAACGCAGCGCCGCCGCCGCCAAGGAGATCACCCAGCTCATCCAGGAGAGCAAACAGCGCGTGGAAGTGGGCGCCAGCGCTGTGGATGCCGCCGGCCGCAGCCTTGAACTCATCGAAGGCAACATGAAGGAAAATACCGAGCACATCCGCACCATCGCCCTGGCCATGGAGGAACAGGGCAAAGCCACGGAATCCGTGGTCCAGGGGATGGGCGAAACCTCCAGCATGGTGGAGCGCAACGCCAGCGCCACCATCCAGTTGGCCGCCACCATCCAAGAGACCGCCCGCACCGCCGATCAGCTGGCCCAGCTGGCCCAGGACCTCCAAAACCGGGTGAAGCGGTTCAAGACCGCCTAAGCGCTACCCTAAGCTAAATGTTGAAACACGCAGGCCGGAGGGCTCCCCCCTCCGGCCTCTTCGCGGGAGGTCTAAACCCGCCCCCGCCGAGCCCGTACCCCGGAAACAGCATCCGGCATGCTCGGAGTCTTTCCCATGGGGTTCGCTATGAAGAAGCGTTGGGTCATCGCCTCCACGGCGGCGGTCGTGATCATCGGGGGCATCCTCGTCACCGCCAAGGGCGGCGATAAGTCCAAGGGAGAGCAAAACCTCCCCTTCCGCGTCGGCAAGGTACAGACCGAGGACCTCCAGGTGAGCGTCCGCGAAGTCGGCACCGTGGATCCCTTCACCAAGGTGGACGTGAAGAGCTCCGTGTCCGGGCGGGTCGTGGGGCTGAAGGTGCGCGAAGGTGCCCTGGTCACCGCCGGCCAGACCCTGGCCGAGGTGGAGCCCGACGTGAACCAGGCCCAGACCCTCTCCGAGGTGAAGGGCGGCCTGGCCCAGGCGAATCTGAACTTCCAGAACGCCGAGCGGAACTACACCCAGCAGGCCGCCCTGTTCAAGGCGGGCCTAATCTCCGAGCAGGTTCACCGGGACGCCAAGACCGCCCGGGATCTGGCCGAGGAATCCTTCAAGAACTCCCAGATGAAGTACCAGATCGTGGAGGATCGGGGCATCCCCATCAGCGGCAATGCATCCTCCCAGATCGCCCGGGTGGCGAGCCCCATGAACGGCGTCGTGATCAAGAAGGGCGTGGAACTCGGTGACACCATCACCAGCGGCGTCTCCAGCTTCAACGCGGGCACCGTGGTGTTCACGGTGGCCGACCTCAAGTCCCTCATCATCCGCGTGAACCTCAACGAGGTGGACATCGCCAAGGTGAAGACGGGTCTCGCGGTGCGCATCACCTTGGATGCCTACCCCCAGAAGGCCTTCACCGGCAAGGTTCGCTTCGTGGCCCCCGCCGCCAAGCTCCAGGACAAGATCAAGGTCTTCGAAGTGGAAGTGGCCCTGGATGAACTCACCGAAGCCTTCCGCACCGGCATGAGCGCGAACGTGGAGATCCTCGGCGACAAGCGTGAGAAGGCCATCTCCGTGCCCCTGGAGGCCCTGCAGCGCAAGGATGGGCAGCCCGTGGTGTACCGGCTGAAGGAGGGTCTCAAGCCCGAGCAGATCGCCGCCGCCAAGGAAGGCCTCTCCGGCCGCACCAAGTTCATGTGGCTCTCGGACCACTGGAAGGATTATTTCGAAGTCGTGGCCGTCAAGGCCGGCATCGCCACCCTGGAGCGCGTGGAGATCCTCTCTGGCCTCAAGTCGGGGGATCAGGTCTCCCTTGAGGATCCGACCAAGAAGAAGGTCGAAAAGGACGACGAGAACAACTAGTCCGGCCACCTTCCCTCAAGCGGAGCGCACCATGTCCCCCGTCATCCAAACCCGCGGCCTCACCAAGGTCTTCGGTCAGAACGGCAATGCCGTCCACGCCCTGCGCGGCATCGATCTCACCGTGGACCGCGGCGAGTTCGTGGCCCTCATCGGCCCCTCCGGGTCCGGCAAGAGCACCCTCATGGCCATCCTCGGCTGCCTGGATGGCCCCACCGAGGGCACCTACGCCCTGGATGGCGTGGAGGTCCAGGCCCTCGCGGGCGCTCAGCTGGCGGCCATCCGCAATGCCAAGATCGGCTTCGTCTTCCAGAGCTACAACCTCCTGCCCAAGGCCAGCGTCCTCCGCAACGTGGAGCTGCCCATGCTCTACGCGGGCCTCAGCACCCGCGAACGCAAAGAGCGCGGCATGGCCCTGCTCGAAAAGGTGGGCCTCGGCGACAAGGCCGACAAGCTGCCCGGCGCCCTCAGCGGTGGCCAGCGCCAGCGCGTGGCCGTGGCCCGGGCCCTGGCCAACGGCCCCGCCCTGCTCCTGGCCGATGAGCCCACGGGCGCCTTGGATTCCAAGACCGGGGCCGAGGTCATGGGTCTCTTCAAGGAACTGCACGCCGCCGGCAACACCCTCGTGCTCGTCACCCACGATCCCGCCATCGCCGCCCAGGCCCAGCGCCGGGTGGAGATCCGCGATGGCCTGGTGGTGGCGCACGCGGAGGAGGTCGCCTAATGGCCAGCGGTGCCTTCCGCGTCCGGCTCGAATCCGCGTGGGTCGAGATCCGGGAGAACCTGGGGCGCAGCTCCCTGCAGGCCCTCGGCGTCATGCTGGGCGTCGCGGCGGTGCTCGGGGGCTTCTCCATTAGCGATTCCATGCGCAAGCGCAGCGAAGCGCTCTACGTGAAGATGGGTGGCCTCGACAAGTTGAACGTCACCCCCAACCAAGTGGCCAATGACGGCACCCCCTCCGCCCTCCAGACCGCCAACCGCGGCCTGCGCCGGGCCGATCAGGAGGGCGGCGAAGCCCTCAATCCCGCGGAAGTGGAAGGGGTCGGCATCCAGCGCAACACCCGAGCCCGGGTGCGCTCGGCCTTTGCGGATCAGGAACGGCCCGTGTCGGGCATCGGGGGCGAGTATCTGGATATCGAGGGCTATGACCTGAAGGAAGGCCGCGCCATCTCCCGAGAGGAGCAGGTCAATGCCTCCTCCGTGGCCATCATCGGCAGCGAGGTGGCCCGCACCTTCTTCCCCGATGGGCAGGCCGTGGGCGCCACCCTGCGCATCGGCGACGTGCCCGTCACCGTCGTGGGCGTGCTCAAGGAGCGCGTGTTCCGGTTCCGCAACGCCCCTGGGCAAGGCAACATCTTCTGGCGCCGCAACCGCATCATCGCCGTGCCCGCGAGCCTCGTGCAGCGGCGCATCCAGGGCGACGTGCACGCCCGGGTGGACCGCGTGACCTTCCGCATGCCCAAGGTGGATGCCATGGCCGCCTTCTCCACCCAACTCCAATCCCTGTTGAAGGTGAACCACCGGCTTCAGGACGACGTGCGGCTCGATGACGTGGCCGCCCGCATGCGCAAGCGCCAGAGCACCGGCGACGCCTACGACATCATTTTCATGCTGAGCGGCGTGCTCTCCCTCATCGGGGGCGGCATCGTGAACGTCAACATCCAGCTCGCCTCGCTCAAGGAGCGGGTGCGCGAGGTGGGCGTCCGCATGGCCATCGGCGCCTCGGGTCGGGAGGTCTTCAAGGAGTTCATGACGGAAGCGATCTTGCTCACCTGCCTGGGCAGCTTGGTGGGTCTCGTCATGGGTGTGGCCTTCTCCTGGGCCATCACCCACGCCATTGGCGTGCCCCTGGGCATGGAGCTCGGCAGCTTCCTCTGGGCCTACGGATTGGCCCTGGTCTTCGGCATCGTGTTCGCCCTCTTCCCCGCCTGGAAGGCTTCCAAGCTCTCCCCGATGGAGGCCCTGCGCTATGAGTGATCAGGCCCTGCCCCTCAGCCCCGGCCCCACCATCCTCGATGAGCTGGCGCCCGCCCCTCCCGCGCGATCCAGCTTCGGCTCGACCCTCGCCATGGGTTGGGAGATCATCCGCGGCGGCCTTGTGGAGCTGTGGAGCCACAAGATGCGCAGCCTCCTGACCTTGACCCTGCTCATGCTCGGCGTCTTCGCCCTCGTGGTGATGACCAGCGTCATGGACGGCATCGTGGACAAGATCAGCACCGGTTTCTCGGGGCTCAGCTTCGACGGCACCATCGCCATGGCCCCCAAGACCCCCGAAACCACGGAGCAGCAATCCCGGTTCGCCATGAGCCCCGGGCTCCGCTACGAAGATCTGACCCGCCTCACGGCCCCCCACCCCGACGTGCAGGCCTACCTGCCCCGGGCCTTCAAGCAACTGCCCGTGCGCGTGCAGGGCGGCACCGAGCGCAGCTTCGCCATCGGCGTCACCCCCGACTACTTCCCCTGGCAGAACCGGGCCGTGAACTCGGGCCGCCGCCTCACCGAAGATGACGCCAAGCGCCGCAGCGCCGTGGCCGTGGTGGGCAGTTCCATGGCCGGCAAGCTGTTCGGTGGTGCCGATCCCGTGGGCCGCACCGTGGTGCTGGATGGCCAGAGCTTCCAGATCGTCGGAGTGCTCGCTCCGCTGCAGATCATGAGCGATGACACGTGGATCGACGCCAATGGCGTGCTGATCCCCCTCGAGGCCTACATGGATCGCCTGGAGCCCACCCACAAGCTGACCCAACTCATGGTGAAGCTGCGGTCCAAGCAGCAGGTGGATGAAGTGGGCGCCATGATGCTCGGCCGGGCCAAGCAGGCCCACCATGGCATCGAGGATGTGGAAATCGCGGATCTCGGCGCGGAACTCGTGAAGAGCTACGCCCAGTTCAAGGAACAGATCTGGGGGTGGCAGGTGGTGCTTCAGAGCCTGGCGGCCACGGTGCTCTTCGTGGGCGGCGTGGGCGTGCTCTCCGTCATGCTCATCTCCTTCTCCGATCGCCGGTACGAGATCGGCCTGAGGAAGGCCCTGGGCGCCACCGACAAGCAGATCCTCGTGCAGTTCCTCCTGGAGGCCCTGGTCCTCGCCGCCCTGGGCGCCCTGCTGGGCACCGTGCTGGGCAAGGCCATCTGCCAGGCCCTCAGCGCCAGCTTCCCCTATGGCCTCGTGGTGAACCCCTTCGGGCTGATCGTGGCCTGGATTGTGGCGCTCACACTCTCCGTGGTCTTCGGCCTCTACCCCGCCCTCAAGGCCAGCCGGTTGAGCCCCATGGAAGCCATGCGCTGAACCTTCCCCCGCGGGATGCCGTTCACCGGGAATTTCCAGCCGTTGGGCGGCCGTTGCATGAGCCTCCCAGCTCCCACCCACCTGACCCTGCCATGCTTTTTGAATTCCCCCCACCGGCCCCTCGGCCGCTCCTGACGGAGTCACCATGCGCCCCATCGCCCTCCTCCTCCTGGCTCCCGCCCTCGTCGCACAGGCCCCCGCGCTGTCCGTGGATCAGCTGCTGGCCAAGAACTTCGAAGCCAAGGGTGGCCTCGCCAAGATCAAAGCCCTCAAGTCCGTCAAGATGACGGGCCGCCTCATGCAGGGCCCCATGGAGATCGCCATCTCCGGCATCCAGGCCCGCGGCGCCTTCCGCATGGAAGTGAGCGTTCAGGGGATGACCCAGATCACCGCCTTCGATGGCAAGGCCGGTTGGAAGATCGATCCCTTCCAGGGCTATGGTGGCGGCAAGAACGCCGAGGCGTTCACCGCCGACGAGATGAAGGCCGCCGAAGTGCAGGCCGACCTCGATGGTCCCGTGGTGGATTACGCCGCCAAGGGCCACAAGGTGGAGTACATGGGCAAGGACACCGTGGAAGGCGCCCCCGCCCACAAGCTCAAAGTGACCCTCAAGAACGGCGACGTTCAAACCTACTACCTCGACGCCGACAGCTACCTCGAGGTGAAGCAGACCTCCAAGCGCAAGGTCCGCGAGCAGGAAGTGGAGATGGAGACCTACTACGGTGACTTCCGTGAAGTCGCGGGCGTGCTCATGCCCTTCGCCATCGAGCAGGGCATGCCCGGCATGCCCCAGCGCGCCAAGATCATCGTGGACAAGATCGAGCCCAACGTGACCCTGGATCCCGCCAGCCTGAAGATGCCCGCGCCTGCGCCCGCCCCCGCGGCGCCCGCCGTCAAGTAAGCCACTCCGCCAGCCTGCTCGATTTTCCATGCCATCGATACGGCACCAGAGAACCGGTCCCGCCCTGCGCGGGCCGGTTCTTTGTGTATTTGGGATAGACCCTCCTGGGTCGTACATGATTTCCATTCGATCCCCGCACTGACTTCGGAGCCCCCATGCGATCACTCGCCCTAACCCTTCCCTTCGCCGCCTTGGCCTTGGTGGCCCAAGCCCCTCCGGTGGTGTTGGACGCCGATGCCCTCGCCGGCCTCAACGCCCGCAACATCGGCCCCGCCATCATGTCGGGCCGCATCTCGGCCATCGATGGGGTGATGGAGAAGGGACGCCTCACGTTGTACGTGGGCGCGGCCAGCGGCGGCATCTGGAAATCCATGAACAGTGGCACCACCTGGAAGCCCGTGTTCGACAAGTACGCCCAGAGCATCGGCGCCATCAAGGTGGATCCCAAGGATCCCCGCACCGTCTGGGTCGGCACCGGCGAACCCTGGGTGCGCAACAGCGTGGGCATCGGTGAAGGCCTCTACAAGACCACGGATGGCGGCGAGACGTGGAACCTCATGGGCTTGCCCCACAGCGAGCGCATCGGCGCCATCGCCATCGACCCCACGGATTCGAACATCGTCTACGTCGCGGCCCTGGGCCACCTCTGGAGCACCGGCGGCGAACGCGGGCTCTTCAAGACCCTCGACGGCGGCAAGACCTGGGAGCGCATCCTCTATACCGATGAGGACAGCGGTTGCTCCGGCCTCAGCCTCGACCCCAGCAATCCCAAGGTGATCTTCGCCTCCATGTGGCAGCACCGGCGCCAGCCCTGGTCCTTTGAAAGCGGCGGCGCGGGCAGCGGCCTCTTCAAATCCACCGACGCCGGCAAGACCTGGACCCGCCTCACGGACGACCCCAAGCGGGGCCTCCCCGCCGGCAAGCTCGGCCGCATCGCGGTGACCATCGCCCCCTCCGACAGCAAGAAGGTCTATGCCACGGTGGAGGCCAAGGACGGCGCCATTTTCCGCAGCGACGATGGTGGTGAAACCTGGAAGCGCGGCAACAATGGCGCCAACATCACCATCCGGCCCTTCTACTTCAGCGCCCTCTTCGTGGATCCCAAGGACCCCCTGAAGGTCTACAAGCCCGGCTTGAACCTCGCCGCGAGCGAGGATGGCGGCGTCAGCTTCACCACGCTCGGCAACAACAGCGTCCATAGCGATCACCACGCCATGCTCTTCCACCCCCAGAACCCCGAGATCATGTACCTGGGCACCGATGGCGGGCTCTATGTGAGCGAGGATCGGGGCAACACCTGGCGCATGGTGCGCAACCTTCCCGTGGGGCAGTTCTACCACGTGTCCGTGGATGAGGGCCGACCCTACAAGGTGTTCGGCGGCCTTCAGGACAACAGCACCTGGATGGGCTACAGCAGCGTGTGGCTCGCCAACAAGCACTGGACGAACCTCTACGGCGGCGACGGTTTCTGGGCCCTGCCCGACACCTCGGATCCGGATTACGTCTACGTCGAGTACCAGGGTGGCACCCTCGTCCGGGTGAACACCAAGACCCTCACCAGCGCCGCCGTGCAACCCAAGGAAACCGCCGAGGAATCCAAGCGCGATGGCGGCAAGTTCAAGTTCCGGTGGAACTGGAACACCCCCATGGCCATGAGCCCCACGAACAAGGGTGTCATCTACTTCGGAAGCCAGGTGCTCTTCCGCAGCAAGGACAAGGGCAACACCTGGGATCGCCTGAGCGGCGACCTCTCCAACAACGATCCCTCCAAGCAGAAGCAGGAGGACAGCGGCGGCCTCACCCTCGACAACAGCGCCGCCGAGACCTACGGCACCATCTATTCCATCTCCGAAAGCCCGAAGAACCCCAAGGTCCTGTGGGTGGGCACCGACGATGGCAATGTGCAGCTTTCCCGCGATGGCGGCAATCCCAAGACCTGGACCAACCTCCGGTCCAAGATCCCCGGCCTGCCCAAGGTGGCCGGCGTGTCCTGGATCGAGGCCAGCAGCCACGCCGAGGGCACGGCCTTCGCGGCCTTCGATGCCCATGGCGTCGGTGACATGACCCCCTACGTGTACCGCACCGATGATTTCGGCCAGACCTGGAAGTCCCTCGCCACGCCGGATCTCTCGGGCTACGCCCACGTGGTGAAGCAGGACCCCGTACGTGCCAACCTGCTCTACCTCGGCACCGAGTTCGGCCTCTTCATCAGTGTGGATGGCGGCGCCAATTGGGCCCCCTTCAAGGGCGGCGACTTCCCCAAGGTGGCCGTGCGAGACATGGCCTTCCAGACCCGCGAGCATGATCTCGTGCTCGCCACCCATGGCCGCGGCCTCTGGATCATCGACGACCTCACCTCCCTGCGGGCGCTCACCCCCGAGACCCTCGCCAAGGACGTGGCCCTCCTCCCCACGCGGCCCGCGGCTTCGCTGGATCGCGGTGGCGATGGTTGGTCCGATGGCGATCAGGAGTACAACGGCCAGGATCGCTCCGGAGGCGCCACCATCGCCTTCTGGCAGAAAAAGCGCCACCTCATCGGCGAAATGAAGCTGGAAATCCTGGATGAGAAGGGCAACGTGCTGCGCACCCTGCCCGGCTCCAAGCGCCGCGGCTTCAACCGCATCACTTGGGACCGGCAGTTGCGCCTGCCCCGGGCCGCATCCGGCGCCAATTTCATGGATGGCGTCATCTTCCAGGCCCCTGAGGTGCTGGATGGCACCTACGGCATCCGCCTTACCAAGGGCAAGGAGGTGCTGACCGGCACCCTCAAGTTGGAAGCGGATCCCAGCAGCCCCGTGACCCGGGCGGACCGGGAGCTGAAGTGGAACACGTCCATGGAGCTCTTCCACCTGGTGGAGGATCTGGCCTTCCGCGCGGATCAGGTGTTGGTGCTGAGGAACGCCGCCCGGACATTGGCGGCCTCTGCCGACCCCGGTCGCAAGGCCAAGCTGGAAGCCTTCGCCGAGGCCGTGGAAGTGGAGCGGGCCAAGCTCGTGAGCACCAAGGAGAGCAACGGGGCCATCACCGGCGAGGAGCGCCTTCGCGAGAAGGTGAGTGGGCTCTACCGCAGCGTGTTCGGCCAGCCCGGCCGCCCCAGCCCCGAGCAGTTGGCGCGGGTGAAGGCCCTGCAAGGGGAGCTGGCGGAGTCCATCAAGGCCATCGAAGCCCTCGCGGCCAAGGAACTCCCCACCCTCAACACTGGCCTTCCTGCTGAACAGGCCCTGGCCCTGGAAACCCGGGCCGCCTGGGATCTGAAGACCGCCGCGAAATAAGCCTCAGCCCGCAGTGCGCACGAAGGGGGGCCTCCAGTGGGGGGCCCTCGCTTCTGCCTGGGAAGTGCCCACCATCCAGGTGGCCCACCCGGGGATGGGGTGACGATCGGTTTGTGAGGTCCACCGGAGGCTGCGCACCCCGCCATCCGGGGCGGTCACGCACCACTCCCATGCCTCGAAGGAATCGCCCTTCCGGCCCCACTCTTCGATCATCAACGCCCGCTCCAGGGCGTTGGGGAAGAGGCGCGATAGGGCTCCGGCTTGGAGGTCGTGGAAGGACCACCCGGTGATCCGCTGGGCTTCCCGATTCCAGCAAAGCACGCGCCCGAAGGGGTCGAAGGCGGCCACTGGCACCGGCATGGCATCCATCGCATCCCGAAGGTTGGCTTCGGTGAGGAGGCTCATGGTGCTCATGCAAATTTCAGGCATAGGTTTCCCGTGGTGGTGGGTCAAGAAAGCCTGGATTGGGTTTAGGTGGTAGAACTTACGTCCCTGAGAACTTCCCGCAAGCTCCGTCCAGGAATTCTTTGCAGGATCCTAGTCGGGCGATGCTGCCTAACCCACCCCCCTCGAGGACCCCATGTCAGAACAGAACTATGCCAACCACCGCCGCTTCGACCCGCTGTATCACGTGATCCTAGCGACCCTTTACGCAGCCTTCTTCGTTTCAGCCGCCCGGGGCCTCTGGAAGGGCGTGGGCGTTCCTCCACTCTCCACCTTCATCCTGGCCTCGGGGCTTCTGATCCACTGGATCAAGACCCGGGGCTATGCCCTAAAGGTTCAGGATCGCGTCATCCGCCTGGAGGAACGCCTTCGCATGGCCACCCTGCTGCCCGAGGATCTCCGTCCCCGCATCCAGGAACTCAGCCCCTCCCAGTACGTGGGGCTGCGGTTTGCCTCTGATGGCGAGCTGGCGGAGCTGGTTCGCCAGACCCTGGCCGAACACCTGGATGGCGAAGCCATCAAAAAGCGCATCAAGACGTGGCGCCCGGATACCGACCGCGTCTAAGCCCTCTTTGTACCTGGCGACGGAGGCTCCTCCTATGAGGGAAGGGCCTCCGTTCCCTATTGAACCCCTCAATAGGTGAGCTGGCTCAGCTCCGAGCCCCGGATGGATTCAACGGTGGCTCCGATTTCCTGCGGGAAGTCCTCGGTACAGAGGGCCATTGAATCCTTCAGGCCCAGTTGAATGAGCTGGACCAGGGTGGGTCGGCCTTCTCCAGGGTTCTCCAACACACCCAGCCCCACCCCAAGATCCACGAGGAATTCGGCGACTTGAGGCACGGCCTTCTTCATGGGGAGCTTCAAGATGGAGCCGTACCGAATCATGAGGGGATCCCAATAGGCCTCAGCCTGCAGGAACCCTTGTTCGACCTGAGGATCACCCTGGCCATAGGCCCTTGCCAGCAAAGGCCCCATGGCGGCACTGCGGTGCCCCGCCGCTTCCACCAATTTCTCGCCGAGCTCGGGCTCCATCCCCTTGGCCACGAGATCGATGCCGTATTCCACGATGAAATGGGTGTTGGCTTCGGTGATCAACCCCGCGTACTGACCCATCCCCATCTGCTCCAGCTGCTGAAGCATCAGTGCCCTCAATTGGGCCGCCTTCAGGATCACGTAGCCATTGCCCGTTCCCGGAAATACGTTGCTGGTGATGTGAGCGCTGTGGTCGGCGCCCCAACCTTCGTTGTGGGTCAGGTAGCCCCAGGCGAGCGCACGCTCCTCCGGCGTTTGCGCCGCGGCCCACGGTGCGTAGATGCCCATGGGGTAATGAGTGGCGCGGAAGGCGGGATCCCAGGGATCCATGGGATTCGGCGTCAGTAGCAAGTAAAGATCCGGCGCAACAGCACCGTACATGACCTCCGCCTTGTACTGCCCGGTGACCTTCAGCTGGTTCGCCACCATCACATGGGTGGCGGGGCCCCATCCATGGGCGGCAGTGGCGGCGAGCATTCCGACGAGCGCGAATCGAATGGCCTTCATGGCTGGCCCCCTTCAGAAAGCGCAGGTATGGCAGCGCCTGCGCGGCAAATGCGCGAAGGCCAGGCATCGAAGAACACCTCCAGGATGCCTGGCAAGAACAGACACAACGGTGCGGCCTTCCGCCGCGCCGTCATGCTGCTGGAAAGATAGGGTTCGGCACCCACCACAGCAAGGCGGGTGAATCCTCAACCCCCTGCTAATGACCTTTATCACTTGGATGCGGATGGCACTTTATCGGCACGATAGGAAGTTCGATTCGCAATCTCCGCACCAAGCGAAAATCACTCCTTCCGCACTTCCACCACTTCACCGCCGCTGAGGCGCAACAGTTCTTGGAACGCTGGATCTTTGCGGATCCGAGCCTCGGGAGGCTCGGCCTGGAGGGGTTCGTCGAAGAGCACATCCACGTAGGCGAGGCCGGGCAGCAGCGGCGTGAGGGCGCCGAGCAGGTGGGGGCTCTCCCGCTCCCTCAGCAGCGGTTCGGCCGTGGGCTTGGCGTTGGCAGGGAAGCGGAAAGTGAGGGTGCGAGCCTCCCAACTCACCAGGCTCGCCATGTGCGGAATGGTGGCCAGGGTCTTGGGCAGGCTCGCGGCGGCCTTCAGCGCCGCGGCCACAGCGGAACGCAGGGCTTCGCCGGCGGTGCCGGGAGCCAGGGCCTTGATCTCATCCCCGGCCGGTGGTGCGGCCACCCCAGGCGCGGGGCTCGCCTGGGGGGCCGGGTTAGGGTTTGGCGGTGGCGAAGGCCGCGCCGGAGCCGTGGCTGGCCGGGGCGCCCCGGAGGCCGGAGCCGCCGTCAACAGCGCTTCCAGGGGCGCCAACTGCGGCAATTGGGAAGCAGTCACCAGGGCCAGTTCGACCACGGCCCGCTTGAGCGCGCTGTCGCGAAGATCCCGCTCCCGCTGCAGCAGCAACTGCGTGACCCGGGCCCAGCGCAGCAGGGCCTGGGGACCGCCGCCCGCGCGCGCTTCCTGCTCCAGGCGACCCCGCAGGGAAGTGACCAGCTCGCGCCAGAAGGTATCCCAGTCAGCGCCCTGCTCCGCGAGGGCCTGAGTGTGATCGAGGATGCCCGCGGCATCGCCCGCGGCCAGGGCCTCCAGCACGCCCTGCACGCGGAAGGCGGGCACGATGCCCAACAGCTCGCGCACGAGCTCTTCGCCGATGACGCCATCCCCCGCCGCGATCACGCGATCCAGGGTGGTGAGGGCGTCACGCATGGACCCCTGCCCCGATTCCGCCACGAGCCGCAGCGCGTCACCCTGGGCAATGACGCCCTCCTGGGCGCAGACCCAGGCCAGGCGGGCCTCGATGACGGGCACGGGGATGAGGCGGAAGGGGAAGATCTGCACCCGGCTCTTGATGGTGTCGGGAACATCCTGCAGTTCCGTGGTGGCCAGCACGAAGATGGCGTGGGGCGGCGGTTCCTCGATGACCTTCAGCAGGGCGTCGAAGGCCTGCCGGGAGAGCATGTGCACCTCGTCCACGATGTAGACGCGGTAGCGGCAGAAGGCGGGGCGGGTCTGGGCCTGCTCCCGCAGGGCGCGGGCGTCCTCCACGGAGGCCCGGGAGGCGGCGTCGATCTCGACGATGTCCAGGTTCTGATCCGGAGACTCGGCCGCCTTGCAGGGATCACAGACCCCGCAGGGCGTTGCCGTGGGGCCTTGGGTGCAGTTGAGGGCCCGGGCCAGGATGCGGGCCGTGCTCGTCTTGCCCGTGCCACGCACGCCGGCGAAGAGGTAGGCCTGGTGCAGCTTGCCCGTTTCCCGGGCGCGCTTGAGGGCGTTGGTGAGCGCCTTGACGCTCGCCTCCTGCCCCACGAGGTCGGACAACAGGCGGGGTCGATATTTCAGGGCCAGGGTGGACATGAACGTTCATCTTACGATGGACCGAGGGAGGCGTGCGCATGCAGGTCGTCATCGCCGGAGCCACGGGCTTCGTGGGCAGTGAGGTGGTTCGGCAGGCCCTGGCCGCCGGACACGAGGTGTTCGCCCTCGTCCGGATTGAAAGGGAGGCCCCGTTCAGCCCCGAAGACCTGGCCACCGGCCGCCTCACCGTGCTGCCCTTCGGGGCCGACCCTGAGGTCTTCATGGCCGGGTTCGGCCTGGACCCGGGCCCCCGGATCATCAACGCCGCCGGGCTGAACCGGGAACGCCCGGGAGCCGATCTGGACTTGGCCCATGCCGGAGTGACCCGGGAGCTGGTCGCCCTAGCCGAGGCCACCCAGGCTTCCCGTCTGGTCCACCTGGCCCCCTTGCAGGTGAATGGGCCCGATGCATGGAGCCGGAGCAAGGCCGAGGCCGAAGCCATCCTTCCGACCTGCGCCATCCCCTCGACCCTCCTCCGCAGTGCCCCAATCTTCGGCCCCGGGGATGCCCTGTTGGATGAGATTGGCGCCTGGATGATGCGCAGCCCCGTGATCCCTCGCTTCCTGGAGGAGGTGCGCCTGGATCCCATCGCCGTGGAGGACATCGCGGAGGCGCTGCTCACTTTGGACCTTCCGGAAGCCCGGCTCGGAGGCGCACCCTGGACCTGGGGCGCCTTGCTGGAAGCCTGCGCCACCGCCGCCGGCAAAACCCTCCTGGGCCCCCGTCTCTCGGACGAAACCGCCCGCACCTGGGGCGCCCGGCTGGGCCACCGGGGCTTTTGGAGCGACCTCGTGCCCTTCACCGCCGAAGGCTTCGACCGGCATCGGCGAGGCTATGCCGTGGAGCCGAACGAAACCGAAGCCCTCCTGGGCAGGCCCACGGCCTCCCTGCAGGCCTACCTGGAGACCGCCTGGGGCTACCGCGCCTAAGGGGTGGCGTACTGCCGGATCACGCCCTCAAGGGCCTTCCGGCAGGCGGCGCAGAAACCCACTTCGTCCCGGCTGAACATGATGCAGTCCTCCTGGGAGCGGTAGTAGCCCGTGGCCTCGTAGTTGGCGCCTTCGAAGGCGCCCACCTTCCCGCTGTGAGTATCGGTACCCAGCAGGGTCGTTTCATGGGCTTCTTCGCGGCGGAAGAGGGCCTCCATGACCGATTCGGGCTGGTTCGCCGCGCGGATGGCCCGGCGCTCCTTCTGGATGCCGTGGCTGTAGGTCTCGAATTCCGCCTTCTTCCAGGGCGTGGGAAGGGGCAACCCCGGGGTGAGGAGCTCCTTCCACTTGGGATTGCGGGGATCGGCGGTGACGTTGGGTTCCCAGGGCTCCAGCCGGGGCTTGCCCAGCTCCAGGGCCACGTCGGAGGTGTAGTACTCGTCGGCGACGCCGGCGAAGTGGTGGGCGAATTCATGGATGAAGAGGTAGGGCGCGAAGGCGTTATCGCTGGCCACCGTGGAGTAGAGCTGGTGGATGCCCCCGCCGCCGTAGGTCTGGCCATTCACGAGGATCTCCACGAAATCGTAGGGGGCCTGGGAGGCGAGTTCGCGCAGGGCCTTGTTCTCGAAGGTGAGCACGTACCGCTCGCTGCCGAAGGCATCGTAGGTGGCGCCCACGGGGCTGTGTCGGTGAATGCCCGTGCTGGGGCGGGAGATGCCGGATTCCTGGGCGGCGGGGCACAGGCCCCACACGTTGAAATCGGCTTGGTGGGATTTGAAGGGCTCCTGCGCGAAGAGCAGGGCCGAAAGGCGCCGCGCGTCCTTCTCGAACTTGGGCCGCTCGGCGGCCGTGTAGCCATCGCCCAAGATCAGGAGATCCACCTTCGAGGCGCTGTCCCCGTGGTGGACGATCTTCACCAGGGCCCCGGCGGGCCGGGGCTTGGCCCGATCCACGAAGGTGCCCTTGGGATCCACCTCCACCTTCCAGACCTCCTCGAAGGCCATGGCTGCATTCCGCTTCTGATAGACCACGGTGACGGGCGCCTCCGGGCAGGGGAAGCGCAGGGATTCCTCGAACACCCGGCTCTGCTTCTGGGCTTCCGCCGTGTCCTGCCATTCCCCCATGACGCTGGCGAAGCCCCGGGAGTAGAGCACCTTCCCGGACTTTGCATCCCGCACCTCGAAGCGGTACTTGCCGAGGTTGGAGTCGTCGAGGGGCTTGGCGGGGTTCCCGGGCCAGGGAAGCGGTTCCAGCACCACACGATCCAAACTGAAGCTCTCGGTGGTGGCGGTGCCCTGATGGTACAGGTCCACCCGCAGGGTGCGGGGCGTGGACGCCACCGCGAGGGCACTGGCAAGGAGGAGTGCGAGGGCACGGAACATGGCGGACTCCGGAACGGGACTCCAGCGTACTAGGGCCTGTTCACGCAAAACCTTGCCATTTGTGGATCCCTATTCGCGCCATCCAGCAAGGAGAGCCGCGCGGCGCGATGCGGTGACATCGT
>CAZTVL010000007.1:10218-231110 GCA_964617215.1 uncultured Solibacteraceae bacterium | reverse complement strand
GGGGCACCGGAACGGGATTGGTGGCGGTGATCACCTCGAAACCCCGCGCCGCGTCGGCCTGGGGGAAGGCGATGGTCACCATTTGATCCTCGTGCACGAGGTTGGTGAGGTCGAATTTCAAATGGTTGATGATGCGGGCCCCCTTCGCGGGGTCCACCACCTGCTGGTAAGGAGCGCCCTTGGCCCTGAGCTGGACGATGTCCACCTTGGCCCGGGTAAGGAGCAACAGGCCGAGCACGCCCCACAGCAGCACCGTGAGGCCGAGGTAGATGAGGGGCCTCGGCCGGGAAGCCCGATGGGGCTCCCCGGCCAGGCCCGCCTCGGTGTCATAGCGGATGAGGCCCAGGGGTTTCTTGATGCGGGCCATCACATCGTCGCAGGCATCCACGCAGGCGGTGCAGGCGATGCACTCCATCTGCACGCCGTTGCGAATGTCGATGTTGGTGGGGCAGACCTGCACGCAGCGGTCACAGGCGACGCAATCGCCCGTGGCATGGGCCACGGTGCCCCGTCGGGGCTCGCCCCGCACGGGGTCGTAGACCACGGCCAGGGAGTGGCGATCCATGAGCACGGTCTGGAAGCGGCCGTAAGGGCAGAGCGTGAAGCAGAGGCGCTCCCGCACCCACCCGAAATCCACCAGGATGAAGCCCGCGATGAAGGCCATCACGAGGAAGAGCGTCCAGTTGGCGCCCGGGGCGTGGGTCATGGCCTGGCGCAAGCGATCGGTGCCCACGAAATAGGCCAGGAAACTGTGGGAGATGAGCAGGGACACGAGGGTGAAGGCACCCCACTTCAGGGCCTTCTTCACCACCCACATGGGCTGATCGGCCCCCTCTTCGTCCAGGCGCATGCGCTCCAGGTGGGTGCCTTCGATCCAACGCTCGATTCGCCGGAAGATGGAGGCGATGAACACCGTCTGAGGGCAGGCGTAGCCGCACCAGATGCGCCCCCAGATGGCCGTGATGAAGCAGAGGGCGAAGGCCGCGCCGCCGAGGATGAGGAAGAGCAGGGGCGCTTCATGGGCCCAGAGGTTGAGCCCGAAGATGTGGAATCGGCGCCGGGCCACGTCCAGTAGGAGGGCCTGTTCGCCGTGGATGCGGAACCATGGGAGCAGCAGGTAGATCAGGATCAGACCCGCGAAGGCCATGGACCGAAGGCGGTCGAAGCGGCCCTTCACCTCCGCCGGGTACATGTAACTGAACTTCCCCCGCCCGGCGGTGGCGGGCGGGGGATTCGATGCGGAGGTATTCATAGGGACCTCGATGCGTCAGCGATTCGGCTCAGGGCGTATCCGCGATGGGCGTGCCTTCGGGGGCCTTGGGGTTGGCCGGAATGGTGCCCTTGAGGGAGCGCACGTGGGCCGCCAGGGCCAGGATCTCCTCGGCTTTGAACTTATCCTCCCAAGAGGGCATGCCCTTGTCGGCCACGCCTTCCTGGATGGTCTTCACGAGGAAGGGCGTGGTGCCATCTCCGTTGATCCAGAAGGCATCGGTGAGGTTGGGGCCCACCTGACCGCCACCATCCGCCATGTGGCAGGAGGCGCACTTGGATTGGAAGAGCGCCTTGCCCGTGGCGAGCACCGCGGGGTCCTTCTCGGCGTCGGACACTTCCTTGGGCGTCCACACCCGGGGCGGGTTGGCGCGCTTCACGAGCGCCACATGCTCCTTGCGATCCGCCTCGAATTCCTGAGTGAGGTTGAGCCCGCCCCAGGCGTGGTAGAAGAGCGCGTAGGCGATGCCGAAGACGATGGAGCCGTAGAAGATGGCGTTGAACCACCCGGGGATGGGGTAGTCCATCTCCTGGATGCCGTCGTACTCGTGATCGAGAATCTGATCGGGACGCTTGATGGCCATGGCCTCAATCCTCCAAGGGCATGCGGGAGAGTTCTTCGAAGTGCTTCTTCTGCCCCCGGCGATAGGTCCAGGCGCACCACCCGAAGAAGGTGGCCATGAAGATCAACATGGCCACCACGGTGAGATCGAGGTGGGGAAATTGGGCGAGCAGCGCGGCTTTCATCATTGACCTCCCTGAGCCGGAAGCGGCGCCACTGCCGTGGTCATAGCCACCGGAGCAACCGCGGGAGCCACCGGTGCGGGTGCCGCCACCGGCGCGGCCTTGCCCAGCTTCTGGAGGTAGGCGATCAGGGCCACGATCTCCCGATCCTCCATATTCCGGGGGCCACCCTGGGCCACGAGGCCATCGGCGATCTTCTTGGCCTGGGCCTTTGCGTCCTGTTCGGCATTCTGGATCTGGTCCGCGGTGTAGGGCACGCCGGCGGTCTTGAGCACCGCCAGTTTCCTGCGCAGGGGCATGAACTCCGTCTTGTCGCGCAGCATCCAGGTGTAGGCCGGCATGATGGAGCCCGGCGTCATGACGCGGGGATCATCCATGTGCCGGAAATGCCACATGTCGGGGTACTTGCCGCCCAGGCGGGCAAGATCCGGGCCCGTGCGCTTGGAGCCCCACTGGAAGGGATGGTCGTAGATGAACTCCTCACCCTGGGAGGGCTTGCCGTAGCGAAGGCTCTCGGGAACGGTGGGGCGGATCATCTGCGAGTGGCAGTTGTAGCAGCCTTCGCGGAGGTAGATGTCCCGGCCGGCGATTTCCAGGGCCGTATAGGGTACGGGCTTGTTCGCCACCGTGACGTACTCGTGCATGGTGATGGTGGGCAGGATCTCGATGATGGTGCCCACCAGGATGGCGCCCACGGCCAGCACGGTCATGATGACGGGCAGGCCTTCCAGTTTGCGGTGGCGGTTCTGCTTGATGCCATCGTCGAAGTGCTCCACGTGCTTGATGACGGGGCGCTCCTCCACAATTTCCTTGGGGGCGAGTTTCACGGTCATCCACATGTTGTAGAGCATGAGGACGAAGCTCAGCAGGAAGAGGGTCCCGCCCACGGCGCGCACCCAGTACAGGGGCACGATGCGGATCACGGTGGCCACGAAATCGGGGTACATCAGGCGGCCAGAACCATCGATGGCCTGGAGCATGAGGCCCTGGGTGACGCCCGCGGTCCACATGGAGAGGATGTAGATCATGATGCCGAGGAAGCCCAGCCAGAACTGGTAGTCGGCGAGCTTCTTGGAGTACAGCTCCGTCTTCCAGAGCTTGGGCACGAGGTAGAAGAGCATGCCGAAGGTGAGGAAGGCATTCCAGCCCAGCGTGCCGCCGTGGACGTGGGCCACAATCCAGTCGGTGTAATGGGCCAACAGGTTCACGGATTTGATGGACAGCAGCGGGCCTTCGAAGGTGCTCATGCCGTAGAAGGTCACGCCCGCCGCCAGGAACTTCAGCACGGGTTCTGTTCGCACCTTGTCCCAGGAGCCGCGCATGGTGAGCAGGCCATTCACGGTGCCGCCCCAGCTCGGCGCCCAGAGCATCAGGGAGAACACCATGCCCAGAGTCTGCGCCCAGTCGGGCAGCGCCGTGTAGAGGAGGTGGTGGGGACCCGCCCAGATGTAGATGAAGACCAGGGCCCAGAAGTGCACGATGGAAAGGCGGTAGCTGTAGATGGGGCGGCCCACGGCCTTGGGCACGAAGTAGTACATGAGGCCCAGGAAGGGTGTGGTGAGGAAGAAGGCCACGGCATTGTGCCCGTACCACCACTGCACGAGGGCATCCTGCACGCCCGCGTAAGCGGGATAGCTCTTGAGGAAGCTGACGGGCAGTTCCACGGAATTCACGATGTGCAGCACAGCCACGGTGACGATGGTGGCGATGTAGAACCACAGGGCCACGTAGAGATGCTTTTCCCGTCGGCGCCAGAGGGTGCCGAAGAAGTTCACCGCGAAGATCACCCAGATCACCGCGATGAGGATGTCGATGGGCCACTCCAGCTCCGCGTACTCCTTGCCGGTGGTGATGCCGAAGAGCAGCGTCACCGCCGCCAGCACGATGATCAGCTGCCAGCCCCAGAAGTGGATCTTGCTGAGCCCGTCATTGAACATGCGCGTCTTGCAGAGGCGCTGGGTGGAGTAGTAGATGGCGGCGAACACGGCGTTGCCCGCGAAGGCGAAAATGGCCGCGTTGGTGTGCAGGGGCCGCAGTCGGCCGAAGCTGATCCAGGGCAACCCGAAGTTCAGCTTCCAGCTCGCCAGCTGGAACGCGATGATCACGCCAAGCAGCAATCCGACGAAGCCCCACACTAAGGTGGCGACGACGAAGTGTTTGACGATCTTCTCATCGTACGGCGCGATTTCGTTGGCGTGGGGGTCCATGTGGCCTCCTGGAGTGGGGTGTTTATTCGGGTTTCGAATCGTCGACGAGCATGCGGATGGCGGGGGTATCACCCTCTTCGTACTGGTCCTTCCTTACGGACCACACGAAACCCAGCACGAAGCCCAGGGCCAGGAGCAGCGCCAGGGGAAGCAGGATGAGCACGATGCTCATGCGGCCTCCTTGAAGCGGCGCCGCACTTCACGGGTGCTCAGCGTGCTGGAGAGGAGCACGGTGATGGAGCTCAAAGGCATGATCACGGCGGCGGCGAGGGGGTTGATCCACCCTCCCAGGGCCGCAAGGCCGCCCACGAGGTTGTAGGCGATGGAGAGCCCGAAATTCCGCCAGAGCACCTTCCGGGTTTCCTGGCCCAGCACCAACAGATCGGCCAGGGCCCCCAGATCCGGGTGGGAGAGGTAGACGTCGGCCACCTTGAGGCTCAAATCCATGCCGCCATGCATGGCCACGCCCACGTGGGCCTTGCGCAGGGCCAGGGCATCGTTGGCCCCATCGCCCACCATGAGGGAGAAGGGCGTCGCTTCCACCTTCGCATGCTTGGCCTCCGGGGAAAGCGCTGCGAGGGCCTGGGTTTCCGCCAGACCCACTTCCCGGGCCAGGGCCGCCACGACCGGAGGGGCATCCCCCGAGAGGATCGCCACCTCGCAGCCCGCGTCGAGGAGGGCCTTCACGGCGGCGGGTGCCTCAGCGCGCAGTCGATCGCGCAGCTCCACCCGGGCAAGGAGGACACCGTCCGCCAGGAGGCCCACACAGGTGTGAACGGAGGTCGGATCGGGCAGGGCCTTCACTTCCACCAGGCGCCCTTCGATTCGACCCCGCAGCCCCACGCCCACCTGCTCCTCCAGCCCTTCCACCGGCAGCATGGTTTCCCCCGCCAGATGATGCCGGAGGGCCCGGGCGATGGGGTGGAGGGAGGCCTGCTCCAGCGTGAGCAGCAGGCGCCGGTTGCGGAGCGGATCGCCCGCCAGATGGGTGATTCCCTCCACCGCCAGTTCGCCGTGGGTCAGGGTGCCGGTCTTGTCGAAGAAGACGTGGCGCACCTGGGACAGCCGCTCCAGGGCCTCGCCACTCTTCACCACGTAGCCCTTGCGGTAGGCCCGGGCCAGGGCATAGCTGAAGGTGAGGGGGGTCGCCAGGGCCAGCGCGCAGGGGCAGGTGACGATGAGCAGACTCAATGCGCGGTTCAAGCCCTCAGCCGGATGAGTGGCAGCGAAGGCCAGGAAGATGCCCACGGCCAGAACCAGCACCACCGTGAGGAAGTGCCGGGACACCCGATCCGTCATGCCGATGATGGGCGAGCGAGCTTCCCGCTCCAGTTGTGTGAGGATCTGGCCCAACCGGCTTTCCCCGAGGAGGGTGCCCACTTCCAGCACGAAGGACGGGCCCTCGTTGACGGTGCCCGCGTGCACGGCATCCCCTGCCTTCACGGTCACGGGCAGGTGTTCTCCCGTGAGCCAGGCGGCATTGAGCTGCGTGGCGCCTTCGCGCACGATGCCATCGGCCGGGAGGCGTTCGCCGTGGTCCACCCGCACCTGATCCCCCACCTTCAGATGGTCCGGGGGAACGTCGTGCACGCCGCCTTCCACCACCCGGTGGGCGATGGGCGCAAAGAAACTCTGGAGCAACTGGGAACTGCGCGCGGAGCGCAGCTGCACCTGCCTCAGGTAGTAGCGGCTGGCCAACAGGAGGAACACCAACGCCGCCAGGGAATCGAAATAGATGTGCGGGGAGCCCGTGATCAGATTGGCGGTGCTCACCAGCGAGCCCACGACAATGGCGAGGGCGATGGGCACGTCGATGTTCATCTGACGGCTGCGCAGGGCGCCCAGCGCTGCGCGGTAGAAGGGCACCGCGCCCCAGAAGGCCACGGGCAGGTAGAGGCCCAGGCTCAGCCAGCGGAAGAGTTCGCCAAAGGCGCCCGAGGCCCCGCCATAGAGGGGCACGGCCATGAGCATGATGTTGCCGGTGCAGGCCGCCGCTAGGCCCAGGCGCAGCAGGGCCCGCTTCTGCTCCCGCTTCTGCAGGGCCTCCGCATCCTGATCCGCGGGCAGCGCGTGGGGCCGGTAGCCCAGCCCTTGGATGTAGGTGGCGATGGGCGCCAGCGCCGTACCCTCCTCCAGCGTGAGCGTCAGCAGGGACTGGGAGACATCCAGCCGGCACCCGCGAATGCCCGGCAGCAACCGCGGCAGGCGTTCCAGCAACCAGAGGCAGGCCACGCAGTGGATGCCCTCCACGAAGAAGCGCGCCTCGCCCTGGGGCGTCACGTAGACGGCCCGCACTTCGGGGCTGTCCAGGTGCCCGAAGGCCTCCCCCTTCCAGCTCACGGGTTGGGGCGGCTGGAAGCAGTAGGCGCCATCCTTGAGCTCGTAGTACTCGCCGAGGCCACTGGCGTTCAGCAGCGTGAAAACGTTTTCGCATCCGCGGCAACAGAAGTCGCCCGCCCCGATGAATGAGATTCCGCAATGCCGACAGGCCAAGCCCTCTGACGCGAGCGGCGGCAGGGCGAGGGTCGCTGGAACGGGCGGCGGGGTCATGGATTCCTGGCAAGCGCCCCCAAGGTGGGCGGGGCGGGCACACAGCTATCTTGGAGAATATTCGGAGTCTCCGCTCCAAAACCTAACCGCTCGCCCCGGAAGAAGCTGTGCCCTCGGTCAAAAGACCATCCGGCTCCCACCCCGCCCCATCCGGAATCAAGGCTCCCGAAAGGCCTTGGGCCGGTCACACGCTTTTTCTCTCGGGCCCTTCCCTTATTCCCCTGCCCTCCCCGCGGGTCAGACCAAGGTCCCAGGGAGAAGGTTCCCACTCGGCGGGCGTTCCAATCGCCCAAGCTCCGAGCCCCCATGCAAAAATCCCCGGGGTCAACCCGGGGATCTCAGTGTTGGTGGTTCCGATACGATTCGAACGTACGACCCTCAGATTCGTAGTCTGATGCTCTATCCAGCTGAGCTACGGAACCAACTGCGAAGGTTCATTCTACCTGACCCCGGCCTATTGTCCATCCCATTTCTGGAGGGGGAGGGTGCGACTCGCGGGGCAATCCTTCCCCGTGAGCTGGGTCGCCAGGCGATCCATGAGAGCCCGGGCGGTGGTGAGTTTGCCGCCCAGCACCATGGTGGCGTTGGCGAATTTGGGATGGGTCTCCAACAGGGCCTCGCGGCTCATGTGGGAGGTGCCCATGCGGTCCTGGGAAGGCCGCACCAGGGGGCGCACGCCGGTCTCCTCCGCAAGCACCGGCAGCTTGCGCCAGGGGAGGCCAGGCAGCTTGGCTTCCAGCGCGCCATAGATCTCCTCCCGCTCGCTGGGAAGGATGCCCACGGCGCCGCCTTCTTCGCTGTGCACTTCCCGTTCCGTGGTGCCCACCTGCAGGCGGCCATCCCGGGGGATGACGAAGAGGATGCGCCCCTGGGGGCGGCGGATGGCCCAGGGCCGTTCGCAGCCCGGCTGGGCGGGGAACCAGAGGTGGATGCCCGAGGAGAGGCGCAGCCATTTGTGGGTGTCCTGGAACCACTGCTTCATGGCGCTGTCGTGCCAGGGGCCCAGGGCGAAGACGATGCGACGGAAGGTCACGCGGCGGGCGGTGCCATCACGCCGGTCGCGCAGGCGCAGGGCGCGCAGTTCGCCCGCCTCATCCTCGAAGCCTTCCACCTCGTGGCCTTCCAGCTTCACGGCCGTGCTGCTGGCGGCCAGATCCCGCACCAGTTCGCGATCCCAGGTCATGAGATCCGCGTAGGCAGTGGCGCCACGGAAGGGGCTGCCCTTGCTCCGGGGGTCCGCGTCGAAGACCTCCCGAGGTACGCCGCCCAGGCGCAGGTGCTCCGGCCAGCCGGGACGATCCGCGCCCCAGTGATCGTAGAGGCCGATACCGATACGGTGGGTGAGCCCTTCGATCCAGCTGCCGTGGGGCATCCAGAAGGCTTCCCACTTGATGCGCGAAGGGGCGATGTGGGCCCAGGTGGCGCGTTCTTTCAGCCCTTCGCGCATCTGGGTGATGTCGCCCGTGAGCATGTAGCGGATGCCGCCGTGGAGCAGTTGGCTGGACCATTGGCTCGTGCCGCCGCCGATGGCCCCCTTGTCGATGAGCGCGCAGCTCACGCCCCGCAGACCCAGCTCCCGGGCGAGGGCCGAACCGTGGATGCCGGCGCCGATGATGGCGACCTCCACCTCCACTTCCGTGGGGAGCGGAACGGTCCGGGCAGGCGCTTCTGGCCAGGGTGAATTGGATTCCATGGCTCCCACCCTAACGCCCCTTGCCCGTGCCGGGCACTGAAGTCTCTGTGTCCTTCCACCTTCTGAGGCGCTGAAGCAACCCTTCCGGGGCCGGAGGTGTCAGGTGCGCTTGGATGCGCTCCACCCACGCCACCTGGGTGTGCAGGGGGGAGCGATCGCCCCCCACCCCCAGGGAGGCCCAAGCGCCGGAGAGGGCGTGTGTGCGCGCTTCCCAGGCCCGCAGCACCAGGAACATCATCCTGGGCGTGGCGAGGAGGGCCCCGGGGCGACTGGCGTGGGTGACGCCCTCCGCCGCCTCCTGCACGGCGGTACGCCCCGCCTCATCCAGGCCGGGGCTCCGGGCGAGGCGCTGGAGCCGGGCGGCGGCTTCCGCTCCCCGGCCGGCCCGGGCATGGATGAGGGCGCCCAGCCATTGGGTCAGTTCCGAATCCGGCAGCGCCACATCCAGCGCCGCGAGCCCCTGCTGGAAGTCCTGATCCGCCAGGGCGTCCCGCCCAAGGTCCAACCGGTTCAATCCCCGGCCCACATGCCCCAGCCCCCGCAGGCCCTCCTGGAAGGCCTGGGCATCCGCGGGCTTGGCGAACCAGGCCTCGGGCCCCGTCATCCCCGCCACTTCGCGCAGGTAGGCGTCGTAGGCCTCCTCCGCGGCATAGTGGGCCTTGGCCTCCTGGTAGGTGGAGGCCTGTTGGAACCGGGCCAGCACCCGGAGATCCACCGGCCAGGCGGCGGAAGGCACGGCGCGGCTGGCTTCGTAGAGGAGGTAGGGCTGGGGCACCGCGGATACCCCGCCGCGGCGCGCCAGGTAGAGGACGAGGCCCACCACCGCATGATCCGCCCCGCTGTCATACCAGGCGGGAAGTGGCGCCGTCCGGACCCGGGAACCCAGCGTGGGGAACTGATCCTCATCCCGAGCCTTGAGGAGGCCCCGGGCCTCCAGCAACAGGCCGCCCGCCTGAAGGGCCGACTTCAAATTTCCCGACTCACTGCCGGTGCGCAAAGCCTCCAGCCGAGTCCAGAGCGCTTCCACCTCCGGCACCGGCGGTTGCCCCCCCGAGGCACGGGCCAGCAATTTGAAGCTGCGATAGGGGACGAGGGACCAGGCGCTGGCCAGCTCCTTCTGGATCTTCAGGCGTTCGTCCTGGGCTCGCACCGCATCGCTGCGGTGGCAGGCGAGGGCCAGCAAGCCCATTCCCAGCACCCCGAGCTTCCATACGTGGATCCTGCTCCGAGTTTTCAAATCGTCGGGCAACGTGGCGCCTCAGGGGGATGGGGGTTAGTGTGACTGATTCAACGGAGGTTACATGCGATTGCTGCATCCCGCCCTGGTCGGCCTGTTGGGGATGGGGATGGGCATGGCCCAAAGCCCCTTGGCGACGGCCTATCGGTCGAAGGAAGCCCCCCGAATGGGGCCCCTGCTCAGCCAGGTGCTCCGCTTCCCCACGGTGGCGGGCAACGAGAAGGCCCGCCTGGATCAGCAGGCATGGGTGCTGAAGGTGGGCAAGGAGCTGGGCCTCACCGTGCGCGAGGCAGGCAAGGTCACGGAGGTGGAGTTGCCCGGCCCCACGGGAGCCCCGGTGATCGGCCTCGTGGTGCACGGCGACGTGCAGCCCGTGGATGACCACTGGACCATCCCCCCCTTCGCCGGCGAGATCCGCAACGGCATCATCCTTGGCCGCGGCGCCGCCGACGACAAGGGTCCCCTCGTGCAGGCCCTCCTCGCCCTGAAGGTGCTCAAGGATTCCGGCAAGGCCCGCACCCACACGATCCGCCTGCTGGTAGGCAGCGACGAGGAGAGCACCAACCTCGACTTCGCCGAATACCTGAAAGACCACAAGGCTCCGGATTTCAGCCTGGTGCTGGATTCCGAGTTCCCGGTGGTGGTGGGGGAGAAGGCGTGGAATGCGTTGACGGTGGAGACGGAGCTTAAGGAGAAGGTCCAACCACGCGATGATGCACGGGCGATCAATTCCTTACATGTCAAGGAACTCCAAGCAGGATTGGCGGCCAGCATCGTTCCGGACAGCGCGGTGGCCTCTCTCTTCACCCACGGGGGTGGCGTGGATACCGACCAAACGGGGGCAATGCGGCTGACTGCTCTGAAGCGCCGACTTGAATCGCGCCCATCGGCATCGGGAATTCAGACTGAAGTCTCATCCGTAAGTGAAATTGCCAATGACCAAAAGCAGATCGTATTGGCCACGTTCGACGTCACCGTCCATGGCAAAGCCGCCCACGCTGGCGTCAACGCCCAGGGCGGCCGCAACGCCCTCGTGGCCCTGGCCAACCTCCTCGTTGAAGAGCTCCCCAATGGCGGCGCCAGGGACCTCCTCGCCTTCGCGAAGCTCGCGGGCCAGGACCTCAAGGGCACGGGCCTCGGCCTTGCCACCGCCGATCCCATCTTCGGCTTCCCCACGGTGGTGCCAAGCTTGCTGAAGGCGCAGGAGAGCGGCAAGGTGCGCCTCACGATCAACATCCGCACCACACCCACCCTGAGCGGCGAAGCGTTGAAGGCGCACCTGTTCAAACAGGTGGAGGACTTCAATGCCCGCACCGGCGCCCATCTGGAGCCCGGGGGCTTCTTCGGCGATACGCCGCTGGCCTTCGATCCCAAGGGCAAACTGGTGAAGCGCCTGCTGGCCAGCTACGCCAAGGCCACGGGCCAGGCGGCACCGCCGGCCATCAGTGGCGGCGGCACCTATGCCAAGCGCATCCCCAACGCCATCGCCTTCGGCATGTGGTTCCCCGGGAAGCCCTACCCCGGCCACGACGTGGATGAGCAGGTGCCCTTGGAGGACCTGCACAAGGGCGTGGAAGTGCTGCTGGAGGCCCTCTCGGATCTGGCCTGCGGCACCCCCATGCGGGACCCCCTGAAGCCCTGACCGGGTCCGAGATGGCAGCCCTGTGACACCCCGAATCAAAGTCGGGGGGTGGTTGATCACACAACGACTCCGGAATCTTTCACTTCCCGACTCAGGGTCAAAGTCCCGTGAGACTTCGGGATACCCCGGGTCGGGCCTCGTCTGTTGACTCCAAGTAGCCGAAATCACAGGATTTCTGACCCAACGTCAAGTTGTCACAGGATTCTCACGATCCCACACTGGGGACCATCCTCCGGAGAACGACATGAGCACTGCTGTGGAAGAGAAGAAGTTGGTGAACGCCAACGGCGCCGCCCCCGATGGTCAGGCCCCCAAGAAACTCACGGAGGAGGAGAGCCGCCAGGTCGCTGAAGATGCGCGCCAGGACAAATGGGAGGCCCCCAGCTTTCTGAAGGAGCTCTTCGCGGGCAACTTCAACCTCAACATCCTCACCACCGTGCCTCCGGCCCATGCGGAGAGCGCCGACTTCACGGCCTTCTACAACCGCATGAAGACCTTCCTCGAAACCAAGGTGGACAGCGACAAGATCGACCGCGACGGCAAGTATCCCCCCGAGGTCATCAAGGAACTGGCCGAGATGGGCGCCTTCGGCATGAAGATCCCCAAGGAGTACGGCGGCCTCGGGTTCCACCAGGTCGAGTACGGCAAGATCATGGAGCTCATCGGCACCCAGGATGCGAACGTGCTGGCCCTGCTCAGCGCCCACCAGAGCATCGGCGTGCCCAACCCGCTCATCACCTTCGGCACCCCCGCCCAAAAGCAGAAGTACCTCCCGATGATCGCCAAGGGCGCCATCAGCGCCTTCGCCCTCACCGAGGACGAGGTGGGTTCCGATCCCGCGAACCTGGCCACCACCCTGAAGCGCACCCCCGAGGGCGACTACATCCTCACGGGCGACAAGCTGTGGTGCACCAACGGCACCATCGCCGATCTCTTCGTCGTCATGGCCCGCCACGATGACACCAAAAAGATCAGCGCCGTCATCGTCGAAAAGAACTGGCCCGGCGTGGAAGTCGTCACCCGCTGCCACTTCATGGGCCTGCGCGCCCTGGAGAACGGCATCATCCGCTTCACCAACGTGAAGATCCCCAAGGAGGCCATGCTGCTGGCCGAGGGCAAGGGCCTGAAGCTGGCCCTCGTCACCCTCAACACGGGCCGCCTCTCCATCCCCTCCGGCGTGCGCGGCTGCAGCCGCCGCCTGGTGCAGGTCATCCGCGCCTGGGGCTCCAAGCGCTACCAGTGGGGCGCGGTCGTCGGCAAGCATGAGGCCCTGGCCCACAAGATCGCCGATATCACCGCCACCGGCTTCGCCATCGAAGCCATGAGCACCCTCTGCGATCGCATGGCCGATGACGGCCACCGCGACATCCGCCTCGAAGCCGCCATGGCCAAGATGTGGAGCACCGAGGAAGGCTGGAAGATGATCGACGACACGCTGCAGATTCGCGGCGGCCGTGGGTATGAAACCGCCGACAGCCTCAAGGCCCGTGGCGACATCGGCATCCCCATCGAGCGCATCATGCGCGACTTCCGCATCAACCTGATCTTCGAGGGTTCCTCCGAGATCATGCGCCTCTTCATCGCCCGCGAGGCCCTGGATCTCCACCTCGGCACCGCCTGGGATCTGGTGAACCCCAAGAGCACCATGGGCCAGCGCCTCAAGGCCCTGCCCAAGGTGGCCGGGTTCTACGCCTGGTGGTACCCCTCGCGCTGGAACGGCCTCTTCACCGCCTTCAAGCACGGCGAGTACGGCAGCAACGGCAAGCACCTCCGCACCGCCGAGCGCCTCACCCGCAAGCTGAGCCGCGCCCTCTTCCACCAGATGGTCAAGTTCGGGCCCAAGCTCGAGAAGAAGCAGATCACCGTGTTCCGCGGTGTCGAGATCGGCGCCGACCTCTTCGCCATGGTCGCCGCGGTGCTGCACGCCGAGGCCATGAAGAAGGCCGGCCATCCCAACGCCAAGGAGGCCATGGAACTGGCCGACCTCTTCTGCCGCAACACCGAGCGCCGCATCCGCCTGAAGTTCGCGGGCTTCGCCTCCAACGACGATGACCTCAAGGTCAAGGTCAGCCGCGGCATCCTCGAGGGCAAGCAGAAGTGGTTTGAGAACGGCATGACCCACCTCGCCGAAGCCGACAAGCTGGAGAAGCTGGCCAGCCACTAAGCGCTGGATTCATGTCGAAAGGGGCCCGGCTCGCCGGGCCCCTTTCGCGTCCAAATCCGCCAGGTTCAAGCCTCCCTCGGCCCGTGACGATCCAGGGGGAACGCCCTTACTAGGAGTCCGTTGCATGCCTGCCCTCTGGCCCAGCGTCGCCGCCCTGGCCATTCTGGCAGGCGCGCCGCGCCCCCCGTCGGCCTGGCCCCCCAAGGAGGCCCCCCCGCTGAAAACCGTCTTCCGGGTGACCTACCGGGAGAAGGGGCACCCCTACGTGGATGAGGTATACCAGGTGGATGTCGCAGGCCTGCGCAGGGCCTGGGCCCAATCCCAAGGCAAAACCCCACCGCTGGAGCTCCTGCGTTCGGGCCAGGTGTGCAGCGCCGTGAGCATGCGCTTCCTCGTGGACATCAGCGGTCCCAAGCGCCGTTCCTTGGTGCTGCGCAACCTCCGGGAAGCTTGGGCACCCGGGGGATCTCCCGAGGACTCTCCGGAGTTCGGAGCCTACCTCGAATGGCAGGGGCGCGAGCTGAACTACGGCGACCGGGTGGAGTACTGTTTTGTGGCCGGGAAGGCCCTCCACATCCGGTTCAATGAGGGGCCTGGCAAGCGGTTCACCTCTCCCGGGCTCATGCAGGCACTCCGCACCGTGGAATTCACGGATGACCCCTCGGATCCCGGTGCCATGAAGGACTTGGAGAAGGCGCTGTTCAAGCACCTGCCCTGAAGCCGTGACACCTGGCCTGTCGCCTTGGGTAGGCTCAGGGAATGGAGTTGACGCCCCCTTCCCTTCCCTGCCGTTCCCCTTGGTGGGCGGCCACCGGCCACCTGCAGACCTTCCTGGCCAATTACCTGCCGGAGCCACCCCTGGAAGAACCCTGGGAGCCTCTGGAGGTGGCCCTGGGAGATGGCGATCACCTGGCGGGCCGGATCTTCAAAGGGACGGGCCCGGATCGGCTCTGCGTCTTCCACGGCCTCGGCGGCGATGATGACCGCCCCTACGTCCGGCGCGCGGTGCGCCTTGGCCTGGCGCGGGGGATGGAGGTCTGGACGGTGAACCACCGGGGCTGCGGGCGCGGCAAAGGTCTCGCCCGGGGCACCTACCACAGCGGTGTGGCCGGGGATCTGGGCGCCGTATTCGCCGAAGCCCGGCGCCGGGGCCCGGGCCGGGTGTTCGCCCTGGGCTTCTCCCTGTCGGGCAACGCCCTGCTGCTCAATCTCGGGGAGGGGCATGACGGCCCCCACCCGAAGCCCGATGCCGCCATCGCCGTGAATCCCCCGGTGAACCTCGCCCGCTGTTCGAACCTCATCTCCTCCCTGCCCAACAAGGGCTACGACCTCTACTTCGTGCGCCGGGTGGTGAGGTCCGTCCGCGAACGGGAGGAGGCCGGCCTGATCCCCTCGGGGAAATACCGCCTGAGCAACCGCATGAGCCTGCGATCCTTCGACGACGCCTACACCGCCCCCGCCGGCGGGTTCGCGGATCGCCACGACTACTACCTCCGGTGCAGCGCCGCGCCCCACCTGGCCAAGATCACCACGCCCACGGTGATCCTCCACGCGGAGGACGACCCCTTCGTGGCCGCGGTGGACCTCCATCAGGCCACCCTCGGTCCCGGCGTGCACCTCCACATGGAGGCCTCCGGCGGCCACATGGGCTACCTCAGCCGGGATCTGCCGGACCGCCGCTGGCTCAGCTACGCCCTCGGGCATTACCTGGATTCGCTGATCCACCTCTAAACCTCGCGGCACGTTGGTCCGAAGAAGGGGTCAGAGGTTGATTCCGTGCCCCTCCCCGCCCACAACAGCCAGCCCTTCGGCGCCCTCCCCTGGATGCTGTTCTTGGGCTGCGCCGTGCTGGTGCCCCTGACGGTGGAACCGGTGCGCCCCGTGCGCCGGGTGCCCGAGGACACGTTGCCTGGGATCGCCGGTTGGCCGGTGGATGATCAGGGCGAGAGCGTGGCGCTGTTCGTCTGAGGCCGACGTGTTCGGCCGCCAAAGGCCCACCGGAGATGAACGGAGATGGCCCCTCGCAGGCTTTTATCTCCGTTCATCTCTGTTCATCTCCGGTTTTGATTTTCCCCCTCGTCCCTACTTCCCCTTCACCGGCTTCAGGTCCAGATCCTGGTAATCGAAGCTGAAGTCCGCCAGGTCGCTGGTGGGCACCATCTTGATGGATTCGATGGCCCCGGCGGCATCGAGGCGGAAGGTGAGGTAGGCGTCGGGGAAATTGGGATCCCGGAACACGGCGCGGAAGGTGTCCTGCTGCCAGGGCTGCAGTTCGCCCGCGGCCACGGGGGTGGGTGCGAAGCGGATGGTGAGCTTGCCGCCCTCCTGGGCGATGACGACGTCGCCGTACCAAGCGTCGTGGTAGGTGCCGGCATAGCGATCCAGGGGAAGGCTGGGGCGGCTGGCCTTGTCCCGCTTGGCCTCGTCGTCCTGCAGGGCCTTCTGGTTCTCGGCCAGTTTCTCGGCATGCCGCTTCTGGAGCAGGGTCGTCCAATCCTTCGGTGCGCGGCCCAGGGCGTGGTCAAGCAGGCGGTAAACCAGGGCATTGAAGGCGTCGCCCTGTTCCTGGTTGGTGAGCACCACGAGGCCCAGCTTCTGATCCGGCACCATCACCACCGTGGTGACCATGCCCGTGAGCCCCCCGGTGTGGGAGACCACCTTGTGGCCCGCGTAATCGCGCAGGAACCAGCCCATCCCATAGCCCGAGAATTGGGGCGTGGCCTCCTCCATGCCCGCCGTGGGCTTCAGTGGGGTACGAAGGGGCATTTGGATGCTCCACATTTCGTGGATCGCCTTGGGCGAGATCAGCTGCTTGCCGTCGGGCAACTTGCCCTTCTCCAGCTGGCAGGTCACCCACTTGGCCAAGTCCGTGACGTTGGATTTGAGGCCCGCGGCCGCGGCCCATACCTGATCCCGGGTGCGCACGGTGGGGGCCATGGGCAGGTCCTGGCGCCAGCCCTTGGCATGGGGGAAGGCCACGTTGGCGGAATCGGGGATGCCATCGCTGGTGATGCGCGTCTCCGTCATGCCCAGGGGCTTGAAGATGCGCTCGGCCACGAAGGTTTCCCAGGGCATGCCCGCCACCTTGCCCACGATCTCCCCCACCACCACGAAGCCGAGGTTGTTGTAGGCGTAGCGGCTGCGGAGGCTGGAGGCCGGCTTGAGGTGCGCCGCGCTGGCCAGCACCTGCTCCCGGGTGAAGGCGGTGTCGGGCCAGTACATGAGGTCCCCGGCCCCTAGGCCCAGGCCCGAGCGGTGGGAGAGGAGATCGCGAAGGGTGAGCTCGCGGGTGACGTAGGGATCTGCAAGCTTGAAGCCCGGCAGGTGCTTGATGACCGGGTCATCCCAGGAGAGCTTGCCCTCGTCCACCAGGATCGCCACCGAAGCGGCGCAGAAGGCCTTGGAATTGGAGGCGATGCCGAAGAGCGTGTGGGCATCCACCGCCTCCGGACTGCCCAGCTTGCGCAGGCCGTAGCCCTTGGCCAGGGCCACCTTGCCGTCCTTCACCACGGTCACGGCGATGCCGGGCACATCGAAGGCCTTCATGGTGCGGGTCACGAAGGCATCGAAATCCGCGGGCACCGGCGCTTGGGCCAGCAGGGGAAAGGCGATCAGGGCGGGTAAGGCGCGACGCAACATGGAGTCTCCCAAGGGATTCCCCAGCATGACTGAACCGGTTCAGCGGCTGAAGGCGCTCGCCCCCCGCAGCTCCGCGACCACCCCAGGCAGCAGGTCCTCCAGGGCCTCCACCTCCAGGGCCGTGGTCATCCGGCCCAAGCTCACCCGCAGGGTGCCCTTGGCGAAGGCGGGATCCACGCCCATGGCCCGCAGCACGTGGCTGGGTTCCTTGTGGCCGGTGCTGCAGGCGGAGCCCGTGGAGACGCAGATGCCCGCGCGATCCAACCGGAGCAGCAGCGCCTCGCCCTCCACGCCCTCGAAGGCCAGCAGGCTGGTGTTCGGCAATCGGGGCGCGCCCCGGCCCAGCACCTGCATCCGGGGAATGGCCTCCAGGAGGGTCGCTTCCAGGTGATCTCGCAACTCCGCCACGCAGGTCATGTAGCCCAGGCGCTCCGAAGCCAGGGCCGCCGCGGCTCCCAGACCCACGAGGCTCGGGACGTTTTCCGTGCCGCCGCGGCGGCCGCGCTCCTGGCCACCCCCGATGAGCAAGGGCTTGAGGCGCAGGCCCCGGCGGATGAAGAGGGCGCCCACGCCCTTGGGGCCACAGAACTTGTGGGCCGAGAGGCAGAGCAAATCCGCGGGGCCCTGGGCCACGCTCACGGGCACCTTGCCCACGGCCTGGGTGGCATCCACCAGCAGCAGGCTGCCCTTGGCCTTCACGCGGCGACCCACCTCGTCCAGCGGGTTGATCACGCCGTTCTCGTTGTTGGCCGCCATCACCGCCACGAGGGCCGTATCCGGGCGAATGAGCGCGTCCAGCGCATCCAGATCCAGGCGCCCTTCCCCATCCACGGGGGCCACGGAGACCTCCACGCCCTGAGACGTGAGCCAGATCCCCAGCGCCTGCACCGCCGGGTGCTCCACCGCCGAGATCACCACGTGCCGCTTAGCCGGGAAGGCCTCTACCACCCCGCGGATGGCCTGGTTCAGCGCCTCCGTGGCGCCCGAGGTGAACACCAGCTCCGCTGGGGCGCAGCCCAGCAGGGTGGAAACCTGTTCCCGGGCCCGATTCACCGCGGCCTCGGACAGGTGCCCCAGGGCATGAGCGCTGCCCGCGTTGCCATGGCGCTCCGTGAACCAGGGCAGCATGGCGGCCAGGACCTCGGGGTCCACGGGGGTGGTGGCGTTGTGATCGAGGTAGATCATGGAGAGGTATTGTCACATCCTGGAGCCCACCCCGAGCCCGGAGCCCCCATGTTTTTCGAGAAGAAGAAGCTCGTGCTCCCCACCATCCGGGAAGCCCTCACCGGCCGCAACGAAGTCATGCACCTCCAGGAGCCCCACCGGGTGCTGGGACTGGACCTGGAAGCGGAGCCCAAGGGCAGCGAAGTGGCCTATTTCGCCGCCGGGTGTTTCTGGGGGGTGGAACGCCTTTTCTGGCGCCTGCCCGGCGTGCTCAACACCGCCGTGGGCTACCAGGCCGGTCACACACCCAATCCCACCTACGAGGAAGTCTGCAGTGGCGACACCGGCCACGCGGAGGTGGTGAAGGTTGTCTTCGATCCCAAGAAGATTGCCTTTGAAGCCCTCCTTGCCACCTTCTGGGAGGCCCACGATCCCACCCAGGGCATGCGCCAGGGCAACGACGAGGGTACCCAGTACCGCTCGGGCATTTACCCCACCACGGACGCCCAGCGTGCCGCCGCGGAAGCCTCCCGCACCGCCTACGACATCCGCCTGCGGGCTGAGGGCTTCGCCCCCATCACCACCGAGATCCTCCCCGCCCCGCCCTTCTATTTCGCCGAGCCCTACCATCAGCAGTACCTGGATCGGAATCCCGAGGGCTACTGCGGCCTGAAGGGCACCGGGGTCAGCTGCCCCCGCTAGCGAAGGCCCACAGTTCCGCCCAATGGCCGCCCTGTGGCGCCAAGCTCAGGGTGTTGTGACCCGCCTCCGGCTGCACCCACACCTTGACGGGTCCGCGGCAGGCTTCCGCCAAGCGGTGCCCCTGCGCCGCACCCACCACCTCGTCCCGCCCGGCGATGAGGATGGCCACGGGGCCCGGAAACTTGGGAAGGGCCGCCACGTTATCCCAACGATCCCGCAAGAGCCATTTCACGGGCAGCCAGGGATACGCCTCGGCGCCCACCTCCGACATCCGCGCATAGGGCGTCACCAGCAGCAGTCCCTGAATGCGCCCCGGCTCCGCTGCGGCCACCTGGGACGCCACCCCTGAGCCCAGGCTTTCGCCCAACACCAGCAGGGGCCCCTCCTGGGCCAGCAACTCTGCCGCTTCGCGGCCCGCAGCGACCAAGGCCGGTTCGGAGATGTCACCGCCCCGGGCGCCGTAGCCCGGATACTCCAGGAGCACCACGTCCACCCCCAGCCCCTCGAAGAGGCGCACGTAGTAAACCCGGTCCAGGGCATTGCCCGCATTGCCGTGGAACACGAGCAGGCGCCGAGCGGCCTTCGATCCCCCCGCCCTGCGCCACCCCAGAAGCCCACCCGCGGCATTCCGCCACGGCACGAGCCCGGAGGCCGCGGCCCGCTGCAGGGCCCCGGCCTCCGAGCTTCGATCCGGGAAGTACTGGAGGCTCCGTTGCACCGCGAACACCGCGGCGCACAGGCCCCCGTAGAGTGCGACGAGCACCAGCAGCGCACGGAGGAGGAGCTTGAGGGTCATGAGCGGTGATCTAACCGGATGAACAGAATGCCCAAGTCAATCTTCCAGTGCATCCTGTCCACCCCTTTCCATCCAGTCCAACGGATTACTTGAACAGCTCGCTCAGGGGTGTGACCGTCACCGCTTCGGGCTTAAGGTCCGTCTTGAACCGTGCCATGGCCTCATCCTCTGCCTTCAGTTCCGGCTTGGGGGCGTCGTACTTCGGGGTGGTGCAGGCTTCCGCAAAGAAATCCTTGGTGAAGGCGTCGGCGTCCTTCGTGATGACCACCACGTCCAGGGCCGAAGTGCGCAGGTACTTGCGGATGGCCTTGTCCACGTCGGCCTTGGTGAGGGCCTTGAGCTTGGCCTTGAAGGCGGGGCCATACTCCGGGAGGCCGAAGCCGGCGTTATCCATGGCGTGGCCCAGGCGCTTGGCGCCGGTATCCGTGAGGTGATCCAGGAACTTCACGAGGTAGGTGCGGGTGGCTTCGAAGCCGGCGGTGGGCATTCCCTCCTTCACCAGGCGATCCACTTCGAAGAGGGCCGCCTTCAGCGCGAAGGGGCCGTTCACGGGCGCCACGGGGCGGATCCACACCTGCCAGTGGTTGAAGGTGCGGGCCACGCCGGGATCCGGCTGGAACTGGAACATGCCGCCGGGGAAGGCCTCCAGGTAAGCGTAGTTGCCGTAATTGAGGCCCCGGGCTTCGCGGAGGTGCTGGTAGAGCACGCCGGTGCTGTTGCGGTGCTGCCCCAGGTAGGAGGTGGCCACCCACAGGGCCGTGAAATCCGGATGGGCGCGGTTCACACGGGCTTCGAGGGGCGTGCCCTTGTCATCCCGCTCCCGCAGGGGGATGCCAAAGGAGATGGCCGTGGCGCGGGTCTCCTTGGTGACGATCTGCATTCGGGAGGAGGGCTGATGCTCGGCTTCGTTGAAGGCCACGGGAGGTGCGGCCACGTCGGAGAGCCGACCCAGGCCACGAAGCACGGCGGCCTTGAAGGCGTCGTCATACCCGCCACCCAGGCCCACCACCATGCGCTTCTTGGAGTAGTAGGTGCGAGCGAAGGCCTTCACATCATCCAGCGTGATGGCTTCCAGGCCGCTGGCGGTGCCCAGCACGGGGTGCGCGTAAGCGCCCTCGTACATGCGGGCTTCCAGGGCCAGCTTGCCCAGCTCCTCATCATTGTTGGCCTTGAGCCCCACGTTCAGGGCGTTGAGCTGCTGGGCCTTGAGCCGCTTGAAATCGCTCTCGGAGTAGCCCGCTTCCAACAGCTGCTCCAGGGCCAGTTCCAGGGCCTCGGCGGCCTTGGCCTTGGGGGCGTTCAGCATGAAGGACGTGCGCTCCTTGTCGACCAGGGCGCCCATGCGGCCGCCCGTGGCGCCTGCCGCCTTCACCAGTTCCGGCATGCTGCGCTGACGGGTGGCGGCTTCGGTGATCATGGACGCCGTGAGTTGGGCGAGGCCCTCCTTGCCCACGGGATCGTGGAGGCTGCCCACGCGGAAGGCCACGCGCAGGTTCACCAGGGGCGACGCCGCGGCCTGCTGTTCCAGAAGTGGGAGCTTGGGCACCTCCGCCAACTTCGCGGCTCGGGCCTCTACGCCCTCATAGGGCGCGGTGTACCCCGCGGGCAGCGCGCCATGGGTCAGCGTCGTTTCCACGCGGTTCACATCCTTGAAGGTGGCCCGAGCGATGGCCGTCAGATCCTCCGTCGTCACCGCGTCGCGCAGGGCCGGGAGCTTGTCCAACACCGAGGGATCCCGGTCGTAGCTCAGCAGGCGCGCCACGTACCCGGCCACCGCGTTGGTGGAATCGAGGCGGCGGGCCATGGCCAGGCGATCCTCGGTCTTGGCCTCTTCGAGCCGAGTGCGGGAGAAGGGCAACGCCCGGGCCTGGGCACAGGTCTCGAGGATGGCCTCGCGAACGTAGGCCATGTCCTCGGGCTTCTTGACGCGGGCGAAGACGGCGAAGAGCTCCGGATCCTTGTTATCGCCCCCTCGAGCCTGGAACTGATCCACCTTCTGTTCGCGCACCACCAGGCGCTGGTAAAGCTCACTGCGGGACCCAAACAGGAGGTTTGAAACGTAACCCAGGGCGACCCCATTCTTGGAAGTGATACTGAATGTCGCAGGCGTGTGAAACGCCACGGAAACGTAGGGCAAGGTGGGGCTATCCCAGGGCACGTGGACGGTGACGGGCGCCTTGGGTTCCGGCTCCACCGGGATCACCGGAGGCTTGGCCGTTCCTCGCTTCCAGGGCCCGAAGTACTTTTCGACCATCGCGAAAGTTGCGGCAGGATCCACATCACCCGCGACCACCACGGTGACGTTTTCGGGCCTGTACCAGCGCTGGAAGAAAGCCTGCGCATATTGGTATTGATTGGGCATGTCCTCAATGTCCTTGAGGAAGCCCATGGTGGTGTGCTTGTAGGTATGACTCTGGAAGGCCGCCTCTCGCTGGACCTCGAACAGCTTCTGGCCGGGGTTCGCGCTGTTCTTGTTGTATTCGCCCAATACGGCCCGGGCCTCGGTTTTGAATTCGTTTTCCGGGAACTTCAGGTGCTGAAAACGGTCCGCTTCCAACCGGATCCAAGTCTCCAAGTCCTCTTTGGCGAAGAGCGTGTGGTAGTTGGTGAGGTCGTCGCTGGTGAAGGCGTTCTGGCTCGCGCCAGTGGTTTGCAAGTACCCGTTCCACTGGTCCTTGGAAACTGTAGGCGTGCCCCGAAACATCAGGTGCTCGAAGAAGTGGGCGAAGCCGGACTTGCCGGGTTCCACTTCGTTGCGGCTGCCCGTGCTCACGGGGATCTGCAGGCTCACGAGGCCCGGCATGCCCGTGGGAACGACCACCACCTTGAGGCCGTTGGCCAGGGTGCGGGTGTGCACCGGGAAGGGGAAGGCGCTGGGCTTCGGGGTGGGCTTGGCGGCGGGGCCAGCGACGAGCACAGCGGGAATCAGGGCCAGGGAGCGTCGGTACATGGGAACCTCGGAGGATTCCCCTACCCTAGCCCCCTTGGATCCGCCCCTGCATCACCACTCGCCCCACCCGGGGCCCCTTCATGGGCCAGCAGCCACGCTTTCCGTTCCAGGCCGCCGCCATATCCCGTCAGGGTGCCATCCGCGCCCACCAGGCGATGGCAGGGGATCACGAGGCTGATGGGGTTGGCCCCGTTGGCGTGCCCGATGGCGCGCAGGGCGGCGGGGCGACCCAGTCGCGCTGCGAACTGCGCATAGGTGAGCCGGGTGCCCGCGGGAATCTCCCGGAGGGCGCTCCAGACCAAGCCCTGGAACGGGGTCCCCCCCGGGTTCACGGCCACGGTATCCAAGGCTGTGAGCTGGCCATCGAAGTAGGCATCGAGGGCTTCCGCCGCGGGGCTTCGCCCCTGGAGGGGCTGCAAGGATAGGTTCTTGCCGTGGCGCAACCGGAGGTCTCGGCGCCAGCGTTCCTCCCGATCCGTCCAGCCCAGGGCGCAGAGGCGGTCCTCCCCATCCAGGACGAGCGCCAGCTCCCCCAAGGGGGAGGGCATCCGCTCAAGCCTGAACAGAGCAGGGGCCATCACAGCCACCGTCGGACGTCCCGCACATAGGTCTCATAGTCTTCGCCGAATTTCGCCCGGAGGGCGCGTTCTTCGGGATGGATCTGGAAGCGGTTCAGGTAGGCCATGAAGGCGGGCACACCGAGGAGGGCCAGGGGATTTCCCAGAGCCACCGCCCATCCCAGAAGGCCGATGGAGAAACCCACGTACATGGGATTCCGGGTGTGGCGGTAGATGCCAGTGCGGACCACGTGGCTCGCCGCTTCCGGGTGGATCGGATCCACCGTGGTCCCGTGCCTGCGGAAAGCCGTCACGCCCGAGAGGATCACGGTGACCCCTAGGATCCCGAGGCCCACGCCTGGAACCAAGGTCCAGAGCATGGGAAGGCTCGGGGCCAAGTCGGGAACCCCCTTGGACACGCCCCACATCCCCAGGGCGATCACGGCTCCCAGGAGGGCTGGCGGAACTTTGAGATCCAATACGGTGGGCTCGGCCATGAGTTATCCCTTCCTTCGATAGCGGGCCCGGAGGATCCCGTTGCCGTAGGCCTGATGCTCCACCCGGGTCCAGGCCTGGAGCTCCGGGCGCGGTGCGAAGAGCGGGATGCCCCTGCCCAGGGTCACCGGGATCCAATTGAATTCGAGCAGGTCCACCAGTTCTCGTCGCAGGGCCTCTTGCATCACTTCCGCCCCGCCCATGATCCAGATGTGGCCCTGGCTGGTGCCGCGCAACTCCGCGATCAAGGCCCCGAGGTCGCCCTCGCGCACCTCCACGTCGGGAAGCTCCGGCGTGAACGGACGATGGGTGAGCACGATGGATCGCATCCCCTGGTAGGGCCAGGCTTCGAAGGTGAGGGCCTGATCGTAGGTGCGCCGCCCCATGACCACGACGCCCACGCTGGCGAAGAGGCCCGGGAAGTCCATCTCTTCCGTATTGAAGGGGTCCAGCCAGCCCACGTTGCCGGCCGCGTCCGCCAGGAATCCATCCAAGCTTAGGGCAAGAGAGATGAGCGTCTCGGCGGCCATGGGGGGATGATGCCATGCGGTAGGCTGGAGGTCTCGAATGGCTTCCATGTCCTCCACCCCCCTGGCCGAACGCATGCGCCCCCAATCCCTGGCCGACGTGGCGGGGCAGGAACACCTGCTGGGCAAGACGGGCATGCTCACGCGCCTCACCGCCGGTGGGCGCCTGCCCTCCATGGTGTTGTGGGGCCCCCCCGGCACGGGCAAGACGACGCTGGCGCGGATCCTCGCCAAGGAAACCGGGCGCGGCTTCCTGGAATTCAGCGGCGTCACCGGCTCGGCGGCGGAGCTGAAGAAGTACCTCCTGGAGCAAGCCTCCATGCCCCTCTTCAGGGGCAACGCGCCGGTGCTCTTCCTGGACGAGATCCACCGCTTCAACCGCGCCCAGCAGGACATCCTGCTGCCCTTCCTGGAACGGGGCGAGGCGGTGCTCATTGGCGCCACCACGGAGAACCCCGCCTTCTACCTGAATCCCGCGCTGCGCAGCCGCTGCCAGCTGGTGCCCGTGAAGGCCCTGGAGCCCAAGGCCGTGGAGGCCGTGGTGCGGCGGGCCTGGGCCACGGAACGCCCCGGTGCGGCCGAGCCCGAGGGCGTGGTGGCCTGGCTGGCGGACTGGAGTGGCGGCGATCTGCGCGCGGCGCTCACGGGCCTCGAAACCTTCCTGGGCATGCCCGACGCGGATCTGGAATCCCTGCGCACCGCCCTCGGTGGGCGCGTGATGTACGACCGCACCGACGGCCACTACGACCTCGCCAGCGCCTTCCAGAAGAGCCTGCGCGGCAGTGACGCGGACGCGGCCCTCTACTACCTGAGCCGCATGATCCGCGGCGGCGAGGATCCCCGCTTCATCGCCCGGCGCCTCATGGTGTGCGCCGCCGAAGACGTGGGTAACGCCGACCCGCAAGCCTTCATCCTGGCCGAAACCGCCAGCCGCGCCGTGGAGCGCATCGGCTGGCCCGAGGCCCGCATCCCCCTGGCCCAGGCCGTCATCTACGTGGCCAACGCGCCCAAGAGCAACGCCACGGTGATGGCCATCGACGCCGCCCTCGCGGTGGACGATGCCCCCGTGCCCGAGAGCCTGCGCGACGCGCACACGTCCACCTCGAAACAGCGCGGCCACGGCGAAGGCTACTTCTACAGCCACGGCGACTATGACCGGAAGCAGCGCTTCCTGCCCGAGAAGCTCCAAGCCACCCGCTTCCACCAACCCACGCGCCCTCAGGAGCGCAGCTGGCAGGACCGCGAGGAACCCGACACCGCGAAGCTCGGCGACCTCTGGGAAACCTGGGTGGCCGCCCATCCCGAGGGCGGTGAGTTGCCCATGGAAGCCTGGTGCGCCGAACTGGCCTGTAGCCGCGAAGCCGTGGCCCGGGCTGTGGCGCGCTTGGGGGGAACGCGATTCACGCTGAGGCGGGCGCTGGTGGTGGAGCCGAAGGTGGATTGACCTGCTGCGGCGCTGCGGCCGGGTGGATTCCTCCCATAGCCGTGAGGGATTGGCCGGTGAGGGCGGTGAGAATGGCCTTCGGGGTGGTGGGGAAGCCCCACGGGCTGGGCACCGTCCCATCCGGGCATCCCGGCTTCACCCTCCAAAAAAGGCCCCCCTGTTCCCGAGCTCCCGGCGCGCGGGAGCGCATAATGGCCCCATGCACCGCTGGGTCCCTTCCCGGAGTTTGGAGATCCTCTTCCAACGCCTCCTTACCTACTTCGGGTGGGGCATGGCCGGTGCGAGCGGCCTCCAGCTCCTGTTCCGGTGGTTGGCCACCCCTTCGCCCCAGCGCGAGCCCCTCCTCTGGTCCGCGGGCGTGGCCACCCCGTTTTGGGTGTTCATCACCCTGCTCTACCGCAGCCGGAGGCCTTCGAAGGCGACGTCCGACGCCTTCGGCCTGGGGGCCATGGTGTTCGTGACCCTTCAACTCACGGCGGTCACCTGGTTCGTGCGCGACCCGCTTCGCATCGCGGCCTATTTCACGCCCCTGGCCGTGGCGGGCGTGTTCGTCCGACGTGCGTCCATCTATGCCCTATGCATCGCCCTTGTGCTCGGCTGCACCACCTTGGCCTGGAGGCTGGCGCCCCCTCCACCCGGGTCCTCCCTCTGGTTGGGAACCCAGCTCTTCCTCACCCTCGCCGTGGGTCTGTTGCTCCACCAGCTCGTACGGCAGCTGCTGGACCGGGTGGGCCGCCTCCTCGCGCGGCTCGTGGAGGCGCGCCGTGCGGTGGCTGAACTGCGGGGCCTCATCCCCATCTGCGCCGCCTGCAAGAGCGTGCGCAATGACAAGGGTTTCTGGGAGACCGTGGAGACCTACGTGGAGCGCCAGACCCACACCACCTTCACCCACGGCCTCTGCCCGTCCTGCCTGGCCCAAGCGCGGGCGGAACTCCACGGCATGAACCAGGCTCGCGAAGCAGGTGAGGATCCGGTCGGACTCAGGCGGGAATAAATCCCATGCGCCCGGCGCGGTAGTCCTCGAAGGCTTGATGGATTTCAGCTTCGGTGTTCATGACGAAGGGGCCATAGCGGGCGATGGGCTCAGCCAGGGGTTCCCCCGCAATGAGCAACGCACTGATCCCCGATTCCGTGGCGAGACGCAGGCCCCCGCCCTCGGGCTTCATTACCACCAAATCCGCTTCCTTCACCCCGCGCGCCGCGGAACCCGCGGTGCCCTCGCCCTTCCGCACGTAGAGGGCGGCGTTCCAACCTTCGGGCAAGTCATGGTCAAAGCTGCCCCCGGGACCCAGTTCCAGGAAGGCATAGGCAAAGGGGCGCAGCTGCGGCACAGGACCCGTGACGCCGTTCCAGGTTCCGGCCAGCACTTTCAACGTGCCGTTCGGCAGGGGCAGCGTGGGCACCTCCGTGACCTGCACATCCTGATAGCCGGGTTCCATGCCCTTCAGCTCCGCAGGTAAATTGATCCAGAGCTGCAGGCCTTCGATGACGCCGCCGTTTTCCCGGACCTCGGGCATGGGCATTTCCGAATGCACGACCCCTGACGCCGCGTTCATCCACTGGGCGCCGCCTGGTTCCAGGCGACCGTGGCCGCCCCGGCTGTCCTTGTGCTCCATGGCGCCCTGCAAGAGGTAGGTGAGCGTCTGGAACCCGCGGTGGGGATGGTCGGGGATGCCGCCATCGCCGCCGGGTGCAAGGGCGACGGGGCCGAAGTGATCCAGCAGCAGGAAGGGATCCAGCAGCGGCAAGCTGCGGGCGGGGATGGCCCGGCGGATGGGCATCCCATCGCCCTCTACGGCGGCATGGGCGGGCACGATGAAGGCGATGTCGCGAAGGGTCATGGGGCCTCCCAGCTCCAGGAGCGCAGGCTCAGGGTTCCCAATTGGAAGCCCTGGTAGAGGGTGTGGTGGGGATCGCCCTTGGCAGCGCCAAGGGCGACGAAAACGGGATCCAGGTGATCGGTGGTGGGGGCGGATTGATGGCTGCCCGCCCAGCGGCTGCGGTGCTGAATCAGGGAATTGAGGTCGCCCGAATCCAACTGCTGAGCGAACCAGGTCTCCGCTTCGGCAGCCCAGGGGCGCACCGCATCATCCGGTGCGTCCCAATCCACGGCCCGCAGGTTGTGGATGAGCCCACCGCTGGCCAGGATGAGCACCCCTTCTTCACGGAGGGGCGCCAGGGCTGCACCGAGGCGGAGCAGCCCTTCGGATTCCCACCGGGGTAGGGAGAGCTGCACCACGGGCAGTTCGGCTTCGGGATGGCTGTGACGGAGCACGCTCCAGGCGCCGTGATCGAGGCCGCGGGTGGCATCAGGGACTACCGGTAACCCTGCATCCTGTAGCAGGCCCTGGGCCCGCCGGGCCAGCTCCGGTGAACCCGGCGCCGGATAGGTGATGCGGTAGAGGGCCTCGGGGAATCCTGAGAAATCGTGGATGGTGACGGGCTCCGCCGAGGTGGTGATGCGGAGATCCGGCGTCCACCAGTGGGCGGAGACGACGAGGATCGCCTTCGCCCCATGGGATCGCCCGTAGGCATGCAGGGCCCGGGCCCACGCGTGGTCCGAATCCAGGGCCAGCATGGGCGAGCCGTGGGAGACAAAAAGAACCGGAGATTTCATGGCAGGTCGAACCAGAGCACTTCGCTGGCCGCCTCCGCCGTGAGGGTGGGTCCGCCTTCCTCCCACACCTTGAGCGCATCGCCCTGGGCGAGGGTGGTGCCATCGTCCAAGCGCACCTTCCCTGTTGCCACGTGCAGGTAGCCGTAGCGGCCGGCAGGCAGCACCGCCTGGAGCGAGGTGCCGACGGCGAGCCGCGCGGCGTGGATGCGGATGTCCTGGAAGATCACGACGCTGCCCTCGGCCCCGTCGCGGCTGGCGATGAGGCGCCAGCGGTCGGCGAAGTCCGCCGGGGCGTAGTTCACCTGGCCGTAGCGGGGCGCCAGGTCCTTGGCCTCGGGCAGGAGCCAGATCTGGAGGAAGTGCACGGGCTCCGTGGCGCTGTGGTTGAACTCGCTGTGGCGGATGCCCGTGCCAGCGCTCATGACCTGGGCTTCGCCGGGGCGGATGACGCCGTGACTGCCCAGGGAATCCTTGTGCTCCAGGGCACCAGACATTACCCAGGTGAGGATTTCCATGTCCTTGTGGCCGTGGGTGCCGAAGCCCTGGCCGGGCTGCACCACGTCCTCGTTGAGCACGCGGAGGGCGCGGTAGTGGTGGTGGTCAGGGTCGAAGTAGTCGCCAAACGAAAAGCTGTGGCGGGTGTCGAGCCACCCGAAATCGAAGTGGCCGCGGGAATCGGAAGAACGGAGCACACGCATGGTCGCCTCCTGGCTGATTCCATTTTAGGTGTTACAACATCTTTTTCAAGTCCCTGTGATCGGCATCTTTCTCCTGGGGCCTATCTTGGGGGGGACCAAGGAGGTCCCATGATCACCAAGGTACTCGTCGGTGTCGACTTCTCCGAAGCCAGTCGCCAGGCCCTGGCCCGGGGCGCCGGATGGGCCGAGCGGCTGGGCGTTCCCCTCCTGGCCATGCACGTGCTGCAGCCCCCGGCCCCCATGCTGCCCGAAGCCCAGTTGGCCCTGCCCGACCCCGCCTGGCTCCAGAGCATGGAGGAGCACGCCAAAACCCAGCTTCAGGCGTGGGTGCAGGCCTATCCCAAGGCCGAGGCCCAGGTGAAGTGGGGCAGCCCCGCCGAGGAGCTCGTGGCCGCGGCAGACAAGGACTGCCTCCTCGTCGTCGCCCAGGTGGGTCACAGCACCTTCGAGCGACTCCTCTTCGGCAGCACCGCCGCCCGGGTGGCCAAGCACGCGCCCTGCGACGTGCTGGTGGTGCGCACCGACCCCGCGAAGAAGAAGTAGCCCGCCCTTCCTTGATTACACTGGGGAGCATGACGGCTCCTTCCCCCATCCTCGTATTCGACAGCGGCGTCGGCGGGCTGAGCGTGCTCGATGCGGTGCGGAAGGCGCTGCCAAACGAGACGTACCGCTACGCCTGCGACAACGCGGCCTTCCCTTACGGGCCCAAGCCCGAGGATGAGTTGGTGGCCCGGGTCGACGCGGTGCTCACGGCGCTCATCGCGCGCATCCATCCCAAAATGGTGATCGTGGCCTGCAACACCGCCAGCACCGTGGCCCTGCCCCGCCTGCGGGAAAAGTTCACGATGCCCATCATCGGCGTGGTGCCCGCCATCAAACCGGCGGCGGCGATCTCCGAGCGAAAGATCATCGGCCTGCTGGCCACCCCGGGCACCGTGACCCGTCGCTACACCGATGATTTGATCCGAGAATTCGCGCCCCACTGCGACGTGATCCGCGTGGGCTCCCGGGAGCTGGTGGTGCTCGCCGAAGCCAAGCTGCGCGGCGAAACTATCGACCTCGGTGCGCTGCGGGAGATCATGGCGCCCTTCTTCCAGGAAGTGGATCGCCAAGCCGACACCATCGTGCTCGGCTGCACCCACTTCCCCCTGCTCTTGGATGAACTGAAGCAGGCCGCCCCCCAGGTGAAGCATTGGGTGGATTCCGGCGAGGCCATCGCCCGCCGCGCGGCCGCCCTGCTGCCCGAACCCGCTCTGGAGGCCGAAGCCTCCCGCGCCATCTTCACCGCGGACGAACCCGGCCTGGCCCACCTATCGGCGGCCCTGGCCGCCCATGGGCTCCTTCAGACCGAGGTCGTCTCCATCCCTTAGCGGAGGGCTACCAGCGCTCGTGATCCGCCGCCGGGGCCAGGGGCCACGGGGCGCTGCCCTGGCCGTTGATCTCGGTGCCCGCCTGCATCACCGAGGCGGTGCCCGGCAGGAAGCTGTGGGGGAAGATGGGTGTGGGGGCGCTGACGTCATCCAGGCGACGCTGATGCTCCGGCGAGATCTTCACGTCCAGGGCCTTCAGGTTGTCCTCGAATTGCGCCAGGGTGCGCGCGCCGAGGATGGGGCTGGCCACGCCTGGGCGCTGCATCACCCAGGCCAAGGCCAGGGCGGCCATGGACACACCCGCTTCGGCAGCCACCGCCTCCAGTTCCGCGACAATGGCGTAGTTGCGATCCGTGAGGCTCTTGCTCTGGCCGGGTTGGTGGCGACCATCGCCCTTCGCGGGCTGCTTGTCCTTGCCGTACTTCCCGCTGAGCAGGCCACCCTTCAGGGGCGACCAGGGCGTGACGCCGAGGCCGAAGGCCCGGGCCATGGGCAGGAGGTCCATCTCCACGGTGCGCTCGATGAGGCTGTGCTCGATCTGCAGCGCGATGAGGGGATGCCACCCGCGCACGCGGGCGATCACCTGAGCTTCGCTGCAGCGCCAGGCGGGGGTGTCGGAAAAGCCGATGTAGCGGATCTTGCCGGCGGACACGAGGTCATCCAGCGTGCGCAGCGTTTCGTCCATGGGCGTGTGCGGATCGTTGAAGTGCATCCAGTAGAGGTCGATGCAGTCCGTACGCAAGCGCCGCAGGCTCTGCTCCAAGTTCTGCTGGATGGACTTGCGTCCGGCCCCGCCCTGGTTGGGATCGCCCGTGTGGAGGTTGCCGCAGAATTTGGTGGCCACCACCCAGCGATCCCGGCCACCGCGTTCCTTGAAGTAATCGCCCAGGATCGCTTCGCTGTGGCCCTTGGTGTAGATGTTCGCCGTGTCTAAGAAGTTGCCGCCCCGCTCCCCGTAGGAATCCATCATGCGGAAGGCCTCCGCGGGCTCGCAGCCCCAGGCCCAATCCTGGCCGAAGGTCATGGTGCCCAGGCAGAGGGGCGACACGCGCAGGCCCGAGCGGCCGAGGGTGCGGTAGGAGGCGAGGGAGAGGGACATGGGGGCTCCGCGGGGAGCCCCCATTCTACTGGCCAAGCGCGAAGCGGATCCCGAAGATCAAGGGGCCACTTCCAGGGGCTTCAGGACGCTGAGCGCCGAATGCTCGCCCAATTTCCGGTAGGCCTCCCACTGGGCCTCATCGAAGAACTGATCCAGGGTGGGCTCGTGGGGGAAGGGCGGATGCTCGGCGTGGTAGTAGGCCACGTCGCGGGATTCGTCCCCCGTGAGGGCCGGCTTGAAGAAAAGGACGAGGCTCTCCGCGCCGCCAGGGTAGGCGATGCGGGCAGCGTAGGCATGGCCCAGGGAATGGCCGTCGACTCCGGCCTTCTTCAGCTTCCAATCGCGTGCCTCACCCTCCTCCTTCCATTCACCGCGGCGAAGGTGGTCGAGGCTGCTGATCGAAGGAGGATCCTCCAGCCCCAGGGCCCGCTGGAGTTCTTCGCCAGCCACGCGGAGGTCATCGCCTTCCACGGGCTTCAATTCGGCGCCGAAATCCGAACGCAGTTTGAGCGTGAGATTCGCGAGGTCATCGAAGAGGTAGCCGGCATCTTCGCCCGCATCGCAGGCCAGGATCACGGGCACCCGTCGGCGGGCCAGCTCGTAAATGGCGGAGTTCTCGAAGTGGCCGCCATCGCTGAGGTACCAATGGCGCTTGCCCGTGCCCGGGAAGCGGGCCCGCAGTTCGTCGAGCAGGTGGGCTTGCACAGGGAAGAGGCGGGAGAAGAGCCCATCGGCGCGGGGGGCGCGCTTGGGTCCCTCATCCAGCCAGCGGTCGACGCCACTCCACCACCAGTAGCCGGTGCGCACGTTGAACATGCCGCAGAGCATGCTCAAGCCCGCGCTAGTGCGGAAGCCCATTCCTGTGCTGAAGGCCGCGCCGGAGATGCCCACCCACTGGCCCAGGCTCAGGGGTTCCGGAGCGTGGGCTCGGGCTGGGAACACGGCCCAGCCCCCGCCGGGAGTGGGGATGCCCTCCATGCGACGACCATCCTCCGTCCACGCCGCGTGGTGCCGCACGCCCACACTGAGGCCCGCGGGGCCCACGCCCAACCCCGTGCCCTTGCGATCCCGCTGCTGCACCTGGGATTTGCCATCCACGGTCTCGTTGATGGTGGTGAAGACGAAGTGGAGGGGGCCACCCTTCTGGAAGGGCCGATAGTGGGACCAGGGAATGTCATCGCCGGGCATGGATTCCCGGATGCTCTGCCGGCGCCAGACCTCACCCCCAGCATTGGTCTCCCGCTCGGCGTTGGTGGCGCCGAGGTAGGCGCGCGTGATGCGCCGCTGGTAGAACGTGCCCATGGCGCTGGCGTTTAAGAAGGAGCGGATGCCCCCGAACAGCAAGCTCAGGCCGAGGCTGATGCCGAGCCCCCAGCCGTACCAGACGAAATCGGGTCGGGATCGACCCGGAGCTTCGCTTGCGGTGGGCCACTCCAAGGTGAAGGCCTGATCCGAGGCCAGGTGAAGGCTGGGGTGCTCCACCGCCAGGGGAGCGCCACCTTCCACCACCACCGTGGGCTGCGCCTTCAAGCCCAGGGAGATCTCCGGGCTCTGGGCCGTGGCATTGCGGATGAGCACGCGCCCGACACTCGGGGCCACAGGGGTCTGCCGCGGCGCCTTGAAGCCCCAGGAGAGGCCGTGGGCGAAGGCATTCAAGCCCACCAGCGCCACGCCCAGAAGCAAGAAAGCCGCGAGACCCGCCATCAAGGAGAGGGGCAGGGAGATTTCATCTTTGCGCTTGGGAAGACGGCGCGCCACCTCTTGCGCCACCAGCGCCAGGGCCACCATGCTGCCGCTCACGCCCAGGATCCAGGCCTTCAAACCTCCCATGCCCTTTTCGGCCAGCACCGCATAGACGGATTGGCCGAAGGTATCCACGAAGCCCAGGGCCACCAGGCCAACAGTCAGCACCAGCGAGGCCGCCATGCCCCGCGACAACCGGGCCCGGATGCCCTGGGCGTTGGACATCCGCTGTTCCGCCGAAGGCACCTTGGTGCGGCCCTGCAGTCCGCCAGCGGCGAAGAGCCAGATCAACACGAGCACGGATTCAATCGCGGCCGCGCCGAGCACCCGGCTCAAGGTCGCCTGCCCCGCGACTTGGCTGTATACCCAGGCCCCCACGCCGCTGGAGAGCAGCAGCAGGCCCAGGCCCAGCAAGGGGTTGCTGTCGCGACCCTTCGGCGGATCGGGCGTTGTGACCATCCAGTAGGCCCACCCCTGAGGCAGGGTGACCACGGCGAAGACCCCCAGGGGCGCCGCCATCCAGGGGCTCCACCAGAGCCGGCTCGCAGGCCCGGGCCAGAAGACGCCGGCGTCCAGGAACAGTCGGCCATTGAGCAGGAGGAAGCCCGCGATTGCCAGCATGGCCAGCACCACCTGCAGGGCCACCCAGTTCCGCAGCATGATGGCGCCCATGAGCGATCCATCGGCGGATCCCGAGGGCGCCAGGTAATAGCCGTTTTCCCGCAGCCACCGGACGGGCCGGGATTCCGTGGCGCCGATGCCCTGCAGGCCCTCACAGACCTCCGCGGGCCCCTGGGCCCGGGTGAACCAGGCGCCCAGGAAGCTGCCGATGTAGCCGCCGCCGCTCACGGTGCTGAGCAGATCCACCCGAGGCAGCACCTTCGCCTTGGCGAGGCCCTTCAACACCCCCAGGCAGAAGGTGGCGCTGCGGATGCCGCCCCCGGACAGGGCCAGCCCCACGGCCGGGGCACCCTCGGGGATCTCCACCAGGCCCTTGACCTGATCACGCCGGGTTTGAATGAACTGATTTTCGGCCTCGGCCAGCTTCGAGGGGTATTCCCCTTCCCGAGACTTCAACACCTCAGGCACAGGCCTGGCCGCCAAACGATCGGACTGAGCCATTGAACACCCCCTCAGAGGCCTTCCCAAGACCCCTTATGGGAAAGGGGTATAAGGTGGAAAATTCCGAAGACATTGCTCAGCAGTATTTGCCTTTTAAGCCTTAAGTCAACCCTGGGATGCTCGGTGGGGTGCGCCTCCCTTACCCTGAACGGATGAAGATCCTCATCGCAGGTGGAACGGGGCTCGTGGGTCGGGAAGCGATCCGGGACCTGGTCGCCCGGGGCGGCCACCGGATCGTGGCCCTGGTGCGCCGGAAAGGGAGCCTGCCGGAGGTGGAGGAGGCCCCCCTCGATTTCGAAGATCCCTCCGCCTTCGATCGCCTCGTTTCGGAAGTGGCTCCTGACGTGGTGCTCTGCGCCCTGGGCACCACCCTCCGCAGGGCGGGCAGCCCCGAGGCGTTCCGCCGGGTGGATCTGGATTACCCAGCCCGGCTCATGGGCGCCGTGGCCCGCCATGCGCCCCAGGCGGTGTTCGGCCTCATCTCCAGCGTGGGCGCGGATCGCCCCAAGGGGCTCTACCTGGTGGTCAAAGGCCAAGCCGAAGCCGCCCTGGCCCACACGGGCCTGCGGCACGTGATTCTCCGCCCTTCCCTGCTGCTCGGGGCCCGCACCGAATCCCGCCCGGGCGAATCCCTGGCCCAGGCTCTCAGCCCCGCCTACCTCGCCCTGGCCCGCTGCTTCCCGAAGCACCCAGGGCTCTGGCGCTACGCGCCCATCCCCGCGGGGCAGGTGGCCCGCAAGCTCGTGTCCGCCTGCCTGGACGATCCTCCAGCCCACGGGGGTCGGGTGTTGGAAGGCCTCGCCCTGCGCGACTGATCAGCCAGCGGCGACGGAGCCGTTGGGGGTCTCCACCCGCTCATCGGGGTTGGCCCGGAGGATCTCCCGGAAGCGGCCGATGTGCTGCAGGAAGATCTCGCAGAGGTGGGGGTCGAAGTGGTTGCCGCTCCGCTCCCGGATGAAGGCCTCCACGTCGGGGTCTTCCCACGCGTCCTTGTAATGGCGCTTGTTCGAGAGCGCGTCGAACACGTCCACGATGGCGGTGATCCGGGCTTCCAGCGGGATCTGCTCCCCGCCCAGGGCGTTGGGATACCCCGTGCCATCCCACTTCTCGTGGTGGCCTACGGAGATGCGCGCGCCCATTTGGATGAAGGGCACCTTGGAGCCCTTGAGGATGGTGGCGCCCATGGTGGTGTGCTGACGCATGAGCACCCACTCCTCATCCGTAAGGGCGCCAGGCTTTTGCAGGATCGCGTCGGGCACGCCGATCTTGCCGATGTCGTGCATGGGCGCGGCGGACTCGATGCACTCGACGGCTTCCACATCCCAGCCCAGGATGCGGGCCATCTCGGCGGCGTAGAGCCCGATGCGCTTCACGTGCATCCCCGTTTCCTGGTCGCGATGTTCGCTGGCGGCCACGAGTCGGAAGGCGATCTCCGCGCGGCTGTTGCGGATCTCCTCCGTCTGCTCCCGCACCTTCTCCTGGAGCACTTCCTCGCGATCGCGGAAATCGATCTCCAGGATGCGGCGGCGGAGCGCGCCGTTCACCTGCACGATGATGTCCCGGGGCTGGAAGGGCTTGAGCACGTAGCCGAAGGCACCCAGGTGGAGGCAGTCGATGGCTGTGGTGGTGTCATCCATGGCGCTCACCATGACCACCGCCACCTCCGGAAACCGGGGCTGCAGGTGGCGCACGAGATCCAGGCCGCTCTCCCCGGGCAGCTGGATGTCGCAGAGCACCAGGCTGATGGGGTGCTCACCCAGGAGCGTGATGGCCCGGGAGATGCTGTCGGCCTCGATGACCCGGTAGCCTTCCTTGGACAGGATCGCTTTCAGGGTGAGCCGGATCATGGCCAGATCGTCCACGATCAGAACCGTGGTGTCCGAGGGGCGGATCTGGATGTCGCGATAACTCATGTCACTAGGCTCAACGGCCGCAACCCTCAGGAACTGAAATCGGGGACGTTCAGGATTCCAGCATAGGGGAGTTGCGATGCCATCTAGGCGAGCTGGTGCGGCTCTCCAGAAACTCGGCGAGCATCAGATCCAGGCCCCGGACCAGGGCCTGCTGGGCCGCGTCCCGGGTGTCGTAGGGCAATCCGGGCAGGGCTTCCTGCTGCAGCAAGGCCAAGGCTTCCAACCGGCCCGCGAGGATTGGATCCATCGGAATGCTCAAGGGTTCCATGACAGCCTCCGGATCACTGACCTATATACGGCCAATGCGGGGGCGGTGTTGAGCCATGGGGGGGATCCGGCCCTTGGAGGGGTGAAACCTGGACGCTTGGCTCAGCGGGCCCAGTCCAGGCTGTCAGCCTTTGCCTGGTAATGCGCGCCCAGCTCCAAGATCACCGCCCGCTCCGCCAGTTCCAGGGCCTCGTGGAACTGCCCCAGCTCCGAGTGGGCTTGGATCCCCCGCTCAAAGCAAGTCAGGGCCTCCAGCCGGGCCCGGTAGCCGTGGGGGAATTCCGCCTCCAGATCCGTCAAGTGCTTAAGCACCATGGCGACACTGGCCACGCACTCCTCCCAGGCCCCCACCTGCACCTGGGCATCGGCCATCAGATCGTAGGCCACGGCCTTCACCGCGTTGGGCAGGTTCACCTGCCCCTCGAAGACCCGCCGTAGGTACTTCAGCGCCGACTCCGGCCCACTGAACGCCGCCTCCTTGTGACCATTGAGGAGGTCATCGAGGGTGTCCTTCACGGACTTGCGGACGGGTTCGGGGCGTCGGGCCATGAAAACTCCTGGAACCGCGAATGACGCGAATGCGCGCGAATGGGGTTCAGGTATTCGCGTGCATTCGCGTCATTCGCGTCATTCGCGGTTAAAAAAACGCTGCTGCGGCCTATTCGTATTCGATGGTCGCGGGCGGCTTCGAGGTGATGTCGAAGACCACGCGATTGATGCCCTTCACTTCGCGGACGATGCGCTGGGCGATGCGATCCATGAGTTCGTGGGGGAGGCGCGCCCAGTCGGCGGTCATGAAGTCTTCGCTGGTGACGGCGCGCAGCGCGCACATCCACTCGAAGGTGCGCTCGTCGCCCATGATGCCCACGGTCTGCACGGGCAGGAGCACCGCGAAGGCCTGGCTGGTCTTGGCGTACCAACCCGACTCCTTCAGTTCCTGAATGAAGATGGCGTCGGCGTTCTGGAGGATGGTGACGCGCTCCGGGGTGATGGCGCCGGGCAGCCGAACGGCGAGGCCAGGGCCCGGGAAGGGATGGCGCTGGTTCATCTCCTCGGGGAGCCCCAGGGCGAGGCCCGTGGCACGGACTTCATCCTTGAACAGCTCGCGGAGGGGCTCCACGAGGCTCATGCGCATGCGCTCGGGCAGACCACCCACGTTGTGGTGGCTCTTCACGAGGATGGCGCCGCCGATACCACTGCTCTCGATGACGTCGGGATAGGTCGTCCCCTGGCCCAGGAAGTCGGACTTCGTCTTCTTGGCTTCGCGTTCAAAGACCTCGATGAACTTGCCGCCGATGATCTTGCGCTTCTGCTCGGGATCCGTGACGCCTTCCAGCGCGCCCAGGAACTCGGCCCGGGCATCCACCCACACGATCTTCAGTTCGAAGGGCTTGAAGTACTCCTGCACCTGGAGCATCTCGTCCTTGCGCAGCAGGCCCGTGTCCACAAAGACGCAGGTGAGCTGGGCGCCGATGGCCTTGTGGATGAGGAGTGAGGCCACCGAGGAATCCACCCCGCCGGAGAGGCCCAGCACCACGGTGCCCTGGCCCACCTGCTCGCGGATCTGCTGCACCTTTTCTTCGATGAAGTTGCCGGCGTTCCAATCCAGGGCCATGCCGCAGGCCTTGAGGTAGTTCAGCAGCAGGGGCGTGCCCTGAGCGCTGTGGGTGACCTCGGGGTGGAACTGGATGGCATAGAGCTGCCGGGCAGCATCCTCCATGGCCGCCACGGGCACCGTGGGCGTCTTGGCCGTCACCTTGAAGCCGGCGGGCGCGGCCTCCACGTGATCGCCATGGCTCATCCACACCACCTGGCTGTGGGGCAGCCCGTCGAAGAGCAGGGAACCCTCCGGCGTGGCCGTGATTTCAGATTTGCCGTACTCGCGGCTCGTGGAGCGGTGGATCTGACCGCCCAGGTTCCGGGCCAACAGCTGCTGGCCGTAGCAGATGCCCAGCACGGGCACGCCCAGCTCCAGGATCTTGGGGTCGAGGTCCGGAGCGCCAGGCTCCAGCACCGACATGGGACCGCCGGAGAGGATCACACCCTTGAGGTCCGCCCCCCCGATCTCCGCTGCCGTGGCGCTGGAGTTGTAAACGAGTCCGAAGGCCCCGAGCTCGCGCAACCGCCGAGTGATCAGCCGGGTGTACTGGCTGCCGAAATCGATGATGGCGATGCGTTCATGGTGCATGGGAACCTCGAATCTCCCAGTTTCCCAGGACGGGCCCCTCCCATGAAGGCATAAAATCGCCCGGGGTCAGGATCGGGGCACTGGAAGGCCCCGATTCAGCGCTTCCTGGATCCAGCCGGAAAAGGCCTTCAGCTGGTCGTAGTACATGGGACTGCCTAGGGGGCGCTGGACTTCGATCCGAAGTCGGGCCACCAGGGTCTTTGCACCCTGGACATCCTCGAGGGTGGCGGTCCATGAGACTTTGCCGAAGACGTTTTCACGTTCCAGCGGCTCAAGCCCTCCCCCCGGCAGTTCACCCCCTGGCCAAAGCATGCGGGTTTCAGCTTGGATCCGGCAAGCCATGGGGAGTTGGATGCCCACGGTCCGCTGCTCAGGCCAAGTGGCGGGGATAGCGAAGGGAGGCTGCAGGAAGGGGAAGGGAGAAACCACTCGCCGCCGGCCGCCGTCATGTTCCAAGTTGCCATCGAAGGTGACCTTGAAGCCGGACCAAGGATCCAAAGCCCCCTCCCCCTCGGCCTTTTGAAGCTGGAACCTCCCTCGCTCCAAGATGAGCCCCAGCCCTTTCTTGAGCTCGGGGGCTTGCTGGTCGTGCAACTTCTGCTTCCAGCGGGCGGCCATGCTTCCCGTGGCCTCGAAGCCTACTGAAAAGACGTCCGACTCTTCACCGGGCGTCACAGTCGCGGACCACACTTGGGTGTTCGAAGCGGACTCAGCCAGGGGAATCGACGTGAAGGTCGCGCCCCACTCGAGCCGCTTGGCGGCCGGAATCACCATCAAGGCCCGGCCACCTTGAAGCCAAGGGGAGACGCCGAATGGCTCGAAGGTAGAGCCGGGATTTAGGTAGGACCACTGCCCCTTGGCATCCTTCACGCCCAAGTAAGTTTGGTCGTACTGAAAGATGTTGCTGGGGTCCATGAGTTTGTTTTCTTCCCGATCGATGGCACTGACGAGGGCCACCTCCAGCCCACCCTCCCGGAGCAACAGGAATCCGAGGTGATTCAGCTGCTCGGAGGTTCCCCACCCACGGCGAAGCACTCTTAAGAGGTCCGTCTTGGAACCCCGCCGATCCGGAAGGTCCTGGAGCTCTCCCAGGGTGCGCACCTGCCTCCGAAGGACCCGGACGAGGGCCCGAGCCCGGGCATGGGGCTCCATCCCCTCCGTAGCCTTGGCCATGTTCTGCAATTCCAATTTTAGAACTCGATCGTTTTCCAGAGGGACGGCGTACCACTCGTACAGGAACGTTTTTGCGGAGCCTTCCAAGACATTGACCGGTTTGTCTGCGGGGAAGCCGAGGTAGGTCAGCCAATCCCTCACCTGGGGAGCGTAAAACCAGTTGAAGATAGGCCGGAGCACGTCCGCTCGGGATGCGAGCGGCACCACCTTCCGGGCGGCAATATCCTCAAACACATAGGTCGCCAACCCGTTTTTCTGGTCCAGGGAGTGCTTCTGACCCGGGTCAACTTCGATCTTCTTCATCCATCCCGTATCCGAGATATCCGGATCGAACGTTAGCTCGGCCCGCTTCACCGGCACGGCCTCGGAGAGGGAGATCAGCAGGCTATAGCCGCTATCACCGGGGATGGGCCTGTCCCTGAATTCCTCATTGGGTTCGAACCAACGGACATCAACGATGCAATGTGTGGTCACCCCGGGAGGAAATACCTTCAGTGCGACTTCCTTTCCCTGCTTGCCCAGGATCGTCTCGGACTTCACTACATCCTTACCCTGGATGAAGGGCGCCTCCATCCCATCCGGAAGGACCGTCCGGCCCTCCAATTTAGTGACGTTGGAGGCGTTCAGCTGGATATCGGCGTAAGTCCGCCCTGGCTCGGAAAGAACCAGGATGCGGCGGAAGCGCTCGGTGCCGCGCTTCTGAAAGTGGAACCGATCCAGGAGGACGAGGGCGCCCGGGCGATCCGGAAGATCCTCGGATTTAATCGCCCAGATGGCCTGATCTAACGCAGGCCAGCCACTCGAGCCCAACGTTCCAGGAGGAGGCCCCGCATGCAAGAAACCCGTGATGAGCAGGGCTAGGCAGAGGGCCAACGTGCGTATGCAAGTCATGATCGTGTTCTCATGAGGTTCAGGGGATCCTCGGAATTACTGCCACTGACTGAAGTCCGCCACCCGCAGGAAGGCCTGGCGCAGGCGGTTGAGCAGGGAGAGCCGGGCGGCCCGGAGCTTTTCGTCATCGCACTTGACCATGACGCCTTCGAAGAAGGCGGCGAGGGGGCCCACGAGGCCGGCGAGGTCCTCCAGGATGGCCTGGGGATCGGTGATGCCTTCCAGGTGCAGCAGGTGGGCGGCGAGAATGCGCTCGCTTTCGTGCTGGAGAACGTTTTCATCCACCTTGTGGGCGGGAGTTTCGTCCTTGAGGATGTTGGCGATGCGCTTGGCGCTTTGGCCCAGGGACTCGAAGCGGCTGTCTTCGGCGAAGGCGGAAAGGGCCAGGCAGCGGGCCTTGAGATCCGCCAGATCGTGGCACCCCACGGCCTGGGCGGAACGGCGCACGGCGGGCGGAATGCCGGCCAACTCCAGCTGGAAGGACACGCGATCCTTGAAGAAGGCATCCAAGGCGGAGAGGGTTTCCCCTTCGCCCTTGGTGGCTTTGGCCTTGACCTGTTGGAAGGCGGCCTTGGCGAGATCCAGGGGCTTGATGGACCAGCCCTTCTCCCACAGGATGCGGATGATGCCCATGCCCGCCCGGCGCAGGGCCAGGGGATCCTTGGAGCCGCTGGGAATGAGGCCCACGGCGAAGCAGCCCACAAGGGTATCGAGCTTGTCGGCGAGGGCGATGAGGGCGCCCAGATCTGTGGTGGGCACGGCATCATCGGAGGCCATGGGGCGATACTGCTCTTTGACTGCCATCCAGAGGGCCTGGGGTGCGCCTTCGGCCTTCAGGTATTCGCCGCCCATGATGCCCTGGAGTTCGGGGAACTCCCCCACCATATGGGTGACCAGGTCGGCCTTGGAGAGGCGCCCGGCTTCTCCGGCCACCTTCGGATCCAATCCCAGCTGGGAGGCGAATTCCGTGGCCAGTGCGGAGATGCGCGCGGACTTGTCGGCGTAGGAACCCAGCTCCCGCTGGAAGGTGAGGGTTTTCAGCTTCTCCATGCGGGCCGCGAGCTTGACCTTGCGATCCTCGGCGAAGAAGAAGCGGGCGTCGTACAGGCGGGCGCGCAGCACCCACTCGTTGCCGGACTTCACGAAGCCGTTGGGATCGTCGGGGCGGTTGGCGGCGGTGATAAAGGTGGGCAGCAGGTTGCCCTGGGCATCCTGCACGCAGAAGGCCTTCTGATGCTCCTTCAGGGACGTGACGAGCACTTCCTTGGGCAGCTCCAGGAAGTCCGCGGGGAACTCACCGCGGATGACCTTGGGCCACTCCACGATCTCCGCGAGGGTGTCCAGCAGTCCGTCATCCTTCACGACTTCGCCCTGGACGTCCCAGGCCAGGCCCTCCATCTCATCCTTCATGCGGCGGCGGCGCTCGGCGAAGGAGCAAACCACGCCGGCCTCTTCGAGGTGCGTGTCGTAATCCGTGGGATTGGTGATGGTGATGGGTTCGGGCTGATCGCGATGGAACAGGCGGTGGCCCAGGGTCGTGTGCCCGCTGTGGACGCCATCCACCTCGAAGGGGACGACGTGCTCGCCGAGCAGGCAGAGGATGTTGCGGATGGGCCGCACGAAGGCGAATTCCGAGGCTCCCCAGCGCATGGCCTTGGGCACGTGGAGCTGGGCGATGAGCCCGGGCAGGGCTTCCGCCAGCAACTCCAAGGAAGGCCGACCGGGAAGGCTCTGCACCACCATGGCCACGGGCTCCTTCTTGCCGGCCACGAGATCAAAGCTGAGGGCCTCGAAGGGGACGTTCCACTTCTCCGCGAATTTCTGGCCGGTGACGGTGGGCTTGCCCTCCTCGTCCACGCACATGCGCTTGGGGGGGCCGACCTGGGTCTCGGTGCGATCCGGCTGGGCCGTGGGCAGTTCCAACACCCGCCAGGCCAGCTTGCGGGGGCTGTAGAACACCTGCACGCCGAGGGCGCCGAGGCCCTGGGCTTCCGCCCAGGCCTTTAATCGGCCCGCGAGGTCCTCCGTGAGAAGTTTCAGGAAGCGGGCGGGGATCTCCTCGCAGTGAAGTTCCAGGAGGAAATCCTCCTTGCTCCGCAGGGGGGCCGGGCCAGCCTCCTTCTTGGGGGCAGCCTTCGGGGCGCCCTTGGCGGGCTCCTTCTTGGGCTCGGCCTTTCGGGCCTCGGATTCCCGGCGCTCGCTCTGTCGCCGGTCTGAGTTCGCAGAGCCCGTCTTCCGGGCGGGGGCCTTCTTGCTCATGCGACGACCATCTTTCCGCTGGGGCCCTGCCCTTGGGGCGCTTCCAATTCCATGCCGAGGTAGAGCCGGGCGCAGGCGCAGGCCAGATCCCGGACGCGCTTGATGAGGCCGGGCCGCTCCGTGGTGCTCACGGCGCCGCGGGCATCCAGCACGTTGAACGCGTGGCTCATCTTGAGGGCCTGCTCATAGGCCGCGAGGTGGAGCTTGTGAGCGCGCAGCAGCCCCCAGCCCTCCTTCTCGTAAGCCGCGAAGAGATCCCAGTGGAGCTTGAGGTCCGCATGCTCGAAGGAGTAGGCGCTGAGTTCGAACTCCTCCCGCTGCCGCACCTGGCCATAGGTGACAGGGACCACGCCCTGATCCGTCTTCACCTCGCCCCAAGTGAGGTCGAAGATGTTGTCCTGCCCCGTGAGGAACATGCAGATGCGCTCGATGCCGTAGGTGAGCTCCGCGGCGACGGGCTTCAGCTCGATGCCGCCACTCTGCTGGAAGTAGGTGAATTGGCTGATTTCCATGCCATCAAGCACCACCTGCCAGCCCACGCCCCAGGCGCCCAGGGTGGGGCTTTCCCAATTGTCCTCCTCGAAGCGGAGGTCGTGCTTGGAGAGGTCGATGCCCAGGGCCTCAAGGCTCTCGATGTACATCTCCTGCACCTTCGCGGGCGAGGGCTTGAGGATCACCTGGAACTGGAGGTGCTTGTAGACGCGGAAGGGATTCTCGCCGTAACGGCCGTCCGCCGGGCGGCGAGAGGGCTCCACGTAAGCCACGTTCCAGGGCTTATCGCCCAACACACCGAAGAAGGTCAGCGGGTTCATGGTGCCCGCGCCCTTCTCAAGGTCGTAGGGCTGGCCGATGAGGCAGCCCCGATCGGCCCAGAAGCGCTGCAGCCGGAGAATCAGTTCCTGGATATGCATCGTGACCCGCGGAAAAGCTCGATTCTACCGCGAATCCAGGTTTCCTCCACCTTCCGTCGGCCCTGGGCTGGCGTCACAGGGGGAATGGGGTAGACTCTCCCCTTTTCCGAAGGCTCCCCATGCCCCGCAAGATCGCCCTCCTCGCCATTGGTGGCAACGCGCTACTCAAAGAGAAGGAGCGGGGCCTGCAAGAGGAGCAGATGGAGAACGCCCGGGATTGCGCCGAGATGCTGGCCCACGTGGTGCAGGCGGGCTATTCCCTGTGCGTGGTGCACGGCAACGGACCCCAGGTGGGGAACATCCTCATCCAGCAGGAAAGCGCTTCGAACCAGATCCCCCCCTACACCTTGGATGTGTGCGGGGCCATGACCCAGGGCTCCATGGGTTACATGCTGGAGCGCATGCTCATCAACCGCCTGCGTTTCCTCGCGGTGGAGGCGCCCGTGGCCAGCCTCCTCACCGAGGTGGTGGTGGACAAGAACGACCCCGGCTTCGAGCACCCCACGAAGCCCGTGGGCCCCTTCTATCCCGAATTCCGGGCCATGGAACTCATGCGCACCAAGAAGTGGAAAATGAAGGAGGACAGCGGCCGGGGCTGGCGCAAGGTGGTGCCTTCGCCCAAGCCGCTGGAGATCGTGCAGCTGGCCGCCATCAAAACCCTGCTGGAGCAGGGCCAGTGCGTCATCGCCGGCGGCGGGGGCGGCATCCCCGTGATCCGCGACGCCTCGGGCTACCTCGTGGGCGTGGAGGCGGTGATCGACAAGGATCGCCTCTCGGCCCTGCTGGCGGCCCAGCTGGGCGCGGAGCTCTACATCATCCTCACGGGCGTGGAAAAGGTGGCCATCGATTTCGGCAAACCCACCCAACAGAACCTGGACCGCATGACGGCTACCGAAGCCCGGAAACACCTGGCCGACGGCCAATTCCCCGCGGGCTCCATGGGGCCCAAGATCGAATCCGCGCTCAGCTTCATCGAAGGCGGCGGCCACGAGGTGCTCATCACCACGCCGGAGGCCCTGAAGCACCAGGACCCCGCCACCGTGGGCACCCGCATCGTGCGGGGCTGACCCAACCCCCGCTCAGGCGAGGGGGATCTCCACCCGGAAGGTGCTCCCCTGCCCTTTGACGCTGGCCACGCTGATGCGCCCGCCATGGGTTTCCACCAGGCCTTGCACAATGCTCAGGCCCAAGCCCCAGCCCTGCGCGGCATCCCGGATGTCCCCCTGCTGAAAGGGCCTGAACAGGCGTTCGATCTGGGATTCGGACATGCCTCGGCCCGTGTCCTTCACTTCCAGCACCCAGACCCGGCTTTCCACCGCGGAGCGGAGGATCACCTGGCCTCCGGCGGGTGTGAACTTGAACGCGTTCCCCGCCAGATTCAACACCACCTGCTGGATGCCCAGGGGATCCACATCCACCAGGATGGCATCGCAGCCCGGCCCCTCCTCGAAATGGAAGTCGAGCCCACGGCCCCGGGCCTTGAGGCGCAGCACTTCGGCCAGCCCCTCCAACACCTGCCGGGGCGTCATTTTCTTGCGGTAGGCGGTCTGCAGGAAGCTTTCCGCCTTGGCCTGATCTAAAAGGCGCTGCAGCAGGGCTTCGATGCGACCGGCCTCCTGGTGCAGCAGCTCCAGCTGGGACGTGCGAGGCGCCTGGCCATCGGAGACATCCAGGGCCAGCTGATCCGCCAGGAGCATCAGGGTGGTGAGGGGGCTGCGGAGGTCGTGGGCCACCATGCGGGTGAAGGCCGCTTTGGCTTCCAGGCCCTCCTGCACCCGGGTGTGGGCCCGCTCCAGATCCTCGTTCCGCTGGAGCAGGGCATGGGTGCGTTCGTCCACCTTCACTTCCAGCTGCATCGCCCGTTCCTTCAGACGCCGGGTGCGCCACCGGACGGCCCCCAGCAGTCCTCCGCCCAGCAGGACGAGGGCCCCCAACCGCAGCAGCAGGGATTCGTGCCAGGCCGTATCCACCTGGATCTCCAGGGGCGGCCCCTCCACCCATTTCGCGCCATCCACGGAGGCACGGATCCGGAAGCGGTAGCTGCCGCCCGCGAGGCGGCCGAACCGCATGAGGTGATCTTGCCCCACTCGCTGCCAGGCCGGGGCCAGTCCATCCATGGCGATCTCGTACACGGGCGTTCGGGCACAAAGGGGCTGGGCCACCTGGAACTCCAATTGCAAGCCTCCCCCGCCCGAAGGCAGCCGCAGGCGCGTGGGTTGGTGGGCCACCCCCTCGGGCCACCGGGCCTCCACCACCACGGGCGGATTCAATCCCGGCAAGGCCTTCTCCTCGTCCAGATCCAGGCGGCAGAAACCGTTCACCAATCCGAACCAGAGCTTGCCTTGGGAGTCCAGGAGCACGCCTGCTTGGTTGGTTTCATCGGAGTAGAGGCCCAGGTTCTGATTGAGGTGCTCCATGGGTTTGTCGGGGCGGATCAGCGTGACCCCCTTGCCGTGGCCCACGGCCAACCCGCCCCCAGGAAGGGGCTGAATGAAATAGATGTGGGCATCGGGAAGGCCCTGCTCGATCCCGAAGGAAGTCCACCCGGTGGCGTCCTTTCGGAAGAGCCCCCGCACCGTGCCCACCCAGAGCGCGCCGCTGGCCTCGTAGACGATGTGGATGACGCGCAACCCGGCGAAGGGCGCATCCCGATGAATGCGCTCGATCCGTCCATCAGCGTATGCAAAGAGCCCCCGCTGGGCCCCCACGAGCACCTTGTCCTCTGCCCCGACCATGATCGAAGCTTCGGGGCCTCCCGCATCCGCAGGCAATTCCAGGGTGCGGAGGATTTTCCCGGAGGCATCCATCTCCGCCATCCCTCCCATGAAGGCGATGAGGAATCCCTTCTTCCAGGCGATGACCTGGTAGATCCGCGCGCCCGGCAGCACCACGGGGCCCACCACCCGATCGTTCCGCCACCGAACGAGCCCTCGGGCCGTGCCGATCCAGGTGCCCCCGGCTCCATCGGACAGCAGGTTCCAAACCTCGGGGCTGGGCAAACCCTCAGCCTTGGACCAATGGCCGGTGGCGCCCCGCCCATCCTGGATCCGGAATACCCCCCGGGTGGTGCCCAGCAAGAGGCGGCCCGGGGCCTCCTCCTTGAAGCTGAGCACCGCGCCGATGGGTTGGGCCCCGACCCGCTGCAGGCCCGACAGCCCCCGGATGGCCCGGGCATGCAGCCCCTCGCCATCCGTGCCCACCCAGAGGGTGCCTTGGCGATCGAGGTAGCCCAGGTTGATCTGTTCCTCCGGGAGCCCATCCCGGGACGTCCACATGCGGACCCCGCCCATGGAATCCCTCGCCCAGAGTCCCTCTTCACCCAGGCCCACCAGCACGGCGCCCAGGGCATCCATGGTGAAGCTCCGGAGGCGGGCCCCCGCGGGTGCCCCCTTCAGCGGTTCCGGCTCCCAGTGCCCCGCCTCCCGACGGATCAGGAGCCCCTTGGCCGTGGCCAGATGCACCGTGCCCGTGGGATCCAAATGGATGGAGATCACGTTCTCGCCGAGGAAGGCTTCGGGGAGCGGCTCCTCTCGAATGTCGCCGGTGGGGGCCCAGTGGGCCACCCGCCCCCGGGGACCCCCGATCCAGAATCCCCCGGCGTGATCCGCCTGCAGGGCGAAGATGGGGAGGTCGGCCCAGCCGCCGCCCAGGGGCACGGCCGAAAAGCGCCCGGCCTCGAAGCGCCAGATCCCCTTGCGGGTGCCCACCAGCACACGGCTTTGGGGATCCAGGGCCAGGGAGAGGCAATCGGGATCGCCCAGGCCATCCCCCGCGCCGAACACCTGGATCTTGGAGCCCCGGATCAAGGCGAGGTTGGCGTCCGCTTGGGCCGCCCAAATGCCCCCTTCCCGATCTTCCATCAAGGCCCGCACCCGGCCCACGCCCAGGCCCTGGGCCAGCCCGAAGGACTCGATGCCCGAAGCCCCCATGCGGGCCACACCCCCGTGGGTGCCCACCCAGAGAAAGCCCAGGCGGTCCTCCAGGAGCGCGTCCACCTGGCTCTGGGGCAGGCCGTCCCGGCCATCGAAGCGCCGGAAGACCGGGGCCTGCGCCACCAGCGGGAGGGCCAGGAGCAGGGGCAGGAGGCGGCGAAGGAGAGGGACCATGATCTGGGAAACCCATCGGTTCCGGAGTGAAGCGGATTGAAGGCTGCGACAATGCCAGGATGTACGCACTCGCCATCATCCGCTATCGCAAGCCCCTCGAAGAGGTCCTCAACGTGATCGAGGACCACCGCGCCTACCTCCGCGGGCTGAAGGATCAGGGCCTCCTGCTCGCCTCCGGCCCCTTCGATCCCCGCAGCGGCGGCGGCCTTCTGCTCCGTGTGCCCGATGAGGACGCCGCCGCAGCCCTGGACCGCATCCGGGAGGGCGACCCCTTCACCCGCACGGGCTGCGCCCAGTACGAGCTGCTGCCCTGGATCCCCGTCATCGGGAAGGAAGGGCTGGACAGCCTCTAGGGTTTCGCCTCGGCGGGCTTCCGCTTGGCCTCCACGGCCTTGCGGGCAGCCTCTTTCTCAGCCTTGCCGGGGGTGCCGAACACCAGCCGGTTGGGCTTCTGCTTGAGGATCTCCACCAGCTCTTCGGCGGATTCCAGATCCCGCCGCAGGGCCTTAAGCGTCGCGTCGATATCCGGCCGGTCCTGGGCCAGCAGATCCTGGAGGTTCGCCGTGAGGCCCTTCATCTGGGACATCACGGCGGGCAGGTCCGCCAGGGCCTTGTCGAGGTCGGGCCCCCGCTTATCCAGGAGCTGCTGCACGGCCCGGCTCGAAGCGCTCAGGGAGGCCAGGCTCTTGTCCAGCTCTTCCAGGCTGTGCCCACCCTTGGCAGCCAGGGTTCGGGCCTCCAAGCCCAGGGCCTGATAGGCATCCAGCGTGGCCTGCAGGCTGCGCAGGATGGGTTTCACCTGGGGATGATCCAGCACGACCCCCGCCCCCTTGGCGCGCAGATCCGACACGGCCCCATTGAGGTTCTCGAGCAGGGCATCCACCTTCTCCAACACGCCCCCGAGGCTCACACCGCTATCCCCCGGCAGCAGGGCGCCCGGGGCCAATTCCTTGGTGCGGGCGTCCTCCTCCGGCAGTTCGAAGGAGACGGCCACGCCCCCGAGCCCCTTGGGCACCACCACGGCCTTGGTGCCCTCCCAGAGGCGGATGCCATCCTTCACGGAAAGCGTTGCGATGAAGGAATAGGCGGTGCCCTCCCGCTGGAGTTCCACCCGTTCCACGCGGCCCACGCGCCAGCCCTGGAGCTGCACCTCGGTGCCCACGTCCACGCCTTCGAGGCGCGCGAGCTTGGCCTTCATGGCGTAGGTGCGCTCCGTGACCTGCTTGGCGGTCTTCAGGACCACGAGGCCGATGAAGAGGCCCAGCCCCACCAGCACGAAGAGGCCCACCTTGGCGTCATTGCGCTCCACGATCATGGCGCCTCCCCAACTTCTTCGAGATCCAAACGCAGGGCGCCGAGATCCTCGTGATCCTCCGGCCGCTCCGTGGCCAACACGAGGGCCTTCGCCGCATCCGACCGCCAGGCCTCCAGCAGCGCACGCACCTTGGGCAGATCCCTGGGATCCAGGGCCTCCAGCGGTTCATCCAGCAGCACGAGGTCGGGATCGAAGGCCAGCACGCGCGCGAGGCTGCCCAGTTTCCGCTGACGATCGCTGAGGGCGTGGGGGCGCAGGTCCCCGACGGAGCTCAACCCCAGCTGGGCCATGGCCGCTTCGGCCCGCGCCAGGGCCTCCTCCTTCCGCATGCCGTGGAAACGCAGGGGCAGCATGAGGTTTTGCAGCAGGGTGGTGTTCACGAGCAACCCGCCACGCCCCAACGCCAAGCCCACCCGCAGGTTGGACTCCCGCACCACGCGCCCCTCCAGCGGGTGCACCGTGCCTGCCAGGGCCTTGAGGAAGCGCGTCTTGCCCGAGCCGCTGCCCCCGATCACCATCAGCGCCTGTTCGGGGCCGAACGTCAGATCCAGGCCCCGGGCCAACGGGCCCCGAGCGGGGCCTTCGAGACGGAGGCCCTCCACCGCGATCCTCATCCGTACACCAGCGCCGCGATGAGGCCATCCAGGACGAACACCACCCCGAAGCAGGCCACCACGGTGCGCGTCACGGCCTGGGGAACCTCCGTCTGGCTGCGGTGCACGGCCAGCCCGTAGTAGGCAGCGTGGAAGGCGATGGCGCCGCCGAAGAGGAAGGCCTTCAGGGGCGTGATCCAGAGATCCGCGTAGGTCAGGGCGCCCCGCACGCCCTCCAGGAAGGGGCCCAGCGGCAGGCCGAAGCGCAGCCGCGCCACGAGGAAGCCCCCCGCCAGCGCCGCCGCATCGAAGCAGGCCATGAGCGCGAAGAGGCTCACCACGGCGCCGAGGGCCCGGGGCAGGAGCAGGTACTGATGGGGGTCGATGCCGAAGGCCTCGAGCGCATCCACCTCATCGTTGAGTTTCATGGAGGCGAGCTCCGCGGCGATGGCGGTGGCACTGCGCCCGATGACGAGGATCGCCGCCAGCAGCGGCCCCAGCTCCCGGATGACGATGAGCACCAGAATGGGCCCGATGTAGGCCTCCGCGCCCAGGGCCGAGAGTTGGGTGAAGGCCTGGATTACGGTCACCGCACCCAGGCCCATCCCCACTGCCACCACCAACGTCAGCGCATCGATACCCGTGAACTTGATCTGCAGACGCACCTGCTCGTTCACCACCCGAAAGCGGTGGAAATCCATGAACAACCACCCCCGCACCGTGCGCCAGACAAGGTGCGCGAGATCACCCCGCACTTCCAGGAAGCGGCGGACGGAGCGGCCGGTGCGGCGGGGAAGATCCGTGAGGGGGTGGGCCATGGGTGGGGGAAGGGACGGCTCCAGCTTGCCCCAAGTCGCCGGGCGGGGCAGCAGCTTACTGCGGCGGGTCCGGGCGGTGGACGAGGAACCCGTCCGCGAAGTCCACTACGCAAACCTGACCCCACTCCGCATGGGGCGCCACCGCGGCGCCCGCCTGGTGGAACTCGGGATTGAAGATGCTCTTCCGGTGGCCCCGGCCGGCTACGCCATCATCGACGATGAGCTGGATGACAATCATCCGGGCATCCTCCGGGCCATAGGAGATGCATTCCCCAGCGGTGGACGACAGGGTGCCCTGGCGATCCAGGCGCTCCCGCAGGCGGCTGCCCTGGGATCCCACATGCCCCACACCCCCGGTCTTGGCCTGATCGAGGGCATGCTCCCGCGCGGCCTTCCAGAGCCCTTCGTTGAATCGCAGCGGTCCAGGAGCAGGGGACGTTTCTAGGAAGGCGATGGCCTCGTCGAGGGCGGCCACCCCTTCCTCGGTGCGGAGGGGCGTCTGATCCGGCAGGCGCCAGATCTTTCCCTCAAAGAACCCCCGGAGGGCCTTGAGGTGCTTCACGTACACCTTGGGCCGCCAGCGCACGTCGCTCAGCTCCTGGACGATGGCCTTCTCCAGTGGACTGGGCTTGCCCGCCTCCGGGGCCTGCCCGAAACAGGCCGCGGCACAGAGGAGGAGGGGGAATAGACGGAGGGGGCTTCGCATGGAAGCCCCATCGTCTCAGGAATCCCGGGAGGTTAGAGGGAAGGTTCGTCCATCTCCGCGTAGAGGGGGTGGCTGAGGTACCGTTCGCCGGTATCGCAGAGGATGGCGACGACGGTCTTGCCCTCGCCCAGCTCGGCGGCGACCTTGAGGGCCGCGTGCACGATGGCGCCGGTGCTCAGGCCGCTGAGGAGCGCCTCTTCCCGGGCCAGGCGGCGGGCCATGGCCACCGCGTCCTCATAGCTCACATCCTCCACCCGCTGGAAGGCATCGCGGTTGAGGATGCCCGGCACGAAATTGGGGCCGATGCCCTGGATCTTGTTGGGGCCCGGAGTGCCCTTGGTGAGCAGGGGCGAGCTCTCGGGTTCCACGGCCACCCGCAACACCGTGGGCTTTTCCACCGCCAGGATCTCGCCCACACCGGTGATGGTGCCGCCCGTTCCCACCCCGGCCACGAAGGCATCCAGCTCGGGCACCTGGGCCAGGATCTCCCGGGCGGTGGTGCGGCGGTGCACGGCCGGGTTGGCCGGATTGTCGAACTGGCGCACGAGGAAGTACTTGGGATCCGTGGCGGCGATTTCCTGGGCCTTGTCCACCGCCGCCTTGATGCCACCAGCGCCTGGGGTGAGCACGATGTGGGCCCCGTAGGCCTTGAGAAGGGCCCGGCGCTCCATCGTCATGGTGTCGGGCATCACGAGGGTGATGGGGTAGCCCTTCGCCGCGGCCACGAAGGCGAGGCCAATGCCCGTGTTGCCGCTGGTGGCCTCCAGCAGGTGCTTGCCGGGCTTCAGCTCACCCTTGGCCTCGGCCTCCTGGATCATGCTCAGGGCGATGCGATCCTTCACGGAGCCGCCGGGGTTGGCGCTCTCCAGCTTCACGTAGACCGTGGCGGAGCCCTTCGGCACCACCCGGTTGAGGCGCACCACGGGGGTGAACCCGATGAGCTGCCAGGCGTGGTCCACCCGGGCCGGACGGAGGAGGGTGGGATCTAGAACTGAGTCGTTTTTTGCCATGTGGACCTCCAGGAATGCCAATAGGATTTCAGAAATCTATAATCCCGACAAAAAAAGTCGTCATTAATGTGTGAATTCGAATCAGGGGTCCCTTGGTCCCTGGGGGGATGGCCCGTCCTCACGGCATGCAATAGTTGAAGATGGCTTTGCGCAAATGGACCTTCACCGTGGGACCCGACGATGTCGGCCTGCGCCTCGATCAGCTCATCGCGGCCCGCACGGAGCTCAGCCGTCGCCAGGCCCGGGAAGCCCTGAAGCTCGGAGGCGTGCAGGTTCAGAACCAGCGCATCCGCGTGGCCTCCAAGATCATCCGCGAGGGCAACGAGGTGCGGGTGGCCTGGGATCCCGGCTTCGTGCCGCCGCCGGATCAGGACATCCCCGTGGTGTTCGAGGATGAGTGGATCATCGCCGTGGACAAGCCCGCGGGCATCCCCACCCAGGGCACCTGGACCACGGATCAGCACGACCTGCTGGCCCTCCTGCGCCGCCAGCGCCCGGGCCTGCACCTCTACCTGCACCACCGCCTCGACCTCGGCACGTCCGGCGTGCTCGTGCTCTCGAAATCCAAGGAGGCCAACGCGGGGCTCTCCCAGGCCTTCGAGGGCCGGGGCATCACCAAGACCTACCTCGCCCGCACCTCCATGGCCCTCCCAGCTCCCATCTCCGTGGATTCACCCATCGGGCGGCTGCGGCAGGCCAACCCCGGCCGCTTTGCGAGCATCGGGGACCTCATGGACCCGCGGGAGGCGCGCACCGATTTCCGTCCGGCCACCGCCGAAGAAGTCTTGGGCCTGAAGCCCGGCCACTACGTGGTGGCCACGCCCCACACGGGCCGCACCCATCAGATTCGCGTGCACCTGGCCCTGCTGGGCCTGCCGCTGGTGGGCGACCCGCTCTACGGGGGCGCCGAGGATGAGGGCGGCCTGGGCCTCCACGCCTGGCGACTCGAATTCACGCACCCGGTCACGGCCCTGCACGTCCACCTGGAGGCCCCGCCCCGCCGGTTCCAGGAGGGCGAGTGAGATTGTTCAGGCAGCTGGGCACCTGGGGCAGTGCCCTGGTGTTCACGCCCATCCTATGGATCCTCGCCTGCGTGGCGGCCCGGGCCCTGGCCCAGCATTCTTTCGACACGAACATCACGCCCTGGACGCGGAACCACCGCGTGAAGGCGGGCGCCATCCCGACCGGCGGCACGCCCGTCACGGATCGCCGGGTGCTCACCGAACTTTCGAAGTACCTGCAGGTGTGGTCACTCGAAGTGGGGGCCTGTGAAGCCTTTCCCGATGCGGCCCGCGTGCCCTTCTCCTTCAATCCCTTCCACCCCTCCGCGCTGATGATGCGGCTGAAGCAAAAGCAGGCCTTCATCCTCATGCAGAAGCACGTGGTGCTGCGGGAGGGCGCGATCTGGTACCTGGCCCCGGATCCCCAAGCCGCCCTCGGGGGACGGCGCTTCCGCCTGGAAACCGAAGGCTCCCATTTGCTGAAGGCCACCGAACTGTGAACCGACTGCCCATCCTCTTCAATCCCGCCGCGGGTCGCGGCACCAAGGATCCCGATGCCCTGCTCCGGCGGCTGCCCGTCGCTCATCGCGAGCGGGTGGAATGCGTGCCCTTCGGCGCTCCCTGGGATTTCGAGCCCCACATCGCCGCCGCCCAGAAGGCCGGAGGGCCCATCATCCTCTGGGGTGGGGATGGCACGAACCACCACGCCATGAAGGTGCTCCGCGCCGCGGGTTGCCCCGTGCCCATGGCCTCGCTGCCCGGCGGCAGCGGCAACGGGCTGGCGCGCGGCCTCCGCACTCCCCTGGATCCCGCCGGGGCCCTCATCCGACTTCTGGAGGGCCGCGAGGAGCGCATCGACCTCGGCCTCATCGACGGCGAGCCCTTCATCAACCTCTGCGGCACCGGCTTCGAGGGCAAGGTGGCCCATGCCTTCCACCAGGGCAAGGGACGCGGCCTGCCCGGCTACCTGCGCGACATTCTGTACCTCTGGACGGACAACGAGAAGGCGACCCTCACCTGGGATGCGGAAGTACCCCCGCCCACCGAACCCGTTTCCGCCCGGGAGCGCCTGCGCGCCGCCTGGGATGGCCCCGAACCGGCCTTGCCGACCGAAGCTTGGAGCCTCTGCTTCGCCAACCTGCCCACCCACGGCATGGGCCTCTGGCTCACGCCCCAGGCCAACCCCATCGATGGCCTGCTCACCTGGTCCACCCTGCGCAAACCCGGCTTCCTGGACGTGCTCACCCAGGGCCTTCCCCTCTTCAGCGAATCCGGCCGCAGCGCCCTGCGCGCCCAAGGCCGCGTGGGAAGGACCGTGCTCCAGATGGACCGCGCCCTGCCCTGGCACGTGGATGGCGAGCCCATCGAAGCGCGGGACCGCGCGGAGTTCCGGGTGGAACCCCGCGCGTTCCGCATCCAGGTGACCGACGCCTGTCCCTGGAGTTAGGGCCTGTTCAGTGGGGATAGACCGCGGGACCGCTGAGGCTGGGCCCGCGGAATTCGGCGCTCACGCTGGGCGAAGCGCCCCAGATGCCCACGACCATGTTCACCGAGGAGAGATCCGTGGTGGCGGGATCCCAATTCCGCTTAAAGGTCAGCGTGTAGGGGTTCGCCTTAGAGGACATCCAGCCCGGATCATCCACGATGATGTAAACCGCGCCCGCTTCCGAGGTGGGATTGGAGAGGACGAAGGCCACGGGCTGGACGGCCGTCATCGCCCGCAGCATCCCGGTGCCGGGCGTGCCGTCCTTGCGGACCGCCATGAGCCGGAACCAGCCCAGGTTGGAGTGGGACAGTTCGACGGTCAGCTGACCTCCCGCCGGGACCGCCACTCCGTAGGCCTTCCAGCCTGCCGGGAATTCAGCCACGTCCACCAGGCTTTCCACGCCGGGCCCCACGGGGGTGACGGGAATGGAGCCCGAGCGGCTGATCCACTGGATCTCCGCCATGATGTCGCGATGGCGCCAGTAAAGGTCCGTGGGGATCACGGTGCAGCGCTCCCAGGCGGGCAGGACGGCGATCCGCGTTCCGGGGTGGTACACGATGGGATTGCGGGTCCGCTCCGGAGCCGGGGTGCTGCGGGGGTCCACCTCGCGGGTCCGGGGCGTCCGCCCCTCGGGTCCCATCGGGCGGGGATCCACGCGGCGCCGATCCGAATCCTGGGAGCGATCCACGGGCCGGTCCACGGGGCGATCCACGAAGCGCTCCACGGATCGCGTACCTCCCCCAGGGCTTTGGGGGCGGACCACGCGGCCTTCCTGAGCTGACAGGGGGACGGCGATGGCCAAGGCGAGGGGGAATGCAGCAGCTGCCTTCATGAGGGCCTCCGAATGAGTTGGGGGGGTTCGATCCAGTCCATGCCAAAGATGGGCCAATCTGATCCAGAGTTCCACCCCGGGCTATGCTGATAGCTGGAAACCAAGGGGCAGCAAGTGTTCGGAAAGATTCAGCACATCCATTTCGTGGGCATCGGCGGCATCGGCATGAGCGGCATCGCCGAAGTGCTGGCGAACCTGGGCTACCGCGTGTCCGGTTCCGACGCCAAGGAAAGCACCACCGTGGAACGCCTGCGGGGCCTCGGCATCACCGTGCACCTGGGCCACGATGCAAACCACATCGCCGGTGCGCAGGTTGTGGTGATCAGCAGCGCCGTGAAGGGCGACAACCCCGAAGTGGTGGCGGCCCACCTCCAGAAGGTGCCCGTCATCCCCCGCGGTGAGATGCTCGCGGAACTGATGCGCATGAAGTACGGCATCGCCGTGGCGGGTTCCCACGGCAAGACCACCACCACCAGCATGGTGGCGCAGATCCTCAGCCAGGGCGGCCTGGATCCCACCATCGTCATCGGCGGCAAGCTCGGCACCATCGGCTCCAACGCCAAGCTCGGCAAGGGCCCCTACCTCGTGGCCGAAGCCGATGAGAGCGATGGCTCCTTCCTGCTGTTGAACCCCAGCCTCGCCATCATCACCAACATCGACCGCGAGCATCTGGATCACTACAAGGACCTCGCGGAGATCGAAGCGGCCTTCGAAATCTTCGGCAACAAGGTGCCCTTCTACGGCTCCGTCTTCCTCTGCATGGACGACACCAACGCCGCCGCCATCCGGCCCCGCCTCAAGCGCCAGGTGCACACCTACGGCACCAATCCCCAGGTGGACATCCGGGCCCGGGACATCCGCCAGGATGGTTTCCGCACGCACTTCAAGGTGACGGCCTTCGGCGAGGATCTCGGCGCCTTCTCGTTGGGCGTCCCCGGCCACCACATGGTGCTCAATGCCCTGGCCGCCCTGGGCGTGGCCCTGGAGCTGGGCGTGGATCGCGAGATTCTGCGGGCCTCCCTCGCCTCCTTCACGGGCGCCGAGCGCCGCTTCACGAAGAAGGGCGAACGCGAAGGCGTGCTCGTGGTGGACGACTATGGCCACCATCCCACGGAGATCGCCGCCACCCTGGCCGGGGCCCGAGCCGGCTTCCCGGATCGCCGCATCGTGGCGGCCTTCCAGCCCCATCGCTACACCCGCACCAAGGCGCTGTTGGAAGAATTCGGTCGTTGTTTCTTTGAGGCCGACGTGGTGGTGGTGACGGACATCTACGCCGCGGGCGAGCCCCCCATTCCCGGCATCACCGGGGAAACCGTCGTAGAGGCGCTGCGCGGCCACGGACAGAAGGAAGTCCACCTGGTGGGGCGTGTGGAAGACCTCCCAGCCGCCCTCCGAAAGCTGACCCATCCCGGGGACCTGCTCATTACCTTCGGAGCCGGCACCATCACCCAGGTGGGACCGGCCTTCCTGGAGGGTTGAAATTACGCCCTGCCCCCGATCCGCCCGAAACGGGAGGCATGGCCTCGCAGCCCCCCGAAGGTTCCGGCACCCCCTCTGAAACAGCCTCCGGCGTGGTGGGGACCTCCCTGGGCATCACCGCCAGCTACCTCGCCCTGATCCTCCTGCTGTTGGCCAGCGTGCTGGCCTGGCGCTGGTCCGAGTTCAAGGCCAGGACGGACCTGGGCCAGCGCTTCGAAGCGGAGGGGCCCGCCATCCAGCAGGCCTACAAGGATCGGATGGAGGAATACGAGTTGGCCCTGGTGGGGGCTCGCGGCCTTTTCGCCCAGGGGTTCCCCATTAGCCATAAGGGGTGGCAGGCCTACGTGACGGGGCTCCATCTGGACCAATCCCGGCCCGGCATCCAGGGGATCGGATTCAGCCGCCGACTCGGCCCCGGCGAGGGGCCCGCCGTGGAACGGGCCCTGCACGCCGAAGGGTTGCCCTGGTTCAGGAATTGGCCTCCCCAGGACCGGCCCGGGTCCACCATCATTTTCCTGGAGCCCATGGAGGGCCGCAACCTCCGGGCCTTCGGCTTCGACATGATGTCCGAACCCATTCGGCGAGCGGCCATGGAGCAGGCGCGGGATACGGGGCGCGCGGCGGTCAGCGGGAAAGTCACCCTCGTGCAGGAGGATGAAAAGGATCCGCAGTTCGGGTTTCTCCTCTACCTGCCCGTCTTCCCGGAGGGGCACGTTCCGCAGACCCTGGAAGCCCGCAGGGACCTTTGCCAGGGTTGGGTCTACAGCCCCTTCCGCATGGGGGATTTCAGCCGGGCCGTGCTGGGGGCCGGGTGGCCCGGGCTGCGCGTGGAAATCTTTGATGGACCCGAAGCCTCACCCCTGGGGTCCATGTTCGATTCCCACCCCGGAAGCCGACATCCTGCCAAGTGGACTCAGACCCGGGGGATGGAATTCCAGGGGCGCACCTGGACCCTGCGCCTCAGCTCCCTTCCCGCCTTCGAGCGGCAGCAGGATGGCCGGACGCCGCTCCTCGTGCTCGTGAGCGGCCTTGCCATCAGCCTCCTCATCTTCGGCCTGCTCCACGGCTTGGTGCGTCTCCGCCAGCGGGCCCACGAACTGGCGCGGCAGATGACCGCGGCCTTGAGGGAGGAGGAGGAGCATGTCCACCGGATCCTGGATTCAACGTCGGAGGGAATCTACGGCCTGGACATGGAAGGGCGCTGCACCTTCGTGAACCAGGCCTTCGCCCGGATTCAACGGACCACCCCGGAGGCCCTGCTCGGGAAATCCGTTCACACCGCCGCCCATCACCACCATCGGGACGGCCAGCCCTACCCCGCCGAAGCCTGCCCCATCTACCAAGCCCTGAAGTCGGGCCGCCATGCGCGCCTCGAACATGAATGGTTCTGGCGGGAGGATGGCACGGGCTATTGGGCCAACGTCGTGGTGGCCCCCATCTTGGTGGGGGGCCTGCCCCAGGGCAGCGTGGTCACCGTCGAGGACGTGACGTTGACTCGGGAGGTGGAGCAGGCCAAGCACGATTTCGTCTCCGTGGTGAGCCACGAGCTGAGAACACCCCTGACCTCCATCCGAGGCACCTTGGGCCTGCTGGGGAGCGAGCGCTTCGCCGACAACCCCGAACAGACCCGCCGCCTCGTGGGCATCGCGCTGCGGAACGCTGAGCGGTTGGGCGTGCTCATCAACGACATCCTGGATTTCGAGAAGCTCCGCTCTGGCCGCCTGGTCCTGCACCCCGAACCGGTCCCCCTGCGGGACCTCCTGGCCGAAGCCATGGAATCCAACCTGCCCTTCGCCGCCACCTACGGCGTGATGCTGCACCTCACCCCCCATCCACCGGCGGTCACGCTCCACCTGGATCGGAAGCGGATGGTCCAGGTGCTCACCAACCTGCTCTCCAACGCGGCCAAGTTCAGCCCCGAGGGCACCCAGGTGGAATTGACCGCGCGGATCGAAGGCGCCCGGGTGATTCTCCTCGTGGCGGATCAGGGCCGGGGCATCCCCCTGGCGTTCCGGGATCGCATCTTCGCGCCCTTCTCCCAGGCCGAAGCACCGGATACCCGAAGCCGGGAGGGCACGGGGCTCGGCCTCGCCATCACCAAGAGCCTCGTGGAGGAGATGGGGGGAACCCTCTCCTTCACCTCTGAAGTGGGCCGGGGCACCACCTTCCGCATCGACCTGCCAGGGCCAACCCCGGCTTGAGCGGGGCGGCTTCCCCCCATCCCGGCGCCCCTCGGCCCCTGCCCCCTTCCCAGGCGGGGCCCGATGTGGTGGGGTGGAAGCCGAGATCCCCATGCGCAACCACCTCCTCCTCTCCGGACTCACCCTCGCCTTGGCCGCGCCCCTCGCCGCCCAGGTGGCCACGGGAATCGACGGGCCCTGGCGCGTGCAAGGCCAACCCTTTCGGCCCGAGGTGCCCCCGCCCCCGACTTCCCTGGGCCTGCGTTACACCCCCCACGAGGCCCTCGTGGCCTACGCCCACCGGGTGGCCGAAGGGGCCAAGGATCGCGTTCGCCTCGAGGTCATGAACGTCACGGAGGAGGGGCGCGAGCAGCTCCTGCTGTTCATTTCGCATCCCGACAACCTCGCCCGCCTGGAGGCCCTCCAGGCCGCCAACGCCAAACTGGCCGATCCCCGCGGCGTCAGTGCGGAGGAGGCCCAACGCATCGCCGCCGACAACCCTGCCTTCGTGTGGCTGGGCTACAGCATCCATGGCGCCGAACCCAGCGGCAGCGAAGCTAGCCTCGGCGTGGCCTACCACTTCGCCGCCAGCGCCGATCCGGCCGTGCTGGAGCAATTGAAGAAGGTCGTGATCATCCTGGATCTCACCCAGAACCCCGATGGCCGCGCCCGCCTCATCCGCGATGTGGAGGAGGCCACCCAGGGCGTGAACCCCGCAGATCCCGAGGACATCCAGAATCGCCACCGTTGGCCCTCGGGCCGCTTCAACCACCGCCTCTTCGATTTGAACCGCGACTGGGCCTGGCAAACGCAGGGCGAGACCCGGGCGAAGACGGAGGCCTTCCGTCGCTGGAATCCCCAGGTGCTGGCCGACCACCACGAGATGGGCTCCGAGACCACCTACTACTTCCCCCCCACCATGGCGCCCCTCCACGCGGCCATCCCCGATGCCTTCAAGCACCGCTGGCAACATACCTTCGGCACCGGCGTGGCCCGGGCCTTTGATACCCAGGGATGGGCCTACTTCAGCCGCGACGTCTTCGATCTCTTCTACCCCAGCTACGGCGACAGTTGGCCCAGCCTGCAAGGCGCCGTGGGCATGACCTTCGAAGTGGCCGGCCAAGCGGGGCTCGCATACCAGCGCAAGGATGGGGACGTCCTTACCCTCCTGGATCGCGTGAAACGCCACTACACCGCGAGCCTCGCCACCGTGGCCACCGCCGCCGGGAATCGCCAGGCCCTGCTTTCCGATTACGCCAAGGTGCGCCGCGAGCAGGTGGCCCGGGGCGCCGCCGCCGGGGCCTTCCTATTGGGCGAAGGTGCCGACCCCGGGCGCGCCCTGGAACTGGTGAAGCTCCTCCAGCGCAACGGCATCGAAGTGACGCGAACCACCGCCGCCGTGGGCACGGGCCTCGAGCCCATCGCGGTGGACCGCTTGGAGGCCAAGGCTCCCGCGGGCAGCTACCTGGTGGCCCTGGACCAGCCCCGCGGGGCCCTAGCCCAGGCCCTGCTGGAGAAGGAGGCCGTGTTCGGCCCCAAGCCCAGCTACGACGTCACCGCCTGGAGCCTGCCGTTGAATTTCGGCGTGCCGGCTTGGTTCGCCAAGACCCGCCCCACGGTTGGTACCGAGCCCTTGAAGGCCGGGGAGGCCAAGTTCCTGCCCGACGCGAGGTGGGGCTACCTCCTGCCCGCGGGCTTTGAAGGCCGGGAAGCCACCCTGGCGAGCCTCCTGCAGCAGGGCTTCCGGGCCTGGAGCATCCCCGAGGACGTGCACCTCATGGGCGCCAAGCACGAAGCGGGCGCCGTGATGATCCGCCCCGGGAAGAAGCAGACCGTCGCGGAACTCGCCACCGCCCTGCGGGAGCTGGCGGCCCGCAATGGCCACCCCGCCCTGCCCCTCGATGGCGCCCAGGTGGAGCTGGGTCCCGATCTCGGCAGCGGCCGGATCCGGCCCCTGGGCCGACCCCGCATCGGCGTGCTCACGGACCGCCCGTCCGATCCCACGGCCCTCGGAGCCGTGATGCACACGCTGCGGGAGACCGGCCTCAGCTTCACCCAGATTCGCGCCTCGGACCTCGGCCGGACGCGGCTCTCCAAGTTCACCCATCTGATCCTTGTGGATGACAACGCCGCGGGGCAGGCCTGGAAGACCACCCTCGGCGATGGCGCCCGGGTGAAGGCTTGGGTGCAGGATGGCGGGTGCCTCATCGGGCTCCAGGGCGGCGCCATCTTCGCGAGTAGGACGGGACTCCTCCAGGCGGGCTTCCGCTTCCTCCAGAAGGGCGCGGAAGAAGCCCGCCTCAAGGAGAAGGATCCCAAAAAGGAGCCCGAGAAACCCAAGGCTGAAGACCTCACCCAGCCCTGGGGCGCCCGGGAGGATCGCGCCCTCAAGGAAAGCATTCCCGGCTCCCTGCTGCGCGTGAAAGTGGATGGCACGCATCCCCTGGCCTGGGGCCTGCACGGCGGCGAAGGCGCGGTGCTGAACCTCTCCGATCCCATCCTGGAACTCTCCCCCGGCGGCGAGAACCCCCTCCACTTCCCCAAGGCGCCCCTCAAGGTCTCGGGGCTGCTGGCCCTGCCCCTGGAGGAGAAGCTCCAGAACACGGCCTACGCCCTGCGCGAATCCCTCGGCATGGGCGCGGTGGTGGCCTTCGCCGGGGACCCCGTGTTCCGGGCCAATCAGCCCTACACCCGCCGGGCCTTCCTTAACGCCATCTTCTTCGGCCCCTACCAGAGCACCAGCGAAGAGTAGCGCTCAGTCCTTCAGCAATTCGTCGAGGGCCTTCACCAGGGCCGCATGGTAGTCGGCGTCTTGATCCGCGCTGGCCAGCTCGCTCTGGGCATAGGCCTGCGCCAGGCTGGGATCGTCGAAGCGCCGCCAGGGCTGGCCAGGGGCCTGGAACCATAGCCCCACCCCGGGCTCCACAAAGCGGCCATGGACGTCTGGAGGGTTGATCTCGATGCCAGCGGCATCGATGTAAGCCCGGCAGGCGGGGCGGGTCATCAGATCCTCGCCGGGCGTGGGCCAGGCCTTCCGCAGCCACCCCTCCAGGCGCTTGTGCCGCAGCTGGGAGCCCATCCCCTCCAAGTATTCCGACGTCATCCAGACCCCAATGCGGCCTCGCCCGATCAGCTCCAGGGCCCGGACCCCCCGGCCTTCCTGGGGCGCCCCCTTCAAGTGCCGCTTCAAGGCGGCGGCATCCACCCGCACGGTGCAGATCGCCACGGGGATTCCCCCCGGGCCCCGGATGGAGACCTTCGTCAGGAAGGACATGCCCTTGGAGCCCGGAGGTGGCGTCGGCTTCGCAGGTTGCTCCAGGTGGGGCGGAATGAGCATGCCAGGGAGCATATGCTGTCCAGTCCTTCGTTCAAGCCAAGAGTGGCGCTGGGGCCCCCAGGCGGGGTTAGATGGACGAATGGGTCGCCGCCTCGTCCTCGCCATCACCGGAGCCTCGGGTTCCGCCTTCGGCGTGGCGGCTCTCAAGCGGATGGTCCGGCACCCCGAGGTGGATCAGGTGGCCCTCCTCATTTCCCCCACGGGGCGGCGCTGCCTGATTGATGAAACGGGCCTGAAGCTGGAGGACCTGCTCGCCCTCTCCCCCAAGGTCGTGCACCGCAGCGAGCAGAACCTCGGCGCCGACATTGCCTCGGGCTCCTACCGCAACGATGGCATGGCCATCGTGCCCTGCAGCGCCGGCGCCCTGGGCCGCATCGCCACGGGCATCAGCGAAGGCCTCGTGAGCCGCGCCGCCGACGTGATCCTCAAGGAGCGCCGCCCCCTCATCCTCTGCCTCCGGGAAACCCCCCTCAACCGGATCCACCTGGAGAACATGCTCCGGGTCCACGATGCCGGCGCCGTCGTCATGCCCCTCATGCCCGGCTGGTACAGCAATCCCTCGGATTTCGAGGCCCTCTTCGACACCTTCGCCCTGCGGGTGATGGATCAGCTGGGACTGCCCGAGGAGGACTCGCGGCGGTGGAAGGGCTGAGCGCGGGACCTTCCCCCTGCAGACTCCCCCAAGACCCGCTAGGCTATGTCCGTCCCTCCCCGGAGCCCCCATGCGCTTGGCCCTGATCGCTTGCCTGCTTTGCCTGCCCCTGGCCGCCCAGAAGGCCAAGGCCCCGGAGAAGGCCGCGCCCAAGGCCGAGGAGAAAGCCCCCAAGATCGATTGGGATGGCGAGTGGAAGCTCAAGCCTTCCCAAAGCGACAAGGTGCCCGAGGCCATCGAGGAGCACGTGAAGGACCAGAATTTCGCCATGAAGATCTTCTGGAAGAAGAAGCTCGAGAAGGCCTGCCCCAGCTACGAGAAGCTCGACATCTTCGCCTCCGACACCTTCAGCGTGACCATGGGCAAGGAAGTGCCCTTGGATGCCCAGACGGATGGCACCGCCAATGAGTGGAAGAACCGCGAGGGCGACAAGTTCGTGGTCACCCTGAAGCGGGATGGGGCCTCCATGACCCAGATCCTCAAGGGTGAGGGCTATTCCCTGACCTACCGCTACACCATGCGGCCCGATGGGCGCAGTTTCGCCTTGCAGGTGACCTACGAGCACCCCAAGCTGGCGAACCCCTTCAGCTACAAGCTCGTTTACCGGAAAGAGGACTGAGGGCTCCGGTCCGGATTCGCCTCATTCCTTGAAACTCAAGGCTTTCCGGCCGAAACTGGAAGGTCGGAGGCTCGATGGCTCAAAAGGGCGTGCAGGTGATCGCGGTGGAGGCGGACAGCCTCGCCGTGGAAGCCGGCATTGAGCCGGGCGACGTGATCCTGGAGATCAATTGCGAACCCGTCCTCGACCAGCTGAACTACCAGTTCCTCGTGAGCCAGAAGGACGAGACCCTCGTGCGCTGGCGCAAACCCGATGGCCGTGAGGAACTCGCGGAGTTGGAGAACTGCGGCGATGGCATCGGCGTGGATCTGGCCGCGGACGAGGTGAAGGTCTGCAAGATGAACTGCGTCTTCTGCTTCGTGCACCAGATGCCCAAGGGCTTCCGCAAGAGCCTCTACCTCAAGGACGAGGACATCCGCCTCAGCTTCCTCTACGGCCACTTCAGCACCCTCAGCAGCAGCAACGAGGTCGAGTTGGATCGCATCATCCGCGAACGGCTCTCCCCCATCCACGTCTCCGTGCACGCCACGGACCCCGAAGTGCGGGTGAAGCTCACCGGCAATCCCCGGGAAGGCCACATCCTCCGCAAGATCGACCACCTGCTGGCGGGCGGCATCGACGTGCACACCCAGGTGGTGCTCACTCCCGGCCTCAACGATGACTGGGTGTGGGAAAAGACCCTCGCCGAGCTGTGGGAACGCCGCGCCTTCCAAACCACGGGTCCCCGGGCCGGCCAGGGCGGCGTGCTCTCCCTCTCCTGCGTGCCCGTGGGCCTCACCGCCCACCGGGAAGGCCTGCCCGACATCCCCGAGATGACCGGCGAATTCGCCCAGGCCTGGGTGAAGCGCTGGATGCCCGAGGTGCGCAAATACACCACCGCCAACGAGGGCGAGCCCTGGTTCCTGCTGGCCGATGAATGGTTCACCCGCGCCCGGGTGGACGTGCCCGGCCGCACCTTCTACAGCCGCTCCTGGGCTCAGCTCGAGAACGGTGTGGGCCTCCTGCGCAAGTTCCTGGATCACGCCAAGCGCTTCATGAAGTCCCCCCGGGCCCAGGCCTTCAAGGGCCGCAAGGCCGTGCTGCTCACGGGCGCCAGCTTCGCCCCCATCCTCAACCAGACCCTCATGGAGCTGAACCGGATCACCGGCAGCCAGCTCCGGGCCGTGGCCGTGCCCAACCTCGCCTTCGGCGAAAGCGTCACCGTGGCAGGCCTCCTCTGCGGCCGGGATCTCCTCCAGACCGCCCATGCGGATCGCCTGGAGCACGGTGGGCGCCCGGATTGGGTGGATGCGGTGGTGGTGCCCAGCGCCACGCTGCGCACGCATACAGGGCCCAGCGACCAATACACCCTCCACGGCGTGGAAGCCAAGGCCGAAGGCACCTTCCTGGACGACCTCACCCTGGCCGACCTCCACCGCGACCTCGGCCGCCCCGTGGTTCCCGGCGGCGCCAACCTGGCCCAGCTCCTGGATCACCTGGAGGCCGCCGAGCGGGTTGCGGGGCTGGAAGGCGACCTGCGCGCCGTGTTCCACGCCACGGGCCTGAATCAACCCCAGGGCGCATACAACCCCTGAGAGGCTCTGGACTTTGGGCTCTGGGCTCTGGCTGATCTCGACCCAGCCAACCTGAAGCGATGGGTCGGGGTCAGCCAGAGCCCACAGCCCAGAGCCAAATAAACGCTGCGGCGCCCTTTCGGGCGCCGCAGGTGTTCAGTGATGGATCCAGCTTTAGGGCTGATCCTTCTTCTTCATGGCCACGGCCACCTTGGTGTCGCCGCCATCCTGCATGCCGGCGCCGGCGCCATCCAGGGTTTCCTTGCGGGCCTGGTCGGACGCGACACGAATCACGTCCAGGGCCGACACGGCGTACTGGAAGGGCAGTTCTTCCTGGATCTTCAGAACTACCTTGCGTTCGCCGTAGGGCTGCAGCTTGATGACCGGGGTCAGCTTGGAAGCGAGCTCGGCGAGGGGAACCTCGTCCTGCTGCAGGAAGTACTTTCCGTCCTTGTCGATGGTGACGACGACGGAGAGGCTCGACTTGGGCGGGGCCTGGTTGGTCACGACGACCTGGGGCACCACCACGTTCTGGGCCTTGGAGAGGCCGGGCACCATCACGATGAAGACGATGAGGAGCACGAGCACAATGTCGATGAGCGGGGTAACGTTGATCTCGCTCTTCGGACCGCCCTTGCTGGGACCTACGCTAGCGCCCATTACTTGCCCCCTTCCTTCTTGGTGTCCTTGTCCTCGCCGGTGACGATGGACGCCTCATCGGCGCCGCTCTTCTTGATGAGCTTGAAGAGCTTGTCGACCTCGGCATAGGGCATGTCGCCATCCGCCTTCACGAAGACGCGCTTATCCAAGAGGTAGGACACGTTGCGATTGATGAAATCGCCCAGTTCCTGCTCCTTGGCGCCGCCATCGAGGGCAAACAGCTTGCCCTGGGCATCCTTTTCATCGATGGAGATGGGGCCGGGAGCCAGGTACTTGCCCGCGGCGTCCTTCTTGGACTGGTAGACCACGGTGAGGTACTTGGCACCGGAGGCCTTGTCCACTTTGGGAGAGTGCTTCGCCAGAGGCAGCTTCACGCTGGCGTCCACCGCGGGCGTGATCACGATGAAGATGATCAGCAGCACCAGCACGATGTCCACGAGGGGCGTGACGTTGATATTGGCGCTGAGCCCACCCTTCTTGTCGCCTACACTTGCACCCATAGGCTCCTCCTTCTAAAGGGGGCGGGGAAAGGGGTTAGCTCCCCCCGCCTAAGATTGATGGGACTTAGTTCTGGCTCTCGCGGCGGATGAACTCGTCGATCATCTGGGAGGCCGCGTTGTTGATGTTGGTGGTCACCATGTCCTGCTTGGTGGTGAGCAGGTTGTAGAACCAGGCGGCGGGGATGGCGACGATCAGGCCGAGGGCGGTGGTGGCCAGGGCCTCACCGATGGAGCCGGCCAGCGCGTTGATGTCGCCGGCGCCCTTCTCCTTCAGCTGGCTGAACACGGCGATGATGCCGATCACGGTACCGAGCAGGCCGATGAAGGGGGCCAGGGAGGCGATGGTGGCCAGGGAGCTCATGCCCTTCTTGAGGAGCTCGTGCACCTCGGCGGCGCCGCGCTCGATGGCGCGCTCCACGGGCTGGATCACGTCGTGGTTGGCGTTCATGTTCTTGAGCTGCTTCTCGTACTGGAAGATGTCCAGGCCGTGCTTGAGCACGAGGGCGACGTGGGACTTGTTGTGGGTGGTGGCGGCGCGCTTGGCGGCCTCGAAGTCACCGCGACGCAGGGTGTCCATGAAGAGCTTCAGGAACTTGTCGGAGGCGGAGGTGCTCTGGGCGTACATCACGAAGCGCTCGATGGCGACGTAGATCTGGTAGGCCAGGAGGATGAAGAGGACGATGATCACGCCCTTGTTGATGGGGGTGGCGGAAGCCCAGATTTCCTTGGGGCCGAAACCGCCTTCGAGGAGCGCGAGGGAGAAGAGGTTCATGGTGGGTCCTTGTGAAAGGGAGAAAAGGTTTGGAAGCGGTTTCAGTGATGAGCGGAAGCGGGTTGCTGCTCGGACTTGGCGACAGCTTTCGCGGCCGCGGGATCCGTCATGAAGGCGACCTTCTGGATGGGAGCATCCTGAAGGGTGCGGGGAGCCGGAACGGCCTTGGGGGCCGAGGAACCACCGGCCATCACGAGGATGGCGAGCAGCAGGGCCACCGCGAGGCCGGCACCGATGATCGTGGAACGGGTCATCGGGTTCTCCCTAGTTCGTCAACTTGAAGGGCATCACGAGCTTGAACTTGGCCCACTGGGGCTGACCGTTCAGCATGGCGGGCTCGAAACGCCAGGCCAGCGCGTAGTCCTGCGCCACCTTGCGGAGGAGCGGGGGACCTTCGACGGCCGTGGCCTGGGTGGGCACGCCCTCGGGGTTGATCACGATTTCCACCACGACCTTGCCCTGCACACGCGCGGCACGGGCCACGGCGGGATAGGCGGGAGCGGGAGGCTGCACCTTGATCGTCACCTGCGAGAAGTCGAACTCGATCACCTTGCCGGTACCACCCACGACGCCACCCATGACGCCACCGGGAACACCACCGGGAACGCCACCTGAGGCGCCGCCCACTTGGCCGCCAGCGGCGCCACCGGACGTGGAGCGGTCCTCCTTGGGGAGTTCCTTGGGGGTCTCAGGGATGGCATCGGGAGTCAGGGGCTGGGGATCCGGCTCCTTCTCCACGGTGCGGGTCACCGGGGCCGCGGCCGGCGGCGGCGGCGGCGGCGGCGGAGGGGGCGGCGGCGGCGGAGGAGGCGGAACGTCGGCCTGCTCGTTCAGATTGATGCCGACCGTCTTCTGCAGCTTCTTGCCCGCATCGGTCTGGGTGAGCATCAACCAAGCGGTAGCCCCGGCCAAGCCGCCGTACATCGCCACCGTCAGGGGAATCGTGATCAAGGGGTTGCCCCGCTTGATATCGGCGTTCCCTGAGGACAGCGACGACTTATAGATGGCGTCCTCGAGGCTCTCCGGCTTGGAGGCCGGTGCCGCGGGGGCGGGGGTCTTTTTGGGATCTTTACTCATGCGGCTCCCTGAAAGATCCGGTTGGGGGTAAAGGAAAAAAGCCAATCCCGGGAAAGTCCACGTGGATCGGCTCAACGATGAAGGATAAAGATCTGGGGCAGGCCCAAGGGGTAAGATGACAAGCGGAACGAACTCCGTCAAGCCTCGGAAATCCACGTCCGCCCTTCATTTGCGCGTTTTGCCCCACAAGTTCCAACCACGTGACAGCGTGCCCCACATCCATGATGGCGCTGTGACGAATTCGCCCCCGAAAGCCACCTTTGGTCACCCATTCGTCACAGACTCCTTCCTTCGATTTCACCCCAGAGGCCGCCGCGCCTTCCGGACCCGGCCGGGCCGGTCGCTTTGAAACCGCCCATGGCACGGTGCTGACCCCGGCCTTCATGCCCGTGGGCACCCAAGGCACCGTCAAGGGCATCAGCCCCGCTCAGCTGGAGGAGATCGGCCCCCAGGTCATCTTGGGCAATACCTATCATTTGGGCCTCCGCCCCGGCGACAACCTCGTGGCAAAACTCGGCGGACTGCACAAATTCATGGGCTGGAAGGGCCCCATCCTCACGGACAGCGGGGGCTTCCAGGTCTTTTCCCTGTCATCCCTCCGGAAGATCTCCGAGGAGGGCGTGGCCTTCCAGAGTCACCTGGACGGCTCCAAGCACTTCCTCAGCCCCGAGCGGAGCATGGAGATCCAGAAGAACCTCGGCTCCGACATCGTCATGGCCCTGGATGAGTGCCCGCCCGGCCGCTGCGAACGCCCGGAGCTGGAGCGCAGCATGGCCCGCACCACCCGCTGGCTCAAGCGCTGCAGGGATTACGAACTGGACCCCCATCAAGGCCTCTTCGCCATCAACCAGGGGGGCACCCACCTGGACCTCCGCCGCCGCCATCTGGAGGAAGCCCTGGAACTGGACGCCCGGAGCCCCTTCCAAGGCTTCGCCGTGGGCGGCTTGAGCGTAGGCGAGCCCAAGGAGCTCATGAACGCCACGCTCACGGAGTTCGTGCGGGAGCTCCCCGCCGAGCGGCCTCGCTACCTCATGGGGGTGGGCACCCCCGAGGACCTGCTCTTCGGCATCCAGCAGGGGGTGGACCTCTTCGATTGCGTGCTGCCCAGCCGGGAGGCCCGCCACGGCACCTTGCTTACGAGCCGGGGCCGGGTGCGCATCAAGAACGCCCGGCACCGGGAGGCGGATCTGCCCGCGGATCCAGACTGCGGATGCTACACCTGCCGCACTTTCTCCCGGGCCTACCTCCACCACCTCTTCAAGGCCGGGGAGCTGCTGGCCTCTACGCTCAACACCATCCACAACCTGAGCTACACTGTTGGACTTACCCGAGCCGCCCGCCTGGCCCTGCTCGAGGGCCGCTTCGAGGCCTTCGCCGCGTCCACGCGTGAAGGTTGGGCCACCGAGGAACCCTAAATGAACATCGCGATCCTTCAGGCTGCGGCCGCCCCCAACCCCCTGATGCAGTTCCTGCCCCTCGTGGGCATGGGCGTGCTCTTCTACTTCCTCATGATCCGCCCCCAGAGCAAGGCTCGAAAGGCCATGGAAGAGCGCCTTTCCAAGCTGAAGAGCGGGGATGAGGTCGTGCTCCACGGCGGCCTCTTCGCCGTGGTCGACCGCCTGGACGAGAAGGACGCCAAGGTCATCTGGCTGAAGCTCGGCAGCGCCACCGTGAAGGCCCGCCGCTCCGCCGTCGCCCAGCTCGCCGCCGAGCCCGAAGCGCAAAGCTAATTGAATTGGCTCTGGGCTTTGGGCTCTGGGCTTTGGCTGAATTCGACCCACCATCTCGCTTCAAACGGATGGGCCGATCCCAGCAGGAGCCCAAAGCCTGAAGCCCAGCGCCCTCCCGAAGGGAATCCCCATGTCCAAGCCCAGCCTTTGGCGCCTGCTCCTAACCCTGGCGGTCTGCGCCGGGTGTGCCTTCTTCTTCACGCCCCTCAAGAAGGTCCGCCTGGGCCTTGATCTCCAGGGTGGCGTGCACTTCGAGCTGGAAGTCCAGGGCCATGAGGCCTTGGAGGCCCACGCCCGGGATACCCGGGATCGGCTGGAGGACAAGCTGAAGGAAGCCTCCGTCATGGGGCTCACCCTCAAGGCCGAAGGCGACAAGGTGGTCGTGGATGGCCTCCAGGAAGCCCAGCGGGCCAGCTTCGAGAAGGTGGTGAAGGACCACATCGGGGGCTACGACCTCAAGGTGGAGGGTGCTCAGGCGCGCCTCACCTTGAAGGATTCCCAGGCCGCCCAGCTGAAGGATGACGCCAACAAGCGCGCCCTGCAGATCATCGAGAACCGCATCAACCAGTTCGGCGTGTCCGAGCCCGAGATCACCGCCAGCGGCGCCGAAGGCAACCGCATCGTGGTGGAGCTCCCTGGCGTGGAGGAAGGCGACCGCGAGCGCATCAAGGGCCTGCTCAGCAGCCCCGGCCGCCTCGAGCTGCGCCTCACCGCCCCCATGAAGCAGCCCGGTGGCCGCTTCATGACCCGGGAAGCGGGTCTCGAGTTCTACAAGGGCCAGCTGCCCACGGGTTACGAACTCCTGCCTGAAATGGAAAGCGATCGCGCCGCCCGCCAGGCCGGCCACGCCAAGCCCACCAAGGGTGAAGAGCGCATCGCCCAGTGGTGGCTGGTGCAGACCCGCGTGGACGTGAACGGCGCCCAGATCACCGATGCCCGCCGCAGCAGCAACGATCTCGGCGCGCACACCGTCTCCTTCCAGCTGAATCGCGATGGCGCCGATGCCTTCGCCACCGCCACCGGCACCGCCGCGGCGGACGAGCGCTACCTGGCCATCGTGCTGGATCGCAAGGTCATCAGCGCCCCTACCGTGCACGAGAAAATCATCGGTGGCAGCGTGCAGATCACCGGCACCTTCACCTCCGAAGAAGCGGATGACCTCTCCCTGAGCCTCCGCAGCGGCGCCATGCGCGCCTCCATGAAGTTCCTCGAAGAGCACGCCGTGGGCGCCAGCCTCGGCGAGGATTCCATCAAGAGTGGCGTGTTCGCGGCGGCCCTCGGCTTCGTCGTGATCCTCGTGTTCATGGTGTTCTTCTATCACTGGAGCGGCATGAACGCGATCATCGCGCTCTCCGTGAATGTGATCGTAATGATGGGCCTGCTGGGTTCTTTCCGCGCCGTCATCACCCTGCCCGGTATCGCTGGCTTCGCGCTCACCATCGGCATGGCCGTGGACGCCAACATCCTCATCTTCGAACGCATCAAGGAGGAGCTGGCGGCGGGCAAGTCCGTCACCGCCGCCATCGACGCGGGCTTCGACAAGGTGTTCTGGACCATCGTGGACAGCCACGTGACCCAGCTGGCCGCCGCGCTGCTGCTGTTCCTCTTCGGCACGGGCCCCGTGAAGGGCTTCGCCGTGTCCCTGGCCGTGGGCGTCATCGCCTCCCTGTTCACCAGCATCTACATCAGCCGCTACATCTACGACTGGATCCTGGAACGCCACCCCGGCACCAAGACCCTGAGCGTGGGCACCCACAGCTTCTTCAAGGGCGCCAAGTTCGACTTCATGAAGTACAAGGGCCTCGCCCTGGGCCTCTCTTGGGGCCTCATTCTGATCTGCGTCGCCATCGTCCGTCCTTGGAAGGTGCAGGACAACTCCCGCATCAAGCTGGGCATGCAGTTCGTGGGCGGCAACGATATGACCGTCCGCTTCACCAAGAACGTAGATCAGGCCAAGCTCCGCGCGGCCCTGGGTGGCGCCGGCTTCACCGACGCCTCCGTGGTGGCCTACGAGAAGGATGCCGATGGCATCCAGGATTACGCCGTGAAGGTCAAAGCCCCCAAGGGCGGCGATCAGAAGGATTCCTCGGCCCAGGCCACGGCCTTGCTAACGCTCTTCCGTCAGCTGGATCCCGAAGCCAACACGAGCCCCCTCACGCCCCTAAACCTGGAAGGCAGTAAGGGCCTATTCGACCGCTTCGTCCAGGCCAACCCCTTGAATGTTCCCGCCACCGAGGAAGCCTTCAAGGCCGCCTACCAGGCTCCCGCGGATTCCGTGATCTCTACGCGGGATCGCCTCCGGGCCGGCCTCTATCGCTCCTTCGACGAACTCCCCGCCGGCCTGAACCCCACCCTCAAGGCCCAAGTCTTGAAGGAATACCGACTGGGCACCGTGGTGATCCGCAAGAACGAGAGTTTCAGCCCCAGCATCAGCGGCGAGTGGACTTCCAAGACCCTCACCGCCGTGGCCCTGGCGACGCTGGCCATCCTCGTCTACGTCATGCTGCGCTTCACCGCCAGCTTCGCGGTGGGCGGCATCGTGGCCCTCATCCATGACGTGCTGATGGCCCTCGCCCTCTTTGCCGTGTTCGGATACGAGTTCAATGTGCCCGTGGTGGCCAGCTTCCTCACCCTGATGGGCTACTCCATGGCCGATACCATCGTGGTGTTCGACCGCATCCGCGAGAACAGCCACAAGCCCGAGTATCGCCGCGCCACCATCACGCAGTTGGTGAACGACTCCATCAACCAGACCCTGAGCCGCACCATCCTCACCAGTTGCTCCGTGCTGTTCGTGAGCGTCTGTCTCTGGCTCTGGGGCGGCCCGGCCCTCCGCGACCTGGCCTTCCCCCTCGTGGTGGGCGTCATCACGGGCACCTACTCCTCCATCTACATCGCCAGCCCCGTGGTCGTGTACTGGGAGAAGTGGTTCCCCCCCAAGGAAAAGCTCAAGCAGAAGCACGCTTGATCTCCAAGGGCCGCGCGAGCGGCCCTTTTCCGTTTCAGGCTAGGCTGATGCATGGCCACCCAAGAGCCCATCACCACCGCCGTGGTCCTGGGGACCGTGGGCGTGTTGCTCTTGTTGACGGGGCTCTCCACGAAGGTGGCTCAGCGTCTCGGCCTTCCCCTGGCCCTGGCCTTTCTGGGCCTGGGCATGCTCGCGGGCTCCGAGGGCCTGGGGGGCATCGCCTTCGAGAACTACGCCCTCACTTACCGCATGGGCACCGCGGCCCTGGTGCTAATCCTCTTCGAGGGCGGCCTCAACACCGGGTGGTCCGGCATCCGTCGGGTGGCGGCCCCGGCCGCGGTGCTCGCCACCGTGGGCGTGGCGGGCACCGCCCTGGCCGTGGCGGGAGCAGGGCATTTCCTGGGCATGCCCTGGGCTGAGAGCCTGCTGCTGGGCGCGGTGGTCAGTTCCACCGACGCCAGCGCCCTTTTCCCGGTGCTGAAGGGCGGCGGGCTCCGCCTCCGGGGCCGCGTGAGCCTCACCCTCGAAGCCGAATCCGGCCTCAACGATCCGGTGGCGGTGCTGCTCACCGGCGCCCTCGTCACGGCCCTCCAACATGGCGGCCATCCCAGCCTCAGCCTTTTGTGGAGCCTGCCCTGGGAATTCGCCCTCGGCGCCCTGAGCGGCTGGGCCCTGGGCCGCCTGGGGCGCATGCTCCTGTCCAAGGTCTCCCTGCAATCCGAAGGCCTCTACCCCGTCCTCAGCATGGCCATCCCCCTGCTGGCCTTCGGCCTCACCACCCTGCTCAGGGGCAGCGGCTTCCTGGCGGTGTACGTGGCGGGGCTCGTGGTCGCGGAGGGTCCCCTCCCCATGCGCCGGAACCTCCGCACGGTCCATGGCTCCCTCTCCTGGTTCGCTCAGATCGGCATGTTCCTCATGCTGGGCCTCCTCGTCTTCCCCAGCCGCCTCCTGCCCGTGGCGGGCCTGGGCTTGGCCCTGGCCCTCTTCCTGGCCCTGGTGGCCCGCCCAGTGGTGGCCGCCCTCTGCCTGCTCCCCTTCGGTTTCTCTCGCCGGGAAGTCGCCTTCATGGGGTGGACGGGGCTGCGAGGCGCCGTCCCCATCATCCTGGCCACCGCCCCGGTGCTGGCCCATGTTCAGGGCGGAGAGCGCCTCTTCAACCTTGTCTTCTTCATGGTCGTGGTGAACGCGCTCGTACCCGGCGCCACCATTAGCTGGGCCGTCCGGGCCCTGGGCATGGAGGATAGACAGGCACCCCGCTCCGATGGCCAGATGGAAGGATGAACCGCCGTGCCCTCCTCCCTGCCCTCGCCCTGATTTCCTTCGCCGCCTGCGGCCCCCAGGAAGGCAAGGTCGTCCAGCTGGACGCCAAGCACCGGGTCACCGTGTTGCGTGGAGGCCAGGTGAAGTTCGAGAAGACCGGCGAAAGCGCCGCTCTCGTCCTCTACCTCACCGAACGCCAGCCCGGCGATGCCAAGGGACTGGAGGCGGAAGCCCAGGCCCTTTTCGAGCACCTCAAGGCTGACATCGAGAAGACCGGCCAGACCAAGGCCATCCTCCAAGCCGAAGCCCGTCCCCATGGCCCCATCCCCGGCGACAAGGCCGTGTTCGGATTCCTGTATGAGAAGCAGGCCGATGGATCCTGGATCAGAAAGAGCCAGTAGTTCATAGGGAAAATCTCACCACGAAGGCACGAAGAAGGAAGAAGGCCATGAAGGGGAACGACCTCCTTCGTGGCCTTCGGTGCTTTCGTGCCTTCGTGGTGAGATTTGCCCTACGCCCAGCGGAACTGCGCCGTGAAGTGCCGCAGGTACTTGCTCTGCTTGGTGATGCGCACGCCCTTCACCTGCTCGGCCTTGGCCTTGAGTTCGCAGATGACTTCGGCGGCGTAGTCGAAGTGGCTCTGGGTGTAGACGCGGCGGGGGAAGGCGAGGCGCACCAGCTCCATGGGGTGGTAGTGCTCCGTGCCATCGTCATCCCGGCGGCCGAACATGACGCTGCCGATCTCCACACCCCGGATGCCGCCCTCGAGGTAGAGGGCGTTGGCCAAGGACCAGGCGGGATAATCTTCGCTCTTGAGGTGGGGGAGGAAGGTCTTGGCGTCGATGTAGACGGCATGACCACCCGTGGGTTCCACGATCTGCACACCCCCGGCCTTGAGCTTCTCGCCCATGTACTCGGCGGTGCGGAGGCGGTAGCGGAGGTAGTCCTCGTGGAGCACTTCCTCCAGGCCCACGGCCAGGGCCTCCAGATCACGGCCCGCGAGGCCGCCGTAGGTGGGGAAGCCCTCCGTGAGGATCAGCAGGTTCCGGGCGGCCTCCAGCCACCGCTCGTCCTTGAGGGCGATGAAGCCCCCGATGTTTACCATGCCGTCCTTCTTGGCGCTCATGGTGCAGCCGTCGCCGTAGCTGAACATCTCCTGCACAATGCTCTCGATGCTGCGGTCCTCGTAACCCGCTTCGCGCAGCTTCACGAACATGGCGTTCTCGGCGAAGCGGCACACGTCCAGCACCAGGGGCTTGCCGTACTGCTTGAGCAACGCCGAATAGGCCTTGAGGTTGGCCATGGACACGGGCTGGCCGCCCCCGCTGTTGTTGGTCACGGTGATCATGCCGAAGGGAATGCGGCCCGCGTGCTGCTTGAGCAGAGCCTCGACGCGGGCGAGGTCGATGTTGCCCTTGAAGGGATGGATGGTCTGGGGCTGCAGGCCCTCGGGGATCACCAGGTCCAGGGCCTCCACGCCGCTGGCCTCGAGGTTAGCGCGGGTGGTGTCGAAGTGCGTATTGCTCGGCACGATGTCGCCGGCCTTGCCCGCCACGCTGAACAGGATGCGCTCGGCGGCGCGGCCCTGGTGGGTGGGGATGAGGTGCGGGTAGCCCGTGAGCCGCTGGATCACGGCTTCGAGGCGGAAGAAGCTGCGGGCGCCCGCGTAGCTCTCGTCGCCCTCCATGATGGCGCCCCACTGTTTGGCACTCATGGCCCCGGTGCCGGAGTCCGTGAGGAAGTCGATGAGCACGTCATCCGCGTGCAACAGGAAGGGGTTCAGGTGCGCCTTCTCCAGCAGCGCCTCCCGCTCGGCGCGGGTGGTCATGCGGATGGGCTCCACGGACTTGATGCGAAAGGGTTCGATGAGGGTGGTGGGCATGGCAGGCCTCGGTGGGCGCGCGACGGCGCCCCAAGATGGGGAGGTTGGAGGTGCGGCGCAAACTGCGCCCCGGATCAGCAACGGGCTTAGGCCCGGCTGCGCTCCTCGCAGGCCGACCGCGCCTCATGCTCCGCCCGCCGGCTCTTGCGCCGACCCTCGGGGCTCTGGAGTGATTCCTGCGCCATGACTTCAGCATGCCCCAGGAACCGGCCCGCTGCCCACCCCACCGGGCTTCGAGTGTGACCCGTATCAACGAGGCTCCGCCCAGGATGGAAGGAACGGAGAACCGGTCTCTGCTCAAGGTTCTCCTGCACCCATTGCGTGCGGACCTCCCCTCGGAGGCCGCCCATGGCTTGGAGCCATTCATGATCCGATTCCTGACCACCCACCTGCGGGCGAAGCTGATGGTGCTGGTGATCCTGCCCCTGCTCGGGGGCGCGGCGCTCACGCTTTACCTCATGTACCGCCAGAACCAGGCGGTACAGGGGCTCACACCGGTGACCGCCACCTCCCAACTGGGCCAGCGCCTCGACACCCTCATCCATGCGGTGCAGGCCGAGCGGGGCGCCACCGCGTTGTACCAGGGCGCCCACGGAGCCCCCGCCATGGCCGAACTCAATGCGCGGCGCGAAAGCACGGATCGGGAAATCGCCGGCCTCCGGGGGCCCTTGGCCGCCACCGGGGATGCCAGCGCCCTGAAGGCCCTGGACCAGCTACCGGCCCTCCGGGCCACCGCTCCCACCGCCTCCGTCGCGAGCCTCCTGGAGGGCTACACCCAGATCCTCGACGCCCAGTTCGACTTCCAAGAGCGACTCATCCACCCCGCCACCTCCTCCACGCTGGAGGCCCGTTTCCACGCCCTCTCCACTCTGCGCCATCTCAAAGAGCAGGCCGAACTGGAGCGGGCCGTGCTGGCCAATGCCTTTTCCACCCGGGGCCTCAATGGCGAGCCCAGGGACCGCTTCCTGGGGTTGCTGGCCGCCCAGCAGGCCTATGAAGGCCTCTTCCAGCACCAAGCTCCCGCGGCATGGCGCGAGGCCCTGGCCCGGACCCTGCAGGATGACGGCGACGGCACCTTTACGCGCATTCGCACCAAGGCCTTGGCCCTGACCCCGGGGGCCAGCCTGGAGGAGGATCCCTACGTCTGGTTCCGCGCCGCCACCCACCGGCTGGAGGCCCTGAAGACCGTGGAGGATCGCTTCAGCCACGACCTGGTGGGCCAGGCTGAAAGCATGGAGGCCTCCGCCCGCCGCACCCGGCTGTTCCTCGGCCTGGGCAGCCTGCTCTTCGGCGTGCTCGTGCTCGCTTGGACCCACCTCACGGGCGAAGCCATCCTCCGCCCCATCCAGACCCTGGAAGCCGGATTGCTCCAACTCCAGCAGGGCGACCTAAGCGTTCGCCTGCCCATCCTCGGGGGTGACGAGACCGCGCGCATGACCCAGGCCTTCAACACCACCTGCGGTCAGCTGGGCGAGTTGGCGCTCCGCATGAAGGGTGCGGCCCATCGCGTGGCGGGGGGCGCCCAAGACCTCTGCGCCAGCGCCGAGAAGGTCAGCGGTTCCACCGGTCTGCTGGCCCGCAGCGCCATGGTTCAACGCCAAGCCGCGGAACAGGTGGCCGCGGCCATGTCCCAGTTGGATGCCTCCATCCAGCAAGTGCAGGACACCCTCGCCGTGGCGCGCCGGGAAAGTCAGCAGGCCCATCACCTCGCTGGGGCCGCCCGGGCCCTTGGCCTGGAGGCCCATGAACTGGTGGGCGGCATCCGCCAGCGCTCCGACAAGGCCGTGCAAGCCTCCGGCGTGATCGCGGAGTTGGGCAAGCGCCTCACCCAGGCCCTGGGCACCGTGACGTCGGAGCCCGTGCGGCAGGCCCTGGATCGCTGCATCCAGGCCGCGGATCTCGCCGCCACCCTCGCCCGCCAGAACGGCGCTGCCGTGGCCCAGGGCCAGGCGCGGCTCGATGAACTCATCGCCGCCCTGGACCGGGTGGCCCTGGCCCTCGCCACTTCGGAATCCCTGGCCCAGGAGATCCACCAGGTCGCCCAGGATCAGGCCGCCGCCAGCCGGGAAGTCACCCGGCGCATGGAGGAGACCTCGAAGGGCACCGGCGAAGTGCAGCTCGCCGCGGCCCAGTTGGCCAACACCGCCCCCGAAGTGCAGGTCACGGCCAGCGCCCTGGTGGGCGTGGCCCACGGCCTTTCCACCACCGCGGACACTTTCGTACTGGGCTGATCAGCCTTCCCAGCTCACCCAGCCCGCACGGCCCGGGATCTCCCGGCGCGTCATGGCCTTGGCGGGGGGATTCGCCGCCTTCAGCTCCGGCACCCACTCCGCGTGGGTGCGGGCGATGACGCCGCGCGCCACCAATCCGCCGAGGAAGGCATCGAAGGTGTCGTGCAGCGCCCCACCCTCCACCTCCGTGTGCAGCGCGTAGACGTTGAGGGCGTCCTCCCGCACGAGGTTCCAGACTTCGCGATTCACGTCCTCGCCGGTGCGACCCTCCAGGCCCCACAGCTCATCCAGCGTGGGCAGCGTGGTGGGCACTTGCAGGGTCTTGAGCGTCTTGCCGTTCACAATGGGATAGAAGGGCTCGAACCCGCGGCAGTCGCCGGCGTAGTCCATGCCGTACTGCTCCTGGATCTCCAGGGTGGCGTCGTTGCTGCGCCAAGCGGGGCTCACGGCGCCCTTGGCGGGGCGGCCGAAGATGTCGGCGAAAGCCTTGTGGGCGTCGCCGTACCAGGCTTCCAGCCACTTCCGGGATTTGCGGTCCAACAGGTCGTGGTACTGCACGTGGTCCCAGGCGTGGATGCCCACTTCGTGGCCCGCAGCCTCCGCCAGCTTCATCTCGGCGGCGGCCCGCTTCCAAATGATGGGCGCGGGCAGCAGGGTGCCGTACATCATGGTCTTGAAGCCATAGAGCTTGCCGGGATTCGTGCGGCGCATCTTGTCCAGGAAGCCCTTGCGGAACACGCGGCGGATGGCCTTGCCGCTGTTGTCGGGGCCGAAGCTGAAGTAGAAGCTCGCGCGCATGCCGTGCTTGTCCAGCAACCGGATCAACGTGGGGATGCCCGTGAGGGAGCCCTCCAGGGTGTCGACGTCCACGCGCAGGGAGATGGCTTTCATTCCCCCAGTTTGGCAGATCAGGCGCGGTAGAGGCTCCGGCTGCCCACCAGGCCGTAGGCCAGCGTCCCCACCACGAGGATGGGCGCGGCGAAGGGCGCGCCGAAGAGCTCCAGGCCCAGCAGCAGGCTCGTGAGGGGCGTGTGGGAGGCGGCGCCGAAGAGTGTGACGAAGCCCACGGCGGCCAGGAAGGGCCCCGGCAGGCCCAAGCCCGGGGCCACGGCGGCGCCCAGCAGCGCACCGCTCACGAAGAGGGGGGTCACCTCGCCGCCCTTGAAGCCCCACCCCAGGCACCAGGCGGTGAAGGCCAGCTTCAGGGCGAAGGCCACCGTGGGCACGTAGCCCTCCAGGAAGAGCCGAGGCAGCCAGTCCGTGCCCAGGTTCAGGAAAGCCGGGGAGAAGAGGGGCATGAGGCACGCGAAGGCCGCGCCGCCCACCAGCGGCCGTGCCCACCAAGCGAAGCGGCTCCGGGTCCACCGGGCCAGGCCGTGGCTCCCGTGCACGTAGGCCCACGCGGCCAGGGCCACCATGGGGGCGAAGGCCAGGAGCTTCAGCCAGACGAGGCCGGTCAGTTCTGGGGGTGTGGCGGTCCAGTGCAGGTGGTGGGCCCCCAGGGCAAGGGCGATGCGATCCCCCACGAGGCTGGAGACCAGGCAAACCAGCAGGGCATCCGTGCGGAGCCCCTCCCGGCCCACCACCTCCAGGCCAAACACGCCCCCGGCCAGGGGTGTTCCGAACACGGCCCCGAAGCCTCCCGCGAGCCCCGCTTGCAGGAGCAACCTCTGGCGGGCGCGCGTGAGCCGCAGCCAGGCGCCGAGGCGCCCCCGCGCTTTGGCCAGGGTACGGCCCAGGGCCGCGCCCATCTGCACCGCCGTGCCCTCACGGCCCACGGAGGCGCCACCCAGGTGCGCCAGCAACGTGCCCACGAGCACCAGGGGCGCCATGCGCGTGGGCACCTGGCCGCTCCACTCGGTGACTTCGTCGAGGATGAGGGCCGTGCCACCCTCCGCCGCCCCCCCCCAGCGCCGGTAGATCCAGGCACTGAGGAGACCCAGCAGGGGCAGGGCGAAGAGCAGCGCCGGGTGCGCCTTGCGCAGGCCGATGGTGAGCGTGAGCATGTGCAGGAAAGCCGCCGCCGCGCCGCCGCAGAGCAGGCCCACCAGGGAGCCCATGGCGAGGTCCCAGGTAAGGCGGGTGATGCGGGCGGGGAGGTGCGACATGCCTACGGCTCCTAAAGGTCGTAGGCGCCATCAGCTCGGAGAGCGGTTATGGGGCGGACACCATCGCCAGAGATGATTTCAACCGATTCGGGCCCACGATGCAAAGGAAGCCAGGAAAAGAAAACCAGAGATGAACAGAGATGGGCCTAACGAATGGCCATCTCCGTTCATCTCCGGTTTTCTTAATTGATCTCCGGCCCGGGCCCCTCACTGGCCCAGGTAGGTGAACCACATGTACACCCCCAGCCACTCGGCCTCGTAGCCCTCGGGCAATCGCGGCAACTGGGCGCGGCGCACGGCCATGCGGGCGCTTTCATCCAGGGAGGCGTTGCCGCTCTCGCTGACGAGCTTGGGGTCCCCGGCCAGGCTGCCATCCCGGCGGATGCGGAAGTAGACCTGCACGCGGCCCTGCTGGCCGCCCATGCGGTTCCAGTTGGCGGTGATCTGGGCCTGCACCTGCTGGAGGTACCAGGCGAAGGGGAAGGTGCCGCCCTCGGTGCCCCCAATGAGCCCCACGCCGCCCTGGGCGCTGGTGGTGGCCCGGAGGCCGGGCACGGGGGTGCCCATGCCGATGCCACCGCCATTGCCGCTGCCCGCGGCGCCCCCCTGGGGCACGGGGGCCGGGGTGGGGCTCTTGGCGGCCTTCGTGTTGGTGCCCTTGCTGGTGTCGTCGGGGTTGGTGCCCTTGATGGCGCCCTTGGTCACGCGGCTGGCGAAGGGATCCGGCTGGGTGAGGGCACCGGGAGTGGCGTCCTTGCGTTCCGGGGCCACCTCATCGGCCTTGCGCAACCGCTCGCCCTTCTCCGCGCCTAGTTCGGTGCCGGCGGCGCCGCCACTGGGGCCCGCGGAAGCGGCCGGCAGGTTCACCCAGGTGACCTTGACGGGCTCTGGGTCCGGAATGCGGGCGTGGGGCCACAGTACGAAGGCGAAGGGCAGGAGGTGCAGGGCCGCCGCCACGGCGAGCCCCAGGCCCAGGCTGGTTTCGCCCTGGTGGGAGCGCTCCCGCAGGAAGGCCTGCAGATCCTGGCTCAAGGGGCCTCCGGAGCCTTCGCGGCCGCCGGGGCGGTGACGAAGCCCACCTGAGTGAAGCCCGCCTCGCGGATGGCATCCACCACCTGGATCACCCGACCGTAGGGCACGGCGGCATCGGAGCGCACCATCACGGGGCGCTTGGCACCCTCGCTGGCCTTCTTCTTGAGCTGGTTCTGAAGGGTGGGCAGGGCCACGAACTTTTCGCCGAACTGGATGCGGCCATCGTGCACGAGGGTGACAGTCAGGGCCTCGCTTTCCAGGTTCCGGCCAGTGCGACTCTCGGGCAGGTTCACGTCCACGCCCGTGGTGAGCATGGGCGCCGCCACCATGAAAATGATGAGCAGCACGAGCATCACGTCGATGAGCGGCGTCATGTTGATGTCCGCCATGGCACCGCGTTTGGATCCGGGATTGAAGGCCACAGGTACTCCCTGACACCAGGGTAGCGAGGCCGGGGCGGGAATGGCCAATCCGGCCTCCCGCTGAAACTTTGCCTCATAAATCAGGTCCCCCTTTTTAGGGCCGATGAACCCCCTGAACATGAGCACCTTCATGACCCCCTCCGCCAACGCCACCGCCTTCGCGGGGTGGATGGCGATGGCCGCCCTGGCCGGTGCTCTGGGAACCCTGGCCCTCTTCCTCCTCTGGATGTCCCGTCGAGAACGCAAGGGGCTGGAGCGGGAGGTGGCCGAGCGAACCTCCGAACTGGTGGCCGTGAACACCCAGCTCATGATCGCCATGGAGCAGGCCCAAACGGCGTCCAAGGCCAAGAGCGCCTTCCTCGCCAACATGAGCCACGAGCTCCGCACGCCCCTCAACGCCATCCTGCTTTACAGCGAGCTGTCCGCCGAAGACGCCAAGGACCGGGGGGACGATGGCCTGGTGAACGACCTGGGCAAGATCCAGGGCGCCGGCCGCCACCTCCTCACCATGATCGACGACGTGTTGGACCTCGCCCGCATTGAAGCCGGCCGCATGACCCTGCACCCGGAGCCCACGGATCTCCACGCCCTGCTGGTGGATCTGGCCGAGCAGTTGAAGGCCGTCGTCAACAAGAAGGGCAACCGCTTCGAATTGAACATCGATCCCTTCCTGGGCACCCACACCATCGACGGCGGCAAGGTCCGACAGATCGTGGTGAACCTCGTCTCCAACGCCGCCAAGTTCACCGAGGGCGGGGAGGTGGCGCTCACCGCCGAGCGGCCCGGCCGCATGCTCCGGATCCGCGTGCGCGACACGGGCATCGGCCTCGATGCCGAGCAGGCCCAGCGCCTCTTCCAGGCCTTCGCCCAGGGCGACGAGGGCACCGCCAAGAAGCACGGCGGCGCCGGCCTTGGCCTGGCCCTGGCCCAGCGCCTGGTGGAGTTCATGGGCGGGGAGCTGGGGGTTGAGAGCGAGCCGGGCCGGGGCGCCGTGTTCACCGTGGATTTGCCCCTCAGCGAACAGGATGTGGCGCCCATCCCCCGGGCGGCCGCCAGCCTGCCCACCAAGGCCAAGGCCCTCGTCATCGACGACGACCCCCTCATGCGGGACATGCTCGTGCGCGCCCTCACCCGGGAAGGCCTGTGGGTGGGCAGCGCCGCCAACGGCGAAGAGGGCCTGGCCCTCGCCCGGGCCCTCAGCCCCGACATCATCACCCTGGATCTGCTCATGGAGGGCATGGACGGCTACGAGGTGCTCGCCCACCTCAAACACGATCCCGTCACCTCGAAGATCCCCGTGGTGCTCGTGTCGATGATGGATGACCGGGCCCGGGGATTCGCCATGGGCGCCGCTGAATTCCTCCAGAAGCCCGTGTCCCAGGATGACCTCACCAACCTGCTGGATCGCTTCCGCAAGGGCGCCCCGCCCCACCAGGTGCTGGTGGTGGAGGATGAAGCCATCATCCGCACGGGCATCGTGGAAATCATCCGCCGCTCGGGCTGGTCCCCCCTCGAAGCCCCCGACGGGGAAACGGCCCTGGAGCTGCTAAAGACCCACACGCCCGACCTCGTGCTGCTGGACCTCATGCTGCCGGGCCTGGATGGCTTCGGTCTCGTGGCGGAATTCCAGAAGGAACCCCGCTGGCGGGACATTCCCGTGGTGGTGCTCTCGTCCAAAGACCCCACCCCCGAAGAGCGCAAACGGCTGGAAGTGCCCCAGGTCCATCGCATCCTGCGCAAGGGCGCCCAGGGCCGGGCCGAACTCATGACCCTCGTGCGGGAACTGGTGCAGGTCAAGCTCACCGTGGGCTGAGGGCCAGACCGCCCTCCCGATGGTGCAGGAAGGCGATTCGGGCCCCCGGAAGGGGTAGCCTGGAGGGATGCGCCTCATCGTCGCCGAGAAACCCAGCATGGGCCGGGCCATCGCCCAGGCCTTGGGTCTGAGCGGCTCCGGGCGCAACGCCATCACGGGCCAGGGCCTCGCGGTGACCTGGTGCGTGGGCCACCTGGTGGAGGCCCTGCAGCCCGAAGGCTACGACCCCGCCCTCAAATCCTGGCGCATGGAGGCCCTGCCCATCGTGCCCGAGGCCTTCCAGTACGCCGCCATCGAACGCACCAGGGATCAGTACGACACCGTGGCCGGGTGGCTCAATCGCGCCGACGTCACCGAGGTGGTGAACGCCACCGACGCCGGGCGCGAAGGCGAGCTCATCTTCGACCTCGTCTACCGCCTCAGCGGCTGCACCAAGCCCGTGAAGCGCCTCTGGACGAGCAGCCTCACGGAGGAGGCCATCCGCGAGGCCTTCGGCAAGCTCAAGCCCGGCGAGGCCTACGCGGGATTGCGCGATGCCGCCCGCAGCCGCCAGGAGAGCGATTGGCTCGTGGGCATCAACGCCACCCGTGCCCAGACCCTGCTCATGCGCCGGGCTGGGGGCGAGGGCGTGTACAGCGTGGGCCGGGTGCAGACGCCGACGCTGGCCATTCTCGTGAATCGCGAGTTGGAATTGCGCGATTTCAAACCCCAGACCTTCTGGGTGCTCTGGGCCAAGTTCCAAGTGCCAGAGGGTACCTGGCGCGGCAAGTGGCAGAAGGTGGCCGACGGCGAAACCATCGAGCGTTTCAAGAGCGAAGCCGAAGCCAAGGCCCTGGCTGAGAAGCTCACGGGCCACGGCGCCAAGGTGGCCAGCGTCCAGGCCAAGACGGAAAAGAAGGCCCCCGAGCTGCTCTACGACCTCACGGCCCTCCAGAAGGCCGGTAACCAGCGCTTCGGCTGGAGCGCCGAGCGCACGCTGGAGATCGCCCAGAGCCTCTACGAGAAGAAGGTACTTAGCTACCCCCGTACCGCCAGCCGCCACCTCACCAAGGCCGACGTGGCCAAGGCGCCCCGGTGGATCAAGGCCTTGGCGGAGGGCCAATTCACCGAGCTGGAGCCCTTCATCCAGGACCTGCGCAAGCGGTGGCCCGTGGAACTGGGCAAGCGGTTTGTGGACGACAGCCAGGTGGAGGACCACAGCGCCCTCGTGCCCACAGAGGTACCCGCCCAGGGCCTCCACGGTGATGAGGCCGCCCTCTACCTACTGGTGGCCCGCCGCTTTCTCGCCGCCCACTGGCCCGATCGCATCGTGGCCCGCACCACGGTGATGACGGAAATCGACGGGGAGCAGTTCAAGGCCACCGGCGGCGTCATGAAACAACTGGGCTGGGCCGAGGTGGACCCGCCCCAGCGCAAGGCCCCGAAGGAAGCCAAGGCCAAGGATCCCGAGGCCGAAGGCGACGTCCCCGAGGAGGACGAAGAAGAAGATCAAGGTTTGCCCCCCCTCAAGAAGGGCCAGGCCGCTGACGTGCTCGGCTTCGATCCCAAAGAGGGCAAGACCTCGGCCCCGAAGCGCCTCTCCGAGGCGGACCTGCTCGGCGCCATGCAGGGCGCGGGCCGCTTCGTGGATGACGAAGCGCTCAAGGGCGCCCTCAAAGACCGCGGCCTCGGCACCCCCGCCACCCGCGCCTCCATCATCGAGACCCTGCTACAGCGGGGCTACGCCGAGCGCAAACGCACGGCCCTCGTGCCTACGGAGAAGGGCATCGCCCTCATCCAATCCATCCCTGACGAGCGCATCAAGAGTCCCCAGCTCACGGGCGAGTGGGAAGCCAAGCTCGAATCCATGCGCCGGGGCGAAGCCGCCCGGGAGGGCTTCATGGATGAGATCAAGGGCTTCGTGCGCGACCTCATCCGCAACCTCCAGGGCTCCGCGCCCCGGGCGGCCCGCAAGCCCGTCACGGGCCCGGAGATCGGCCCCTGCCCCCGCTGTGGCTCCACCTTGCGCTTGCGCACCTGGGAGGGCCGCACTTACGCCCGCTGCGATAGCTCCAAGGATTCCGATTGCCCCGTGGCCTTCGACTGCGACGACCAGGGCGCGCCCTCCCTGCGCTGCGAGGCCTGCCAAGGCCCGGTGCGCGAAGAGAAATCAGGCCGAAAGGTCTGCCTCGCCTGTCACCGCGAGCAGGGCTCCCAGGCCCCGCTGCCCATCCCCTGCCCCAAGTGCGCCGCGCCCATGCGGGTCATCCCCAGCACGCGCAAGGGAGAATTCTTCCATCGCTGCGGCCCCTGCGGCATCGTGGAGGCAGTCAAAGCCACCTAAGGGAGCCGCCATGCGCGCTTGCATTCCCGCCCTCGTTTGCTTGCTCGCCGTGGCCCAGGAACCCTCAGGGTTCGGTGAGTTGCGCTGGCGCATGGTGGGCCCCTTCCGGGGTGGCCGCACCGTGGCCGCCAGCGGCGTGCCCGGCCAGCCCCACACCTTCTACATCGGCGTGAACAACGGCGGCGTGTGGAAGACCACCGATGCCGGACACACCTGGAATCCCATCTTCGACGACCAGCCCACGGGCTCCATCGGCGCGCTGGCCGTGGCTCCCTCCAAGCCCGAGGTGATCTACGTGGGCAGCGGCGAAGGCCTGCAGCGCCCGGACCTCAGCACCGGCAACGGCATGTACCGCAGCGAGGATGCCGGAAGAACCTGGCGCCGCCTGGGCCTGGAGGATGCCCAGCAGATCGGGGCCGTGCTGGTGGATCCGAAGAACCCCCACCGGCTGTTCGTGGCGGCCCTGGGCCATCCCTACGGTCCCAACGAGACCCGCGGCGTGTTCCGCAGCCTGGATGGCGGCGCCACCTGGGAGAAGGTGCTCTACAAGGACGCCCACACTGGCGCCACCGCCCTCGCCTTCGACCCCACCAATGCCGACATCGTCTATGCCTCCCTGTGGCAGGCCCGGCAGGGGCCTTGGGAGAACGGGGCCTTCAAGGGACCGGGTACGGGCTTCTTCAAGTCCACGGATGGCGGCACCACCTGGGCCCCCGCCATGGAGGGACTGCCCACGGAGGGCCTGGGCCGCATCGGCTTCGCGGTGGCGCCCAGCGATGGCCGGCGCCTCTACGCCCAGGTGGAAGCGGGCCCCAAAAGCGGAACCTACCGCAGCGACGATGCGGGGGCCCACTGGGTTCAAGTGAACGCCGAACGCCGGGTCTCGGGGCGGGGGGATGACTTCGCCGAGATCAAGGTGCACCCGAAGCATCCCGAGGTGGTGTTCGCCGCCAACACCTCCACCTACCGCAGCGACGACGGTGGAAAAACCTGGACGGCCATCAAAGGCGCCCCCGGGGGCGACGATTACCACACCCTCTGGATCAACCCGGAGACCCCCGACATCATGCTGCTCGCCGCGGATCAGGGCGCCGTGATCACCCTCAATGGCGGCACCTCCTGGAGCAGCTGGTACAACCAGCCCACGGCGCAGTTCTACCACGTGGCCACGGATGATCGCTTTCCCTACCGCATCTACGGCGGCCAGCAGGAGAGCGGGTCCGTGGTGATCAAGAGCCGGGGCGATCACGGCCAGATCACCTTCCGCGACTGGATGCCCGCGGGCTTCGACGAATACGGCACCGCCGCGCCGGACCCCCTGCATCCCGGCGTCGTCTTCGGCGGCAAGCTCGCGCGGTTCGACGAGGCCACGGGCCAGAGCCAATCCGTGGCGCCCCGGGCCCTCAAGGGCGAGGCCTGGCGTTTCCTGCGCACGGCCCCCCTGGTGTTCAGCCCCGTGGACAAGCGCACCCTTTACTACGCGGGCAACGTGGTGTTTAAGTCCGCGGACTACGGCCAGACCTGGCAGGTCATCAGCCCTGATCTGAGCCGCCCCGAGTGGCCCGTCCCCGCCACCGTGGCGCCCTACGCCCCCAAAGTCACCCGCCGCGGCGTCGTCTACGCGTTGGCCCCTTCTCCCAAAGTGGCGAATCTGATCTGGGCGGGCACCGATGACGGCCTCATCCACCGCACCACCGATGGCCAGCACTGGAAGGACGTCACGCCCCCGCAGCTGGGCCCATGGATGAAGGTCTCCCAGCTCGAGGCGAGCCGCTTCGATCCCCTAGTGGCCTATGCGGCCATCAACACCCTGCGCCTCGATGACCTGCGCCCCCACATCCTCCGCACCCGGGATGGCGGCGCCAGCTGGAGCGAGCTGCGGGAGGGCATCCCCGACGGGGAAACGGTCAACGCCGTACGGGAGGATCCCGTGCGGGCCGGCCTGCTCTATGCCGCCACTGAGCGCACCGTCTACGTCTCCCAGGATGATGGCGCCCACTGGCGCTCCCTGCGCCAGAACCTCCCCATCACCTCCGTGCGCGACCTCGTGGTGAAGGGCGATGACCTCGTCATCGGCACCCACGGCCGGGGCTTCTGGGTGCTGGACGACATCTCCCCCCTGCGCCAGCTCGCCGACGCGAAGGCGACCCACCTCTTCAAGCCCCAGCTGGCTACCCGCGTGCGCTGGAACCTCAATACCGACACGCCCCTGCCGCCGGATGAACCCGCGGGTCAGAATCCACCCGACGGGGCCATCCTCCACTACCAGCTCACCGCCCCCGCCCAGGCGGTGAGCCTGGAGATCCAGGATGGCGCGGGCCGCACCGTGCGCCGCTATCAGAGCAGTGACGCGCCGGAGCCCCAGGAACAGGGCCTCAACATCCCCACCTATTGGATCCGCCCACCCCAACGCCTGGCCACGTCGCCGGGCCTCCACCGCTTCGTCTGGGATCTGCACCACACCAAGGCCCAGGGCCAGATCGCCGACTACCCCATCGCGGCAGTGGCCGGAAACACCGCCCGCTCGGACCAAGGTCCCTGGGCCCTGCCCGGCGCCTACACCGTCACCCTCCGCGTGGATGGCAAGGCCTTCACCCAGCCGATGAGCGTGCGCATGGACCCCCGCGTGAAGACCCCCCTGCCTGCGCTTCAGAAACAGTTGGAACTCTCCCTACGCCTGCGGGACGCCCTGGACCGCGTGGCCGCCGCTGGGGCCACCCCCGAAGCCGAAGCCGAGCGCAAAGCCCTCCGGGAGGAGCTGAGCCAACGGCTCGCCTCGCTGCAGGAATCCGATATGGCGCCCACGGTGGCGACGATCGCGGCGGCTGAAGCGTCCTTGGCAAAGGTTCGATAATGGGGAGGTCGCGACTCCCCATCCCTCCCGTCCGAAAGGGGATCTAAAATGGAAGACACCGTTCATTCCATGACCAACCTGTTCATGCAGCTGGGCCTTCCCGCCACCCCCCAGGAAATCCAAGGATTCATCGAGTCCCACAAACCCTTGGCGCCGCAGCTGGCCCTCCACGAGGCGCCCTTCTGGTCCGCCTCCCAGGCGGCCTTCCTGCGAGAGCAGGTTCAGCACGATGCGGATTGGGCCGGGGTGATCGACCGGCTCAACAGCGGCCTGCGCCCCTCGGGGGATTGACCCTTCCCCCGTGGCCTTCGCGGGTTCAGGAGCGCGCGATCAGGAGCGCTTGGCTTCCAGTTCCTGCTTCAGCGCCTCGAGCTTGCTGAGGGTGCAACCACCCTTTTCGCAGCCATCGCAGCCGCCGCCACATTCGCCCTGGATGAGCCCCTTGAGGAACCCGCGCCCGAACCAAGCGGCCGAGAGGGCCACCAGCGTCAGCACGATCCCAAGTTGCAGCGTCATCCCAATCTCCAATCCGTGGAGGCGAAGCCTCCTCAGTGCATTCCCATCATACGGCCAAACACGACCGTGCCCCAGCTCAGCAGCCAACCCAGCACGGACCCGTAGACGATGGTAAAAAAGGCCCAGCCCCAACTGCCGGTCTCCCGCTGGATCATGCTCACAGTGCCCAGGCAGGGCGTGTAGATGAGGATGAAGACCATGAACGCCAGGGCCGTGAGGGGTGTGAGCCCCGCGTGGTCCCGAAGGGCCACCTGCAGCGGGCTGAGCTTTTCACCTTCCTTGGGTTCCTCGCTGGCGCCGTGGATCACGCCCATGGTGGAAACGACGATCTCCTTGGCCACGAAGCCCGCCGTGAGGGCGATGACGTCCTTCCAGGCTTCGGGCCGGTTGTGGTCGGGGTCCAAGATGGGGCGCAGGGTGGGCTCCAGGACGCGGCCGAAGCGGGCGGCGAGGCTGGTGTTCACGATGCGGCTCTCGTGGGCCAGGTGCAGCGCGGCGAGTTGCTCTTCCTTCTCAGCCTGGGGGATCTGCAGGGCCTGCACGGCCTGCTGGTTGCGGAGCAGCTCCGCGGACCATTCGCGGTTGGCGATGCCCGGGTAACGGCTCATGAACCACACCAGGGTAGCGCCTGCGAAGATCGTGGTGCCCGCGCGCTTCAGGAAGATGCTGCCCTTCTCCCACATGTGGATGATCGTGGTCTTCATCACCGGCAGGCGATAGGGCGGCAACTCCATGACGAAGGGCGCCGTTTCCGCGCTGAATAACGTGCTGCGCAGCAGGCGGCCCATGAGCATGGCGAGACCGAGCCCGAGGAAGTGCATGGCCACGATGGCAAGGCCCGCCTTGAGGGGCGTGAAGAAGGTGCCGGCGATGACGATGTACACCTGGAGGCGGGCTGAGCAGCTCACCAGCGGCGTGACGAGAATGGTGATGAGGCGATCCGTCTTGGATTCGATGGTGCGGGTGGCCTGGATGGCGGGCACGTTGCAGCCGGAACCCATGATGAGGGGGATAAAGCTCTTCCCGTGAAGGCCCATCAGGTGCATCACGCGATCCATGATGAAGGCCGCCCGGGCCATGTAGCCCGTGTCCTCCAGGAAGCTGATGCAGCCCATGAGGATCATGATCACGGGCAGGAAGACGATCACCGCCGACACGCCGGGAATCACGCCATCCACCAACAGGCTCGTGAGTTCGCCGGGGGGCAGTTTGGCGCCGACGACGTCGCCCAAGGTCTTGAACGCCGCACCGATCCAATCCTGGGGGTACTTGCCCAACACGAAACTCAGCACGTACACCAGGGTGAGGATCACCACGAAGATGGGGATGCCCAGGTAGCGGTGGGTGAGCAGGCCATCCAACCGTTGGGTGAGGGTTTCACCGGCCGGGGTGTCGGTCTTCACCATCTCCTTCACGAGGCCGTGGGCGAAGCCGTAGCGCTGTTCGGCCACGAGGGTTTGCCCGTCGGCGCCCAGATGCTTTTCCAGGAAGGTGAGGCTCTTCTGCAGCTGGCCTTCCACGGCCTGCCGGGCGGAGCTGGCCGCCACGAGGGCGTGGGCCTCCTTGGAGTTCTCCAACAGCTGCAGGGCCAACCAGCGGGTGGGCACGGAGGCGGCGAGTTTTTCATCCCGGGCCAGCTCCGCCTGGAGCTTCACCAATTCGCCTTCGATGTCGTGGCCGTAGTCGCCGGGGCCGTGCCCCGAAACTTCCCGGTTCCAGTCGCGCACGCGGGGATCCGTGCCCTTGGCCACGGAGGCCAGGGCCGCTTTCAATTCGGCGATGCCCTCTTCACGGTTGCCCACGGTGGCGATCACCGGGCCGCCCAGCAGCGTTTCCAGGCCCGCGCGGTCGAAGGTGATGCCCTTGCGCTCGGCGTCGTCCACCATGTTGAGAACGAAGACCATGGGCTTGCCCAGCTCCAGGAGCTGGGTGGTGAGGAAGAGGTTGCGCTCGAGGTTGGAGGCATCGAGCACGTTGAGGATGAGGTCCACCTTGCCCTGGCTCACGAAGTGACCAGCGATGCGCTCGTCCTCGCTCTTGGCGGAAAGGCTGTAGGTGCCCGGGAGGTCCACCACCTCCAGGCGCAGGCCCTCCTCGACTTCCAGCGCGCCGCTGCGCTTCTCCACCGTCACCCCGGGCCAGTTGCCCACATGGTGCCGCGCGCCGGTGAGGGCATTGAAGAGGGTGGTCTTCCCACAGTTGGGATTGCCAGCTAACGCGACGACGAGGTGCGACATGGGCAGAGTCCGGTGGGTTCAGGGGTGGAAAGCGCTGGTCGCAGAGGGCCCAGCGTTCATGAGATCTACGCCGTGAGCGCCACGAGGATGCAGGAGCTCTCCTCGCGCCGCAGGCTGAGGTGGTAGCCCTTGATGACCAACTCCATGGGATCGCCCAGGGGCGCGAGCTTTTCCACCCGGAGACGGGCCCCCCGGATGAAGCCCATCTCCAGCAGACGTTGGCGGATGGGGCCCTGGGCCTGAAGGCCCACGACCTCTCCTTCTTGGCCGGGCTGGAGGCTGCTGAGGGGAACGCCCTGATCTTGAGTCATTGTCTCAACTCCGTTCCCAAGTGTAACGACCCCTGGGGGATGAACAAGGTGATCCGGCGCACAGATGCCGGGGAAAGCCCCGCCTCCGGGCCAATGCTGCCGGCTTCGGCCCCTTTCTGGGGTGGATAGGCGAAATGGGGACTCGGCCTTAGGCTGAAGGCACCCATGACCGTCCCCAACGCCCTCACGCTCCTTCGCATCCTGGCGGTGCCCTTCTTTGCCATCGCCGTGTGGTACGGGCATCACCTGGAGGCCGTGCTGCTCTTCGCGGGCGCCGGCATCACCGACCTCCTCGATGGCTGGATCGCCCGCACCTTCCACCAGAAGAGCGCCCTGGGCGCCATCCTGGATCCCGCCGCGGACAAGCTCCTCACCACCACGGCCTTCATCCTCATGACTTGGCGTACCAGCGGCATGGCCGCGCCGGTGCCCGTGTGGGTGGCCATCCTCGCCATTTCCCGCGATGTGCTCATGAGCTTCACCGCCCTGGCCCACATGGGAAATTGGCGCACGGACATCTTCCGCCCCTCTTTCCTGGGCAAAGTCACCACGGCAGTGCAATTGGCGGCCCTCAGCTTCGGCCTGCTGGCCAACGCCATGGGTCCCCGGCCTTGGACCCAGGTGGCCTTCCCCTACCTCTACTGGCTCTGCGCCGCCTTTGTGTTGGCTTCGGGGATCCACTATTTCTGGCGGGCCACCACCTCGCCCAAACCCGCATGAGCGAAGGGGCCGGGCGCATCCCCCTCCGTTTCGCGGCGGCGGGCCTGGGCCTGCTCTTGGCGGTCTGGTTCCTCCGCTACGCCCTGCTGCCCTTCATCGTGGCGGTGCTGCTGGCCTACCTCCTGGCCCCCCTGGTGACCCGGCTCGGCCGACACATGCGCCCAGGCTTCGCGGCGGGGCTCACCCTGGCGGGCACTGTGGGCGCCCTGGTCGGGCTCCTCTGGGTGCTGATTCCCTGGCTGCTCTTGCAGGGCGGCCGCTTCCTCGAGAGCCTGCCCCACTGGCAGGCCCAGGCCCAAGCCAAGCTCGGCCCCTGGTTCTCGGCCCATCCCTGGGCCTACGCCAAGCTCACGGGCCTCGTGGAGGGCATCGAGCCCGCCACGCTGCTCCAAGGCCTCAAGGTCACGGGCGGGGGGATGCTCGGTCTCCTGCTCTCCACCCTGGAGCTGCTCCTCGTCCCCGTGATCCTCTGGTTCATGCTCCTGGATGGGCGCGACCTCCTCACCCGGTTGCTGGAGGTGGCCCCGCCCCGGCACCAGTCCCGGCTCCAGGCCATGGTGCTGGAAGTGCATAGCCGCATCGGCGGTTACATACGCGGGCAGCTGGCCGTGGCCCTGGTGATGGCCCTGCTCCACGCGTTCGCGTTGACCCTGCTGGGGGTGCCCTGGGCCTGGCTCCTGGGCCTCATCGCCGGCTTCTCCAACTTCGTGCCCTACACGCCCTACCTCACGGCGCTGGTGCCCGCCCTCGTGCTCGCCTACCTGGATGGGGGCCGGTCCAGCTACCTCGGCGCCCTCGCCCTCACCTTCACACTGGTGCAGAAAGTGGAAGCCCTCTACCTCACGCCCGTGTGGGTGGGCAAAGCCTCCGGGCTGCACCCCCTGGAGGTGTTGCTGGCCCTGGTGGCCTTCGGGCACTGGTTCGGGCTCGTGGGCCTGCTCTTCGCCGTGCCCCTGATGATCGTGGCCAAGGTCGTCTGGCACGCACTCCTCACCGACTACCGCGCCAGCGGCTGGTTCACCCAAGGCTGAGATGCGTCGCAGTTCGAAGGTCTTCGCGGGGCTCATGGCCGGCGGCTTCCTGGCCTTGCTGGCCTGGGCCCTCATCACCCAGAGCAACCTGTGGCGCGCCCATGCCCGCCCCCTCCCGCCCCGGCCGCAGCCTCGGGTGGAAGGGGAGGCGCCTCCGCCGCCCGAGGAGAGCGCCACCGGGGTCTACGGCACCGTGGATGAGAGCACCAATACGGCCCTCGAAAAGCACCTCAAAGCCCAACGGGATGCGCGGAAGCGCCTGGATGCACCGCCTGAAAAACGGAAATAGGCCCAGAGGCTGTTCCATGGGAAACTGATCAGTCCGCGTCGCGATGACGCCGAAGGAGCCCCCATGGCCGCCCGCCGTCCCAATGCAGCCTATTCCAAGCCCGCGACCACCAAGCGTCCAGCGAAGCCCGGCCACAAGGTCTCCACGAAGCCTTCACGGCCTGATTCCGCGTCGCGTCCGGCGCGGCCCGGGGTGACCATCTCCCCCAGGTCCGAGGCCCCGGAACCGGAGCGCAGCTCGCGCCCGGCCTCCGGGCAGCGCCGCCCCGCCCACAAGGTCTCCACCAAGCCCGCCCGCCCCGCCGCTGAAGGCAACCGGCCCTCCCGCCCTGCCCGCCCCGCCGCCGCTCCGCGCCCGGCCTCCACCACGCCCCAGGAGCCCGGTGCGGCCCCCGCGCGGCCCATGCGCTCCCAGAACCGCCCCCGCCCTGCCCTGGTCACCAAGCCCGGCCGCGTGCAAACGTCCACGCCCAAGCCCGGCTCCGCCCGCAATAGCCACCTGGAGCGCCTGCAGAAGATCCTCGCCCACGCGGGCATCGCCAGTCGCCGCGCCTGTGAAGAGCTGATCCTCGGCGGCCACGTGCACGTGAACGGGGAAGTGGTCACCGAGCTGGGCGCCAAGGCCGATCCCATCGCCGATGAGATCACCGTCAACCACAAGCCCATCCAGCGGGAGCAGCACGTCTACGTGCTCGTGAACAAGCCCATGGGCTACATCACCACCGTGAAGGACGACCAGGGCCGCCCCACCGTCATGGCCCTCGTGCAGGGCATCGACGCCCGCCTCTACCCCGTGGGCCGCCTCGACTTCAACAGCGAGGGCCTCCTGCTCCTCACCAACGACGGGGCCGTGGCCGAGCGCCTCATGAGCCCCGATCACGAACTGCCCAAGGTCTACCTCGTGAAGGTGCACCGCGCCCTCACCAAGGAGCAGATCGCCGAGCTCAGCGGCGGCTTCCGCCTCGATGGCCGACGCCTCAAGCCCTGCACCATCGAGGTCATGGACAAGCAGCAGAACCCCTGGCTGAAAGTCACCCTCACCGAGGGTAAGAACCGCCAGATCCGACGCATGTTCGAAGCCATCGGCCACCCCGTGCACAAGCTCCGGCGCATCCAGTTCGGCCCCATCGCCGATCCCCTGCTCAAGCCCGGCGCTTGGCGCTTCCTCCACCCCAACGAGATCGCGGCGGTGCGAGCCCTCTAAAGCCCCTTGCTGCCCTGATCGACGAAGCGGCCCCTTTCCCTCCGGATCGGGGCCGCTTCCCGTTATCGGCCTAGCGGGGGTTCTGCTCGAAGGGCTGGCCGATCACCGGCTTCCACTCGTTCCATTCCGAGACTTCCGCCATGGGGAACCGGGTGGTGACGTCGAGGAGGATCCCGACCCCATGGAAGGAGATGAAGACCCCCCGCCCCAGGTAGGGGATCTGATCCAAATTCACGCCTGAGTAGGTGCGGCTTCCCAGGTAGTTCGTGATGGTCGCGTTGCCCGCCGAACTCTTGATCGAAAGGGTGCCGGGATTGCTCGTCACCGTGACGTAGCCCAACGCACCTTTGATGCTGAAGGTGTTGGCGCTCCGCTCGAACTGGATCCGGTCTTTCGGGGCGTTCGATTCCAGCGTGCAGCCGGTGCTCGTGGTGCGCCAAGTCCAGACCTTTTCCTTCCAGCGAATTTCGAGGTCTGAGTTGGAGGAATTGACCGTGAGGACATCCCCCCCGGAGCTGAACCGATACCCGTTGATATCCGAGCCCGTGATCTTCACTTCGCCGGCCCTGGATTTGAGCCGGACTTCCTCCACGGCCACCTCGAGCTGGTGGGGTCCGGTGGCGACGGGATCGTAGAAGAAGCTGCCCCATGGGGCTTTCCGGATGGTCGAGCGGTTCGGGCCCGAAATGTCATCCGCCATGCACCGGGCGGCGCAGAGCAGGGCCAATACCGTCATCGCAGCTGGTCTCACGGAAACGTTCTCCTCTCCAATCAGGCACGTACCTGACGGTGGGCCCAGTCAGTCGGGGTTCCCAGGAAGAATAGATGCATTGGCCACCCGCCACCATTTGCTTCGTGACGGGGGTCCCGTGACCGGAATCCCGCGCTCAAGCCCCAAGGTCCCTCGGTCTGAGCAGGTTCCAGCAGTGCCCGACCGCCCGTTGGTCCCGTTCCCACTGCGCCATCAATCGGCCCGCGAGGGCGGCCCGGAAGGCGAACAGGCGCATGGGCGGGCGCCACGGGGGCATGCGGGCGCGAAGGGCGTTCACCCAGGCTTCGGGCAGCGCCCGTTTGAGCAGGGAGCGCAGGCGCTGCGCGGGCCCCGCCACGGAGGGAACCCCATTCAGGGATCCGATGAGGTCCAGGCGAAGGTCCTCGGGCAACAGCCTCCCGCAAGCCTCCCCCGCCAATTCCTGCCGCATCCACGCCTCGAAGGCCGGGGCATGGAGGAAGATCCAATCGTTGTCATCCGCCGAGACGGAAGCGAAGGGGATCGGTGGGGATACGGACGCCACGATCTCGCGGTGGAGGGACCGATCGAAGCGCAGCTCATCGGGCATGGCCCGGATGAGCGATTGCACCGATCGAAAGAGCATCGGGTTGGCGATCTCCACGAAGGGCGCCTTCACATCATTCAACGCCGCGAGGCCGATGGGCATCCGGAAGGCATGGTAAAGGCGATCCATGTAGGTGCCGTCACTCTCGCCAGCTTGCTGCTGTAAGAGCCCTGGGATCTCCGGCAGACCGTCGCCGAGGGCCCGCACCTGCTCCTGGGGCAGGAATTCCTGGGCGACCATGAGGCCTACCGCGTATTGGGCCTGCTTCGCCGGGCGCGGCGTGAAACCGAAGCCCTGATCGCCGCGGATGATCCCCTGCACCCCCTCCCGGGTGAAGTCCCGCCACATGGCCATGCCATCCAGGTAGGAGGGGATGGAATCCGTGGTGCCCCCGTGAGTGGCCAGGAAGGCGTCCACCATGGCTTCCGCGGAGCCCGCATCCTTCTCCGTCAGCCGGTATTCATGGGGCAGCCCGTAGTGGAGGGCCAGCTTCGAAGCGACCCAGGCATCGTTGCCCGGCTGGGCCTGCGAGGCCGCCTGCCCCCAAGTGACGGTGTGGGGCCGGTGCCCCCGGGCAAGGAGGGAAACCAGCAGCATCCGGCTGTCCAGGCCGCCGGAGAGCGGCAGGATCCACCCGTCCTTGAAGACGTCCGAGGTCTGGATGGCCTGCTCGGTGGCCGCCTGCAGGCGAGCTCGCCAGACGTCGCGGGGCGCCTCCTCCGGGGCGAAGACCACCGGATTGGAGGTCGTTTCGATCGCCCACCGATTCCGGTCGAGGCGGACCCGGCCATCGGCGGGCACCCGCCGAATGCGCTGATCCCACGCGGCCTCCAGTCCCAGAGAGCCCGTGCTCAGGAACCAGGCCAGCGCGCTGCGATCCAGCTGCCGCTCCGGGAGCAGGGCCATCAAGGCCCGCAGCGAGGTGGAAGCGAACAGGTGCTGGGCATCGAAGGCATACCAGAGTGAGCGCGAGCCCGTGAAATCCGTGAGCAGTTCCACCTGATCGGCGTTGGATCGCACCAGCGCGAAGCTGCCTTCCGGTGCGGCTTCACCCACCTGGCTCCAGGTGGTGTCGCCCTGAGCGAGCACGCCCACGAGGCCCGCCACGCCAGGGTGGAGGGCACGGCTTTGACCCGCCTCCGCAGGCCGCACTAGGCAGAGGCGCTCCCCGGAAGACCGTTCCACCCGATGGCCGCCGATCCCCTCCACCTCCGGAGCCAGGCGATCAGCCACGCCCAACAGCAAAGTCTCCAGGAAATCCCCGGCGGGATTCCGCTCGCAGGCGTAGATCAATTGCGTCATGAGGAGGGCACCTAAGCGTCGGGTGTCGGCAGAACTGCGCCTGATCCACCTGAGTCTAGTCAGCTCCGCAGGATCCCATTCCAGTTTTTTCCATCAATTCGAGGTGCGCTGCGGGAAGCCGGGGCGGTCAGAGCGCCTCTTCCTCGAAGTCCAGCAGGTGGCCACTCTTCTTGGCCTTGGTCTTGAGGTAGCGCAGGTTGTGGGGGTTCGATTCCAACTGGTGCCGCTCGCGCTCCACTTCGATGCCCGCCTGTTCCAGGGCCCCGATCTTCTTGGGATTATTGGTCAGCAGTTTCACTTGGTGGATGCCGAAGAACTTCAGCATCTCCACTGCGCATTCGTAGCTGCGGAGGTCATCGGGAAAGCCCAGCGCGTGGTTGGCCTCCACCGTGTCCATGCCCTGCTCTTGAAGCGCGTAGGCCTTGAGCTTGTTCAGGAGGCCGATGCCGCGGCCCTCCTGGCGGAGGTAGAGCACCATGCCGCCATGCTCGGCCACGTGGGTGAGGGCGGCTTCCAGCTGCTGGCGGCAGTCGCACTTCAGGCTGCCCAGCACGTCGCCGGTCCAGCACTCGCTGTGGATGCGTACGGCGATGCGTTTCCGGGCATCGATCTCACCCGAAACGATGGCCAAGTGCTCCTTGCCCGTCTTGTGCTCCAGGAAGCCGTACACCGTGAACTTCCCGAACTGGGTGGGGATGTTCGCCTTGGCGATGAACGGAACCGTCTCGCCCTGCAGCTTGCAGAAGAGTTCCAGCTTGGGAGCGCCGGTGTCCTGGGTGGGGTGGGGGTTCGCCATGGAGGGTTGGATGCCCTTAGAGGGTCGACGGTGACCGGTCCATCAGTCTGGGGCCCGGGGGTCCCCCTGGCAACCAAACGAAACCAGCTTTTTATCTAGACAATATCCAGTGAGATTTGAGCCGCCACCTCGGATTCAAGGCGGGTAACCGCTTGACCCAAGGGACCTTCCAGCTTGCAGCCCGAAGCCAGGCGATGCCCGCCGCCCGAATGGAGCCGGCAGACGGCGTTCACGTTCACTCGCTCCCGGCTGCGCAGGGAGACCTTGATGAGCCCTTCGCGGTTCTCGTACATGAGGCCTGCCACCTCCACGCCCTTCAACTTCAAGGGCAGGTCCACGAAGCCATCCATGTCGTCGTATTCCGCACGGGCGGCGGCGATGTCCGCCTTGGAGATGGCCAGCAGGCCGAAGCGGCCGTTGGCGCTCATGCGCAGGCCTTCCAGGGCCTTGCCCATGAGCTTGTACCGCTCGGGCCGGTCCTGGTGGTAGAGGCTTTGATAGATGCGCGCGGGCTCAACGCCTTGCTCCACGAGCTGGGCCGCCATGCGCAGCACCTTGGGCGTGGTGTTGGAGTGCCGGAAGTTGCCCGTGTCGCTCACGAGGCTCACGTAGAGCGCATCCGCCATGGCCTTGGGGAGGGGCAGGCCCATGCGGGGCACGGCGAGGTCATAGACCAACTCGCCGCTGGCCGTGGCCGTGGCATCCGTGAACTCCACGTCATAGCCCTGAGGGGCATCCTTGATGTGGTGATCCAGGGTGGACTTCAGGGCTTTCGTGGCCTCGAAGGCGGCGTGCAGCTTCCCCAGACGCTTGGGCTCGCTGGCGTCCACCATAATCCAGGCATCGGGCCAGGCGGCGAGCTCCGCATGGGCGCCTTCGGGCGTGTAGGCCTCGATCCAGGATTCCGTGTCCATCCACGCGAGGTTGTCCGGCACGTGGGGGTACACCACGATGCGCACCTCCTTGCCCTGCCCCTTCAGGTAGGTGGCGAGGCCCACCATAGCCCCCACACCATCCCCGTCGGGGTTCTCATGGGTGGTCAGCAGGATCTTGGCGTGCTGGTCGAGGAAGGAGGCGAAGCGATCGAGCATCCCTCCATTTCACCACCGAAAAGCCGGATCGCGAATAACGCGAATAGAAGCGCGAATAGCGCCAATGAATTCTCAATCATTTTTATTCGCGTCATTCGCCCTATTCGCGGCATTTGCGATCTAAAGGCTCTCCCGCTTGCTCTCCAGGCTGCCGGGTTTGAAGGCCTTGAGCTCGGCCACGACGTCCGCCAGCATGGCGCGCTTGATGGCGTAGGGGAGGAAGGCGCTCTTGAAGCCCATGATGATGATTTCCTTCATCTCCTCGAGGTTGAAGTTGAGGGTCTCGTGGAGCTTCAGGAACTCCTCGCTCACGGAGGTGCCCGTCACGAGGCGGTTGTCGGTGTTCACGGTGACGCGCAGGCCGAGGTCGTAGAAGAGGCGGATGGGGTGGTCCTCCATGCGCTTCACGGCCTTGGTCTGCACGTTGGAGCTGGGGCAGCATTCCAGCGGGATACGGTGGTCGTTCACGTAGTTCATGAGGTCGCCATCCTCGACCAGCCGCACGCCGTGCCCAATGCGGTGGGCGCCGCAGAGGTGCACGGCCTGGTGGATACTCTCGGGGCCGAAGGCTTCACCGGCGTGGAGGGTGCAGTTGATGTTGTTGGCCAGCACGCGGCCGAAGGCTTCCTTGAACTTCTTGGCGGGGAAGTTCTCCTCGGCGCCCGCCAGGTCGAAGCCCACCACGCCCTTGTTCTTGAAGGCCACGGTGAGGTCCGCCAGCTTGAGGCTCACTTCGGGGCTGATGTGGCGGATGCCGCAGATGATCACGCCCGTTTTGATGTCGTACTTCTTCTCCGCGAGGCGCAGGCCCTCCAGCACCGCCTGCACGATGGTGGACAGCGAGAGGCCCTGCTGCTGATGGAGGATGGGCGCGTAGCGCACCTCCATGTAGCGGACATTCTCCTTGGCCGCGTCCTCCGCCAGTTCAAAGGCCGTGCGCACGAGGCTGTCGTAGGTCTGCATCACCGAAAGGGTGATGTCGAAGACCTTTAGGTACTCCACCAGGGAGGGACAATCCTCACCCTTGGTCACGAAGGGCATGAGCCCTTCCACGCTGTCCGCGGGCAGCTTCACCTTCTGCTGTTCCGCCAATTCAAGGATGGTGGTGGGTCGGAGGGAGCCGTCCAAGTGGACGTGCAGATCCGTCTTGGGGAGGCGCTGGATATCGGCGAGGCTGAGCTTTGGCATGGCCGAGAGTAGCGCCCAATGCCCCGGCACTCAATGACCTACCCTCCTAAGGTGATCGCGCTCAATCCTTGACGATCATCCCCTTGTACTCCGATTGTCGACGTCGGATCTCCCCTTTCAATTTCTGCGCCAAGGCCTTGCCTTTGACACGTTCGGCGAAGGAGAGCATCCCTTCAAGTCGATCCACATTGCCTTGTGCAACCTCCTCCCCCTGCTCCGCTGAAAGAAGGCTCCAGGCATACCCATTGAGAAGGTTCACCCCACCCGTACCCTTGCCACATAGAAAGAGGTACCCCAGCTTTTGCTCAGCGTTCACGTTCCCCAGGTAGGCCCCGAAGTACACCAGGTTGATTCCCCGGACGGGGTCGCTGGGGCCCCCCACACCTTCGATCCACATCTGCCCCAGGTTGCCGATGGCATCAAGTCCACCCAGTGCCACGGACCGCTCGTACCACGCGCGTGCCTTGGTGAGATCCTTCGGGACCCCGTTCGCGAATTCATACATGGTGGCAAGGTTCAGGGCACAGGAGGGGCTGCCAGCAGCGGCACCTGCCGTGTAATAGCGAATGGCTTCCAAGGGAGATCTCCCCGTGCCTTGACCCTTTTCAAAGTTCAAAGCGGTATTGAAGCAACCGGTGGGATCCCCCAGGTCCGCGGCCCTTTGATTCCAGAGGAAACTCGCCTTGAGATCCACAGGGACGCCTTCGCCCTTTTCCTGTCGCATTGCCAGATGGACCATGGAATCCCGGTCTCCCTGAAGCGCAGCTTCATGGAACCAATGCGAAGCCAGCTTTAAGTCCCGCCCCGTCCCCCGCCCGAACAAGTAGGCGAGGCCCAAATTTCGCTGGGCATGCACGGAGCCCTTTTCCGCCGCGGTTTTGAAGTAGGGGAATGCGCCCCTACCACCCGCAGGTTGAAGGATGCCCGACTCGTGCATCAAGCCCAGGTTGTTGATCGCCCAAGCATCTCCTTGGGCAGCAGCCGCTTCATACCAGCGACGGGCTTCGTCGAAATCGTGTGGAAACCCGGCTTCCAAATGCAGCAAGCGGCCCAGGCTTCGCTGGGCGGCGGCATTTCCACGTTCAGCCCCCAACTTGAACCATTTGGCGGCCTCCGCCAGATCTCTACGAACACCCTCGCCCTTAAGGTAACGATCACCTAGTTCTGCACAGGCCGCCGGGGTGAGTGCGTTGCCCTTACGACCTGAATCCTTGAATAGTCCTTGGCTCTCCGAAGGTGATTGGGAATACAGAGAAAGGCCCATCGCCAGGGCGAATCCAACGCGAGTCATCAAGGAAAGGCCCCCTAGGTGTTCAGCTGGCTCACGCGGTGCGCCACGAGGCCAGCGTCCGCCTTGTCCTTGCACTCCACGCAGAGGCCGAAGATCTGGTGGCTGTGGTGCAGGGGCTTGAAGTTGTGCTCCGCGCAGATCGTCTCCTGAAGGGCTTCCAGGTCGGGGCGGAAGAATTCGATGATGGTCTGGCAGTTGAGGCAGATGAGGTGATCGTGATGCTCACCCTCACGCACAGCCTCGTAATGCGCGTGCATGTCGCCGAAGCTGCTCTTGCGAACAAGACCGCACTGCACCAGCAGGTCCAGGGTGCGGTACACCGTTGCACGGCTCACGTCGTGACCCTCGCGTTTCAATTCCATGTGCAGTTCATCGGCGTCGAAATGGTGATCGGCGCCGAAGACGGCCCTGAGCATGGTCCGCCGCTCATCCGTCAGCTTCAGCTGCCGGGAGCGGAGGAAGCTCTCGAACCGGACTTGTTCCTCGGGGAGGGTGGGAGTCTGACTCATGTTCTTCCTCGCTGGCATCAGTCTACTCCTTTCAGGTAACAGACCTTTTTATCCGAGTATGTGCGGTATATCATATGTTCCCCGTATCCATATTCCGGAGTCCCCATGGCCATCATTACCCTCCAGCTTCCTCCCTTGACCAAGGAGCAGAAAAAAAGCCTGGGGAACGGCATTTTGTATGAGCTGCAGAAGGTCGGGGTCTCCCCTGCCTCCACTGTGGTGATCTTCAAACCCCTCATCGAAGACGTGTACATGGACAGCCTCCTCGTGGAGGCTCCCACCACTCACGTCGCTGCGCCGGTTGCGCCCATGGTGGTGACCCCCGTCTTCGAGGCGGCCCTGCCCCCCACCTCCATCGCCGCCAAGAAGGGCGGCCGCCTGAACAAGGCCGATAAGCAGGACCTCCGGGGCAAGCTGGTGGATGAGCTTCGCAAGAAGGGTTCTCTGAGCAGCTTCGAAGCCCAGGAGGCCCTGGGCCTCAAGGATCAGGACGGTGCCCCCGCCACCCTGCGCCGCCTGTTCTCCGACCTCGAAGAGGAAGGCATCATCGGCAAGACGGGCCAGAAGCGCGGTACCCGCTACGTGCTTAAGGGCGTGCTTGAAGCCAAGGACAAGACCACCGCCGGGGTGAAGCTCATCAAGGCCGAAGCCGGAGAGTAGATTCCTTCCTGAAGGAATGAAAAGGGGCGCCCCAGGGCGCCCCTTTCCATTGCCCTTCCCCGCCTCAGCGCTTGGCCTTCAAGGCCTCGCGGACGATGGCTTCGACGGCCTCAGGCTTCCGGGGCAGCTTCTCGCTCAGGTTGCGAGGGCCCTGGGGCGTGATGAGGATGTCGTCCTCCAACCGCACGCCGATGCCCCACCACTTGGGATCCACGTCCTTGGTGTCCTTGGGGATGTAGATCCCGGGCTCGATGGTGAGCACCATGCCGGGCTCCAGCACGCGCAGGCCGCCCTTCTTGCCAGGTTCCCGCTGATAGCTGCCCGTGTCGTGCACATCCAGACCCAGCCAATGGCTGACGCCATGCAGGGTGAACCGGCTCCAGTCGCCCCGTTGGTAGACCTCCGCTTTCTCGCCCTTGAGCAGGCCGAGGTCCACCAGGCCATCGCTGAGGATCCGCATGGCCACGTCGAAATTCTCGTGGTGCTTCCGGCCCGGCTGGCACACGTCGATGGCGGCCTCCTGGGCCTTCAGCACCAGATCATAGAGGGCCCGCTGTTCCTTGGAAAAGGAGCCCGACACGGGCCAGGTGCGGGTGATGTCCGCCGTGTAAAACCCCACCTCGGCGCCCGCATCCAGGAGGTAGATGGCGCCCTTCTCCACGGGTTGGTCATTGAAGGGGTAATGCAGGATGCAGCTGTTCGGGCCGGCGCCGGCGATGGTGTCGTAGCCCGTGAAGCGGGCACCCAGCGCGCGGATCGTGCCCTCGAAGGCCCCGGCCACCTCCCCTTCATTGGTCGCCCGGACGGAAGCGCGCATGGCCGCGAGATGCCCCGCGATGCTGACGTCGATGGCCCGCTGAAGCATGTCCACTTCCATGGGCTGCTTGATCAGCCGCATTTCACCCACGAGGTTCCGACCATCCACGAGGATCCGCTTGTAGGTCCCGTGGTTGTTGTCGCTGCCCACGGGCAGCACCCAATCCAGCACCTTGCGGCGGAATTCTTCATCAAAGTTGGAGACGAGCACCACCCGCTGGGCCTTCTGCACCAGGGCCTGGAGGGAACGGTTGGCCCCCGGGAAGGGCTCCGCGCGATTCGCGCCGAGTTTCAACGCTCCCTCGGTGCCGAGGCGGACGCCAGTCCAGGCTTCTTCCCGGGGATTCCGCGCATGCACGAACAGGGCATAGGGCTGATCGCTGTCCGCTTCCAGCACCGCCACGGCTTCATCCTCCTCCACCCCGGTGAGGTAATAGAAGTCGGAATCCTGCCGGTACAGATGCGTCGAGTCCCCATTGCGGTTTTGCTCGGGCATGGATTTGATCACCGCGACGGTGCCGGGCCCCATCCTCTTCAGTTCCGCCAAGAGCCGTGCTCGGTTGCCGGCGAAGAAGGCCGCGGGGAGCCGGGCACCGTGGTGCGACGTGGACGCTTGGGCTCCGAGGCTCGTCGCGAGGGCGGAAAGGCAGAGCAGAACGGCGAGGCGCATGGGAACTCCGGGCTTCTGAATCACTGTGCCACACTGCGCGGTATGGATTGGTTCGTCAGGGATTTCGACCACCCCGCCTATTTCGCGGTCTACCAAGACAAGGTGGCGGATGCCGCCGAGGAGGGCCCCGCCCTCGCCCGGTTGTTGAACCTGCCCGCCGGCAGCCGGGTGCTGGATCTGCCCTGTGGATGGGGCCGGCTGCGCCCCTACCTGGAGGCCCAGGGGCTGGAGGTGCTCGGGGGAGATCTGAGCCCCCTGAACCTGGCTCGGCACCAGGCGGAATTCCCGGGCCCCATCGTGCGGCTCGACCTCCGGGCCCTGCCCTTCCGGGAGGCCTGCGCCGATGGCGTGCTCTGCGCGTACACCTCCTTCGGTTACTTCGCCACGGATGCGGAGAACCTCGCCCAATTGCAGGGCTTCGCCCGGGCCCTCAAACCCGGTGGCGTGGTGCTGCTGGACCTGGTGGGGCGGGACAACCTGCGCAACCTCGTGGACTCCGTGCTGGGCCGGTGGATGCCCTACGAGGATTACTACGAGCGGGTGCGCTGGAGCCCCGATGCCCGGCGCATCTGGACCGAGCGCAAAGTCCATGGGGAGCGCTTCCGCCACGACATCTGGATTCCCACCGATGCTGAAGTGCGGGACTTCCTCGGCCGCGCGGGCTTCACCGTGGAGCGGGCCTTCGCGGGCCTCACGGGCCAGGCTTGGCTCCCCGGAGCCGAGCGCTGGATCTACCGCGCCGTAAAGAACTGATGCGAGGTGCTTCACCGTGGGACACTCCCCGGTGGAGGATCACCATGTCGCAGGCTCCGAAGGACCCCATGGAACTCACGGGCGCCATCCCCGCCGCCGACCTCGTCACCTTCCAGCCCGGCGCGGTGGTCAGCCGCACGTTGGTGAAGCAACCCATGGGCACCGTCACCGCCTTCGCGTTCGATTCGGGCGAGGGCCTCAGTGAGCACACCGCGCCATTCGATGCGCTGGTGATGGATCTCGAAGGCGAGGCGGACATCTCCATCGCGGGCACACCCCATCGGCTCAGCGCCGGCATGCTGCTCAAGCTCCCGGCGGGTCAGGCCCACGCCATCAAGGCCATCACGCCCTTCAAGATGATGCTCATCATGATCCGGGCCTAGGGCCTGTTCAGGCCTTCACACCCCGCGTGGCGAAGAGGTAGGCCCCGTAGCCAAGCCCGCACACGGCCAGCGCGATGGGCAATTTAAAGGCCGTCACTAGGGTGCCCCCCAAATAGGGCCCCACGATCATGCCCACGCTGTACGAAATGTTCAGCACCGCGAAGCCCGAGGCGAAGGCCTTGCTCCCCATGAGGTCGATCTGATCGGCGATGGCGGGGCTGCAGGGGCTCATGATGAAGGAGGCGCAAACCCCGAGGGCGCCCATGGCGAGCCCCACGGTCCAGATGTTGGGCAGGATCGCCGGCAGCGGCAGCAGCACCGCCACCAGGGGCAGTCCGATCCGCAGCACCTTCACCCGCCCGATGCGATCCGAGAGCGCGCCCATGAAGGGCGAAGTGGCCGTGTGGGCCAGCGCCACGCCGGAGAAGCAGAGGCCGATGGCCGGTGCCCCCACCTTCAATCGCGCATCCATATCCAGGGGCAAGGTCGATTCCAGGAGGGCCCAAAGTCCGGAAGCGAGCACCATGGCCCCGGAGAAGAGGCGCACCACGGGATTGCGCAGCAGGGTGCCCAGGGGAATCGCCTCCTCCCGCACCGCTTCCACCTCGGGCAACAGGAAGGCGCGCCCCGCGGCATCCAGCACCACCAGCGCAATGCCCACCGCGTATGGCGCGAAGGGCCCCACGTGATGATCCAGGAAGCCCGACAGCGCGGGCCCCAGCAGCACGCCCAGGTTCGCCGCGGCGAAGGCCGTGGCCATGGCCTTGCCCCGTTGCTCCGCAGGGTAGTGATCCGCCAGCAGCGCCATGCCGGGCAGCCAGGTGAAAGCCCCCGCCACGCCCTGCAGGGTGCGGGCGAGGAGGAGCAACCAGTAGGCCTTGGCGAAGGCGAAGATGAGCGTCGTCGCCGCCAGGCCGATCAGGCCCCACAGCATGGGGGCCCTGCGGCCATGCCGATCCGTGAACCAGGCCACCGGGAAGGTGGCCGCCAACAGCGCCACCGCGTAGCTCCCGAAGAGTACGCTCACCTCCATCTGGCTCAGGTGCAGATCCCGGGCGTAGCGCGGCAGCAGCGGCACCAGCAGGTAGTACAGGAGCATGTCCACATGGAAGGCGAGGGCCGTCACGAGAAGTGCGGCGGTCTTGGGTTGGAGGCGGCGCATCCTTCCATGATCGCTGAAACAGGATGGACGGGACGATGCCCCCATCGAGGCTGGAGGGATGAGGTTTGAGGGTGGGAGAACAGGATGGACAGGATTTACAGGATGAATGGGTCGATGCGCCGTCCCCCATCCTGTTCAGCCTGTCCATCCTGTTCCTATCGCCTCACCGGGCCATCTCGACCTTCGGATAGGCCGCCCTGAACCCACATGCCTCATAGGATCGCTGGCTGGGGGTGGAGGGGGCTGTCCCCGCGCAGGCCACGTCGCAGCCCCGCTCCCGGGCGAAAGCGAGGCGGGCGTGGATGAGCGCCTTCTGGAGGCCTCGACCCCGGAACTTCGGGATCACGCCATCCCCGGAGAGCAGGGCGACACCCGCCACGATGCCAAGCATGCCGCCGCCCGCGGGTTCGCCCTCGGCGAAGGCGAGGAAACCCCAGGCATCGGGGAGGCCCAGGGGCGTGACGAAGGGCGGATCCAGCTCCCGCCAGTCGTCCTGCTCGAAGAAGCCCCCGGCCACCACCCGATTGTAGGTGTCGGCTTCGAGCATTTCAGCCACGCGGACCTGCGTGGGATCCACGGTCCAAGCCTCATCCCCCAACCGGCGCACCCAGAGCTGTTGGAATTGGTGCAGGCGATAGCCCCGCCTCGCAAGCAGGGGCCAGAGTTCCGGATCCGCCGCAGGGCTCAGTTCCAGCACAGTAGGCGACCCCAGGAAGGCCTCCACCTCCGCCAAGGCGGATTCGGAAATGGGGTCGATGAGGCCCAGGGCCTGGTTGAGGGGGTGGCCTTCGCCGCGGAAATGGGCGAAGCCGCCCCCCACGGAAAGGGATTGGCCGCCGCTGGCGGCGTTGAAACGGTCGTTCTGCAGGGCCTGGGCGCGCTCAAGGCGACGGGCCAGCACGAGGTAATCATTCGACATGGGAGTCGGTCTCCAAAGCATCCATCACGGGTGGCCGCTTGGCGCGGCCCGATTCATCCTTCACCGCCGCCTTAACGGGTGGCAGTGCCCACACCTGCGGCAGGCGTGGCGATCCAGGAATGTCTGTGCGTGATCAGAGGCCTACTCGGGAATTGAGGCTCCAGAATACGCCGCTTCGGCTCAGGGGCGAACGATGATCTGGCCTTCCTTCATGACGAAGGCCACGCGCTCCGTGGCAGTGATGTCCTGGGTGGGATCCCCGGGCACGGCCACCACATCCGCCAGGAGGCCCGGCGTGAGGGTGCCCACGAGTCCCTCGAGCCCCAGCAGGCTGGCATCCACGGAGGTGGCGGCGCGCAGGGCTTCCAAAGGCTTCAAACCTCCCTTCACCAGCAGCGCGAACTCCTTGGCGTTCTCGCCGTGGGGGGTGACGGCGCTGTCCGTGCCGAAGGCGATGCGCACCCCCTTGGCCAGGGCGCGGTGCACCAGGTCGCCCTGGCGCTTGGCCGCAGCTGCGGCCTTCTCCTTGATGCGGAGGGGGGCTTGGCCATCCTGGATGCTCACGAGGCGACGGCTCGTGGCCAAGGTGGGCACGAGGTAGCAGCCCTTCTTCGCCATGAGGTCGAGGGTGGGCTCCTCCAGGAAGGTGCCATGTTCGATGGAATCGCATCCGGCCATCACCGCGCGCCGGGCGCCGGTATCGCCATGGGCGTGGACGGCCACCTTGCGCCGCAGCGCGTGGGCTTCCTCTACCACCGCGTCGATTTCCGCCTGCGTGAGCTGGGGGGTGTCCACATCATCGGTCTCCGACAGCACGCCCCCCGTGGCGATGAGCTTGATCACCCCCGCGCCCAACTTGATCTGCCGGCGCACCATGGCGCGCAGGGCATCGGGGCCATCGGCCACGCCCCCGCTGCTTTCATGGGCGAGCAGGCCAGATCGGAACCCCGCGGCGTCATCCGCATGCCCCCCCGTGGCGCCAATGCCGTTGCCCGCGGGAATGATGCGCGGCCCTTCCGCATCGCCCTTGGCGATGGCGTTGCGGAGGCCGATGGCGAGTTCATACTCTCCGCCCAAGTCGCGCACGGTGGTGAAACCGGCCCGCAGTGTCTTCTTCGCCAGCACCGCCGAATGGAGGGCCAGCTCCGGGATGGTGGCTTTCATGCCGTCCAATTGATCTTGGTTCCAATCGTTGGACGATTCGCCCGAGATGTGGACGTGGGCATCCATGAAGCCCGGCAGCAGGGTCGCGTCGCCCAGGTCCACCACCAGGGCCCCTTCGGGCAGCGGGATGCCGGCCCCCACGCCCGTGATCTTGTTCCCTTGGATCACCAGCAGGCCCGGGGACTGCATGCGATCGGCCTTGCCATCGTAGAGGCGCGCGGCCTTCAGCACGATGGGGCGCACGGGGGTGCGCGGGCCCTGGGCGACAAGCGCGGTGGTCAACAAGCTGAGCAATGGCAGCAGGCGCATGGGCGACCTCATGGGGATGTGGTCATCATCATGGCCCCGAGCTTCCTTCTGGGCGAGCCCTAACCAGGCTTAAGCCCCCTTGCGGGGGCTTAAGGTGGGAGGCTCCATCTCCACGAGCCGGAGGCGAGTGGGAGCCACGCCGGAGCGTGGCGATCGATGGAGGGTAAGCCGGCGGCTTACCGATATGACGCGGCCCCCATACGGGGGCCGTGGTGGATCGGTAAGCCGGATTCTGTCCCACCTGGTTTAGGGGTCTGGGGCGCCATTCCTCTGGGATGACGATCACTCGCCACCTCAAGCAACCTACCCGCCGGCTCGATCGGGCCAATCCTCGCTCTTTCGAGTACGCCGGCCTATTTGGTCTTGCTCCATGGGGGGTTTACCATGCCCGGCTTGTTACCAAGTCGGCGGTGGGCTCTTACCCCACCCTTTCACCCTTACCTGATCCCCTTTCGGGGCCATCGGCGGTCTGCTCTCTGTTGCACTTTCCGTCGGGTCGCCCCGCCCAGTCGTTAGCTGGCCCATTGCCCTGCGGAGTCCGGACTTTCCTCAGGTGTTGCCACCCGCGGCGCCCTGATCCACCTGACCAGTGTACCGGGCATTCACTCCTTCGCCTCCACCAAGGCCACGGTCACGTCGGGATGGAGGCCCTTTACGACATCCAAGAGGTCCGCGGCCCGCTGGAAGGGCTGGCCCGCATGGACGGACACCACCGCGCGGCGGTCCTCGCCAAAACGGTCCCTGAGACCAGCCGCCACCGCTCCGGGCAACTCTGCAAAGACGACGGGTTGCCCATCCACGCTGATGGCGCCAGCGCCATCCATCCGCACCTTTAGCGGCGGCCGCCCCTTGGCTCCCGTCCCCTTGGCCGGGAGGTTCACGATGGCGGCCACCTGGAGCCCCGGCACCATCACCATGAACACGATGAGCAGCACGAGCACGATATCGATGAGGGGGGTGATGTTGGGTTCACATCGGGGGGCAGCCATGGTGGGCTCCTTCAGGATTGGGGTTGAGATTGGAGGCGGGATTTTCGACGAAGCCAGAGGATGAGCGGCGACGCGAGAAGACCCCAGGGAAGGAGGACGGCCAACAGCTGGGCCAGGGCCATGGCCGACGTGGTCAACGCATCCCCGGAGGCGCGCACACCCTCGCGCAAAGGTGTCCACCAAGGCGAAGGGACCGGAACGAGGGGCCTCACTTGCAAGGTGAGATCGAGGATGCCAAAGGCCACCTCGTGGTCGTAGACCCGGCGCTGAGCCTCCATGCGTTCGATCTCCTCGGTGACGCCGGCCAAAGCCTGCTCTGCTTCCACCACATCCGAGATCTTGCCGGTTCGGGTGGCGAGGATGTCCCGAATGCGGGCCTGCGACACGCGCTTGTTGCGCAACCGCGCCTCCAGATCCACATAGGCCCGGGTGATGTCCTCTACGGAGCGCTGCTCTGAAAGCACCTTCCCTTGACGCACCAGCGAACCCAAGGCTTCGTCGAAGCGATCCGAGGGGATCTGCAAGTTCATCTGAACGGAGGCCGAATCCCGACTCCCGTCCCCGGAGCGGCTGGAGGCCACATAGCCTCCAGTCCCTCCCATCAAACCCTCCACCGCCTTCCGCGCCTTCGCCAGATCGGCGACTTCGAGGCAAACCGTGGCCTTCTGGATTCGTTTCAGGCTGGGAGAAGGTGGCTGGCTTTGAGCCTGCGCCTGAAGACCTTGAGCAGGCGCAGACTCGTTGAGGTCGCAACCCAGGATCTTGGGTGAAAACATGGCCCTGGGAAGCATGCTGGCCGTGGAAGCCGTCCGCATCCCCAGCGCGCCCAGGCCCAGCACCACCAGGGTTCCACCCACGGCCCACGCCTTCGGGCCCGGTTGATTCAAAGCATGCAGCGAGGGGATGCGCACAAGGACTCCTAATTCAGACGGAACTTCAAGGTCAGCAGGAAGGTCGCGGGCACCGCGGCGCCGTTCACCTTGGCGGGCTCGAACCTCCAGAGGCGCGCGGAACGTTCGGCTTCAGTGCGGAACACGGGGTTGCCTTCCTCCATGCCCACGGAGGTGGGCACGCCGTTGGCATCGATAACCATGCGGAGCACCACCTGGCCTTGAAGCTTCATGGCCCTGGCCAGGGTGGGATAGCTGGGTGACTCCTGGTGGAGGATGCGCAGGCCCGTGGCATCCATCTGGATCGGACGGTCCGACGTCGTTGAATTAGGGATGGAACAAGTACCAGGGCCGATGATCGAGCTGTTCTTATCCGTGCCCCTACCTCCGATGACACCCACGGGCCCATTTGGATCTCTAGCATCCGTTCCGCTCTGATCCACGGTGGGGAGCGCGTCGGGGGTTTCCATGGGGATCTGATCCATCGAGACCTTGGCATCGAGGTCCGCGAGCTTGGGGGGATCTGCGGGCCGCGCCGGTTCGACGGGTGGGTGGACGGCGAGGGGGGGCGCTCCGCCGGAGTTGCCGCCGGGCTCGATGAGATCGAAGGTCACAGGCCCCGTGTGAGGTGTGACTCCGTGAGGGATCGCCCGGCCCGCCGCCATCAGGGCCGCGGGGATGAAGAGGTAGATCACGGCGCTGGCGAGGAGCGCGGTGCGCCGGTCGGTGCGGGGCGCGGCCAAGGCGATGGCCATGGGTTGGAGGGTGGGCGGGAGGGCAGGCCGAAGGCTGCCGCTGGGGGCATGGGTGGACATGGTTTCTCCTGAGATGGGCGGTGGCAACGATCCGCGCCCCCCGGTGGCGGGGCCCTCGCAGGAACTCACAGGGCGATCTGCGCCCCTGAATGTCCTTGAGGCAGACGCGAGGGATCCTCTCGCGTCTGCCTCACACCGGGTGGCCCAAAGATCGTTTGAACGAGCATCGGCTCCGCGCCAGGCCGGTCAAGGCTTGGGGCGCCGAAGTTACGCAGCGCTGATGAGATGGGCCCATTGCCACCGTTGGGTCATTCCAAATTCGCCGCTTTGGCGAATTCAGCGCTCCGGATGCTGAAAGCTGTCATCGCGGAGGCCGGAAGGGCCCTCCGTGAGTGCCAACCGTCACAACTCCAGTAAGGCCGACATGTCCGGGTGGTCCGGCAAGGCCATGATCCAGCCCTCTCGCTCCAGCCTCCGGAGCAACTCCCAGGCCTTGGCGGCGCTGGCCGCGCCGGGCTGGGCGAGCACCTCGGCCTTCAGCTCGCGATCGATCTCCATCAGCGAAGGCGAGGCCACATCAAAGAATCCCGCGGCCGGATGCATCAGGGCAAGGAGCAACGCTTCGGGACGGGCGTAGGGCAGGCGCACGCGGCCCATCACCACTTCGGCATCCGCACCCTTGGCCGGAAGCCCCAGGACCTGGCCCCAGGGGGCCAACGCATCCTGGCCATCCCCCAAGACCCAGGTGCGGAAGCCCACGCCCGCGGGAATCTCGCTCACCCGGTGATCCGAATCCACGGTGCACCGGGGACAGGGGCCGCCGAAGCCCGGTGCGGGCCCCAAGGGGAAGCGCTCGTGGCTCGGCATGTGCTCGATGCTCCCATGGATGGCCTGGAGCACCCGCAGACGCGCGGGGGTGGACATCGTGGCCCGCACCCAGAGGAAGTTGATGCCGAGGTGGGTGCGCGTGGTGCTGGTCCGCAGGCCCTCTGCGGGAAGGCCCGAGGAGAGGGACAGTTCCATGCCCAGGCCCGAGAGCAGCAGGGGCAAGTTGGGATAGCTGAAGGGCAGCGACATCCGCACCCCCTCATCTCCGAGGACGATGTCGGGATCCGGAACCCAGGCCGGATGCAGCGCGTCGCGAAGGCTCACGAGCAGGGCCAAGCGGCCCTCCTCGTGCCTCAGCTCCGGCATCAGGGTGAGGCGCCAGGTCCGCCCGCCATCGATGGAATCCAAGCTCTCCAGGGCTCCGGGGCGGGGCAAGCCGAAGGCATCCTCCTCTAAGAGGCGCAGCAGCACCCGATCCTCTTCCACTCGGCCGGGCAGGCCCGGCGGCAATGCCGGTGCGCCGCCCAGGATGAGCCCCCGCTGGGCACGCAGGTTCGACGCCGCGCTCCAGGAGGCCCGTTCATCGCTGCGGCGGATGCGGGCTTCATCCCAAAGTTGGTGAAGGCGCCCATGGGCCAGGGCCTGGAAGGCTTTGGAGAGCCGCAAGGCCTCTTGCCGTTCCACCACCATCCACAGATCCCGGTGGGCCTCCTCCTGGGACCGGATGAGGGCGCCCGCGCCCTCGGACAGCCGGTCCATGTGGCCAAGGGCCTGGTGGTAGCCGCTTTCCAGTTCCTGTTCCGAGGCCCGCTGCCTCAGGGATAGGTTGCCGAGAGCCTCGGCCCGGGGCGGGATCTCCTGAAGGCTCTCGATGGCCTCCCGGCCCGAGGTCTCCAGATCCCGGATCAATTCCTGATGGGTCTCCAGGGAGCGCTCCAGCTCCTGACCGTGATGATCCATGCGGCCGATGTTCAGGATCAGCTCGTGCAGGCGGGCGTGGATCTGCTCGATGGCTTCGCCCAGCGAGGCGACTTCCATGGCGTCCCGTTCCAGCCCAAGCCGATGTTCCCCCAGGATGCGGGCCACCTCCGCGGTGCCTTGGGCCGTCTGCTCCGAAAGGAGCCGGATCTTGCTGCCGATGACCTGGAAGCCCCGGGAGCCACGGCTTTCCTGGGAGAGGATGGCGGCGTTCACGGCGAGCAGGCCCGTCTGCTTCGCCACGTGATCGATGCCCCGAAGGCTGTCCTGGATGCCCTCCAGGCTGCCCCCCGTCTCGTTTTCCTCGTGCTGGAGGTTGCGGGCGCGGCGCTGCAGCCCCTCGCCCAATTCCCGCAGATCCAACGCCAGCTCGCGCATGCGCAGCAGCTGCACCGAGCGGTCCTGCACGCTCTCCAACATCTGGGAACCGTGGGAGGCGACGCCCTTCACCGTGGATCCGAGGCGGGCCGCCCGGCGCATGGCCCGGTCCGCCAGTTGGCCCATGCCCTCGGATTCCCGGCGCAACCGGGGCAGCGTGTCACGGATGAGCTGGACCAGTTCCTCCTGGCGCTCCAGGCCCAGGCGCAAGACGTCCAGGGAAGATTCCACGCCGGAGCCCAGGGAGGAGGTCGCCGCATCGGCGAGGCCCCGGCGGCGATCGGCCACCCGGGCCATCACCTGCGAATCCTCCAGCTGGGCCCGGAGCTCCGAGGCGAAGCCATCGAGTTCCTGGAGCAGGGACTCCTGATAATCGAAGCTGCGTTCCCGCTCGGCTTCCAGGTTCTTCAACAGCCCCTCCGCGGCATCCCACTCCCGCAGGTGATCGGCCACCAGGTTCTGCCGGGCCTCCTTCAGGCGGCCCAGCTCACGCAGGCATTCGTTGATCACCCCGGCCACTCGGCGCTGTTCGCCATCCAGGCCCGGTGGGGGTTCCACAGTGCGGTAGTCCCCTTCGGAAATGCGCTCGGCCCATTCGGGGAGGAAAGCCTGCACGGTGATGGCCCGATGCCAGCCCAGGGCGCGCCGCCCCATGATCAGCAGAAAGCCCACCGCCGCCACCAGCCCGCCCCCTTCCAGCGGCCCGAGGGCCCCCGGAAAGCGGAGCATCAGCCCCACCAACCCCGCGAGCACCGTCAAGATGGCCGCGTCCACCAGCAGTTGCCGGCCGCCGAAGTGGCTCCAGAGCTTGTGGTCCAGGGTCATGAGGCTCCCGCGAGGATCCCCCCCGTATCGGCCCGGGGGCCCCCAGGATATGAATCCGGGCTCACAGGATCTGGAAAAGCACCTCATAGCTAGCCAACCGGCCCCCCAGCTCATCAAGCAGCCGGTGGCGGAGCAGCCGGGTGACGGCGCCCTGGGCTTCGTTCCCGGGGTCCAGGGAGGGGCAGGTCTCCGCCGAGGCGGTGCGGAGCTGGCGCAGGAATTCCCGGGTTCCGGGGGGCAACCCCTCCCCGGGATCCATGGGGGTGCAGGCGCTGCACACCCACCCCCCCTCGGCCAGCAGGGCCGTGAGCGGCGCATCTTCCCGGCCGCAGCGCCCACACGCCCGGGGGTGGGGCAGCAGACCCAGCAGGTGCAACAGCCAGTGCTCCGCGTAGGCCAGGATCGCCATGGCCTTATCGGGCTCGGCCTTGAGCGCCCGGGCGCAGGCATTGGCCAGGCGGAACATGCGGGGATCCTCCACACCCTCCCGGGCGCAGCGATCGAAAAGATCCGCCAGGCAGGCCACCACGAGGCTGGATTCCAGGTGCCCCAAGGTCAGCGGGCTCGCCTGCAGCTCGCAGCGGGTGATGCGGCGAATGTCGCTCTGCTCCTTGCCGAAGAGCGTGAGGCGCACCTGGGACAGCGGCTCGAAGCTGCTCACCCACTTGGCGGAGGATTTCCGGGCCCCTTTGGCGAGCCCCGTCACGCGCTCCCCGTGCTCCGTGAGGAAGGAGACGATGAGTCCGCCCTCCTCGAAGGGCGTGGGGCGCAGCACGATGGCATCCAGGACGTTGAGCAGAACCACTCCAGTTCCTGAGTGTCGCAAACGCCGGGCCCGGGGCCAAACGGAAGCGCCGGGGACGAACCGCCCTCAACCATCCCCGGGGCCCGGAGTCCATTGGGACAGAAGGAGCCACCATGAAAGCCCTCATCCTCACCCTCGCCGCCCTGCTTCCCCTCACGGCCCAAGATGCGCCCCGCCCGCGCGGTCAGCGGCTCGCCCAAGCCCTGCAGCTCACGGCGGATCAGCAATCCAAGATCCAGGCCCTGCGCGCCAGCCACCGCGCCGCCATGGCGCCCCAACGGCAGGCCGCCAGGGAGGCCCGGGTCGCCCTTACCAAGGCCCTGCAGGATCCCGGAACCTCCGAAGCCACCCTGCGCAGCCTGCATCAGAAGGCCTCCGAGGCCCATTTCCAAGTGCTGCTCGCCCATCGCGCGAATCGGGTTCAGATCCTGGCCCTGCTCACCCCCGAGCAGCAGGAGAAGGCCAAACTCCTCCGGGCCGATCACCAGGACCGGATGCGGGGCCGCCTGCGCCGGATGCGGATGACGCATCAGAATTGATCCTCCTGGGGGCTGGCGGGGGATGCCCGTAAACTGGCGGGATGCGCCGTTCCATCCTGCTCGCCTGCTCCCTCGCCCTCGCGGCCTCGATCCTCGGATCCCAAACCCCGGCGAAGCCCCCCGTCGTTGAAACCACCCGATTCAAGCAGTGGATGGATGGCCAGGAAACCGGAGGCGCCGAACACACCTTCCGCGCCTCCGGTTCCGTGCAGGAAGTCACCGATCGGGATTGGCTGGAGCTGGCCCGACTGGGGCAGCCGGTGCGCCAGGAGCAGACCCTCACCGCCACCCGACAGGCCGATGGGTCGCAGTCCTTCCGCTGGAGCCTCCAGCTCTCCAACGAGCCCCTCACGGGCGAAGCCAGTTGGTCGCCGGCCAACCCCCGGGAACTGCATGTGAAGCCCGCCAGGGGCGAAGCCAAGGTGGAGCAGGTGCCCGAGGGCGCCTGCCTCTGGCCGCCGGATCAGGAGGCGATCCTCAAGCAGGCCGCGCAGGACCGCAAACCCGTGAAGGTAGTGACCTACACCTTCGCCGTCCAGCAGTGGTCCACCCTCGAACTGTCGCCCCTGGGACCGGATCCCCTGCCCGGCGTGCCAGATGCGGTGCGGTTCAGGGGCCACGAAATCGAAGGGCGCCAGGATCTGCCCACGGAGATTTGGGTGAGCCCCACCCAGGGCGAAGTGCGTCATCGCGCCGTGCTCGGCGGCGTGGAGGTGCTCACCCAGCGCGCAGACCTGCCGGCCCCTTCCCCCACGGGATTGAAGGAGACCCTCTTCGACAAGAGCCTGAAGACCCTCCCCCTCCACGCCTTCCTGCCCTGGCTGCCGGAGGTGGAGGTGCGGCAGGAGGGCGGCGAACCCGTAGTGCTGGCCCCGTCACCGGAAGTACAGATCCTCGCCAAGGACCGCTGGCGCCTTCGACGGGCGCCGGAGCCCACCCCCAGTGAAGCCGCCCAGGCCCCGGTGACGGGCTCGGCCTCCGCCGAAGACGCGCCCTACCTCGCCCCCACGCCCCTGGTGCCCTTCCGGGATCCCGCCTTCGACGGGCTGATCCGGCGCCTCAATCCCCCAGCTGGCGCCAGCCGTTGGGCGCTGGCCCAGGCCGTGAACCGCTTTGTCTACGACTGGATCACCGACAAGGACTACAGCGTGGGCTTCGCGTCCGCCCTGGAAGTGGCCCACATCCCCAAGGGGGATTGCACCGAGCACGGCGTGCTGGCCGTGGCCCTCCTCCGCAAACTGGGCGTGCCCGCCCGGGGCGCCGTGGGTTGGGTGGCGCTCGATGGCGTGCTGGGCCCGCACTTCTGGGTGGAGGTGAAGCTGGGGCAACGATGGGTGCCCGTGGATCCCACCTTCGATCAAACCCCGGCCTCCGCCTTCCGCATGAAGCTGGGCGATACGACCCTCACCGACCTCGGCAACGTGGGTTGGGATGCGGCCCAAGTGCTGGGTTCCGCCCAGTGGGTGCCCACCCTGCCCGATCCGCGGATCGAAGGCGATCAGCTCACGGCCCCGGACGGCACGCGGTTGCGCTGGCCCAAGGGCCGTTGGACCTGGCTCGAAGGCCGCCTCCTCCTGGGCACCGCTGAGGGTCGCCTGGAGGTGGCCGCGAGCCTCCGCCCGGCCGAATTCCAACTCCGGGAGGCCCGCCGCCTCCAGGGCCGGAACGGCCGGAAGGGCTGGTGGACGCCCACCCACGACCTCTACCTGGAGCTGGGCCCGGGGCGCTGGCTCAAGGTCCAGGGCCTCAGTGAAACCTCGGCCTTCACCTTCGTGGATGGGCTGATCGCGGAGCCGCTTACTTCGAAGTGAAGTCCACCTCCACCCAGGCCCGCACGGGTTTTCCACTCGCCAGGGCCGGTTGGTAGGTGCTGCGCAGGGCCGCCTCCGTGGCCGCGGCATCAATGGCGGCCCCCGCCCCCTCGATCACCAGGGCGCGCAGGGGCCGCCCTTCCTCGCTGATGAACACCCTCAGGCGCAGGGGCCCTCGGAAGGTCGCAGGCTTCGCCCAGCCCGCCAAGGATTGGATCCGGGCCGGCGCATCGGAAGGGCTCATGGGAGGCCGCGGGGCCGGAGCAGGCGCTGGCTGTGTCTTGGGGGGTTCGGGCACCGGCTGCATTGCGACCGCGGGCTTGGGCGCACTGGGTACCGCCGCGCTCTTGGCCTGCAGCCGCTGGGCTTGGGCCGCGGCTTCCTCGGCCTCCGCCTTGGCCTTGGCTTGGCGCATGTGAAGCTCGGCCTGCCGCACCCGCACCGCTTCCAATTCCCGCTGGATGGATTCCAGCTTCGCCGCGTCCCGGGAATCGGCGAGCTGAGCCTGGAGCCTGGCTTTGCGCTCGGCTTCCCGCTGCAGGGAGGCTTCCACGTCTGCCCGGATCTGATCCCGCTCCGCCTGACTCCGCTGGGCGCCCGCCAAGGCCTTGCGCAGGTCCTCGGTTTCCTGGGCACCGCTGCGCTGGGAGAAGAAGACCCCGCCCCCGGCCGCCAGGAGCAGCGCCGCCGCCATGCCGAGTCCCTTCCAAGATCGGGCGCGGGTCGGGGCCGGAGGCACACTCACCCCAAGGGCCGGCACCTGGGTGCTCACGGTCCAGGTGGCGGCGCGTTCGGCTTCCAGCTCCCGGAGTTCCGCCGGAATTCGTTCCCGCAGCATGGTGTGGACGAGGAAGGCCAGATTGAAGGTGGAGGGCGCGTACTCGTCCAGCTGCAACGCGATGCCGCTCTCGGCCTGGAATTCGCCGAGATCCTGGAAGGGCGCTTCCCGCCCCACCATGCGGGCGAAGAGGTGTCGAAGGGAATTGGGCAGGCCGCCTTCGGAGGCCCGGGCCCAGGTTTCCAGGGCAGCGAGTAACGCTTCGGTGCTCGGGGGCACCACGGGTTCCAGGGTGAGCATCCGCCATCCTAGGCAGGCCAACAGGTAGAGGTCCCTCGGCGCACCCGCGGGCGGAGCCTGGGCCAGCACCTCGAGCCCGGGGATCACGGCAGTGCCCAGGACCCGACGCAGCTGCGGTGCCACGGGGGCATCCAGCAAACTCACGGACCCCTCATGGGTCACCCAGACCAACTCGGGCACGAGCAGGCCATGCGCCACGTTCCGCTCGTGCAGGTGCTCCAGCACCGTGGCCAGATCCCGCATCACCGTGAGCGCGTGCTCCAGGCCCAGGGCCATGCCCTGGTTCCGGCAGAGCTGCAGCAGCTCCGCGAGGGTGAGGCCGGGGTCCAAGTCGTAGCTGATCCAGGGCTCCGCCGCCTGGTGGTAGATGCGGCAATGGGGCGCGAGGCCCCGAGCCTCTCCCAGGCGGAGGCTCTGGGGAAGGGATTCCGCCAGGGCCACCCGCAGGCCGGCGCCCAACCACCGGGGATTGAACCGGCGGATCAACGCGTGGCGGCCGAAGGCGCCGCCCTCCACCCGCACCGCCCGGTGCAAGGTGCCGAAAGCATCCTCCGCGAGGCGCGCCGTGAGCCGGTACTCGCCGAGGCGGGAAACGGCCTTCATCGCGCCTCCAGCCAAGCCGATTGCGAGGCCGCCAGTTCCGCCGAGATGGGCACGGAGCCGTAGCCGGAGACCAGGGCCTGGCCTTCGCGGCTCAGGATGAACTTGAGGAAGGCCCGGGCCAGCTCCGGCAGCGGGTGAGTTTCATCCGCCGCCGCGTAGATGGAGAGCACCCGCGTCAACGGATAGCGCCCTGAGCTGATGGTCTGGAGGGTGGGCAGGATCCCCTCCCGCCCATAGACCGGCACCAGGGGCAGCTGGCGCACGGTGGGTTCCCCGTAGTTCACGGGCCCGTAGCTGATGCCGCGGGGATCCTTGCCCGGGGCTTCCACCACCGCCCATTGATCCCCCGCCACCTGATAGGCCTGGTTCACCTGCCCTTTGCCCAGGGCCTGTTCATCGAAGAACCCCCGGGTGCCACTCATGCCATCCCGCCCATAGGGCACGATGTCCCGGCGCTTCCACGCGCCGCGCAGGCCCAGGTCCCCCCAGGTGCGGATGGGCACTTCCCAGCCCTGGTTACGGGTCTTGGAGTAGATGGCATCCAGCTGCTCCATGGTGAGGCGGCGCAGGGGATTGTCCCGGTGCACCCAGATGGCGAGGGCATCGTAGGCCACCACGAATTGCTGGGGCCGGAAGCCCAGGGCCTTTTCCACGAGGCCGGCTTCCGCCTCCTTCATGGGCCGGCTCATGGGACCCAGCACCGTCCTCCGCTCCGCCAGGGCGGGAGGGGCCGTGAGGCTTCCTTTGGACAGGGCCTCGACGTGGGCCTGCGGATGGCGTTTCTGGAATTCTTCGATCCAAAGCCGCAACAGGGGATCCATGGAATCGGATCCCACCAGGAGCAGGTGCCCTTCCAGGGCCCGGGGGGGAGGCTGGGGATCGCCTCCGCGGAGCAGGGTCGTAGCGACCGAAAGAAGCAGGAAGAGGAGGCTGCGCATGGCCTCATTGGAAGGCCCCGGCGTTGCGCCCGTGTGAACGGAGATCGAATTCTCCTCGCAGATCTCAGGATCCTCCGGCACCCTGACCGATAGATGGGGGTGGAGGAAGGCATGGCCCGAATTCTCGTGGTGGACGACGATCCCGGCTTTCGCCGGTTGATGGAAGTCCTCCTGCTCAAGGATGGGCACGAAGTGGCGCTCGCCGCGAGCGGCGCCGAAGGTCTCGATCTCCACGAGCTCAAACCCGCGGATCTCATCGTGTTGGACCTCGTCATGCCTGGGGTGCACGGGTTCGAGGTGCTCCGCACCCTCCGCAGCCTTGGCGACGAGGTGCCGGTCATCGTGTATTCCGGCCAGGAGGGGGATCTCGATCGCCTCCAGGCCTTCCTGCTCGGCTGCGACGACTATGCCGTGAAGCCCTTCTCCCCCCAGGAACTGCGCCTGCGCATCAAAGCCCTGCTGCGGCGCACCCACCCCCGCAAGGCCGAGGTCCTCATCAGCGGCCCCTACCGCTTCGACCCCCGCCGCCACTGGGTGGATCGGAAGGGCGAAGGCCTGGATCTCACCAGCCGCGAGCTCCGGCTCCTGGAAGCCCTGCTCACGGCCCGGGGCGCCCCCTGTGAGAAGTCCGCCCTGGTGACGGTACTGGGCACGGGCAAGACGCGCCCCAACGGCCGCACCGTGGATGGCCTCATCAAGAAGCTCGTGGCCAAGCTGGCCGGCGCGGAGCAGCCCTCCCCCGTGGAGCCGGTGCTGGGCACCGGTTACCGCTGGGCCCTGCCCATCCGCGTGGAGTAGGGGGCGGGAAAAGGGCCTGGGCGTGCGATTCTAGAGGGCTGGAGTTCGCCTTGCCCGATATCGCCCTCAGCCTCGTCCGCGTCACCAAACGGTTCGGCGCCCGGGCCATCCTCGATCAGCTCTCTTTCGGCATCATGCAAGGGGAGAAGGTGGGCCTCATCGGCCGCAACGGCGCCGGCAAGAGCACCCTCTTCCGTTTGCTGACGGGCGACGACACGCCCGACGAAGGCCAGGTGATCATCACCCAGGGTCTGCGCATCGCCCGGCTCTCCCAGGAGCCGGAGTTCGCCCCCGGCGCCACCATCAAGGAGGCCCTGGAGGCGGCCCTGGCCGACCACGCCGCCCTGTTGAACCGCCAGACCGAACTGCACGCCACCCTGGATCAGCACGAAGACGCCAAGCTCCACGACGAGCTGGAGCACATCGAGCACCAGCTCAATGACTGGGGCTGGGATCTGGCCCCCCGACTGGAGAAGGCCCGCACCGAATGGGAGCTGGGCGACCTGGATCGCACCGTGGAGAGCCTCAGCGGCGGCTGGCGCAAGCGCGTGGCCCTGGCCCAGGCCTGGCTCAAGGCGCCGGACCTCCTCATCCTCGACGAGCCCACCAATCATCTGGACGCCGAGCAGGTGGAACGCCTCCAGAACTGGCTGCTCGGCTTCCCCGGCGCCCTGCTCCTCATCACCCACGACCGCCACCTGCTGGACGCCGTGGTGGACCGCATGATCGAGCTGGAGATCGGCAAGCTCACCAGCTACGACGGTGGCTACAGCGACTACCTGCTGCTCAAGGCTGATCAGGAATTCCGCGAGGCCCGCCTCACGGAGCATATGCAGAACCGCCTCCGCACGGAGCTGGCCTGGCTGCGCCGCGGCGCCAAGGCCCGCACCCGCAAATCCAAGATCCGCATCGAAGAGGTGCTGGATCTCAAAGACACCGTGGGCGACCGCACCAAGGTGGAACAACGCACCAGCCTTGCCTTCCAAGGCGGCTCCAACCGCAGCGACGCCCTCCTCTGGGCGGAGAAGGTGACCTTCAGCTATCCCGGCGGCATCGAACTCATGGGCGGCCTCGACATGTTCCTCCAACGGGGCATGCGCGTGGCCCTGCTGGGCCCCAACGGCTGCGGCAAGAGCACCCTTCTGCAACTGCTCCTGGGCCAGCTCACCGCCACGGGCGGCGAGCTCACCCGCCACCCCAGCGCCAAGGTCACCTTCCTCAGCCAGGGGCGCGGCGAACTGGAAGCGGGGCGCAGCGTCAGCGACAACCTGGCCGATCGCGCCGGCATCGTGCAGCTCCCCGGCGGCGCCACCCAACCCATCCAGGTCTACCTCTCCCGCTTCGGCTTCAACGCCGAGGATCAGCGCCGGGACGCCGCCACGCTCTCCGGCGGCGAACGCAACCGCCTCCTGCTGGCCAAGGCCATGCTGCACCCGGCGGACCTGCTGGTGCTCGATGAGCCCACCAACGACCTCGACATCCCCACCCTGCAGAACCTCGAGGAGGCCCTCCAGGGCTTCCCCGGCACCGTGCTCCTCGTGAGCCACGATCGCTTCTTCCTGGATCAGGTGGCTACCCACACCCTGGCCTGGAACGCCTCCGGCTATCCCCGCTGGGAACTCTTTGAGGGCCCCCCGGATACCGTGAAGCGCCTCCGGGAGCAGCGCGCCCTGGAAGCCGCCCCCAGAGCCGAGATGACCAAAATCGCGGCCAAGGTGGATGCCCCCGCCAAGTCCAAAAAGGCCGGACTCAGCCAAAAAGAAGAGCGCCGCCTCGCCGCCGTGGAGCATGCCATGGTCGGCCTCCACGCCCGCCTGGAGGAAGTGGACCAGATTCTCGCCGACCCCGCCGCCTTCCTCACCGCCGACGCCCCCGGCCACCAGGCCCTCAAGGATCGCGACGCCGCCAAGGCCGAGCTCGAGGAGTTGGAGCTGGAGTGGCTGGAGCTGGAGGAAAAGAAGGCCCAGGCCTAAGGCCCCGGAGACTCGTGTCCTGAGGTCGGCCCAGGGGCCCATTCCATTCGCCCCCCATCTTGGTTCCGTTCAGCGAAATATTGATCCCAGGGCCACGGGATCCCGGGGACACGGCTAGGGAATCGTCCCCATATGGGGGAAACTTCTTCCATATGCACCCATTCGATGAAGGGCTGTTCCGCAAGGCAGCCATCGACCATTACCTCCAAGGGGAGGAAGGCGCCGGTCCGCTGAAGGCCTCGCCGCCCTGGACCTGGGCCCTGTTCTGGACTCTCCTGGCCCTGCTCTTGGCGGTGACGTTCCTTGGCATCTTCGGATCCGTGGAGGTGACCGCCCGCGCCCGGGGCATCCTGCGCCCCCGCTTGGGCATCCAGGTGCTCAACACCTCCGTGGCTGGCACGGTGGTTCAAGTCCCCACCCACTCGGGGCAGGAGGTCCAGGCAGGCCAGCCCGTACTGCAGTTGGATTCCGCCAGCTTCCAGTCCCAACTCCTCGAAGCCCAGCGGCAGCTCTCCCTGCTCCAATCCGAGCATCGCAGCGTCGCGGGCCGCCAGGATCGCTTTCACGCCGAAGAGGAATCCACGCTGAAGGCGCGCATCGCCATGCTCGTGGACCAGGAGGCGAGTCAGCGGGAGTCCGTGAACCTGTATGTCCGCAAGTTCAGGGCGAACCAGACCCTGCTCGGGGAGAAGCTGGTGAGCGACCTCGCCGTGGAGGAATCCAAGGAGGCCCTGGCCCAGGCCCAACGGCAACTGATGATCTCGCAGCAATCCCTGGTCCAGGCCCGCCAGGAGATGGCCTCCCTGAAAGGCCGTTGGGAGGATGATCTCTGGCGGCGGGAACAGGAGCTCCGCCAGGCCCAGTCCAAGGTCGATGCCATCCAGATCTCCATGGCCCAGACCGTGGTGTCCGCCCCGCGCGAAGGCGTGTTGGAGGCCATCCTGGTCAAGCCCGGCGACGTGCTGGGGGCAGGCCAGGCCGTGGGTCGCATCATCCCCAAGGGCGGCCCCCTGGGCATCGTCGCCTTCCTGCCCGAGAAGGACCGCGCCTTCGTCAAGGTGGGGGACGTGGCCCGCCTGGAGCTGGACCAGCATCCTTACGCTGAGTTTGGAACCCTGAAGGCCAAGGTGCTGCGGATCGCCTCGGACCTGGCCTCGACTCCGGAAGTCCAGGAAGCCCTTGGCGAGGCCGGCAAGGTGGAAGGCTCCGCCTACCGGGTGGAGCTGGAGATCCAAGAGGAGGAATCCAGACGAATCCAGGTACGTACGGGCATGCTCGCGAACCTCCGGTTCACCCTGCGTCGGCAGCGCCCCTTGGCCATCTTCATCGAACCCCTGCGCCGCTGGCTGGATTGATGGGCGTGTTGGACCGCCTGAGCAGGCCCCGGAAGGTTCCCTTCATCCCCCAGATGGAGGCGGTGGAGTGCGGCGCGGCCTCTCTGGCCATGGTGTTGGGATGCCACGGCCACCACGCGCCTTTGATCGACGTGCGAAGCGCCTGCGCCGTCTCCAGGGATGGCGCGAACGCCCTGTCCATCCTGCGGGCCGCCCGGGGCTTCGGCCTGGAGGCCGAAGCCGTCACCCTCGAGGTGGAGCACCTCGCGGACCTCCCTTTGCCCGCGATCCTCCACTGGAACTTCAACCATTTCCTCGTGCTGGAGCGGCTGACACGGAAGGGCGCGGTGGTGGTGGATCCCGCCCTGGGACGCCGGACCGTGGCAACCGCCGAAATCCACGCACGGTTCACCGGGGTGGCCCTTGTCTTCGCCCCCGACGAAGGTTTCGTCCCACGGGCCCGCACCCGACCGAGCTTGCGCCGTTACAGGGGCCTCCTCAGGGAATCCTCCCGGAGCCTGTTCCAGCTGCTGGGCGCCTCGCTCATGCTCCAGATGGTGGGCCTGGTCTTCCCCATGGCCACCCAGCTATTGCTGGACCGCGTGATCACCCCGCGCCAGGAGCCCTGGCTCTGGGGGCTGGCCTTCGGCCTCGGTGCCGCCACCCTGGCCCGGATCGCCTTGGGTCTGCTTCGTTCTTGGGTGATCCAAGGTCTCCAATCCGCCTTCGACATCACCATCATGGGTCGGTTCATGGAGCACTTGCTCCACCTGCCCCTGAGCTTCTTTTTGCAGCGTTCCCCGGGCGATCTGGTTCAGCGCGTCCAGAGCAACACGCACATCCGGAACTTCTTCACCAGCCGCTCCATCTCGGCCCTGCTCGACGCCTTCCTGATCCTCGGCTACGCCGCCCTGATGCTCGCCTACAACCCCCTGCTCGGCTCCGTGGTGCTGGGATTCGGGCTGGCCCGGCTGGCCATCCTGATCCTCCTCCAGGAACGGAATCAGCAGATCATGTCGGCGGAGTTGGCGGCCTCGGGGCGGGAGGGCGGCTCCCTTGTGGAAGCCCTCTCTTCCCTGGAAACCCTGAAGGCCCTGGGCGCGGAAGGCCCATTGGTGGCGCGCTGGACGGATCGGATGGTGAACCGGGTCAACGCGGGCCTCCAACGTCGGCAGCTGGAGATCGCCTCGGCCCAAGGCATGGCCCTCTTCCAGGGGCTGGCGGCGGCCTCGGTGCTCTGGATCGGCGGCCGGGAAGTCGTCGCGGAGCACATGACCGTGGGCGTATTCGCCTCCTTCATCGCCCTGCAGGGCCTCTTCCTGGATCCGCTCGAATCCCTGCTCGGCGCCGCGACCCAGCTCCAATTCCTGGGCAATCACCTGGCGCGCCTCGATGATGTGATGGAATCCCCGGTGGAGGAATCCGGAAACCTCGATCCAGGCCGGCTGCAGGGCGCCATCCAGTTCGAGAACGTCACTTTCGCCTACGGCCCCGGGGCCCCGACGGTGGTGCAGGACATCTCCATCGCCATCGCGCCCGGCGAGAAGGTGGCCCTGGTGGGTCCCAGCGGCGCGGGGAAATCCACCCTCGCCCGCCTCCTGCTCGGCATGCACCACCCCACGTCTGGCCGCATCTGCTTTGATGGCCGGGACCTGCGGGATCTGGATCTGCCCCGCCTCCGCAATCAAATGGGGGTGGTGCTCCAGGACACCTTCCTCTTCGACGATACGGTCCGCGCGAACCTCTGCCTCAACGATCCCGAATTGACGACGGAACGACTGCGCTGGGCCGCCGAGCAGGCCTGCATCCGCGAGGTCATCGAAGCACTCCCCCTGGGCTTCGACGCCCGCATCGGCGAGAACGGCGGCCACCTCTCCGGGGGCCAGCGGCAGCGGCTCTCCATGGCCCGCGCCCTGGCCCACGACCCCGCCATCTTGGTGCTCGACGAAGCCACCAGCGCCTTGGATCTCGAAACGGAAGCCCGCCTCCATGCCAATCTCGCGGCTCTGGGGTGCACCCGCATCGTCATCGCCCATCGCCTGGCCACCGTGAAGGACGCGGATCGCATCCTCGTGCTCGAGGGGGGGCGCATCGTGCAAACCGGAACCTACGATTCCCTGCGGCGGGACCCCGGCCTCTTCCAGCATCTGGTGGAAGCCATGGAGGTGGCCCATGGCTGAGCTCCGCGGATATCCCGGGGAGATCGCCCTGCGCCGGCTCCTGGCTTTGCGCGGACGCAAGCCCAGTCGGCGGGACCAGGGACGGATCGGCGGCACCCAGCTCGACGGCGCGGGCATGGCCGCATTCCTGAACACCCAAGGGTTCCTGGCCCGGCGGGTCCGAGTGAAGGTGGAGGAGCTTGAAGGACTGGATGCACCAACCTTGCTCCAAGCGGAAGATGGAACCTGGTGGATCTACCAGGGTCGGACCCTCGCGGGCCTTCGCCTAGAGCATGCGGCGGGCCCCTGCGAATGGAGTCTGACGGAATTCCAAGCGATCTTCTCCGGCTGGGCTTTCGAGCTTCGGGAGGCGCCCCTGCGCACCCGCAGCCTCTGGCAGGCCGCCCTGGGCCTCCTGGCCGGGCATCGCCGATCGCTCCTTCAGATCGGGGTGGCGACCTTGGGAATCCAGCTGCTCGCCCTCCTCTCTCCCCAATTCACCCGGCTGGCCATGGACCGGGCCCTCCCCGAGGGCGGCCGCTCCCTGCTGGCCGTGGTCGCCTTCGGCATGGTGCTCGTGGCCCTCTTCCAGGCCTGGATTGGCTGGCTTCGACAGCGCACCATCCTCTTCCTTGAGGTGCGGTTGGAGGCGGGCCTCGGCCACGACTTCATCGCCCACATGCTGGCCCTTCCCTTCCCCTTCCTCCACAGCAAGCGGATCGGCGACCTGCTCCAGGCTCACGCGGGATTGGACGCGGCCCGGAACCTGATGACGGAGCGTCTGCTGGGCAGCTTCCTGGATGGCCTCATGGCCCTCCTGTTCCTGGCGGTCATGGCCGCCTCCTTCCCGCAGCCCACCGGCGCCGTGGTGCTGGTCTCCCTGGCCATGGCGGCCCTGGTGGTAGTCGTGGGTCGTGCCCAGGCGAACCTGCAGGCGCGCGAGGTGGAAGTGCAGGCCCGGGAGCGGGGCTACCTGGTGGAGCTCCTCAAGGGCATTGGCACCGTGAAGGCCGCGGGCGCCGAGACGCCAGGCCTCATCCGCTGGCTCGGCATGCTCGGGGAGGAGTTGCGGATCTCCCTGCGCCGGCAGCGGGTGGGGCTCTGGAGCGAGGTGGGACTGGACGGCATCCGCCAGGCCCTGACGGTGGTGCTCCTCATCTGGGGCGGCAAGCTCGTGCTCGCGGGCGAAACCAAGGTGGGCAGCCTCATGGCCTTCGTCCAGATGAGCAACGTCTATCTGGGGTCGGTGCTGGGCGTGGCCCAGGCCTACCTCGGCCTGCGGAACCTCCGCCCCCAATTGGCGAAGACCCTGGAGATCCTGGAAGTAGATCCGACCCCTGCGCCCCCACCGACCACCCGTGGATTGGAAGGGCCCGTCCTCCTGCAGGACGTATGGTTCCGATATGGTGCCGATCAACCCTGGGTGCTCAAGGGCTACGACTTGAGGGTCGAGCCCGGGGAGAAGCGGTGGATCCATGCCCCCTCGGGATTCGGCAAGAGCACCTTGATGCGCCTCCTCGCAGGCCTCTATCCGCCGGAGCGCGGGGCCGTGAGCCTGGGAGGACTGGATCCTGCGGCGGCGAAGCAGCACATGGTGTACCTGCCCCAGTTCGCCCAGATCTACGGCGGGTCCATCCTGGAGAACCTGCGCCTGCTCTCCGGTGGCACCACTCCCCACGAGCGCCTCATGGAAGCCGCGGAGACCACGGGGCTCAGCCGCCTCGTGGCCACCCTCCCCATGGGCTACAGCACCGTCCTGGCCCAAGGGGGCGGGAACCTCTCCGGCGGTCAACGACAGCTGGTGGCGCTCACCGCCGTGATGGCCTCCGATCGCAAGCTGATCCTCCTGGATGAAGCCATGGCCAATCTGGACTGGGTGAGCCGGGCCTGGCTCCACGACAGCCCCTGGTTCCGGGACAAGACCGTCATCTATGCGAGCCACGATGCCGGTCTCAGCTGATCCCATGGGAGGTTCCATGCCCCATTCCCTCTCGCCGGTGGTAACTCCTCCCCGCACCGGAGGCTGGTCGCCCCTGCTGACCGGTGATTTGGCCGTGCGGGCCGAGGCCGCCCTCGCCGCCATCGCCAAAGCGCTGCCCGCGCAGTTCCCCACGGGAGATTTGGCCACGGGCTCCGCCGGGGCCGCCCTCTTCTACAGCTACCTCCATGAGAGCGGCCGCGGCGGCGAAGCGCGGGCCCACGCCCACCTCGGCGATGCCATCGCCTCCCTCGGCGAAGGTGTGCAGTGGCCCTCCTTCTACTCCGGCTTCACGGGCATCGCCTGGGCCGTCGAGCACCTGCAGGGGCGCCTGGTCGCGCCCTCAGAGGAGGATCTGAACGAGGACATCGATGCGGGGCTGGAACAGCTGCTGAGCCAGTCGCCCTGGCCCCTCGACTACGACCTCGTCTCAGGCCTGATCGGCTACGGAACCTACGGATGGGAGCGGCAGGCCCGGCCCTCGGGGCAGCGGATCCTGCACCAGGTCCTCACCCGACTTCAGGAGATCCACACCCGCACCGAGGGCGGCCTCACCTGGCACACCCATCCCGATCTGCTGCCCGCGTGGCAGCGGGAGCTGGACCCCGAGGGCTACTTCAACCTCGGACTGGCCCATGGCGTACCGGGGATCATCGCCCTGCTCGGTCAGGCCAGCGCCCTGGGATTCGAAGCGGCGGATCCCCTGTTGGAAGGGGCCGTGTCCTGGCTGCTGGCCCAACGCCTGCCGGAAGGCATGGGCTCATGCTTCGCCTCGGTGGTACCCCTCGGCGAGTCCGGTCGGGAATCGCGCCCCACCCGCATCTCCTGGTGCTACGGCGATCTGGGCCTGGGCCTCGCCCTGCTGCTGGCCGCCCGCGCCACGGGCCGCAGGGATTGGGAAGCCTCCGCGCTCGAAGTGCTGCGGATCTCCGCCCGCCGCACCTTCGCGGAGTCGGGCACCCAGGATGCCGGCCTCTGCCACGGTGCCGCGGGCAATGGGCACCTCTACAACCGGATCTGGCAAGCCACCGGTGAGCCCGTATTCAGGGAGGCCGCCCTTCGCTGGTTCGAGTCCACATTGACCTTGCGACACGAGGGCCGCGGCATCGCCGGCTTCCAGGCCTACATGCCCGCGGCGGCCGGAGCGGAAAGCCGGGATCCATGGGTGGATGCCCCCGGACTCCTGGAGGGAGCCACCGGCATCGGACTCGCGCTTCTGGCGGCGCTCTCCCCCCAACGCCCGGAGTGGGATCGCTGTCTCCTCATCGCCGTGGATCCCCTCAATACCGATTGATGGCGCAATTTCGTCGCAGGATAATTTCACCAACCCACCCTTCCATTCAACCGGGAACCGGATTGTTTTCGCGGAGTCTCCCCATGCAGAAGCTCTCCCTCAACAAGGAAACCCTTCGCCGTTTGGGCACTGAATCTCTGGCGGCCATCGCCGCTGGCGTGCCGGGCCCTGGTTACACGGACGGATGCGTGCCTACAGACAACACCACGGATGGTTGCACGGTGGATGACCATCCCACCCAGACCGGCAACACCAAACCCACGTCCATCCGGACGACCGGGCCTTGAGCTCTGAATCTGGCCTGATCCGCATGTCCAACTCAATGGAGCCTCACCATGCAAAAACTCTCCCTCAATAAAGAAACCCTCCGGCGCCTGGGAACCGAATCCCTGGGCTTGATCGCGGCTGGCATGCCAACGGCGGACTATACGGACAATTGCGATATCAATGGGGCCACCGATCTCACCCAAGTCACATGCACCGTCTGTGACCCCCAGACAGGGACCATCACCAAAGCAACTTCCATCCGGACCACCGGGCCTTGAGGTTCGAAGTCAACCTTGGGCTCGCCACCCGATCCCTGCGTCTCCGACTTCGGCGGCCCCTCCACCTCGTGGCCTTCCTGGCCATCTACCTTCCATCCGTCACCCGGGACTTGTGGAGTCAGCTGGAATCCGGTGGGCCCAAGGGCGTCCATCAATGGGTTCCCCTGTTCCTGACCCCGAGCCTCTACCTTTTCTGGATGATCTGGCTCGCCCCCATGCCCTGGCAGGTCATGGCCCGCGCAAAGCGATCTTGGACCAGCGTCCTGGTCTCCTTGCTGTTCTCCGAAGCCTGCATGGCCGGGTTGGTCCTGCTCGATGGCGGCGTTCGGCGCACCGGGGGAGCCCCACTCGTCAATATGGCCGTGCTCGTGGACTACCTCACCTTCCACGCCCCCTTCATGGCCATGGCCGGCGCTGTCCAGGCCTTCTGGGAGCGGGTGCAAACCGAGAATGAAGTCATCCGCGAACAGGCCAAGGCCGATCAGGCGCGGGTGCTCCAGGGGCAATTGCACCCCCACGTCCTCTTCAATGCCTTGAACGGGCTGGCCGAACTCGTGCACAAGTCCTCCCCCCAAGCGGAGACCAGCATCCGGCACCTGTCGGACCTGCTGCGCCAGGTGATGCAGGCGGTGGATCAGCCAGAGTACTCATTGAGCCATGAGCGCGCGCTGCTGGTGAACTACCTGGACATGGAGCGCCTTCGCCTGGGTGATCGGCTGAGCCTCCGTTGGGAGTGGGATCCGAGCCTGGAGAACCAGCGCATCCCCCCCCTGATCCTCCAGGGCCTGCTGGAAAACGCCCTCAAGCACGGGGTGAGCCCCAGCCTCGCGGGCGGGGAGGTGATCGTTCAGGCCACCCGGGAGGATGGGTTCCTGGTCCTCGGCGTCCACAACACCGGGATTCCATTGGGTGCGGGTGTCCCCTCCCGCATGGGTCTCGGCCTCGCCAATCTCCATGATCGCCTGGCCCTGCTCTATGGCGAGGCCGGGACCTTCTCCCTGCGTTCCGAGGGAGCCTGGACCCGGGCGTTGATCCGCCTGCCCCTGGCTTCCTGAAAGGAGATCCCATGGCTTCCCTGAAGGTCGCACTGGTGGATGACGAACCCCTGGCCCGGGAGCGGCTGTCGCGGCTCTTGCGCGAGGCGGGATGCGAGGTGGTGAAGGAGCTCGCGGATGGCCCTTCGCTGCTGGAATGGCTCCGCCATGGGGAGCCCGTCGATGGCCTGTTCCTGGATATCCAGATGCCCGGCGGCAGTGGGCTCGAGGTGATGGCTGAGCTGCCCATGGTGCCCCCGGTGGTCTTCGTCACCGCCTTCGCGGAACACGCCGTACGCGCCTTCGATGCCGAGGCCGTCGACTACATCCTGAAGCCCGTCTTCGCCGACCGGTTGGAGCGGAGCCTCGCGCGGCTGAAGGCCCGCCAGGTCCCATCGCGGAGCGGCGCGGAGCTGAAGGCCCTGACGCAGCAACCGCCTCAGCGCTTTCTGGTCAAGGCCGGCGGGGGCAACGTTTTCCTGGACCTCAGGAAGGTGACCCACTTCGAGGTGCTCGATGAAATCGTGTGGACCTGGGCCGGCGGCCAGCGGTTCCGAACCCAGTGGAGCGCCATCGCGGATGTGGAGGCCGCCTTCCCCGAGGGCAAGCTGCTCCGCATCCAGCGCCACCAACTGCTGCGCGTAGAGGCCGTGCTGGGCTACCGGAGCCTCCCCGGCGGCCGGTGGAAGGTCCGCGTCACCGACAACCTGGAACTGGAGGTGAGTCGCACGGCCACCCCCCGCCTCCGGGAACGGCTCGGACTCTCCTAGTGCCCGTTCAGCGAACTCCGTTGGGGACGCCCCGAGCCCCGCGATAGCCTGACCCCACATACCCGCAGGTACTCCCTTGGCCGAATCGGCGCCCGCCTTCCAACCCGCTCCCTTCTTCGCCTTCCGCACCGCCACCCTGCCCTGGCAGGTATTCGAGGGGTGGACGGGAGAGGCCCGCACCACCCAGCTGGCCGATGCGCCCGCCGAAGTGGCGCAGGCGCAGGTGGAGGGCCTCCGGGCTCGCCTTCGCAACCTCGTCTCCCGGCCCGAGATCCGGGAAGCCCTATTCCTCGCCTCGCCGGACATGGTGGAGGCCCTGCCCTACTGGTTCGAGGCGCCTGAATCAGACAAAGGCAAGCGCGTGGAGCGCAGCCTTGTGAAATACCTGGCGCGCATGTGTGGTCGCTCGACCCCCTTCGGCCTCTTCGCCGGCTGCTCCGTGGGCAGCATGGGAGCAACCACGAACCTGCGCACAGTGGGTCAAGGGGGCTATGTCCGGCACACCCGTCTGGACATGGACTACCTGTGCGCCCTGGCCGATACCCTGGCCCGGGATCCCAAGCTCCGGCAGGAGCTGCGCTTCCGACCCAACACCAGCCTCTACCCTGCTGGCGGACGCCTCCGGTACACCGAGGGCCGAATGCGCGGCAAGGTGCGCTCCTACCACCTCGTCGCCGTAGAGGAGACGCCCTACCTGCTGGCCACGCTCCGACGCGCCGAACCGGGCGCCAGCCTTCGCACCTTGGCCGAGGCCCTGGTGGAAGGGGACGTCAGCCTGGAAGAGGCCGAAGCCTACGTGCTTGAACTCATCGAGAGCCAGTTGCTGATCCCGGAACTCCAACCCGCCGTCACGGGACCGGAGCCCATTCACGACCTCATCGGGCAGCTGCGCGCCCTGCCCGAGGGCGCAACCGCCGCGGATGGCCTGGAAGCGGCTCGGCAGGCTTTGGACGCCATCGACGCCGAACCCCTGGGACTGGGCATCGACCGTTACTTCTCCATCGCGGATCGCCTGAAGGAACTCCCCGCCAAGGTGGAGCTGAACCGCCTGTTTCAGACCGATCTGGTGAAGCCCGCGCCTGAGGCCACCTTGGGCCCCGAGGTGATCGCAGAACTGGAGCGGGGCGCTCGGCTCCTCCAGCGCCTGCTGGGCCAGCCCAGGAAGGATGCCATCGGCCGATTCGCGGAGGCCTTCCAAGCCCGCTACGAGGGCCGGGAAGTACCCTTGGTCGAGGTGCTCGACGAGGAGGTCGGGATCGGCTTCGACGCGGCCCAGGGGCCCAGTGCCGAGGCCTCACCCCTGCTGGATGGGCTGGCCTTCCCCGGCCCCGCGGGAGAGGGCACCACCCCGTGGTCCGCCCGGGACGCCTACCTGATGAAGCGCGTGTTCGAGCAGGCCGCCCAGGGCGCGCTCACCCTCCGCCTGGAGGAGCGGGAGCTGGAGCCCTTCTTCACCCCGACGCCCCAGCCCCTCCCCGTGGCCTTCGCCGCCCTGGCCAGGATCTCCGCGGCTCATGGCGAAGCCCTCTCCACGGGGGATTTCAAGGTCTCCCTGACGGGTTATCCCGGCCCTTCCGGAGCCACCCTGCTGGGGCGCTTCTGCCATGGGGATGCGCGGCTGACCGAGGCGGTCCAGCAGCACCTGCGCGCCGAGGAGGCCCTGCGGCCTGATGCGATCCATGCGGAGCTCGTGCACCTTCCCGAGGGCCGCATCGGCAATGTGATCCTCCGACCTCAACTGAGGGGGCACGAGATCGTGTTCCTGGGGCGTTCCGGCGCTCCGGAGGAGCAGCAGATCCCCGTGTCGGATCTCCTCGTCTCGGTTCAGAACGGTCGCGTGATGCTGCGCTCCCGGCGCCTGGGGCGGGAGGTGCTGCCCCGCCTCACCAACGCCCATAACTTCAGCCACCGGAGCCTGGGGCTCTACCGCTTCCTCTGCATGCTCCAGTTTCAGGGGCTCGCCATGGGCCTGGGTTGGCCCTGGGGCGTGTTGGAGGCCCTGCCCTTCCTGCCCAGGCTGGAGGTCGGCCGCCTGGTGCTTTCCGAAGCCCGGTGGCGCATCGAAAAGGCGGAGCTCAGGGAAGTACTCGCCCCAAAATCGGGTCCCAGCTGGGCCGCCCTCCGTGCGTGGCGGGCGGCCCGCCACCTCCCCCGCTTCGCTGTGCTCGCCGACGGGGACAACAAGCTGCCCATCGATTTCGAGAACGCGCTCAGCGTGGAGGCCTTTCTGGACCTCGTGAAGGATCGGGAGCGCTTCGTCCTCGAAGAGCTCTTCCCGGCCCCGGAGGATCTGGTGGCCGAAGGCCCCGAGGGCCGGTTCGTCCATGAGCTCGTCCTGCCCTTCACCCGCCTCGAGGGCCCCCCCCTCCGCAACGCAGCCCCCCGCGTGGAGGCTTCACTGCCCCGGAGCTTCGCGCCCGGATCGGAGTGGCTCTTCGCCAAGCTCTACGGAGGGCCGTCCGGGCTGGATCAGGCGCTGCGCGGGCGCCTCGCCTCCTTCATCCGGACAACCCTGGGCTCCGGCGCGGCCGACGGCTGGTTCTTCATCCGCTATGGCGATCCAGAGTGGCACCTGCGCCTCCGCTTCCACGGCGACCCCAGCCGGCTCTGGGGCGAGGTACTCCCCCGCCTCCATGCCGTGATGGTCGACTTGCAGGCCGAGGGCCTCGCGCGCCGGCTCGTGCTCGACACCTATGACCGCGAGCTGGAACGCTATGGCGGCGAAGGGGGCATGCCTCTCTCGGAAGCCCTCTTCCAGGCGGATAGCGACGCCGCCCTGGGCATCCTGGAGCACTACCCCGGCGATGGCGGCGCGGACGCGCGCTGGCGGTTGTGTTTCAAGGGCATGGATCTCCTGCTGGAGGATCTGGGCTTCGATCTGCAGGGCAAGCTGGATCTCATCTCCGGCGTGCGGAAAGGGTTCCTCCTGGAATTCCGAGGCGAAGGCGCCTTCGCGCATAGGCTCGGTGATCGCTACCGCCGCGATCGGAAAGCCCTGGAAACCCTGCTGAACGCGGAGACGGACCTGGAAGCCCTCGCCCCGGGCCTCGCCCTGCTCCGGGAGCGCTCCCAGGCTTGCCAGGCCACCACGGAGCGCCTGAGGGAGCTGGCCCGGAACGGAGCGCTCGACCTGAAGGCCCTGGCGGGCAGCTACCTCCACATGCACGCCAACCGCCTCCTGCGGAGCGCGCAGCGCGCCCAGGAGCTGGTGCTGTACGACTTCCTTGCCCGCAGCTATGAATCCCAGCTTGCGCGGACGAGACGGAGCGTCGCAGTCCTCAGCTGAGCACGCCTGCGCGCGATCCAACAATAGTCATCCGAACCCAAGAAGAGGCGGCCCAAGTGGGCCGCCTCCATAAACGCCGCGAAATAATCGCGGGCGAATTTATTAGCACCAAGCGTAGGTCATGGCGCCGCAGATGTTATCGGAGCAATCGTCCCAGCCGGGCTGGCAGGTGGCGTTGCCGGTGACGCGGGCGCTCACGGCCTTCATGCCGCCGGCAGCGGCTTCGCTCTGGTGAGCGTCGAGAACGCGGAGGGTTTCCTTGTTCAGGGAGAGCTTCTTGGTCTGCATGGGGTACTCCTGGAATGCCCGGTGAGGGCAGGTTTGGGGGGGATGGCATCGAATTCCGGGGCCCCAGATGCGATGTCGTGGCCCTAGGATCGCTTCCACTTCTGGGCACCCCAAGGGCCTTCTCCCGGCTGCGCCGACCCTTCGCCGATCCGAGCCAGAGGACCTTCAACCGGAACGATCTCATCGACGGTGCGATTCACCTCCGCCGAGCTGACCCAAGTGAAGGGCCTTTGACGCGCCCATGCTCCGGCCGGCGGGGGACTGAATGCCCCTCTGCGCCCCTTTCACTTTTTTTTGAAAACGATGAAAGGAGCCGCCCTCAGACGGCATTCCCCAAGTGAGGCCGACCCGCGCCCCCTTCGGAGCCCCCATGACCCCCACCCAAACCTTCCTCGCCAACCTCCAGATCGCCTCGCCCTGCGACGCATCCTGGGCCGACATGACCGGCGACGATCGCCAGCGCCTGTGCGCCCAGTGCGACAAGCACGTGTACAACGTGGCGAAACTCACGTCGGCAGAGGTGCTCGCCCTCTTCGAGGCCAGGGGCCCCCTGCCCTGCCTGCGCCTCTGGCGGCGGGCGGATGGCACAGTGCTCACGGCGGATTGCCCCGTGGGGATACGCAAGGTGCGGAGCCGCCGCCGCACGCGGTATGCCGCCGCCCTCATCCTCAGCATCCTCGCCAGTGCCTCCAGCGTTCTCAGTGCCCAGGTGCCCATGGGCGGCGCCCCGGCCCCCAGGCCCATGCCTCCGGAGCTCATGGGCAAGGTCGCCTGCCCCCCGCCCAAGCCGAAGCCCGCCCCGACCAAGGGCGGCAAGCCGCGGCGCAAGCCAAAGCCCGTGCCCCACCCCCCGATCATGGGCCTCGTAGCACAGCCTCCTTCGGTAACCATGGGCGAGGTCGTCGCACCCCTCCCCAAGACCGACACTCCCAAGCACTGAGTCCACCACGTTCCCCACGAAGGATCCGCCCATGCGCCTGACCCTCCTCCTCCCCGCCCTCACCCTCGTGCTCGCCGCCCAGGACCCCTTGGCGCTCAAGGCCCCCATCACCCGGGTCCGCCTGCACCCGGATGAAGCCTGGGTCACCCGCACGGGCCGGGGCCGCGTGGAGACCGCGGGCGTCCACCGCCTCGAGCTCACGGACCTGCCCACGGGTCTGCGCCTGGAGGATCTCCAGGTCAGTGCCAAGGGCCCCGGCGGCACCCGCATGGGCGACGTGGCCGTGCGCGCCGACGTCCGCGCCGTCACGGAAACGGCGGAGTGGAAGAAGCTGGAGGCCGAGCGCGAGGGCCTGCGCGACCGCCGCGATGCGCTGGAATCCCAGCGGGATTCCCTGGCCTCCGAGCAGAAATTCCTCAAGGAGTTGCAGGCCACCCACGCCAAGGAGCTGAGCACCCGCCTCACCTACACCCTGCCCACCACCCAATCCGTCGCCGAGTTCGGCAAGGGCCTCCAGCAGCGCCTCGCCACCCTCATGAAGGAGGAACGCCGCGCCACCCGCGACCTCGGCGAGCTGGCCAAGGAGGAGAAGCGCCTCGACGCCGAGCTGGCCAAGCGCCAGGGCGAGCAGCGCACGGCCCCCAGCATCGTCCGCGTGGAAGTCACCACCACCGGCGCCGGCCCCATGGAGTTGGAGCTCACCTACCGCCAGACCCAGGCCCGCTGGCGCCCCGTGTACGAGGCCCGCCTCAGTGAAGACCGCAAAACCCTCGCCCTGGGCCTCTACGCCGCCATCACCCAGAAGACGGGCGAATCCTGGGAGGGTGTGAGGTTGGAGATCAGCAACGCGCGGCCCAGCCGGGGTTTGGGGTTTGAGACTTTCGATGGGCCGCAGGAGTTGGAGTACAGCCGGCCGGTCCCGCCTCCACCGCCGGCTCCCGTCGCCATGGGCTATTCGGGAGTGGCCCCACTTCAGAAGGCTCAGTCAGCCCAGGCCATGAGCGAAATTCGAGGAGCCGCGGGCTCTGGCAATCTCTACTTGGTTGATACAGCCAACGTCGTGGATGCTCACGAAGACAACGCCGCCATGGTCGATGAAGCCTCCGGCCTCGCCGCCACCTGGGCCCTGGACGGCGCCAAAGATATCCCCAGCGATGGCGAGCCCCACCGATTCCGCGTGGTCGGCAAGGACCTCAGCCCCAAGCTCGCGCTGCTGGCCGTGCCGCGCCTGGAGGCCAACGTGCAGCAGGTGGCGCGCTTCGAGGCACCGGGCAACTTCCCCCTCTTCCCCTCGGCCACGGTCACGCACTACGTGGGCGCCCAGCGCCTGGGTGAGAGCCCCCTGGTGCTGCCCGCCCCCAAGCAGCCCTTCCAATTGGGCTTCGGCCCCTACAAGGCCCTGCGCGTTTCCCTGCGCAAACTCGACCACAAGGAGGAGGTGGTGGGTACTTTCAGCAAGGAGCGCCAGTGGACGCTCCGCGACAAGGTGGAGTTGGCCAACGATGGCGGCGAGGCCCTGGAAGTGGAAGTGCAGGATCGCGTGCTCAAGTCCAACCAGGAGCAGGTGAAGGTGAACTTCCTCCCGGAGACCACCCCCAGCGCCGAGGAGCGCGTGCCCGGCGTGCGCACCTGGAAGGTGCAGGTCCCCGCCAAGGGTACGGGCACCCTCACCCTCGCCACCCAAGTGCGGGCGCCGCAGGAGGGAGAGGTCAGCGGGCTGGAGTGAGGTCTCGGCAAATCAAAAGCTCACCACGAAGGCACGAAAAATGAACAAGGCCACCAAGGTGAGGCCCTTTGTGGCCTTCGGTTCTTTCGTGCCTTCGTGGTGAGCTTTTATACGGCTTCCCCACCGATCCCCTAGGAGTGTCCCCCCGGCTGAAGGCATACTGCTCCCATGCCCCTCCCACCGAGCTTCCTCGCGCGCCTGCGGCGGCTTCCGCTGCGCATCCGGGGCAAGCTCTCCGGCGGCACCGAGGGCCTGCACCCCAGCAGCGTGAAGGGCTCGGGCCTCACCTTCGTGGAGAACCGACCCTACCAGTACGGCGATGATCCGCGCTTCATGAACTGGCCCCTCACGGCCCGGGCCGGCGAGCCCATCCTCAAGCGCTTCGAGGCCAGCCGCGAATTGATCCTCTGGCTCGTCATCGACCCCAGCCCTTCCATGTTCCTGGGCGATCCCGTGAGCCCCCTGCGCTGGGCCCTGGAGATCTGCGGCGCCGCCTTCGCCACCATTCAGGCCGGGGGCGATCGCCTCGGGCTCATCGTGCCCGGCGATGCCAAAACGCCCCCCCTGCGCCTCGCCCCCCGCCGCGGCCGCGCCCACGGCTTGCGCGCCCTGGAATACCTGGTGGAGCGTGGCCCCAGCATCCCCCGCCCCGAGGATTGGCAGACGGCCCTCGGCCACTGGGGCGAACACGGCAAGGGCCACCGCCTCTGGCTCTTCAGCAACGGCGCCGGTTTGCAGGGCCTCGCCCCCGCCCTCAAGCCCCTGGCCGCCCGCCACCGGGTGGTCTGGTTCGAGCCTGAGTTGCCCCCCAGCCGCCTGGAAATGCACTGGCCCGACCCCGGCCTGCCCCCCACCGTCTCCCGCCAGCGGTGGCCCATCCTCGAAGACCCCGTGCCGCGCCTCTCGTCCTATTTGAAGGGGACGGGCGCATGACTCCTCCTTTCAGCGCCACGACGCCACGCCGCCACGAGTCGCAACAGCGAACGCCTATGGTTCTTTCGTGGCGTCGTGGCGTCGTGGCGCTAACGCTTTCGTATTTACCTCTCGCCGCCGCCCCCCAGTGGAAGGCCCCCAAGGAGCTGCGCTTCGGCCAACTGGAGGTTCTCGAGCTGCGCGAAGACGATTCCTCCGCCAAGCCCCTGCCGCGCCCTGTCGTGGATGAAAAGCTTGGCTCCCTGCGGGTGCGGGCCCTGGAGCCACTGCCGGACGGCAAGGGGTGGCGCTTCCAAGTGCAGGCCCTGGAGCCCGGCACCGCCGTCATCCCCGCCCTGGACCTCGGCGATGGGCGCCGAGCCCCGGAGCTGCGCGTGCCCGTGCCTCGCACCACGCCCCACGGCGCGCCCTGGATGGGCTGGGGTGGCGGACGTGAAGATCAACTGCCGTTGCTGCCCTTCCCCTACGGTTGGGCCACCGTGGCCATGAGCCCCCTGCTGCTGCTGGTCGCGGGGCTCTTCCTGCTCTGGCGCCGGGGCGCTGGCGGGCGGCGGCAGCGGCATGCACGCCACCTCTTCACCAAGGCCTGGCCGCCCGTGCGCGAGCGCAGCGCCCTCGACAAAGCCCATGCCGCCGGCCGGGAATTGTTGGGCTCCCATTTCGGCGGTGAGGCCCTGGCCTGGGGCGCCGAGGAGTTCCGCAAGCGCGGTCTGGATCCCTGGGCGCAGTGGGTTCAGAGCCTGGATGCCGCCCGCTTTGGATTGCTGAGCCCGCCCTTCCCCGACCTCCCCATGCTGTTGAAGAACCTCGAAGCCAAGGCGCATGAGCCGGAGCTTCAGAAGGGAGGCCATCGGTGATCGCGCTGCGGGCCCCCTACCTGCTTATCCTGCTGATTCCCCTCCTCTGGCTGGTGTGGCGCAAGCCCTACCGCTGGGGCATCCCCTCATCTCGACCCGCGTCCCGCCTGGCCCGCTTCACCGCCCGGTGGATGCCGCCGCTGCTGGTGGTCCTATTGGTGCTCGCGGCCTCCGGCCCTGAGTGGCGCACGGATGTGAAGGGCCAGGCCCCGGTGGTGGATTTCGCCGTGGTGCTGGATGGCTCCAGTTCCATGCGCATCATCGATGGTGACCACTCGGGCGTGGAGGATCGCTGGACTGCCGCCAAGCGGCTGTTGCGAGCCTTCATCGCCAAGCGCTCCGATGACCGCTTCGCCCTGATCCTCTTCTCGGCCCACCCGGTCACCCTGTCCCCCCTCACCGCCGACCACCCGCGCCTCTTTCGCATGTTGTATCGGTTGGACATTTCCTCCCGGGACGATGGCACCGCCATCGGCAGCGGCCTGATGACCGGTGTGCGTCGCCTGGCGGAAAGCCCCGCCCGCAGCCGCGTCATCCTCCTGCTCACGGATGGCGCCCAGAACCGGGGCCGCGTGCTGCCCCTGGAGGCCGCCCAGGAGGCGAAGGACCACGGCATCCGCATCCACACCGTCTCCATCGGCCGGGCCGGCGAAAGCCTCGTGCCCATTGAAGGGGGGGGCTTCGTGCGCCTCAAGGTGGAGGCCGATCCCGAAACCCTGAAGGCCGTAGCCGCTGCCACCGGGGGTGAAAGCTTTTCCGCCGAGGATCCCGACGGCCTGCGCAAGAGCCTGCTGGCCATCGACACCCTGGAGAAGACCCGCCTGCCCGTGGATGCCCCCAGCGAAGGCCGGGCCCTGGCCCACTGGCTGCTGCTGGCCGCCGCCGCCCTGGCGATTCCCCTCGCCTTGGACCTCGCCCGCAAACGCGGCGCCGCCCACCCGGCTTGGCTGGAGGGTGCGCGATGACCGCCCACTTCGCTCAGCCCCTCTGGCTCTGGCCCATGGCGGGCTTGGCCGGGCTCGCCCTGATCTTCGGGGCATGGGCCTCCCTGAGGCCCGGCGTGGGCATCCGCGTCATCGGACAGAAGCCCCTCCTCCAGGGCTTCGGCATGATGCTCATGCTTCTCGGCCTGGGCATCGGCCTCGCGCAGCCCCGCTGGGGCTTGCCCGAAGCCCCGCGCCTCACCGCCGTCGCCCTGCTCGACGTCTCTCGCTCCATGGCGGCCTTGGATGCGCCGGGTGGGTCGCGCTTCGACGCCGCCACTTCCCAGTTGCAGCAACTCTTCCGCGAACCCAGGCCAGGCCTGCGCTGGGGTTTGTCGCTGCTGAGCGGCGATGAGGTGCCGTTGGTGCCCCCGGGCGAGGATCGTTCGCTGCTCCGCGATGCCCTTTCCACGATCACCCCGGGCGAAGTGGGCAGCCCGGGCTCCAGCTTTGGCCGGGTCATCCCTCAGGTGGCCTCTCAGATTCCCGCCGGTGAACCCACCATTCTCTTGCTCTTCAGCGACGGCGAGGAGACGTGGGAAGCGGAAGAGCCCGCCCTGCAACGGGCCATCGAAGCCCTGAAGCTGGCGAAGCTGCCCCTCTATGCGGTAGTAGTTGGCGGTACCCAGCCCGTGGCCGTGCCGCCCCGCACCGGCGTCGGTGTGACCCCCGGCGAACCCGCGCAAAGCAGCGCCCGGCCCGAGTTCCTACGCCGCCTCGCCGAAGGAAGTGGCGGCCGCCTCCTGACCTCCAACGACGTGGGCCTCACCCTCACGCAACTCCTCTCGGGCCACCTGCCCCTACCTGCCCAGCGCAGCCTCATCCCCACGCATCCGGAGGCCGGGGCCTGGATCGCCCTCGTCGGCCTCATCTTCTGGCTCCTGGCCGCGGGCCAGCCCCTGAACCGCTGGCGCCCCGTGGTGGGCCTTCTCGTGGCCCTCGGCGCTTCGCAACTCCAGGCGCAACCCCTGCCCCAGGGCGTCAAAGCCTGGCTCGCCCAGAGGGCCCTCGAATCCGGCGACCTGCCCACGGCCCAGCGCTGGAAGCCCGCGCCGGATCGCCCCGAACGCGCCCTGCTGCGGGCCGCCATCGAACTGCGCAGTGGCTTCCCCGCCGAGGCCCTCAAGAGCCTCGAAAGCCTCACGGGCCAAGGCGCCCCCCGCCCCCTGCCCGCCTGGCGCCCCCTGGCCCTGCTCCTGGCCGCTCGCTGCCAGATCGAACAGAGCAAGCCCGAGGAAGCCCGGGCCCTCCTGGAGCGGCTCCTGCTCGAAGCCCCCGGCACCGCGGAAGCCCAGCATGATTTGCAGAGCCTCGTGAAGGATCCCAGCCCGCCGCCGCCCCCGGATCCCAAGAAGCCTCCGCCGCCCCCTCCTCCGCGCCCCAGCATGGGCGCCCAGCAGGACGAACTCGAAGGCATCAAGCAGCGCCTGCCCCGCCCCAATCCGCCGCCCGGTGGCGTGAAAGATCAGTAGGGCGCGGCTGAATCGAAAAGGGCCCCGAGGGGCCCTTTCGCATGCCAGCAGAGTGGGGATTACTTGCCGTTCAACCAGGCGGCGAATTCAGCCGGCGTCTGGAAGGCGCCCACCTGGCGGCGGACCTCATTGCCGTTGGCATCGATGAGGATCAAGGTGGGGAAGCCCTGCAGCTGGTACTTCTCCGCCAGCATGCGGCCCTCGGGCAGATCTTTCATGTCCTTGGTCTGGACCAGGGCGTCGAAGGGCACCACCTTGGCCAGGGCGGCTTGGCCCTCGGCGCTGGGGAAGATCTTGGCCTTGAGGTACTTGCAGGGGCCGCACCACTCAGCCCAGAGATCCATGAAGATCATTTTCTTCTCGGCCTTGGCGCGGGCCTGGGCGGCCTTGAGGGTGTGTTCCCACTTCACGCCACCCTGGGCGAACAGCGGGGCGACAGCGAGGATGATGGCAATGGCTTTCATGAAACCTCCACGGGGTGGGATGACCCCGGCCCCCCAACTATGACAGGGCGAATTTTCGGGTTCCCCTAATCCGGGGGGCCAGGCCCCCGTAGGCATGGGTGAACCGGTTGAAACTTCCCTCACCCCAGCGCCTCATCCTCACGGAGACCCCCATGCGCGCCTTCCTCGCACCCCTCGTTCTCGCCGCCTCCTTCGTCATGCCCCTGGCCGCCCAGCAGGCCCACTTCATCAAGGTCGACATCGTCTCCAAGGACGGCATGCACCACCGCCACGGCGCCAAGGGTGCCCAGAAGGGCTCCGACGGCCCCACCACCGTGAAGATGCGCCTTCCCGTGGCCCTGGCCACCAGCGCCCTCCAGTGCGCCCAGGACAGCGAAATCAAGGTGAACGGCGAGAACAAGAAGGGCATCAAGACCGACGAGCTCGTGAAGATGCTCCAGAACGCCAAGCCCGGGGATCTGCTCCTCGAGATCGATACCAACGACGGCGATCACGTCCGCATCACCATCGAGTAGTCAGATCGGTCTCCAGGCCAAAAGCCCACCACGAAGGCACGAACAAGGAAGAAGGCCACGAAGGAACACCTTCGTGGCCTTCTTCCTTGTTCGTGCCTTCGTGGTGATCTTTTCGCTTCACAATGGCCCCATGGAAACCACCTCCGAAATCCGGGTCCGCTACGCCGAAACCGACCAGATGGGCATCGTCCACCACGCGAACTACGTGGTGTGGATGGAGCTGGGCCGCAGCGATTGGATGCGGGCCCGGGGCAAGGGCTACGCGGAGATCGAAGCGGCGGGCTACCGCCTGGTGGTCAATGGAGTGCAGGTGCACTATCGGGCCCCCGCCCGGTATGACGAGCTGGTGCAGGTCCGCACCCACCTCAAGGAAGCCGGTCGGCGCAAGGTGGTGTTCGGTTACGTGGTGGAGCGGGAGGGCCAGAAGCTCGCGGAGGGCGAGAGCGTGCACCTCGTGGCCGATGATCAGGGTCGGGCCGCGGTGCTGCCCGAGGGCCTGCTCACGCTGATCCGAGGTGAAGGGCCGTGATGCCCGCCACCGCCTCCATCATCAAACGGCGGTGAGGCGGGAAGGCCTCTGAGTGGAAGCTCTGGAAGGCCAGCACGCCGGCCAGTTTGCCATCCCGGCCTTCCAGGGGAATGCCGAACCAGGTCTGGTTCATGAGCCCCGTGGTGAGCTCCGCCTCCGTGAGCACCATCCCGTGGGCCATGCAGGCCTCCTTGGTGTCCAGGTAGAGCGGGGCGCGCAGTTCCACCACCCGGGCCGTCAAGCCGGGCCCATCCCCAAGCACTCGGCTCTTCCGCTCCCGGGAGCGACCGGCTTCGAAGAAGTAGGGGAAGTGGAGCTGGTTTGACGCCCAATCCGCCCGGGCCAGGTAGAGCGAGGAGAGTTCAAAGGGGCGCAGACAGTGGGTTCTCAGCAGCTCCCCGGCCTCCGCCCAGGGCATGCCCGTGTGAAGCCCCGCGAGGATTCGCGCGATGAAGGCCCGTTCCTCCAGCAGCTGGGCCTGAAGTTCGCCCAGGGAGAGGCGCTTGGCCTGGAGATCCGCCATGCGGACCAAGGTGGCCTGGATCTCAGCCTCCGTGCGCTCGGGGTTCTTCCGCAGCCAATTCACGGGGCACCTTGGGTGAGGGACAGCAGTCGGGCCAGCCGCTCCAGCAGCTCCCGCCGCCGGGGGCTGAAGCCATCCTCGGGAAAGACCTGGAAGGCCACCAGGCCGAAAGGGCGACCCCCCTCCAGATCTGGTCGCGAGAGGGGCACGCCGAACCAGGTCTGGGGGATCAACCCCGTGGCCGCCTCGGCCCGACTGAGGATGGCTCCCAGGGCGATGCCTTCGGGATCCAGGGCCCGCACATAGACGGGCTCCTGTTTGTCGATCGCAACCCCAGTGATGCCTTTGTTTTTGGAATAAACCTCGATGGGATGCCGCCTAAGGCGCCCCCCTTCCAGGAAGACCGGGTAATCGATCAGATCCCGTTCCTTGTCCACCAGGGCCACGAAATAGGTCGCGATCTCCAGGGGCTCCCGGATGAGTTCCAGCAGGGCCAGGCCTGCCGCCTGCAGGCCCATGGAAGGCTTGAGGATCCGGGCCGCCTCCAGCAGCAGGCGGTTCTCCAGCTCCGTTTGGGCCAGGGTGACCTCAGCTTCCTTGAGGGTGGCCAGGAAATCCGCCTCCTGCGCCTTCAGGGCCACCAGGCGCGGATCCTCGCCCTTCCCGCCCAGGCCCAGGATCCCCAGGAAGCTCATGCCGTCATCCCGGGGGCCGGCGCGGGCCCCGGGAGATGCGTGATCGCCTCCCCACTTGGGAAATTGGCTGGAGGATGCTTGGATAGAACCATGTCGTCGCGCCGGACCCTTTCACTGTTCAACACCCTGACCCGAAGGGTGGAGCCGGTGCAACCCCTGGAGCAAGGGGTGATCCGCATGTACAACTGCGGACCCACCGTCTACAACTTCGCCCACATCGGAAATCTCCGAACCTTCCTCTTCCAGGATCTGCTTCGCCGTACCTTCGAGGCCAGTGGCTACGAGGTGAAGTTCTGCATGAACATCACTGACGTGGAGGACAAGATCATCCGGGATTCCCAGGCCGGGCTCCCCGCCGACGCCTCCAACGCGGATCGGCTGGCCGCCATGAAGGCCCTCACGGACAAGTACACCGCTTACTTCCTCGAAGATCTGGCCCGCATCGCCATCAAGCCCTTCACCTACATGCCCCGGGCCACGGATTACATCGGCGGCATGATCGCCATGGTGGAACAGCTCATTGCCAAGGGCCACGCCTACGTCCGCGAGGGCAGCGTGTATTACCGCATCGCCTCCCTGCCGAACTACGGCGACCTGGCCCACCTCGACCGCGAGGGCATGCAGGTGGGCGTCTCCGTGGACGTGGACGAGTACGAAAAGGACTCCGCGCAGGACTTCGTGCTCTGGAAGGCCACCAAGGCCGGCGAGCCCCACTGGGAGAGCCCCTGGGGCGCGGGGCGACCCGGCTGGCACATCGAGTGCTCCGTCATGGGCATCGACGCCCTGGGCGAGCGCATGGACATCCACACCGGCGGCGTGGATCTGATCTTCCCCCACCACACCAACGAGATCGCCCAATCCGAGGGCTGCCTGGGCCATCCCTGGGTGAACCACTGGTGCCATGGCGAGTTCCTGATGGTCGAGGGGCAGAAGATGTCCAAGAGCCTGGGGAATTTCTTCACCCTGCGCGATCTCATCGCCAAGGGCATCGATCCCCTCTCCTTCCGCTACGCCATCCAAAGCAACCACTACCGCAAGGTGCTGAACTTCAGCTTCGACGGACTCAAGGCCGCGGATGCCTCACTGGCCCGCCTCCGCGCCTTCCGCCGCCGCATGGCCGGCGCGGGCGAAGTGGCCGGGCGCGGGGACTGGAAGGAATCGGTGGATCCCATGGCCCGCCTGCAGCAGGCGCGGGAGCAGTTCTGGTCCGCCATGGCCGACGACCTCAACACCCCGGAGGCCCTGGCCTCCCTCTTCACCCTGGTCACGGACTTGAACGCCCAGGATGACCGCGTGGCCCTCACCACCGAGGAGCGCCAGGCCGTGCTCGCCTTCCTCGATGAGACCAACACGATCTTCTGCGGCTGGCCCGCCGAAGCGGAGGCCCTGCCCGCCGAGGTGGAGGCCCTCCTGACCCAGCGCCGAGAGGCCCGGGCCGCCAAACAGTGGGCCGAGAGCGACCGGATCCGGGATCTCCTCAAATCACAAGGTTTCCTCGTGGAAGACCGGAAAGATGGCTCCATGTCGGCCCGGCGGGCCTGATATCAAGCTGGAGTAAGCCTAGGGGACCATCTGACCGATAGGGGGGTACGCCATGAGCGCCCCTCCCCTCCCTCCCCGGCCTGCGATCCCCCAGGTGGATCCGGCCCTGCTGCAGGCCGCCTTTCAGGCCCTGCCGTCCGGCATGACCCTGGTGGACCTGGAAGGCCGCTACCTCCAGGTGAGCCCCGCCTTCTCCAAGATGCTCGGCTACCGCGAGGAGGAGATGCAAGGTCTCTCCATCGCGGAGATCACCCACCCCGACGACTGGAACCGCCAGATCCGCTTCCTCATCGAGCTGAAGGCCGGCAGCCGCCCCAGTTACCAGATGGAAAAGCGGTTCCTCCGGAAGGATGGCGAGGAGATCTGGGCCTGGCTCCACGCCGCCCTGCTGCGGGATGAGGCCGGCAATCCGCTCTGCCTGGCGGCTTACGTGCAGGACATCTCCGACCGCATCGCCGCGGAGCAGGCCCTGGCCCGCAGCCTGGATCGCCTCGCGGGGATCCTCACCACCATGGAGGATGGCGTGGTCGAGATCGACCGCGAGGGCCACTTCCTCTACGCCAACGAAGCTGCGGAGCGCATCCTCCGGCTTCCGGTTGAAACCATTACCACCCGGAGCACCCACAGCACGCTCTGGAACCTCGTGGATTGGGATGGTCGGCCCATGCCCCCGGAGGAGTCCCCCCTCTCCCGCGCCCTGGCCACCCGGCAGGTGATCCGGGGTACCCGCTTCGGGCTGAAATTGGAGGATGGGAATCAGGTCTGGCTCATCGCCAATGCCGCCCCCCTCTTCGACGGCGAGGATCAGGTGCGCGGTGCCCTGGTCACCTTTCTTGACGTCACCGAAACCCGGCGGGGCGAGCAGGCCCTGCAGCAATCCCAGCGACTGGAGACCCTGGGCCTCCTGGCGGGCAGCATCGCCCACGACTACAACAACCTCCTGGGCGCCTTGATCGTGAGCCTGGAGATGGCCCACAACGAGACCACGCCCGGCACCGAGCAGTGCCGGCAACTGGAACGGGCCGAGGGCCTCGCCCAGCGGAGCGCCGACCTCACGCGGCAGCTCCTGGCCTACGCCGGCCGCGGCCAGGGGCGGAAGGAGAACCTGGACCTCAACAGCCTCGTGCGGGAGATGGGAGATCTGCTGAAAGTCTCCATCGCCAAGCGCGCGCTGCTGGATCTGAACTTGGATCCGGCGGACATGGGCCTCTGGGGCGACAAGGCCCAGCTGCAGCAAGTGCTGCTGAACCTCCTCACCAACGCCGCGGACGCCATGAAGGACCGCACGGGAAGCATCCGCCTCTCCACGAAACGGATCACCCTCCATCCCGGTCACGTGCCCCTGGCCCTGGCCCAGAAGGGCCTCGGCGCCGGGGATTACCTCCTCCTGGAGGTGCGGGACGAAGGGTGCGGCATGGATGCGGCCACCCTCCAGCGGATCTTCGAACCCTTCTTCACCACCAAGGTGGAAGGCCGGGGCCTGGGTCTCTCCGCCATGCTGGGCATCGTGCGGAGCCACCAGGGCGTGGTCACCGTGGAAAGCCAACCGGAGGTCGGCACCAGCTTCCGGCTCTACTTCCCCGCCCTCTCTGCCCAAGGGAAGCCCGAGGCGCCCGTCCGCGTGGTGGAGCCCTTCCATGGCCGAGGGCTGGTGATGGTGGTGGATGACGAAGCCGCGATCCGCATGGTGGCTTCGGAGATCCTCTCCACCATCGGCTTCGAGGTCATCGTCGCCGAGGATGGCCTGGAGGCCCTCCGGCTCTTCCAAACCCACGGCAAGGATCTGGAATTGGTGTTGCTGGACCTCACCATGCCCCACTTGGATGGGTTCCAGACCCTCCAGCAGATGCGGGCCCTCCGCCCGGACATCCGGGTGCTGCTCAGCAGCGGCTTCGCGGATCCCGGGCTGGAGAACCGCCTCACCCCCGGCAGTGTGGCGGGCTTCCTGCCCAAGCCCTACCGCGTGCAGGACCTCATCCTCGCGGTGAAGGACGCACTAGAGGTGGGCTGAACCATCCAGGGATTCAAGCACGTGGTCCAGCGTGAGCCCCAGCATGCATTGCCGACGCTGGCAGGCCCGCTCCCGGCAGGGTGAACAGGCGATGCCCGTGCGGAGCACCTGGCCCGCGCCCGGCGGAAGACCCGCCACCACGGGATCCGAAGGGCCGAAGAGGGCCGTGACAGGCACGCCCGCCAGCACGGCCAGGTGCATCAGTCCCGTATCCGGCGTGATCACATGGTCCGCTTGCCGCACGGCCGCGGCCAGCTGCCACCACCCCATGGGCGGCAGGGCCGGCACGCCGCTCTCGGCCGGAAGCCACTCCCGCAGGTCCGTTTCATCGGGGCCCAGGCTCCAGCGAACCTGCCACTTTCCGCGCAGTTCCTTGGCGAGGGCAACCCAATCCCGAATGGGCCAGCGCTTGATGCGGCCGGGCCGGGAAGCGCCCGGCACCAGCACCATCCGGGGCCGACCATCGCCCCACCAGGCGGGGCCGCAGTCCGGCAGCGGCACATCCTTCAACACGGGCCGAAAGGTGCCGAGGCCTTCCACGCCCCGGCTGCGGCCGAAGGCCTCAGCCAGATCCAGGGCCTGGCGGTAGCGGCTTTGATGCTTCCAATCCAACCGGTGATTCTGGAAGCGGTGGGCCGATTCCTTGGTCACCCCATCACCCCAACGCTCCTGGATGTCCGCCCGCCAGGGAATGAGCGCCGACTTGAGAATTCCGTGGAAGTCCAAGCTGGCGTCGGCCCCCTTCACCTGGGCGGCCACCCGCCCCAGCTCCCCCCAGGCATTGAAGGGGTTGGAGAGGGCTTTCCGCCGCACCAGCACCGGCTCGAAGCCGGGAAAGGGCGCGAGCAGGGAGGCGTGCCGATCCTCCACCACCGCCTGGATCCTCGCCTCTGGAAAGGCCTCGCGCAGGTTCATCCAGGCCGGCAAGACCCGCAGGATGTCACCAATGGCTGAAAGTCGGAGGAGGGCCAGATGCATGGGGATCCAGGTTATCAGGCCCAAACGGCGGGGTGCGCCGACGCGCGGGGCCTGACCGCGCGATACTGGCTCCATGGCCCGTCCCAAGACTCCCTTCGCCGAGGACCAGAGCAAGAACCCGCCGCCCAGCGGATTCCTGGAGATCCTCCTCCGCCGTTTCGCCCGGGGCAGCTACGTGATCGCGGTGCTGCTGCTCTACCTCCTGGCCTCCACGGCCCTGGGCGTGGCGCTGGCCCCCGCCCTCTGGGTGTGGAGCAAGACCTCCGTCCTCGGCGCCGCGTGGCCAGGGGCTTGGCCTTGGATCTGGGTGGGCTTCTGCGCGTCCTGCAGTTTCTTCATCTTCGGCCTGGCCCTCATGGCCGTGGTGCCCATTTACAACTTCCTACTGCCCACGCGCTTCCAACGGTTCAAGGGCGGTTACTACACCCTGGCGGCGGTGCCCTGGTTCATCCACAACGGGCTCTTCTACCTCGTGCGCTTCACCTTCCTCCCCTTCGCCACCCTCACCCCCTTCGGCGTGTGGTTCCTCCAGGCCATGGGCATGAAGATCGGCCGCCACGCCTTCATCAACACCGAGCTCATCAGCGATCCCCGCTTCATCGAGGTGGGGGATGACGCCGCCCTGGGCGGCAGCGTCCGCATCTTCGCCCACTACGGCGGCGGCGGAAACCTCGTCATCGCCCCGGTGAAGATCGGGAACCGGGCCACCCTCGGCGCTGGCGCCTGCGTCATGGGCGACGTGGAAGTGGGGGATGACGCCGTGGTGTTGCCCCATTCCGTGCTCCTGCCCGGATCCCGCGTACCCGCCGGAGAAACCTGGGGAGGCGTGCCCGCCCGGCGCATCACCCGGGAGGAGATGGACGAGATCAAACTGCACATCAAGGGCCTGATGGACATCGGATAGGCCCTGATGCCCGTCCTACCCCGGGTTTATGGGGTCAAACGGCTGCCAAGTCACCCCAACCCCATTAAGATCAATCATCACCCCTTTCCCAGGAACGCCATGAACCGATCCGCCGCCTTCGCCTTCCTGCTGCTCCCCTTCCTGGGCGAGCCCCTCGCCAGCCAGGACACGGCGCCCGCCGCCCAGGCCCCGGCCGCCCAAGCGCCTGCAACGGCCATCCCCCTCGCCCAGCGCCTCAAGACCGAGCGCCCCGAAGTGGACCGCCTGCTGGACGCCCTGCAGCCCAAGGAGGCGCTGGCCAAGGCCGAAGCCCTGCTGCCCGCCACCAAGCCCGTTTGGGACAACACGGATGGCAACGCCCAGTACCGCAGCTTCACCACCTTCCCGGATTACGCTTCCGCCTACTACCTCGCCTCCCGTGCGGCCACCTCTGCTGGGGAGTGGGAAAAGGGGCTCGATTACCTCCGCAAGGCGCAGGCCGTCCTCCAGGACAACGCCGCCCAGGCGCAGATCGCCTTCCCCAAGATCTCCGAGGCCTACCTCGCCCAGGCCCAGCGCGGCCGCGACATGTTGAAGGACAACGACGCATTCATCAAAGAGCTCCGGGCCAAGACCAATCCCGACGCGGGCGACCTTCAGCAGCTGGGCCTCGTGGCCGCCGAGGAGAAGGGCATCGCCAACAACGAGAAGTGGGCGAAGACCTTCCTCTCGTACATCGACGCCGCCAAGAAGGACTCGACCCGCTTTGACGATGCCGTAAAGGCCCTCGACGACCGGATCAAGGCCGAGGAGGCCAACATCGCGGGCTACAAGGCTGGCAAGGGGGACAAGCTCAAGTGGGTGGATGCCATCGTCTCCAACCCCTCCTACCTCACCACCAGCTTCCCCGAGAAGCGCGCCCGCTTCGAGTTCCTCTGCCGCCTGGCCATCCTCGACCCCGCCAACCCCAAGGTGGGTACCGCCCTGGACGTGGAGCTGGGCAAGGTCCCGCCCCCGCCCGTGAAGGCCGCCAAGCCCAAGAAGCACAAGTAGACCTGGCTTTCACCGATCCCCTGGGGCCGTTCGCCGATCCGGCGCGGCCCCAGGGGATTCGGCTATCCAGACTGGGGGGTGAGGCCCCCATGTCCCCTGCCAGCCCCGCCACCGGATTCCTTGAGATCGCCCTGAGCCCCCGCGCCTATGGGGCACTGGCCTACCAGATCGTCGGCCTGCCCCTGGGCATCGCCGCCTTCACGTGGGTCACTGTGGGCCTGTCCCTCTCCCTCGGGCTCTCCGTGATCGGGATCGGCTTCATCCTCGGGCTGGCCTTCCTCATGACCAGCCGGGCAATGGCCGTGGGCCAGGGGCGCCTCGTCGCCTACATCGCCGACCGGGAGGCCCCGGCCGCCCTGCCCATCCCTGACGCCCAGGGATTCTGGCCGCGGCTCGGGGCACTGCTGAAGGATCCCGCCAGCTGGGGCGCCCAGGCCTACCTGCTGCTGCGCATGCCCCTGGGGATCCTGGGGTTCACGCTGCTCATCACCCTGCTCAGCCTCTCCCTGAGCGCCCTCCTGCTCGGGCTCTTCCCCTGGTACCGCCTCGAATCCGCCGGAAACGGCCTCGTCACCTTCCATTCCCACCACGGCGCCATGACCTGGGATCTGGAAATGGAACCCCTGGTGCAGGCGTTCATCCGGCACCCGGGGCCCGCGCGCCTCACTGCCGCCGCCCTGGGCTTCCTGGGTTTCCTGGGCACGCTGCACGCTTCGCTGGGCCTGACACGGTTGGAAGCGCACCTGGCCAAGGCCCTGCTGCAGGGACCGGGATCCCGGAGTTGAAAGCTGAGGGGGCGCGCCCTGTTAGCCTGAACCATGGCCCGAGGCTCGAATAAGCAACGTCATTCCATCCGTGGTCCCCGGCAGACGCCGGATCGCCGCCCAGGGGAGAAGCCCAAGGGCGCACCCCCCAAGCCCCGCGAAGTGCCCTGGCGGCCCTTCGAAACCTTCGAGGCCACCTTCTCCGGCATGGTCGAAGGCACCGGTGGCTTTTTGCGCCCGGTGGGCATGACCCGGGCCGACAACCTCGACCTCCGCGTGGATTGGCGGGATCAGAACGGCGCCATCCACAACGACAAAGTCATGGCCGAACTCACGGGTCAGGATTTCCAGGGTCGCCTGCGGGGGCGCGTCATCAAGGTGCTGGGTCGCGGCGAGACGCCCATCCCCTGCACCCTGCAGCAGCAGGCCTTCGGCTGGCGCGCCGTGCCCCTGGAGCCCCGCATCCAGCAGCTGGTGGTGGTGCCCCCCACGGACCTCGCCGGTGAAGGCGACTTGGTGAGCGTGCTCCTGGACAAGGACCCCACCACGCAGCAGCTGAAGGGCAAGGTGCTCGCGAAGCTGGGCCGACCCACGGATCTGCGCATCGAGAACAAGCTCACCGCCGCCCTATTCAACCTGCGCACGGAATTTCCGGATGCCGTGATGCAGGAGCTGGCCCCCTTCCCCACCTCCATCCCCGAGGAGTGGGCCAAGGGCCGCGAGGATCTGCGCAAGGTGCTCACCTGCACCGTGGATCCCCCCACCGCCCGGGATTTCGACGATGCCATCAGCCTGGAGTCGCTGCCCGCCAGTGAAGGCGGCGGTTGGATCCTCGGCGTCCACATCGCCGACGTGAGCCACTACGTGCAGGAGAACGGGCCCCTGGATCTCGAGGCGAAGCTGCGCGGCACCAGCGTCTACTTCCCCGACGAATGCATTCCCATGATCCCTGAGCGGCTCAGCGGCGACCTCTGCTCCCTGCGGGAGCAGGTGGATCGCCTCACCATGACCGCGTGGATGACGATTTCGCCCTCCATGGAAGTCATCGAGACCCGCTTCAGCGAAAGCGTGATCCACAGCCGCAAGCGCCTCACCTACGACGACGTGAAGCACGCCTGTCTGGATGGCGATCGTGCGAAGCAGGCGGAGCTGGGGCCCGAGCTGATGGCGATGCTGAACGAGGCCCTTGCGGTCTCCCGCAGCCTCACGGCCAAGCGCCTGGAGCGCGGGGCCATGAACCTGGACACCATCGAGATCAAGTTCGAATTCGGCGAGGATGGCCGCGTCGTCGACGCACAGCCCTACGAGCGCCACGACGCCCACAAGATGATCGAGGAGTTCATGCTCTTGGCCAACGAGGCCGTGGCGAGCTTCTTCACCCGCAAGAAGCTCCCGACGATGTACCGCATCCACGACAATCCCGATCCCTTGAAGCTGGAGATCTTCGCGGAGACGGCCCGGGCCTTTGGCCTGCTCTCAGGCAAGGACAAACCCACCCCCGAAGTGCTCAACGCCATGCTCCTGAAGGTCAAGGACACGGCCATGGAAGCGCTCATCAACACGCTGCTCCTGCGCAGCTTGAAGAAGGCCGAATACAGTGCCGAGAACATCGGCCACTCGGGCCTGGCGCTGGATGACTACCTCCACTTCACGAGCCCCATCCGCCGCTACCCCGACCTCATCGTCCACCGCCTCTTGCGCAAGGTGCTGCGGGGCGAGAAGCTCGCCGCCGACCTCCAGGGCCAGCTCGCCAACTTGGCCAAGCAGTGCAGCGATGCCGAGCAGAAAGCCACGGAAGCCGAGCGCGAGAACGACAAGTGGAAGGCCTGCCTCCTGATGAAGGACAAGATCGGCAAACGCTACCAGGGCCGCATCGCGGGCCTCAGCCCCAAGGCCATGTTCGTGCAGCTGGAACACCCCTGGGTGGAAGCCGGCGTGCCCCTGGGCGCCCTGGGCAGCGATTTCGTGATGGATGAACACCGCACCACCCTCACGGGCAAGCGCGGCCAGGTGGTCCTCCACATCGGCGACGTGGTGCAGGCCGAGATCACCGCCGTGGACGAGGAATTGCGCCGCATTAGCGCCTGGATCGTGGAAGTCCAGGCCCGAGATGGCGTCGGCAAGCCCTACCAGTTCATCCCCACCCTCAGCGCCCCCGCCCGCCTCACCGAGGACGATTTGGAGAAGCCCAAGGGCCGCTTCGCAGGCGGCATCGGTGGCGAGCGCGGTCGCCGGGACGAGAAGCCCCGGGGCCGTGCGCCCAAGAAGGCGCGTGAGGCCGCAGCAGAAAGCGAAGGCCGAGGACCCAAGGCCAGGTTCAAGGGCGCGAGCATCGGCGCCTCCCGCGAAGCCAGCCCCAGGCCCCCCAAAGGCTCCGTGAAATCCGGCGGCAAGGGTCCCCGCAAGGGCGGCGGTGGGACGATCAAGGCGGGGAAGAAGCGGGGCTGAGCCTCAGGTTTTCGGAACCGCGGGTGCAGGCGCCACAGGTGCCTGCATCCGTTCCTCGAAAATCACCTTCCCTGTCGCCTCGATCCGGATGACCCAGATGCGGTCGTAGGTTGACGAAGTCCACACTGGCAGTTGGCCTTCCACGCCCAGGGCCCGGGCCAAGGGTTCGTGGGGTCCGTGATGCCAGCCGATCACCACGCAGCGGCCTCTGAAGTCCTTCCGGAGTTCGGCGGCCAGTTCGGCCACCTTCCCGTTGTCCCGCACCATGGGTACGAGCTTCAGGTGCGCCGCGAGGGGGGCCAAGGTCTCCGCGGTGCGGCGGCGCTGGGAAACGATGAGCCCATCCGGATGAAAGGCCGCGAGCTGGGGAACCAGGGCCCGGGCGCGGGCCTGGCCGGCCTCGGAGATCGGGGAATCGGCGTCAGCCTCATCGGCCTTCTCCGCATGCCGGACGATCACGAGGGTGGTCACCACCTCTGGGGGACCGCCGGGAGCGGGGGCCTGCCCCCAAACGGGAAACACCGCGGCACAGATCAGGCTGAAGAGGAATCGGCGCATGCCCATCACGCTGGCAGAAGGGGAAGGAAGGTCAAGGGGCCGCGCCGCTCGTCCCCCCGGATCATCCCTCCGCGCAGAGCTGCCGGGCCAGCTCCGGCAACGAGGGATCCCGCGCCCCCATGAGCAGCACCAGATCGCCCTCCCGCGCCTCGGCGGCGATGGCCGCGCAGAGGCCCGCCCGGGTGGCGGCCACCTGGGCCCCCACACCCCGGGTCTGGAGTTCCGCCACCACCGCTTCGGACGTGATCGTTCGGTTTACGGTGCCACCGGGATAGAACACCTCCAGGAACCAGAGCCGGTCCTGCGGGCGCAGCGTCGCCACCAACACGTCCACCAGCTCCTCCCGCATGAAGGCGAGCGGCCCGAAGCCGTGGGGCTGGAAGATGGCGAGCACCCGGCCCGCCTGGCTCTGGGCGGCCTGGAGGGCCGCTTGGATCTTGGCGGGATTGTGGGCGTAGTCATCCACCACCCGCACCCCCCGGCGTTCCCCCACCAGCTGGAAGCGTCGCCCCACGCCCTGGAAGGCCGCCAAGGGGGCCGCCAGCTCCGCCAGAGGCACGCCCAGCAGTCGGCAGGCGCCGAGGGCCGCAAGGGCATCCTCCACGTTGTGGCGCCCCGGCAGCGGCAGTTCGAAGGCCACGCCCTCGAGGCTGAAGTGGGAACGGCCCGGCTCCAATCGGAGCCCTTCGGCCCGCAGGGTGGCCGCGGGGCCGAAGCCCGTCACCGTGCGGCCGGCGCGGTAGGCCGCGAGGTTATCGGCCTCGCCGATCACCGCCCCTTCTCGGCACTGGCTGAGGAAGGTGCGGTAGAAGTCCTCCACCACATCCAGCTCCTTGTGATCCCGCTGGAGGTTGAGCACCACGCCCACGGCCGGGTGATAGCGCACGAGGCTGCCATCGCTCTCATCGGCCTCGATGACGAGCAGGTCCGAGGCGCCCACGCAGGCATTGCCCCAGGTTCCTTCCGCCTGCAGAATGCGCAAGTCGCCACCGGTGATGACGGAAGGCGCCCGCCCCGCGCCGCGGAGTAACTCGAAGACCATGGCAGTGGTGGTGCTCTTGCCGCTGGTGCCCGTCACCGCCACGGTGCGATGGGCCGCCACCAGGTGAGCCAACAGCTCCGAGCGGTGCAGCACCGGCACCCCCTCCGCCCGGGCCGCAATCACATCGGGCACCGTGTCCTCCACGGCGGTGGAGCACACCACGGCGCCACAGTCCCCGGCGATGGCCGAACCATCCTGGGGCAGGATGCGGATGCCGCAGGCCTCCAGCAGGGCCCTGGCCTCGGGGCGTTCCCCGCGATCAAAGCTGCGATCGCTACCGCTCACGGGGCTGCCCTTCAGGGCGCAGAACTGGGCGAGGGCGCTCATGCCACTGCCCCCCACGCCCGCGAAATGGAGGCGGCCCAATCCGAGGCCCGCCTCGGCGCCCTCCGTGGCGATAAGCACCGCATCGCCTTCCCGCACCTGATCCGCCAGCGCGATCACCGCGTCATTGGCCAACCGCACGCAGCCATGGGAGACGGGCGTGCCCAACTGGGCTTCTTGATTCGTGCCATGAAGGTAGATGTACCGCTCGCGGCTGTCGCACCCGGGGCCCTGGTTCACACCGGGCTCCAGGCCTTCCAGGGTGAGCACCCGGGTGAGGATGAGGTCTTCCGCCACGGCCTCGCCCTTCCAGCGTTCCCCAGTGGCCTCCCGGCTGCGGAAGACCGCGCCCGGCTCGGCCCCCAGGCCGATGCGCGCATGGATGCGGTGCCAGCCCGGCGGGGTGCGGAAGGAGCCCTCCTCGCCGCCGATGCCCTTGGCCGATGTGGAGATGGTCGCCTCGAAGGCCAGCCTGCCCTCCACCAGCAGGCCCAGCCGCTGTCGGGCCACATCCACGACCACGAGACGGGCCGGCACCGCGGTGAAGGGTCCGTCGGGGCGGGCGAGAGCGAGGAATGCGAGGCTCCGATAGCGGGCCGCGAGCACGGGATCACAAGTCATGGTTTTGAGCCTGTCTGAATATCCAAAGGGTCCGCGCTGGGGCAGCGGCCGAGTGCCACAAGGAGACCGACCGAAGGTGGTGTGGGTACACCACTGAGGGAGGCCGACGCGGGGGCGCGACGGCCGCCACCCCAGCCCGAAGGGTTGAACCCCAAGGGGCCTGATCCGGCGTCGGGCCGCTTGCACAATGGAACCACATTGCGCTTCGCGCCCTTCCTTGGCTTAGGCCCCTTTGGATTCAACGCGGCTCCCTTTGGTGACTCAGACAGGCTCATAGCCTACCGGGCTTGGGGGAGAGGCGCCCTTCGTGGTGAACTGGAAGGGATGGCCGTCCCTTCCCAACCTGTGCGATGCCTTGGCGTGGATCCTGGATCCCTGGCCTGCGGCTGGGCCGTGGTGGAGCGCTTCGGCTCCCGCATGTCGCTGGTGGAAGCCGGCGTCATCCGCTCCGCCCGGGGCCTGGATTTCGAGAAGCGCATCCACGGCATCCACCTGCGCCTGGCCGAGGCCATCGTGGCCCATCAGCCGAACTTCATGGCCGTGGAATCCCCCTTTGTGGAGAAGAACGCCCAGAGCGCCCTCAAGCTGGGCCAGATCCGGGGCGGCATCCTCCTCACGGCCGCCCTGCATGGGCTCGAAGTGGGCGACTACAACCCCATGCAGGTGAAAAAGGCCGTGAGCGGCTTCGGCTGGGCCGACAAAACCCAGGTCTCCAAGATGGTGATGACCTTGCTCAACCTCAAGGTGGCCCTGGCTTCCGACGCGGCCGATGCCGCCGCCGTGGCCATCGGGCACCTGCTCGCCTCCAGGCGCCCCGAGGCCCCGGTGCGATGAGGCGACTCCCCGGCTACATCGCCTACCTCACCCGCCGCTACCTGGCGCGGTTTCTCAAGCGCAGCGTCGATCCCATCACCTACTACGAGGTGCTGGACCACACCCTGGAGCAGCTGCCCACCCGCTGGAACGACTGGACCAAGGAAGGCGAGTACCGCACGGCCCAGATGAATCGCCAGTTGGCGTGGTCCATGGCCTTCGTGGCCGGGGCGGTGAACGCAGGCGGCTTCCTCGCACTGGGGCATTACACGAGCCACATGACGGGCGTGGTCTCCACCATGGCGGACATGCTGGCCGTGAAGGACATGGAAGCCTTCTTCGTGGCCTTCGGCATGCTGATCTGCTTCATGGCCGGCGCCTACCTCTGCACCACGCTCATCTCCTTCGGCAAGCGCAAGCACATCCAGGCGCGCTACGCCTACTCCCTGGGCGTGGAGGCCGCGCTCCTCCTCGTCTTCGGCTACTACGGCTCCAAACTTCAGGACGATCTCGCCTGGAACGTACCCATCACCGTGGCCCTGCTCTGTTTCATCATGGGCATGCACAATGCGGTGACGACGAACATCAGCGGCGCCGCCGTGCGCAGCACCCACCTCACGGGCACGGTGACGGACATCGGCATCGAGCTGAGCAAGCTCACCTACCGCAATTCCAAGCGGTTGAAAGATGCACCGCCCATCCTCGCGGACCGGGCGAAGCTCAAGCTGATGTCCCTGCTGCTCGTAAGCTTCTTCATCGGTGGCGTGGCGGGCGGCATCGGGTTCAAACACATCGGGTTCAAGGTGACGGTGCCCCTAGCCCTCTTCCTCGTGGCACTGGCGCTGAGGCCCCTTTGGATGGGCATCCGCATCCTGCTGCGCCACCTCCGCCGCGACCTGCGCCGGGACATTCAACGCACCAATCGACCTTGAATTGAAGAGCACAGGAAGGGCGCCACGATGGGCGCCCTTGGTGTCTCCGGTCCAGCTTGCTTGGCCGGGAAGGGGCAGGCGTAAACGGTCGCCCCGTTGGATGAGAAGCTCGCTTCTCACTGCATGAAGGTACGTCTGGCAAGCGGGCCCACAAGGGGCAATTTGTGCGACGCGCTGGACGTCACAACAGCAACGAGGCCAGGGCCTCCGCCGACGTCACCGGGGCCGCGCAGGCATGCGCCTTGCAAACGTAGGCTGCGGATTTCCCATCCACGGTCGTGCGCCCCGCATTCAAGGGAAGGGCAGGATCGGCCACCACCATGCTGAGTGCGCGATGGGGCAGGTAGCGCTGATGAATTTCCGTGAGTAGCGTACGTGTAGCTTCTGCATCCAACGATCCCGCAAGCACCACTTCCAGGGATTCCCGCTGGGCATGATCCAGCGCCGCCATGAGGGCCAAGAAGGCCCTAGGGGCGCGCTGCATGAAGGGGCCGAAGGCCTTAAACACGCCCAGTGCTGACGTGCGCAAATCCTCCCGCTCCAGGTGCTGAGCCAACCGAAGCAAGGCTTGGGCCGCCAGGGTATTTCCCGTGGGGATGGCATTGTCGAAGGCCGGTTTCAAGCGGAAGAGCAGGTCGGCCTGCCCCTCCTCGGAACTGTAGAAGCCGCCCTCCTTGGCATCCTCGAAGCGGGCGCGGAAGCGATCGGCCAAAGTCTCCGCGAATCGGAGCCACTTGGCATCGAACACCGATTCGAACAGGTCCACCATGCCCAGGGCCACGGCGGCCTCATCCTCCAGGAAGCCCACGGTGTGCCTCTTTCCGCCCCGCCACACGCGGTAGAGGGCGGTGCCATCCCAGAGCTCCCGGTGGATGAACTCGCCCAAGGCCACGGCGGCCTCGCGGTAGCGATCATCACCAAGCACCTGGTAGCCCCGCGCGAAGGCGGAGAGCGCGAGGCCGTTCCAGGCGGCGAGCACCTTGTCGTCCTTGCCCGGGCGCACGCGCTGATCCCGTGCCAGGCGCAGGTCCGTGCGGAGGTCCTTGAGGCGGGCCTCATCGAATTCGCGCTTCGGATCTCGGCTGTACCGATGCAGCACGGACGTGCCGTGCTCGAAGTTCCCCTCCGCCGTGATGCCGAAGGCTGCGCAGAATTCCGCGGCCTCCCCGTGCAGCACGTCCTCGACTTGGGTGGGCGTGAAGACGTAGAAGCGCCCCTCTTCGCCCTCGCTATCGGCATCTTCGGCGGAGTGGAAGCCGCCGCTGGGATCGCGCATGTCGCGCAGCAGGTAGTCCAGCGTCTCCCGGGCGATCTCCGCATACCGGGCCTCGCCGTACTTCTGATAGGCGGCCAGGTAGCAGCACACGAGCTGCGCATTGTCGTAGAGCATCTTCTCGAAGTGGGGCACCAGCCACTGGCCGTCCACGCTGTAGCGGGCGAAGCCGCCACCCAGGTGGTCGTACATGCCACCTTCCCACATGGCGTCCAGGGTACGGCGCGCCAGGGCCTGATCGGTCTCGGAGCCCCGGCGGAGAATGAGCTCGATGGCCATCTGCTGGGGGAACTTGGGGGCGGGGCCGAAGCCGCCCCAGCGGGGATCGAAGCCCTCGCGCAGTTGTTGCAGCGCCCGCTCGAAGAGGGCTTCACCGGGCACCTCCGTGCCGGCCTGGAGCGCGGCCTGGCGCTTCAGCTCCACGGTGAGTTCCTCGGCCTGGGTCACCACGTCGGCGCGCTGCTCCTTCCAGAGCAGGGCGATGCGTTCGAGCAAGGGGATGAAGCCCGGCATGCCGCCGCGACTCTGGGGCGGGAAGTAGGTGCCGCCGTAGAAGGGCTGCAGGTCTGGCGTGAGCCACACGCTCATGGGCCAGCCGCCGCGCCCGGTCAGCGTCTGCACGGCGTCCATGTAAAGGTCGTCGAGGTCTGGGCGCTCTTCGCGATCCACCTTGATGGGAATGAAGTGGGCGTTGAGGACGTCGGCCACGGCCTGGGTCTCGAAACTCTCCCGTTCCATGACGTGGCACCAGTGGCAGGCGCTGTAGCCGATGGACAGGAAGATGGGCTTGTCCTCGGCCTTGGCCCGGGCCAGGGCTTCGTCGCCCCAGGGGTACCAGTCCACGGGGTTCTGGGCGTGTTGAAGCAGGTAGGGGCTGAGGCTGGCGGCAAGGCGATTCGGCTTGGACATCCTGGATTCCCGTTCAATAATTTTCGAAACACCGCACCTGAAGAAGGCAACCCTAACACGCCATGCATTTCGCCCCGGGGCTCGTCCTGAACGAGCGCTACGAAATCCGCGCAGCGCTGCCGGAGGCCCAGGGTCCAGCGGCCTATCGGGCCCTGGACCTGCGCCTGGGCCGGGATGCCCGCATCCAGGCCTTCGAACTGCCCGCCGCCGAGGACCTACCCGCCCTGGACCGGCGCACCCATGCCCTGGCCGGGCTGCAGCACCCCAGGATTCGCAGCTTCCAGGACGTGGGGATGCTGCGCCGGGAGGGCTACGTCGTCACCCCCTGGCTTACGGGCTTCACCTTGGCCGAGCTGGCGCCCTTGCCGGGGATCCGCTTGCGGGGCTGGCTCAAGGAAGCGGTGGCAGCCCTGGTGGCCGCCCATGCCCAGGGCATTGTGCATGGGGCGGTGACCCAGGCCAGCCTGGTGGAAGTGCCTGGGCTGGGCGTGCTGCTGCAGGATTTCGCCCTGCCCTTCCCCGCTGGCCAGGATCCCGCGGAGGATTTCAGAGCCCTGGGCCGGATCCTGAGCCAATCCCTCGCGGATGAGCCCGACCGGGGCCTGCGCGAGGCCCTTGGAACCCTCGCCCAGGGGCGCGCGCCCCTGGATGCGCATCCGGGCCTCCCCACCCCCCGCCGCCCGCGGTGGCGCAGCCTGGCCTTCGGCGCTTCCCTGCTGGGCGTCCTGGGGCTGGGTGTGTGGGCCACCACCCGCCTGGCGCGGTCCCCCAACGCCGCACCCCTCGGGGGGGCCCGCCGGAGCGAGGCCCACCGCTTCTACTTGGAAGGCCGGCACCACTGGAACCGGCGCAGCAAGGTGAACCTCGTCAAGGCGGAGGCCGCGCTGCGCCAAGCCATCGCCCTGGACCCCAGCTATGCCGAGGCCTACCTCGCCCTGGCGGAATGCCAGGCCCTCTTCGCCGTCTTCGGCAACGGCACCTCCGCAGAGACGGTGGAACACACGCGGGCCACGCTGCGGAACCTGGCCCGCGTGGATCCCGCCAACCGGCACTGCACGGTGGTGGAGGCCTACCTCCTCTTCCGCTACGAGCACCGCTGGAAGGAAGCCGAGGCCATGTTCCGGAAGGGCCTCGAGGCGGACAGCCCCGCGGCTTCGGACCCCACCAGCCTCCACTGGTTCGGCTTCTTCCTCAGCTGCATGGGGCGCCACGACGAGGCCATCTCCTGGCTGGAGCGGGCCGTGGCCCTGGAGCCCCTCAACCTGCAGGTCCGCACCAACCTGGCCGTCGCCCTGGCCTGGGCGGGCCGACGGGAAGAAGCCCTCGCCACCTTCCAGGCCATCCAGGACCTGGATCCCCACTTCGCGTCCGCCTCGGATCGCATCCGCAGCCTCCAGGAGAGTTGGGGCAACCTCGAGGCGGCCCTCCGGATCACCGAGGCCCAGGCCCAGGGCGACCGGGAGGCGGCCCAGATCGCCCGGGCCCAGCGGGAAGCCTTCAACCGCCGCGGCGCCCGGGGCTACTGGGAGTGCCGCCTTCGGGAGCTGAGGGGCTGGGAGAAGAGCACGGACGGGGATCCCTACTTCGAAACCTACGCCCATGCGGCCCTGGGCCACCTGGATGAGGCCTTCGCCGCCCTGGACCGAGCCCTGGCCCGGAATAGCCCCTACCTTGTCTGGGCGTATCAGGACCCCGGCCTGGCCCCCCTGCGCGCGGATCCTAGGTACCAGGCCTTCCTGCGGCAATTGAACCTGCCCTGAGCAGGGCGGGGCCAGCCAGGTAGAATGGAGGATTGGCCCCTAACGGCCCAGGATCCCCATGTTCGATTCGCTCTCCGACAAACTCTCCAAGGCCATGAAGACCCTCCGGGGTCATTCCAAGCTGACGGAAGCCAACATCGAGGCCGCCCTGCGCGAAGTGCGCATGGCCCTGCTCGAGGCCGACGTCCACGTGCAGGTGGCCCGCACCTTCCTCTCTCGCGTGAAAGAGAAGGCCCTGGGCAAGGAGGTGCTGGACGGCCTGAACCCCGCCCAGGCCTTCATCGACATCGTGCACCAGGAACTCACCGCCATCATGGGCGGCCAGGTGGACGAACATCCCCTGAATTACGCCTCCAAGGGCCCCACGGTCGTGATGATGGTGGGCCTCCAGGGTGCCGGCAAGACCACCACCAGCGGCAAGCTGGCCAAGTTCCTCAAGAAGAACGGCCGCAGCCCCCTGCTCGTCCCCGCTGACGTCTATCGCCCCGCCGCCATCGAGCAGCTGCACGTGGTGGCAAAGGATGCGGGCGTGCCCTCCTTCCGCACCGAGGAGAAGGATCCCGTCGCCATCTGCAAGGCCGCGCTGAAGGAGGCCGAGCTCAAGGGCTGGGACACGGTGATCCTCGACACCGCCGGCCGCCTGCACCTCGATGAGCAGCTCATGGAGGAGCTCTCCAAGATCAAGGCCACCTGCGCGCCGAATGAGATCCTCTTCGTGGCGGATGCCATGACGGGCCAGGATGCCGTGCGTTCCGCCTCCGCCTTCCACGAGAAACTCGCCATCACCGGCGTGGTGCTCACCAAGGCCGACGGCGACACCCGCGGCGGCGCCGCCTTCAGCATCAAGGAAGTCACCGGCCAGCCCGTGAAGTTCGTGGGCGAGGGCGAGAAGCTGGATGACTTCCAGCGCTTCCATCCCGATCGCATGGCCCAGCGCATCCTCGGCATGGGCGACGTGCTCTCGCTCATCGAACACGCGAAGGATCGCATCGATGAGAAAGACGCCGAGCAGATGGCTCAGCGCCTGGCTAAGAACCAGTTCACGCTGGAGGACATGCGCAAGCAGTTCCAGCAGGTGAAGAAGCTGGGCTCCATGCAGAAGATCATCGGCATGATGCCCGGCATGGGCCAGATGAAGGAGCAGCTCGCCTCCATGGCCACCGATAAGCGCGTGACCCACATGGAAGCCATCCTCAACTCCATGACGCCCAAGGAGCGGGCCAACCCCAACGTGCTCGACGGCAAGCGCCGCCGCCGCATCGCCCTGGGCGCGGGGCGCCCTGTCCACGAGGTCAATCAGCTCCTGAAGCAGTACCTCGAGATGAAAAAGATGATGTCCCAGATGAACGATCCCAAGTTCATGCAGAAGATGCAACGCATGGCCGGCGGCGCCAAGGGCGGGATGCCCGGCCTGGGCGGCGGGGGCCTGGGCGGCTTCAAGATGCCGTTCTAGGCTCTGGGCTCTGGTTGGTGCCGACCCACTCAATCCGTACCGCTTGGCTGGGTCGGAATCAGCCAGGGCCTATAGCCCAGAGCCCAAAACCCAGAGCCTTCCCCCGCCATTTTCCCTTTGATTTCGCTTTCCGCCGCGTTACACTACCTCGTTCAGGAGTGACCATGCTGTCCATCCGTCTTGCTCGTAATGGCGCCAAGAAGCGCCCCTTCTACCACATCGTTGTGTCCGAGAACGACCGCATCCCCACCGGCCGCGCGCTGGAGGTCCTTGGTTTCGTGAACCCCATCGCCACCGCCGGCGAGACGATTCGCATCAACAAGGAAAAGGCCCAGGAGTGGATCAACAAGGGCGCCCAGCCCTCCAAGACCGTGCTCGACCTCTTCAAGAAGCACGCGATTCTGTAGTGATCGGTTGATCGAACGAAGGCCGGGCCCTGGGTCCGGCCTTTTTCGTGGCATAAAGAGTAGTTGGAGCCTCCCATGACCAAGCCCACCCTGGATCTCGAAGCCTTCCTCACGGACGTGATCACGCCCATGCTGGATCAGCCTGAGGCCTTCAAGGTCGAGGTAAAGACCGAGGGCAAGAAGGTGGAGGCCCTCCTCCACGCCGCCCCCGGCGACATCGGCCGCATCATCGGCAAGAGCGGGCGCATGATCAGCTCCCTGCGCACCCTCGTGCAGGCCGCAGGTGAGAAACATCACCTGGCCATCAGCCTCGAGATCCACGAAGAGGACAAGAAGCCCCGCGAGGCCCGCGCGCCTCGGGAAGCCGAGGCCTAACCGCATGATCCTGATGGGCCACCTCGCCCGATTGCAGGGCCTCAAGGGGGAGTTCCTCCTCCACGCCCTCACGGATGCCCCGGAGCGCCTCGCCAAGGCCCAGGGCCTCGTCCTGGCCCCGCCCCACCAGGATCTGGAGCACACCGAGCCCCAGCCCCCGGCCCGCCCCATTTCCGTGCGGGCCTTCCGCATGCATGGCGACCGGCCCTGCGTGGCTTTCGAGGGCATCCCCGATCGCACCGCCGCCGAGCCCTTCAAGGGCTGGGCCCTGTGGGGCCATGAGGACCGTACCCGCCTGGCCGCGGGCGAGAGCTTCCGCCACGACTGGCATGGCTGCGACGTTTACCACCACGGCGCCAAGGTGGGCGAGGTGCTCCGCCTGGAGCCCAGCCCCGCGGGCTACGACATGGTCGTCATCCGGGACACCCGCCCCGGCCGCCGGGGCACCCACGACGTCCCCTACATCAAAGCCTGGTGGACCACGGACCTCCCGAACCACCGGGTGGACCTGGTGGAGGGTCCCGAGGGGATCCTGGAGCTGGACCGCCTCGACGACTGAGGGCCCCAAGAATCAGCTTTTGAGGCCCGGAGACCGATGGGAAGATCGGCAATCAATTCCCATTTCTGGTCCCGAACATGCCTTCGAATCCCACCGTTTTACTGCCCCTGATGCTGACCTTTGGAGGGGCGCCCGCCCTGCGGGCCCAAGCCCCGCCGGAGGCCTTCCCGTCCTTGGCGGAGCTGGCCAAGGTGCGGGTGATCGTGGCCTCCAAGAACCTGGAATCCACGTTGGATTCCCCCTCCTCCATCACGGTGTTCACCCGCGCTGAGATCCGCCGCATGGGGCTCAACTCCCTCACGGATCTCCTGAACCTGGTACCTGGAATGCAGGCCCTCTTCGAACCCACCGAAGGCCGGGACAACCTGCTGCAGGGCCGGGGGACACCCGAATCCTACGGCCAATCCTTCTTGCTGCTGCTCGACGGGCAGCGACTCAATGAGCACTACACCGGCGGCTTCACCCTCGCCAACCGCTTCATCGCCTTGGAAAATCTGGAACGCGTGGAGATCATCCGCGGGCCGGGGTCCGCGCTCTACGGCTCCAACGCCTTCAATGGCGTCATCAACCTCGTCACCGCGCGGCACCTCAACGAACTGAATTTGGAAGCCGGAACTTTCTCTGAGGGAAGGGTTGGCGTCAACCTCAGCGGCGGTTCCAACACCTTCGCCTACTCGGCCTTCCTTCAGGCCTCTCGAGATAAGGGCTACCTCTATGAGGAGCCCTTTGACCGGTATTACCTCCAGGCCAGTACCCGAGACCCGCGAGAAGGCCTGGACGCCCTGGCCAACCTCGAGTGGGGGAAGGCCTTCCTCCAGCTCCGCCACACCCAGCACCACCTGGAAGATTTCTACACCTTCCGCCGCCTGGACGATGGGGTGAACTCCGATCGCAATGCCCAGAGCCACGTCCGCCTGGGCACCCAGTTGGAGCTGAGCCCCCAGCTCACGGGCACCGTGGCCCTCTCCGCCACCCGCACCCGCTGGACCTACGAAGGCCGCCTGGCGCTGCAGGGCACCCAGCCCGCGGAACACCTGCAGGGGTCCCGGTTGGTACACGATGCCTATGACGCCACCGCCGACTTCGCCTATGCGCTCAGCGACATCCACCGCCTCAACTTCGGGGGCAGCCACGAGGAGGCGTGGATTCCCGTGGCTTCCACCCTCAGCAATTTCGATCCGATCTCCGAGACCTACGTCGGCTCCTATCGGGAGTTCACAGGGGATGCCTACCGCTTCGTCGAGAATCGGCGGCGGGAACTCCATGGGGTCTATGTGCAGCACCAGGCCCGCTGGAATGACAGCTGGAGCAGCACCCTGGGCCTCCGGCACGACCGGTACAACGACGTGGGCTCCAGCACCAACCCCCGGGCGGCCCTGATCTTTTCGCCGAGCCCCCAGGGTCGGTTGAAGGCGATGTTCGGCACCGCCTTCCGCGCCCCGGGCCTCGGTGACCTCTACGATCGGGATGCAGGCGTCACCCTCGGCAACCCAAGGCTCGGGCCCATCCGCGTGCGCACCGCTGAATTTGCTTATCAGCATCAGGGGGGCGGGTGGCAAGCCGGGCTCACGCTCTTTGATAATCGCGCCACCAACCTCCTCTCCAGCGTCGCCCTCCCCAGCGGCAAAACCCAGGTTGAAAATGTCGGGAGCAACCACAATCGGGGGTACGAGCTGGAAGGGGCCAAGGAATTCGGCGAGGACTGGCTCATCCGGGCCACCTTCACCCAAATCACCCATAACGAGACGTTGGACCTCCCAGATCCCAACGCCTTCGTGGCGGAGGATTACGGCGCCAAGCGCTTCGGCTCCCTCGTGCTCAATCGAAATTTCGGGGACTGGAACCTCAACGTGAACGCCGTCTGGCGGGATCAGATCCCCACCCTGCCCCACGACCGCCCCATCTGGCTGGCGAATCTGGCCGTCACCTTCCAATGGCGGCCCAGCCTGCGGTGGCAGTTCACGGTGCTCAACCTCCTGGACACCGACTACGCCACGACGGCCCGCGGCGGGGGCCTGGGCCTCGGATCCGATGGCCTCGCGGTGCGGGAAGTCCCCCAGCGAGGGCGTCAGTTCAAGACCAGCTTCACCTGGCATTTCTGAACCGCCACCTCAGGGTTTCGCCAGGACCCGTTTCACGCGTTAGGCGTGGGCGGCGAACACGGGCATGAGGGGGCTCTTCTGAAGAGTGGCCAAGGGCACAGCCTGCTCGTTGGCGGAGGCCTGGGCCGAACCCACCCGACGGTGGGGCCGTTTGACCTCAGGACCCGGCCGTCCCGCCAGCGAACCCCATGTACCTGCGGGTTGACGTGTGACCACGCTCACGCATTGACCTCCGGGGTCTTGAATGCGGAGCCAGGCAGGAACAAGCTCGGTGAAGCTTTTCGAGAGCAGTGCATCCGAAAAGCATCCGGGAGCCGAAGATGACCGCGAAATGGGTGACCCTCGATGGCAATGAAGCCGCTGCAACCGTAGCGCATCAACTTAGCGAGGTCATCGCGATCTACCCGATCACGCCCAGCTCCACCATGGGTGAGCTGGCGGATGAGTGGTCCGCCGCGGGCGAACCGAACCTCTGGGGCCAGGTACCCCGGGTGGCGGAAATGCAGAGCGAGGGCGGTGCCGCGGGCGCCGTGCACGGCGCGCTGATGGCGGGTTCGCTCACCACCACCTTCACGGCGAGCCAGGGCCTCCTGCTCATGATCCCGAACATGTACAAGATCGCCGGGGAGCTCACGCCCTTCGTGCTGCACGTGGCGGCCCGCACCCTGGCCACCCATGCTCTCTCCATCTTCGGCGACCACAGCGACGTCATGAGCGCCCGTCAGACGGGCTTCGCCATGCTCTGCAGCGCGTCCGTGCAGGAAGCCCAGGACATGGCCCTCATCGCGCATTCCACCACGCTGAAGGCCCGCGTACCCTTCATGCACTTCTTCGATGGCTTCCGCACCAGCCACGAAGTCGCCAAGATCCGAGCCCTGGAAGAGGATGATCTCCGTGCCCTCATCCCCGACGACCTCATCGCCGAGCACCGCGCCCGGGCCCTGAGCCCCGACCGCCCGGTGATCCGTGGCACCGCCGCGAACCCCGATTCCTTCTTCCAGGCCCGTGAAGCCTGCAACCCCTTCCACAACGCCGTGCCGGAACTGGTGCAGCAGACCATGGAAGCCTTCGCCGCCCGCACAGGCCGCGCCTACCGCCTCTTCGACTACGTGGGCCACCCCGAGGCCGAACGCGTGGTGATCATCATGGGCAGTGGCACGGAGACCGCCGAGGAGTACGTCAATTGGGCCGTGGCCCGGGGCGAGAAGGTGGGCTTCGTGAAGGTGCGCCTCTACCGCCCCTTCTCCATGACCCACTTCGTGGCCGCCCTGCCCCGCTCCGTGAAGTCCATCGCCGTCATGGATCGCACCAAGGAGCCCGGCGCCCCCGCCGAGCCCATGTTCCTGGACGTGGCCGCCGCCCTGCGCGAAGCCCGCGAGGAAGGCTGGACGCCCTTCGCCGTGGAGCCCCGCCTCATCGGCGGCCGCTACGGCCTCTCCAGCAAGGAATTCACCCCCGGCATGGTGAAGGCCGTCTTCGACGAGCTGGCCAAGGACAAGCCCAAGCGCCGCTTCACCGTGGGCATCGTGGACGACGTGACCCACCTCAGCCTCGAGGTGGATGAAGCCTTCGACCTTGAGCCCGATGACGTGGCCCGCTGCCTCTTCTTCGGCCTCGGCAGCGATGGCACCGTGGGCGCCAACAAGAACAGCATCAAGATCATCGCCGAGGAGACGGAAAACCACGGCCAGGGCTACTTCGTGTACGACTCGAAGAAGAGCGGCGCCATCACCGTGAGCCACCTGCGCTTCGGGCCCCGCCCCATCCGCAGCCCCCACCTCATCCGCAAGGCCACCTTCGTGGCCTGCCACCAGCCCCAGTTCGTGGATAAGTTCGACCTGCTGGGCCCCGCCGTGGAGGGCGCCACCTTCCTCCTGAACACTCAGGAAGAGGGCTCCAAGGCCTTCGACGCCCTGCCCCTGGAACTCCAGGAGGAAATGATCCGCAAGCGGATCCGCTTTTTCACCATCGACGCCTACAAGGTGGCGAAGGAAAGCGGCATGGGCGGCCGCATCAACACCGTGATGCAGACGGCCTTCTTCGCCATCAGCGGCGTGTTGCCCCGCGAAGAAGCCATCGCCGCCATCAAGCACGCCATCGAGAAGACCTACGGCAAGAAGGGCGACGTGCTCGTGCGCCGCAATTTCGAGGCCGTGGACGCCTCCCTGGCCCACCTCCATGAAATCCCGTTGCCCAAGGCGCCCACCACCACCCGCCGCAAGCCGCCCGTGGTCTCGGAGAACGCTCCCGAGTTCGTCCAGCGCGTCACGGCCGTGATGCTGGCGGGCGAAGGCGACAAGCTGCCCGTCAGCGCCTTCCCGCCCGATGGCACCTGGCCCACGGGCACCGCCAAGTGGGAGAAGCGCAACATCGCCACGGAGATCCCGGATTGGGACAGCTCCATCTGCATCCAGTGCAACAAGTGCGTGCTCATGTGCCCCCACGCCGCCATCCGCGCCAAGGTCTTCGAGCCCGCGGAACTGCACGGCCACCCCGAGGGCTTCAAGTCCACGGATTACAAGGGCGCCGAGCACAAGGGCAAGAAGTACGTCATCCAGGTGGCCCCCGAAGATTGCACCGGCTGCACCCTCTGCGTGCAGGTGTGCCCCGCCAAGGACAAGAGCAACCCCAGCCACAAGGCCATCGACATGGTGCCCCAGCACCCGATCCTCGAGCGGGAGAAGGCCAGTTTCGACTTCTTCCTCGGCCTCAAGGAACAGGACCGGGAAACCATGAAACTCGACGTGAAGGGCACTCAGCTCATGGAGCCCCTCATGGAGTTCAGCGGCGCCTGCGCCGGCTGCGGCGAGACGCCCTACCTCAAGCTGCTCACCCAGCTCTACGGGGATCGGCTGATGATCGCCAACGCTACGGGCTGCTCCAGCATCTACGGTGGCAACCTGCCCACCACGCCCTACACCACCAACAAGGATGGCCGCGGCCCCGCCTGGGCCAACAGCCTCTTCGAGGACAACGCCGAGTTCGGCTACGGCATGCGCCTCTCCGCCGATCAGCAGCAGGGCCTCGCCCTGGGTCAGCTGCGCCTCCTCTCCGGCGGCCTGCCGGGTGAGCTGGTGGAAGGGTTGATCGCGGGCGCCACCGCCCACGATGAAGCCACCATCAAGGTGCAGCGCGAACGCATCCGCGAACTTCAGCGGCACCTCGAGGGGCGCACCGATGCCACCGCCATCCGCCTGCGCGGCCTCGCCGAGCACCTCGTGCGCCGCAGCGTATGGATCATCGGCGGCGACGGCTGGGCCTACGACATCGGTTACGGAGGCCTGGATCATGTCATCGCCACCGGTGAGGACGTGAACATCCTCGTGCTCGATACCGAGGTCTATTCCAACACCGGCGGCCAGGCCTCCAAGTCCACGCCCATGGGCGCCGCGGCCAAGTTCGCCTCCGGCGGCAAGAAGACCCCCAAGAAGGATCTGGCCCTCCTCGCCCTCAGCTACGGCCACGTCTACGTCGCCAAGGTCGCCATCGGCGCCAAGGATGCCCAGACCGTGAAGGCCTTCCAGGAAGCCGAAAGCTGGCACGGCCCGAGCCTCATCCTGGCCTACAGCCCCTGCATCGCCCACGGCTACGATCTGGCCCAGGGCGCCGAGCAGACCAAGCTCGCCGTGGAGAGCGGCTACTGGCCCCTCTACCGCAACGACCCCCGGCGCCTCAGCGAAGGCCAAGCGCCCCTCCAGCTCGACAGCGCTTCCCCCAAGGGCGATCTGGGCCGCTTCCTCCGCAATGAAACCCGGTTCAGGATGGTGGAACAAGCCCACCCCGAAGCCTTCGCGCAGATGCTCGCCGAGAGCCAGTTGGACCTCGCCCGCCGCTACGCCGCCCTGAGTGCCCTCGCCCAGATGGACGCCTCCGCGGGTCCCACGCCTTCCACGAAAGCCTGAGGTAGACCATGGATCTCTCGCTCAGCTACCTCGGATTCAACCTGCCCCACCCCCTCATCGTGGGCGCCTCGCCCATGGTGGATAACCTCGATACAGTTCGCCGGCTGGAGGATGCCGGCGCGGCGGCCCTGGTGATGCACTCCCTCTTCGAGGAGCAGATCACCCGGGAGCAGTTCGGCACCCTCATGGACCTGGAGCTGCACTCCAACGCCCATGCGGAGGCCGCCAGCTACCTGCCGGAGCCCTCCTACTTCACGTTGGGCCCCGAGACCTACCTGGAGCAGATCCGCAAGCTCAAGAGCGCGGTGGGCATCCCCATCATCGCCAGCCTCAACGGCACCACGCCCACGGGCTGGGTGCACTACGGCGGGCTCATGGAGGAGGCCGGGGCCGACGCCCTGGAACTCAACACCTATGAAATCGCCACGGATCCCACCCAATCGGCCTCCCTCTTGGAGAACCAGCTGGTGGAGCTCGTGAAGAAGGTGCGCGCCACGGTGACGATCCCCATCGCCGTGAAGCTGAGCCCCACCTTCACCAGCCTGCCCAACCTCGCCCGGCGCCTCCACGAGGCCGGCGCCAACGGGGTCGTGCTCTTCAACCGCTTCCTCCAGCCCGATTTCGATCTGGAGAGCCTGCAGCTCGTCCCGCGCCTCTACCTCTCCGATGCCCGGGAACTGCTGCCCCGCCTCCACGCCTTGGCCCTGCTCCACGGTTCCTTCCCCGGCAGCCTCTCCTGCAGCGGCGGCGTGCATGACGTGGAAGATGCCCTCAAGGCCGTCATGGCCGGCGCGCACTCCGTGCAGGTGGTCTCGTCCCTCCTCATCAAGGGCCCCGGCCACCTCAAGGTCCTGCGCCAGGGCATGGCCGAGTGGCTCGAAGCCCGCGAATACGAAAGCCTTCGCCAGGCCCATGGCAGCATGAGCCTCTCCAAGGTGCCCAACCCCGGCGCCTACGAGCGCGCCAGCTACATGCGCGTGCTCCAGGGCTGGCGCCCGGAGATGTTGCCGCTCTGAAAGGTGGCGGCCTAGGGCCTGTTCACACAAAATCTTGCCATTTGCGAGGGGCGCCGGCCGAGCAAACCAAGGCGGCCGACCGGAGATGTATCGGGAATACACGAAGGGAGGCCAACGTAGAGTTGCGACAGCCGCCGCCCTCGCCCGGTTATCCGCTCCCGATCGGCCCAAGGGCCGAACGGGAGAAGGCCCCACTGGGGCCTTCAATAGCGGGAGGGGTTGGCCCCTATTCGCGCCCCCAGCTGTGTCGAGCCGCTTGCACGATGTCACCGCATCGCGCTGCGCGGCTCTCCTTGCTGGACGGCGCGAATAGGGACCAACAAATGGCAAGGTTTTGCGTGAACAGGCCCTAGGGCCGCCGCACAGTGAACGTGAAGGTCGTCCCCTTCCCCACCTGACTGTGGAAGGTGATGACGCCGCCCATCCTTTCCACGATGGATTTGGTGATGCTCAGGCCGAGGCCCGTGCCGCCCTTTTGGCGCGTGTCGGAGGAATCGGCCTGGGAGAACTTCTGAAAGATCCGGCCATAGAATTCCGGGGGAATGCCCTCGCCCTGATCCGTGACGGAGACGCGGAAGCCCGCGGGATGGGCCTCCACGGAGATCACCACCCGGCCCCCTCGCGGCGAGTACTTCGCCGCGTTGGAGAGTAGGTTCGACATGACCTGCAGGAACCGCCCCCGATCCACCAGGGCCTCGGTGCCCGCGAAGCCCTCCTGCAAATGGAACTGGACGCCCAAGGGCTCCGCATAGCCCCGATTATCGGCCACGGATTGTTCCAGCAGGGGCGCGAGGGCCATCCGCTCCAATTTGAACAAGGCCGCGCCGGATTCGATCTTCTCGCTGTCCAGCAGGTCGTTGATGAGGTTCGAGAGCCGCTCGCTGTTACGGGAGGCGATTTCCAAGAGCGCCTTGGCTTCGGGCGAGAGTTCGCCCAGGGCGCCCCCGGCCACCAATCCCAAGGACCCCCGGATCGACGTGAGAGGGGTGCGGAGCTCGTGGCTGACGATAGATACGAACTCGCTCTTGAGGCGATCCAACGCCGCCTTCTCCGTCACATCGCGGAAACTCCACACCCGCCCCACCACTTGACCCTCCACCACCTGGGGCCGGGAGTAACGCTCCAGCACGCGCCCATCCAATAGGCGGATGACCTCGAAACTGGATTCGTTGGGGTGGGCGTACAGCTCCTCCACCTTGGTGATGAAGGCCGCCGGATCCAGGAGCTGACTCAGGGTGTAGGCCAAGGTCTGCCGATCGTCGCGCGCTGCGAGCACGGCTTCGGGAATGCGCCAGATTTCCACGAACTGCTGGTTGTACAGGGAGACGGCCCGGTCTCCCGACACCACGAGGATCCCGTCCGCCGTGGAATCCAGGGTCGTCGTCAGAAGTGAGACCGCCGAGCTGAGGGCTTCCTCGCCCTTCTTCTGATCCGTCAGGTCATGCCAAACCACGAGGAGGGTCGGCTTCCCCTGCAGGGTCACGGGGCTGAGAGTCACTTCGACGGGGAACAGCGTCCCATCGAGCTTCCGGTGGATCCACTCGAAGCGGTGATACCCCTTCTCCCGGGCCAACCGATCCATCCGAATGCTCTTATCCAGGGATCGCTCCCCATCCGGCTGGAACTCCGGCGAGAGGACGGCGGGGTGCAGCTTCAGGATCTGGGCCTTGTCCTGGGCCCGGAGCATGGTGATGGTGGCCTGGTTGCAGTCCGTGATGCCCGACTCGTCGAACAGGAGATGAGCATCCGTGGACCACTCGAAGAGCACCCGGAATTTCTCTTCGCTGGACCGGAGCACTTCCTCCGTCTTCCGTTGCTCCGTGATGTCGGTGATGAAGCCATGCCAGAGCGTGCTCCCATCCTCCAAGCGTTGGGGCCGGGCCACGCCCAGGCGCCAGCGCAGCCCCTGGCGCGGCAGCACGACACGGTATTCCGCCGTCCAAGGTTCCAGGGTGGCCGCGGACTCCGCGATGGAGGCTTGAACGTGGGCCAAATCGTCGGGGTGAATCCGCTGAAACACCGCAGAAGCATCCTCCTGGACCGCTTCGGGGGTCACCTCATAGGCTTCGCGAATGGCCTCGCTCGCGAAGGGAAAACAAGATCGGCCATCGGGGAAGAGCCTGAACTGATAGATCACCCCGGGAATTTGGCGGGAGAGGTTCGAAAGCAATTCCCACGAGGCCCGCACCCGCTCGTTCAAGCGCATGGTTTCTGTGATGTCCACCCGGATGGAAAGGTAGCGGTCCACAAGCCCCTTGGCCCCTTTGAGGGGCACCATGGTGCTGCTCACCCAATAGGGCGAACCATCCTTGGCCCGGTTCCGCAGGACGCCCCGCCAGACGTTCCCAGCCTGGAGGGTTCCCCACAGATCCCGGAAGAACGCATCACTGTGGAAGCCGCTCTTCAGAATTCGATGATCCTGACCCAGGAGTTCCTCGCGGCTGTATTTGGAGATCTCGCAGAAACGATCATTGGCGTAGATGATCCGACCCTCCAGATCCGTCATGCTCACGATGGCGTGCTCATCCAGCGCATGCCGCATTTCGCGCAGTTCTTCCAGGGTGTCGGCCAAGCCCGCTTCGGCTTCCTTCTGGGCTTGGACATCCCGCCCGACCGCGTAGATATGGTTCGTTTCGCCGATGAAGGTCGCACTCCAGGAGAACCAGCGATGCCCACCGCCCTTGCGGAGGTAGCGATTCTCGAAATGAACGACATCGATGCCTTCGGTGAGGCCTTTGGCCGCATCGATGCTTGAGAGCTGATCCTCGGGGAGGATGAACTCGAAGATGGAGCGACCACTCATCTCCGCCTGGGTAAAGCCCAAGAGGCGTTCCCAGGCCGGATTCAAGGTCAGGATCTTCCCCTCCTGATCGATGATCAGAAGGAGATCCAGCGAGAGGTGGAAAAACCGCTCGAACTCGGTGGGAGGCGTTGGGATCGGCATCGTGGACTCTTGGGCTCTTCGGCCCAGGCGCAGCTTAAATGAAATCGGGCCGGGCCCCTGGAGGCCCGGCCCCTATGGATCGGCCAGCTGAACTTATTTGAGCCCGAGCTCGAAGGGCATGCGGGCGTATGCGCCCTGGGGATCGTTGAGGCCTTCGAGCACCTCGAACTGCCGCATCATCTCCGTCTTCAGCTGGTCCACGGGGCCAGCCTTGACGACGCGGCGGGGCTTCCCTTGGGTGAGGCCCTTCACCACCGCCTTCATGAAGCCATCGGGCTCATGCTCGGGGCCCCTCACCGAATAATCGGAGAGGTTCGCCAGCTTCGCGGCGACCTTCACGGCCTCCTGCAATCCACCCAGCTCATCCACGAGGCCCAGCTTGAGAGCGGTCTGTCCCGACCACACGCGGCCCTGGGCGATCTCGTGCACGGCATCGCGCTTGAGTTTGCGGCCCTCGGCCACCTTGTCCAGGAAGCGGGCGTAGATGTCATCCACCACGGACTGGATGCGCGCCAACTCCTCGGGGTTCTTGGGGCGGGCGAGGCTCTGGGGGTTCGAGAGTTTGGCGGTCTGCACGCTGTCCCAGGTGATGCCGTGCTCCGCGGCCAGCTTCTGCACGTTGGGCAGGAGGCCAAAGACGCCGATGGAGCCGGTGATGGTGGAGGGCTCCGCCAGCACGCGGCTGCCGTAGGCGCTGATCCAGTAACCGCCGGAGGCGGCGAGGTGGCTCATGGAGATGACCACGGGCTTCTTCGCCTTGGTGAGGATGACCTCGCGCTGGATCACTTCGCTGGCCTGGGCGCTGCCGCCGGGGCTGTTCACGCGGAGGACCACGGCCTTGATGGAATCATCCAGGCGAAGGCGGCGCAGCTCCCGGGCCACCCGATCGCCGCCCACCTGCTGGGAGCCGCCATCGCCATCCACGATCTCGCCCTCGGCGTAGATCACCGCGATGCGGTCCCCGCTGGTCTTGGGCGAGAAGGCCGCGGCGTGGTACGCCTCCCAATCGATCTGGGGGAAGTCCTTGTCCTTGGCCTGCTTGCCCGCGAGTTCCTTCAGGTGGTCCAGCACCTCGTCGGTGTTGGCCAGGCGATCCACGAGCTTGGCGGCCTTGGCCTCCTCGCCCCGCAGCATGCCCTTCTCATCGGCCAGGGTTTGCAGGGCCGCGACGTCCAGCTTGCGGCCCTCGCCCACGGTGGCCTTCCACTCGGACCAGAGGTCGCCGAGGAGGGTCTGGATCTGCTCCCGGTTCTCGGCGCTCATGTGATCGAGGATGTAGGGCTCCACGGCGCTCTTGAACTTGCCCACGCGGGTGACCTGCACTTCCACGCCGTACTTCTTGAAGGCGCCGCCGTAGAACATGGGTTCGGCGGCGAAGCCGTTGGCCTGCACGAGGCCAAAGGGGTGCAGCAGGAGCTGATTGGCGGCGCTGGCGAGGTAGTAGTCGCTGCGGCCGTAGTTGAGGTTCCAAGCCACCAGGGGCTTCTTGGCTGCGAACTTCACCAGGGCCTGACGCAGCTCCCGGAGCTGGGCGGGGCCGCCGCCCTGGAGGTTGCCCGTGAGGTAGATGGCGGCCACGCGCTCATCGCCGCTGGCGGTCTCCACGGCCTCCAACAGGTCGGACAGGGCCATGCGATGGCCCCCGCCCCCGTTGAGCGCGGCGCTCAGGGCCTCGCTGGGGTTGGGATCCTGCACGTGCTCCACCAGGGTGCCGTCGAGGTTCATGACGACGATGGTCTTGGCGGCCACGGTGGGTTTATTGGAGGAGCCCGCGGCCAGCAGGATCACGAAGAAGAGCACGAAGCCGATCCCCGTGAAGAGGATGAGGGCGAAAAAGGAGGCGAAGAGACTTTTGAAGAAATCGCGCATGGGACCTCGGATCGGTTAGATGTTGTGGCCCAGGCGGGCGCAGAAGGCGATGTAATCCGCCACCACCGAGGGGACGAACGCGGCGGTGCGCTCATCCTTGGGCGTGCCATCCTCGGCGAGGTTCTGATCGGCATGGGGAATGGGAAGGGCCTGGGGCACCACCAGCGCCCCCATGTTCGCCAGCGTGGCCCGCCAGCTCAGCATTCCCCGGCTGCCGCCGAAGGCCCCAGGAGAGGCGGCGCAGAGCAGCACGGGCAGGTCCTTCCAGGGGCTGGGGCTCAGGGTGCTGAGCCAATCAATGGCGTTCTTCAGGTGGCCGGGGATCCCGGCGTTGTATTCCGGCGACACGATCACGAGGCCCTGAGCGCCGTGCATGGCCTCGGCCAGCCGCAAGGCGCCTTCGGGAGCGGCCAGGCCGTCCTCGTAGAGGGGCCACCGGAGGGCCTCCCCGTGAAAGGCCTGGGTCTGGTGCCCCCGGGCCTGGATCTCGCGATCCAAATAGGTGAGAAGTCGGGTGTTGAGAGATGCAGGGCGGAGACTACCACCCACCAGAACGAGTTTCATCGGGCACTCCAGATGCCAATTATGACCGCAGGCGATACCCGACTCCCGCAGTAAACTATAGGAAGGCGTTGCGGCCCCGGAAGATCGCCGATCGGCGGTGCAACGTCGTCTTAGGAGGATTACCCATGAGCAACTACCCGGAATACATGGTCGCCCCCATGCGGGATGAGCTGGTTCAAGCCGGCTTCGAGCAGCTCATGACCCCGGAGGCCGTGGAGCAGGCCCTGCAGCGCCCCGGCACCACCCTGCTGCTCGTGAACAGCGTGTGCGGCTGCGCCGCCGCCGGCGCCCGCCCCGGTGTCACCACCGCCCTGGCCTCGGGCCTCAAGTTCGATCACCTGGTCACCGTCTTCGCCGGCATGGAGAAGGAAGCCACCCAGCAGGCCCGAGAGTACTTCGAAGGCGCCATGCCCAGCTCCCCCCAGGCCGCCATCCTCAAGGACGGCCAGCTCGTGCACCTCATGCAGCGCACCGACTTCCTGGGCCATGAGCCCGAAGCCATCGCCGAGACCCTGAAGGCAGCGGCCGCGAAGCTGGCGACGGTCTAAAAAGACTCACCACCAAGACACCAAGGCACCAAGAAAAGCCAAGAAGAAGGTGATCCTGTTTTCTTCTTTTCTTGGTGTCTTGGTGTCTTGGTGGTTTTCATTGCCTCTGAATTCATGGAGTCGCTCATGTCCCGCGCCGCAGCCCTGACGCTGGCCCTGCCCTTGGCCGCCCAGGCGCCTCCGCCCGCACCCGTACCCGCCCTGCAGGCGATCACCGTGGGCGAGGTATCCACGCTGGCGTTGCCCATGCGCGTGGAGCTGGCCTCCTTCCTGCCGCAGATCGAAGCGTTGGCGCCGCGTACCCCGCCCGTGGTGGAGCAGTGGGCGGAGATCCCCGGGAAGCCCCGCACCTACTTTCGCTGCAACTTGTACCGGGAACCCTTGGGCTTCCGCTTCAGCAACCAGCGCGTGGCCGTGACCACGGTGGTGAACTTCGGCATGGACGTGGGCGTGCGCACCGTGGGCGAGCACTACACCACCGTGGGCTCCTGCGGCCGTGCCCCCGAAGCGCCCCGCCGCGCCATGATCGAGGTGGATACCCAGTGGGCCCTGCGCCCCGATTGGCGCCTGGAATTGCGGGATCCCATCGCCACCGCCACCGCCCTGAACACCTGCCAGGTCACCTTCCTGGGCATCGACATCACCGACGACGTCACCCAGGGCATGCAGAGCCAGGTGAAGACCGCCGTGGCCCAGCTTGATGACCTGGTACGCAAGACCGACCTCCTGCGCCAGCGCGCCCAGGAAGCCTGGGCCATGGCCTCCCAGCCCTACGAGCTGCGCAAGGACGCCTGGCTCGTGCTCCGCCCCGAGAAGCTCCGCATGGGCCCCATCCGCACCGAAGGGCAGACCCTCTTCGTCACGCCGGAGCTGCAGGCCCGGCCCCTCATCATCCTGGGCCCCAAACCCACCGCCGAGGCCCGCCCCCTGCCCGACCTGGACGTGGCCAGCGAGATCCTCCCCGGCTTCCGCGTGCGCGCCGAAGCCGAACTGGACTACGCCTCCGCCACGATGCAACTCACCGAAGCCATGGGCGGCAAGACCTTCGACACCGAGCGCGGCCCCCTCACCGTCCTCACCGCCGCCATCACCGGCGCCCAGGGCAAAGCCATCCTCGAGCTGGACGTGAAGGGCCCCGTCACCGGCATCATCACCCTCCAAGGCCGCCCCGTCATCACCGAGGAAGGCCTCATGAAGCTCGAAGACCTCGACTTCACCCTTGCCAGCACCGGCTGGCTCACCCAGACCGCTGCCTGGCTCTTCAAATCCAAAATCCGCCGCATGATCCAGGACCAAAGCACCGTCCTCATCGGCCAGCAGTTCAAGGAACTCATGGCCCTGGCCCATCAGCAGCTCAATCGCACCCTGGCGCCGGGGCTGGAGATGAAGGGGCAGCTGAAGGAGGTGCGGTTGCAGAGCATCCTCGCCGCGCCCACGGCGTTCAGGGTGGTGGCGTGGATTGAGGGGGAGGCGGAGGTTCTGGCGCGCTAGGGAATTTGGTTCTAAAAGTCCGATCGGAAGATTTGAGCGCACATTATCAGAGTAATGCAGGCCGTCGAGCTCCAACTGCTCTGATGTATATTCAATAATGCCAGACGACATTATTCTTTGGGCAAGCTATTTCTATGCAAATCCCATGAATTCATAATTAAGTGAAATTTATAATTTTATTCAATCAATTATTTAAGGCAAGACAGCTCACCTTTTAATAAATCCACGTTGGCTTGAAATCTAGCTCCATGAAGGTCTTCCACACAGCCGTCTTGATCAACATAGAGAATTTCATCACCATTAATTACTTTCAGACGGATTCTATTCTCGGCGATTTTTGGACCACCCACTTTCCATTTAATCAATTTTAATACTGCATTCTTTTGTTTGGTGCTTGTAATTTCGAAATCTGCCACCGTTGCAGTGTCAAATGACGACCTCGTTAAAGGCAAATATGTATCTATGGCAAATGATACATAATAAATCTTCATTGCCATGGCTTTTTCAATGGTTTGGCTCTCGAGGGAACAAACATTTAGCGTCAAAAGCATGGACCAGGAAGCAACCCGAGAGAGTTTCATTTATTTCTCCATTTTCGACTAACAGAATATAACATTTTTCAATACACCAACCTATCATCATACCCAAGAGAACGCCTTAACGGATTTTCCCAGCGATTGACATGGTCCATGGGGTTCTTTGCCGGTCCGCTATCAATCGATCTAAAGACCCCCTTCCCAATGCCATGAGCTATTTCATGGCCTAATACAATCGTAAGCGGAGCAGGTTCAATCCCTTTAGCAGTGATGACCTTTAGTTTGCCAGACAACACAAATTGCACGTTTATGCTTACTGTATTTGTATTTGAATCAAAAAAGGCTGGACCAGGATTGACCTTTTTTTCAGCATCTGTTTTGGGTACTTCATTGTTATTTGTTGTTAAGGTTAGATTTTTTGGATCATACGAGGAAAGGATTTTGCGACCTTCCCGATCCATCCTTAGCACACCGAGTGCTCCTAAAAGTGCTACTTTATCAGATTCTGAAACACTATTAGAAAAAGTAATTGTTGGCTCAGATGGTGATTGCTTTGTTACATGACAAGAACGGCAATCAGTTTGCCCTTTCCCAGATTGGGTGTAGCTATCAGTCGATTGCGTCTCAGTGCCTTCGGAACTTGAAGCCCTAGCCCACAACGTGTCCTGAATCCATTTTTCCTGGTCCGCAACGGCCTGCCGCACCTCTGAAGTCAGCCCAGCATAAGGATCAATATCCATCCCGGAGTATTGGGCTCCCGTTTCTCGATGGGTGGATAGATTTTCATGGGATGCCAATCCCGTTGGGTCCGTGATCATCACTGGGCTGTTTCTCACATAACTGTATATGTTCCAGCTCTGTGTCAATTCGAAATGCTGATCCCGCGCTGGATCCGGGCTCGCGAAGCGCCCATACATCGGCAGGTAGAACCGCGCCTGCATGTAGATGAGACCACTGGGGTCCGTCTGCTCATGGTTCGTATAGCCCTTCTTCGGGGCGTAGGCGCCGGAGGCATCCGCCAGTTCCCCATAGGGCATGTACTTCTGACGGCTCTCCACCTGGCCCGTGGGGCCGGTAACGAGGCGGGGGCTGCCCAGGTGGTCCACATGGGTGATGTGCAAGCCAGCGGCATCCACTTCAGCCACTTCCTTGGTGCCCACGTAGATGATGTCGGCTTCCCAAATGAGGGTTCGCACCGTGACGGTGGCGGTGGCCTTCCTGGTCGGGTCCTGCACGCTGGTGGCGGTGACGGTGACGGTGCCCGCGGTGCCGGGGGCCGTGAAGGCGCCAGCCGTGGTGATGGCACCGGCGGAGGTGGACCAGGTGACAGACTGATTGATGGTACCCGTGCCTTGAACGGTGGCCGTGAAGGTCTGCCCTTGGCCCCCATCGAGGGTGACGGAGGTGGGGCTCACCGTGACGCCCGTGACCACGTTGGCCGTGGTGACCGTCACCGTGGCGGTGGCCTTCTTGGAGGTATCCCAGGTGTGGGTGGCAGTCACGGTGTAGGTGCCCACGGTGCTCGGCGCCGTGTAAAGGCCGGCGGTGGTGACGGTGCCCCCCGTGCAGGACCAGGTGACGCCGGGTGTGCCGACGCCTCCCGCGGCGGTGGCGGTGAAGATCTGTTGCTGGCCTTGGACGAGGGCCACGCTGGTGGGGCTAATGGAGACGGAGGCAGGGGCCACCACGGTGACCGTGGCGCTATCGGACTTGCTGACATCCCCCACGCTGGTGGCTTTCACCGTGTAGGTGCCCGCGGTGCTGGGGGCCGTATAGGTGCCCGCCGCATTCACGGTGCCGCCCGTGCAGCTCCAGGTGACGGAGGTGCCACTGAAGCCCCCGGCCACGGTGGCGGTAAAGGCCTGGGTCTGGCCGTACACCAAGGTCACCGTCTTGGGACTCAGGGCCACGGAGACGGGGGCTGCCACTTGCACGGTGGCCGAGGCCGTCTTGGTGGTATCGGCCACGGCCTTGGCCGTGACCGTGTAGGTACCCGTGGTGCTGGGGGCCGTGTACACGCCACCCGTGGTGATGGTGCCGGCGGTGCAGGTCCACGTAACGCCCGTGTTGCCATTGCCTCCGCTCACCGTGGCGGTGAAGGTCTGGTTCTGGCCGTAGGTCAGCTGCGGGGTGGTGGGGGACACGCTAATGGTGACGGGGGCGTAGGTCACCGTGACGGTGGCCGTGGCCTTCTTCGTGGCATCCGCCACGCTGGTGGCCGTCACGGTGTAGGTTCCCGGCGTGGCCGGGGCCGTGTAGAGCCCGCCCGTGGTGATGGTGCCCCCGCCCGCGGTGCAGGACCAGGTGATGCCGGTGTTGGTGGTGCCGGTGACACTCGCTGCAAATTGTTTGAGGCCCCCCACCGTGAGGGCCGCCGTGGTGGGCGTGAGGGTCACCGCCACGGGCTTCACGGTGATGATGCGAATGTCGCTGCTGCTGTCGTAGCCAGCAGCTGTGGCCGTGAGGGTCACCGTGAAGGTACCCGCCACAGTAAAGGCTTTGGATACGTTGAGGCCCAAAGCCGTGGTGCCATCGCCGAAGGCCCAACTATGGCGGGTGCCATAGGTGGAGCCGCCCGAGAAGGCCACCGTGGAGCCGATGTTGACGGTGAGATCGGTGGTGGGGGCTGTGATATAGGCGCCGGTGGGCTCCTGGGCGAAGACTTGGAGGGCTGCGAAGAACACCCCCAGGAGGGTGGCACGACGCGCGAAGCGGGAGAGGAGGGTCCAGAGAGTCATCGCTGTCCCCTACTTCCGGTACTTGCTGACCAGCTGGTGCTGGTCGTTGTAGATGTTGTAGCGGGTCTTCTGGAGTGCCCCGCTGACATACTCCTCGATGCGCACCCGCAGGCCATCGCTGCTGTAGAAGTATTTCTCCACCACGCCGCGTTTGCTATCGGACATCTGGATCACGCGACCCAGGGCATCGTAGAGAAGCCCCAACTGGCTGTTGGGATCATCGGGTTGGATCCAAATGTATTTGAGGTTGCCCTGCTCATCGTACTGGGCCCCCGTCAACTTGCCAGTGGCGGTCTGCCCGGGAAGCTGGTTGCGTTCGTTCAGTTCCACCGTGTTCGTGGCGAAACTGAGGTTGCCAATCACCGCGGCGGGCACGTTGCCCGTGGCGGCGCTGCTGAGGCGGTTGCCAAAGGCATCGTAGGTGAAGGCCTGGGTGACGGTGCTGCCATCCAGCCGCTTAAGGGTGACGGTCTTCAGGCGACCCAGGAGGTCGTAATCGAAGGTGTCCTCCCCATCGGTCTGGAGGTTGCCGGCGGAATCGTATCGGTAATTCCACTGGGCCTGGGGCGACCCGCCGCCCGTGGAGTAGTGGTACATGGAATCGAGGCCCATTTGATCCGGGCGGTAGCCGATGAGGGTGGAGGCGCCGTTGCCGAAGTTCAGGCCCGTGGGCATCCAGGTGGTGTCGTCGTAGGTCAGCGCGACCACGTTTTTCGTCACGCCATCACCGCCGGTGTAGGTGACCCCATCCACCCAACTGGTGCTGTCGTTGAAGGACGTGGTGACCTTACGCCCTGCCACGGTGGCCAAGGTGCGTCGGCCGCTGGTGTCGTAGTCGAAGGTCTGGGGGAAGGATTGACCATCGGTGGTGGTGCTCAGCGAGGAGAGGCGGCCATTGAGGCCGCCATAGACCATGGCCTGGGCCACGCCACCATCCAGGGCGCGGGTGATCTTTCCCAGCGAAGCACCGTAGCCGATCTCGTCGTAATAGAAGGCCTGATTCACGGTGCCATCGGAACTCACCACGGACTGGGGCCGGGACAGAGCATCGAAGCGGGCCGTCACCACCTTGGGATTGGCGGAGCCAGCCCCATAGGTGGTCACCGTGGGCTTGCCCGTGACGGTGAAGGCCTTGTACTCCGTGCGGCCGGATTCCGGCTGCACAAGGGCGGTGAGCCGGCCCAGGCCGTCGTACTCCCAGGTGCGCACCTGCGGCTGGGCATAGGCGGGGTTGATCTGATCCACCCGGCGGATCCGCCCGGCGGCGTCATAGCTGTAGGTCGTGTTCAGTTGCTGGGTGCCATCGGGCGAGGTGGTGACCTGAGCCAGGCGGCCCAGGACGTCCCGGTTGAAGGTCGTCGTGGCTTCCTTGGTCGTGCCCGGGGCCACCACCTGTCGGGTGACCAGGGGCGTGGTGTCATCGAAGCGGGTTTCCACCACTTCGCCATTGGCGTTGGTGGTGCGGATCAGGCGGCCGCGGTCATCGTAGGTGAAGGTGGCGCCCACACCCGGGAGGGCCCCCGTCCAGAGGGTGAGGTTGGGCGCCTGGGGCCGCCATACCGTCTGCCAAGCCTTGCGACCCGCGGCGTCGTAGCCCGTGAGACGATGCGAGGTGGCTCCGCCCGCCTTGCTACGCTCCTCCGCGATGAGCTCGCCGAAGCCGTTGAAGTGGAAGACGCCATGCTGCCCCCCCTGATCCAGGGTCACCTTGCGCAGGGAATTGTCGTGGGTGATGAGGGCCCCCACTTCGGGAGATGAGGGGGAGGCGCTGGTGATGCGGCCCAAGGTATCCCAGGTGAAGGAGGAGCTAAAGCCATTGGCATCCACCTGGGAAAGGGGGCGGCCCAGCTCATCGTGCTCGGGTTCCTGCTCGACGAAGGGGTAGTAAACCCCAGCGGATTGCAGCACCTGGATCTTCGTCATCCAACGCCCTGTGGCATCGTAGGTGTACTTGGCACCCACGGCGCCCGAAAGGCTCTCCACCCCCACGGCCTGGTTGGGGGCCGTGCCGGTGACATTCACAGCGGTCAGGCGGTTCACGCCATAAAGTCCGACGGGCCCCTGGGTGAAAGTGAGATCCAAGGTGGCGGTGCCATCGGGGGAGGCCTGGCGCTTCGTCGTCACCACGTGGGCCCGCCCGGTGGCGGAGTCATAGGTGAACTTCTCCTTGGGGAGCAGGCCTGTAGCCCCGGTGGGCGGCGCCATCCGGACCTCGGATTGCACCGTATCGACGCGGGCAGACATACCTTCCGCCGTGGGCAGGAAGGTGGTGAGTTTCACGGTGTGGGAAGTGGCGCCCGTCATCACGGGCTCGCCCAGGCCAGCGGGGCTCAGGTAGGAAGTCGGTGATCCTCCGAAGAGCCCCGGGGCCCAGAGCTGGGAAGCGGGAGAAGTGTTGGGAGCAAGGGTGTAGGTACGTTGCACACCGTACTGGTTCACGGCGTTGGACCAAAGGTCGCTTTCCGTCACCACCACGGGCGCATTCTTGATCTCCACAAGGTGCCGGGTGGCACGGGGTTCGGTGTTGGAGCGGATATCGGACAGTGAGTCCTCCCAGCCCCGGAAATCCCAACCTTCAAAAATTTCCCGCTTGTACCAAGACGCATTGGCGGGGTCGCTGCCCGAGAAGAAGGCCTGCCAGCTGGTGTCCCCAGCCTTGAAGGTGTAGCGGGCCACCACGGATTGGCGCATGGCCATGAAGGTTTGCGCCTTGGAAACCAGATCCGAGACGCCAGGGGCCACGGGCTTGGCAAAGACGTGCAGCACCGTCTGCCCATCCGGGAGGGTCTGGGCCACCCCATGCTGGGTGCTTTGCCAAACCCAGGTGTTTCCCGAATTCACCGGCTGGGGAATGGCCCATTGGTAAGTGGTGGCCCGGGGTTGGGTGGCAACGCCATCATTCACCTCCATGCGGGTGACCACGGTCCAATAATCCTTGGCACCGGGAGTCGCCGGATTGTAGCTCCATGCCCCCATGGCGCCAGCCGAGGGGATGACCACGCCTGCCCCCTGCATCATGGCGTAAGTGAATTGGTAGGTCTTGCCACTGGGGGTGATGAGCTTGGACATGAGGCCGGAAGGCCCATTCCATTCATAGGTGGAGGTCAAGGGCCCGTGGGTGATGTTCGTGAAATACGACACGAGCAGCTCATCCGAGGTGTACTCGGCGTCATACCAACGCCGCATGGCCAGGCCGTCCCATCCATCGGTGGTGCCGGGGAGGAATCCATAGGTACTCCGCACCTGACTGGGCGAAGCCCCGGTGAGGGTGAGGCCCGTGGTGTTGGGCGTGCTGCCCATGCCCAGGAAGGTGATGGGGGTGGCGGAGGTGGCGTCCACCTTGTAGCCGACCTCGACACCCCCGGCCATGTAAGAGACCTTCCACCCCGTGAGGAGCCCCCGCTCCACCATGGGGATGGCCGCATTGCGAGGCGCGGTGGCGAAATCCCTGGGAGCATCCCGGTAGATCTCCAGATTCACTTTGAAGCCCGCGCGGTTCTTGATCCACACAGGGTGATACGTGCTGCCGACCCACCACATCTGGGTGGCCGTGCCACGCTCATCCAGATCCGCTTTGTAGCTGTTGCGGGATTGCCGCCAGAGGGTGATGACGTCGCCATCCACCTGGAGGATTTCCGTGGGAATGCCGGTGTACACATCCCGAGGCTGGCCATCGTTGTTGGTATACCAGTCCCACTTGCCCACGATCTGGTGATCCCGGGGGCCGTAGATGGTGATGCTGCCATCGCTGGTGCGGTAGCCTTCGGAACCAGTGCTCACTGAGCCCCAGGTTGCGGAATAGGCCCATTCGGGCGCGAGGGCGCCGAGGATCCCGCGCACTTCATCGCGATCCGCCTGCTTGCCGATGCCGTCGTACCTCTTCACGCCCGGAGCGGAGCCGAAGAACTCCGTATGTTTCCCTTGAGAGGTGGTGATGCTGAAGGTGGGTGCCTTCCCGTTGTCGGCCATCCAACTGTCGCCGGTGTAGAGGCTCAATTTCCCCGGGTGGAGGGCCGCGCTGGGAAAGGTGGGCGGGCTCCATCGACGCCAGGTGAGTTCCCCACCGAACCCTCCGGTGGCGTCGTAGTACGCGCCGTAATACCAATCCTCATTGAGCGCCTGGGTGAACTTGCCGTGGTACTGGAGGGTGGGGCGCAGGCCGAGGGGCCCGGGCAGCGCCGGCCCGAGGGGCAAGCTCACCTCCAGGCCCCCGCCGTTCAGGGAGACGTGCACCCCTTCATCGGAGTGGTAGACATCCCCAGGCTTGTAGCCGACCGCCTTGAATTTGGTGTCGTAGCCTTGGGCCTGAAGGGCCTCGCCTGCACCGCAGAGGCAGAGCAGCAGCAGGGACATGCGCAGACGATTCATGACGGCTCCAAAGGTCGCTTAGGCCTAGCAATCAGGGGCTATTCCATTGGCAAGGGAGCTGACAGATTACCGGGGGCTCATTCCCTTCAGCTAGGGGTCATGGTGTTAATTTTTGTTAATCGAATGACGAGGCTCGGCGGTGCCAAAAGGCATGAAGCTGCGGGTCAAGTGCAACGGCGGGTAAGGTTGCCATGTGAAGGCACCCTGCGATGGTTGGAAGGGCAGCCTTCGCCAAATTCAATCCGATTTTGGGATCCATGGGTGCGCCCTTCAATAGGCCTCTCCGCCTCAACTCCAACCTCATGGACGTGAAATGAAGAAGGGCCACCTTTGGGTGGCCCTTCTTGCTTTGCCTAACTTCTTGGGTTTAGAACTTGACCTTCACACCAAGGAAGTAGGTCCGGGGCGCCTGCCATGCATAAGGCTCGTCGGCGACGGCAGTGCGCAGCTGGGCGAACGCACCTGAGAGGTTGGAGCCCTCGTTCAGGTTGGTGGGTCCCTGCTGGTTGGTCAGGTTGTTCACGTCCAGGTAGACATCCGCCTTCACCATCTTGGTGATGTCGAAGGAGTACTGGAACCGGGCGTCATACTTCTGGGTGGTGGGGGTCGTGCGCGTTCCCTGCTGTTCGGAGTTGAAGTATTCGGCCGACGAATTGGCAGGGACACTCAAAAGGATGCGGTTTGAGGCCGAGGTGCTCCGCGAGTAGTGGTAACCCGAGGTGAACGTCGCCGTCAGGCCAACGAGGAAGCCGTTATCCCACTTCATGTAGGCGTAGCCCTTGGTCTGCCAATCAAGGCTGCCGTCCAAGTGGCCGTTGGTGTAAGGGAGACGGGGATCCCAACGGGACAGATCGCCCTGGAAATCGGCATCGCCGGAACTGACGCTGTTGCCCTTCGCCTTGATCTTGCTGAAGGTCCAGAAGCCGCCCCAGTTATCCTTGAGCTTGCGGGTGATGCTCACGTCGTAGGTATCGAAGACACGCTCGCCACCGGGCAGATTGGCCAGGACGAAGTTGAGCGTGCCGCCAGCGACGCGGGCGGTGTTCTGAGCGCCCGTGTAACCGCCACCCGCGAAGTATTCGGTGGGCAGCGCGAGGGCCCGGAAAGCCGCCACGATAAAGGCAGGCGTCGAAGCGCCGCCAAAGCGGGACCGGCCTTCAGCTTCGAGGGCATCGGCATCCGTGTAGAGGGTGGGATCCCAATCTTCCACGATGTCGTAGTCCCGGCGATGCGTGTACACGGCGTCGATGGCCCAGGAGTTACCGAAATCGTGAGAGAACCCGAGGCGGTATTCCTCGGTCTTGGGGAGCTTGAAGTTGTTGGCGAAGACGGCATCCACCACCTTCGTGCCACCGCGGACATTCACGTTCACCCATTGACCGCCCACTCGCAGCTGCTCATCGCGTTCGGAGCTGGTGAGGCTGCCCGTGAAACGGACCATGTCCAACTTGATCGGATCAATGTACCGGCCCCAGTAGGCATAGGCCTTGGATTTGCCATCGCCGAACACGTCATAGGTCAAGCCGACGCGAGGGGCGAAGTTGTAGTTGGTCTTGAAGAGTTCGGTGCCGTTGTCCGCGACGTACTTGTACTTGTCCATGCGGAAGCCGGGCGAGAAATTGAAGCGGCCGATCTGCCACTGATCCTGCACATAGAAGCCGTTGTACTCCATCTTCGGCGAAGACGAAGCCGCATTCACCTGGATGAATTGCTGACCGTAGTAGCCCAAGTTCGGGCGAGCAGGATCGAAGAGCTCATTGAACTGGTAGGCGTCCAGTTCGGCCAGGTCAACGACACCGTTCGCGTTCGTATCCACGGCGGCTCGGGCGCTGGGGTAGGGGTTCCCAGGTGCATTCAGCGCGGTCAGCAGACGGGCGCTGTTCGTGACAACGGCACCACCATAACCGTCCGCACCCAAGTTCGCCATGGTGGGGGCTACTCCATTCGTCCGCGGGGCCAAGGTCTCGTAGCTGACGCCCTGAGACACGGAGAGGAGCTGAGTCAGCTTGTCCGTGCCCTGCTGAAGGCCGAACTTCATCGTGTGGCTGCCGGCCAACTCGAACATCCAGGTCAGGTCACCTCGAACGACTTGACGTTCGTAGTCACGGGCATCACCCGCGCTGCTGTTGCCGAAGGTGCGCTGGTTCAAGGGGATGGCAGGGGCGGGGCCTCCACCCACGGCGGTGACGGGGAAGAACTCATTGAGCTGGGGCCCGAGAGCCGTGGAGAGGGCCTTCTGGGTGTTGGATTCCTTGTGGGAGCCAAACCGGAAGTCAAAAATCAAGCTCGGGCTCTGCCAGGTGTAGGCGATGTTCAGATTGTCGCCACCGCGAACGGTCTGGAGACCGCGGCTCGTGACCTGGTTGGGATCGGAGAGGTTATCGAACTTGCCAGGGTTCTTCATGAAGCTGGCAAAGACCAGGTGCTCAGGGGCGATCTGCCAAGTCAACTTGGCAAAGGTGCGCTGCTCGTCCTGGAGCACGGCCCCACGACGCTCGCCCAAGGCGAAGGCCGAGGAAGCATTCACCGTGGTGTTGCCCGTTTCTTTGACGTTCTGGTAGGACGCCACGAACCAGAGCTTGTCCTTGATGATGGGCCCTGACATGAAGGCGGTGCTGTCCTTGAGCGTCGTGCCCGGCTGCTGGGAGGTGCCTCGAGCCGGCAGGTTCTTCATGTTCGGCGTGGTGGTGTAGAAGTTCACGCCGCCATGGAATTCGTTACCACCAGGGATGGTGGTGGCATTGGAGAACAGACCCGCACGAGCGGAGTATTCGGCGGTGATGGCACCGGTCTTCACATCCTGGACGGAGATAATCTCCTGAGGAAGGTTGGTACGACCTTGACCGGCCTCGGGGCTGGTGACATCCACACCATCAATGAGGTAGGAGTTGTTGCGGGAGCCGAGGTTACCGCGGTTGTCGCGACCGAGCCCCGCAGCCAGCGTGGGGTCACCACCGATCATGATGACGCCCGGAGAGAGGATCAGTGTAGACAGCTGGGTGCGGCCCAAAGGAAGCTGCGAGAGTTCTTCCTGGGTGACCTGGGTGCCTGCAGTCACGGTGGTCACGTCCACCGTGGGGACGGAACTCACCACTTCCACCACCGCACCACCGACGGGAACCAACTTCAGGTTCACATTCGCGGTCTGGTCCACGGTGACTTCGATGTCGTTGAGGGTCTGGGTCTGATACCCGGTGGCCGTGATAACGACCTTGAACTTGCCAGGGGTCAGCCTAGGGAACCGAGCCTTGCCAGAACCATCAGTCATATAGGTGCGGGCCCCGCCGATCTGAGTGGGGCTGCTGATGACCACGCTGGCACCCGCAACGGGCTTGCCCGTGATATCCAACACCGTCGCGGCCAGCGTACCGTCGCCGGCGGCGTGAGCGACGAAGCCGGAGGCGACGATCAACGCCGTGGTCCGACCGAGTCGATGGAGGAGGTTGTTCATGAATACTCCTTGAGCGCCTGTGGCGCAAAATGCCATGGCTCGCGAGCCAGGAACCTGGCGCGCCATCACGGCATGAAGAGAAAGGGCTGAAGCGATTGTGATTCTTGTCCCACTCTCTGGGCAATGCAAGCCTTAAGTGGAGTTTTGCCCCTGGGATGGGGACGCGCCAAGTTCTACAAAACGAAGCATTAAGACTTCGGTTTAGCGCCTCGGGAATCGCGCCTCCAGGCGCCTAGACCCGTCCCCTCTATAAAATAATCTCGCCCGAACTCGCGGGATTTCCATGCAACAGCGGACCTTGTCAGGGAATTTTCCGCGCTATTGCTTATATATAGTCCGAATTAGAAGACCAGTACCTTCCGCGCCGCGGCCAGCACCTTATCCGTGTTCGGCAGGGTGGCGCGCTCAAGGATGCGGTTGAAGCCCACGGGGGTGAACTCGGAGCCCACGCGCTCCACGGGGGCATCAAGCCAGGTGAAGGCCTTGGAGGCGACGATGGCCGCCAGTTCGCCGCCGAAGCCGCCGAAGACTTTGTCTTCGTGGGCGATGAGGCAGCGATGGGTCTTCTTCACGCTGGTGAGGATGGCGTCCTCGTCCAGGGGGCTGAGGCTGCGGAGGTCGACGACCTCCACGCTCTTGCCTTCGGCTTCGAGCTTCGCGGCGGCTTCCAGGGCGAAGTGCACGGGGGTGCCGAAGGCGAGGATGGTGAGGTCGGTGCCGGTGCGGCGCACGCGGGCCTTGCCGAAGGGCACGGCGAACTCGGCGGGCACGTGGCTCTTGGCCATGGCGGCGTTGTAAAGGAACTTGGGTTCCAAATACAGGGTGGTGCCGCGCGAGCGCATGGCGGTGCGCAGGAGGCCCGCGGCGTCGTCGGCGAAGGCGGGAGCCACCACGCGGATGCCCGGCAGCGTGGTGAGCCAGCCTTCAACATTCTGGGAGTGGTAGAGACCGCCCCCGATGTAGCCGCCGGAGGCGATGCGGATGGTGATGTTGGGCGAGAACTTGCCGTTGCTGCGCCAGTAGTCGTGGCTGGTCTCCACAATCTGTTCGGCGGCGGGCCAGATGTAATCCGCGAACTCAGCGCCTTCCACCACGATGCGCAGCTTGTCGTCGTAGCGGCTCATGCCGTTGGCGGTGCCGACGATGTAGTCCTCGGCGATGGGGGCGTTGAACACGCGCTCGGGGCCGAACTCCGGCTGCATGCCCTTGGTGACGTTGAAGATCCCGCCCTTTTCCTTGTTGGCCATGTCCTGGCCCCAGATGAAGGTGTCGGGGTTGGCGCGGAACTCTTCCTTCAGCGTGGTGTTCAGGGCCGCCAGCAGGGTGATGGCGTCGCCCTTCTCCTCGTGCAGGCCCTCGGGGAATTTCGAGCTCTTCCATGCCTCGGGGATCACGAAGTCGTAGATGCTCTCGGGGGCGGGATTTGGCGCGGCCATGGCGGCGTCGTGGGCCGCGAGGTAGCGCTGCTGGTTCTCGTGCTCGATGCTCGAAAGCTCGTCTTCCTTGAGGCCGTGCTCCAGGCAGTACTTGCGGAAGCGGGGCAGCGGATCCGCGGCCTTGGCGGCGGCGAGCTCGTCCTCGTCGCGGTACCAATCGTGGCGGTCCGAATTGGAGTGGGCGCCGATGCGCACGCAGGTGGCGTACACCATGGCGGGGCCCTTGCCGCTGGCGGCGTGGGCGATGGCTTCGGACATGGCGTTGCGGCTGGCCAGGATGTCCAGGCCGTCGCACTTGATGATCTTGAGGTTGGGCAGGCCCGCGAAGTTATCGCAGAGGAAGAAGTTGGCGGCCTGATCCTTCTTGGGTACGGAGATGCCGTAGCCGTTGTCCTGCACCACGAAGACGACGGGGAGTTTCTCCTTGTCGGCGCCCACGATGGCCTCGTAGCAATAGCCCTCGGAGAGGCTGCTCTCGCCCTGGCTGCAATACACGATGGCGTCGGACTTGTAGTACTTCACGGCGCGGCCCAGGCCCGAGGCGTGCTGGGTGTGGTTGCCCGTGAGGCTGCTCACGTTCTGGATGCCGATCTCGGGCTTCCCGAAGTGGTTGCTCATGTGGCGACCGGCGCTGCTGGGATCCGTGGCCTTGGAGATGCCGTTGAGGATGATCTCCTCGGGCGTGAGGCCGCCGGCCAGGCAGGTCATGAGGTCGCGGTAGTAGGGGAAGAGGTAGTCCTTCCCTGGGCGGAAGGCGAGGCCCAGGGCCAGCTGGATGCCCTCGTGGCCCGCGCAGGGGGCGTGGTAGGACCAGCCGATGGCCTGCTTTAGATAGTTGGGGGCCTTATCGTCGAGGAGGCGGCCCATGTGCATGAGGCCGTACCACTTCAGCAGATCCTCGGGGGAGACCTCCGCCTCGGATCCAAGGGCTTGCAGGGCGGCCTTCACCAGGGTCGGGGTATCCACGCATTCCTCCACGGCACCCCGTACCCGGGGTCAAACGAACATCCATCATCCCATGAGGCGCAGGCTGGAGCCACACCCAGTCTGGGCCCGGGGGCGACTCGTCGGACCGGTGGGGCGGAGGTCCTCAGGGCCGCCAGGCCACTGTTTTGGGCAGGGCCTGGGCCTCGGTCTGCGCGGATTCCAGACGGGCGCGGACGCTGTCCAGGTGGAGATCATCCAATTCCGGTTCCCAGAGGGTGGCCGCCATGGGCAGGTCGCCCAACTTCTGGCGAAGGCGGTGGATGAGGATTTGGGCGCCACCTCGGGGCGTTCGCGGCAACAGCAGGAAGCAGCGCCCCTGCCCTTCGCAGATGAGCAGATCCTCGCCCCGAAGGCCTTCCGCCACGGAGCGCAGCAGCCGCAGCTCTTTGGCAGGTTGGGTCCAGCGGACCACGGCCATGGGCTCGGCCCGGCGCCGCGCCAGGTAGAGGTTGGCCTTGAGCCAGATTTCCAGGTAGCGGCGGTTGGGCAGGCCTGTGGCGGCATCCTGGAGGGCGCTGTCCTCCACCACGGCCTCGGTGAGGGCCAGGGCCTCCTGCAGGCGATGGAGGTCCACCTTCAGGGCCTCCACTTCCAGGGCCTTCCCCAGCAGGCCCGACACTGCGTGAAGCAGGGCCACCTCGGGCCGGGTGAAGGTTCTCGGGTGCTCCGACAGGGCCAGCAGGGCCCCGCCGGGCACGCCTCCCTCCCAAACGCTGACCGCCGCCAGGGCTCCCAGTCCCTTCATATCGGGATGGCCGGCCCAGCGGTCATCGGCCCGGGCATCCCGGATCACCAGGGTGCGGCCGGGGTAGTCCATGGCCCATCGGGCCGGGGCCCCGGGGGTGCGGCGATTCGCTTCGGGGAACTGCCAGGTGGCGGCCCAGCCCTCGCCCACGGGGCGGGCGAGCAGCACCGCGTCCACGCGCAAGTGCTTCTGCAAATGTTCCAAACTGTGGGCGAAGAGGGCCGGCGCGGCTTCCGTGGCCCGGCGCAGCAGCTGGTCATAGGCCCGGAGGTGGCCTTCGAGGGAGGCCTGGGAACGGGCTCGCACCACCACGCGGCGGGGCAGCTGGAGCGAACGCGTGTGCGCGGGACGCGGAATGGTATTCAAGGAACCCCCGTGCCCGATTCTTCGGGCGGGAGGCCTCAAGACTTCAACCGCGGCATTCCGGCGTCAGTAGGAGATCACCTGGATGTTGGGATCCACTTCATCCTGGATCAGACCTTCGATGAAGCGCAGGGTGCCGCCGGTGGAGCTGGGGCAGCTGCCGCAGGCGCCGTGGTAGCTGATCTGGAGGGTGTGACCGTCGAAGGAGATCACCTCCAGGCCGCCGCCATCCCCGGCCAGGCCGGGCTTGATGCGGGTTTCCAGCAGTTCGTTGATCTTGGCGAGCTTGTCGTCGGCGGCGGCATCGGGGCCCTTGGCCACGTGATCCCCGGCGGCTTCCTCTTCGATCTTGAGATCCTCCACCACTTCGCAGATGGGGTCGATGAGGCTGCTCCACTCGGCGCTGCCCACCTTGTTCACGGTGACGAAGCGGTCCATGTAGAAGACGGAGGTCACATTGCCCAGGGCGAAGATGCCGCTGGCCAGGGGATCCCCCACGGCGGCGGCCATGTCCTTGAAGCTCCGGGTCCCGGATCTGAGGATCGCGGGCGTCACGATGAATTTCAGCGCGTCCGGGTTGGGCGTGGGCTCGATGTTGATGACCTTGGGCATGGGCATCCCTTCCGAGGGAATAGTTTACTCCATTGGTCAGGATTAAAAAGCCCCTTCCTCGCTTAGGCTCACACCCATGGCCCCTCGCAAAATCCTGCTCTCCTGGTCCTCCGGCAAAGACGCCGCCTGGGCCCTCCACACCCTCCGCCAGGCGGGCACCCCCCCGGCGGGCCTGCTCACCACCGTCAACGAGGCCTTCGGCCGGGTGGCCATGCATGCCGTGCGGGAGGAGCTGCTGGAGGCCCAGGCCGAAGCGGCGGGCCTGCCTCTGATGAAGGTGCGCATCCCCTACCCCTGCTCCAACGAGAGCTACGAGGCCGCCATGGCCGGCGCCTGCGCAGCCGCCGTGGCCGAGGGCTTCACCCACGTGGCCTTCGGGGACCTCTTCCTGGAGGACGTGCGGGACTACCGCATCCAAAAACTCGCGGGATCGGGGCTGGAACCCCTGTTTCCCCTCTGGGGCCGACCCACGGCCGCCCTGGCCCGAGAGATGCTCGCCGGCGGCCTTCGGGCCCGCCTTACGTGCGTGGACCCCCGGGCCCTGGATCCCACCTTCGTGGGCCGCGCCTTCGATGCCGACCTCCTCGACGCGCTGCCGCCGGCCATCGACCCCTGCGGGGAGCGCGGGGAATTCCACACCTTCTGCCACGCGGGGCCCATGTTCCACCGGGCCATTCCCATCCAAGTGGGGGAGGTGGTGACCCGGGATGGGTTCACCTTCGCGGATTTGCTGACCGCGGAGGCCTGACCGGTCTGGAAGGGCCCGGGCCACCGCGCAACCCCGAATCAATCCCAATTTCGCCACCCTCGGGCGGGTTGCGATCCAGGGCACGGCCCCTCGTGCTTAGACTGATGTCCATGAGCCTTCCCAACGCCTTTGATCCCACCGTCACCGCGCAATTGCTCGGTCGCCTGGATCAGCTGCGCCACGATGCCCAACCGCGATGGGATGGCATGGATGCCGTGCGCATGGTGGTTCATTGCGCCGAGATCTACGAGCACCTCTCCGGGGCGCCCCAGCCCCGCCTCCCCCTGCACCTGCGCCTGCTCAACCGGTGGGTGTTCAAGTGGAAGGTCGTCTCCGAGCATCCCTACTCGGAAGCCAAGCCGGCGCCCGCCGCGCCCGTCGACACCCACCCCGCCGATCTGGCCCGAGCATGCGCGCGCCTTCGGGCCCAGATCGAACCCACCCACGCCCTCGGCGCCAAGGCCTTCGAAGGCCGGGTCCACCCCCTCTTCGGACCCCTCAGTTCCCGCCAATGGAGCAACCTGTTCTGGAAGCACCTCGACCACCACTTCCGCCAGTTCGGCGTGTGAGCGCGAGTCCCCGGCCCGGTTCGGGGTAGCATGGTCGAAACCCAGGACGCCCCATGAGCCCCGTCTCCTCCCAACCGCTGGAAGCCCTGTTGGCCGAATGCCGCAAGGTGATCGTGGGCCAGCCCACGCTCCTGAACCGGTTGCTCGTGGCCATGCTCTGCCGCGGCCACGTGCTGCTGGAGGGCCTGCCCGGCCTCGCCAAGACGCGCACCATCAAGACCCTGGCCCAGGCCACGGGCATGAGCTTCAAGCGCATCCAGTTCACCCCCGACTTGCTGCCCAGTGACGTGGTGGGCACCCTCATCTTCGATCCCAAGGCCCTCACCTTCACGCCCAAGAAGGGCCCCATCTTCGCCAACCTCGTGCTGGCCGACGAGATCAACCGCGCCCCCTCCAAAGTGCAGGCCGCGTTGCTCGAAGCCATGGAAGAACGACAGGTGACCCTGGGCGATGAAAGCTTCAAACTGCCCAGCCCCTTCCTCGTGCTCGCCACGCAGAATCCCCTGGAGCAGGAGGGCACCTTCCCCCTGCCCGAAGCGCAGATGGATCGCTTCCTCTTCAAGCTCCACGTGGACTACCCCAAGGAGAACGAAGAGGTCGAGGTGCTGCGCCGCGCCAATGCCCGCGATGAGATCGTGAATCCCGTGCTCGAGGGCGCCGCCCTGGAAGCCGCCAGCCGCAGCCTGGACCAGATCCGACTCGACGATGCCATCCGCGCCTACATTGTGAAACTCGTGCAGGCCACGCGCCCCGGCCACGGCAAGGCGTGGAAGGGCAAGGAACTGCTCCGCTGCGGCGCCAGCCCCCGGGCCAGCCTCGCCCTCCAGAGCAGCTCCAAAGCCTTCGCCCTCTTGGCGGGCCGCGATCACGTGCTGCCCCAGGACATTGTCGAACTCGCCCCCGACATCCTGCGCCACCGCCTGTTGCTCAGCTATGAGGCCGAAGCCGATGGCGTGCGCACCGATGAAGTGGTGAAGCAGTTGATCCAGGCCGTTCCCAGGCCCTGAACGGTTCCGGGGCGCTCAGCGCCCCACGCCGATCGGCCCTTTCCGGCCCACCAGCGGGTTGAGCACCAAGGCCTGCTCCCGGGCCATCTGGCCCTGGGCCTGCAGATCCACGCGACGGGGCCCCTCCGGCAATCCCTTGGCCTGGGCTTCCAGGGCCAGGGCCTCCACCCATCGGGATTCCCCGGTGGCGGGGCCCAGGCGGGAGCATTCCCGCGCCTGCTCCAGGGCCTCGCCCCACTGCCCCTGGGCCAGGGCCAACCGGGCCATCACCAAACGGGATTCCCGCGACTGCCCGGAGCTCAGGGCCGCCCGCAGGGATTGTCGCGCATGGTCCAGGCTCCGGGGCGTGGCCTTGGGATCCGCCAGCTCCGCGCGGGCTTCCAGCAATAGGGATTCCGCCGGGGGACGCCCCAGCTCCCGCAGCCCCGCCGCCCAGCGGCGGGCCTCGGCCAGCCAGGCACCGGCATCGCGCCCCTGCTCTTTGGCCAGCTCCGCCATGATGAGGGCCGCCTCGCCCTGCAGGCGATGGGGTTCCGGATCCCGGGGGGCCAGTTCCTGGGCCCGGAAAGCCGCCCGGCGGGCTTCGGCCAGGTGGGCCTCCGCCTCTAGCCCCACCCACCATTCGTAGCGCCCCTCCAGGAGGTAGGCCTTCGCCAGCTCGCGGTAGATCCGGGCATCCCGGGGTGCGAGCGCCAGGGCGCGGGTCAGGGCGGTGATGGCCCCTGTGGCCGATGCCGAGGGATCCCGGCCCCGTTCCCACTCGGCGGTGGCCCGGGCCGCGAGGATGCGACCTTCGAAGATGAAGTGGAAGGCGCGCTGAGGCTCCCGGAGTTCCGCCGCCCGCACTTCCGCGAGCACCGCATCCAGCTCCGGCCAGGGCCCCGGCTCCCGGGTCACCTGCGCCACCACCCGCCGGGTCAAGGCCTCCTCCAGCAGGTAGGCCGCGAGGGGGTGACCCGGGGCCCGCCCCAGCAGGCGGCGGGCCCCGGTGATGGCGGGTTGGAGTTCCGCGGCCTGATCCGGAACTTCCGCCTCGGCCCGGGCCAGCTGGGCCTGGATCAGCAGCAGGGCGGGTTCCCGCCACGCCGGGCGGGCCACCGCTGCGGCCTCGGCCAGCCGCTCCGCGCGTTCAGCGGCTCCCGGCGAATCCTCCCCCAGGGCCACCCAGGCCCGTTCGAGGATGACCATCGGCGCGCCGGGACTCAGCCCGTGGGCCCGAGCCAGGGCTTTGCGAGCTTCGGCGGCATGGCCTTCGGAAACCCGCCCCAGGCTGCGGGCGGTCCGCTCGGCCTGGAGCCAGCACCGATTCGCCCGGAGGAGCGGCCGCAGGTCCCCGGGAGCTGATTCGGCGGCGGCTTCGAAGGCGCGGCCCGCTTCCTCCAACCGCGCCAGGGCCTCGCCGGAATCCCGCTCCCGGAGGGCCGAATCCTGCAGGAGGTCCCCCTCCAGGAGCTTGGCTTCCGTCAGCCAGGGCTGCGTCGTGAAGGCCAGCCGGGCCCGGCGCAGCGCCTCGCCTTCGTGGTCCTCCAGGGAACCCAGCAGGGCCCTCTGGAAATCCGGGGATTCCGGCCCGGCGCCCATGCCTTCATGCAGCAGGGCCAGGGCCCGGGGCCGGGTGCTCTCGTCCACGGACTGCACCCAGGCCAAGGCGGCCTCCTCGAAGGGCAGGCGCTGGGCCATGTCCCGGGTCAGGCGCAGGCGCGCCGCCAGGGCCCCGCCCAGGCTCCAAGCGATGGAGCGACCCCGGGCGCCGGCCTTCCAGGCCAGTTCCAGTTGATCGCAGCCCTCCTCCTCGTAGCCCATGGCCAGCAGCACGCGGCCCAGGGCGTACCGGGCGGCGGGCGCACCTTCATCCCCCAGCTCGGCGTGGCTTTGCAGATCCTTCAGGCGTTCCTCCACCTCGACCCAGCCTTGGAGCGGAGCACTCCGCAGGCGCAGGAGGCGGATCCGCTGCTCCAGCCGTTCGGCCTCGGTATCCATGCGGGCCATGGCGAGGGTCCGGCCGCGGGCCTCCATCCGGTCCCGCACCAGCAGGAGCCCCGCCCCGGTCACCACCAGGAGGATACCCGCTCCGGCGGCCATGCCCAGCCGGTGCTTGCGGAACCAGCGCAGGGTGCGCTCGGGCCAGGAGGCCCGGCGGGCATCCACGGCTTCACCTTCCAGCACGCGGCGCAATTCCCCAGCCAACTCCCGGGCATTGCCGTAGCGCAGCTCCCGGTTGCGCTCCAGGCACTTCGCCACCACGGTCTCCAGGTCCCGGGGGATCTGGGGGGCGATGCGGCGGAGGGGCTCGGGATCCTCAGCCAAGGTGCGGCTCAGCGCCTCCAGGCCCTGGTACCGGGAGAAGGGCGGTTCCCCTCCAAAGAGCTCGTAGAGCGTGGCGCCCAGGGCGTAGAGGTCCGTGCGGCGGTCCAGCCCCCGCTCCTCACCCCGGGCCTGCTCCGGGGACATGTAGTGGACGGTGCCCATGACGACGCCGCTCTGGGTCAGCCCCGTGGCCGCCAGGGTGCGGGCCAACCCGAAATCCAATACGAAGGCGCGCCAGCTGCCCTCCACCCGTTTCACCATGAGGTTGGAGGGCTTCAGATCCCGGTGGATGAGTCCCTGCTGGTGGGCGGCGTGAACGCCCTCGCACACCTGGATCATCACATCCAGCTTGTCGTCCAGGGTCATCCGCCGCGCGGCCACCTTGAGGGTTTCGCCCTCGATGAGTTGCATGGCGATGAAGGACTGGCCCATCCACTCGCCCGCTTCGTAGATGCGGCAGACGTGGGGGTGCTCCACTTGCGCCTGGAGGCTCGCTTCATGGAGGAAGCGCGAGGCCAGCTCGGGATCGTCGCGGCGCAGCAGCTTCAGCGCCACCCGGCGCTGAAGGCGCGTGTCCATGGCCTTGAAGATACGGCCCATGCCGCCCTCCGCCACGAGCGTGAGGTCCTCGAAGTGCCCCCAGGATTCCACCCAGGTGGCCTTGAAGGCCGAGGCCCCATCCTGGGAGCGCGTGCCCTCGGTGGGCCGGGAGGTCTCCGGGCGGTCCAGCTCCAGGATCAAGGCCTCCGCCTGCCCCGGGGTGAGTTGGCCCCCGGCCACAAGCTCCGCCAGGTCGCGCGCCCCGTGGAAGGCCGCCAATCCGATCCAGCCCTTGGCCAGGGCCAGGCCCTTGAGCCGTTCTTCCCGGGAGGTGGCTTCGGAGGGGAGCATGAAGCTCCCATTTTGCAGGAAAACCGGGATTTGAGCGTTGACCCGCATCGCGGCCCAGGGCCAAACTGGGCTTTCAGGGAAAGGAGGTTGCGATGAGGTGTGAGTTAACGATCGCCGAACCTCCCTCGAAGCCCGCCGTCTGAGGCACCGCCCTTCCGGTCCATCCCTTCCGGAACCAGGCCCTCAGCGCGGCGACACCGTTTAGACGCCCGGCCTCCGCGGCCCGTCTCCGGGATCCCCTGTGATCATCCAATTCCTCGATACCGTCTGGGGTCAGGCCTCCAACCTGCTCACCGCCCCCGTGAAGTGGCGGCGCTGGGTGGATCTGCTCGTCCTCGCGGCCCTCGCCGGCCTGGTGCTCGGCCTGCTCTTCGCGGCCAAGCAGTGGACGGGCATCCAGCGCCCCGTGGTGGAGATCAGCCTCTCCCCTTGGTCCCTTCCCAAATACCTGTTCCTCAGCCTCATCCGGGCGGGCGTCGCCTTCGCCCTGAGCCTCACCTTCACCTTGGTCGTCGCCTATTGGGCCGCCAAGGATCCCATGGCCGAGCGCATCCTCGTACCCATCCTCGACATCCTCCAGAGCATCCCGCTCCTGAGCTTCATGCCCTTGGTGCTGCTGGCCATGCTCACCCTCTTCCCCCGCAGCAACGTGGGGCTGGAGCTGTCGGCGGTGCTGCTCATCGTCACCTGCCAGGCCTGGAACATGGCCTTCAGCTTCTACCAGAGCCTGAAGACCCTGCCCCCGGAGCTGAAGGCCATCGCCGCCGTGAACGGCTTCAGCTGGTGGCAGAAGCTCCGCTGGATCGAGCTGCCCTACGCCACCCCCGGCCTCGTGTGGAACTCCATGGTGAGCGTGGCCAACAGCTGGTTCTTCCTCGTGTCCGCCGAGGCCTTCGCCTCACCCACGGTGAACTTCCAGTTGCCCGGCATGGGCTCCTACATGAACGTGGCCACGAACACCGGCAACGTGAAGGGCCAGGTGCTCGCCATCCTCACCATGTTGGCCGTGGTGATCCTGCTCGATCAGATCGTGTGGAAACCCATGGTGGCCTGGTCCCAGCGCTTCCAGATGGATGAATCCGCCGAGGTGGAGGCCCCCGACAGCTGGCTGCTCCGCCTCCTCCGCCGCTCACGGCTCTGGCGCTGGCTGGAGGCCCGGCGGACCCACCGGCATTCCAAGCCCCGGCCCCGGAACCTCTACGTGCGCCGCGCCGAGGCGCAGTTCCAGCATCCCGGCCGGAAGGGCCGCTGGATTGCCATGGGCGCCCTCGTGGGCATCCTGCTGGCCCTGGCCTTCGGGGCCCTCAGCCTCGTGCGCCTGCTGGCCAACGTCCATGCCGCCCAGTGGGTGCACCTCCTGAAGAGCGGCGCCGCCTCCACGGGCCGCGTGTTGCTCTCCACCATCCTCGCCACCCTGTGGACGGTGCCCGTGGGCCTCTGGATCGGCCTCCACCCCGTGTGGGCCAAGCGCCTGCGCAGCGTCGTGCAGGTGGCCGCGAGCTTCCCCTGGAGCATGCTCTTCCTCGCCATCATCCTCGCCCTGCGCAAGGTGGGCGTGGGCCTGGGCGTGAGCTGCGTGCTTCTGATGATGGTCGCCACCCAGTGGTACCTGCTCTTCAACATCATCGCCGGCGCCCAGGCCGTGCCCCTGGAACTGAGCGAAGCCATGAAGAGCTACGGCCTCACCGTGTGGCAGCGCTGCAAGGCCCTCTACTTCCCCGCCATCTTCCCCTTCCTCGTCACCGGCTGGGTCACCGCCACCGGCGGCGCCTGGAACGCCAGCATCGTCACCGAGTGGGTGGAGGCCAAACCCGAAGCCCTCTCCACCTTCGGCCTCGGCGCCGAAGTGGTGCACGCCGCGGGCCAGGACATGGCCCTCCTCGCCGCCGCCAGCCTCCTCATGGCCGGCATCGTCGTCGCATTCAATCGCCTCGTCTGGGGCCCGCTCTACAAGCTGGCCGAGACGCGGTACACGCTGGAGCGGTGATGGTTCAAAAAATGGCTGGTCACAGAGGACACAGAATTCCACAGAGCGCACAGAGGAAAAGCAAAACGAGCCCTAGATCCATCTCCAGTTTTTCTGTGCGCCCTCTGTGTGATTCTGTGCCCTCTGTGACCAGCCTTTTCCCCTCGCAGTTCCTACCCCCGCATGGTGTCCGATGACCACGACGACCCAGCCCCTCCTCGAACTCCGCTCGGTGCAGGTGCAGTTCCCGCGCCCCGGCCACAGCCCCCAGCGGGTGCTGGAGGACGTTCGCCTGGATGTGCGGAACGACGAGATCCTCTGCATCATCGGCCCCGGCGGCTCGGGCAAGTCCACGCTGCTGCGGGTCATGGCGGGCCTCCAGGCCCCCACCCATGGCGAAGTGCGCCAGCGGGGCGAGGAACTGGTGGGGCTCAATACGAACATCGCCATGGTGTTCCAGAACTTCGCCCTCATCCCCTGGATGACCGTGGAGGAGAACGTGCGCGTGGTGCTCCGGGCCCGGGGCATCGGCGAATCCGAAGTGCGGAGCCGCGCCGCCGGCGCCATCCAGAAGGTGGGCCTCGAGGGCTTCGAGGAGGCCTTCCCCCGGGAGCTGGCCCGGGGCTCCAAGCAGCGCGTGGGCCTGGCCCGCGCCCTCGCCGTGGAGCCGGAGATCCTGCTCATGGATGAACCCTTCAGCCAGGTGGACGCCCTCACGGCGGAAGCGCTCCGCGCGGAAATCCACGATATTTGGAAAGACGTGGAGACCAACCCCTCCGCCATCGTCATGGTGAGCCACAGCATCCGCGAAGCCATCGTCATGGCCGATCGCGTGGCCATCATGAGCGGCAACCCCGGCACCATCCGAACCCTCATGGAAGTGCCCCTGCCCCGCCCCCGGGATCCCAAATCCCCCGCCTTCCTCCGGCTCGTGGATCAGCTCCACGATCTCATCACCAGCGCGGAACTGCCGGACGTGCAGGTCACCACCCTCAGCCCCGATGCCGCCGCCGATGAAGTGGAGCCCCTGCCCCACTGCCAGAGCGGCCACGTGCTCGGCCTCCTGGAATTCCTGGATGGCCAGGCAGGCAAGAGCGACCTCTTCAACGTGGCCAGCCACACCCAGGTGAGCTTCGAGCGCGTGCTTCCCATCGTGAAGGCCGCGGAGATGCTCGATTTCGTGGACACCCCCAAGCGCATGGTGATGCTCACCCCCCTGGGCCAACGCTTCGTCAACGCGGGCATGGACGAGCGTAAGGACCTCTGGAAGGCCCAGCTCCTGGAGCTGAAACTCTTCCGCGTGGTGCGCGACATGGTGGAGCACGCCGATGGCGAGCTGGCCAAGGAGGACCTCGTCCACGAACTCGTCACCCGCCTCCCCAAGGAAGACCCCGAACACACCTTTGAAACCCTCGTGGCATGGGCCCGCTTCGGCGAGCTCTTCGCCTACCGCGAGGATCAGGAGACGCTCACCTTCGAATAGGCATTCCGACGGGGGTGCAAACAGGATGGACAGGATGAAAAGCGTGATGAACAGGATCCAACCGCATTCATCCTGTCTATCCTGTCCATCCTGTTAAATACCCGTCCCCCTCAAGCCGCCACCCGCTTGGGGCTCGCCGCCACCATGATGATGCCGAGCACGATGCCGAGGCCACCCAGGAGCCCCAGGGGCCGCAGGGGTTCGTGCAACAGCCACCAGGCCAGGAAGATGGTGGAGACTTGCTGTCCCTGGAGACCGATGGCGCCCAGGGCCGCATCCACGTGGCCCAGGCCCCAGGTGTTCAGCCACCAGGCCAGCACCTGCACCACGAGCCCCAGGCCGATGAGGCTCCACCAGGCCGTGGGGGTGTAGCCCGTGAAGGGATGGCCTTGGGCCAGGGCCATGGCCCCGAAGCAGATCAAGCAAGAGAGGCTCATCCAGAACAGCGTCTGGGTGGCCTGGAGGCGCTGCCGCGCCCGCCCCATGGCCAGGGTGAAGGCGGCGTAGCAAAAGCTCGCGCCCACGGCGATGATCTCCCCTTGGCCATCGCCCATGCGGGCGCCCTTGGCCAGGGCGAGCACCAGGGCGCCGCCGAGCCCGACCACCTGCCCGGCCCAGCCCAGCCAGGCGTAGCGGAGCCGCAGGAAGGCGAAGGAGAAGAGGGCCACCCAGATGGGGCTCAGCCCGCCCACCAGGAGCGTGGCGTTGGCGGCGCCCGTGTGGTGCATGGCCAGGTGCCAGAGCCAGAGGTCGCCGAAGAAGAGGGCCCCCGCAATCAGCGCCCAGCGGCGGCCCGCGGGATCCCCGGCCACGTCGCCCGTACGCTGGGCCAGCAGGAAGGTGCCCGGCAGCGCGAAGAGCATGCGGTAGAAGCCCGTGGTGAGCACCGTCGCGCCCCCCGCCACGGACCATCGCACGAAGATGGCCGCGAAGCCCAGGATGGAGGCCCCCAGAAGCACGGCACTGAGACCCCTCGAATCGCCTTTGGACATGCCTTTACCGTGAGGGCTGGCGCGCCGTAATTCAAGGCATCCGACGATCCGTCAATCCAAGGCGCACGCTGGACCTGCTATTCCTGCTCCAGCACCATCTTCACCAGGTAGCCCACGGCATTGGCATCCACGGGCTTCGGCAGGAAGCCCTGCACACCCAGTTTTTCCAGTTGCTGCACCTGGGCTTCGTCCCGGTGGGCGCTGAGCACCACGATCTTGAGGTCCTTCAGATCCTCCTCCTGCCGGATCTTGCGGACCACGGCCAGCCCCGGGCACGAGGGCATGAGCAGATCCACCAGCAGCAGATCCGGCAGCTCCAGCCGCAGGGCGTCAATGACCTGCCCCAGGCTCTCGGGCTCAAGTTCCGTGACCTGGATCCCCTTGGCGCGCAGCGCCCCGGCCGCGAAGGTGCGGGCGAGCCGGCTGTCATCCAGGATGGTTACGCGTGCCATGAAAACCCTATCGGAGCCTGGCAGGCCGAGAATGAGAATCCAAGGGTTATCCCCAAAAGGGCTTTTCGGAATGGGAACGCGAAGAGCGCGAAGAAAAGCGCCAAGAGCGCGAAGAGGAAATGAGTCACCCGGTGGCCCATCCTGCGGCCCAAATATGGATTCGCGCCCTTCGCGCTTTTCTTCGCGCTCTTCGCGTTCCGAGGCTCCCCCAGCCTCAGTTGGCCCAGCGGCTCACCTGATCCCAGATGTCGTCTTCTGGGTATCCCGCGACGCGGGATACTCCAGGCCCCTCATCGAGCGGCACGGGCTTCGACCATCACCTTAGTTAGCCCAGCGGCTGACCTGATCCCAAATATCATCTTCCTTCGTCTGGCCGTTCAGGAGGATCGCGAACACGCGCCAGTGGCCATCGGGCATCTGGATGTAGCCGCAGAGACTGCGCACGAGATCCAGGTAGCCGCTCTTCACCCGCACGCGCCGGGCGAGGTTCTCGTCCTTGTGGCGCAGTTTGAAGGGCTCGCCGCCCACGATCTTGAGGCTGGAGACAAATTCGGGGCCCACCTCGAAGTCGAACCAGGCGCCGCGCAGCACGATGCCCAGGGTCTGGGCGCTGAGGCGGTTCTCCTTGCTGAGGCCGCTGCCATCCGTGAGCAGCACCTGCCCCGGCCCGAGGCCGAACACCTTGGCGTAGAAGTCGTGGATGCGGGCCACGCCCCGGGGCCAGGAGCCTTCCCCGAACTTCTTGGTAAGGGTTTCCACCATGAAGTTGTTGCTGAACTTGTTGATGTCGCCCACCAGCATCCGCAGGGGCGGGCTTTTAAAGCCCAGCAGCTTCTCAGGCACATCCTTGAGCCCCGCCTTGCCCGCCACGACGATGCCCGCATCCGCCAGCACGGTGGTGATCTCCTCGATGGCCACGCGATCGGTATCGGCCACGATGCGCCCATTGGCGTTGCGGCCGAAGTTCACGCTCAGGGCGGAGATGGCCGGGGTGGTGTCGGCGGTGGTGTTCTCCCAGCCGTAGGCCCAGCGCTGCCCATCGAAGGCGCTCTGATCCAGGCGGATCTGTCCCAACACCCGCTTCACGCCCAAGGCGCGCAGATCCCGGGCCAGGCTGTAGAGGCGTTCGGTCACGAGGTAGGGGTCGCCGCCCCCCTTGAACACCAGATCCCCCACCACCTCCCCATTCACCAGCTGGCCCCAGATTTCGGTCTCCAGCTGGAACTCGGGCTTCCAGGTCTTCAACATGGCGTAGGTGCTCACCACCTTCGTGGTGCTGGCCGGCACGAGCATGAGGTGTTCCTCATGGCGGTCCACGGATTTGCCGGATTCCAGATCCCAGCAGGCGGCGGAGACCTTCACGCCCCGCTTCTCCAGACCTCGGGCCCAGTCCAGGAAGTCCTCGGCCCGAAGCGCGCCCGCGGCGGCGAGGACCAGGCAAAACACCACGCGATTCACGACCACGCCATGCCCCTATTTATCCTTGGGGGCCGGTTTGTCCCCCTCGCCGGAGGTGCCCCCCCGGGTGCCGCCCGGCGCCGGGAGGCCGCCCTTGGTGGGGTCGCCGCCAGCGCCCAGCACGTTCTCGTCGGCCACGAAGCGCCAATCGCTGATGAGCGACTTGTTCTTGTAGAGGTGGAAGCCATCCAGATCGCAGCGGCTCTTCACCCCGATGATGGGCAGGCCCTTCGTCTCGCCACTGGCGCCGGGTTGCACCTGGGTGATGTAATCCCACTCCCCGTTGGCGGTCATCGGATCCTTGTACTTCTGCCGCAGGATCAGGGGCCGCACCTTCAGCAGCTCATCCAGATCCTGGGGGTACTTCCCGAACTTGGCGTTGTAGATCTTCAGGGCCCGCGCGATGGCCTCGCCCCGGAAGATCAGTTCGGACTCGTTCTCCCGCTGCACTTCCGACTTGAGGGTGGGCCGGGCCATGGTGAGCATGATCCCCATGACCACGATCATGGCCAGCAGCATCACCATGGTGAAGCCGCGCTGGGCGCTTGGCTTGCGAGGATGGGCTGGCGGCGGCGGGCCGGAGTGCATGGAACGACCTCTGGACAAGGTTAACCGAGGGGCGAAGGCCCCATCAGATCCTTCCCTCCCTGCGTGTCATGAGATCGCAAAAGGCTTCCACCACCGTGGGATCGAACTGGCTGCCGCTTTCCTTCTTCAGCTCGTCCAGGGCGTTGCGGAACCCGATGGGCGTGCGGTAGCTCTTGCCGCTGGTCATCACCTCGTAGGCCTCGATGACGTGGATGATGCGGCTGCCCATGGGGATGGCGCTCTCCCGCAGCTTGTCGGGGTAGCCGTGGCCATCCCAGCGCTCGTGGTGGTGCCGGATCACCCGCACCACGTCGAAGGGGAAACGCAGGTCCTTGAGGAAGATGGCCGCCAGATCTGGGTGCTGGCGCATCTTCAGCTTCTCTTCCGGCGTGAGCTGGGCCTTTTGCACGAGGGCGGGATCCAGCAGCAGCATGCCCACGTCGTGGAGGATGGCGGCGATGGACACGGCCTCCACGTCCTCGGAGGGGAGATCCAGCTTGAGGGCCACCTCCCGCGCCAGGCGGGCCGTGGCCACGCTGTGGCTGCGGAGGTCCGGCAGGCGGGCCTCGGCGCTCTTGAGGATGCGGTGGCTCACGCTGAGGAAGGCCTGGTGGTAGCGCTCGTGGAGGCGGGCCTCCTCCAGCTGCATGCCCAGCACGCGGCCCATGCGCTGGATGATCTCCATCTCCGCCATGGAGAAGGGCTGATCTTCCTGCCGGAACACCATGAGCAGATCGTGGCCCGAGCTGCTCTCGTTCATAAGCAGGGGCAGGTAGGTGGCGAAGGCGCCATCCAGCAGGGTGCCCTCGGGGATCTCCGCCTTGGCCACCACGCGCAGATCCTGCTCCCGCACGGTGGTGAGGTGGTAGGTGGCATGGGCCATCACCTGCTGCTGCAGGTTCTCGCTGATGGGCAGGGGGGAGAAGCAGAGCAGCGGGCGGATCTCCTCCGTGTCCTCCATCCACAGCACCACTGCGGCCACGGGCACGATCTGGCTGATGAGGCTCGCCATTTCCCAGAAGAAGGCCCGCAGCTCGGGGCTCACCATGCCCCGCTTGCGGTGCGCCACGGGCGTGGGCCGGTTGGGCGCCATGATCCCCGAGAGCGTGCGCTCGGCGGCCGCTGCCTCCCACGGCAGGGCGCTGAAGCCCACCTGGGTGTTCTCGTAGCCGAAGAGCTTTTCACCCGCCACTTGGCCCTGGGGGCCCACCTTGATGGAGGGCGTGTGGATCACTTCGGGCATGCCGGGCAGGGCCTCGGTGGTCTGCACCCACTTGGGGGCGTGCTCCACGGGGGGCGGTGTCTGGTTGATGAGCTCCGCGGCCGTGGGGAGGGGCTTGGGATCCTTCACCTTGGCGGGGCCGTAGACCCCGAATTCCTTCACCAGGTCCACCAGCTCATGGCAGATGCGCAGGGTGGGCGCCTCGGCGCGCTCCAGCTCATAGGCATCGCCGCGGGTGGGATCCCGCTGGATCAGCACCCCGATCTGATCGCCCATCATGTACACGGGGGTGATGAGGCAACGGGGGCGGTCCCCCAGGCCGAAGGCCGTGAGTTCCAGGGCGCCCGCCGGATCGTTCACGGCGAAGCTGCGCTTTTCCCGGGCCACGCGCACCAGCAGGGGGTGCTGATCCGTGAGTTCTTCGGGAGGACGCGTGCCCCGGGGCCACCCGTAGTGGCAGATCTCCTGGAAGGCGGTGCCGCCGGGTTGCCGCAGGTAGAGGGCGCCCTTGGTGCTCCCCACTTCCTCCAGGCATCGGTAGATGGCCTGGGCGCAGCGGGTGGCGAGGGCCTCGCCAAACAGGATGTGGGGTGGGGGCATGGGTGGCAGCCTGGAAGGTCTCAATCCTAGCTCAGCCGGCCCAGTGATGTCACGCGAGGTTCATCGGGAATTTCCGATCCCGTTGCAGGCCGATGGCCGTCAGACCCAGTTCATGTGGCCTTGCAGGCTTTCCACCCGGAGGTCCCGATCCAGCCACATCGTGAGCCCCGCCAGCTGCCGGCCATGGCCGCACTCAAAGGCCCGGCCCGCGAAGGCCCGCAGCCCCTTCACGGTGTGGGGCCAGTGGATGGTGGCCGAAATGCTCACGATGGCCTCCTCCCAGGCCTCGAAGCCATCCCCGATCTCCCGGCCATCCAGGGGCGAAACCAGGGGGAAGGTCGGGTCCTGGGGCCGCACGTGCTCCAGGCGATCCTTCACGAAGGGCAGCAGGGGCGCCATGAGCCCACAGTGCAGGGGATGCCGCACGGGCAGCAGGTCCGCCTTCATGCAGTCGGGCTTCACCGCCGCCACGAAGGCCTCCAGCGCCGGGATGGGCCCGGACACCGTGCCCTGGGCCGTGCCATTGACGTTGGAGAGTTCCAGCTCCGGGAAGGCCTCCAGGCGCTTGCGCACCTCCGCCTCCTTCATGCCGATGGTGTAGGCCATGCCCATGGTGCCCGGCCCGAAGCGGCGTTCCGCCTCATCCTCCGTGGCCCCGATGAGGTCCAGGGCCGCCTCCAGGGGCACCACCTCCGCCGCCACCAGGGCGCTGAAGAAGCCCATGCTGTGCCCCGTGGCCGCCGCCGGCCGCGGCATCCCCGCCGCCCGGTGCGCCCGGAACAGCCCCACGCTGTGGCTCAGCACCGCACAGGGCGCGTGGCGCTGGCTCCGCAGGGCCTCCAGCGGCCCTTCGGCCATCCAGGTGCGCAAGGGATACCCCGTGTGCGCCTCCGCCGCCGCCAACGTCGCCACCCAGGCCGGATCTTCCGTCCACCCCTTCGACATGCCCACGGCCTCGGTCGCCTGACCGGGAAAGAGGAGGAGGAAGGGTGCGTCGCTCACTCCTTGATCGTGCCATCGAGGCTACAAAACGGGATCGCGAATGACGCGAATGGAGCGAATGAACGCGAATAAAGGCTCCTCAAGACCTTCGCGCTATTCGCGCCTTTATTCGCGTCATTCGCGATCCGGCTTTCCCACGGGGCGGGAATTCAGTCCCACTCCCGGTACCCCACCACCACCAGAATGCACGCCCCGTTGGCGATGACCTCCAGCCCCGCCGCCTCGGCCTCCCGCACCGCAGCCATGCTTTCCGCCCCCGGCTGCATCCAGATGGACTTCACCCCAGCGGCGATGGCCTCCTTCACCACGGCCTCGGTGATCTTCGGCGGTGTGATCACGCTGATGCCCGTCACCTGCTTGGGCAGGCTCGTCAGGGACGGATAGGCCTTCAGCCCCTCGATTTCATCCGCCCGGGGGTTGATGGGGAACACCTCCATGCCGTGTTGCTGGTAGCAGCGCAGCACCTTGTTGCCGTACTTGTCGCGGTCACTGCTGGCGCCCACCACGGCCCAGGGCCCGGCGGCGAGGAAGGCTTCGATCTTGGCTTGCACGGAGGTGGACATCGGCGGCTCCTGGCCCCCAGGATCCCATAAGCTGGAACGGTGCAAGCCTCCCCCACCTCCCAGCCCTGGCAGCAGGTGCCCATCCACCTCCGGCGTTCCTACTGGGAGCTGCCCGAAGGGGAGCGCCACGCCGTCCGCGCGGCCATGGAGGCGGAAGCCGAAGCCCTGGCCCAGGACCTGGATGCCACCGAGGCCGCCTACGCCGCCCTGCCCGAAACCCTCCGCGGCCGCCTCGTGAACGCCGACCTCATGGCCACCCTCCTGCCCACCCTCCGGGCCAACCCCACCCAGGGCTACGAGGCCCTCGAGGATCCCGGGGGCCACGCCGTGGCGCACCTCAACACCATCGGCAAGCGCCTGCGGGACCGCGCCCTGCATCTGGCGGGCTCCACCCCGGTGCTCATCCTCATGGGCGGCCAGGCCTCGGGCAAAACCACCGGCGCCTGGGCCCTGGGCCGCGCCTTCGGGGCCGTGTTCGATGCCCCCCACACGGATCCCGAAGCCCTCGCCTTCCTCGTGCGCCGCATTCGCGACGACTGGCCCTGGGCCCAGATCCACCTGGCCTACGCCGACCGCAGCCCCGAGAGCAGCCTCTACGCCATGCTCGATCGCTCCGAGCGGGAGGGCCGCTACGTCCCCCTGGATCGCATGGCCCGCACCCACGCCCGGGCCCCCCACACCTTCCTGGGCCTGGCCTCCCTCCAAGACGAAGGCCTCTGCCTCTACCACGTGCGGACCCGCTGGAACGCCACCCCCGTCGTCACCGAGGGGGAAGAAGCCGTGACCGGCGTCGCCGGCCGGCAAAAACCCACCGAAAGCGCCGTTGCCTGGCGTCTCCAAACGGCGTACCTTTCTCATCTAAGGACAATCCCGCATGACCCATCCGCACGCCACCCGCGAGACGTTCTCGCTGGCCTCAACCGAACCCTCGAGCCATGGCGACGGGCCGAAGCCCACCATCTCCTCCAGCGACTTTCTGAGGATGTGGCAGGAGGAAGTGCCCAAGGTCGTCCAGGCCCACAAGGATCACCACCGCCAAGTGCGTGAAGCCCTCGGCCTCGACTGAATCGCCCACACCGCCCCTGAGCTCAGGCCACCTTCGGGTGGCCTGATTCGTGGTGGGGCTTCGAAGGGGTGATCAAGGACAGAACGCGAATCGCGTTCCACCTCACCCCCGGTAATGCGCCTCCAGGAACCCCAGGTGATGCCGCTCGTGGCCCACGATCTGAAAGGCCAGGCCCCGCACCGTAGCTGAATAGCCGTTCACCGTGCCCCGGTGATCCCAGGCTTCCTCGGGCATCCCCCGGAGAAAGGCCAGCGTCGACGCGCGCACGATGCCGTACTCCGCCAGCAGATCCTCCAAGCCCCGCCCTTCAAAGCCCGCCGTGGCCACGTAGAGATTCTCATCGAAGCCCGGCAGGGCCAGGGGCTCTCGGCGGGCCACGCTCAGCATCCGGTAGCCGAAGATGCGCTCGTCATCGATGAGGTGGCCGAGCACCTGCCCCACGGTCCACTTGCCCGGCGCGTAGGCATGGTCCAGTCGATCCGTGAAGGACCGGAACACCGCCGCGGTCGCCGCCCCTTGCGCCTCCAAGAGGGCCACGATGTCGTCGCCGATCAGGGCCGCGATGGGCCCCGTCATGTACTCGGCATACTCACCGGGCTGGGGACGACCAGAAGGGCGCAGGGACATGGCTCACCTCCCCGCCATTGCAGCGCGGGCCGCCGCCGAAGCCAAGGCCCAAACGCCGGAGATGACGAAGTGTCAGCGCCGGTCCCTCGTTCCCCTCAAGCTGCACCATCAAGGTGCCATGTCGGATGCTCCACGCCCGGATTGGGACGAAAAGCGGAACACAGAGGTCACAGAAGGCGCTGCGCGCCTGCGCAGAGAACGCAGAAGGCCGCCGACCCAGCCACACGACCTGACCCCATCCAGGTTTGGGCCCGGGCGGCCCCTCGAAGGGCCGCCTAGGCCCCAACCTGGATCCTGGGCCGCACGCGGCCCAGGGGCGCGAAGCGCCGGGGTCTGGACGTGGAGACACCCAGCTGGTCCGGGTGGCCTTCTGCGTCTTCTGCGTTTTTCTGCGCCTTCTGCGTTCCATCCTCCACGGCCATTGCCCTGATGGATGGATTTTGGAGAAACACCCAGGCCAGACAAAAGACCTTCTTTGATCCTCTTTTGCCTTTCTTGGTGTCTTCGTGTCTTGGTGGTGATCTTTATTTTTATAGGCTCTGCAGCGCCCGCACCGTCAGCGAACTGCGCAGCGTATCCACGGCCTCACAGGCCGCCAGCGCCGCATTCATGTTCGTGAGGCAGGGGATCTTCAGCCGCAGGGATTCCCGGCGGATGGCCCCTTCGTCGAAGAAGGCGTCGCGGCCCAGGGGCGTGTTGATCACCCACTGGATCTCGCCGTTCTTCAGCAAGTCCACCGCGTGGGGTCGCCCCTCGTTCACCTTGAAGATGCGGCGCACCTTGTAGCCCACCGTCTCCAGATGCCGCGCCGTCCCTTCCGTGGCACAGAGGCCGAAGCCCATGGACGTGAGCTTGCCCGCCAGATCCTTGAGCTTGCCCTTGTCCGCGTCGTTCACGCTGATGAACACGGTGCCGCTCAGGGGCAGCGGGATGCCCGCGGCCACCAGGGCCTTGGCGTAGGCCTCGCCGAAGGTGTCGCCGATGCCCATCACTTCGCCCGTGCTCTTCATCTCGGGCCCGAGCACCGGATCCACGCCCGGGAACTTGGCGAAGGGGAAGACCACGCCCTTCACCGCCACCGCCAGGGCCACGCCATCCTGGACCTTCTGTTCGTCCAACGTCTGCCCCAAGCCGATGCGCGCCGCGATGCCCGCCCAATCCTGGCCCGTGGCCTTGCTGATGAAGGGCACCGTACGGCTGGCGCGGGGGTTCGCCTCCAGGCAGTAGGGCACGCCATCCTTCACGGCCCACTGCAGGTTCATGAGGCCGCGCACGCCGATCTCCAGGGCCAACTGGCGGCTCTGTGCCTTCACCGTCGCCAGCACCGACTCCTCCACGCCCAGGGGCGGGAAGACGCCGAAGCTGTCGCCGCTGTGGACGCCCGCCTCCTCGATGTGGGCCATGACGCCCGCGATGGCCACGCGGTGCCCGTCGCAGACGAGGTCCACGTCCAGCTCCTGGGCGCCGTCCAAGTAGCGATCCAACAGCACCGGCTGATCCTCGTTCACGGCGGCGGCTTCGCGGAGGTACTTCTCCAGCCCCTCGTCATCGAAGACCACCGCCATGCCACGCCCGCCCAGCACGAAGCTGGGGCGCACCATTACGGGGTACTGGATGTCGTGGGCCAGGGTGCGGGCCTGCTCCAAGCTGGAGGCCATGCCCCACTTGGCCACGGGGATGGCGAGCTTCTGGAGCACCTGCCCGAAGCGCTCGCGATCCTCGGCATCGTTGATGGCCTGCAGGGGCGTGCCCAGCAGGGTGACGCCCTCCGCATCCAGGCGGCCCGCCAGCTTCAGGGGCGTCTGCCCGCCGAACTGGGCGAACACACCCAGCAGCTTGCCGTTGGCGCCCTCCCGGCGGATCACACTCTTCACGTGTTCGTGGGTGAGGGGCTCGAAGTAGAGGCGATCGCTGGTGTCGAAGTCCGTGCTCACGGTCTCGGGGTTGCAGTTGATGAGGATGGCTTCCACGCCGCTGGCGCGGATGGCCTCCACCGCCTGCACGCAGCAGCAGTCGAACTCCACGCCCTGGCCGATGCGGTTGGGGCCGGAACCCAGGACGATGGCCTTGGGGCGGTCCGAAGGGGCCGCCTCGCTGGCATCGCCGTATTCCCAGGTGCCGTAGAGGTAGGGCGTCTCCGCCACGAATTCGCCGGCGCAGGTGTCCACCCGCTTGTACACGGGGTGGATGCCCAGGGCGTGGCGGCGCTTCTTCACTTCGAAATCGGAGCCGCCGCAGAAGCTGGCGATCTGGCCGTCGCTGAAGCCGGCGCGCTTGGCCTTCTCCAGAAGCTCCTCGGGCAGGCGATCCACGCTGAAGCCGCGCAGGCGGCCTTCGAGGATCACGATCTCCTCGATCTCCCGCAGGAACCAGGAGGTGATCTTCGTGAGGCGGTGCAGCTCCTCCACCGTGTGGCCCGCCTTGAGGGCGTGGTAGAGCCAGAAGAGGCGCTGGGGCCCGGGGATGAGCAGGTGCTCGCGCAGGCGGCTCAGGTCCAGCTTGCCCTCCAGGGCGCCGGCGAGGCCGGGGTGGCCTTCCTCCAAGCTGCGCACCGCCTTCTGCAGCGACTCCTGGAAGGAGCGGCCGATGGCCATGACCTCGCCCACGCTCTTCATCTGCGTGCCGAGCACCGCCTGGGCCGTGGGGAACTTCTCGAAGGTGAAGCGGGGGATCTTCACCACCACGTAGTCGAGCACCGGCTCGAAGGCGGCCTTCGTCTTCTGCGTGATGGCGTTGGGCAGCTCCCAGAGGCGGTAACCCAGGGCCAGCTTCGTGGCCACCCAGGCGATGGGGAAGCCCGTGGCCTTGGAAGCCAGCGCCGAGCTGCGGCTCACCCGGGGGTTCATTTCGATCACGATGATGCGGGCATCCTCGGGGTTCAGCGCGAACTGCACGTTGCTGCCGCCCGTCTCCACGCCCACGCCGCGCATGATGGCCTTGGCGGCCTCGCGCATGCGCTGGTACTCGGGATCCGTGAGCGTGAGCGCCGGGGCCACGGTGATGCTGTCGCCCGTGTGCACGCCCATGGGGTCGATGTTCTCGATGGAGCAGATGACCTCGACGTTGTCATCCAGATCCCGCACCACCTCCAGCTCGAACTCCTTCCAACCGAGGATGCTCTCCTCGATGAGCAGCTGCCGCGTGGGCGAGAGATCCAGGCCCCGGAGCACGATGGTCTCGAACTCCTCGATGTTGTAGGCGATGCCGCCGCCGGAGCCGCCCAGGGTGAAGGAGGGGCGGATGATGGCGGGGAAGCCCGTCACCTTCAGCAGCTCCCGGGCCTCTTCCAGGCTGTGGGCGAAGCCGCCGCGGCAGGTCTCCAGACCCAGCTCGTCCATGAGCTTCTTGAAGACCTCGCGATCTTCGCCCCGCTCAATGGCATCCGGCTGCGCGCCGATGAGCTGCACCCCCAGGCGCTCAAAGAGCCCCGACTTGTGCGCCTCCATGGCCAGGTTCAGCGCCGTCTGCCCTCCCACCGTGGGCAGCACCGCGTCGGGCTTCTCCACTTCCAGAATCTTTTCCAGCACCGCCAGCGTCAGCGGCTCGATGTACGTGCGGTCCGCCCGCGCCGGATCCGTCATGATCGACGCCGGGTTCGAGTTCAGCAGGATCGTGCGGATCCCCTCCTCCCGCAGCGCCTTCAGCGCCTGGGTGCCGGAGTAGTCGAACTCGCAAGCCTGCCCAATTTGGATGGGCCCGCTGCCGAGGACGAGGACGGAGTGGATGTCGGAGCGCTTGGGCATGAGGTCACCACGAAGGCGCGAAGGGCGCGAAGGAAAAGCAAAGAAAGGACACAAAGAAAAGCTAAGGGCTTAATTCACGAATCGGTGGAGGCCGTCTTTGAGGCGGGGGGCGTTGAAGTTCACCAAGAAGCCCACGGTGAAGCCGGAGAGTTTGAGGTAGGTGATGAGTTGGGCCTGATGCACAGGCAAGAGACCTTCAACCGCCTTCAACTCGACGATCAGGCATTCATCGACCACCAGGTCCAGCCGGTAGCCTGCGTCGAGCCGAACGCTGTCATACACCACTGGGAGCGGCACTTCTTCCTCCACCCGATGCCCCCGCGCCCGAAGCTCATGAGCCAAGCACACCCGATAGGCCGATTCCAACAATCCCGGCCCCAACGTCTTATGAACCTTAAGCGCCGCATCCACGAAGTCCTTGGCAACGGACTCGACGCTTGAAGCTTTGTTGAACTTCGCGTCCTTATCCCTGCCTTCCTTCGCGACCTTAGCGCCTTCGTGGTTCAACGCTTGCCCTCCCCAAGCATTCGCACGAACTTCCCAAACGCCGATCGAGCGTCATGGGGCCCCGGCGAAGCCTCCGGGTGATGTTGCAGCGAGAAGATGGGCAGCGTCTTGTGCCGCAGCCCCTCCACCGTGTCATCGCTCAGGTGCCGGTGCGTGACCATGATCTCCGGCGGAAGGGATTTCTCATCCACCGCGAAGCCGTGGTTCTGCGCCGTGATCTCGATGCGGCCCGTCTCCAGATCCTGCACGGGCTGATTGGCGCCGCGGTGGCCGAACTTGAGCTTGAAGGTGGTGCCGCCAAAGGCATGGCCCAGCAGCTGATGGCCCAAGCAGATGCCGAAGATGGGGCGCTGGCCAATGAGCTTGCCCACTTCGGCCTGCATGGCCGGGAGGGCGCCGGGATCGCCGGGGCCGTTGCTGAGGAAGACGCCGTGGAAGCGCTTGGCCAGCAGCTCCGCGGCCGGGGTGTCCCAGGGGAAGACCTCCAGATCCAACCCCGCGGCGCTGAGCTGATCCAGGATGCTCTGCTTGATGCCGCCGTCCAGCACGGACACGCGGAAGGCCGCGCCCTCGCGCTTGATCTCGTAGCGATCCTTGCAGCTCACCTCGGCGCAGAGGGCCTGCCCCGACATGTCCGGCAGGGCCTTGGCCTTGGCCACGCCCGCCTCCAGGCTGCCATCGCCTTCGGTCCAGATGATGCCGGGCTGGGAGCCCTGGTCCCGCAGGTGCTGGGTCAGCGCGCGGGTGTCCAATTCCGTGAACACGGGAATGCGGTGCTTCTTCAGCCAGCCGCCCAGGTCGCCTTCGCTCAGGATGTGATCGGGCTGCGTGTTGAGGCGCCGGCACAGCAGCGCCGTGGCCCAGGGCTTGGCCGCCTCGTTGAGGTTCGCGTGAATGCCGTAGATGCCCTGCTCCGGGAAGGTCATGGTGACCATCTGCCCCGCAAAGCTCGGATCCGTCAGGATCTCCTGGTAGCCCGCCATGGCCGTGGTGAACACCGCCTCACCGCCGCCCCCAAAGCCCAATGGCGCCCGCCCCCGGAAGATCGTGCCGTCCTTCAGGATCAGGTGCGCTCGCATCGTTGCTTCCCCCTGGCAAGCCTTCGCAGGCCTCAATATGTCAACACCGTATGGATCCGGCATCAGGATCCGTACGAAAGCCAACCCGAAAAATCCGGGTTGGCTTTCAACGGCTCCTAAAAACCCCGCGACGGCCAGGCCGTGCGGGGCGATTCAAATAGGCGGTCCTTGGGGGGACCAGAGTGAGTTTATCGAAGGGTGGGACTTGAGAAACATCCTTTTTGTTTCAAGGCTTTTGGCGCATACTACTCCTTTGTTCCCGACGTCGGCGGCGGTGTTTGCACCCTTCGCACGAATCCCGAGAGGACGTGCCGCCCTCAAGCCTTTTCCGCCGCCGGGTAGAGATGCTTCTCCTCGGCGGCGATGCGCTTGCCCACGGCGGCGATGATGCCCTTCGACTGGGCGATGAAGCCCGCAGCATCCTTCTGGATGGCGCCAGCGCTGGGCCAGGCGGCCAGGTAAGCCGTGAACGCCTGTTTGATGCCCCCCATCTCGTCCATGTACCTCTGGGCCAGGTCCGAAGCCTCCTTGCGACCGCTGTTCAGCAGCGTCGGATAGAGCACCTTGTCCTCCATGGCCAGGTGCACCGTGAGCTTGCCCGCCAGTTCCCCCAGGAGGTGCCGGGCCGGGCCCCCTTCCTTTTCAAGGGTTCCCTGCACGAGGAGGGCGTCCAACGCGCCGGCCATGGCGAGGAGATCCTGATGTTGATCCTGGTATTTCTGGGTGTTCATGGAGGCTCCTGAAGGGATAAGACCCATTCATCGGAAACCAAAGCGCCCCGCATGATTCACAATCACCTTCAGCGCCCCGCCGCCTTTCCCGGGATCTCCCGCCCATGTGGACCACCGACGACAGCCCCTTCATGCACCTCGCCCTCGAAGCGGCCGAAGCCTCCGAAAAGGCCGGTAAAGTCCCCCTCGGCGCCATCCCCGTGCACGGCGGCCGCATCGCCGGTCACAGCCTCCACCTCCCGAATTAATTCACAGCCCCCTTCCCCTCGAGCCCCCTCCCCGGATCACCGCCCCATGTGGACCACCGATGACACCTATTTCATGCACCTCGCCCTCGAAGAGGCCGAAGCCTCCGAGAAGGCCGGTGAAGTCCCCATCGGCGCCATCCTCGTGC
>CAZTVL010000007.1:0-10118 GCA_964617215.1 uncultured Solibacteraceae bacterium | reverse complement strand
GAGGCCGAAGCCTCCGAGAAGGCCGGTGAAGTCCCCATCGGCGCCATCCTCGTGCTGGACGGCCGCATCGTCGGCCGCGGCCGTAACCTCCCCATCACCCAGCACGATCCCACCGCCCACGCCGAAATCCAGGCCCTCCGCAGCGCCGGCCAGTGGCTGCAGAACTACCGCCTCACCGACGCCACCCTCTACGTCACCCTCGAACCCTGCCTCATGTGCTTCGGCGCCCTCACCCACGCCCGCGTCGCCCGCGTCGTCTATGCCGCCAGCGACCCCAAAGTCGGCGTCTCCCAACTCCAAGACGCCCTCGCCCCCGCCAACCTCAACCACCGCATCACCCTCGAAGGCGGCCTCATGGCCGACGAAAGCCGCGCCCTCATCCAAGGCTTCTTCCACAGCCGACGGGCCAAGTAGCCCGATCAGCCCAGGCCCCATTAGCCCCCTTCCTGGCTGGCCCCATCCCTGCGCACCCCAGGGCCATCGCCCCCGCCCAGCCCTGGCCTGGCCTTGGCCCTCGGCCTCTGTTACCGCCTAACCGAGTCCCCATTCACTTTCCCCAGACCTCGGCCTCATTTGCCTCAGCGCCGTCACTCCCTCCCGCGTCGCCCAGACCATCTCCTTGACCAGCGACCCCACAGTCCCCGTCGCAACATCGCCTGGCCTTCATCTAACTCATCTTCCAATGCCCCTGCACCTCTCCCATCGACCCAGCTCAGCTGGGACTGCTGCCCGGCCCAGCCAATTAATCTCCCAAGCACCATAGGCACCCCAACCCCATCCGGGCCAAACCCCACAATCCCACCCTCGCTTTCACCCCACCCCTGGCAGGTACTCGCCCTCCCAACTCCAACCACCCCAGCCATCCCGCGAAATCACCTCCGTTTCTTGATAGACTGATCGCTTCGGAGAGATGGCCGAGTGGTTTAAGGCACCTGACTCGAAATCAGACGTGGGGCAACTCACCGGGGGTTCGAATCCCTCTCTCTCCGCCAAATCGCGCCCCGTGGTCCCCCTCGGGGCGTTTCCACACCAGCGCCTACACCCCTGTAGCCTTCAATCCCCCATGCATCCCAATCCCACCCAATTTAGGTTTGCCATACCTTTTTATCTGACAAGCCCAACTGATATGTTGGGGGTTACCCCTGCCATTCAGAATCTAGTCCGATCAGACACGACAGGATCCAGTCTTACTGCCAGTCGTCCAATTAAAAGTTAGGCATCACAAGGATCTCAATGAATTTTCAAACCGTTTTTGATCTAGATCTTGTTGGGTACAAATCCTGGACCTTCCCGGGATTTGGACTGATCTTTGTCGCGATTACAGGCGCTCTGGTTTTCTTTCGAAATATGCTGCCTTACCAAAAGGAGCCAAGTCCCTACAGAAAATTCTCCAATTACTTTGGCTTTGGGTTTTCGGTTCTCTGGGTACTCATCACGTTCTACAGCACATTTAGCGAGTACTACACTGCCAGCCGCGCCTACCATGCCGGGTCGGCCCATGTTGATGTAGGTCCAGTTTCCAACTTCGTACCCATGCCTCAATCAGGCCACGCGGATGAGAGCTTTACGGTGAACGGTCATGAGTTCCACTACTCAGACTTCGGCATCACGGCAGGGTTCAACAACACAAGTTCTCATGGCGGCCCTATTCAAGCTGGCCTTCTCGTTCGGGTCACTCACGTTGGTAATGTGATAGTTCGATTAGAAGTGGCAAAGTGATGCCTAACCACTCAATGCACCTGACGCTGCCGCTACGCGGCATCGCAGGTGATTTCGAAAGTTAGGGCACACCACATGCCTTCACTCAAATCTCGAGTCCTTTTGATCGCCAGCATCTCGATTGTCTGTTCAGCACAATCCCAAAACCCTAGCGATCCTCCTCGAAACAAGGCCGAACACTTCGTCCATTTCGGCGATCGACTTTTCAAATCAAAGAGAAGTGCGCCCATAAGTTTCAAGGCCGAAGCCGAGATTCGCCTTCACGATGAGTCTGCTGAATTTCGTACCGTGGTATACCGAGGATTCACCGCAAGATTTCTCCACTACAACACTGATTCCCGTGAGTTCCTCAACTCTCTAACGATCTCCACTCCTACGATCAAGCTTCCTCATGGCATATCTCTAGGCTGTAGCCCAGAAAGGGTAATCAAAGAATTGGGCAAACCAACTAGATCAGCTCCAAATCAGATGATCTACGCCTTCGGAGATCCAATGGAGGATTCGGCTACATTGGAATTCACGAATGGCAAACTTGTCCAAATCACTTGGAGGTACGAACTTGATTGATCTGCCTTCAGTTCATCTCGTGTGCCCTAACCACTCAATGCACCAGACGCAGCCGCTACGCGGCCGCGCTGGTGATTTCGAAAGTTAGGCATCTTCATGAAGAACACGGGAATGCTCTTCAAGTTGAATCATTGGCCTCGGACAAAGCGCTTGCGTGGAATCACAAGAAAGGCTAAACAAGCTCTAGTGGAGGCCAATGCCTTCGAAAGGCAACTGGGGCCAGATAATTCGTTCCACTACGATCATTGGCATCAAGATTGGTGGGGGATTGGGAATTACTCTCTCGAGGTCCGCCAAATCACCTTGAAGGCTCATCTCCGCGTGTTTGATACGCTTGCCAAATCAGCCCTAAATCTGGGGAAGCCGTTCCAAATTTTCCTTTCATTGGTTCACGGAGATGCTGGTCAGGATGCGGTGTACTTACATACTCCTAATCCTCATTCGGCATTTCCAGCTGAATTCAATGATTGCTCATGGGGTGTTCCAGAACTTGAATCACTCCTCCACGAACTCCTTCCAGCCTATCAATTCAAGGCCTGCCGTCAGGAGTTCAATTACATTGCCTTTGCGATCAATATCGGAGAGCCGCTCGATGCGCAGGCCCAAGATGCCTAACCACTCAATGCACCAGACGCTGCCGCTGCGCGGCACCGCTGGTGATTTCGAAAGTTAGGCTGCTGATGTTAGAGCTCATCACACCCTGTCTAATTCTGATTCTTCCTGGTGGCCAATCCGGGCCTCAGGTCGTATCTCGTGATCATCATTTCGCAATTCGTCTTTCGAAAATGGCGGCGAAGAAAAACTACGATGCACTGAAATCAACGGCTCAAACTTCAAGTGATCCAATTGAAAGACTCATCTCTGCATACCTCCTTTACAAAGTGGATCCGAATTCAAATAGCGATCTCTTCACGCGGTCTTTTCCAGCTACTCGTGCTGGGGTTTCACGGTTCCTAAAACTGTACTCATCAATCCCATACTCCTCGGCAGAAGAGGATCAGCAGTACCGATATCCAAATTCAAAATGGAGTATTGGATTTTGGCCCATCTACCATGCCTACTTAGAACGAGTGAAGGCAGGTGATCCTATTGCCCTTAAACGTTTCCTCCAACTGGAGGGACATGGAGATGGAGAGGTTGGGGAGGGGATTGCTCAAGATATCGGAGATTTATTCCAGAGCCCCAAATTTGCACTCGATCATTGGCAAACCCTCAACCCCTACATGGGGTACCTTCGGTCGATAAAGAACTGGGTATCTGATGAGGCATTCATCAATATTCGCCGCCAATACTCCGAGGCGCTTCCCACCACCGATCCGAAGCGTGCCAAGATTCTCGAACTACTGGATACCCCTGAATGAACGGCACGCAGCCTAACCACTCAATGCACCAGACGCTGCCGCTACGCGGCATCGCTGGTGATTTCGAAAGTTGGGCGGCACATGGGTCAGAGTGACTTCTGAAAAGCAGTCAGGCCCCTCCACAAGTTCCATCGCCGCCCCCTCAACGCCCATATGCTCGGCACCAACGCGCTTCCGCTTTCGCTACAGCCCTTCCCGCATCACCACGGTTCCGATTAAGGGCGTTGAGGCGGCTTTTGGTCCCAGCCGGCTTTGAGCCGTACATGCGGCCTAGATCGGCAAACTCACCTCAGCCGTAGGTGTCAGGTTGCACGGCCGAATTGGTCGATATCATGTTCGATCGAGCCAATTCGATCTTCTCGCCTCTTCAACGCAATCCGCTGGTCTAAGGGTTTTCGATGCACTTCCGTGTGCGGCCCAACCACTCAATGCACCTGACGCTGCCGCTACGCGGCATCGCAGGTGATTTCGAAAGTTAGGCATACCAATGAGCTTTCAAATTCTCATTGCTTCAATTCTCCTCGCGGCGAATGCATCCGCACAAACTCTTCCTCCGCCCAAGCGAATCAACTCATTTGGAACTGTGTATGAGTCGGCATGCTCATCCTCTGAATCTTCAAAACTGAAGAAGCAGGTTCTCAAACTCGCTGGGAAGCGAAATCCTGGTCAAGCTTGGGAATTGGCTCAATCGATGTTGTGCGGCCGCGGCAAGGTAGCCGAGCATTACGTCTTGTCTCATATGCCAGAGCAGGTGTTGTCTTCAGATGGTTCCACTGGAGATGAGGCCCCAGATAACCCACCTCAACGCCGAGTCCCACGCAGCGCACAGCTAATGAGCAAAGGATATGCTTGGCATCCAACCGCTTCAAGCGCGGGTGAAAACTCCATTGAAATATCTTTCACCAGTGGCGAGGTGAGCGTAGGTGGTTTCACAATGGAGTTCAGAAAGAACACATGGCTCGTAGTAGAGGTTTCATCCTTCACTGATTGATAGGGATTCCCATGATCTCAAGCTCATTCTTAGATTTCGTCGGGTATGCCTAACCACTCAATGCACCAGACGCTGGCGCTACGCGCCACCGCCGGTGATTTCGAAAGTTAGGGCTGCTCCGTTTGCGACATAAATTCCGAGTCACAAAGTACAATCCTGAGCTTCGCAACGAGGCTGGTCACTACCTGCAGGATGAGTGGACTTCTTACTCTGATATTGGCAAGACATTTTCAAACAACCTCCTAACAGAATCCGAGTATCTGAGTGTCGAGCAGGCCTACCTAAATGCGATCACACGGTTTTTTGAAGAAGCAAAGATCCCCAAGCTGAGAATCCTTGGATTCCAGTACTCCCCGGAACAATGCGATTTCAGGATCGGAGACGAGCTCAATATCACCCTGGTTCAGGAGCTGGCCCGCCTTACTCTTCGCGAATCAATTTGGCCCTTCCTGGGCATCCCTGGCAAGGCCTACCTGCACTTTGGCTTCGACTACTACATGTACCTCGGCTTACCCAGAGCTACCCCACATTCAATCGATAGGGCTCAAGCAGATGGCTTGTTTGTTGAGAGATTTCGATCACCATATCTTCGTGATCTCCCACAGCAGCCCTAACCACTCAATGCACCAGACGCAGCCGCTACGCGGCCGCGCTGGTGATTTCGAAAGTTAGGAGCCCTTCGCATCAATGAGAATCACCAGGAGAACTAAATGAAATTGAGCCTCTCACTTTCACTGCTCCTTTTAGTAGCCCCACAAATCATGGCGCAATCGGTTGTGCGCCAAGGCACTCAAGAAGATCAATCAAAGTACCTATTTGCTTCTCCGATGATCCTCGAGATTCCGATGTCCCAACTTCGTGGATCTGAGAAATGGGGGGGCGTGGAATTAAAGGATCTCGCTAAATACATCTGTGAGGATTCCTCCATGTCTCTTCTTCGGGTGGTTACCGACACCAGGAGTCGAGGAAAAATCACAAAGGTAAGCTTCTATCCAACAATCTATGTTCGTCCTTCCCATGATCGGATAGTCAACCTACGATTCATCCTCATCAAGAATGGCAAAGAGCTCCCCCAATTCGCAGAGTGTGTCATTTCGGCCAAAGAGCGTAAGTCGAAGTCCGGGCACTCTGGCCTAGAGCTCCCCTCAGAAGACTGGCTCGAAATGCTGAACAGTGATTCCACCTCAGTGGTCAAAATCGTAATGGCAGTCAAGGAGGATTGATGAGTGCGATGAAAAGGAATTCGCTCACCCTCCTGAGGGCTCCTAACCACTCAATGCACCTGACGCTGCCGCTACGCGGCATCGCAGGTGATTTCGAAAGTTGGGCAGGTGAGTGAGTACACCGAATAAATGCGGGGTGGGTCATCTCGCAAGCTTGATACTTCGGCCAGGCCTCACACCATAGTTTCAATTGAGCTCACCTCTACAAGTCCACTCACGTGGATTCGGGGGCATTCAGGCCCCCTCGCAAGCCTCAATGCTCCCGAGTCAAAGGCTCCCTCGAGCCCGAAGCCTGGCCTATACGCTTCCGGTTGATGAAGCCAAGCCTTGTCAGGTGCTCAGAGCGCAAGCTCGCGGCACAATGGGTTCCAGCCTTCAAAAAGCAGCAGACCATGATCAGCAGTCAGCCCAACCACTCAATGCACCGGACGCTGGCGCTGCGCGCCATCGCCGGTGATTTCGATCGTTAGGCGCTCAAATGCCTTCACAAATTCCTCATCGAAATGTGTCTCCATTCGGTTGGTGGGTTGCCAGCTATATCCTACGTGCCAGCTGGAATGATGAGTCCCAGCTAGCAGCGATGGAGTCACCATTGGTCTGGAAGAACACAATCATCCTGCAAGCACCCGATAGGGAGTCTGCGTTTGCCAAGGCCGTCCAGCTTGGTTCACAAGAGGCTGTCGAGTTCCAAGATGAGGCCAACCCAAATCGAGTTGGTCGATGGATCTTCGAGGGGCTGTGCAACCTATTGGCGATCCATGATGAGCTTTGCGATGGGGCTGAAATACTATGGGAGGAACACCAAAATGTCCCTCTCTCCGAAATTCGATCCTGGGTTAAACCCAAATCCGGCCTGGAGGCGTTTAATGATTTGCCCAGTGTTGGCGATCGCGCCTAACCACTCAATGCACCTGACGCTGCCGCTACGCGGCACCGCAGGTGATTTCGAAAGTTAGGCGCCTAATCAAATGTTCCCACGCACCATCTCATCTTCCCTCACATTCGTCTCAAAATTCGTCTTCCCGACATTCTGGATCGGAGTATTTGGACTCGGAACAATTTCAATCTGGAAGGATGCACTTCTTGGAATGAATGGGATCTCCTCCGCCCAGCAAGATAAATGGTTGTTCCTAGGTATCTGGCTGGTTGGTTCCACTTTCATTCTTTGGGATTCGTCTCGGACAAAACGAGTTCGAATGGATCAAACCACACTGTACGTGTCGAACTATTGGAAAGAGATTGAAGTCCCACTCAATTGCGTGTCAGATGTCACTGAAAACCGTTGGTTGAACACCCATCCAGTAACCATCCACTTCCGCGATATGACTGATTTCGGAAGCAAAATTACCTTCATCCCCACCACCCGGATGTTCGCATTTTGGAGTTCCCATCCGATTGTCGAAGAGATCAAGCAAGCAGCAAATCTGGCTCCTCGATACGGCGCCTAACCACTCAATGCACCTGACGCTGCCGCTACGCGGCATCGCAGGTGATTTCGAAAGTTAGGTGTGCCTGGAGGCATTCATGAGCATTCCTAGAACTGTTGGATTCGTTGATGGCGAGAACTTGGTGATGCGGTACCAAGCGATGGTCAAGGCTGGTGCCACACCTTTAAGGGGCGTTATCCACGAGCCGGATTGCTTCGTATGGCATCCAAGCATAACGAAATGGTCCATGTTTGATTTTGTTCGGATCAACTATTACACGAGCACCACAGGCGATCTGCCTCGGGTGGAGGCACTGAACAATCTCATTTCTGAGATTGATTACCAATACGCCTACACACCGGATGCTGATGTGGATGAAGGTACATCAAGCCTAGTTCCTCAGGTCTTTCATAAGCCGTCAAAAAACCAAAAGGCCCGGAACGTCGACCTTCAAATTTCTATCGACTTGTTGAGAATGGCCCACCTTCCTTCTATCGATATGCTCCTCATTCTGAGTGGAGATGGGGATTACATCCCACTAATCCAAGAGGCGGCCCGCTATGGCAAACAAATCTACTTGGCAGCATTTTCATCAGGTCTTCACCCAAAATTGCGCCACAACGTGGATGTCTTCACGTGCCTCGATTCATTGTTTTTCGAGGATTAGTCGTGGCACACCTAACCACTCAATGCACTCGGACCCAGCCGCTACGCGGCCGGGCCGGTGATTTCGAAAGTTAGGCGCTACACATATGAAGGTGAAATTCATCGGCGGCTACTCAACTCATCTCACGATTGGAAAGCACTACGAAGTGCTCGGGGTCGAGTCCGATTGGTTTCGATTGCTAAACGATTTCGCAGATCCATGCCTGTACGCGCCAACCGATTTTGAGATTGCCGATCCTACTGAGCCCGAATTTTGGATTTCAGAACTTAGACCAGATGGAGCGAGATACGCCTACCCACCAGCTTGGTGCGCCACCGGGTTTTTTGAAGATTTTCACGATCGTGTCCCCAAGGCCATAGAATGCTTCTGGGATACACATGCTCTTCTATACCCCGGTAGCGCCTAACCACTCAATGCAGCGGACGCTGCCGCTACGCGGCATCGCCGCTGATTTCGAAAGTTAGGCGCAAACATGGGCTTTAGAGGAATGCTCAGTTTCCCCTCTCCCACCAAGAGATCATTCGCGCAATACGCAACTCTGGGAGCCAAGCAGTGAACAGAGAAATTTATTGGCTCCTTGGGGCTCTTCTGGGGTTTGTGTTCTACGCTGGCTGGTTTTACTTCATAGCCAAACACCAATCCGCATGGTGGAGATACATCGACATGGAGGCCAGATTTTGGCGACGCATCGGAGTCCCGGATACTTTCTTCAAATCAGTTGAAGCATTGTTCAAGAGCCGGGGATTCACCATCCTCGTTGGCGTAATCTCCTCCCTTTTCTTGTTTCTTGCCATTTCCTTTGGTTTACGAGTGATCCATGCAGGAATCAATTAGATTTCGGCCATTTGCGCCTAACCACTCAATGCACCTGACGCTGCCGCTACGCGGCATCGCAGGTGATTTCGAAAGTTAGGCCGTGTTTCATCAATATCGAAGGATCTAGTCAATGGAAAACTCAGCAACAAATCCTTACGAAGCCCCAAAGGCAGAAACCATCTCACCTCTGGATAGCCAGGATGGAGCTCAATCAAAGCCCCGCCTGATGTACTCACCACTTCAAGTCCGATCTGGATCGATGCTCGGTGGTCCATTGGCTTCCGTCTACTTTCTGAAGTCGAATTTCGAACAGCTAGACAAACCCCAACATGCCACGACTACGCTTTGGGCCGGCGGCGCAGTCTGCCTTGTGGTTCTCTTCATCCTCCCTTTCCTACCTGAACACTTCCCCCAGTACGGGATACCCCTGCTTTATTCCTCGATTGCAGGCGCTCTAGTCGCATGGCTTCAGCTTTCGAAAAAGGCCATTACCGAATCTCCAAATCACGCTTTCCATTCCAATTGGAGAGTTGTTGGAGTCAGTCTGTTAGCCCTCGCAATCTACTTCCCCATTGCCATGGCTGTCGTCTACTGCGCATATGCCTTGGGCCTAGCTCACCCGGCCTAACCACTCAATGCACCTGACGCTGCCGCTACGCGGCACCGCAGGTGATTTCGAAAGTTAGGCCACCAATGAACACCTATAGAATCCGGCGATTGTTCATGGCTCTGACCCTCAATGCAATTGTTGGTCTAGCACAGGCGCCTCCTGCTTCGGTTCAATCTCAACCTACCGAAAAGACTTCCCACTCGGTCGGAGTGGTTACTGTCACCCCATGCAAAGGCGCTCCAACTTCGCCCTACGAGTCGGTCACTTATTCATGGAACCCTAATGGTGAGCTGACGATCCGCCATGAGAACACCTATCTGAACTGCTGCCTCATTGGGGTGTCGGTTCAAGCCATACAATCTGGAGAAAACATTCATTTCGATGAGCTGGAGAAAATTGCACCAGAAGGTGGCCTTTGTGGTTGCAGTTGCTACTACACAATTGAATACACCATCTCAGGCCTCACCCCGGGGGTATTCACCTTCTCCTTCAACCAGCACCCACTCTTCAAATTACTTCCTAACCTTCTCGCCAAGGTTGATCTAAGGCAGTTCAATCGAGGTACTTTTCAGGTGGAGCGCTACAAGCCTGCCAAACAAGGTGTTCAATGATCACGAGTGGCTGGCCTAACCACTCAATGCACCAGACGCTGCCGCTACGCGGCATCGCTGGTGATTTCGATAGTTAGGCGAGCTGATGAAATTTGATCCACATCGTCCAATCACGATTGCATCCTT
>CAZTVL010000006.1:407241-410612 GCA_964617215.1 uncultured Solibacteraceae bacterium | reverse complement strand
GGGAAGGCGATGCCGCGAGAACGCACATGGGCCACGATGACGTGGGCCAGGGGATGCCCGCTTTGGGACTCCAGGGCCCCGGCGACGCGCAGCAGTTTCTCCTCCGAAGCTGACCCGAGGGGAATGGCTTCCATGACCCTGGGCCGACCTTCGGTCAGCGTGCCGGTCTTGTCGAAGGCGATGGCCTTGAGGTGCGCGGCTGCCTCCAGGTACATGCCCCCCTTCACGAGCACGCCATGCCGGGCCGCCGAGGCGAGCCCCGCGACGATGCTCACGGGAGTGGAGATCACCAGGGCGCAGGGACAGGCGATTACGAGCAGCACCAGGGCTCGGTAGATCCAAGGCATCCAAAGCGCCCCGGATACGAGGGGCACCAAGGCCACGAGCAATGCCAGCCCCATTACAACTGGGGTATAGATCCGGGCGAAGCGGTCCACCCACTGTTCCGATGGGGCCCGCTTGTTGTGGGCTTCGCCGATGAGCCGGATGATCCGGGCGAGCACCGTGTCGTTGGCCGGTTTGGTGCCTTCCACCGTGAGGGTGCCGTCGCCGTTGATGCTTCCGGCGAAGACCTCATCCCCGGCCTGCTTCCCCAACGGGAGGCTTTCCCCGGTGATGGGGGCCTGGTTCACGGCGCTTTCCCCCTGGACCACCCGCCCGTCCAAGGGGATGCGTTCGCCGGGTTTTACAACGAATCGGCTTCCAATGGCCAACTCAGCAGCCGGAACGTCCTTCACAGCATCGCCCACCACGAGGTGCGCGGTGGGCGGGGTGAGATCCATGAGCGTCTCCACCGCCCTCCGGGCCCGTGAGATGCTCCAGGCTTCGAGGGCGTTGGACAGCGCAAACAGGAACGCCACGGAGGCCGCCTCGAACCACTCCCCGATGGCGATGGCTCCGCACACCGCGATCAGCATCAGGAGGTTCATGTCCGGGCGCAGGCTCCGGGCCGAATGCCAAGCCTTGGGGACGATGAACCAACAAGCGGAAAGGATGCCCGCGAGGTACACGCCTTGGGCAAGCCAGGGCACCGCGTGGGCATGTCCTCCGCTCTCGGAGCCCAAGGCCGCCCCGATTCCCCCCGCGTGCCATGCGTGGAGCAGGAATGCCAATGCGGTGAGCCCGCCGCTGACCGCCATCAGTAGCAGTTGAAGTTTCTGGCGACCGGATTTCTGGTCGCGGGTATCAGGAGCGACTTCGGCCCACGGCTCGGCCTTCATTCCAGTCTTCGCCACTGCTGCAAGGATGGCCGCTGAGGAAGCTGCTGATCCCTCCGAGATTATCATCTTCGCGTTCAGGAGGTCGAAGGCGAGGTTGGCCTCACCTCCCACCAAGGGTCCGACTTCACGTTTGAGGATGGCGATCTCCTCAGCGCAGTCCATGCCGTGGATTTTGAAGCTCGTGTTCCGAGCGCTCATGGGAGTGCCCCCCCAGTCATCTCCACATCCGCTTCGAAGTAGTTCATCCAATCCTGACGCCGTTGGAAGAGCTGGTATTTCGTCGCATGGACTTGCCCTTCACCGACAGCGAAAGTCCATGTCTCCCGGCGGTTCAACATGTACCTCCCAAAGCGAGGAGAAAGGTCCCCTGAGTAGCTTTGGATGACTTGAAGACTCACTGGGGCACCATCCTTGCGGACCTGAAGGCGCGCTTCACCTGCTATGGACTTGAATCTCCAAATCTTGGCCACCGGGCGCGGAGCCTCCAGACGATAGACCAGGATCTGATCTCCAAGCTCACCAACACCCTTCGCAGGCACTTCTTGGGCTTTCAAGGGGAGCTTGCCGATGAGGCCGCTCAAGAATGCCCCTGCATCGACCCAAGGGTTCATTCGGCTTGGTTCGCAGAGTTCCTTGAACCAACGCTCACCCTCTGGTGAAGGCGTAGTCTCCCCGATTTTGAATTCACTCGGCGGTTGGGTGGCGGCTACCCAGATGGCCCCTTGATCTGTCTTTCCGAGGCTTAGGCTGCCTGAATCCTGAAAGACATGCTTTTGCTTCTCCCGGTGTGAGGAATGGAAAGCAACCCGGTAATTCACGGACCTCGAAGCAGCCTTCGTAGGAGGTCGGGATTCAAGAAAGCCTTTCACGTCGGGCAGGGTCTGCGCGGAGAAAGGCGTGGCGGGTAGTACCGTAGCGAAAAGGATCGCAAACAGCATTTTCATGGTTCGTTCTCCAAAATAGGTTTAGAAGCTCGATTCAACATGGGTTTTACGACCTGGGTCCCATCATGACGAAGGCCCCGGCCAGGGCCAGGATTGCCCCCATGTGATCCCGGAAATCGGGCCGGTGACCATCCATGCCCCAGCCCCAGAGAAGGGAGAGGACGATGAACACCGCGCCATAAGCGGCATAGATTCGTCCGAAGGTGTGCTGGTTGGCCTGAAAAACCGGAACAATTCCGTAGAGTGCCAACGCGATGAAACCCGTAAGACCCAGCCATGGACTCCGCCCACCTCGCAGCCAAATCCACACCAAGTAGCCGCCTCCAATCTCAAGGAGGCCCGCGAGAATGAAAAGGCAGGCAGAGCGCATGATCACTCCCATTCATTGGGTTCAAAGGAGCCCAATTCATTTATAAACATCCCCATTCGCGTGCTTCCGACGTTCCCTTTGGGCGCAAGGCCCAGCCAGGAAGGCGGAGCAGCCAACAAAAGCCGGGGAATCTGGCCGAGCGTTTCCCTGAAGTTCCTCGTCGCCCAGGCGAGTCTCAGCATCGCCCAAGGGGTGCGCCGATGAGGCTCGGCCCAGGACTGACCCAGCAGGTGGGCCTGCTCCAGATGGGCCCAGGCCCGGGGGGAATCCCCCCAGGCCTGGCGGGCCATGCCCACCTCCGCTTCGAACAGTTCACGCGGGCTCATGATTCGTGGCTTTGGGCCTGCCCACCCAGGCATAGAAGCTCGGAAGGGCTAGCAGTGTGAAGAGCGTGCTCGTGATGAGCCCGCCCACCATGACGATGGCCAGGGGACGTTCCAGTTCGCTGCCGCCGATGCCAAAGAGCATGGGCATCAAGCCGAGGATGGCCGCGCCTGCGGTCATGAGCTTTGGGCGTACCCGACCGATGGAAGCTTCCCGGATGGCTTCGGCGAAGGGCATGCCCTCGGCCATCAGGTTCTTGGCCTGGATGATGAGCACAAGGCTGTTCTGCACCGCCACACCGAAGAGCCCGATCATGCCCACGATGGAGCTGATGTTCCAGGTCTCGCCCGCCAACCACAGCGCGAAGAGTCCGCCCGCGAAGGCGTCCGGCAGAGTCGCGATAACGACCAGCACTTCGCGCCAACGGCCCAGAGCCATGTAGAGCAGCCCCACCACCAGCGCTAGGGCGACGGCGATGGCAACGCGCAAGCGTTTCTGGGTCTCGCGGGCCTC
>CAZTVL010000006.1:63057-407141 GCA_964617215.1 uncultured Solibacteraceae bacterium | reverse complement strand
GCGCTAGGGCGACGGCGATGGCAACGCGCAAGCGTTTCTGGGTCTCGCGGGCCTCTTCGATCTGTCCGCCGATCTTGACAACGGTGCCCTTAGGCAGCTCCATCGCCGCCATGGCCCTTTCGACGCGGGCCGCCGTACCCCCCAGGTCACCCTTGGTGCGGATGTTCACGGCGAGACGGCGCTGAGCGGCCTCGCGGCGGATGAGGCTGGGCGTGACCGTCTCGTCGAACCTCGTGACCTGACCCAGTTCCACGATGCGCCCACCTTCGAGGATGATGGGCAGCCGTTTGAGCTTTTCAGGACTCACCCGCCCATCGTTGGGGAAGCGCAGAATCCGCTCGATACGCTGGGGGCCGTCAAAGCGGGAATCCACTTCCAGGCCTTGGAGACTGGCTTTCAGCGTCTCCGCCACTAGGGTCCGGGGCACACCCAGCCGCCGCAGGGCGTCATCATCGGGAACAATGCGCCACTTGGGCAGGGGACCTCCTCCGTCGGGGGTGACGGCGGCCACGCCTTCGACCTTGCTAAGCTGCTCCTGGATTTCCGATAGCTTGGCCTGAAGAGCTACCAAATCCGGGTTGAAGAGCTTCACCTGGAGATCCGCAGGCGTGCCTCCGATGCCTTCGGAAATTCGCATCTGCATAGGCGTGGTCAATTCGATGGGAATGGGAAGGTCCTCGATGAATTCAGCCACCTCCGCCTCCACGGCCTTCGCTGGCCGCTTCCCATCTAGCACCACCAGCACATCGCTGAGGGTGTGGGGCATGGGATCCTCAGTTAGTTCCCCGCGACCCGTTCGGCGGTAGACTGATTCGACCCCCGGAACCTTTGTGAGCCTTTGCTCCAGTTGAATGTTCGCCTCATCCACAGCGGCGAGGCTCGTTTCTGCTGGAAGCTGGGAATTGAGCATCAGCGCGCCTTCATCGAGCTTGGGCAGGAAATTACTCCCGAGGCTTACCGCGAGCCAAATACTGGGAATGGTGAGCCCCAGGGCCAGGACGCGGACGATGGCCCCGTGGTGCAGGGCCCATTCCAGACGCGGTTTGTAGAACCGCTTGATGGCCACCACAAAGCGTGGTTCTTCCAACGAGGTCCCTGGGGGCAGAAAACGCTCCACGAGGGCCGGGACGAGCGTGAAGCTAAGGATGAGGCTCAGGGTCATCGCCGAAGCCACGGCCACAGCCAAGGGGGCATAGAGACGGCCCGCCAGGCCACCGATGGCCAGCAGGGGGATGAACACCGCGAGGATCACCAATACCGCCGTGAGGATGGGTACGCCCACCTCCGCTGCGGCTCGGGTCAGGGCCACGCGCCGGGGTTCGATGTGTTCCCGATGCTCATGCAGCCGGTGGGCTAAGTTCTCCACCATGATGACGGAGGCATCCACCAGCAGCCCTACGGAGATGGCCAGACCGCCCAAGGTCATGGCATTGAGACCCATCCCCATGGCTTGGAGCGGAATGGCCGCGCCGAAGGTGGCCAGTGGCAACGTGACGATGACCAACAAAGCCCCCCGGAAGTTTCCGAGGAGAAGGATGAGCACCAGCGCCACAAAGAACCCACCCAGGAAAAGCGCCAACGTGACCCCGTTAAGAGCATGGGTGACGAGGTTGCCCTGGTCGTACATGAGCGTGAGATTCATGCCTTCAGGCAGTCCCTTGCGCAGCTCGTCCAGCGCCTTGCGGACTTCGAGGGAGGTGCCAAGCACGTCAGCGGTGGGTTGCTTGACCACCCGCAGGCTCACGTCCTCGTGGCCCTGATGGCGGGCCAGCCCGCGCCGGAAGGCAGGGCCTTCGCGTACTTCGGCCACATCGCCGATCTGGACTATTCCTCGATGAGTGTTGAGGGGGAGGTGGCGGATTTCTTCAGGACTGGCCGCAAGGCTGCCCACGGTCATGAACCAGCCCTTGTCCTGGATCTCCATGACACCCGCAGCGGTGTCCTGGGCAGCACCCTTCATGGCTTCAGCCACCTGATCCAAGCTCACGCCCTGGAGGCGCATGCGCTCGGGGTCGATGGTCACTTGGAGCTGACGTTCCTCGCCCCCCATGCGTTCCACGCGGGCGACGCCCGGCACCGCCTGAAGACGTGGAACCAGCACTTTTTCCGTGAGGTCCCGCAGTCGCATGGGATCCACGGAGGGACCTTCCAGCACGATCTCCTGGATCTCCTGGAGGCGTCCGGCGGCGCTGGACATCAGGGGTGAGCGAGTGCCTTCAGGAAAGGCGCCGATGACCCCAGAGAGCCGTTCGGCTACGAGCTGCCGGGCCCGCCATGGGTCGGTGTCGCCCTCGAAGGCGATGACGACTTGGACGACTTCCGCCTGCACGGTGGTGATCACGCGCTTGACGCCCGGCAGGCCGCCCACGGCCTGTTCCACCGGCTGGGCCACCGTGAGTTCCAGTTCCGAGGCCGCCCGCCCAGGGCTCTGGATGAGGAGACTCAGGGAAGGCAGGGTGAGATCCGGAAACAGGTCCCGCTTGAGGCTCATGAAGGTGGCAATGCCCGCCACCAGCCAGACCAGCGCTAACGCGAAGACCCAACCCTTTCGAGGCAGTAGCCAATCGAACCAGCGACGGATGGGCGTGCGGTGTTGGGGGGTGTAGACCGCGTAAGGGTCATGGGCCATATGGGGATCAAGAGGGATGTCCTGATCATCGGGGCGGTTCGGCTCAGTGGTCATGGTCTTCTCCTCCGCTCTTCCGCTTGATTTGGAGCGACTTGAGGAGGTAAGCGCCTTCGCCCACCACGATCTCACCGGGCTTCACGCCCTCCAGCACCATCACATCGCTTCCGAGTTCCGCGCCTCGTCTGACGGGCCGGAAAACGGCGTCCTCCCCATCCTTCACGAAGACGCCCCAGGTGCCCTCAACTTGCTGCAAAGCGCTCTGGGGCAGCACCACCGTTTTGGCCAGGGGCACATGGACTTCCAAGGGGGTACCTGGCAAGGGAAGAGTCCCGCCCATCAAACGGAGACGGTAGCTCAAGCGCCGTGTATCCGAAGTCAGAGCCATCGGCGTACCCTCCACCTTGGCCTTCCATCTTTGGCCGTCGGCCTTGCGGACTTCGGTCGTGGCACCGGCTTGCCAGTGTTCCGGGGGAGGCATGGGCAGTTCGAGCTTGGCAATGGCGGCGGAGGTGGATTGGAAACTTCCCAGTTCCTGACCCGCCTCCACTCCTTGACCGAGTTGGACCTTGTAGGCGTTGACGGCACCACCCTTGGGGGCTTTTACCGTGAACATCGCCCCTGCGGCTTCGGGGCTGAGGCCTCGGGCTTCAAGGGCGAGTCGTGCGGCTTCCTCATCCGCCTTGGCGGTGATTGCTTCGCTCCGGGCCGTCTCCCATTCCCGGCGGGAACCTGCCTGGGCATCAAAGAGCCGCTGTTCGCGGGCCAGCTCGGCTTCGGAGCGTTCGCGCTTGGCCCTGGTGGACAGCCAATCGGCCTTGAGCCGAGCCAGTTCGGGGCTCTGGATGACCAGGAGCCCAGTCCCCTGGGCCACCCGCTTCCCAGGGGGGGCGATCACCCCGGAGATGGTGCCCTTCACGGGAGAGGTAAGCACCGCTTGGGCGGACTCGTCCCCGATGGCTTCAGCCGGATACCAAGCACCTTCGGCCTTGGGTTCGGGGACCACCATGAAGCGGAGCCCTCGGATTTCCTTCAGCGGCAATTTGGTGGACTCTGCCTCAGCGTGTTCTTCGCTGTGGGTTTCCTTCACGGGAGAACTGGGAGCGGATTTTCGGTCGCAGGAGATCCCACCCACAAGAAGCAGGGTGAGAAGGGAAATTCGAATGGGGATCGTCACGAAGTCGCTCCATCGGTCAGGGCTTGAAGTTCAGCGGACAGGAGGTGGGACGCCTGGATTCGCCGCAAGAAGGCGATCTGGGCTTCCAGAAGCTGGCGGCGGATCGGCAGGGCTTCAGAGGGGCGCTCCTTGCCTTCGGCGAGCCGGAAGCTGACGGCGCGAAGCGCCGATTCGAAAGCGGTGAAGGGTACAGCGGTGGAAGTGGTTTGAATCCTGGACAGGGCAGATTGAAAGCGGCCTTCCAGCTCCAGCATGGCGATCTCTAGCTCCCTTCGGGTGGCCCGGAGGTTGGCCTCGGCTTCCTGGTGAATGGCGCGGGTTTCGCCGGGGCGGGAGAACCGGTACGCGATGCCGACCTTTGAGATGCGGTCCTCGCCTTCCTTGCCGTAGCTGCCGCGCAGGCTCCATCGGCTGGTAGCCAGGGCCTCCTGCTGGCGCAGGGTTTGAAGTTCCAGGTCCAGTCGGCTGTTAAGGGCTTGACGCAGGGTGCTGCGCTCGAAGCGAGCCTGGAGATCCAGGGGTGATATCAAAGTTGGATCGCCAGGGTCCGCTAAGGGAGCCGGGGACTCGGGAACCTCGGCCAGGGCACGGAGACCCGCCCAGCTCTGGAGGCGCTGCCTGCGGGCTTCATCCAGTTCGAGCTGGGCCTTGAGGATTTCTCCCTCCACCAGGCTGACTTGGAACGCGGGATCGGCCCCCGTTTCAAATCGAGCCTTGGCTGCCTGGAGCCAGGATTGGACCGTGGTCAGATCCGCTTCGCGTAGCGTCAATAAACGCTCGGCCAACCACGCATCGAGGTAGGCCTGCCGGAGCCGAAAGCGGGCTTCGATACGGGCTGCCTCCCGCAGGGCTGGATCGGCTTTGCCGAGAGCCTCCTCCAGGCGGCGCCGGGTGCTCCCTGCGAGATAAAGCGGGAGGTCCAGGTCTATGGTCTGGTCGGTGGTGGTGGGTAGCGTTGGATTTGATCGGGGACCTGCCGAAAGCCCGAAGGAGGGGCCTTCCCGCAGAAAGCCGCGGGTGCCCGCAAGGGCGCGTTGGCGTTCCGCCAGCAGGGCCTCGGTACGGAATTGCTCGGGGCTCGTTCGGGCCCGTTGCTTGATTTCGTCAAACGTGAGGGGTGGCACATGGGGAGGCGGTGCCTGCGCAAACAGCACGCACGGCAAGGCCCCCATCAGAAGGGGTCGCATCAGAACCTCGAAAAGGAGCAAAGGGCGGCATGGCCATGCCACGCCGGGTCTAGGGGTCGCTCATGGAACCTTTCCCGCCAACGCCATGCGTCGTCGGGAACCTATGGTCAGGCCCTCGGAGGATCCTTCTCCGGCTCGATATTCAGGCTCACCAAGTGCTCCGCGCGCTCCGCCTCGAAGCGTAGACCCGGTAGCGGGTCCGGCGGAGGCGGGGCCGGGGCTTCTGGGATCGGCGCCGTGGCACAGCCATCACTACAGAGGATGTGGCAGGCCTGAACCTCGTTCGAAGGGTTGTCCCCGCAGCGGTCACTGCTCCCAGCGCTCAAATAGAAGGCGATGAGTACCAAAAAGACCACTGCGATCCAGCGTCTCATCCGGCGCTCACATGGACATGAGCCTGGGCTTCCTCATTCAGGCAGAGCCCGTGGTACATGAGCTTGGTGATGCACGGATCCACGATGCGGTAGTGGATGTGATTACCGTGGCGCCGTGTGTCGAGGATCCCCATGTCCACCAGCCGTCGAAGCTGGTTTGAGACCGCCTGAGGCTTCATCCCCACGGCTTCCGCCAAATCGCTCATGCACGGGTCGCCCTTGAGGATCAGAGCGTGAAGAAGACGCAACCGCGTATCCGAAGCCAGCACGTCGAAGATCCGGGCCAGTTCCGCGGCCTTGGGCCCGCTCAATAAATGGCGTTCGACCAGGGGAGCCTTCGGTGGGCAGGGTGAGGGGGGCATCTTTACCAACTGTTACATGGATGAGTGTAGTACTTGGTCTTCCTAGGTCAAGGGCGCCTATCAACGACACTGGGGTTGAGCTGGGATCCCAAAAGATCAGCAACATGAATCGTCAGGTGGGTAGGTAACCCGACAAACAATCCCACACCTTCGCGGGTTAGATCTTGAAGGGCTATTCAAGCGCACCCTCCTCATACGCCTCGCTGGCGAGGGAGGGGGGCGTTTTTTCGATCCGCGAGCAGGCCGGGAAGGACAGCTCACCACCGGAAACGTCGGGAGTTACTTCTAAAACCACCGCCAAAGCCAGAATTTCTCAAACCACACCTTTCCCCAATGCCAGTGGAATCCAGGTGACCGCATCTCGATTTGAGGTGCGGGGTCGCCATAGAAATTCCCCCGTCCAACAGCAGCCTTTCCATCACCCGTTTCAACGAAGCACTCGCCATATCCCTGGAAGATCTCTGGAGATCCCTTGCCCAGAATGGATTGGGCGATGTTGTGCGCCACCACCTCGGCTTGGCCGTGGGCGAATACCCCAGCCTTCGGAAGCGGTTTCCCCATTTTCAACGGGATGGTTGTGACGTCCCCGAGCGCATAGACCCCATCAAACCGAGTTTGGAGGTTCTGGCGGTCGACCGGGATCCACCCTCCTTCGTTCACGAGCCCCGCTTCTCGGACGACCTTGGGGGCTCGGTGAGGAGGAACGTAGGCGAGGAGATCGAAGGATGACTCTGTCCCATTGGTGAAGCGTAGGGTCTTTGAGACGGGATCCACTGAGGAGATTTGATGCTCAGGGTGATAAGCGATTCCCTTGGCTTCCACCATGCTCCGTACAGATGCTGAAACTTCCGGGCCCGCGACCCCCATGGGGCTTGGTTCAGCAGCGTAGAAATCGAGGTGTACTTGGGATCGGACTCCCCGCTTACGCAACTCTGCTTCCAGAAGCATCGCGGCCTCATAGGGTGCCGCGGGGCATTTGTAGGCCGGAGCGGCCGTCAGCACAGCCAACCGACCCGTTCGGAACGCCTGAAGGGCCTTTTGAAGCGACTGAGCTCCGTCCAAGGAATAGAAGGCGTGACCCGCCTCCGCAAGGCCCGGAATGGCATCCATCGCCAATTCTGCCCCCAGCGCGATCACCAGCACATCGGCCTGAACGATGGCGCCGTTGAGGCTGATCTGGCGTTGAAGGGGGTCGATCGATTCAACGGTGTCATGCATCACCTCGATGCCCTTGCGGCTCAGGCGATCCAAGGGGCGAACGATGTCTTCGGCTCGTCTCGCCCCCGTCATCAGCCACAACAGCGAAGGCTGGAAGAGGTGGTTCCTTTCGCGGTCCACGACGATGATTCGATGAGCCTTGGGGAGCTTTTTACGCAAGGTCACGGCGGTGACGAGGCCACCCACGCCTCCGCCAAGGATGAGGATGGTCTTGGCCCCGTTCATCGCGTGACTCCTTGAAGGGGTCAAAAGGATACGACCTTGTCGGAATCGCGCACGATCTCGTATAGGTCCTTCATGGTGGAAAGTGGGCACATCTCCGTGCCCTCGGAATTCCGGATCCTGAGGCACGAGCCACAGGCCAAGATCTTGCCCCCTCGAGCCAAGAGATCCTTCATCTGGGCCGTAACGGGGAATTGTTCGGTATCGAGGGATTCGCACTCAACGCCTTTGGCGAGGAGAAAGACGTTGACCTGATCGCCTTCCTTCAGGGCGAAGACGCCCAGGCGGAACGCGTTCCACACGGTTTCTGAATCCGTGGAATAGATGATGATTCCGAGTTTCATGAGAGGGATCTCCAAAGGTGACGGTTGGTTAGGCCTGGGCTCTGGCCGACCTGGAGACACGGCCACATGGCGCCATACCCGACGCCACGGCATAGCCGCGGGCACGCCAATCCTGCACTCCATCTTCGAGCCGGGCGGATAGGAATCCTTTGGAGCTTAAGAGCCCCACGGCCTCCATGGCGAGTACGCAATAGGGCCCGCGGCAGTACGCCACGATGACCCCATCTTTCCGAAGGGTGCTGAGATGTTTCTTCAGTTCGGAGAGGGGCATGGAGATGGCCCCCGGAATATGGCCAACCTGGTACTCCTCTGAAGGCCGCACATCGAGGAGGGTGACTTCGCCTCGACGGACCCGCTCCACGAGCGCCTTCTGATCAATGCGCTCCATGGCTTCCCGGCCTTCCAGGAATTGGCGAGTCACTCGATCCACCTCGGCAATGCGCGTTTCTGCGACATGGCGGATGCCTACGAGCAACTCGGCGACCTCGGGGCCGGCAAGCCGATAGGTGACGAATGGCCCCACCTTCTCCCCCTCGACCAACGAAGCCCCGCGGAGCACTTGGAGGTGCTGGGAGGTGTTAGCCACGCTCATCCCAGTGAGCTGAGCCAATTCCTCTACCCGGCGCGGACTCTGGGAAAGCAAATCCAACAACTCGATTCGCTTGGCGCTCCCGAGTGCCTTTGCCACGTGAGCAAAGTGCTCACAAATGGTGTCTTTGTACTTTCGCGGGGAGAGCATGAAGGGCTCCAGTGGAATGACGTCATTCAAGGATTCACTTGAATGATAGAATCATCTCTTCATGCTCCCCACGCGTCAAGTTCCCCCTTTCGGAGGATCCATGCAGCCCGCCTCAGATCCCGTCTACCTGGACCACAACGCCACCACGCCTGTGATTCCGGAGGTACTGGAGGCCATGCTCCCCTATTTCTCCGTGGAATTCGGGAACGCGGGGAGCGCCCACGTGTTCGGCGATGCACCACGACGGGCAATCACGAGAGCCCGAGAGCAGGTCGCCGCGCTCTTGAATGCCCGCCCAGAAGAAATCCATTTCACCTCTGGGGGTGTGGAGGCGAATAGCCTGGCCATCAAGGGGGTGGCCGCAACGTCGGATCGTCGGCAGATCGTAACGTCCAATGTGGAGCACCCGGCCACCGTCAATCCGTGCTGGGACCTCGCGCAGGAGGGGTGGATCATCCACAGGGCGCCCGTGGATGGGGTGGGGCGACTTCGTACCCAGGAGGCCGGAATCTCTGAAGCAACGGCCTTGGTGACCGTCATGCACGCCAACAATGAAACGGGCACCCTCCAACCCATTGAGGACCTGTCGAGTCAGACCAAGCGCGTTGGAGCCCTCACTCACACGGATGCGGCCCAGAGCGCTGGGAAAGTGCCCGTGGATGTCGATCTACTGGGTGTCGACCTGCTCTCAATCGTTGGACACAAGCTCTATGCCCCGAAGGGCATTGGCGCGCTGTACGTACGCAAGGGGACGCCCATCGCGCCCTCTCTGTTCGGGAGAAGTCCGGGGGCTGGCCTTAGGCCCGGTACTTTGAACGTCCCATCCATCGTGGGCCTTGGCCAAGCCTGCGAGGTTGCCCTTCGTGATCTACATGAGGAATCACAACGTCTACGGACCATCCGTGACGCGCTCTGGGAAGGATTGCGAGCCCGAATTCCCGGCATTCGCTGGAATGGCTCGGCAGAGCATGCACTCCCAAATACCTTGAACGTGAGGTTCCCCCACATCTCGGCTCAAGCCCTACTCGAACGGATTCCACGCATCGCCGTTTCGATGGGTGCCGCTTGCCATTCCGGCGAGACCCGCGCTTCCCAGGTGCTTTTGTCGATGGGGCTCACGGAAACCGAAGCTCGAGCTTCTGTTCGAATGTCCGTAGGGCGGTTGGTGGGAGAGGGGGCTATTTCGATGGTGATCGATGAGATCCATTGCGCCTGGCTTGACCTGGCAGGTATCCAGCCACATTGATCCTCGATCAAGATCAGAATGCTGTTGTCGGGCCCGACGCCTGAACAATAAAGTGGCCATTCGTGTTTTGAACCATATCCTGGCCATCCGGCCAAGTTATGGTTCAAGACACAGAAAAGGCCCCTCGCGGGGCCTCTTCACTTGGTGGAGGTGGGGGGAGTCGAACCCCCGTCCAAGACATGCCGAGTGTCGGCTCTTCCACAGGCTTGGTCCGCTCTTGAAGCCTCCTGGCGGGGAACGGACGAGCCGTCCAGGACGCGTGCCTCCGCAGTCTCAACCTTCCTTGGGGGGCGTGGGGAAGGTCCAGTCAGTACCACCCCTCGGCAGACCGAGGTCACCCTTAGGGTGGTTTAACGAGTCCGCTACCTGACGATCGCGGGTGCTCGCTCGTGCTCAAACGGACTGGGTGTTGGGGAAATCCCCTTCACCCGGGCAATTTAGGCGGCGAGGGCCAGTTCGAAGTTATCGTTGGCAGTTTGGTTTGGGCGGCTTGATAAGGGGGCCAGCCGTCCAACCCCCGCCTGCACCGGTCACTTGGTTTCATGACCTGTCGAAACCGGTCACCCCCAAGGGTCGGAACCCCGGGCCCTCAAGCCCTGGGTCTATCAGCATAGGCCCACTGGCCCTGGACCCCACGCCCTTTCTGGCGCAGAGCCTCGAAAGCGGCCAATCCCTTGGGAATGAATGGTGAATTATTCAGGCCCCCTGGCTCCGGACCCGAAACAGAGCCAGTGAACGACTCCCCTTTCAGCCGACCGCTTCCCGCGGATCAGCCCCCGATGACCCTGCCGGTCACCCAGCGGGTGCTGATCGTGGACGACAGCGCCACGGCCCGGGTGATGGTGGAAGGGCTCCTGAAGGACGCCGGCTTTGAGACCCTGGGGATGGGGGATGGGGCCTCGGCCCTCGCCGCCTTCGAAGCCTTCAAGCCCGACCTCGTGGTGCTGGACATCCTCATGCCCGGCCTGGACGGCTTGGAAGTCTGCCGGCGCATCCGGGCCCTGGAACAGGGCCAGGGCGTGCCCGTGCTCTTCCTCACGGGGGATGAGCGGCCCCAGACCCAGGCCCAGGCCATCACTGCGGGTGGGGATGACCTCGTCTACAAGCCCTCTCTCCAGGGGCAGCTCGTGATCCGCGTGCGCTCCCTGCTCCGCATCCGGCAGCTGCAGGTGGCGCTGGAACAGGAATCGGCCACCCTCCGCGCCCTCCAGGCAAGCCAGGAAGGCCTCTTCCGCTTCATCGTCCATGATCTCAAGACGCCCCTGCAGGGCGTGCTCTCCGGCGCGGAGCTGGTGGCCGAGGACAAGGGCCTGTCCCCTGACAGCCTGCGCTTGGCCAGCCTCATCCAAAAAGCCGCCCTCCAGATGGAGCGGATGGTGCAGGACATCCTTGTGGTCTGCCGGCAGGGGCGCCTGACGCCCATGCCCCAGGTCTTCCCGCTGGGGGAGACGGTGCAGGAATGGTTGGACGGGCTGGAAGGCCTCGCCCGCACCATGGCCCGCCGCAAGGTGGAACTCGTCAACGCCATCCCCCCTCAGGTGCTCATCGAAGCGGACCTGGAGTTGGTGCGCCGCTGCGTGCTCAATCTCCTGGACAACGCCATCAAGTACGGGCCGCCCAACAATGAGATCCGGATCGAAGCCGCGGTGGACGAGAATGACTGCCGCCTCACCATCACCGATCATGGCCCCGGCATCCCCGAGGAGATGCGCGATCGGATCTTCGATCCCTTCGCGCGCCTGGATCGGGATGCCTCCCTCGCACGCATCAGCAGCGGTCTGGGCCTCGCCTTCTGCCGTGAGGTGGCCATGGCCCATGGGGGACGCATCTGGGTGGAATCCGCGCAGCCCGAAGGCTCCGCCTTCATCATGACCCTGCCCCGCAAACTGCCCTGACGGGGGATCAGCGGGCGATCAGCTCCGGGATCTCCTTCAGGGAGACCACCCGTTCCACGGCCCCCATGCGGATGGCCTCCTTGGGCATGCCGAACACCACGCAGGATTCCTCATCCTGGGCGAAGGTGTGGGCGCCCGCCTCGCGCATCTCCAGCAGACCCCGTGCCCCGTCATCGCCCATGCCCGTCATGATCACGCCCCGGGCATTGGCCCCGGCGGCATTGGCCACGGAGCGGAAGAGCACGTCCACGGACGGGCAGTGACGGTTTACGGGGGGGGCTCCCACCACGTCCACGTGGTACTGGGCGCCGCTCCGCTTCACCACGAGGTGCTTCCCGCCGGGCGCGATGAGGGCCTGGCCGGGGATCACCCGATCGCCGGTTTTCGCTTCCCGCACCCGGATCTCGCACAGGGAATCCAAGCGCTCCGCGAAGGCCGCCGTGAACCGCTCGGGCATGTGCTGCACCACCACGATGCCGGGGCAGGTGCGCGGGAGGGAGGCCAACACGAACTCCAGGGCCTGGGTGCCACCCGTGGACGTTCCGATGGCCGTGAAGCGATCCGTGGTGACGGCCATGGCTTTGCCCGAAGCCGCGAGCACCGCGTCGGCGCTGAACTTCTCCAAGGATCGCGCGGGAAGGGGCAGGCGCGGGATCTTCGACATCTTCGCGGCACCAGCCGAACGCACGGCCGTCACCAACTCCTGAGAGGCTGCTTCGAGGAAGCCCTTCACCCCCATGGTGGGCTTGGTGAAGATGGCGAAGGCCCCTGCCCCCAGGGCCTGCATGGTGGTCTCCGCCCCCTTCTCCGTGAGGGAGGAGCAGATGATCACCGGCGTGGGGTGCTCCGACATGATCTTCTTCAGGAAGGTGATGCCATCCATGCGCGGCATCTCCACATCCAGCAGGATCACGTCCGGCCACTGCTTCTGCATCCGGTCCAAGGCGAAGATCGGATCCATGGCCTGGCCGATCACCTCGATGTCGGAGGCCTTGTTCATGAGCTCGCCCAGAACCTGCCGGACGACGGCGGAATCATCGACGATGAAGACTTTGATCTTGGCGCGGCTCATCGCCGACCTCCCCGGTCCGCCAGGGGACCCTCCCCATACTGCACATCCACCCGCCCGCTGGCGATCTCGAAGATCACGCGGCGATGCAGGGGCCCGCCGAGGTCCGTCTCGGTCACCCGGTAGCCGAGGCGGGACATCAACTCCCGGCCCACCTCGATGTTGCGGTCTCCGATGCTCGGCGAGGTGCCGGTCAGGCCCGGAAACATGTTCGAGCCCCCGAACATGCGCACCTGGATAGAGGCGGGCGCCAACCCCATGTTCTGGAAGTGCTCCGTGATCGCGAAGATCACGTCTTCCCCATACCGGCCAATGGCCTCCGCGGCCTTGCTCGACGGGCGGGATGGCAGCATGTAGTGGCACATGGCCCCGGCCCTCAACCTCGGATGCCAGAAGGTGAAGGCGATGCAGGAGCCCAGCAGTGTCTGCACCACGATTTCCGGGTCTCCATACACGTATTCGCCGGGAGCCAGCACCACGATCCGGCGGCTTCCATCAGAGGGCACGGTACACCGTGGGTTGGATCGGTTTGAATCGATCCGAGATGCCCGCCAGGGTTTCCGAGTGCCCGATCATGAGGATCCCCCCGGGCTTGATCCGCCGGGCGATGGCCTCCACCACGAGTTTTTTCTCCGGAGGTGCGAAGTAGATGAGCACGTTCCGGAGGAAGACCACGTCGAAGATCCCGATCTCCGGCAGGGGTTGGCAGAGGTTCGCCTGCATGAACGTGGCCCGCGCCCGCAGCTGCCGATCCATGAGGAACATGCCCTCGTGGCGGCCACTCCCCTTCAGGCAGTACTTGGTCAGGTATTCCTTGGGAATGCTGCCGCTGCGCTCCATGGGATAGAGGGCCCTTCGGGCCCGCTCCAACACCCGGGTGCTGATGTCCGTGCCCAGGATCTCCCACTCCGCCTGCCCCAGGCAGTCGGACAGCACCATGGCGAGCGTGTATGCCTCCTCCCCCGAGGAGGATGCGGCGCTCCACACCCGGAAGGGGAGGGGTACCGGCCGGAGGGATTTGAGGTGGGTGCGGAGGAATTCGAAGTGCGAGGGTTCCCGAAAGAAGGAGGTCTCGTTGGTGGTGATGAGGTCGATGGCCGCCTGCAGCTCGTCGCCTTCCTTCGGGTCCATGAGGATCCGGTAGTACTCGGAGAAAGAATGGAGGTTGCGGTGCCGCAGGCGGCTCCCGAGCCGGGACATCACCAAGGCCTTCTTCAGATCCGAAAGGGTGATCCCCGTGGAGTCCAGCACCAAGGCCCGAAAGCGCTGGAACTCCGCATCACTGAGCATGGCCTGGGGGGAGGCCAGGAAGGTAGATCCCGGATCCTTCTCCAAGGCCATGGCGATCAGGCCTCGGCCTGGGTCTGGACCGTAGCCAGTGTGGCCATCTCATTCGTCGAGAGCACGTGGCTCACGTCCAGCAGGATGACGAACCGGCCCCCCACCTTGCCGACGCCGGAGATTAGGTCCGAGCGGGGGTTCTGGCCGAAGGAGGGCGCGGGATCGATCTCCGACTTGGCGATGTCCAGCACCTCGTTCACGCTGTCCACGAGGACGCCCACCACCGCCGTGTCCTCCTCCGAAGGCACCTCCAGGATCACCACGCAGGTGCGGCGGGCCACCTCCGCCTGGTTCCGCCCGAGGCGCACGGCGAGGTCGATGACCGGCACCACCGCCCCCCGGAGGTTGATCACGCCGCGGATGAACGAGGGCATGAGGGGCACTTCCGTGAGCCCCTCGTATTGGATGACCTCACGCACCGACCGGATGTCGATGGCGAAGGTTTCGCCACCGCTGGAAAAGGCCAGGTACTGATTCCGGTCCTCCCCGGCCGAGCCCTTCTGAACGGCCCGGAGGACATGGCTGGAAAGCTTGGTCACGTCCGACATGGGTAGGTCCTCGTGGGTGGAATGGGTACGCGGAAGGGCGAGGGGAATGCGGTGCTCAGAACCGCGAGAACTCCGATTCGTCCACCTCGCCCGCCGGGGAGGGGCGCGGGCGGGTGGCTGGAACCTTGGCCCGGCCTTTGACACGGCTCCGGCCGACGGGGTTCTTTTCGGCCGTCAGGGTGAAGAAATCCATCATGCTCTGCAGCTCCTCGGCCTGGGCGCTCACCTCTTCGGAAGAGGAAGCCAGCTCCTCCGCGGCAGCGGCGTTCTGCTGCACGGCCTGGCTGATCTGCGAAAGGGCCCCGTTGATCTGACCCACGCCCCCGGTCTGCTCGCCTGAAGCGGCGGCAATCTCCTGCACGAGGTCCGAGGTCTTCTGAATGGAAGGCACCATGGTGTCCAGCAGGGTGCCCGCACGTTCCGCGAGCCCCACACTGCCCTTGGCCAACTGGCTGATCTCCTCGGCGGCCACCTGGCTGCGCTCCGCCAACTTGCGAACTTCCGCCGCCACCACCGCGAAGCCCTTGCCGTGCTCGCCGGCGCGACCCGCCTCGATGGCGGCGTTCAGGGCCAGCAGGTTGGTTTGATAAGCGATGTCGTCGATGATGGCGATCTTCTGGGCGATCTGGTGCATGGCCGTCACCGTCTCCTTCACCGCCTGACCGCCAGTGGCGGCATCCAGGCTGGATTTGGTGGCGATGTCCCCGGTGACCTTGGCATTCTCGTTGTTCTGCGCGATGGAGGCGCTCATCTCTTCCATGGCGGCGCTGGTCTCCTCCACACTGGCGGCCTGTTCGGAGGCACCCTGGCTGAGGGATTGGGCCGTGGCGCTCAATTGCTCGGAGGCACCTACCAGAGAACTGGAGGCTTCTCGCACCTGCCCCATGATGTCGGCGAGTTTATCCACGACCACCTTCAGGGAGTAGATCATGCTCGACCGGTCTCCCTCCTTGGCGTCAATGCGCATGGAGAGGTCGCCTTCCGCCACCTGGTGCATGACCTCCACCGCGTACTGGGGTTCACCGCCCACCTGGCCTTTGATGACCCGGGTGACGAGCCAACCCAGGAGCAGGGCCAGCGCCGCACCTCCCAGTGTGAGCAACTGCATCACGAGGACGGCGTGATCCGCCGTCTTGGTGTTCTTCTCCGAAGTTTCTTTGGCCGCCTTCACATTGGCTTCAACCACGCCATCCAGGTGGGCCGAAATGCTCGTGGCCAGCTTCATGAACGCCGCCATTTCCTCGTAGTCCACCGGCTTGCCCGCCAGCTTCCGCGCCATGATCGGCGCCATGGCTTCGTGGAATTTGGCCAGGTTCTCCTTCATCTGCTTCCAGGCGAGCTCATCGCTGGCGTCGATGAAGGTCTTCGCGTACCCCGCCAGTTGTTCCTCGTTCTCCTTCTCCAAGGGTGGGATCAGGTCGAAAGCCGCCCGTGCGGCATCCAGATCCTTGGCCAGAAGCCCCCGGTTCAGGTGGACGCGGGTCTCCTGCCAATTGCCCTCAAGGCGGGCCATCTGCCCCAAAGGCACCGTGGTCTTTTCGTACATGAAGGTGTCGGCGGCGTCGATGGCCCGGATGTAGTTCGTACCCACCACCCCCATCACAGCCGCAATGGCAGCCACCGCCAAGAAGGCGCTGATGAGTTGGGTTCCCAGCTTGAGGTTCCTGTACCAATTCATGATGGCTCCATGGAGGAATCGGGTGACCTGGGGTCTCAGCGACCCCATTGGAATCTCATTCCGGGGCTGAATTTCGACCACCGGCCAGGGCGGCCATCTCCTGGATGGAGAGCACGTGTTGGACTTCCAGGAGAATGACGAAGCGGCCATTCACCTTGCCCACGCCGCTAATGAACTCCGAGCGGATGTCGTGGCCGAAGGAGGGAGCCGGATCGATCTCCCCCGAGGCGATGTCCAGCACCTCGTTCACGCTGTCCACCATGATCCCCACCACGGAGGTGTCCTCCCCGCTGGGGACTTCCAGGATCACCACGCACGTTCGGCGCCCCACCTCGGTGCATTGCCGGCCCAGGCGGGCTCCCAGGTCGATGACGGGCACCACCGCGCCCCGGAGGTTGATGACCCCCCGGATGAAGCAGGGCATGAGGGGTACTTCCGTGAGGCCCCCGTATTGGATGACCTCCCGCACGGAGCGGATGTCGATGGCGAAGGTCTCGCCCCCGCTGGTGAAGGCCAGGTATTGCGCGTGCGTTTCCGAGGGGGGGGTCCGGCCCGTGGGCGTTCGGAGGGACCTTGTGGGTGCTTTGTCGAGGGCGTCCATGGCGACCCCCCTAGAACCGGGAGAAGTCGCGTTCATCGATGTCGCCACCCTGGCTGCTGCGCACCCGGGTGTGCTTGACCGCGGCCTTGGCCCGGCCCTTGGCTTGGGCGCGGCCCCCGAAGCCACGCTCGGCGGAGAGGGTGAAAAATTCCATCATGCTCTGCAGTTCCTCGGCCTGGGCGCTCACCTCTTCGGAGGAGGAAGCGAGCTCCTCCGCGGCGGCGGCGTTCTGCTGCACGGCCTGGCTGATCTGGGAGAGGGCCCCGTTGATCTGACCCACGCCCCCGGTCTGCTCGCCCGAGGCCGCGGCGATCTCCTGCACCAGGTCCGAGGTCTTCTGGATGGAAGGCACCATGGTGTCCAGCAACGTGCCCGCGCGTTCCGCGAGCCCCACGCTGCCCTTGGCCAACTGGCTGATCTCCTCGGCGGCCACCTGGCTGCGTTCCGCCAGCTTGCGCACTTCCGCCGCCACCACGGCGAAGCCCTTGCCGTGCTCCCCGGCGCGACCCGCCTCGATGGCCGCGTTCAAGGCCAGCAGGTTGGTTTGATAAGCGATGTCGTCGATGATGGCGATCTTCTGGGCGATTTGATGCATCGCCGTCACCGTCTCCTTCACGGCCTGGCCACCGGTGGCGGCATCCGAGGAGGATTTGGTGGCGATGTCGCCGGTGACCTTGGCGTTCTCGTTGTTCTGGGCAATGGAGGCGCTCATCTCCTCCATGGCCGCGCTGGTCTCCTCCACGCTGGCCGCCTGTTCGGAGGCGCCCTGACTGAGGGATTGGGCTGTGGAACTCAGCTGTTCGGAAGCACCCACCAGAGAGCTGGCGGCTTCGGTGACCTGGCCCATGATCTCGGCCAGCTTGCCCACCACGGTCTTCAAGGAGCCGATCATGCTGGAGGTGTCGCCTTCGGCCACCTGGATGTCCATGGAAAGGTCGCCTCCGGCCACCCGCTGGAGCATGTCCACGGCGTAGGCGGGCTCACCTCCCACCTGCTTCTTGATGACCCGGGTGACCATCAGTCCCAGCCCGATGGCCAGCAGCACACCCACGGTGATGGACCCGTAGCCCTGCCGCTCGGCGCTGGCGGTGATCTGATCGTTCTTGTCTGCGGTCTCCTTGGCTGCCTTCACATTCGCTTTGACCACCTTGTCGAGGAGGTCACTGAGGGGAGCTCCAATCTTCCGCAAGTCATCCTCGACGTAGGCAAGGGCTTCTTTATCCTTGCCGGCCAGTTTCAATTCCAAGACCCGATCATTGGCCTTATCATAGGTCTCCATGCCCGCCTTCATGGCCTTGTAGTTCGCCTCGTCATCGGCATCGATGAGGGTCTTGGAATAGCCATCCAGGTTCGTCTGGATGTCCTTGTAGAGCTCATCGACCTGCTTCATGGCGGCCCGGGCGGCCTCCTTGTCCGTCGAGATGGCGCACCGCAACACGTTGAGGCGCATGCGATTGAAGTTACCGACGATGGTGCACATCTGCCCCAGAGGCACCGTGGTCTTTTCGTACATGAAGGTGTCGGCGTCGTTCACCTTGTTGAGGTTCCGGCTGCCATTGAGGCCGATGAAGGCGGCGATGGCGGCCACCACCAGGAAGGCGGAGATGAGTTGGGTGCCGAGCTTGAGGTTCTTGTACCAGTTCATGGGGGCTCCTGCAGATCAGTGAAGGACGGGAATGGGGTTGGCACGGCGGCCCGTGGCGGCCACCAGCTGCACGAGTTGGGGAACATCGAGAATCAAGGCGACTTCACCGGAGCCCAGAATGGTGGATCCCCCGATACCCTTGGTCTGCCGGAAGAGTTCCCCCAGCGGTTTGATCACGGTTTGGAATTCACCCAGCAAGCGGTCGACCACGATGCCGGCCCGGGTCTCCCCGTACTGCACCACCACCACCTGCTCCCGGGGCGGCGGGGCCCCCTTGACCCCGAAGACTTCCCGGAGGCGCAGGAAGGGCAGCACTTCACCTCGGAGGTTCACCAGGTGGTTCTCGGCGGACTCCAGGAAGGGCCCCAGGTCCACGCATTCCTTCACCAGGTCCAGGGGAAGCACGTAGGAACCGGCACCCACGCCCACCCGGAAGCCATCGATGATGGCGAGGGTCAGGGGGAGGCGGATCCGGAAGGTGGTGCCGGAGCCTTCATAGGATTCGATGTCGATGGTGCCCCGGAGGTCGTCGATGTTGCGGCGCACCACGTCCATGCCCACCCCCCGGCCGGAGATGTCCGTCACCGCCGCGGCAGTGGAGAACCCCGGCTCGAAGATGAGCTGCCAGACTTCCGCGTCCGCGAGGGTTTCGCCTTCCTTGATGAGTCCCTTTTCCAAGGCCTTGGCCAGGATCCGTTCTCGGTTCAAGCCGCCGCCATCGTCGCTGATTTCGATGACGATGCTGCCCGAATCGTGGAGGGCGCTGAGGGCCAGGGACCCTGTATCCGTCTTCCCCCGGGCCCGGCGAACCTCCAGGGCCTCGATGCCGTGATCGATGGCGTTCCGCACGATGTGCATGAGGGGGTCGCTGAGTTTTTCCACGATGGACTTGTCCAGCTCCGTATCCCCGCCGTGGATTTCCAGTTCGATGGCCTTGCCCATCTCCTTAGAGAGGTCCCGCACCACCCGCCGGAACCGGGTGAAGGTCTCACCGATCTGCACCATGCGCAGGCTCAGGGCGTTATCCCGGATCTCCTCCACCAGCTTGTTGACGATGGCCGTGGACTCCACGAGGCCCGCCACCTTCGAGGCGGCGGCCTGCACGTGGGCCGAAGCCCCGGCGATGACCAACTCGCCCACGAGGTCCACCAGGCGATCCAGCTTGTCCGCCTGGACCTTGATGACCTTGGCCTCCAGACCCTGCCGCTCCTGTGGCCGGCGTTGCTTTTCCAGGGCCGCGGCCACCACGGCGGGCGGCACCGCCTTCTCTTCGATCAGGATCTCGCCGAGGCGGCGATGGGGCCCTGCCGGCGCATCATCCTCCTCGCTCTGCACCATGAGGGCCTGCTTGAGGTCCTCGCTGGAAATGCACCCGCACTTGATGAGGAGATCTCCCAGCAGAGCCCCGGTTTCCCCGGCCTCCTGGATGAGGGCCACGTACTCGCGCACCTTGGAATGGGGGGGGATCAGCCGGATGATGCTGTCCTGGCGGACGAATTCGAAGACTTCCTCGAGGGTCTTCCGATCCGCCGCCGTCTCCAGTTCCACCTCTAGGCCGAGGTAGCAGAGTTCGGGGTTGTAGGCCTCCCCTTCTGGAAGCTGGATCAGGCTGTAGAGGTGCACGATGCGGCCGAGGGTGCAGAGGTAGCGGAGGCAGGACAGCGGGTCCATGCCGTCCTGGAGCACCTGGGGGCCGAAGCGCAGGGAGAGGTGCCAGCAGTCGGGGCCCTCTTGGCCCGACACCGTGGGTTCGGCTTCCGAGGGACGGGGCCCCACCTCCACCATCGCGTGGGAGGAATCCTCCGGGCTCGCGAGCATCGGCACGAGGCCTTCCAGCAGTTGGCGCCCCCGGGGGTCCAGCTCCGCGGTGCCATCGGGGTGGGTGCCGAGGTCGCTGATCATGCTGGCGAGGTGGTCGTGGCACTCCAGAAGGTGGCTGATGGAGCCGTGATTGAGGCTCACTTCATGGTTGCGCACCCGATCCAGCACCGTTTCCAGGGTGTGGGCGAAGCGGACGATCCCCTCTAGGCCGAAGAGCCCCGCGCTGCCCTTGATGGTGTGCACCGCCCGGAAGATGGCGTTGATGGCTTCGGAGGGATCCTCCTGATCCTCGAAAGCCAGCAGGGCAGATTCCATGGCGGCCAGGAGTTCCAGGGCCTCCTGAATGAATGTTTGCTTCGCAAGGTCCATATCCACGGATTGACCTCAGCTCTGGGAGGGGGTGATGAAGATGGGATCTCCGAAGATCCCCACCAGGTTGAGGAGGTCGAACACTTCCATCACTACGGGACTGTGATCCACGAAGGGCAGGGTCCGCCCCCGGTGGGCGGCTTCGCGGCGGGCCCACAGGAGGATTTGCACGCCCGCGGTGTCGATCTCCTCCACGGCAGAGAGATCCACCTCGGGATCCGCATGGGCTTCCAGGGCGTCCGCGAATTCCCGTTTGGCCTGGGTGGCGGTGAAGATCGTCAATTCACCCTTGGGTTGAATCAGGATCTTCCCTTTGCGCTGGGTACTCTCGAACGTGAGCATGGGTCTCCCGGATCAGGGCAGGATGAGCTTGGAGACGGCCGCGAGCATCTGCTCCGGCTTGAAAGGCTTCACCATCCAGGCCTTGGCACCCGCGGCCTGGCCCTCCTTCTTCTTCTCCTCACCGGCCTCGGTGGTGAGCATGATGATGGGCGTGAACTTGTAGCGGGCATCCTCCTTGGCGACCTTGAGGAAGCTGATGCCATCCATGTTCGGCATGTTCACGTCGCAGACCATGAGGTGGATCTTCCGGCCGTCCAGCTTCGTGAGGGCGTCCTTGCCATCGCAGGCCTCGATCACTTCGAAGCCGGCGTTGGTCAGCGTGATGTTCACCACCTGCCGGAGGCTGGTGGAGTCGTCGATGATGAGAATGGTCTTGGCCATGGTCTCGCTCAGAAAAAGGTGAGGTCGGAATCGTCCGTGGACGCGCCGGCGGCCGATCCGGTCTGGACCCGCCGTTCCTCGTTCGTGGTGTAAGTGCGTTCAAGCTCGGAGATCCAGGCCTTGACCTCCGCGGGTCCCAGGGTGTGGACGTTTTCCTGGGTTTCGAATTTGCCCATGTCCCGGATGACGTTGCGGAGGATCTGCCCCACCCGATCCTGGAATTGCAGGCTGTAAATGGCTCCCTGGACTTCCTGCTGGACCTCGCCGTTCACCGTTTCGAGGTAGGAGGCCGAGGCGGCCAACATCCGGGAGGCGATGTCGAAGGAGGAGACCACCTCCTGGATGGTGAACTCGGTGTTGCGGATCAGCTCCGCATCCCGGGTGTCGAAGGCGTGGACGGCATCCAGCGTCTTCTTCAGGGATTCATCCATCCATTGGATCTTTTCGGTGATCTGCAGACCCGCCCGACCGGAGCGCTCTGAGAGCTTGCGCACCTCCTCCGCCACCACCGCGAAGCCCTTCCCGTGTTCCCGGGCATGGGCCGCCTCGATGGCGGCGTTGAGAGCGAGGAGGTTGGTCTGATTGGCGATGGCGGTGACTTCGGCAGACATCTGTTGCAGCTGTTCCGTGAATCCGGCCAGCTCGCCCACCTGCTCCAGCAGGGCCGTGCGCTGCGCCTGGGCCTCCTCCAGGCGGACCACCACAGCTTCCAGTTGGCGCTGATTCTCTGCGATCACCCCCTGGAGGTTGACCTCGGCGCTCTGGTCCGAGGCGCCCACCGCATCCATGAGCTGCTTCTGCATGCCGGCGAAGCGTGCGGTGAGGTTGGTGATGGCCTCTTCGGTCTGGTCATGCACCGATTGGGCGTTGCTGCGCCACAGGGGTACCACGGCGGCGGCCAAGGGGAAGGTGACGGGGCTCACTTGAGCGGCGGCGGCCTCGACAACCACCTGAGGCTCCCCCTCGGGGGATCGGGCCGCGCGCGGAAGCAGCCACGTGCCCAGCGCCGCGAATCCCAAGCTACAGATCCAACCCGCGCGGCTGCCGCCGGACGCGATCAGGGGCCCCAGGGCCCCGAGGGCCAGCAGGGCGACTCCGGCGAGTGTCCATCCACCGGACTTGGGCAACGCAGCATTCGCAGGCAAAGGAGTTCCTTATAGAGGGACTCCCCCGCATCGTCAGGTTCCGGACCGACGTTACTTTCGGAATGACAGCCAGTCACCGATCGAAGCCCCGTTTTCCCGAATACCGGTCTGCACCCGATATTGGACAGCGAATCCCGCGCCCCGGCCCAGCGGCGATCCCGCCTAGAAGGAGGTTCCAAGGCTCCAGGTCACGGAGGTGGCGTCCTTGAAGACCCGCTGATCCTGATCCTGCACGCTGCGATTCAACGCATCCCGGCGGACTTCCAAGCGGCTGAAGGTGGGCCCCCACTTCCGCTCGGCGCCCATCGCGAACGAGGTGGCCTTCAGATCGGCCCCGTAAGTGGCGGACCATCGGATCACCCCGGGCCCCACCCGTCCCGGCTGCGCGATGGCGGGATCTGACGCGAGCATCCAGCCCTGATCGTCCTTGAAGGTCTCCGCCCGGAAGGTGAGGGCCCAGCGTTCATCGAGGGTGTGCTTCAGGATGAGGCCCGCGCCGGACCATCGGGCCGTCACGGGGCCCGATGGGGCCCCCGCGAGGGCGCCATCCGGCAGGTGCTCTTTCGCCGTTTCCACCTCCACCGCCAGGGAGGTGGCGCCCCATTCCCAGCCCCCGAGGAGGCAGGCCCGTTCCCGAAGCCGCCCCTCCGCACCCGGCACCGAGGCAGGCCCGTGGCCATCCTGCTCCGCCCCCCGATAGATCATGACCGAGGCGTACTTGCCCGCGGCGCCACCATGGTTGTAATTCAGGCCCAGCCCCACGGTCTTGCCCCGGTTGTTGTCCTGCACGCGGTTCTCGCCATTGAAGATCCAGACGTCGCTGCTCCACTGGGGCGAGAAGGTGTGGCGCCAGGCCACGCCCACCTGATCGATGGGGATGGCGTAGGTGAAGAGGAGGCCCCGGCTGGCGGTGACATCCTGGGTGTGATCCATGAATTCCATGCCCATGAAGGTGTACATGCGGCCCACGCGAAGCACATCCTTGGGCCCGGTCCAGATGAGCATGGCCTCGGGATAGGTGAGGGCGCCCGATTCGCCACCCGCGAGGGTGAGCACTTTGGCGTCCTGGCCTCCCAGCAGCGTGAAGCGGAAGGACCAGCCTTCGACCAAGGCGATGTCCGCGCCGAAGGCGAGGCCATCCAGCGCCAATTGCCCCTCTCCCGCATCCATGCCCCGCAGGAAAAGCGAGCCGTCCGGGGCCTCCCGGTTGGAGGCGGCGGCGCTGGCCCATAGCGCGCCGTGCCACTTCACGGAGAGCGAGGGTGCTGCGGGCGCGCCCTGAGCGGAAAGGGCCGCGCAAGAACAAAGGGCAGCAAGCGCAGCAAGGGGTTTCAACATCGCCATCACCTCATCCAAGGAATGCTTCAAGGTTTGAAGTCCGGTCCCCATCGACATGCGGATGGCACAACCTGAGATCCACTTTGATTCACACCCTCCTGGGAGGAAGTGATTCCGGCATCAACCCCGGCGCAATGTGATCCGCACGATTTCCGGGCGGCAGCGGATGCGGAAGGGCAGGGCCGTGCACCCCAGCCCCTTGGTCACGAAGAGCCGATCGGGGCCCTTTTCATAGAGGCCCGCCACATAGCCCACGTTCACCCGGGCCATGTTCACCAGGGGATCCAGATTGATCTGACCGCCATGGGTGTGGCCCGCCAGGCTCAGCCGCGCGCCCACCTGGCGGAGCTGGGGCCAGAGTACGGGCGTGTGCACGATGCCGATGCGGAACCCCGACCCCGAGGGCACGGGATGCCATTCGGGCTGGAAGCGCTCGGGATCCTCATCCTCGGGATGGCCGATGCCCATGAGCAGCAACCGCTCGCCGCCCCGCTCGATGGCCATGGTTTCATCGGTGAGGATGCGCCAGCCCTGTTTCTCCAGGCGCTCGGACACTTCCATGGAGGTGCGGTACCGATCGTGGTTGCCCAGCACGCCCACCCGGCCATCACGGGTATGGATGCCGGCGAAGGGTTCCCGCAGCGCCTCGGTTTCCTGGGGCCAGTAGGAGATGAAATCACCGGCCCCCACCAGGAGATCCGCATCCATGTCGGCCATGTACCGCCCCCACAGGCGGAGGGTGTGGGACCCCGCGTAGGGCCCCGCGTGCACATCCGAAAAGAAGAGGATCCGGTACCCGTCGAAGGCCTGGGGCAGGTCCGGGAAGGTGAGCTGAACCTCCTCCCGCCGGGGCGGGCCATAGGCCTCCACCAAGCCCCAGCCCGAGAACCCCAGGGCCAGGAGCACCAGGGATCCCCCCGTCACCCGGATGAACCGAGGCCAGGGCAGCATGCGTGCGAGGGTCTCCACCGTGGCCCCGGCCCCGAGGGTGAGGTGGGTGAGGATCCAGAAGAAGAGGGCCGGCTGGCGCCAGGTCATGACGATGCCGCCGCGCATGCGGTAGAGCACCCAGAAGGCCCAGAGTGCATCCACCACCAGCAGCACCCAGAACCACGCGCGCTTGGAATGACGGCGGAACAGCAGGGCCAGCCATCCCTGCACGAAGATGCCCTTGAGGAAGACGAGGAGGAGGGAGGTTGCCATCATGAGGTGATCCTGGGGCGGCTCACTGCGGGACTGCCCGCCAGGATAAAGCGCCAGGGGCGCAAGCGATCCCCTTCCAGCGCGAAGTCGATGCCCACCCGGGGACCCCGGAGGATCTCACCGGGCGCGGGGCCGGGTCGCAACTGGAGTCCCCCGGGCCGCAGCAGGTCGTGGCCATCGAAGTCCCGATCGAGCCCCAGGGCCTGGGCCACCTTGCCCGGGCCGGCGCAGAGCTGGGCCGAAGGCTTCGCGGCCTTCCGCCGGGTGAGCACGGCTTCCATCCCCGCCACCACCTCCGCCCCGCGGATGAGCACCGCGCTGGCCTGTTCCGCGGGGCCCGTCACCACATTGAGCATCCAGTGCATGCCGTAGCAGAAGTAGAGATAGGCCCGACCCGGCGGGCCCCACATGGGGGCGTTGCGGGCCGTGAGGCCATGGCGTGCGTGGCTGGCCGTGTCCTCGGGGCCGGCATAGGCCTCCACCTCCACGATGCGCAGCACCACTTCATCTCGCACCAGCTCGCACCCCAACAGGCCCCGGGCCGCATCCTCCACCGGCCCGGCGAGCACCCGGCTCAGAGGCATCGGGCCCCCTGCACGTAGACCCCCCGCACGAGGCCGGGCCGGGCCCGGTAGAGGAGGTGGGAAAGCACCGTCTGCGGATCGGTGGCTTCACGCCCCAGGGGATCGGCCAGGGCCGGATCCACGAGGATGAAATCCGCTTCCTTACCGCCATCCAGCGTGCCCAAGCGCGCCGCCCAGCCCAGGGCCTGGGCGCCCCCCACCGTCGCCAGATGCAGGGCGGTGGCCACGTCGATGGGCTCATCGCGCAGTTTGGCGGCCTGGCAGGCGAAGCCCATCTCCTCGAACATCGACAGCGATGGCCCTGCGGCCACATCGGTGCCCAACCCCACGGACAGTCCTTCGTCCAGCCAGCGGCGCAGGGGCATGATGCCGCTCTGCAGGAAGGCATTGGACCGGGGGCAGTGGACGAGGCTGGCACCGGCAGCGCGGATCACCTCCCGCTCTTCGGGGGTGAGGTGGATGCCATGGCCCAGGAGGGTGCGCGGCCCCAGCAGCCCCATGGCCTCGTAGACGCCCGTGTAGTGGGGGGATTCAGGGAAGAGGTTCTCCACCCAGGCAATCTCCGCGGGGGTTTCCGCCAGGTGGGTTTCGATGACGGCGTTGAAGCGGGCCGCCAGGGCCGCAGCCCCGCGCATGAGCGTGGGCGTGCAGCTGGGCGCGAAGCGCGGCGCCACCGCCAGCTCCAAACGGCCGTGGCGGCCATGCCAAGCCTTGCCGAGGGCGTCCAGGTCCGAGAGGGCTCGGTCCGCGGGACGGAGCAAAGCCTCCGGTGCGTTCCGGTCCATGAGGGCGGGCCCCAGCACGGCCCGCAGGCCCGCGACCTCGGCCTCCTGGAAGGCGAGCTCGGCAGCCTCCGCGTGGCTGCTCCCATAGGCCACCACCGTGGTGGTGCCCTCCCGCAGGCAGGCCTTGAAGAAGGCCTTGGCCACCTCCCGCGCGTGCGCCGGATCGGCGAAGCGGGCCTCCGTGGGGAAGATGTGCGTCTCCAACCACGCCAGCAGGGTGAGCCCGTCCTGGGCCACGGCTTCCAGCTGGGGCAGGTGGGTGTGGAGATCCACCAGGCCCGGCAGCACCCAGAGGGGGCGCAGGTCGTGCACCTCCAGGCCCGCGTGGCGGGGCAGCAGATCCTCGGCCTTGCCCGCGTCCAGGACGCGGGTGCCTTCCACCACCAGAGCCCCGTCCTCCACGAAGCGGAGGCGTCCCCGGTCGGGGGCATCGAGAAGGGCGGCGCGAATCAACATCAGCCCTCCAGTCTAATGAGAAGGGGCCGCTTGCGCGGCCCCTTCCAAGGATTCAGCTCGAACTACACTTCATCGAAGAAGAAGGGCTTCAGCACCTGGATGCGCTGCTCCCAGTCCTGGGGCTGCAGGTAGCGCACGGCGGCGGCCAGACTGCTCAACAGGCTGTTCCCGTCCTGGGGGGTGAAGCAGAAGCCCACGATGCGGTTCTCGTTGGGCATGTGCAGGGTGCTGGTGGGGATCACGGTCTGGTTGAGGATGCGGCCAAAGTGGCCCTGGTCGCGGCCGAAGGAGAACACGGCGTTGGCGTCCTTCTTATCGGTGACGGCGATGCGGTCGTTGCCCTTGATCTTCTTGAGCAGCTCTTCCTTGGTGGTAGCCTTCTTCACGCGGAGGTCGAACCAGAGGGAGTGCATGTACTGGGTGTTGAGCTTCACGGCGGAGCTGAAGAGGTTCAGCTCGAGGCCCTTGGTCTGGAAGAGGTGGTGGGCGTCGCGGGCGTGGTGGGTGCCGAATTTGCCATCCTTGTGGGAACCGACCTGGGGCGCGGGGCAGAAGTCCTTCACCTGGCTGATGTCGTTGGCGCGGCGCATGCAGACGAAGCTGGCTTCCACCAGGTTGTCGTTGCCATCGGCGAGCACGAGGGTCTGCAGGAGGCAGGAGAGGTTGTGGGTGTTGCAGCTCACGACGTGGACGTACTTGTCCTTCGTGATGTCGATGATCTCGTCGTTGATGCCACGGGCGTACATCTTGCCGAAGCCGAACTCGGAGCCCTGGGCGATGAAGCCCAGCGTGTTGTGCTCGTAGTTCTTGTAGACCTTCTCCTTCATCTCCAGGCCCTTGGGGCTGCAATCGATGACGACGGAGGCCTGCTCCAGGGCCTGCTCGTGGGTGTACACGGCGGGCATGCCCTCGGCCTTGAAGGCGTCCATCTTGTCGGCATCCACGGCCAGCTTGGCGCCGCGGTTCACCAGGGCCTTCACCTTGGGCCGGTCGGAGACGGAGTGCTTATGGAAGGTCACCTCGTCGATGCCCAGTTCCTTCTGGAAGTGGGTGAGGAGACCGATGAGGGGCTCGCCGATGGTGCCGGTGCCTACGACGTGCACGATCTTCTTCGACATTGCATCCTCCAAGGCCGTGTTCTGGGACGCCCCTACGGCCGAACCCAACAATTTTCCCTTGAACCACAAGGAAAGGCCAGGGAAAAGACCCGGGAGAGGCTATGGGCTTTGGCCTCTAGGCTTTGGCTAAAAAGAATGGCGCCGACCCACCGGGATGGGTCGGCGCCAGCAAGAGCCCAGAGCCTAAAGCCGAGAGCCGATTACCAGCCGCGCAGCTCGTTGGCCTTGCGCACGCGCTCGAGGGCGAGGACGAAGGCGCCGCTGCGGAACGTGCAGGCGTGCTTCTTCACCTTGTCATGCACGTCGTGGAAGGACTGGACCATGATCTTCTCTTCCTTCTCGAAGACCTCGGCCTCGTCCCAGAAGAACTGCTGGAGGTTCTGCACCCACTCGAAGTAGGAGACGGTGACGCCGCCGGCGTTGGCCAGGATGTCGGGGATCACGGTGATGCCCTTCTCCTTGAAGATCTTGTCGGCCGTGGGCGAGGTGGGGGCATTGGCGCCTTCCACGATGAGCTTGGCCTTCACGGTGGGAGCGGTTTCCTTGTTGAGCACGCCGCCCAGGGCCGCGGGGATGAGGATGTCGCAGTCCTGCGCGAAGATCGTGTCCTTGTCGAAGGCCTCGCCGCCGGCGAAGCCGTTGACGCTGCCCTTGTTCTGCTTCACGTAGGCCATGAGGGCGGTGACGTCCAGCCCATTGGCGTTGCGCACGCCGCCGGCGTGGTCGGCCACGGCGACGATCTTAGCGCCCATCTCCACGAGGAACTTGGCGGTGAAGGAGCCCACGTTGCCGAAGCCCTGGAGGATCACGCGGGCGCCCTTGAGGGGCAGGCCGATGGCGCCGCAGGCTTCGCGGGTGATGATGGCCACGCCCTTGCCGGTGGCGGCCTCACGGCCCTGGCTGCCACCCAGTTCGAGGGGCTTGCCGGTGACGCAGGCGGGCTGGTAGCCGTGCTTGCGGCCGTACTCATCCATCACCCAGGCCATGGTCTGGGCGTTGGTGTTCACGTCGGGGGCGGGGATGTCGCGGTTGGGACCGAGCACCATGGAGATCTTGGAGATGTAGCGGCGGGTCAGGGTCTCCAGCTCGCGCTTGGACATGGTGGCGGGGTCGCAATTGATGCCGCCCTTGGCGCCGCCGAAGGGGATGTTCACGACGGCCGTCTTCCAAGTCATGAGGCTCGCCAGGGCGCGCACCTCATCCAGTTCCACCTCGGGGTGGAAGCGGATGCCGCCCTTCTGGGGGCCGCGCACGCCGTTGTGCTGCACGCGGAAACCGTGAAAGACCTTGAGGGTGCCATCGTCCATCTGGATGGGGAGGGCCACGCTCACTTCGCGGTAGGGCGTCTTGAGCACCTCGCGCACGTCCGGCGTAACGCCCAAGATGTCGGCCGCTTCGTCGAACTGGCGGTTGACGCTTTCAAAGAGGTTGATGTGATCCGTCATGGGCACCTCGGCGCTTTGACTCCCATCACGGGGTCGCGCAAAACAAGCCAGCATAGCAAGGGCCGGGAAGAATCCCAGCCCTTGCTCTTTGGAAGGTGCCCTCGAGCACCTTTTATCCCGTGTCTTAAGACTTCGCGGCGGGCGCCTTCTTCACGAGACCCACCTTGTATTCGATGTTGGTGATGCCCCAGGCGCCGTCGGCCTTCTTGATGCAGGCCACCTTCATGAGGGCAGTACCATCCTTGCCCAGGGTGACGTCCATGATGCGGAGGTTGGCGGGGTTCTGCCGCACTTCCTGCACGCGGATCGCGTTCCACTCCTCGGGGCTGAAGCCCTTGATGAGGCGGTAGAGCCCGGCGTAGAAGGCGTTGCGGGCTTCGGGCAGGTCGTAGCCCGGCATGGGGGCGCCCGGCAGGTTGTCGAGCTTGTCCATGAGGCCTTCGACCTTGAGGCCCTTGATCTCATCGTCGCTGAGGGTGATGCCCAACTGGGCAGCCTGGCTGTTGAACCATCGGGCGGAGGGGAAGAGCACCACGGGCTCCGCGGGGGCGATGAGCACCAGGTGCTGGTAGTCCTTCTTGGCGGAGAGGTACTGGAGGTGGGACAGGATGTCCCGGGGCTCCTTCGCGGCCAGCGGCGCCGTAGTCGGCGTGCCGCTTCCGCTATCGCAAGCAAGGGTCAGCACCAGCGCGCTGAGGGGCAGGATTCGGTTCCAGTGCGACGTCATGACGCCTCCGTGACACACGCATTATCGTATGAAAGGATCGTGCCCTGGTCCTAAGTCATTGCCAACGGGATTCTTCGTGACCCCGGTCCTATCCTGGAAACCATGCACCCCGTGTCCCTCGTCACCCTCGGCAAGCTCCGCCTCGCACCGCTGCGCGACTTGGAGAAACACTACCTGGACATGCTCAAACCCTTCGTGCGGCTGGAGGTCACCGAGTTGACGGAGGGGAAGGGAGACCCCGCCAAGGCCCTGAAGGACGAGGCCGAGCGCCTCCGTCCGAAGCTCAAGGCAGCCCGCTGTGCCGTGCTCCTGGACCCCGCGGGCCCCGTGCGCACCAGCGAGGCCTTCGCCGCCTGGCTGGGAGAGCGCGTGGATCGCGGCGAAAGCTTCTGTTTCGCCATCGGCAGCAGCCACGGCTTTGATCCCGCCCTCAAGGCCGAAGTGAAGGAGAAGCTCTCCCTCAGCCCCATGACCTTCCCCCACGAACTGAGCCGCGTGATGTTCCTGGAACAGCTCTACCGGGCCTTCGCCATCCTGCGCGGCAGCCCTTATCACAAGTAGGCTTTGGGCTATGGGCTTTAGCTGAGCTCGACCCATCTGGGCGACGGGATGGGTCGAGCTCAGCTCGAGCCCAGAGCCTAGAGCCCTTTCAGCCGAACATCCGGATGGTGTCTTCCAGCGCCTTCATCACCTTGAGCACGTGGAAGGGCTCCACCACAACGTAGTCCACGGCGCCGGCGGCGATGGCGCGGTTGCGTCGCACTTCTGCGTCCTCTTCGGGGCCGCAGATGAGCATGGGCAGGGGGCACCCCTCGGGGCCCGCCAGTTGTTTCACCACTTCCAGGGGGCTGGCGAGGCGCAGCTTGGTGCTCACGACGATGAGCTTCACCCGGCCCCAGCCTTCCTCCCCGGCGCCCAGCGTGGTGAGCGTGGGCTTCACGGGACCCTTCACGTAGTCGAGGAAGGCGATGCCCAACTTGCGGCCCAGGGCTTCGGCCATGCGCTTGGGCAGGGCTTCGCCCTCGGAGAGGACGAGCACCACCGGATCCTTGTCGGCGATGAGGGTGGCTTGGGTTCCCAGCTTGGGGGCCTCGGGCGCGGCTTTGGGCGCGGAGCGTCCCTTGGGATCGAAGCGCTCGCGATCCCGTTGCATCTGGTTCCGCCGGGCCCCCATGAGCCAGGTGCGGTAGAGGCCCAGCACCCGGGGATCCGTGTCCTCGGTGAAGCGCAGGCCCCACACCTTGTCGCGGTAGTAGGCCACTTTGGCGGCGAGCACCAGGGTGCCGTCCTTCTCGTGGTGGAGTTCCAGATGAGTCTTCGCGTTGAGGCGCAGGCGTTCGGGCAGGGAGACCTTCTCGTCCGGCGGTTCCAGCTCGATGCCCTCCTCACCGAAGGACACGGCCGAGCCCCGAAGGATGTCCTGGCTCTGGGTGCTGAAGGTGCAGGGCAGGCCCCGGCCCGGCACGTACTCCGCGAGCCGATGTTCCTCCAGGGCCCGAAGCAGGCGAGGCAGGCCGATGTGGCAGGCCTCCTCCCCTTCCAGCTTTCCATGGCCCTGGAATTCCACGGTGGCTTCGTAGGGGATGCCCCGGTCCTGCATGTGCAGGGTCAGGCGCGCGCCGGACTTCAGCTTCCACTGCCCTCGGGTGACGTCGGAGATCCCGAGCACCACGCGGCCGGGCCCTTCCGCCAGCACGGGAAAGTTGGCCTTGAGGTTGTCCATCTGCAGCTCCACCGCCCCCTGCGCTTCGCAGAGGCGTTGGAAGGCCATGCGGATTTCATCCGGTTCTTCGAGGTGGGGTGACTTTCGGCTCACCCTCCCCCTATCGGCCGGGAGCCTCCGGGCTTTCATCCAGGAACAAAGCCACCGCCTGATAGGGATCCCGCTCGTGGGCCGCGATGCTGGCCACGGCGGCCTCCAATCGCGCGGATCCGGCGCGCTGCTTGGCTCTGCGGACGGTCTCCTCCGCCAGCAGGGCCTCGAACCGCAGGCGGGCGCGCTCCCGGGCCTTCCGGGCGAGGCCGTCCCCTTGGCGCAGCCAAACCCCATGATCCCGGATGCCCTGGATGACCTCGGCCACCCCCTGCCCCATCTGCGCCACCGTCTTGAAGACCGGGGGATCCCAGGGGCCCAGGTGCGCGAGGGACTTCATGCCCTCGATTTCGGCCTCAAGCTGCTCCACCCCATCCCGGTCGGCCTTGTTCAGCACGAAGAGGTCCGCCACTTCCATGATCCCGGCCTTGAGGGCCTGGATCTCATCCCCCAGCCCCGGCACCAGCACCACGCAGCAGGTGTGCACGCAGGAGACCACGTCCACTTCGTCCTGGCCCACACCCACGGTCTCCACGAGGATCCAATCGAAGCCCGCCGCGTCCATGAGGTCGATGGCGTCCTGGGTGGCCCGGGAGAGACCCCCGAGGGCCCCCCGGGTGGCCAGGGAGCGGATGAAGACGCCGGGATCCGGCGCGATGCGGCCCATGCGGATGCGATCGCCCAGGATGGCGCCGCCGCTGAAGGGACTCGTGGGATCCACGGCGAGGATGCCCACCTTGAGGCCCTCCTTGCGCAGGGCCTGGGCCAGCCGATCCGTGAGGGTGCTCTTGCCGGCGCCAGGCGCCCCGGTCAGTCCCACTACCGTAGCCCGGCCCAGCCGGGGCCAGAGGGCCGCCATCAGGGCCGGGGCCCCGGGATGGCCATCCTCCATCCAGCTCATGGCCCGGCCCAGGGCGCGGAATTCTCCGCTCAGCAGGGGTTCCAGCAAGGATTCAACGGCGTTCATAGGCCCAGCATGGCGGCAATTCGGTGGGCCCGCTAGACTGGTCCCTGGCCCCCTGGAGGGCCAACACGGACATAACGATGAGCGACGGGAAAACTCCCAAACTTGATGGGGATACGGCCCCTGCGACGCCTGCCGCCGCCAAGCCCGCGGCCCGGCTCGTGAAGCGCGCCCCGGCCCAGCCCCCCAAGCCCACGGATCCCCGGGAAAAGGCCTGTGCCAAGTGCGGCGGGGCCTTCACGGTGCTGCCCGGGGAAAAGTTCTTCCTCTGCCCCAGCTGCTACCGCCGATCCTTCCAGTCCAAGCGGGGGAAACTGGAGACCAAGGTGCTCACCCAGATCACCTGCGTGGCCTGCGGCACCCGAGAATACCTGCCCTTCCTGCCCGAAGACCCCGCGAACGCCCTCTGCCAGGCCTGCTTCCGGGTCCGCCGGGCGGAACCTCTGCAGGATTAAGGCACACTGAACTGTTGGAGATGACGATGTCCAAGTTCCTGACCCTGGCCCTCACTTTGCCCCTGGCCCTCCAGGCCGCCCCCCGGAACACAGCCCCCCAGGGCGCTCCGACCAAACCCGCCGCCAAAGCCGCGGATCCCGGCGCCGAGACCGCCCGCCGCACGCTCGTGGAAGTGCTCGACGCCGTGAACGCCGGTTGGTTCGGCGCCCCCTACCAGGGCGTCACCGCCGTGAAGATGCAGGGCACCCTCGGCATCAGCCTTTCCGGTGCCGCCATCAACGCCAAGGTGGATCAGCTTAGCCAAGGCGTGGTGAAGGGCAACAGCAAGGGCGGCAACGTCTCCCTGAAAATGAACAGCACCTACTTCGCCAACGGGGACTACCGCACGGAACTGGGCGGCGACTTCGGCGATCTGCTGGGCCAGCGCCGCGGCGACAAGGGCTTCCTCTACAGCAAGCAGAACAACATCTACACGACCCGCATCGATCCCGCCGAGGCCAACCCTCCGAAGACCTACCTCGCCTGGTTCCGCGGCACCCTGAACGACATCAAGGCCGTGTACGTGGACGGCCCCATGTTCACGCCCAGCGTCGCCGGCGAGGAGCAGTCCGGCGGTCGCACCCTGCAGCGCCTCGTCTTCAACGCCCCCACCAAGGCCTGGGATCCCAAGAAGCGCGAGCAGAACATGGCCGAGACCCTCGGTTTCTGGAAGCGCGGCAAGTTGGAGATCGCGGCGGACAAAACCACGAAGCTCCCCTACCGCCTCGAGTTCCGCAACGATGAACAGGGCGTTCAGACCCGCATGGATTTCAGCTACGACGCCAAGGGCCACATCCAGGCCATCAGCATCGCCAACCAGAGCCGGGGCATGGAAGGCCCGGGCTTCCTCCGCCTCACCTACGGCGGCGACGGCCTCATGACCAGCCTTGCCGGTGAACTCACCAGCGGCCCCAAGAAGGTCAGCTTCGACCTCGCCCTCACCTGGTCCAAGGATCTCCAGGCCTCCGCCCTGGCCGCCATGCCCCCCGCCGGCGCCACCAAGGTGGGCCGCGAAGACCTCGAAACCCGCCTCCTCGTGGGTCTCGCCGGCCAGATCATGGACCTCCAGCGCAACGGCCTCAACCTCCGAAGCGTCACCCTGGCGGGCAAGTAGTCGCTAGACTGTAAGCATCGGGGCGTAGCGCAGCCTGGTAGCGCATCTGCTTTGGGAGCAGAGGGTCGTAGGTTCGAATCCTATCGCCCCGACCAAAAAGGGAGGCCCTGCGGCCTCCTTTTTTGGGTCGGTAGGGCGATGGATTCAAACCTACGAGTGGGACTGCGGAGACAGCCCAGTGGGCTGTCGGGGAGGCTCCGCCTCCGCAAACCGAAGGCGCGCGGGAGGACGCAAAGCGTCCGATAGGTGGAGCAGGACCGGCGGACGGCGCAGCCGGACGCAGTTCGAATCCCGGTTGGATGGGTCGAGCTTCAAAAACCCTGGTTCGGTCGGAACCCCCAACCCAAGCCGCGCGACGCAACCCCACGCCATCCCTTATCCTGGAACTGGGCACCCATAGCTCAGGTGGATAGAGCATGGCGAACCCGATGCGGGTCGTTCGGGACCCTGCACGGGTGAGCATAGTGTCGTGGTGGGTCGCCACCCCCAAGCCGCGCGACGCAACCCTAGGCCATCCCTTATCCTGGAGCTGGGCACCCATAGCTCAGGTGGATAGAGCACGAGCCTTCTAAGCTCGCGGTCGCTGGTTCGAGTCCAGCTGGGTGCACCAAAGCGGCCGCGATCTCCCGGGACTCGAGCCGGCGAGAAACTGCGGCGGCCCGGTAGCCCTCAGCGAGGAGGCTCCAGTGGAGCCTCCGCAGCGCCCGGAGGGCGGGGCCAGCCGCAGGCGGTTCGAGTCCAGTTGGGTGCACCAAATTCCCATCACCCCCGACCACCTCCACCCCACCCACGGAAAAGCCCCCTTCACGGGGGCCTTCGATCTGGGGCGGCTGATGGGACTCGAACCCACGACAACTGGAATCACAATCCAGTGCTCTAACCAACTGAACTACAGCCGCCGTTGGATCGAACAGTCTACCCTGGAAATCGACCTCTGGCCAGTGTGAAACCTTTGGCATGATGGCTCCACGAAACCCTTAGTAGCCGGTCCCGGCTTTGCGTGAGGCATCCATGGCAGTTCCCCAAAAGACCCTGAAGCAGATCCTCGGCCTTTCCGCCTTCGCCGGCGCTTGCCTGGCGGCGGGGATGGGCCTCTCCCATGCCTGGGTGGTGCAGGCCCAGGAGGAGAAACCCGTCACCGTGGAAGCCAAGGGCGGCTTCAACCTGCCCCCCATCGCGGACGTGGCGGAGAAGCTGAACCCCACGGTGGTCTACATCACCAACAAGAGCTTCGTGAAGAACCCCCACGCGGGCGGCGGGGGCGTGGAAGGGGATCCCTTCTTCGACTTCTTCTTCGGCCCCGGTGGCCGCCAGCGGCAGCCCCGCGGTGGCGAGGATGAGGGCCAGATGGTGGGCAGCTCCGGCTCCGGCGTGGTGATCAGCGCCGATGGCGAAGTGCTCACGAACTACCACGTGATCGAAGGCTGGCGCGGCGCCAAGGACCCCACCCTCTCGGTGAAGATGTCCGACGGCAAGGAGTACACCGCCAAAGTGGTGGGCAAGGACAAGGACCTCGACATCGCCCTCCTGAAGATCGACGCCAGCCACCTGGCCTTCGCCAAGCTGGGCGAGAGCGCCAGCATGCGGGTGGGTGAATGGGTCGTGGCCATCGGCAATCCCCTGGGCCTCTCCCACACGGTCACCGCGGGCATCATCAGCGCCAAGGGCCGCTCCAACGCCGAGCTGGGCGGGGGCAGCCCCGTGCAGTCCTTCCTCCAAACCGACGCCGCCATCAACCGGGGCAACTCCGGTGGCCCCCTGCTCAACCTCAAGGGCGAGGTCATTGGCATCAACACCGCCATCCGGGCTGACGGCCAGAACATCGGCTTTGCGGTGCCCGTGGATAGTGTGAAGCGCATCCTCTCCGACCTCCGCACAGGTCGCCCCGTGAGCCGAGGCGCCCTGGGCCTTCAGCCCCAGGAGCTGAACAAGGAATTCCAGGAGGCCCTGGGCGCCAAGGAAGGCGTCGTCGTGGGGGACCTCACCAAGGGCCTGCCCGCCGAGAAGGCCGGCATCCAGCAGCTGGACGTGATCACCGCCGTGGATGGCACCCCCGTGAGGAGCCCCGAAGACCTCATCGGCCAGATCAGCGCCCGCCGGGCCGGAGAGACGGTGAAGCTCGCCCTCCTGCGCAACGGCAAGGCCATGGTCATCGGCGTCACCCTGGCGGATCGCAAGTCCCTCTCCCCCAAGGGTGAGGGCGAGGAGGAGGGTGGCCCCGCCGAGGAAGGCCGGGAGTCCGGGGATTCCCTGGACCTCATGAAGGCCTACGGCTTCAAGGCCGAAGCCATCACCCCCGGCACCCGGGCCCTCTACCAGCTGGGTGAAGATCGCATGGGCGTGGTGGTCACCAAGGTGGATCCCCGCTCCGTGGCCGCGGAACGCAACCTCCAGCCCGGTCTCGTGATCCTGAAGGTGGGCACCAGCCCCGTGAAAAACCTCGCGGAATTCAATGCCGCCGTGAAGAAGAGCACGGGCAAGCCCCTCCTCCTCTACGTGGCCCCCCCTCGGGGCGAGCAGCGCCTGACCTTGGCCATCCCCCCCCGTTAAGGGCCTGTTCGCCCTAAATTCATGCCAGCGTTGGTAGCTATCCCCGCCATCCACCAAGGCAGGCGCCGCAGGCCGTAGCGGGTTCTACGGACAAGGCGCCTAACACAGGTGGTGGCGCGGAGAGCTGCCAACCCCTCTCGGTATCGAAGGCCCCACAGGGGCCTTCTCCCGCTCGGCTGGTCAGCCGAGCGGACCGGGGAACCGGGCGAGGGGCGGCGACTGTCGCATGCCTGCGTTGGCCTCCCGTCGTGTATTCCCGATACATCGCCGCTCGGCCGCCTTGGCCTGCTCCGCCGGCGCCCCTCGCGCTGGCATGGATTTAGGGTGAACAGGCCCTAAGGACCCGGCAGAACCTTAAAGCCCCGCAAATGCGGGGCTTTTCATTCTTTGACTGGTCATTTCCGATAAACTGATCGACCTGTACCAAGGACACTCTCATGGGCCAGCGCCTCCTTATCGTGGATTCCGACCGGGCCTTTCTCCAAGAGCAACGGGTGACCCTTGAATCCGCCTACGAGGTGGAGGTGATCCCGACCGTGGAAGGCGTGGTCGAACGGCTCGAATCCGGCCATTTCGCCGCCACCCTCATCGCCGTAGAGGTGGGCGAGAACCGGGGCTACGGCCTCTGCTCCACCATCCGCAAACATGCCGCCCTCAAAGACGTGAAGATCGCGCTCATCAGCTCCAAGGCCACGGAGGATGAGTACAAGCGCCACCAGAGCCTCAAGGGCCGCGCGGATCTCTACCTCCACAAGCCCATCGCCCCCAGCGCCCTCGTGGCCTCCCTCGGCAGCCTCGTACCGTCCCGCCCCGTGGATCCCCACAACCCCCTGGGTGACCTCGCGGATGGCCCCGACTTCCTGGATGAGCTCAACAACCTCGAAGTCGATGAGCTCTTCGCCAACACCGCCCTGGACCCGGAACCCGCGCCAGCTCCGAAGGCGCCCCCGGTCCCGGAAGTCCCCTCCCCCCTGGCCACTCAGCGCTTCTCGCCCCTGTCCCTCAATCCCGTCTCCACCGCCCCGCCCCACACCAGCACCAACGACCTGCTCCAGGCCCAGCTGGAAAGCCTTCAGGAAAAGCTGCGGGCCCAGGAAGCGGAACTGCACGCAAAGAACGAAACCCTGGCCCGCCTGCAGGGGGAACTGAAGCACCTCCAGCACGACCGCGAAAGCATCACCGTGAACCTGGAGGCCCTGGAGCGCCAGAAGCGCGACGCAGAGCACCTCGCCTCCCAGCTCTCCGAAGCCCAGGCCCAGGCCCGGCGCCTCGAGGAGATGGCCGGCAATGAGGAAACCCTCAAGACCCAGCTCCTCGCCAGCCTCGAAGAGAAGCAGGAGCACCTCCATCAGATCGAAGACCTCGGCAAGCAGGTGGCCGAGAAGACTCAGCGCGTCGTGGAGATCCTGAAGGAACGCGACCGTTGGCAGACACAAGTGCTGGAGCTGGAGCCCTACAAGGCCCAGGCCGAGAGCGCCCTCCGGGAACTGCGGGATTGGCGGGATCGGGCCCAGGGTGCCGAAGCGCGCCTCCAGGCCATGGAGGAGATGCTCCAACGCCTGCCCGTGGTGGAGAAGGAACTGGCCGCCCGATCCGGCGAATTGGAACGAGCCAAGGCCGAAGCCAAATCCCTCCAGGAATCCGTGGAGGGGCTCACCACCCGGCACCACGAGCTGGAAACCCGCAGCCAGGCTCAGACCACCGAGCTGCACGCCCTCCAGGGCGAACTGGGCACCGCCCGCCAGGAGATGGCCGGCCTTGAAGCCACCCTCAAGGGGCAGGGCCTGCAGATGGCCCAGCTCCAGACTCGGATCCACGAAGCCGAAGCCGCCACCACTGGCGCGCGCACCGAAGCCGATGCCGCCCGCGCCCAACTGGCCGAAGCCCAGGCCGACCTCGCCACCAAGGCCGAAAACCTCGAAAAGATGGGCAACGAGATCTTCGCCATCAGCGCCCAGCGCAATGAATTGCAGGCCCAGCTCGAGGACAGCGAACACGCCCGGGAGCAGGAGCGCATGGAGCTCATGCAGGGCCTCGACGCCAAGGAATCCGAGCTTCAGCGTGCGGCTTCCGAGCTGGCCCAGGCTCAGCGGGACGGCCAGGAACTGCAGGGCCAGCTGGCCGAACGCGGCGACCGCCTCCAGAACCTGACCGCGCTCCTCGATGATCTCGCCGAGAAACTCCGCAAGGGCGCGGATCTGGCTCGGGGCTAAGCGGGGCCTGTGCTCCCTTTTCTCATTTCCCTGACGGTCCTAGGACTCTCCGCCTTCTTCGTGTTGGCGGAGTTCGCCGTGGTGAGGGTGCGCCCCACCCAGCTCGAGGCGCTGCTGGGCGAGGATCCCCGGGCCCGCCTGGCCCTGGCCGTGCAGAAGGAATTGAGCCGGCACCTCTCCGGGGTGCTCATGGGCATCACCGTGTGCGCCATCGCCTTCGGCGCCGTGGCCGAGGAGCCCGTGGCCGAGGCCCTGCGGGAGCACCTCCCCTTCGTCACCGCCAAGGTGGCCCGCCCCCTCGCCACCGGCATCGCCCTCGTGGGCATGACCACCCTCCACGTGGTGCTCACGGAGCTGGTGCCCCGGGGCGTGGCCATCCGCAGCGCCACCACCTGGGCCCTGCGCACGGCGGGCCCCCTGCTATTTTGGTCTCGCCTCACCTACCCCTTCACCTGGGCCCTCATCCGCATGGGCCACGGCGTGGAGCGACTCATGGGCCTGCCCCCGGAAGAGGCCCACGGCGCCGAGACGCTGCCCAGCGAAGCTGAATTCCAGAAGCTCCTGGAGCAGAGCCAGGCCCAGGGCAAGCTGAGCCTCGATCGCAAGGAACTCATCGAGAACCTGTTCGACTTCAGCAAGCGCACGGTGAAGGAGATCGCCGTACCCCGCAACCTGGTGGTGACCTTCGAGGCTGCGGATCCCCTCGAAGCCAACCTCGAGCGCGCCCGCCACACGCCCCACACCCGCATCCCCCTCGTGGAAGGCGACCTCGACCACGTCATCGGCGTGGTGCACCTCAAGGAACTCCTCTGGGCACTGCGGGATGGCCAGCAGGTGGATCTGAAGGACTTCGCGCGGCCCGCCTACTTCGTACCCGAGATGAAGCCCATCCAGGGCCTCATGCTCGAATTCCAGCAGCAGAAACAGCACGTGGCCCTCGTGGTGAACGAGCACGGTGGCGTGGATGGCCTCGTCACCCTGGAGGACGTGCTCGAGGAGCTGGTGGGCGAGATCCAGGATGAGTTCGATCGCGAAGCCATCCAGCTGCGCAAGACGCGCGGCGGTGGCTGGGTGGCCCAGGGCACCGTGACCCTGGAACAGCTGGCGGACCACCTGCAACTGAACCTGGAAGTGGCGGAGGGCAGCGTATCTCTGGGCGGCTACTTCCAGGAGCGCCTGGGCCGCATCCTCCAAGTGGGCGATGAACTGCGCATCGATGGCTGGCGCATCCGCGTGCTGGCCATGCGCGGCTTCGCCCCCGCCCAGTTCCTCCTGAAGCCCGTGCACCACGACGATGTCGACTGACCTGGACGGCTTCCTGCTCGCCGCGGGGCTCGGCACCCGCATGGGCCCCCTCAGCCAGGTGCTGCCCAAACCCGCCTGGCCCCTGGGCGGCCGCAGCCTTCTGCAGTGGAGCGCCGAGGGCCTGAGGCAGGCCGGCTTCACCCGGCTGGCCTGCAACGTGCACCTGCACCCTGAGCTCATGGCCGAAGCCGCCGAGGGCCTCGAACGCTGCCCCGAACCCACCCTGCTGGGCTCCGCCGGGGGCCTTCGCCACGCCCGGGGCCGCGTTCGGGAGGCCCTCGCCGTCTGGAACGCCGACGCCCTGGGCGAGGTGCCCTGGGCCCGCCTCCGGGCCGAGCACCTGCGCGCTGGAGCCCAACTCACCTGGTTGCTCATCCCCCACCCCGGGGGACCCTGGAACCCCGTCTTCACCGGGGAGGATGGCCGGATCCTTCCCCTCGGCACCCCCTCGGGCCCCCGGGGCCCCTTCCACTTCACCGGCGCCTCCATCTGGAGCCCCGAAGCCCTGGACCTGCTGCCCGAGGGCCCCAGCGAGGTGCGGGACCTGCTGCCCCGCCTCACCGCCCACCGGGCCCTGGTGGTGGAACCCTTCCCCTGGCGGGAGGTGGGCACCCCCGATCAGCTCATCGCCGCGGCGGCCGCCCTGGCCCCCGGGGCCGAAGGCCGGGTGCCCGGTTGCTACGTCCACCCCACCGCGGTGCCCGCCGGCAAGCTCCGGCGCTGCGTTCTCGGCCCCGGGGCCGCGCCCCATCCCGCCTTCGAGGATGAAGGGGCCCTTTGGTTCGGGGACGGAAACCGGCAGGTCCGGCTGGCGCTGGGTTGATTCCGGGCCGACCCTGAGCAGGTGAACGCCCTCTCGGCCCTGGCCCCCGCCCTCCGACAGGCCCCCGCCAAGGGGCCCGCAGGCTTGGCCAAATCCCCGGAGGATCAGGCGGTGCTGCAGAAGCTCCAGGCCCGGGACCGGGAGGTCCGGGCCCATGAACAGGCCCATCTGGCGGCCGCCGGCGACATCGCCCGGGGTGGCCCCACCTACACCTATCAACGGGGCCCCGATGGCCGCATGTACGCCGTGGGGGGGGAAGTCAGCCTCGATACGAGCCCCATCCAGGGCGATCCGGAAGCCACCCTGGCCAAGGCTCGCCAAATCCAGGCCTCGGCCACGGCCCCCGCCGACCCCAGCCCCCAGGATCGCGCCATCGCCGCCGCGGCCGCGCAGATGGCGGCCGCCGCCAGCTTGGAGCTCGCCCGGAAGCAGGCCAGCGACCTGCAACCGGGGCGCGTGGATCTTGAAGCCTGAACCCCTGCATCCCAGCGGGTCCTATGGCAGGATGGGCATTCAGTGACCACGCCCCGCCCCCGCACCGTCCGGGTTCCGGACCCCATGATTCCCCTCTTCCTGAAGGCGGAGGAAGTCGTATCGGGCTATTTCGCCACGATGGCCAACCGACCCGAAGAAGGGCACTTGGAAATCGGCGGCCAGCGCTACCTGCTCGTGCGAGCGGGCTCCCTCTCCGTGGAGTTCTTCGATCTGGTGGCGGAGCTCTACGGCATGGGCCGGGAGGAGGAGGCCGACGCCTTCGCCCGCAACCTGCTCTTCGATCTGGCCCACGCCATGGGCCGCTCCGATGCCAAAGCCTTCCACACCAAGCTGGGACTCACGGATCCGGTGGCCCGGCTGAGCGCTGGCCCCGTGCATTTCGCCCACGCTGGCTGGGCCCTGGTGGACATCCATCCCGATAGCCAACCCAGCCCCGACGAGCATTTCTTCCTCCACTACGATCACCCCGCCAGCTTCGAGGCCCAGGCCTGGCTCGACTCGGGCCGCACCCGGCTGCGCCCCGCTTGCATCATGAACTCCGGCTACAGCAGCGGGTGGTGCCAGGAGAGCTTCGGCCTGCCCCTGGTGGCCACGGAGCTGCTGTGCCGGGCCAAGGGCGATCCCTGCTGCCGCTTCATCATGGCCCCGCCCCATCGCATGGAAGCTCGGCTGCAGGCCTACGAAGGCATGGCCGGAGCCCCGGTTCCCACGGGCATCGAGATCCCCGATTTCTTCTCCCGCAAGCGCCTGGAAGAAGAGCTGCGCCGCAGCAAGGACGAGCTCGAACACCGGGTGGAGGAGCGCACCCGCGAACTGGCGGTGGCCCACGAGCGCATGCGCAAGACCCAGAAGCTGGAGGCCCTGGGGCGCCTGGCCGGCGGCGTGTCCCACGACTTCAACAACCTGCTCACCGCCATGCTGGGCTACGCGGAGTTGGCCCAGGGCCAGTTCGTCGATGGGGGCAGCCCCGAGGCCAGCCTCGCCCAGCTCAAGGCCACGGCCCTGCGCGCCGCGGGGCTCACCCGCCAGCTCTTGGCCTTCAGCCGACGGCAGGTGCTGCGCACGGAAGTGCTGGACATCAGCTCCGTGGTGCTCGGCATGGCCGAGATGCTCCGCCCCGTGCTGGGCGAGCAGGTGACCCTGGAACTGGAGCTGGATCCCGGCGCCGGTTTCCTGGAGGCCGATCCGGCGCAGCTGGAGCAGGTGATCCTCAACCTCGCCCTCAACGCCCGGGACGCCATGGCCCGGGATGGCATTCTCCACCTGGCCACGCGGCGCACGCGGGTGGATGGGCAGTCCTGGGTCGAACTGGAAGTGCGCGACAACGGGCAAGGCATGGATGAGGAGGTGCTCTCCCACCTCTACGAACCCTTCTTCACCACCAAGCCCCTGGGCGAAGGCACGGGCCTCGGCCTCGCCACGGTCTACGGCATCGTGGAGCAGAGCCGCGGGCAGATCAGCGTGGAGAGCGCGCCCGGCCAAGGCACCCGCTTCTTCGTGCGCTTCCCCCCGGCGACGATCACCCAACCCGTGGACATTCCCCTCCAGGATCTGCCCGCCCCCACCCCCTCGGCCACCATCCTCGTGGCGGAGGACGAGAGCGCCGTCCGCGAAGCCGTGGTGCGGATCCTCCAACGGGCGGGACATACGGTGCTGCAGGCCGCCAATCCCCTGGAGGCCCTGGACATCGTGGATGCCCACCCCGAAACCATCCACCTCCTCCTCACGGACATGGTGATGCCCCACCTCAGCGGGAAGGAACTCGCCGCTCGGTTCCGCGCCCTCCGACCCGAGGCCATCGTGCTCTACATGAGCGGCTACACGGAGCAGGAGCTGGGCCCCGAGGAGAGCCGCCGCTTCCTGCAGAAGCCCTTCACGAAGGATGGCCTCCTGGCCAAGATCGCCGAACTGCTCGGCTGAGGTTCCCCCTCAGCAGGGGAGTTGCACCGTGAAGCTGGAGCCGAAGCCCGGTTGGCTGTGGGCCCGGATCTGCCCCTGGTGCGCGGCCACGAGCCGCTGCACGATGGCGAGCCCGAGGCCGAAGCCCTGCTGGGCATCGGTCCGCTCGGCCTGCCGAAAGGGATCGAAGATGAAGGGCAGCAGCTCCGCGGGAATGCCCCGGCCCGTGTCGATGACGCTCATCCGCAGGTAGCGCAGGCCCGCCTCCACGCCGGAGCCGAATTCCAAGCGTGCCTCCAGCCGCACCGCGCCGCCCTTGGGCGTGAACTTGAAGGCGTTGTCGAGCAGGTTCTGAATCACCCGGTCCAGCTGATGCCGGTCTCCCGTGAGGAGGGGCAGCTGCGCCGGGATGTCGCACTGGAAGGTGATGCCTTCCGTGGTCCCCCGCAGGGCCCAGAACTCGGCGACCTGGGAGAGCCAGGGTGTGGGCTCGAAGGGCGCGGCGTTCAGGGGCAGGGTGCCCCGTTCCGAGCGGTGCAATTCCAACATCTCATCCAACAGGTGCTGCACCTTCTCGAAGCTGTGGGCCGCCTGGTTCAGCATGCTCGGCGCCGGGTTGAGCCCCTCACGGAGGGAATCCACCACCAGCCCCACCACCGTGAGGGGGCTCCGCAGGTCGTGCAGCAACATGGCGGTGAAATTCGCCTTTAGGGTCTGAACCTCTTTGAGCTTGAGGTTGGCGTCCTGCAGGTCGAGGTTCTGCCGCTCCAGTTCCTTCTGCAGCCGGCCCAAGCGCACGTGGTGCTCCACGCGGGCCAGCACCTCCTCGCTGCTAAAGGGCTTCGTCACGTAATCCCGGCCCCCCACCTCGAAGGCCCGCACCTTGTCGAGGGGATCATCCAGCGCGCTCACGAAGAGGATGGGGATCCCCGCCAGGAGCGGATCGGCACGGAAGGCTTCCGCCGTCTGGTAGCCGTCCATGTCCGGCATGGCGATGTCCAGGAGCATCACTTCCGGGGGCTGCAGGCGCGCGGCCTCCAGGGCCAGCTTCCCGCTGGGTACGGTGCGGACGCGGTGCTTCTCGTGGCGCAGCACGCGCGCGAGCAGATCCAAGTTGGTGGGGTTGTCATCCACCAGAAGGAGATCGGCAGGGGGCACGAGCATGGGCACTCCTAGGTGAAGAGGGTAATCAGGTCCTGGATCTGGTAGGCCCGCAATCGCTCCCGCAGCCCCTCCACGAGGACCTCATCGTCGAGTTCCAGGAGCATGGTCTCCGCCGCTTCAAGATCCCCCACGGCCACCAGGGCCCTGAAGGAATCCCGCCAGGGGCCGGGCAGGGCCGCCAGCCCCTCCAAGCCCCCTGAGCGGGCGGGGGGCGAAGGGCGCGGCGCCTTGCGCACAAAGTGGATGCCGAGGAAGCGCTCCAAGGACGCGAAGAGCCGGGCCTCTTCGATGGGCTTCACCAGGAAATCATCAAAGCCGTGGGACCTCAGTTCCTCCAGGCTCACGTCGTAGACGCTGGCGCTGATGGCCACCACGGGGGTTCGAGGCAGGGCCCGCGAGGATTCCTGGCCGCGGATGGCGCCCACCGCGCCGAAGCCATCCATGCCAGGCATGCGGAGGTCCATGAGCACGAGGTCGGGCCGATCCGTGGCCCAGCGCGCCAGGGCCTGGGCCCCATCCTCCGCCAGGCGCACCCGCAGACCCACTCGGGTGAGGAGGCGCTGGAGGATGTCGCGGTTCTCGAGCCGGTCATCCACCACCAGGACCAGGGGGGCCGACTCCCCCGCCACCAGGCCCGTGACGAGGCCCGGCTCCGGCGTGATCCCCGCCGAAGCCTCCACGGCGGGAAGGGGGATTTCGAAGGTGAACCGGCTCCCTTCGCCCAGGGCACTCAACAACTGGATTTCGCCGCCCATGAGCCGCACCAGGGCCTGGCTCAGGTGCAGACCCAGGCCCGTGCCCCCCGCGGCGGCGCCGCGCTCGGTTTGGCTGAAGGCCTGGAAGATCTGGGCCTGATCCTCGGGCGCGATGCCCGATCCCGTGTCGCGCACCGTGAACCACGCGCGGCCCGCGCTCCATCGGGCTTCTAGGGTGACACTGCCGGATTCGGTGAACTTCAGCGCATTGCCCAACAGGTTCACCAGCACTTGGCGCAGCTTGGGTTCATCCGCCTCGGCCAGGATCGGGAACCCCTTGACCTCCACTTTGAACGCCAACCCCTTGCCCCGCATGGACAGGCCGAAGAGGCCCTCCACCAAGTGGAAGAGGTTTGCCGTCGAGAATGGGATGGGCTTCAGTTCCAGGCGCCCCGCTTCGATCTTGGCGAGGCTGAGCACGTCGTTGATCAGGGCCAGCAGGTGCTCGCCCGCTTCCAGGATGTGGTGCAGCTGGGCCCGCTCCTCCGCCGTGTGGTGGTCATCCCGGGCCAGGAGGCGCGTGTAGCCGAGGATGGCGCTGAGGGGGGTGCGGAGCTCGTGGCTCATGTTCGCCAGGAAACTGCTCTTCGCCCGCGAGGCCGCCTGGGCCCGGGCCTCGCTCTCCCGGAGCGTGGCTTCGATGGTGCGCTGTTCGGTGATGTCGGCGTGGGAGCCCACGGCCCGGATCACCCGGCCCTGGCCATCGCGCACCGCGGATCCGCGGCTCAGGATCCAGCGCCAGGAGCCATCGCGGTGGCGCATGCGGAAGGTGGCCGAATAGGACTGCACCTCGCCCGCGAGGAAGGCCCGGAAGTGGCTCTGAACGGTGGCTTGGTCCGCCGGATGGAGGCGATCGTCGAAAGTGGCCTGGAGGTTCGGCAGCTCGTCATCACGGTAGCCCAGGATTTCCTTCCAGCGGGGGCTGTACCAAACCTGGCCCACCTCCGGATCCATATCCCAGATCCCATCCCGGTTCGCCTCCAGGGCCAGCTGCCAGCGCTCCTCGCTGTGGGCCAGGGCCCGCTCCGTCTGCAGCAGCTCCGTCTGATCCTCCAGCAACAAATCCCACACCACGCTGCCATCGGGTTGGGGTTCCGGATTGGCCCGGGAGCGGAGCCAGCGCACGGTCCCATTCTCCAAAGCCAGGCGCCCATCCCACTGGAAGGGTGAGGCCGTGCGGAGGGATTCCCCGGCGAGGTGCAGGAACAACGCCGCGTCTTCTTCAGGCATCTGGCCCAGCAGCTGCCTGGGATCCTCGGCGAAGGCCTCCGGCGTGATCCCCAGCAGGGGCTCGAAACCCGAGCCCGCGAAGAGGACGCTCACCTGGTTCCCGGCATCGATGCGCACCTGCACCACCACTCCGGGGATGCGATCCACCAGCTGCCGGTACTTCGCCTCGCTGGCCCGGAGCTCGGCCTCCAGGCGTTTCAGGGGGCGCAGGTCCATGGCTACGCCCATGGTGCCCAGCAGGCGGCCGCCTGGGGCGAGCACGCGGCTGCGGCCCAGGGCCACGGGGATGAGGGTTCCATCTCGATGCCGGTAGTGGCACTCGGTCACCGTGCCCTCTTCGCCGGCAAAGGTCTGCAGGGCTTCCAACCCATCGCGGATGGGCCGCCCCAGCTTCGCGCTCAGTTCCTGGGTCAGCTCCTCCAGTTCCTCGGGAATACGCCACAGCAGGGGCGTCGCCTTGCCCACCACCTCTTCCGCGGAATAGCCCAGCAGCACTTCCGCCTGCCGGTTGAAGCGATTGACGCGGCCTTCGGAATCCAGACTGATGACGGCGGCCTGAGCCCCGTCGAGCAGGGCATTCTGCAGGGCCTGATGGGCCTCCTGGGCCTGCATGAGTTCCTTGAGTCGGCCCGCCATGCCTTCGAGGCTGCGGGCCGCCTGGGCCCATTCATCCTCGCCCGCCGGGCCCTCCCGGGGCTCCAGATCCCCCTTGGCCAAACTCTCGAACCGGGCCACCAGGGCTCCGGCCCCTTCCGTGAGCCGGCGGGCCAGCGCGAAGCTGAAGCCCCAAGCCAGAAGCAGGGCCAGGGCGATGAGACCCGCACCCGCCCAGGTGAAGCGTCGGTTCTGGTCCGCCAGGGCCCGGGTGGCTTCCTCCGCCGCCGCACGCTGGCTGGCCCGCAGCGGTTCCAGGGCCTCCATGAAGGCCGCCGCATCGGGCAGCCACTTGGAGTCCCCGAAGGTGCCCAGGTCCCCTGACATGCCCAGGGCGAGCATCGCCTCCAGCTCGAAGGATCGCCTGCGGAGCACCTCCAGCCGCCTTCGGGCCTCGGAGCGCAGCAGTTCGGCCCCGGGATCCACCACCGGCGGATGGGCCGCCCAGGCGAGGTCCCCTTCCATCCGCGCGACTCGGATCCGCTGTTGCCCCTCCCCTGGGGAGATTCGGCCCGAGCGCACTTCTCGCAGCACCACCGTCATGCGCACCACGTAGGCCTCGGCCACCTGTTCCAGACTGCTCATGGGCAGCAGGCGCCGCGTGTAGAGGCTCCGGGCCTCCTCGGCCCCCCGCTGGGCCATGAACAGCAGCCCCAAGCTCGCCAGGGCCATGAGTCCGGCCACGAGACCCAAGGCCAGCCGCAGGCGGCCGGCCAAGCTTCGGGTACTGATCGCGCCAAGGGTTGTCATGTTGAGACCCCCTCATCGGCTTTCAGGGAAGGGTCATCAAATCCGGATTCGCGCTGAAAGCCCCGCGATTTGAGGGAGCGTTCCAGGAACCGCGAAATCCCTTTGAACCCCATTGCCCGAAGCAGTCATCCTGGAAGCCTGATGACCAACCCCCTGGAAGCCCTCAGCCCCCTTCGCCCCGCGAGCCAGACCCGGGCCGAAGAGCGCCCCGCCGCCAGCCCCGACCGCACGCGGGCCGAGCGCGCCCGGGGTGCCCAGGCGAACCAGGCCAAGGCCGACAACCTGGGGCAAAATCTGGACGTGCTGGCCTAGGCTTTCGCAGGTCCTTCGGTCCCCACCCGACCCAACAGGGCCGCCCCGCAGCCCACCAAGACGCCCGGCAGGAAGCCCAGGGCCATGGCGCTGGCGGCGGTGATGAGCAGCAGCCCGGGTTGGTCCGCTTTGCGGCCGCTCTCCGCCAGGGCCAGCCCCGAAAAGAGGAGCATCACGCCCAAGAGCGCCGCGGGAAAGGCCTGGGCCAACCCCATGAGGGAGGCCCCGAAGGCCACGGCCAGGATCAGCTTTCCGGCGCCCAGGATGAGGATGGCCCCTTGGGTTCGGGCTCCGAAGCGGGTCTGGCCGGCCAGGCCGCCCGCACCGTGGCACATAGGCATGCCCCCGAACCAGCCCGTCAGCAGGTTCATGAGGCCCACGGAGATGGCCACCTTCCGTTCGGAGGGCGCCCGCTCCGGAAAGAGATCCCGGGATAGCGCGCAGACGGCCACCACGGAATTCAGCAACGTCACCGGAAGTTGCGGCACCGCGGCCTTCCAGAAAGCCACCCCCCAATCCCCCGAGGCGATGGGGATGAGGTGGGGTAGGTGGAGTCCCAGGTGCAGGTTCGACCAGGCTTGGGGCGTGCGCCAGAGGGTGATGGCGAGGCCGGCTCCGAAGAGCAGCAGGGCCACCGGCGTGCGTTCCTTGCGCAGCATCCACCACCCCAGGGCCAGGGCCGGCAGCCCCAGCCACCAGCGGTCGAGCCCCGAATGCCAACCGAGCTCCAAGCCCTTGATGGCCAGCTGCAGCCCCAAGGCCAGCTGCAACCCCCGCACCACGTCCCCGGGTACCAGCTTGGCGAGGCGACCCACCAACCCGGTGAGGCCAGCCAGCAGCACCAACGCGCTCACCAGCATGCCCGCCGCCAGGATCTGCGGCACCGTGAGCCCCTGCGTGAGGGCCACCGCCGCGATGGCCTTCATGGGCTGCACCGCCATGGGAATGCGGAAGGTGAGCCCCGTGATGAGGTTCAGCAGCCCCGCGAAGAAGAGCGCCACGCCGAAATCCAACCCGTTCTGGCGGGACATCCCCAAGAGCAGGGGCAGGAAGGTGCCCAGGTCCCCCAGGGAACCCGCCCATTCCGCCGCATCGAAACGGGCAGTGCGGAGGTGATCGCGGAATCGCAGAAGCATCCGGGAAGACTAACCTGCCCCCCTGGTGACCGTCCTCAGGGTTTGGCCGGTGGAAGGGGCAGTTCCACATCCATGGCCAGCCGCCACGTGCTGCCTCCCCGCCGCCACACCTGCACCGCGGAGGCCGGCCCGGCCTTGAGCGTGCGCTGCCCCCAGCGCAGGGCGAGATCCGCCGAAGCGGCCACGTGGGCGGCTGCTGCCACGAAGGAGGCGGAGGTGCCTGGAGCCACCAGGCGGGCGCCCGCCTTCACGGGTTGCCCGCGGCGGTAGAGGCGCACGTCGGCCGCGCCATGGGCCGCCAGGGCCTCGCCGAGGTCGCGGTCGGCGGTGGCATCGAACTGCTTCCAGGCGGCCGCCAAGGCCTCCCGCGCGGCCGGGTCTCGGGGAGCTTGGAGGGCGAGGGTTTCCAGGGGCTGGATGCCCTGGGAGGCATGGGGCGTGCCCACGTCCAGCAACACCCGCCACCGGCCCTCCCTCAGCACCCAGAGGCTCAGGAAATGGCCCTCCGCCGCGGGCGGCGCCTCGGGCTTCGGGCACCAGGCCCAGGGTCCCGTGCTGATGGCGAAATCGCCGCTCGCCGCCAGCTCCACATGCTCCGGGGCCCAGCGGAGTCGGCTGCCGTCCTCCGCCTTCGCCCGCTGCACTGCGGGGCCATTTCCCGGCTTCGGCGTGAAGACGAGGGCATCCTCCGTAAGGGTGGCGAGGAAGGCGGCGGGCGTACCCACCGTGCTGGCCAACGCCGCGAAGGCCCGCTCGGCGGCGGCCACCCCCTCCGGCGATTGGAGGGGGGCCTGGGCCAGGGCCAGCATGGGGCACGCGAGGCAGGGAAGGAGCGGGTTCATGGAAAGCAGCATGGGGCCCCGGGGCCCGGGCGCAATGGCTCAGCGTCGGGTGTAGACCGGCGTTTCCCCTTCGCCCTTCTCCACCTTGGCGAGGACGGCCTCCAGCCGCTTCTTCGCGCCCGCCTCCGGCTCCTTCTCCATCAGGCCCTTGAGGATGGCCACGTGGGCCGTGCGCAAGGCCTCCGCCGCGGGCACCGCCACGTCGGGTTTCACGCCCACATGCTCCCAGTTGGTGTGGGTGATGGGATTGATGGCCTTCCCCGTGGGCACGAAGGCCAGGAAGCCATTCCCCAGGGAGACCGCGCCGCCTGGATTGGCGCCGCCGCCGGTGGTCTCACCCACGAGCACGGCGCGCTTCTGGGTTTGGAAGTCGTAGGCGCACTCCTCGCCTCCGGAGAACGTCCGAGCCGACGTGAGGACGTAGACGGGGTTCGTGTAGCGCACGCCCACGGTGGCCGTGGTCCAGTACTGGCGCGTGGTGTCGCGGGGGCGGTTGTAGATGGAGTTGATGTGGCGGGCATCGCCTTCCCCGAAGAAGTGGCTCACCAGGTAGGCCACGCTCTCGGGATCGCCCCCGCCGTTTTGACGCAGGTCGAGGATGAGGGCATCGGTGCCCGAGAGCAGGGAGAGGGCCGCCGTGAAGGCCGGTCCCACGAACTCCGTGGGGCCGAAGCCGCGCACATCCAGGTAGCCCACGTTGCCGGGCAGCTGCTCCACCTTGGCCACGCCGAAGGCCCGGCGGGCTATGAAGGCGCGCGCCTGCGCCACTTCCTCCTTGGTGGGGACCTTGTCTTCGTCATCGCTTCCGGGCTTGAAGCTGGGATCGAAGCGCACGCGGAAATGCCCGTCATTGCCCACCTCCCGCAAATCCTTGGAGAGCGCCTCCGCGAAGGCCTGAGTGGTGGTGGCGCCGTCATAGCCGCCCTTGCCCACCTTGGCCGTCAGCGCCTGTCCCACCTTCTCGGCCACCTCGGGGAAGACATACCGGGCCTTCAGCTCCTTGGCCAAGGTCTCTACCACCGCCCTGCGCTGAGCGGCGGTGATGGGGGAGGGGGCATCCTGCGCCGCGAGAGCTAGGACAAGGGCGGGGAGGAGGAAGGCAAACTTCATGGGGGATTCTCCGTAGGGCAGGTCGGCCGGCGTCGGGCCGGTCACCTTCAGGATCCGCAGGGGAGCTGCCATTGCTTAGGCGGCAAAGTGCCAGTCCACCAGCACCCTGCCGGAAGGGCCTGAACCGGTGAGAATGGGACATGGCCAAATCCGAGCTCGACGAACTGGACCGGCGCATCCTCGCGGAGCTGGGGGCGGATGCCCGCCTCACCCAGGTGGCCCTCGCGGCCCGGGTGGGCCTCTCCCGTTCCTCCGTCCAAAGCCGCCTCAAGCGGCTGGAAACGGAGGGCGTCATCCTCGGCTACACCCTCCGCCTGGGGCAGGAGCGCCCCACGGGCATCCGCGCCTACTTGCTCATCCGGGGCGGCCGCGCCAGCCATGACCGGGCTGTGCAGATCCTGGAGACCTTCCCGGAAGTGCGGGTGGCCGATTCCGTCAGCGGCGACATCGATCTGGTGCTGCAGCTCGAAGCCGAGCGCCTGGAAGACATCAATCGCATCCGGGATGAAGTGGCCAAACTGCCCGGGATCGCCGCCACCCAGACCCTGCTCGTGATGGCGCCCCGCTTCGACCGGCGCTGAGGCCCTGGATTCAGCGGGGCGGGCGCTTCGCGGATTCACCTCTCCGAAACAGACCTCCGATAGAGAGGGCAATGCTCCCACCACCTCGGGGTTTCCTGCCGCTGATCCTTGTGTTTGGGATCCTCCTGGCGGGTCTGTTCCTGCTGCCCCTGCCATCGGGCAATCTGCGGGCCCTGGGCGTGCAGGTGTTAGGGTTGGTGCTGGCCCTGCTGACCCTGGGGACGGGCCTCCTCCGGGCCCGAAGGGAGCCGCCCGCCCGCCTGATGGGCCTCCTCTTGGGGGCCTTCGGCGGACTGTCGGTCCTCTACCGTTTGGAGCTGCTTCAACGGCTTTTCACCTCGGGCATCGGGCTCGCCGTCCATCCCCTGCGCGACGCGCTGCTCTGGATCGTGGCCCTGGTGCTGCTGATCCTCACGCTCGTGGCGTTGAACCGGGCTGCGATGGAGCGGAGCCGACCCTGGAGCAACCTGCTCGACGCGCTGATCTTCTCCCTCTCCTTCTACCTCCTGCTGTGGATGGGGCTCGTGCGCCCTTGGCTGGCCGCCTCGGAAGTCCCGCCCGCCTTCTCCATCTCGAGCCAGGTGCTCTTCGCCCTCACCGCCGCCGCCCTCGGCATGGCCCTCCACGCCCTGCTTCGCCAGGGGTCGCTCAAGGGACCCATCGCGCCCCTCGCCGGGGCCCTGGCCACCTTGGCCATCGTCTTCCCCTGGAGCCTCTCGGCCAGCTTCCACCAAAACTACCCTCTGGATCACCCGGCCCGATTCCTCTCCATCATCGCCTTCCTCTTCGTGTTCTGGGCCGTGCGGACGCCCCTCGCACCAGCTTCCGACCGGCCGATGGGGCGGTGGGTGGATCTGTTGCCTTACGGCCCCGCCACGCTCGCCTTCCTGGGCTTCTTCGTCAACCTGCTCTCGCCATCGCCCCGTCTCGACCTGCCCGCATTGGCCATCCTCGGCCTAATCGCCATCCTCGTGATGGGTCGCCAGGGCCTCACCTTGCTCGAGGTGGAGGACTTGAACTCGACCCTTGAGCAGAAGGTCGAGACCCGCACCCGGGAATTGGCCGAACGGGAATCTCTCATCCTCCGAACCCAGGGCATGAACCTTGTGGCCACCCTTGGCGCGGGCATGGCCCACGACCTCAACAACCTCATCGGGGGGGCGTCCATGCAGGCTGAACTCCTCTGGCCGGGGAAACTCCCGGAGGATCCGCGGCAGGCCTCCGATTTCCAATCCCTCTTAAAGACCCTGGCCCGGGCTGGGGAGTTGACCCATCGCCTCATGGACGTAGGGCGGCCCGAAGTGCCCTTGAAGCCCTTGGACCTGGAAGCCCACGTCCGGGGCATGGCCCCCATGCTCCGGGCCCTGGTGCCCAAGACCTACCCGCTGACCGTCGACCTGAACTCCGGGCCCTGCTTCGTGGCCTGCGCACCTTCCCAGCTGGACCAGATCATCGTCAACCTCGTGGTGAATGCCCGGGATGCGCTGGGGCCGGAAGGCCAGATCCGCATCGCCGTGAGCAAGTCCGCCTCTCCGGAGGAGGGTGGCCGCGGCGGCGTGATGCTCACCGTGGAAGATTCTGGTTCCGGCATTCCCGACGCCGTGATCGGCCGCATCTTCGAGCCCTTCTTCTCCACCAAGGCCCCGGGCCTGGGTACGGGCCTCGGGCTGGGTTCCGTGAGGGCCGTGGTGGAGGGCCTGAAGGGGGAGATCCAGCTCCGCACCAAGGCGGGAGAGGGCACTTGCTTCAGCATCTGGCTGCCCACGGTCGAGGCCTGAACGAGAAGGGCCCTCCGAAGAGGGCCCTTCCGTGAGGTACCGCAGGCTTAGATGTCCTTCGTCCAGCGCAGCACGGGCTTGCGGGCGGCGGTGGTCTCGTCGAGGCGGCGCAGGGGCGCCGTGACGGGGGCCTGGTGCAGGAGGTCGGGGTTCTCCTGGGCCTCGCGGGCGATCTCCTTCATGGCGTGGATGAAGGCGTCCAGCTCGTCCTTGCCCTCGCTCTCGGTGGGCTCGATCATGAGCGCGCCGCTGACGACCATGGGGAAGTAGATCGTCGGGGGGTGGAACCCGTAGTCGATGAGCCGCTTGGCGATGTCCAGGGTGTGGACGTCGTTCTTGGCCTGGATGGCGTCGTTGAACACCACCTCATGAAGGCTGGGGCTCGTCACGGGCAGGTGGTACACACCCATGAGCTCGTGGCGGATGTAGTTGGCGTTCACGATGGCGCGCAGGGTGGCGTTGCGCAGGCCGTCGCCGCCGTGGCTGTAGCAGTAGGTGAGGGCGCGCACGAGCATTCCGAAGTTGCCAAAGAAGGTGTGCACCTTGCCAATGCTCTGGGGGCGGTTCCACTCCCAGCGGTAGGTGTGGTGGGGCACTTCGCCCTCGCCCACCTTCGTGGTCTCACGGACGACCACGGGCTTGGGGAGGAAGGGCTCCAGCTTGGCCACGCAGCCCACGGGGCCGGCGCCGGGACCGCCGCCGCCGTGGGGGGTGGACATGGTCTTGTGCAGGTTCATGTGCATCACGTCGATGCCGAAGTCGCCGGGGCGGGCCACGCCCACGAGGGCGTTCATGTTGGCGCCGTCCATGTACACGAGGCCATCGGCGTCGTGGATGAGCTTGCAGATCTGATCGATCTTGGGCTCGAAGATGCCCAGCGTGTTGGGGTTGGTGATCATGAGGCCGGCGATCTCGCCCTGGTGCTCACCGAGCACCGTGAGGAGGCCCTTCTTCACCTTGCCGGTGGCGGCGTCGGTGATGTCCTCGAAGCTCACGCAGCCATCGGGGCCGGAGGCCACGTCCACCACGTCATAGCCCGCCATGGCGGCGGTGGCGGGGTTGGTGCCGTGGGCGCTGTCGGGGATGAGGAACACCTTCTTGTTCTGGCCGCGGCTCTGGTGGTAGGCGCGGATCAGGAGCACGCCCGTGAGCTCACCGGCGGCACCGGCGGAGGGCTGCAGGGTCATGCCCGCGAGGCCGGTCACTTCCTTGAGCCACTCCTGCAGGGTGTAGAGCAGCGCGAGGTTGCCCTGCACCAGCTCGTCGGGGGCCATGGGGTGGCTCTCGGCGAAACCGGGGATGGCGGCGACCTTCTCGTTGAGGCGGGGGTTGTGCTTCATGGTGCAGGAGCCCAAGGGGTACATCCCCTGGTCCATGCCGTAGTTCCACAGCGACAGGCGGGTGAAGTGGCGGATCACCTCGGGCTCGCTGCAGCTGGGCAGGGCGTCGAAGCCGGCACGCTTGAGGTGCGTGGGGCGGGTGTCCTTGGCGGCGGGCACGTCGAGCTTGGGCAGGTCGAGCCCGATCTTGCCGGGGACGCTGCGCTCGAAGATCAGGGATTCACGGGATCGGATGGACATGGTTGATCTCCGCTCAGGCGACGACGGAAGGGATGCGGGCGAGCACTTCCACGAGGTGCTCAATCTGCATGCGGGTGTTGATCTCGGTGGCGCACCAAAGCACGCAGTTCTCGTAGCCGTAAGGCGTGAGATCCAGGCCCGGCAGGATGCCCTCGGCGGCCAGGGCCTTGGCGGTGGCCTTCCAATCGCCGGTGAACTTCAAGACGAACTCGTTGAAGTTCGGGGCCGTGAAGACGGGCTTCCAATCCGGCAGCTCCAGCAGGCGGGCCTGCAGGTACTGAGCCTTGGCCACGTTCTGCTCCGCGAGGCCCTTGAGCCCCTCGGGGCCGGCCAGCTGCAGGAAGATGTTGGCGCGCAGGGCGATGAGGCCCTGGTTGGAGCAGATGTTGGACGTGGCGCGGTCGCGCTTGATGTGCTGCTCGCGGGCGGTGAGGGTCAGCACGTAGCCCGTGCGGCCTTCGAGATCTTTGGTCTGACCGACCACGCGGCCGGGGATCTCGCGCTTGTGGGCATCCTTCACGGCCAGGAAGCCGAGGAAGGGGCCGCCGAAGGAGGTCTTGTTGCCGAAGCTCATGGCCTCGCCGCAGGCCATGTCGGCACCCAGCTTGCCGGGGGCCTCGAACCAACCGAAGGCCATGGCCTCCATGGTGACGGAGACGAGCAGCGCACCAGCGGCGTGGATGGGGGCTTCCAGGGCCTTGAGGTCCTCCACGTTGCCGAGGAAGTTGGGGTAGCCCACGAGCACGGCGGCCACGGTGGCATCCAGCTTGGCGGCCAGGTCGGCGGCATCGGTGACGCCATCCTTCAGGGCCACTTCCACCAGCTTCAAGTCCTCGTGGCTGGCGAAGCCGGTGCGCAGCACCTCGAGGTAGTGGGGGTGGAGCCCGGCGCTCACGAGCACCGTGTTGCGCTTCTTGAGGGAGCGCACGGCCATGAGGGCGGCTTCGAGGCAGGCGGTGCCGCCGTCATAGAGGCTGGCGTTGGTCATCTCCAGGCCGGTGAGGTCGCAGATGAGGGTCTGGTATTCGAAGATGTGCTGCAGGGTGCCCTGGCTGATTTCGGGCTGGTAGGGCGTGTAGGCCGTGAACCACTCCTGGCGGCTGATCTGGTGATCGATGGCCGTGGGGATGAAGTGGGCATAGGCGCCGGCGCCCAGGAAGCGGGTGCGGAAGCGGGTGTTGAGGTCCGCCATCTGCTCCATGTCCCGCAGCACTTCCAGCTCACTGGAGGTGGGGGGCAGGTTCAGGGGGCGGGCCAGCCGCAGGTGCTCGGGCACCCCCACGAGGAGATCCTCGGCCTTCTGGACGCCAATGGCCTCCAGGAGGGCTCGATCTTCGCTTGAAGCCAAAGGGAGATAGCGCATAGGCATCCTTCGCAGGCGACGGCCAAAGCTCCAAGTTTACCCGCCCGGGAGCGCCTCGAACTTGGACGATTTCCGTACAGTGCCGTGGATCACTGCCCTTCTGCCCGCCCTTTGGGCCTGTTTTTTCACCGGGCCGTGGCCCAGCGGGTGATCTCCCGTGCCACGTCGTCCAGGGGCACCTGCCGTTCCGAGGCCCCGATTTCCCAGGCCACTTTGGGCATTCCGTAAACCACGGAGGATTCTTCATCCTGGCTGAAGGTGGCGGCCCCGGTTTCCCGCAGGGCCAGCAACCCCCGGGCCCCGTCATCCCCCATGCCCGTGAGGAGGACCCCCAGCATCCGGCGCCCCCCGCCGGCTTCGGCCGCGGACTGAAACAGGGCCTCCACGGCCGGGAGGTGGTTTCGGATGCGGGGGCCCGGCCGCACCTGGGCCCGGGTGCTCCCGTCCAGTTCCTTCTGGATGCGGAAGTGGGCGAGGCTGGGCGCCAAATAGGCATGACCGGGCCGCAGCAGCTCCCCATCCACGGCCTCGGAAACCCGCACCTGCCCCACGCCGTTCAGGCGCTCCGCATAGGCCGCCGTGAAGCCGGGGAGGATGTGCTGGACCACGGCGATGGGGGGCAGCCCGCCCGGCAATCCTTCGAAGACCCGGCGCAGGGCCTCGGTGCCGCCGGTGGACGCGCCCATGAGGATCAGGGCGTCGGCCCGGCCCGGTGGAGTTCCCGGAGCGGCGGCGGCCACGGGGAGCCGAGGCACCTCCGCGCTGCTGCGCCGGGCCACCCGGGCAAAGGAGGCGGAGTGCACCGCATCGGCGATCTCCCCCCCCACCTGCTCCAGGTCCGCACCCACGGAGCCGCCCGGTTTGCCGATGACCTCCATGGCCCCCAGCCGCATGGCCTCCATGGCCACCTGGGTGCCCCGGGCCGACAGGCTGCTCACCACGACCACGGGCATGGGGTGGGCCTTCATGAGCTTGCCCAGGAAGGTAAGGCCGTCCATGCGGGGCATCTCGATGTCCATGGTGAGCACGTCGGGCTGGAGGGCGATGATCTTCTCCCGGGCCTCAAAGGGGTCGGCGGCGGTGCCCACCACCTCCAACTCCGGATGCCGGGAGAGGATGCGGGTCATGAGCTGCCGCACGAGGGCGGAGTCGTCCACGATCAGGACCCGGCGCTTCCCGCTCATGAGAAGAGCTCCACGTCGCCGGAATCATCCTGCTTGAGCCGACGGGCGAAGTCCCGCTCGCGGTTGATGAGGGTGTCGTTGTTCAGCTGCTCGATGCGCCGCTGGAGCACCTGCCCCGTGTGGGGGAAGAAGTAGACCTTGCGGGCATAGTTCTCCCCCAGGTCCTCGCTCCAGATGGGGATGCCCTCCTGGGAAAGGAAGGAGCGCACAAATTCCGAGTTGCGGGCCCCCACGTCGCTCATCCCCTTCATCACCCGGCCGCCGCCGAAGACCTTCGCCACCAGGCGATCCTTGCGGGCCCCCAGGCGCAGCAGCTCGTTGATGAGCAGCTCCATGGCCGCCACGCCGTAGCGCGCCGAGTAGAAGGCGTCCTTCACCTCCCGGCTCCGATCCTCGGGCAACATGAAGTGGTTCATGCCCCCCACGAGGCCCACGGGGTCCAGCAGGCAGGCGGAGACGCAAGAGCCGAGCACGGTAACGATGACCTCGTCCTCCGCAGTGGCATAGAATTCCCCGGGCATGATCTTCATGGCCGCGCGATTGAAGTGCTTGTCGAAGTACTTCGTGGCCTGGCCGCGATTGAGGGCGCCGTCCCTGCTCATGGCCCCTCCGGCTTCCGGTAGATGGTGCCACCTACGCTCTGGAACCCCAGGGAGGCGTCCAGCAAGGCCTCGCTGTGGCCCACCATGAGGAATCCACCGGGTACGAGCACCTCCAGGAAGTGCCGCAGGAGTTCTTTTTGGGTGGGTTTGTCAAAGTAGATCATCACGTTCCGGCAGAAGATGAAGTCCTTGCTCCCGGGCTGGGGCCAGCCCGCGCTGCCCAGCAGGTTGAGAATTCCGAACTCCACCATGCCCTGCAGCTGCGGTCGCACCCGCACCTTGCCCGCGTGGGGCCCCGTGCCCTTGAGGAAGGCGAAGCGCTTCCATTCCCGCTCCAACTTCTCCACCCGATCCTCGGGATAGACGCCGCGCCGGGCCGTTTCCAGCACGTTGGTATCCACGTCCGTGGCCAGGATGCGCAGGTCGCAGTCCGGGAATGTGGCCGCCATGACCATGGCGATGGTGTAGGGCTCTTCGCCGGTGGAGCAGCCCGCGCTCCAGGCCTGGAGCTTCCCGCTCAGGGGCGGATGGGCTGAATAGTGAGCGGCGAGGAACTCGAAGTGATGCCGCTCCCGGAAAAAGCTCGTGAGGTTCGTGGTGAGGGCGTTGACGAAGGCGCCCCACTCCGGCGAATCCGGCCCCGTGACCATGCGCAGGTAGGCGTCGAAGTCCGTGAGCCCGTGGGCCCGAAGCCGCTTGATGAGCCGGGCCCGCACCATGGCCTGCTTCTGGGGGCCCAGATTGATGCCCGTGTGCTTGTGGAGGAGACGCCGCACGGCCTCGAAGCCCGGGGCGCTGAGCGGGTAGTCCTCCATCTCACAAACTCGCGGGGGCTGGCTGCACGGAGCCCGACAGCCGAAGGAGCCCCGCCACGTCCAGGATGAGGGCCACGTGGCCATCCCCCAGGATGGTGGCGCCCGAGAGGCCCTCCACCCGACGGTAGTGGGTCTCCAGGCTCTTGATCACCACCTGGCTCTGGCCCAGCAGTTCCTCCACGGCCATGGCGGCCCGGCGGTGCTCCGCCTCCACCACCACGAGCAATGGAACGCTGCCCGCCTCTTCCACGCCCGTCTGCAGGAGGTGGGGCAGGCGCAGCACCGGCACAAATTCGCCCCGGATGTTGATGACCTCGCGATCGCCCTTGAGGGTCTGGATCTCCCCCGGCTTGGGCCGGAAACTCTCCAACACAGAGGCCAAGGGGAACACGTAGGTCTCCTGACCCAGGCGCACGATGAGGCCATCGAGGATCGCCAGGGTGAGGGGCAGGATGAGCCGGAAGGTGGAGCCGGCGCCCGTGCGGCTCTCCACCTCCACGCGGCCGCCGAGGTTGCGGATGTTCTGGCGCACCACGTCCATGCCCACACCCCGGCCACTCAGATCCGAGACCACGGCGGCGGTGCTAAAACCCGCCTCGAAGATCAGCTGGTGGATCTCGTCGTCGGTGAGGGTGGCGCCGGGCGGCACGAGACCGCGCTCCTGGGCCTTGGCGAGGATGCGGGCCTTGTCCAGGCCCTTGCCATCATCCTGGACTTCGATGTGGATGTGGCCGCCCTTGGAGTAGGCGCGAAGGAGGATGTGCCCCGTGGGATGCTTGCCCGCCGCCACGCGATCCACCTTGGATTCAATGCCGTGATCCAGGCTGTTGCGCACGAGGTGGGTGAGGGGATCCACCAGGAGTTCGATGAAGGTCTTGTCCAGCTCCGTGGCCTGGCCTTCGAGGTGGAGATCCACCTCCTTGCCCAGTTGCTTGGAGAGATCGCGGACGAGGCGCGGAAAGCGGGAGAACACCATGTCCACAGGCACCATGCGGATGCCCATGACCCGCTCCTGGAGGTCGCGGGTCTGGCGGTCCAGCAACTGCATGGCCTCCTGGAAGCGACCCTGGCCCGCCTGGGTCTCCAGCAGTTGGCTGCTTTGGGCCAGCATGGCCTGGGTGATGACCAGCTCCCCCACCAGATCCAGGAGGCGGTCGATCTTCTCGGTGCTCACCCGCAGGGTGGAGGCGTCTCCGCGCGCCATGCCCTTCGGCGCGTCCGTCGAAGCGCCCGGCAATCCCGCGGGGGCCGGCATCCGCCCAGGTCCCGCGGCCATCGGAGGTTCCACCTTGGCCGCGGTGTCCGCCAGCACAGGCGTGATGGTGAGGTTGTCGCCTTCATCCACGAACTCGAAGACCTCCTCCACCTGCTCGCGGGTGAAGGTGCCCGCCAGGTCGAGGTTCCAGGCCAGGTGGCAGGATTCCGGTTCCAGGGCCGACAAGGGCGGGACGCCTTCCGCGGCCAGTTCCACCCGGAGCTTCCCCAGGCGGCGCAGATCCCGGAATAGGCGCTCCAGATTGAGGCCGCGGCGGAAGGCATCGCCCGGCGCGCGGAAGTGGATGCGGGCTCCTTCCCAAGCCAACACCGGCGCTGCCACGGGGGCGCTTTGGACCTCCGCGTGGCCGCCCAGCGTGAGGGACCGAAAGCGGAGGGCGAGGGCCTCTTCCCGGGCCTTATCCTCCGGAGGCAGGGGCTGATCCGCCTGGGCGAGGCTCAGGTGGCGGCGGACGAGGTCCACGGCCTGCAGCAGAACGTCCACCCCTTCTTGAGTGAGGGGGGTGTCCCCCTGACGCACGGGCTCCAGGCCGCTCTCGAGCTCATGGGTAAAGGCCGCCACTTCCGGAAACCCGAAGGTGGCGGCGTTGCCCTTGAGGCTATGGGCCACGCGGAACAGGAGGTTGAGATCCTCCCGCTCCAGGGAGGCGAGATCCAGGCGCAGGAGGGTGGCCTCCATGGCATCCAGCAGCTCCGCAGCTTCCTCGAAGAAGACCTTCCGGTATTGGCCAAGGATGTCCACCATGGTGGCCTCAGAGGACTCGGTTCACGGTCTCGATCAACTTCTCGGGACTGAAGGGCTTCACGATCCAACCGGTGGCGCCGGCCGCCTTGCCCTTCGCCTTCATCTCCGGTGTGGACTCGGTGGTGAGCACAAGGATCGGGGTGAACCGGTAAGGGCCGAGCTTCCGCAATTCGCCCACGAGGGTGATGCCATCCATTTTCGGCATGTTCACGTCCGTGATCACGAGGTCCGCCCCTTGGGTGCGGGCCAGGTCCAGAGCCTCCTGGCCATCCGAGGCCTCCAGCACGACGAAGCCCGCCTGGGAGAGGGTGAAGGCGATCATTTGCCGCATGGTGGAGGAATCATCCACGGTGAGGATGGTCTTGCTCATCAGGACCTCAGAAAAGTTCCACGTCGCCGGCATCGAGCGTGTCGTGATGCACGGCTCGCTTGGGGTTGAAGGCTGCATCGGCCTGCTGCAGGGTTTCCTCCAATTCAGGGAGGATCTGCTCCAGGGGATCCCCCTGAGAGAGCCGGTTCCCAGCCCGATCCCAGGCCTCGGCCCGGTGGATCAGGTGCTCCAGGTGGGCGGTGACCGTTTCCAGGGACTGCCGCACGAGATCCTCGAACTGGAGGCTCTTCACCACCTCGTGGATGCGGGTCTGAACTTCCTTGGCGTTCACTTCCGCCCGGATGACCAGCGCCGCGACCTTCGTGTTGCTGACTTCCATGGCGCCCATGAGGCTCGCGCTTTGGCCCTTGGAAGTGAGGAAGAGGCTCAGGTCCTTGGTGGCGATGCGGTGGATCTGGTTTTCCGTGTTCTCCAGGGCCTGGTGTGTGCCGACCAGGTGTTCCTGGATGGTGTCGTTGAGCCTGGCACTGCGATCCGCGAGGCTGCTCACTTCCCCGGCCACGATGGCGAACCCCGCGCCGTACTTGCGGGCGTGGGCGGCCTCGATGCTCGCGTTGAGGGCCAGCAGATGCGTCTTGGAGGCGATCTCGGACAGATCCTGGAGCACCTGTTCCATCTTCCGCGAGCGCACCTGGATGTCCTCGATCTCCTCCACCAACTGCATGGAGGCCGTGGAGGTCTCGAGGATGTTCTCCACCAAGTGATCGAGGGTCTGGATGATGCTCCTGGAGAAGTTCTCCATGCTGACTTCGCCGTGCTCGCCTTCGACCCGGAGGGTCATGGCGTCCTGGATCTCCACCGTGAGGTGGCGCTGCTGGGTCACCAGGGTGTTCAATTCGCTCAACGCCACACCCAGCCCCGAAGCCGCCTTGGAGGTGAGGCTGCCCACCTGATCCAGGTTCTTCAGGGCTTCCCGCACCTGCAGGTTCGTCTGCCGGGCCTCCTCCTTGGCGATGCGCCCCAGGATGGCCGCGAGGGCCGTCGAGGGGAGCCCCGCCTCCACCGAGGCCACGCTGGCACTGCCGGGCTCCTTGGAACCGAGCCAACCCATCACTTCACCTCGTCGAGGAATGCCTGCAAGCCCAGCTCCTGCATCCGATCCAGCAGGGCCGGGGGGATGCCCTGCAGACGGATCGTCCCGGGCGCCCGACCGACGGTGGTCGAAGCCAGCAGCTGGAATCCGGAGAGGTCCACGTCACCCACCCCCGAAAGGTCCACCACGAAGGGGCCCGCCCCCTCCAAGGCCTGCTTCAGGCCGGTGGCCTGCCCCTGGATGGAAAACACATCCAGATCGCCCTTGAGGGCGACCTGGATGGGCTTGGGTGACTTCCCCGCCATCAGAACTCCTCCCACCCTTCGGCGTCGGAATCCGTCGGCGGCAGCACCGGTTTCTTGAGGGCCAGGGTCTCAGGCCGGCTCGCCGGGCGCTGGAGTTCGGGCATGGGCGCCGTGCGCACCGTGGTGCGGTGCCGGGGCGCGGTCTTCGATTGCGGCTTGCGGGATCGGGATCCCTCCTGCCCCGTGCGGAACTTGGCCACGAGGTCCGAGAGGGATTGGGCCTGCTCATCCAGGCTCATGGCGGCGGCAGCGGCCTCCTCCACCAGCGCGGCGTTCTGCTGGGTCATGGTGTCCATTTGGGTGATGGCCTTGTTGATCTCCTGGATGCCCCGGCTCTGTTCCTGGGTGGCGCCGGTGATCTCCTGGATGAGGTCCGTGACCCGCTGGACGCTGTCCACCACGTCCCGCATGGTGCGGCCCGCGCTCTCGGCCACCTGGGCGCCATCGGCGGCCTTGCGGACGGAATCGCGGATCAGGCCCTTGATCTCCTTGGCGGCGTCGGCGCTGCGCTTGGCGAGGTTGCGGACTTCCGCCGCCACCACCGCGAAGCCGCGTCCCTGTTCGCCCGCCCGGGCCGCTTCCACCGCCGCGTTGAGGGCGAGGAGGTTGGTCTGGAAGGCGATCTCATCCACCACGCCGATGATCTCGGCGATGCGCTCGGCACTCTGGTTGATCTCCGCCATGGAGGACACGAGCATGTTGACGTTGTCGGCGCCTTCCATGGCCACGGTGCGGGTCTTGGTGGCATCGACGTTGGCGGCCTGGGCGTTCTGGGCCGTTTGGCTTACGGTGGCCGTGAACTCTTCCATGCTGCTGGCGGTCTCTTCCAGGCTGGCGGCCTGCTGCTCCGTGCGCCGGCTCAGGTCGGCGTTGCCCGAGGAGATCTCCCCGGCCGCACCCAGGATGTTGGTGCTGCCTTCCTGAATTTGAACCACGAGGTCGCGCAGACGGTCGGTCATGAGGTTGAAGGCGTCGAAGCCCTCCTTCAGTTCGTCATCGCGGGTGTCTTCCACGCGGGCGGTGAGGTCGCCGTCGCTGACCTGGCGCATGCGCTGGGTGGCCCCTTCCAGCCGGGCAAAGATGCGGCTGCGAAGCAGCCAGAAGATCACACCCAGGGAGGCGGCGCAGCCCACCAGGGCGCCCCCGATGACCCACATGGTGAGGCTGCCGAGGAGCTTGTCGGTGTCCTCGAGGCCCATGATCACCTCGTAAGCCCCGTGGATCTCCCCCACCTTCCAGCCTTCCATCTTGGCACCGGTGGGATCCGTACCATCCTCCCGGCCCCAGAGGGCCTTGGAGGTGCTGGGCTCGCCATGGCAGGCCATGCATTCGCCCGTCAGCCGAATGGCCCGGAAGTAACGAACCGAATTCATCTTCTTGTCTTCGTACCAATGATCGGGGTTACCGGGTTCGGAGGCCCGGGCCTGGAGCTGGCGGAGGATCTTGAGTTCATCCTCATCCGGAGCGTTTTTGGGATTGCGCGGGAATTCCTTGGGCACCCGGAACTTGAAGCCCGATTCCTTGGCCTTCATCTCCGCGGTTTGGAAGGAGGCGACGATGGGCACGGTCTGCACCAGGGCCTTCACGTCCTCCTTGAGCTTCTTCTGATCGTAGATCCCGGAGTTCCGGATCGAGGCCATGTAGTCGCGCACGCTTTCGGCCTGGTTGCAGATCGTCTGCGACTCCGAGAGTTCCTTGCCGATGAGGGCATCCCGCATCTGACTGCGGGTGATCACGCCGATCAGGACGAAGGCGGCGATGATCACAGTGGCTACGAGCCCCATGATCAGCGCTTGGAGACTGAGGGCACCGCGCTGGGATGGACCGGTCATGGAAGTTCTCCGCACGAGGATCATCGGATTCAGGCCCCTTCGGGAGCGTTGAGGGATCGCAGTTCGTCCTGGCTCAGCAACCGGTCCAGGTTCAGGAGGATCAACATGGCCTCGCCCCCTTCCGGGCTCGCCGGAAGGCTCGTGAGACCTGAGATGAATTCGCGATCCAGGGCCATGTCACCACCCCACTCGGGAGGCGGCTGGATCTTGGCGGGATCCAGGTCCACCACTTCGGACACGGCGTCCACGCGCATGCCCAGGGTCCGGCCCTCCACTTCGACGATGACCATCACGGGCCGCCCCCCTTCGGGCACCGGCCCCAGGGAGAAGCGCACGCGGAGGTCGATGATGGGCACGATGGCCCCGCGAAGGTTGATGACGCCCGGCATGTAGGCCGGGGCCTTGGGGATCCGCGTGATGGAAGCCGAGGCTTGGATCTCCCGCACCTTCAGGATGGGGATGCCGTAGGCCTCCCCGGCCAGAGCGAAACAGAGGAACTGGGTCTGCTCGGCGCGCTGGGTGGTTTGAAGGGCATCCATGGACGGACTCCGGGGGAGGCCCTACGCATCGACTCCTTCCCCCTTGGGATTAATTCAGACGCCCGCATCCCAAGCCCTTTTCCGGCCTACGGCACCATCGCTGCCGGTTAAAACCCCGCGGATCAGCGCCGCCGCCACAAATCCAAGGGAAGCATCCCAATCTGGACATTGAAGGAGCCCACCGTTCGTGAAGGTCGGCCCAGCCCCTCGGTGCGCACCCAGCCGTAGGCGGCTTCCACCGTCAACCCCAGGAACACCGTGCGCAGTTCGAGCCCGGCCCCAGCCAGATGCCCGCTGGTCGCCCCGCCCAGCTCCCGCAACTCTGCCCCCAGGCGCGCCAGATCGAAGCGAGGCCCCAGTTGGAGGGTGGTGCCGAAGGGGCCCTCCAGGCGGATGGGCAGGCCCAACCGCACCACCGCGAATTGGGCGGCGAGGTTGTCGTTGGCCGCAGTGCCGATGAGGAACCCCGGCCCGCCCAGGGCCCAGGCCTGGTGGGGTTCCAGGTTCCGGCTCGCGCCCAGCTCCGCATCCAAATCCAGGCTGACCCGCCGCCCCAGGGCCCACAGGGACCGCGCCCGGAGGTAGCCCTGGCGGAAGTCGTGATCAACGGACATTCCGCGACTGCGACCGCCTTCCAGATGGAGGCGGAGCACGCGGCCCTCCGTGGGCAGGCTGTGGCGATCCAAGCTGTCCCATTCCAGGCTTCCGGCCAGCAGGAGGTCCGAACGGGCCTCTGGGGATTGCCCGGTCCAGTCGAGGTAGGAGCGGCGCCAGGCCCCTTCGAGGCTCGTCTTGCCCGTCCCCGAGGCCCCGAAGCGGGCATAGGTCCGGAAGATGGCCTGATCCGTCCGCCAATCCCCCGAGCGCGTGATGCCGGACGTCGGCCAGGCGCCGAAGGCCTGCGCCCCCTCCAACCGGCGGGAGAAACTGCTGCCTTCCACCTCCAACCCCGCGCCCAGCAGCGCCTGGAAGGGCCCCCGCACGGTGCCCGTGACCCCCGTTTCGAGGCGATTCCGGGTGGCCACCACTTCCAACTCGCTGGCGAAGGAACCCAGGCCGAAGGCGCGATAGGCCAGCGCCCCCTGGCCCCGCAGCGTGCTCTCCCAGCCCATGGAGAACTCCAGCCGATGCCGTTCCTGCGGCATGGGGGCCAGGAGCAAGTCCACCTGCGTGGGATCCTCGGGCACGGGCAGCAGGTAGTGGCGCAGTTCCGCCAAATGGAGCCGCTGCTCCACGAGCCCGACGCTGCGCTGCAGCTCGCCGATCTCCAAGGGTTTCCCCTGAAGGCCGAGCATGCGGGAGGCCAGGTAGCGCTCGTTCACCCGGCGGCCCTCCGCGGGCTGCACGGCGATGCTCCGCACCTTGGGTTCCGAGACCCGCACCGTGAGCACGCCCGTGTCCGGGTCGAACCCGGTGCCGCGCACATCCATCAACGGATGTCCTTCGGCCACCCAGGCATGTACGAGGCCGCTCACCACTTCCCCCAGGGTGCGAGGGTTGAAGGGGGATCCCAAGGGCAGCGCCGCCAGCGCCGTGCGGACCCGGGGCGACCAGGCCTCGGGCACTTCGAGGCTGAGGGCCTTCACGGTGGGCCAGGGTTTCACGAGGAGGTGGAGCACCTTCCGGCCCGACTCCAGGCGCAGCTCCGCCGAAGCTTCCCGAGCCAGCCCCCGCACCAGCAACTGCTGCAAGCCGATGAGCAGCTCCTGCACCTTCAGCTCTCCGGGGGGGCGCTGCAGCCACGTCCAGAGCACGTTCTGGGCCTCCGGCGGCCAGCCAAAATCGGGCGCCACGACCTGATCCACTTCCACGGGCTCCGCCTGCCCCAGCTTGGCCAGCAGGGCCTTGTCCAAAGCGGGCTTGGCCGCGTCGAAGGCGGCACGCCCTTCCTCGATGAGCTTGGGCAGGCGATCCTTGTAAGAGGTGAACGGCACTTCTCCCAGGGGCGGCCGGATGAGGAAGTCCGCGGCGCGGCGGCTTTCCCATTGGCGCCGCTCGATGGTGAGATCCAAACTGCGCGCGGCGATGGAGAGCGCATTGCCCGCCTGCCGCTCATCCAGGGGGCTGCTCACATCGAGGGCCACGATGAAATCGTCGGGGAAGGCCTCCCGAGCGTGGCCCACGGGCAAGTTCTCCACCAGGGCCCCATCCACCCAGGGCTGGCCCTGGATCATCACGGGCTTGAAGCCCCCGGGCACGGCCATGGAGGCCCGCACGGCCTCGGCCAGCTCGCCTTCGGCGAAGGCGCGGCCCACGCCGGTCTGCAGGTTCGTGGCGACGACCCGCAGGGGCACGCGAAAGGCATCGAAACGTCCCTGGCTGAAATGGGAGGCCCGGATGAAGAGCCCCTCCAGGGTGCGCTGGACGTGCACCCCACTCACGCCTTGGGTGAGGCGCCATCCGCCGGTATCCCAATCCAGGATCACGGGGCTGCCCGAGCGCTGCTCCTGCTCGTCCAGCGTTTCCCCGGGTAGCCGCCGCAGCGTATCCAGGAAGGCCCGTTCGAAATCCACCCGGGTGAAGAGGGCCTCGATCTCCCGGGGGCTGTAGCCCACGGCGTAGAGCGAACCCACGAGGGCGCCGATGCTCGTGCCCGTGACGGAAGTGACGGGATAGCCCTCCTCCTCGAAGCGCTGGAGCAGACCCACGTGGGCGATGCCCCGGGCGCCCCCGCCGCTGAGGGCCAACCCGAGCCGGGGTGCGCCGGGCACCCACACCCGCGGCGCGAAGCGGAACACCATGTCCGGGGGTTCCATCTGCACTTCGAAGCGGCGCAGCACGACCGAGGGCGCCTGCGCGCATAGGCCCGCCACCAGGGCCATCGGCACGAGCGCGCGTCGGAGGGTCATGGGGTAAGAATAGCCCGGAGGCCGTGCTTCCCGGGTTACTGGAAGAACTCCCAGCGTTGGGCCTGAATCTCCATGAGCTTTTCACACCCGCGCAGGCCCATCTCCAGAAGGGCCGCGCATTCCGAGCGGGGGAAGGGTCGGCCATCGCCGGCGGCCTGGAAGTCCACAATCTCCACTTCGCCCCCCTCCATGGCCCGGGAGGCCACCAGGTAGCAGTGGATAGCCACTGCCTCTTCTTCCGCATAGTCGAGGTCCACGAGCATGCCCCTGCGACCGTGCCCTTCTTCCACCACGCCCATGGAAAGGGCGGCCACCTGGCGGCGCAGTGCGGCCTCGAGGCCGTGCTTGCGCAGGGCCAGCGCCAGGGCCACCCAGGCGCCGTTCAGGGCCGTGGAGCGGGAACCGCCATCGGCGTTGATCACGTCACAGTCGATCTGCAGGGTACGCTCGCCCAGCAAGCTCAAGTCCACGGCCTGTCGCAGGCTGTGGGTCAAAAGCCGCTGAACTTCCACGGTGCGGGACTGCTGGCGGCCGCCGAGGTTCTCCCGGTCCGTCCGCCGGTGGGTGGCGGAGGGCAGGACGCCGAACTCGGCCGTCACCCACCCCGTCACCGCGCCTCCCCCTTTGGCGTCATCCGGCACGCCGGGCATGAGGTTCGCCGCACAGAGTACGTGGGTGTTCCCCTGCTTGATGGTGCAGGAGCCATCGGCGTGGAGCTGGGATCCCAGTTCCAAGCTCAGGGGGCGGAGGGCATGGGGTACGCGCATGGGGGGCCCGGGGGGTCGATTGCTGCCAAGGAGGAATTAGATGGGATCTTGTCAGATCCTGCTCCAAGGTCAACAAGCGTCGATTTTATCAACGCGGCCCTGGTGGCGCCCCCCCTCAAAAGGTGTTTCCAGGAAGCATTTCAGGTAGTATTCGGCCTTGAGCGGATCCGTGAGCCGCTGTCCGAAGGCGATGGCGTTCGCGTCGTTGTGTTGCCGGGACAGCACCGCGTGCTCGGGGGAGGTCACCAGCGCGCAACGGATGCCGTGATGTCGGTTGGCGGCAATGCTGATCCCGATCCCGGAACCGCACACCAGCACCAGTCTTTCCCACTCCCCCTTCGCCTGCGCGGCCCGGTGCGCGAAATCCGGGTAGTCCACGCTCGCCGGCCCGTCCGTGCCGTAGTCCAACACCTCATGGCCCTCAGCCACCGCCCAAGCCTTGAGCCGTTCCTTCAGGTCGAATCCCGCATGATCGCTGGCAAAACCGAGTTTCATTTCTGGCTCCGGGCTCTTGGCTCTGGGCTCTCGCCGCTGGGTGACCCAGCGAGAGCCTATAGCCTAAAGCCTAAAGCCTGGCGGGCCGGGAGGCCCGCATGAAACCCATCCTTCAATACAGGCCCCAGGACCGCGGCTTCCTCATCGCCCTCCCCTGCGAGGCCACCCCCGAGGATTGGACGAAGGCCCTGCGCACCCTGCCCGGAGAACTCCAGGGTCGGGAGCGGCTCACCCCCGCCCGCACCCAGCTCTTCCTGCCCGATGGCCGCCTGCTGGAGCTGCACGGCGTGCCCCTCCGCTGGCAGCGGGCCTACCCCTGGCTCTGCTCCCTGGCCCTGAGGCCCGGGGATGCGGGGCCCTCCCTGCAGTTCTGGGCCACGGCCCTGCGCCTGCTCCAGAGCCTGGTCGTGCGTGGCGCGGTCCTCCCCCAGCTCGATACCCTCGGCAATCCCTGGCGGGCCAAGTGGGGCGTGAGCCTCACCAGCCCCGCCGACCGCGAAGCCCTCAAGGATCTGGCCGCCGCCATGCCCCCGGCCACCTGGGCCTTCCCCGAGGACGACAACTGGGTCTTCACCAAGGGCCTCAGCCTCGGCGAGATGGAGGCCTACGAGGTGGAGGATGACCTCGCCCACCCCATGGAGAAGTCCGCGATCCTCTCGGCCTTCCTGGAGGACGGCGCCGACTTCCTCGTGCGCTTCGTGGCCACCAACATCAAGGCCGGTGACGACCCGCGCCTCTCCCTTATTCACCGCTTGCGGGGCCACAAGCGGGATCGCCTGCCCTGGGATGAGCGGCTCATGGTGGCCCTCAGCCATCCCATGAACGAATTCCCCACCACGGGCGTCACCGAACGCACCCTGGGCGAGAACCTGGAGCAGTGGAGTGAAGGTGCGCGGCCCCAGTGGGTGCGCCCCATGCTCAAGCTGGATGCGCCCCCCGTGCCCAAGAAGAAGGGCGGCCTCGATATCGATGAGGCCGACCGCCACAGCGAAGAGGGCTGGATCCTCAAGCTGGGCCTGGAGACCGAGGGCGGCGGTCAGATCAACGTGGCCCAACTCTGGGAACCCTCGGTGGAGCCCGAAGTGCTCCAGGGCCGGCAGGCCCTGCTCCGGGGCCTCGCCCGCGCCGTGCCCTTCTTCGCGCCCCTCCAGCGCGCCCTCGCGGGCCAGAAGCCCGAAGACCTCACCCTCCTTCCCCGCGAAGCCTGGGACTTCCTCACCAAGGGCGCCGAGCGCCTGAAGGAGGCGGGCTTCCTCGTGCACCTGCCCGAAGGCATGGCGGAATTCGGCGGCGCCCGGCGCCTGCGCGCCAAGGTGCGCCTGGGTGGCCAGACCATGCAGGCCGGCGGAGACGAAGGCCTCGAAGGCAAGGTCAGCGCCGAGTGGAGCCTCATGCTGGGCGACGACGCCCTCAGCGTGGACGACTTCGCCCAGATGGCGAGCCTCAAACACCCCCTCGTGGCCTGGAAGGGCAAGTGGGTGGCCCTGGATCCCGAGACCCTCAAGCAGATCACGGCCGTGGTGCAGGCCAGCAGGGGCGCGGGCTTCGAAGCCATGTCCAAGGGCGAGGCCATCGCGGCGGCCCTCACGGGCAACGCGCGCATCCCCGGCGTGGCCGAAGCCATCGAGGTGGAACTGGCGGGCGACTTCGCCTCGGCCCTGGCCGACCTCAAGGTGCTGCCCGACAAGCCCATCACCCAGCCCGCGGCCTTCAAGGGCCAGCTGCGCCCCTACCAGCTACGCGGTCTCGCCTGGCTCTCGGGCCTCCAGCGCTTGGGCCTGGGCGGCATCCTCGCCGATGACATGGGCTTGGGTAAGACGATCCAGGTCCTCGCGCTGTTGCTGCACCGCAAGCACGAGGCCCCCAAGGAAGGTGGCGCCACACTGCTGGTCTGCCCCACCTCCCTATTGGGCAACTGGGAACGGGAGGTCGCCAAATTCGCGCCCTCGCTGCCCCTCTTCGTGCACCACGGCAACAACCGCGACAAGCTGCCGGAGAAGTTCGCCCCCCACACCCTCGTGCTCACCACCTACGGCGTGGTGCGCCGGGAGGAGGACACCTTCGCCAAACGCAAGTGGAGCAACCTTGTGGTCGACGAGGCCCAGGCCATCAAGAACGGCGCCAGCGCCCAGAGCAAGGCCGTGCGCAAACTCCGCGCGGACTTCCGGTTGGCCCTCACCGGCACGCCCATCGAGAACCGCCTCACGGAGCTGTGGGCCATCCTGGCCGCCTCGCTGCCCGGCTACCTCGGCCTGGAGAGCAGCTTCAAGGAACGCTTCGCCACGCCCATCGAGAAGTGGCGGGATCCCGAAGTGGCGCAGGACCTGCGCAAGCGCATCGGACCCTTCGTGCTCCGCCGCCTGAAGAGCGACCGCAGCATCATCCAGGATCTGCCCGAGAAGAACGAGATGAAGGTCTACACGACCCTCACCAAGGAACAGGCCGCCCTCTACCAGGTGCGCGTGGATCAGATGGAGAAGGATCTCGAAGTCAGCAAGGGCATCGAGCGCCGCGGCAAGATCCTCGCGCTGCTCACCCACCTCAAGCAGATCTGCAACCACCCCGCCCAGTTCCTGCGCCAGCCTGCGCCCCTCAAGGGCCGCAGCGGCAAGCTGGAGCGCCTCACGGACATGCTCTCAGAAGTGGTGGACAGCGGCGAACGAGCCCTCGTCTTCACGCAGTTCAAGGAGATGGGCGACCGCCTGCAGACCCACCTGGCCGAGGCCCTGGGCGTGCGCGCCCCCTTCCTCCATGGCGGCAGCTCCCGGGATCAACGCGATGCCATGGTGCGGGCCTTCCAGGAGGATCCCAACAGCCCGCCCGTGCTCCTGCTTTCCCTGAAGGCCGGGGGCGTGGGCCTCAACCTCACCGCCGCCACCCACGTCTTCCACTTCGACCGCTGGTGGAACCCCGCCGTGGAAGATCAGGCCACGGATCGGACCTACCGCATCGGCCAGACCAAGAACGTGCAGGTGCACAAGCTCGTCACCATCGGCACCCTGGAAGAGAAGATCGACGCCCTGCTCGAGAGCAAGCGCGATCTCGCGGATCGCGTGGTGGGCTCCGGCGAAGGCTGGCTCACGGAACTGGATGACGACGCCCTCCGCCGGCTCGTGGCCCTGGATGTGGACGCCGAAGTATTGGATGAAGAAGAGGGGGGCAAAGTGGATCTCGCCGCCGCCCGCAAGATGGCCACCATCAAGCCCGAAGTCGAGGAGGTGCTGGAATGATTGCCTCCAACCGCTTCGGCACCACCTGGTGGGGCCGCCTCTGGATCAAGGGCCTCGAACAGCTCGGCGATGACTACGAGAACCGCCTACCCCGCGGCCTCAAGTACGCCGAAGAGGGCCACGTCAGCCACTTCTCCGTGCAACCCGGTGAGATCCAGGCCCGCGTCCACGGCCGCAAGACCTACAACGTGACCCTGGGCCTGCCCGCCCTCACCACGGCCCAGTGGGAGAAGGCGCTGTCGCGCATCACCCAGGAGAGCCGCTTCGTGGCCTCGCTGCTGGCCGGCGAGATGCCCCAGGGCCTGGACGAGACCTTCCGCGAAGCAGGCGCTAGCCTCTACCCCCGCGTGCCCAAGGAATTGCAGACCCACTGCGATTGCCCCGATTGGGCGAACCCCTGCAAGCATGTGGCCGCTGTCTGCTTCGTCATGGCCGAGGCCCTGGACCGCGATCCCTGGCTGCTCTTCGACCTGCGCGGCAAGAGCCGCGAGGCCGTGATGGCCGCCCTCCAGGGCGCCCTCTCCGAGGCCGCCGAAGCCGCCCCAAAGAAGCGGGGTCGCCCCCCCAAGAAGAAGGTCACCGTGCTGGATCTGCTCCGCACGGAGAATGGAATGCAGGAGCCCTGGGCCCCCTGCGATGACGATGATTTCGACGCCCACCCCGTGCCCTTGCCGGAAGTGGTGGTGCCCCGCGTGATCCCGCCGGATCCCTCGGTGTTCACCATGCTCGGCCCCTTGCCCCACGCCCGCATCGAGGCGAGCCTCTGCCTGGCGGCCCTCCTGCATCGCAGTGGCCAGTGGGTACAGCAGCAGTTCGAGGAAGGCCCCCGGGCCATGGAGGAGGCCCCCCTCGAAGGTGAGGCCCCCGCCAGCCCCTTCGATGCCACCGCCCCCCTGCAGACCCGCCCCAACCGCGCCTGGCGCCACAAGAAGCGCAAGTGGAAGAACTGAGCTGCCGCGCGGCTCTGGACCCCGGGCTCTCGCTGGATCCGACCCAACGAGGCTACCCTACCGGAAGCCGGATCCCCCCAGAGCCCAAAGCCTAAAGCCAAGAGCCCAAAGGACTCCCCATGAAGACCATCCACACCCCCCACGCCCCCGCCGCCATCGGCCCCTACAGCCAGGCGGTCATCGCCAACGGGCTGCTCTTCACCGCCGGGCAGATCCCCCTCATCCCCGAGAGTATGGAGATGGTGACGGGCCCCATCGAGGGCCAGACCGTGCGCGTGCTGGACAACCTCGATGCCGTGCTCCGCGAGGCGGGCACCGGCTGGGATCGCGTGGTGAAGACCACCGTCTTCCTCACGGATCTGGCTGACTTCGCCGCCTTCAACGCCATCTACGAAAAGCACCTGGCGGGAGCCAAGCCCGCCCGCAGCACTGTGCAAGTGGCCGCGCTGCCACGCGGGGCGAAAGTGGAAATCGAACTCGTCGCCCTCGTTTAGGGCAACCGATACACGCGACGACACCCTCCGGCGGAGGGTGTCGTCGCGTGTGAGCTTGGAAACCCGGGGCGATCAGCCCTCTTCGGTTTCGCCCACGTCCTCGGGAATGCGGGCCCAGCGGCTGCGGGCCTGGTACTTCGGGTCCTCCAGCTTGCCCAGGAAGGCCACCATGCGCGGCCCCCAGGTAGAGGTCCCCACGCAGCCCGGGGGAGCGAAGGGGAGGAGTTCCGCGGGTGCTTCCTCTAAGCAGAGTTGCGTGACGATGAGGCTCTGCTGGTAGGGCTCCCCCAGGGGCGTCAGGTTCGCGGACAGGCCTTCCAATTCCTCCCGGAGGGGATCCTCCTCATCCAGGGATTCCATGATCCCGTCCATGGCCTCCACCACCGTGAAGCGGGCCTTCTGCAGGCGGGCGTGCAGTTTCTCCAGGTCCGCCCGGTTCGCCTTGCGCTCCAGGGCGTGGGCGGCGTCCTCCAGGTGGGGGTGCAGCTTCTTGAAGAGCAGCTGGAGGGTGCCCTCGGCGGGGGTCAGGTCGGCGTTTTCCATGCCCCACTATCGCACCCCGGGGCCACACTGCCCCCGACAGGGGGCCAGGCGCGGATTCAGACCGACCCCCGGATCGGCCGAAGACAGGGGGTGAGCCGGAGTTCCCATGGATCTGAAGACCCTCGCATTCGACCCCCGGCAAGGCTGGTCCGGCGCCTTTCCCGAAATGGATTCGACCAGCACCCTCGTGCTGGCCTTCGGCGCCAGTGGCTTCCTGGATGATCCGGCTCCCTTGGGCGCCCTTTCCGCCGCCTACCCCCAGGCCTGCGTCATGGGCTGCTCCACCTCCGGGGAGATCTTCGGCACCAAGGTGGATGACGGCAGCATTGCCGTGGCCATCGCGCGCTTCGCCCGCACACCGCTGCGCCGGGCCAGCGCCGAGGTTTCCAGCGCGGCAGATAGCCACCGCGCCGGGATGACCCTGGCCGAAGCCCTGGACGGCCCAGGCCTCCAGGGCATCCTCGTGCTCTCCGATGGCCTGAACGTCAACGGCAGTGAACTGGCCCGGGGCTTCAATGAGCGATTCCAGGGCCGCATCCCCATCACCGGGGGCCTCGCCGGGGATGGCGCCCGCTTCCAGCGGACCTGGGTGCTGGAAGCGGGCCGCCCCCAATCCGGCCGCGTGATCGCCGTGGGATTCTATGGCGAGGCCGTGCGCCTGGGCCACGGCAGCAAGGGCGGCTGGGACAGCTTCGGCCCCGAGCGCCGGGTCACGCGCTCCCAGGACAACGTGCTGTTCGAACTGGATGGCAAGCCCGCCCTCGAACTCTACAAGGGCTATCTGGGCGACCGCGCGTCGGGCCTGCCCGCCACGGCCCTCCTCTTCCCCCTGGCCCTGCGCATGGCCGAAGGCGAACAGCGGCAGCTGGTCCGCACCGTGCTCGCCGTGGATGAAGCCGCCCAGAGCATGACCTTCGCCGGCGACATCCCCCAGGGCAGCCTCGCCCAATTCATGCGCGCCAACTTCGACCGCCTCATCGGCGGAGCCCAAGAGGCCGCCGAGCGCATCGGCGCCGAGGCCGGGGGTCCCGCCCTCAGCATCGCCATCTCCTGCGTGGGGCGCCGCCTCGTGCTCGGCGAGCGCACCGAGGAGGAGGTGGAAGCGACCCTCCAGGCCCTGCCCGAGGGCACCCAGCAGGTCGGCTTCTACAGCTACGGAGAAATCAGCCCCTTCGCCAGCGGCACCTGCGACCTGCACAACCAGACCATGACCCTCACCGTCCTGCAGGAGGCCTGACCGCTTGGAACTCCATTCCGTCCTACAACGCCAGCTGAAGCGTCTGGGGCTGGGGCCTGACTCGCCCCCCCAGGGCGAAGCCTGGACGGAACTGCTGGCGCGCATGAGCCGCTTCTATTCCGATGCCGATCAGGACCGCTACACCCTCGAGCGCAGCCTCGCCATGTCCAGCGCTGAGATGCGGGACCTCTACGACGAATTGAAGCGCAGCACCGAGGGGGCCCTCGCTGCGGAGCGCGACAAGCTGCGGGCCAGCGAAGAGCGCTACGCCCTCGCCGTACAGGGGGCCAACGATGGCATCTGGGATTGGGATCTCCGTACCGAGGACCTCTACTTTTCGCCCAAATGGATGGCGCAGCTGGGCTATGTGGAAGGCGAGCTACCATCGACCTTCGACACCTTCCTCCAGCTCCTCCACCCCAAGGACCACGCCAAGGTGCACGAGGCCATCCGGCTCCACTTGGAGGAGCGGGAGCCCTATGACCTGGAACTGCGCATGCGCCACAAGAGCGGCGAATGGCGTTGGATCCGCGCCCGGGGCCAAGCCGTGTGGGGGCCCGACGGCAAGCCCCTGAGGATGGCCGGCTCCCACACCGACATCACCTTCCAGAAGGATGCGGAGAGCGCCGTGCGCGGCAGTGAGGAGCGCTTCCGCACCCTCGTGGAGAACGTGCCCGGGGCCGTCTACCGCGCCCGCAACGATGCCGCCTTCAGCGTCCTCTTCATGAGCGAGGGCATCCATCCCGTCACCGGCTTTTCCGCCAGCGAGTTCATCAACGGCAACGTGCGGCTCCAGGACATCATCCACCCCGAGGATCTCCAGCGGGTCATCGAGACCATCTCCGCGGCCCTCATCCTGCGGGAGCCCTACCAGCTGGAGTACCGCATCGTCGATCGCGGCGGCCATCAGCGCTGGGTGTTCTCCCAGGGCCAGGGCGTCGCCGTCGAGGATGGCACCATACCCTTCGTGGATGGCATCCTCCTGGATGTCACCAGCCACCGGGCCGACCAGGAGGCCGTGCGCCAGGTGCAGGAGCTGCTGGATCGGGTGGTGGAGAACATCCCCTTCCGCATCTTCATCAAGGATGCGGATCAGCTCAACTACATGCGCGTGAACAAGGCCCTCTGTGATGCCATCGGCCTGGGGCCCGAACGCCTCATCGGGCGGCACACCCGGGAGATCTTCCCCTCCCTCGCCTCCGAAGCCTATGAGCGGGAGGATCGCCAAGTCCTGGAATCCCAGACCCAGCTCGACATCCCCGAGGAATTGGTACTCACCCCGGATGGGGAGCGGATCTGGCACACGGTGAAGGTGCCTATCGTGGATCCGGATGGGCGCAGCTCCTACCTTCTGGGCATCAGCGAGGACATCACCGAGCGCAAGCGGGCTGCCCAGGCCCTGGAGCAGGCCCAGCGCCGCCTCGTGGATGCCATCGAGAGCCTGGACGCGGGCTTCGCCATGTTCGACGAACAAGATCGGCTCCTCACGTGCAACGCCGCCTTCCGCGAGTTCTATCAGGAGGTGGAGCACCTGCTCATGCATGGCACACCCTACGAAGCCATCGTCCGGGCCTTCGCCCAGGTGATCCCCGCCGAGGAATTCCCCGAGGGCGTCGAAGCGTGGATCCAGTCCCGCCTCCATTCGCATCGAGAGCCCGGAATATCTACCGAACAGGTGCTCAAGGGGCGCTGGATCCGCACCAGTGATCGACGCACCATCGATGGCGGCCTTGTGAGCCTTCGCACCGACATCACCGCCCTGAAGGAACAGCAGGAGGAACTGCGCCGGGCCCGGGATGCCGCCGAGGCCGCCACCCGCGCCAAGAGCGAATTCCTCGCCAACATGAGCCACGAGATCCGGACCCCCATGAACGGCGTGCTGGGAATGACGGGCTTCCTCCTGGATACCGAGCTCACGGCGGATCAACGCGAATACGCGCAAACCGTGCGGAGCTGCGCCGAGGGGCTGCTGGAGATCCTCAACGACATCCTCGACTTCTCCAAGATCGAGGCCGGCAAACTGGATCTGGAACCCTTGGATGTGGATCTCTCGGACATCCTGGAAGAGACCCTGGCGATGTTCGCCCAGAAGGCCCAAGACAAGGGCTTGGACCTGCAGGGCGCCCTGGATCCACGCCTTCCCCGCATGGTGGTGGCCGACGCGGGCCGGGTGCGCCAGATCCTCGTGAACCTCGTGGGCAACGCCCTCAAGTTCACGGAGACTGGCGCGGTGCTCGTGCGCATGAGCTTGGAATCCCGCACTGCGGAGGCCATCCACATGCACGTTGAGATCCAAGATTCCGGCATCGGCATCCCCGCCGAAGCCCAGCCCCGCCTCTTCCAATCCTTCTCCCAGGCCGACGGCAGCATGACCCGCCGCTTTGGCGGCACGGGCCTGGGCCTGGCCATCAGCCGGCAGCTCGTCCACCTCATGGGCGGCGAGATCGGCGTGAGCAGCGATCCCGGCAGCGGCAGCACCTTCTGGTTCACCCTCCACCTGCCCCTCAGCACCAAGGCGATCGTGGCCCTCGAGCCCGACCTCGCCGGGGCCCGGGTGCTGCTGGTGAGTCCCCCCACCCGGGCCCGGGACCTGCTGCAGCGAAACCTGGAGAGCCTTGGGCTCACGGTGGAATGCGCCGTGGCCGAGGAGGCCGAAGCCCTGCTGGCGAACACCCCGCTGCCCTTCAAGGCCATGGTGGTGGACGGCCCTTCCCTTCCCCCGTCGGCCTCCACCTGGGCCCATGCCCAGGCGGCCCAGCGCCCCACCGTGCTCCTGCAAGTGCAGAAGGGCGCCGCGGGTTCCGCCGTGGCCTGCCTCGCCAGGCCCCTGCGGCGGGCCTCCCTCCATGCGGCCCTCGCCACGGCCATGGGCCTCCGCCCACCGGAGATCCCCGAGGGCGTCTCCGCGCCACCAGCTCCACCTCCCGAAGCCACGCCCAAGCGGGGGCGCCTCCTCGTGGCCGAAGACAACCCCGTGAACCAGAAGGTCATCCTCCGCACCCTGGAGCGCCTGGGCTACCGCGCCGAGGTGGTGGGCAACGGCCTCATGGCCCTGGAGGCGCTGCGCAAGGGAGCTTACGACCTCGTCTTCATGGATTGCCAGATGCCGGAAATGGATGGCTTCGAGGCCACCGCGGCCCTGCGCCGACTGGAGGCCACCAGCGGCCACCGCACGCCCATCGTCGCCCTCACCGCCCACGCCATGTCCGGGGAACGGGAGCGCTGCCTCGCCGCCGGCATGGACGATTACGCCACCAAGCCTCTTCAGCTGGAGGAGCTCAAGCGCGTGCTGCGGGAGTGGGTGGATGAAGCCAAGCCCAGCGCTTCACCTTCGGCCGTCACCCAGCCGCTGCCCCCCTTCCCGGCACCCGGCGTCCTGGATGAATCCACCCTCGCCCAGCTGCGGGAACTGGATGACGGCGGCAACGGCCTCATCCGCGAGATGTACGCCCTCTTCCTGGAGGACGTGCCCACCCGCCTCCAATCCATGAAGAAGAACCTCGCCGAAGGCGATGCCACGGCCCTGGGCCAGGATGCCCACGCCCTCAAGGGGGGCAGCGGTTCCCTGGGCGCGAGCCGCCTGCGCCACCTCTGCGCCGATCTGGAGAAGGCCGGGCGCGAGAAGCGCCTGGAGGACGCCACTCAGATCCTGCCCCAGGTCCTCGCCGCCTATGATGAGGCGCGGGACGCGCTGGAATCCTATTTGAAGGCTGAGCCCTAGGGCTGACCGCCGAACACCTTCACCGGTCCCGCACCCTTGGGCGGAGGGGTGTCGCTGATCTGAAGGCGACCCTGGGCATCGGTCCACTGGTAGATGCGGGTGTTGGCCTTGGCGAGCTGCACGGGTGGAACCTTCTCTTCCAGCTCGAAGCCGCCCCGACCCTTGGTGGCGAGAAGCTGCATGGCACCTGCGGCCTTGGGATCCGGCTGCACGGCCTTGGCCCGGTAGAGGCCGATCACCTTGGGCACGTAGGCCCGGGTCTCCCGGAAGGGGGGGATCCCCTTGTGCTTCGTCACGGCGCCTTCGCCGGCGTTGTAGGCGGCCACCACCTTCTCCAGGTCGCCCTGGAAGTAATCGTGGAGCCAGCGCAGGTACTTCACGCCGCCGCTGATGTTCTGGCGGGGGTCGAAGGGATCCGTCACCCCGAAGCGCTCGGCGGTGGCGGGCATGAGCTGCATGAGGCCCAGGGCGCCGGCGTGGCTGCGGGCCTTGTAGTTGAAAGCGCTCTCGGCCTGGATGATGGCCCGGGCCAGGAAGGTGTCCACGCCCTCGGCCGCGGCGATCTCATCCACGATGGCGATGAGTTCGGGGCTCTTAATGACCCGCGCCATCTCCACGGAGGTCATGGCCAGGCGCACCTGGCCCACGCCCACGGATTTGAGGGTGAGGCCCAGCCCCCGCACGTGGGTGGGGGGGAGGTTGTTCACGACCAGGCGACCGCCCTTGTCGTAATAGGTGTAGAGGTAGGTCTTGGGGATGATCCGTCCGCCCGAACGGGGCAACGCCCACACCGGCGTGAGGGCCAGCAGCGTGGCGAGGAGGGGGAGGGGGCGGAACATCGGCACTCCAGTATAGATCGGCAATACCCGTGCCCAAGTTGATGCCTCAGCCCAGCTTATCGATCGCATTGATATAGCTGGAGATGAGGTGATCCGGCACCCCCGCCGTGAGCACCTTTCCGGGCTTGTGGAACCAGCCCTGCACCCGGTCCAGGGTGCGTTCTCCCCAGCCCGCCTCCTCCACCAGCCGCCCTTCCCGATCGATGTACCGCAGCTTCGGCACGTGGAAGAAGCCCAGGCCCGGGTTCAACAACCGGGGCACCGGATCCGCGAAATGGACCACCCGATCACTGCGATCCCCAAGGGTATTGGCATAGAAGTCCACGAAGGCCTGATCGCCCACCGCCGGGCTGCCGAAGGTGGCGACCCCCGCCACGGTCCACCCCCCCCCCACGGCCTGGAGCGCCCCCAGGGTGGCCAGGGCACCGCCCAGGCTGTGCCCCGTCACCCAGAGGGGCCGATCGGAGAGCAGGGGCCGCACCTTGGCCCACAGGGCCACCAAGCCATCCTTGAAGCCCTGGTGCACGCGGCCCTCGAAGGCCTGGGCATAGTTGCTCCGCAGATCCGCCCGCCAATCCGCCGATTGGGTGGCATCCGTGCCCCGGAAGGCGAGCACCGAATCCGTGGCTCCCGTCAGCATGATGGCCTGCATGGAGCCCTCGCTCACCCGGGCGAGGGTGTACCCCTCGGGTGCGGCCCCCTCGCCGTAGGCCAGGGCCGAGATTTGGGCCAAAAATCGAAGGCGCGGGAGATCCATGGCGCCAGCCTACTCCCATTGGCCTACGCCTTCGCCACCACTTCCTTCCACCGCGACCGGGAAGCCTGCACCGCCTCCAGATTTCCCAGGGGCTCGAAGCGGCGATCCAGTGGGTAGGCACCTTCGAGCGCCGCCAAGTCCGCGAAGATCCCCACGCCGAGGCCCGCCAACAGGGCCGCGCCCAGGGCCGTGGTCTCCAGCAGCTTCGGGCGCAGCAGTGGAATGCCCAGCAGGTCCGCCTGCAGCTGCATCAGCAGGTCATTGGCCGCAGCCCCGCCATCCACGCGCAGCTCCGTGAGGGGCCCGCCCCGCTCCAGGGCCATGGTCTCCAGGATGTCCGCCTGGGCATGGGCGATGCCCTCCAGGGCCGCCCGGGCCAAGTGAGCCGACGTGGTGCCCCGGGTGATGCCGTGGATGAGGCCCCGGGCCTCGGGTCGCCAGTGGGGCGCGCCCAACCCCGCCAGCGCGGGGACCACGGTAACCCCCCCGGCATCCGGCACCGAGCGCGCCAGCGCTTCCACCTCCGCCGCGGACCCGATGATGCCCAGGCCATCCCGCAGCCACTGCACCAGGGCCCCCGCCACGAAGGAGCCGCCCTCCAGGGCGAAGGTGGACGTTTGGCCCACCCGCCAGGCCACCGTGGTGAGGAGTCCGCGGTCGCTGACCACCCGCTGCGCGCCCGTGTTCAGCAGCACGAAGCTGCCCGTGCCATAGGTGAGCTTCGCCTGGCCCGGTTGGTGGCAGCCCTGGCCGAAGAGCGCCGCCTGCTGATCTCCGGCGATGCCCCGCACGGGCAATCCATCCGGCAGCCCCGGGACGCCGCGCACCCGGCCAAAATCCCCCGCGCTGGCCCTCACCTCCGGCATGGCCACGGGCGGCACGCCGAAGCGGCGGTGCAGTGCGTCGGACCAGGCCCCCGTGCGCAGGTCGAAGAGTTGGGTGCGGCTGGCATTGCTGGGGTCCGTGGCGTGCTGGCCCGTGAGCCGGTGCAACAGCCAGGCATCCGCCGTTCCGAAGGCGAGGGCGCGGCCCGGATGGCGATCCAGGATCCACCGCAGCTTGGTGGCGCTGAAGTAGGGATCCAGGGGCAGTCCCGTGGCCGCGCGCACCTCTGCCTCGTGGGGCTTCAGGGCCAAGCAGGCCTCTGTGGTGCGGCGGTCCTGCCAGACGATGGCCCGGCCCACATCTTCGCCCGTGAGGGCATCCCACACGAAGGTGGTCTCCCGCTGGTTGGTGAGGCCCAGGGCCGCGAAGCGCGCCGGGTCCAAATCCGCCGTGGCTTCGCCCAGGGCCTGGAGTACGGACACCCAGATCTCTCCGGGTTCGTGCTCCACCCATCCCGGCTCGGGAAAGTGCTGGGGAAAGGGCGCCGTGGCCCGGCCCATCACCTTCGAGTCCCGATCCACGATGAGCACCGTGGTGCCCGTCGTGCCCTGATCCAATCCGATGAGCAGATCCTTCATGGGCCTCCTATCGGTCGGGGAGGCCCCATTCCGCAATCTTGGCCCGTGCTACTCCACGCCCTCCCAGGCATCCTCCGGCGCGGACCGGTGGTGGCGGGTGAGCGAGGCCAGGGCGGACTCGTAGTCCGGCTCCCGGGCGAGGTCTGGCACCAGCTCCGTGTGAACCACGGTGCCATCCTCGCTGAGGACGATCACGGCCCGGGCCAGGAGGCCGCGGAAAGGACCATCCACGAGCGTCAGGCCCATGGCCAATCCGAAGCCCGGGTGGCGGAAGGCGGAGGCCGGCGTCACGCGATCCAGCCCCTCATGGCCGCAGAAGCGGGCCTGGGCGAAGGGCAGATCCTCGGACACGCAGAGCACCACGGTGTTGGGCACATCCGCGGCCCGCACATTGAAGGCCCGCACGCTGGCCGCGCAGGTGGGCGTGTCCAGGCTTGGGAAGACGTTGATCACCACGCGCTGGCCTTCGAGATCCACGGAGGAGAGCTCCGTGAGGTTCGTGCGGGTGAGGAGGAAGGGCGGACACGGGTCCCCCACCAACGGCAACTCACCGCAGGTGTGGACGGGTGCGCCCCTCAGCATGACGGTGGCCATGGGGCACCTCCGAGCTAGGCCCCCCAAACCTACGTCCGGAATGAAGGTCGGACACCCCTTATTCAGCAACTTCGTGATGTCCGGCTGGAGCACCATTCCGAGGAATTGATGCACCACCAAGATTCCAAGACACCCAGGAAAAGCAAAGGCATGGTGAAGACGGCCCCTCCCTGTGACGGGAGGTCAGTCATCGTTTTCCATTCTTGGTGCCTTGGTGTCTTGGTGGTGTTCCTGCCTTTTCCCAGGCCCCTCACAACTCGTGAAGAAACGACTCCACCTGCTCCCAGGCCCGCACCACAGGAAAGGGGGGCAGGGCGGCGCGCACTTGGGAGGCGTAGCGCTTGCCGTTGCGGTCCTCGCTGGGCAGGAGGATGCGGGGGTCCAGCAGGGCGATGACGCCGCGATCGGAGCGGGTGCGGATCAGGCGACCGAATCCCTGTTTCAGCTTCAGCGTCATTTGCGGCAACTGGATGCCCCGGAAGCCCAGGCCATCCTGCTGCGCGTCCGCCTGTTTGATGCGGGCGGCGAGCACGGGGTCATCCGGCGGCGCGAAGGGCAGGGCGGTGACGATGACGAGGCTCAGGGCTTCCCCGGGCATGTCCACGCCCTGCCAGAAGGAGGCGAGACCCAGCAGCACCGCGTGGGGCGTGTTCTTGAAGCGCTCCAGCATGGCCTGCCGGTGCAACCCCTCGCCCTGGACGAAGACCGTGAGGCCCGGACAGGCCCCCTCGATGCGGGGCCGAAAGGCGGCCATGGCCTTGCGGCTCGTGAAGAGCACCAAGGCCCGGCCCCGGCTGGCGGTGAGCAGGCGCGTGATGGCCTCCACGCTGGCCTCCACCCAGGCGGGGTCGCCGATGCCGCCCATGCCCGCCTTGCGCTCGGGCATGCCCGGGGGCACGAAGAGCAGGCCTTGATTGGCGAAATCGAAGGGGCTCTCCACCAGCTCACCCGCTTCCACTTCGGGTTTGCTCAGGCCCAGGCGCAGGCCGAGGCCGTTGAAGCCCCGGCCATCCCGCAGCGTCGCAGAAGTGAGCACCACCGTTTCGAAGCCGCGGCGCAGGTGCTGGTGAAAGAAGGGCCGCACATCCACAGGGTTGCTCTTGAACACCACCATGTGGGCGCTCTCCCGCGTGAGGGTGCTCACCCAGCCTTCGGGCTGAGCAAAGATTTGCTCCATGCGGCTGAAGGCCGTTTGCACGCGCTCGGCGAGGCGACCCCACTGGGGCTCCTCCCGATCCCGGGAGGCGAGGCTCCGCAATTCCTTGAGCAGGTCCTGACCCGAGGCGATCCAGGCTTCCAGCGCGTCCGCGAGCGGAGCCAGGTCCACCTTCTCCAGGGGGTAGGTGCCCGAGTCGAGGGGCACGTGGGACATGAGCGAGATCCAGGCGGCCTCGAAGGGATCCCGCAGGGTGTCCACGCCCCCGCCCTCCACATGGCCGCCCGCATCCTGGAGGTCCGAGAGCAGCATGCTCATGGCGCGGCTCGTCCACGTCTCGGCACAGCTCTCCGTGAGCTGCTCCTCCAATTCGTGGGCCTCATCGACGATGAGCACCGGGGCATCCGGCAACACCTGGCCGAAGGCCGATTCGCGCAGCACACGGTCCGCCAGCAGCAGGGCGTGATTGGCGATGACGAGGTCCGCCTCCAGGATCTCCGCCCGCAGCTTCGTGAGGTAGCAGGTCTCGAAGTACATGCACTGCCGTCCCGTGCAGCGCTCGGCCCGGGCGTTCACCTTGTCCCAGAGGGGGCTCTCCCCTTCGCCGTGGCGACCCAGGGTTTCGCGGTCGCCATCCTGGGTGCGCTCCGCCCAATCGGGCAGGGCGCTCCAGAGGCCGAAGTCCCCCCGGGTAAGCTCCGCCGGAGGGTGGGCCTTCAGTTCCTCCCAGGCCAGCTTGCAGAGGTAGTTGCTGCGGCCCTTGGCCAGCACCGCCTTCACCTTCCGCCCGAGAATGCCCTCGGCCCGGGGCAGATCCTCCTCCAGCAGCTGCCGCTGAAGCTGCTTGGTGCGGGTGGCCACGATCACCGGGTGGCGACCGGCGGCCAGGGACGGGATCAAATAGCCCAGGCTCTTGCCCGTGCCCGTGCCCGCCTCGATGGCCTGGATCACCGCATCGGGCTTGTCGCCGGGCTCACCGCCCGCTCGCTTCCAGCTTTCCTTGGCCGCCTGGCCATCGGCCACGGCATTCCACACCAGCTCCGCCATGCGCGCCTGCCCGGGCCGCTCCTCCGCCCCCGGGAAGCAGGCGAAGAGTCGGCCCTCAGGCGGGGCGAAGAAGCGGTCCATGGGATGGGACATTCAGCCAGTGTGGCGTAAAAAAGGCGCAAAAACGACCTACCAAAACTTCCGTTGACACACTACGGACGAATCCGTAGATTCACCTCACACCCTCCCGGAGCACCCATGCCGCCCCTGCCCCGACCTTCGGATTTCGAGCTGGCCATCCTCCGGGTGCTCTGGCGCCAGGGCTCCGCCACGGTGCGGCAGGTCTTCGAGGTCCTCCAGGCCGAGCGCGAGCTGGGCTACACCACCGTGCTGAAGACCATGCAGATCATGGCGGAGAAAGGGCTCGTGCTCCGGGATGAATCCGCCAAGACCCACCTCTATACGGCGGCGGAAGCGGAGGCCACGACCCAGGGCAGCCTCGTGCAGGACCTCGTGGACCGCGCCTTCGGCGGCTCCGCCCTGAACCTCCTCGCCCATGCCCTGCACGCCCAGCGGCCTAGCGCCTCCGACCTCGATCAGCTCCAGGCCCTCATCGAGCAGGCCCGCAAGGCGCGGCGATGAGCCCCCACCTCCACGCCCTCATGATGCGGCTCGGCCTCACCCTCCTCCACTTCCTATGGCAGGGCGCGCTCTTGGCCCTGTTCCTCGCCGCGCTGAGGTGGATGCTCCAGGATCGCTCGCCTCGCCTGCGTTACGCCTTGGCCTGTGGAGTCCTCCTGCTCATGACGCTCGCCCCATTCGCCACCTGGGCTGCTTTGGAGGGCCCCTCCTTCCGCGGCAACCTCCCGGAGGCTGCCTTCGCGCTCACGAAGATCACCCGAGGCACCGCGGAGCTCCAGATCGTGGACCCTCGCCCCTGGGGTGCCGCCCTGCCTCTATTCGTGGCGCTCTGGATCTTGGGTGTCGCGTTCCTCACCCTCCGCCTCGCGGGCAGTTGGGCTTGGGTGCAATGGCTGCGCCGCCGCCGCGACACGGCCCCGGCTTCCCACGACTACCAACGTCAGGTCCGTCACCTTTGCGAACGCATGGGCCTGCACCGCACCATCCGGCTCCTCGTTTGCCCCCACGTGCCCGGGCCCACGGTGCTCGGGTGGCTGCGGCCCGTGATTCTCATCCCGCCCGCGGCCCTCACAGGCCTCTCGCCGGATCAATTGGAGTGGATCCTCGCCCATGAGGTCGCCCACATCCTCCGCCACGACTACGCCATCAACCTGCTGCAGTCCTGCGTTGAAGTGCTGCTCTTCTACCACCCGGCCGTGTGGTGGGTCTCCGCGAAGATCCGTCAGGAACGGGAGCTGTGCTGCGACGACCTGGCCGTGGAGATCTCAGGGGACGCCCTGGACTACGCCGCCGCCCTCACGCACCTGGAGGCCCTGCGCCTCCAGGCCCCCCATCCACCCCGCGCGCCCAACCACCTGGCTCTGGCCGCCACCGGAGGTTCCTTCATGCACCGCATCCAACGCCTCATCGCCCCCAACTCTCCCCAGCCCCTCGCCCCCCGGGCCGGGCTCGTCCTCCTGCTCCTTCTCGGCACGGGTTTCGGCCTCCAGGCGCGGCACCGCCTGGTCCCCATGCAAACCCCCAGTCCTGATCCCAAGCCCGTTAAGCGGCTCACCATGGACCTCCAACAAGTGGACCTTGTGCAATTCCTCCGGAGGCTGGCGGACGACCTCCACGTCAACCTCGTGGTCGCTCCGAACGTCCGGGGCACCATCGACGTCCACTGTCAGGACACCCCCTGGGATCAGATCCTGGACGCGAAGCTCAAACCCATCAGCTACGGCTGGGAGCTGAAAAACGGCATCCTTCACGTGGCCCGGGTTGAAGCCCTCCAGGCGCGGGTCAAACTCACGGAAGCCCTCCTCCGAGCCCGAACGGACACTTCCACTTATTCCGGCCGCAAGATCTCCGTCGACCTCAAGAACGCGACCCTCGCCGACGTCCTACGGCAGATTTCCAGGGAGGGAGGCGTTCCCATCGAGATTGATCCGAAGGTCCAGGGCACCTACAACTTCAAGTTCACCGACACCCCCTGGGACCAAGTGCTGGACCTGGTGTTGATGACCGCCAACCTCGATTGGGAGCTGCGCCAGGGCACCCTCCATGTCTCGGCGCGGCCACAGGCCGCACCGAGAAGCTAGGAATCCCCGAAGCACTCAGCAGGCGTTCGGCCGCTCCTGCCGGAAGGGCGTGGCGTCCGGATCCACCGTGGTGTCGAATTCGCGGGCCGCTTTATGGCCCGCGAAGACGGCGGTGGCGATGAGGCCGGGGGCTTCGCAATCGCCGATGCGGACGAGGGAATCGAGGGCGCCCTCCGCCAGCAGCGGTTGGAGGTTGAGGAAGAGTTCCTCGTTGGGCAGGCGGTCCGTCACGAGCACCACGGCGTCGATGGGCAACTCCCGCTCTTGGCCCGTGGTGGTGCAGGCGAGGCGGGCGTGGCCGGGCTCCAGGGACTTGAGCAGCCGCTGAGTGGCGATCTCCACGCCCAGCTCCCGCAGCCGCTTCTCGATGCGGTGCTGTTCCAGGGTGTACTGGCTCCACATGGAGACGAGGGGCGCCGTGGTGCCCACGGTGACGGTGCAGCCCTGCTTCGCCAGCAGCTCCGCCAGCACGCCGCCCATGCAGTAGTGGTCATCGTCGAAGACGAGCACGCGGCCCTGGGGCAGGCGCCCGGCCATGAGGTCGTCGGGGGTGAAAACGGGCACCGTGTCCACGCCGGGAATGGGCAGGTAGTGGGCGCGGCCCACGCCATCCCGGCGCCAGGTGGAACCCGTGGCCACGATGACGTTCCGGAACCCGAAGTCCCGCACCTGCTCCGCGTCGATGCGGCTTTCGAGGTGCACCTCGACGTTGGGCAGTTGCTTGAGCTGGGTGGTGCGCCATTCGGCGACCCGGCGCCACTCGCTGAGGCCCGGCAGGTTCGCTTCCAATTCCACGCGGCCGCCCAGCTTGCGGGTGGCCTCGGCGAGAATCACCTCGTAGCCGCGCTGGCCCAGGGCGCGCGCCGCCTCCAGACCCGCGGGCCCGGCCCCGATGACGAGGATCTTCGAATCCGAGGCCTTGGCCGCGATGCGCTCCGGGTGCCAGTCGCGCCGCCACTCCTCGCCCATGGTGGGGTTTTGCGTGCAGCGGATGGGCACGATCTTGTTATCGGCCATCACGCAGATGTTGCAGCCGATGCATTCGCGAATGTCGTCGAAGCGGCCTTCCTTGATCTTCTGGGGCAGGTAGGGATCGGCGATGGAAGGACGGGCGGAGCCCACCATGTCCATGATCCCGCCCTTGATGGCGGCGACCATGGCATCGGGCGAGGTGTAGCGGCCCACGCCCACCACGGGCTTGGTGGTGAGGGATTTCACGAAGGCGATGTGGGGCTCCTGGTAGCCCTCCTTTTCGAAACGGCTCGTGGCCGAATCGTTGGACCAGCCCGCCACGTTCACATCCCAGAGGTCCGGCAGCTCCGCGAGCATGGAGACGATCTCGCGGCCCTCCTCGTGGCTGCGGATGCCGTCCGACCCGAGCAGCTCCTCCACCGCGAGGCGGATCACGATGCCGCAGGCATCGCCCACGGCCTCCTTGGTGTCCTCGATCATCTCCCGGAAGAAGCGCACGCGGTTCTCCAGGGACCCGCCGTATTCATCGGTGCGGTCGTTGGTGCGCTTGGAGAGGAAGTGCATGAAGAGGGTGAGATTGTGGCCCGCGTAGCAGTAGATCAGGTCGAAGCCCGCGTGCTTGGCGCGCAGGGCCGCGTTGCGGTGCCAGCGGCGCACGGCGCGGAGGTCGGCCTTGTCCATGCGGCGGGTCTGGCCCGGCTCGTAGCCCGTGCCGCCGATGACGCTCATGGAGCGGGGCCCCAGAGGCACGGCCCGGGAAAAGTAATTGGGCGCGTCCACCCCGTTGTGCACCAGCTCGATGCCCGCCAGGGAGCCGTGCTTGTGGACGGACTCGGCCATGAGCGCCAGGGCCGGGATGTCCTCGTCGTCCCAGAGGTGCCCCTCGAAGCAGGGGGCGATGTCCCCGGAGTGGTGGATCTCAATCTCCTCGGTGCACACCACCCCCCAGCCGCCCTCGGCCTTGATCTCGCGCATGGCGGCCAAGCTCTTGGGCAGGCGGTAGCCCATGCCGTTGCAGTGGGGCACTTGGTAGAAACGGTTCGGCGCGGTGACGGGCCCGATCTGGATGGGCTCGAAGAGGATGTCGAAGCGCGGGTCGCGGGCCATGGCGTCCTTCTATATGGGGAGTGTTCTCCATGGTCGCACCGGAATCCTGCCGGTACCATCGGGCCATCCAATCGAAGGAGCCGAGATGAGTGGATCCCTCTCCCGCCGGGATTTCCTGGCCGCCACCGCTGCGACCGGAACCGCCCTCGCCGCTTCCGGGCCCAGCCAGGCCCCGGCCGTGAAGACCTCGGGCCCCGCCCCCGTGGTCATCGCCTCCGCCAACGGCAACCTCTTCAAGAACGGCGGCACGGAAACCTGCGTGGCCAAGGCCTACCGGCTCATCACCGAGGGCAGCGACGTGCTGGACGCGCTCATCGCCGGGGTGAACCTCACGGAGCTGGATCCCCTGGATACCTCCGTGGGCTACGGCGGCCTGCCCAATGCGGAAGGCGTCGTTCAATTGGACTCCTCCTGCATGCACGGCCCCAAGCGCCGCGCGGGCGCCGTGGCCTGCCTGGAGGGCATCCGCACGCCCTCCCTCGTGGCCAAAGCCGTGATGGAGCAGACGGACCACCACCTGCTCGTGGGCAAAGACGCTCAGCGCTTCGCCAAGTCCATGGGCTTCACCGTGGAGGAGGACCTCAACACGGAGACGTCGCGTCGCCTCTGGATGGAGTGGAAGCGCCGCTCGGATCCCGACCATTACCTGGACCCCGCGCAGCGCATCCAAATGGGATACCTCACGGGCCTGCAGATGGCCCACGAGGGCCTCATTGACCTCGATCACTACTGGGGCACCATCAACTGCGATGGCATCAATGCCAAGGGCGAGATCTGCGGTGTCACCACCACCAGCGGCCTCGCGTGGAAGATCCCCGGTCGCGTGGGTGACTCGCCCATCCTCGGCGCGGGCCTGTGGGTGGACAACGCCGCGGGCGCCGCGGGCTCCACGGGCCGCGGGGAGGCGAACCTCTACAACCTCTCGAGCCACCTCATCGTGGAGAACCTCCGGCGCGGCATGCACCCCAAGGATGCGGGGCTCGACGCCATGCGCCGCGTGAAGGCGAACACGGTGGAGAAGCGCCTGCTGAACCGCCAGGGCAACCCGAACTTCCAGCTCAACTTCTATGTGTTGGACGCCAAGGGGCGCACCGCGGGGGTCTCCATGTACCCCTCCAAGTACGCCCTCTGTACCGCCAACGGGCCCGAGACACTCCCCACGGAGGCCCTGCTGGCGGGCAAACCCACGGATTGAGCCCCCGTCCGCACCGGAATCCAAAAAAATTTTTGGGGGTCCGGGCCACGTGTTCCACGCGCCCTCGAATTCGTGGATTTCCTTATGTCATAAGGGATTCCGACGATTCGCGGGCAACGTTCCACTGCCTGTGGATCCCCCCCAACCCCCGGTCCCGTGCAGAAAATCACGAAAAGTATTGCGTGAGAGGCTTGCGTACTTCCGCGCCAGTGCTACGCTCCAATCACCCTTTCAAGGAGAGAATCCATGGCGAACAACCTCACGAAGGCTGAACTCGTCGATGCCATCGCCGACAAGGCTGGCATCACCAAGGCCGCCGCGGCCGAAGCCATCAACACCCTCACCGGCACCATCGCGGGCCACGTCGCCAAGGGCGGCAAGGTGACCCTCGTCGGCTTCGGCACCTTCAGCCTCCGCAAGCGCGCCGCTCGCACCGGCCGCAACCCCCAGACCGGCGCGACGATCAAGATCGCCGCTTCCCAGTCCATGGCGTTCAAGGCCTCCAAGGCCGCCGGCGCCAAGAAGGCCGCTCCTAAGAAGGCTGCCAAGAAGAAGTAGTTCCTTTCTCCCCTCAAGGGCCCAAAGGTTCGCCAAGCGATCCCTTTGGGCCCTTGGTTTATCTGCCGCCGAGCGATCCAGCCGAAGGCAGTTCCACCAGCTCGATCTCGTCCAGCTTCGCCAGGTCCACCACGGGATGCCCCGCTTCGGGCACTTCCACCATGGGCGCGAAGCGGCCGCCCCACTGGATCTCCTCGGCCTTGTAGCTGCTGCGGGCGTAGACGGTCTGCGCGAAGGTGTCGTCGAAGGCTTTGATGAGCACGATGAATTCCACGTTCGCCACCCGGAACGCGGTCTCATCCAATCCGTTCAGGGGGCTCGTCTCATCGATGGGATGCACGATGGTCCAGTTCGAGGGGAAGAGGTTGATGTGGGCGCGCTCCAACACCAGGGTGTGGAAGGTGCGCAGGCCCGTGTCGCGGTTCGTCATGGAGAGGCTCACGCTGGCCTCCACTTCGATGAGCTGGTTGCTCCGCTCGTTCACGATGCGGAACATGAATCCGCGTCCGCCCCGGTAGGGCGCAATCACGGCGCGGTGACTGAAGCGCACCCGGGCGTGGGGGCGGGAGAAGCGGCCGTAGAGAAGGCCGCAGCCCATGGCGAAGCTCATGAGGCCCACCATGGATTCCACGGCCGCGATGCTGTTGGCCAGGGGGCTCGTGGGATAGATGTGGCCGTAGCCCACGGTGGTCAGCGTCTGGGCGCTGAAGAAGAATGCATCCAGGAATTCCGCCTTGGCGCCTGGACTGCCCCCGCGCGCGAAATGATCCATGCCCACCCAGAGGTAAACATCGCCGAAGAGCAGGTTCGTGAGGAGGTACCCGAGCACCAGCAACGCCACGAAGCGGTGGAGGGGCATGGTGATGAGCTGGTGGTAGAACTCGTAGGGCCGAAAGCGCGGCAGGCCCGCCCGGTGCAGGTTGAAGGAGCCATCCTTGTTCACGCCCCGGGGGGCGCCAGGCTTCACCCCCAACCCGAGGTCATCGGTCGCCTGGGAAGGTGCACGCCGGAATCGCAGTCGAGTGGCCATGCCCGCAGGATACTCCGCGGATCGGGGCCCGGGCGTCACTCCGGCTGGAGGCCTGGCTTCAGTTCCACCCAGAAGGTGGCGCCTTGGCCCACGGCGCTCTCGGCGCCGATGCGCCCGCCCATGGCCTCGATCCACCGCTTGCAGATGGAGAGCCCCAGGCCCACGGAATGCTCACCCCCCGTGGGCCGGGCGCTGAGGCGCGTGAAGGGTTGGAAGAGACGGGCCCGGTCGGCCTCCGTGAGGCCGGGGCCCCGGTCCACCACCGCGAGGCGCGTGAAGCCCCCGTCGCCGGGGCCCACCCTCACGCTCACCGCCGAATGGGGCGGGCTGTACTTCAACGCGTTGGACACGAGATTCGCCAGGACTTCCCGCAGGATCTTGGCATCCGCCCACACTCGCCCCTCGGCCTCGGGCACTTCCAAGGTCTGACCCTTGCGGGCCGCCACCGGCGCGTAGGCTTCCCGCACCTGCACCAGCAAGCCCTCCAGGGAAACCTCCTCCATCAGGAGATCGACACTCCCCCCTTCCATGGATTGAAGGGTGAGGAACTGGTTGAGCAGCTCCGTGATGGTGCCCACTTCACTTCGGATGCGGCGCAGGCCGGTGCGTTGCTCTTCCACGTCCGGCTCATCCTCCAACAGCTCGGCCATGAGCCCGATGCCCGACAGGGGATTGCGGATGTCGTGGGCGATGAGGCCCATGATCTCCTGCTGCTTCCGGGTGAGCCGCTCCAGATCCTCCGTCCGGAGGGAGAGCTCCGCCGTGCCTTGGGCCACCGCTTCCATCAGTTGCCGCTGCCGGGCCGCCATGCGGGCCCGCACCAGGAGCCCTCCCAGCCCCAGCAAGAGCAAGCTGCCCAACAGCAGGAACACCGGATGCTCCCAAAGCCGCCCCGTCACGCGGAAGGAGAATTCCAAGGGACCGGCTTCCTGCCCCTGGTAATCCCGCGCCCACACGCGCAGCACGTAGCTCCCCCGGGGCAGGGCCTGGATCCGCCGATGGCTTTCGGCCACCCATTCCCCGGGCGCCCCTTCCACGGGGAGGAGCTGGGTCCGGTAGCGCGTGTCCTCTTCGCGATGATGGGCCCTCAGCGCGTAATCCACTTGCATCCAGGTGTCCCCCCGGGGGAGCACGCCCCCTGGGGCGTGGGGCCCGGACTCGCTTTGGGCGCTCACCAGGTGGAGGCGCTTGGGCGAGGGCCGGGCCAGGGCGCTGCCGGGATCCAGCACGCCCAATCCGCTCTCGGTGCCCACCCACATGCGGCCCTGGGCATCTTGATGCATCGAGCCGGGCAGGCCGGTGTCATCGGGCAGGCCGTCTTCGGAGGTGGCGCGCCAGAGTCGCTTCCCCGTTTCGATCTCCCAGCACTCCACCCCCCGGGTGGTGCTCACGAAGAGGCGCCGCCCCCGAAGCCCCACGCGCAGGGCCTGCACGGCCCAGCGACCTTCCACCTCCCCGAAGGCTTCGAGTCCCTGGGTGCTCCAACGCAGGAGGCGGCCCGCGGAGGTGCCGATCCACAGCGCGCCCTCCCGGGATCCCAGGGCCAAGATGCCTTCGCCAGGGGTCAGGCCCGGGATGGTGTGAACCTCACCTTGGCCCTCCCAGCGGAACAGGCCCCCATCGGTGCCGATCCAGAGGCCTCCCGCATCTCCTTCCAAGCTGCGCACGGATCCGCTGCCCGGGCCGCCGGGCAAGTGAAGGGATTCCGCCTTCACGCCATCCCAGGCCACGAGCCCCACGGAAGTCCCCACCCACAGGCGCTCCGGCGTGGGCGCCAGGCATCGGATGATGCGCCGATCCAGCAAGGTGCCGGGAGCTCCGGCTTCCAAACCCTTGGGTCCCAGCTTGAGCAGCTCGATGTCGCAGCCGGCCCACAGCTGGCCCTTCCACCAGGCCAGGCAGCGGATGTCGCCGCTCACGGGATCCCGCGGCAGGTCCCAGCGCTTCCACTCGTGGCCATCGAAACGCAGCAGCCCGAAGTTGCGACCCGCGATCCAGCTGGTGCCTCCGGGGCCCTCCAGGATCGAGCGGACTTCCACCTCGCCGGTCCACTGGGGCTGGAATTGACGCCAGCCTCCCTCGGCGGCGCGCAGCACGCCCCGCCCATCCGTGCCGATCCAGAGCACGGAGCGGCCATCCTCCTCCACCTCCGCCAGGCATCGCAGCTGCGCCGTGGGCAGGCCATCCTCCTTGCGCCAGGTCTCCCAATGCTGGCCATCCCAGCGGGCCAGACCATCACCCCAGAAGCAGACCCACACGCCGCCCTTCCGGCCCGGGATGATCGCTGACACGCCCTTCGTGCCCACGGGATGGCGCGTGAGGCGCCCTTCCGACCAGGCGCAGGGGCCGCCCTTCAGGGGACCCACCCACAGCACCGGCACGCCTTGGGCATCCTTCGTCCACAGCAGCTGACGCACGTCCTGATCGGGCAGCTCCGCCTGGGCCTCGAAGGGCTGGAAACCCTGCCCCTCCAGGATGGAAATGCCGCGACTCGTACCCACCCAAAGGCGGCCGTCGGGTCCCTCGCTCAGCCCGAACACTTGGTTCGACGCGAGCCCCTGCCGCCCATCGAGCACCTCCCACCGGCCCTCCCGGCACCGGGCGAGGCCGCCGCCATAGGTGGCCACGTAGAGCCACCGTCGACCATCGGCCCCACGCGCCTTGCTCTCCAGCAAGCCATTGATGGCCAGGGTGGGCAGGCCCTTTTCCCGGCCGACCCGCATCCACCGCCCCTCCTTGTGAAACCAGAGGCCTTCGGTGCGCGTACCGCACCAGAGCGTCCCATCCTCCAACACCCCCAGGGCATTGCTGTTCACCCACACGCGCCAGGCCGGAATGGGCATGGCCACGGGCTGCCAGCCCCGGCCATCGTACTTCGCGAGCCCCGCCACGGTACCGGCCCACAGGCACCCCTCCCCATCCAAGGCCAAGGCGGTCACGGTGTCGCTGGGGAAGGGCGCCCGGTGGGCGTGGCTCTTGAACACGGGATGGGCGCGCCGGTAGAGCGCCTCGAAGGGCGAATCCGCCTGAAGCCCTGTCACCAAGGCCAGGCCAAGCAGGAGGCGGCGGAGCGGGCGCATCTCCCTAGACTTTCGGTCCGAGGCCCATCCAAGACGAGTCCCACACCGAAACTGGCAGGCTTTTGAAATCTTCCACGCCCTGGCCTGGCGGGCGAAGGCCTCAATTCATCGAGCCGAGGTGCAAGCGCCGATGAGAGGTCCTGGACGCTGCCCCACCCGGACGCCCGAGCCTCGCGTCCCGCTGCTAACCTGTCCAGCACCCCCCTTGCCCGCGAGATTCCCATGGCCCACCCGGCGCCCCGTTTTCCCAATCCCCCCGCCGGCCTCTGGCAGCATCGCTCCTGGCTCGTCCGGACCATCGGCCACACCTATTTCCGGCTCTCGGGGTGGCGCGTGGAAGGCCAGTTCCCCACCGCCCCCAAGTGCGTGGCCATCGTCGTACCCCACACTTCCAACTGGGATTTCCCCTTGGGCCTCTGCCTCCTCTTCGCCACGGGCCTCCGGGCTTCCTGGCTGGGCAAACACACCCTGTTCAACGGGGTGTGGGGATCCACCCTGCGCAAGCTCGGTGGCATCCCCGTGGATCGCAGCGCCCCCCGGGGCTTGGTCGGCGAGTGCGTGCGGGCCTTCGAGCATAACGATGCCCTGCTTCTGGCCATCGCCCCCGAAGGCACCCGCAAAGGGGCCAGCCGGTGGCGCACCGGGTTCTATCAGATCGCCACCGGCGCCAACGTGCCCATCTTCCCGGTAGCCTTCGACTACGGCGACCACTGCATCCACTTGCTCGACGCCTTCACCCCCACGGGCGATACCGAGGCCGATGTGAAGCACCTTCAGGCCCTGTTCCAGTTCGCCAAAGGACTGCGGGAACGGCCCACGGTCCCCCCTGCGGCGTGAGGCAGGACGTTCCGCTCCGGTGCTGAGCACGGGCCCACCCTCCTAGGCCTGTTCCGTCCCGCCCCGCGATCGGAATCCCTACCTACACCCGAGGGGCAGGGATGCGATGCGAACAGTGTGCTTCGTCACTCAAGCCCGAAGGTTGTTCACCGAGTCGGCCAGGTCGCGCTTCACGTCTCCGACGGCCAACCCCGTTCGATCCTTGATGCCATCCCAGGCCTCGGTCGCATCGTCGGCGAGCTCACCGGCCTTCCGCCGGGCCCGGCGGGCCAAATGCTTGAGGTCGCCGCGCAGTTCGGGACCGGTCTTGGGGGTTGTGAGCGCGACCACGACGGCGCCGACGGCGGCGCCCGCGAGGAAGGTCCAAAACATGGGGCTGATGCTGGAAGGTGTTTTTTCAAGGGTCATGATGAATGCTCCTGCTCACAGCGGTGAGCGTGCTTGGTGCGCTTAAAGAAGGCCAGCAGGACGCTGGCCCTGGAGGAGCCGGCCCCCTCGCTTTCAGGGGATCCGGTGGCGCGGTTCAGGCCTTCTGGACGTTCATCTTGTTGTGGACGTGCTTCACGCCTTTGATGTCCTCGGCGAGCTTGGATACGAGATCCCGCTCGGCGCCGTTCTTGGCCTCGCCATGCAGCGTCACCACGCCATCCTTGGTCGTCACTTGGGTGGCCAGGGCGCTGGTGGATTTGTGGAAGAGGAGGGTGGTCTTGATCTGCGCCGTGATGGATGCGTCATCCACTTTATCGCCCAGGGTCCGATCATCGACCTTCGCCGACGTCCCGACCACGAGCTCGTTGCGCACGTCCTTCACGCCCTCCACGTCCTTGACGTATTCGGTGGTGAGTTCGCGCTGGGCCTTGGTAGCCGCCTTCCCCGTCAGTGTGACCACGCCGTCGGTGGTCTTCACGTCGGTGCTCGTGCCGCTGACGTTCTTATGGAAGAGCAGGGCCGATTTCACCTTCAGCGTGACCCAGGCATCCGAATGTTCGGCGGGCTGATTCGCATCCACCGTGAGCTGATTGTTCACGCCCTTCACGCCCGGCAGGCCGGCGGCGGTCTCCTGGGCGAGGGACTTGTTGTAGTCGTGGGCCACGGTGCCCGAGAGGGTCACCACGCCTGCGGAGGATCTCACCTGGATGTGGTCATCCTTGAGGTAGGTTTTGAAGTTGTAGCTGCTTTTCACCGCAGCTTCGATTTTGGCATCGAGGTCTGAAGCCCAGGTGGTCATGGCCCCGGTCATCACGATGCCCGTGGTCGCCAGCAGCATTGCGGAGTGAATTGATCGAATCATGCTCATGTCAAATGTCCTATTCCGACCCTAGGGGTCGCGTTGGGTGTAAAGGTCCCCATGGTGGGGATGCCTGGGCAGACCACCCGCGAGGTGCTCACCGGAATCCAGGCATCCCTGGGATCCAATGGTGATCTGATCGCCGGAGCCCTTGGGCTTCCGGATTCAAAGTAGGTGCATTCAGACGACGATGCGTCGCCCCTGAATGAGGCGCACCAACACCACGATGACCGCCACCACGAGCAGCACATGGATGAAGGAGCCCATCGTATAGCCGCTCACGAGCCCCAAGGCCCAAAGGACGACCAAAATCATTGCAATGGTCCACAACATGGGACCTCCATTCAAAACGGAGTCAAAGGTACTGGGGCGATGGTAGCCATCAGCCTCAGTTCAACCCGTAGCTCGGGCCTGCATCCGCGATAAGCCCATTCCTGCACACGATGCCGTGCCCAGCGGACCCCCGCCCTTAGAACTATAGGCAAATTTTTTGTTCATGTAGGATATTTAATTTATTTTCTAATTTAAATTCTTATTTTTAAAGCTAATGACGAGGGTCGAATTCAATTGGGTCCTTAGAATCCCCACGGCTTGGGCACGGGCTCCCCACCCCCCCGGGACCCGCCCAGGGGTGGATCTTTCGCCCTCCTTGGAATTTGGCCCTTCTCAGCTACCCAAGGGGCGCTTCACGCGTGCTCCTCCCGATGCCCGACCCAGGCATAGAAGCTGGGGAGGGCCAGCAAGGTGAAGAGCGTGCTCGTGACGAGACCGCCCACCATTACGATGGCCAGGGGCCGCTCCAATTCGCTCCCCCCGAACCCGAACAGCATGGGCGCGAGGCCGAGGATGGCCGCCCCCGCCGTCATGAGCTTGGGGCGCACACGCCCGAGGGAAGCCTCCCGCAGCGCGTCTTCGAACGGCAATCCCGCGGCGAGCAGTTGCTTGGTCTGGGTGATGAGCACGAGGCTGTTCTGCACGGCCACGCCGAAGAGGCCGATCATGCCGACGATGGAACTCACGTTCCAGGTCTCCCCCGCGATCCAGAGGGCGATGAGGCCGCCCACGAAGGCATCGGGCAGCGTGGCGAGCACCACCGCCACTTCCCGCCACCGCCCGAGGGCGAGGTAGAGGAGCCCCACCACGAGGGTAAGGGCGGCGGCGATGGCCACGAGCAGGCGGGATTGGGTTTCCCGGGCCTCCTCGATCTTGCCGCCAAGACCCGTGGTGGTGCCCTGGGGCAGCTTCAGGGTTGCGAGCACCGCTTCCACGCGCCGGGCCGTGCCTCCGAGATCCCCCGTGGTGCGCAGGTTGAAGCCGAGGCGGCGCTGGCCCGCCTCCCGGCGGATCATGCTCGTGGTCATGCGCTCCTGGATGGAGGCCACCTGGCCCAGCTCGATGACCTTGCCCTGCTCCACCACCAGGGGCAGGCGCTTCAGCGTCTCCACGGTGACTCGCCCATCGCTGGGGAAGCGCACCATGCGTTCGATGCGCTGGGGGCCTTCGAAGCGGGGCGCCAGCGGAATGCCCTGCAGCGCCGCCTGCACCGTTTGGAGGATGAGGGTGCGGGGGACATCCAACCGACGCAGCGCATCGTCATCGGGGATCACCTCCCATTTCGCGAGGAGACCCCCCGTATCCGGAGTCACGGAGGCCACGCCCTCGATGCGGGCCAGGGTCTTCTGGATTTCCGATTGATGGGCCGTGAGGGCCTCCAGATCGGGGTTGAAGAACTTCACCTGCAGATCCGCAGGGGTGCCGCCGATGCCCTCCGCGATCTTCATGCCCATGGGGGTCGTGAGTTCCAAGCCGAAGGGCATGCGCTCCGCCAATTCCGAGAGTTCATGCTCCAGGGATTTGGGATCCACACCCTTCTCCGTGATCACCAGAATGTCGCTGGCGTAATGGGGCATGGGATCTTCCGTGATTTCGCCTCGCCCCGTGCGCCGGTAGTGGGCCGCCACACCGGGCACCTTCGAGAGCTCCCGTTCCATCATGAGGTTGCCCTCGTCCACCGCCTGCAGGCTCGTTTCCGCGGGAAAGATGGAATTGAGGATCAGGGCCCCTTCATTGAGGCTGGGCAGGAAATTGGAACCCAGGCGCAGCGCCAACCAAAGGCTCGGAATCGTGAGCCCCAGGGCCACGACCCGCACCCAGGCGCCATGGCTCATGGCCCAATCCAGCGCGGGGCGGTAGACCCGCTTGAGCGACTCCAAAAATCGGGGTTCCGCCAAGGCCGTGCCGGGCGGAAGGAACCGCGCCACCAGGACGGGCACCAGGGTGAAGCTCAGGACGAGGCTCAAGGTCATGGCGGAAGCCACCGCCACCGCCAGCGGTGCGTAGAGCTTGCCCGCCACGCCCCCGATGGCCAGGAGCGGAATGAACACCGCCAGGATCACCAGCACCGCGATGAGGATGGGTACGGCCACCTCGGCCGCGGCGCGAGTGAGCGCCACCTCCCGGGGTTCCACGTGGTCCTGGTGCGTGTGGAGCCGGTGGGCCAGGTTCTCCACCATGATCACGCCCGCATCCACCAACAGGCCCACGGCGATGGCCAGCCCGCCCAGGGTCATGGCATTGAGGCCGAGGCCCAGGGCCTTCAGCGGGATCGCCGCGCCGAAGGTGGCCAAGGGCAGCAGCACGATCACGATCAGCGCGCCCCGCAGGCTCCCCAAAAGGAGCACGAGCACCAGGGCCACGAAGAAGCCGCCGATGAGCAACGCCTGCGTCACGCCGCCCAGCGCATGCTGGACGAACTCACCCTGGTCGTAGAACAGGTTCAAGCTCATCCCCGCGGGCAGGGCGCGCTGCAGATCGGGCATCACCGCCCGGACCGCCTGGGTGGTGGCCAGGGTCTCTGCCGTGGGTTGCTTCACCACACGCATGGAAACGACCTCATGGCCTTGGTAGCGGGCGAGCCCCTGGCGGAAGCCCGGGGCCTCCCGGATCTCCGCCACGTCGCCCAAGGGGATGAGTCCATGGGCGGTGTGGAGGGGGAGACGGCGCACCTGCTCGGGTGTGGCCGCGAGGTTAGCCACGGTAAAGAACCAGGCCTTGTCGCGGATTTCGAGGATGCCCGCGCTCGTGTCCTGGTGGCTGCCGTCCAGCGCCTCCAGGATCTGGGCCAGGCTCACGCCTGCCAAGCGCATGCGCTCGGGCACGATGCTCACCTGGAGCTGGCGGTCCTCACCCCCCAGCAACTCCACCCGCGCCACGCCGGAGACGGACTGGAGTCGGGGCACCAGCACCTTCACCGCGTGATCCCGCAGTTTCATGGGATCCACGTTGGGCCCTTCCAGCACGATCTCCTGCACTTCCTGCAGGCGACCCGCGGCGCTCGTCATGAGCGGTGCTTGGGTGCCCGGCGGGAAATCATTCACCACCGAGGCCAGCTTCTCCGCCACGAGTTGGCGGCTGCGCCACGGATCCTGATCCGCCTCGAAGGCGATGATGATTTGCACCAGGCCCGACTGGAGGATCGTGTTGAGGCGCTTCACGCCGGGAAGACCCGCGAGGGCCTGTTCCACGGGTTGGGCCACGCTCAGCTCCAGCTCCGAGGCCGCCCGGCCCGGGCTCTGGATGAGCAGTTGAACGCTGGGCAGCGCGAGGTCCGGAAAGAGGTCGCGCCTCAGGGAGGTGAAGGTGAGCAGGCCCGCCACGCCCCAGACGAGGGCCAGGGCGAAGACCCACCCCCGGCGCGGTAGCAACCAGTCAAACCATCGGCGGATGAGGGAGCGGTGTTCGAAGGGGCGGGGCTCAGTGCTCATGTTCTTCCCCTCCGCTCTTGCGCTTGATGAGCAGGGACTTCAGGAGGTAGGCGCCTTCGCCCACCACCGTTTCCCCAGGGGTCAGGCCTTCCAGCACGAGCACATCTCCGCCCAACTCCGCGCCACGGCGCACGGGGCGGAAGACCGCTTCATCTCCCCCCTTCACGAACACGCCCCAGGTGCCTTCCACCTGCTGCAGGGCGCTTTGCGGCAGCACGATGGCCGTGGCCAAGGGCACCCGCACCTCCAGCGGAGTGCCCGCCAGCGGTAGGTTCGCCCCTTCCAGGCGAAGGCGGTAGGTGAGCCGCCGCGTGTCCTGCGTGAGGGACATGGGGATGCCCTCCACCCGGGCCTTCCAGCGCTGCCCATTCGTGGCCCGCAGTTCGGCGCGGGAGCCCGGCTTCCAGGCATCCGGCGCAGGCAAGGGGAGCTCCACCTTCGCCAAGGCCGCATGGGCAGCTTGGAAGGCGCCCAGTTCCTGGCCCGCCTCCACGCCCTGGCCCACGAGCACCTTGTAGCCGCTGACGAGGCCCGACTTCGGAGCCCTCACGGTGTAGGTGGCCCCGGCGCTCTCAGGCGCCACGCCCCGGGCGGACAACGCGAGGCGGGTCGCCTCCTCCTCCGCCTGCGCACTGGACGCTTCGCTCCGGGCAGCTTCCAGCTCCCGGCGGGAACCCGCGCTCGCCTCGAAGAGCCGCTGCTCCCGGGCCAGCTCGCCTTCCGCGCGGTCGCGCTTGGCCTTGGCGCCGATCCAATCCGCCTTTAGCCGGGCCAGTTCGGGGCTCTGGATGGCCATGAGGCCGGTGCCCGCGGGCACGTGCCGACCAGGGGCCACGAGGATCTTGGCGATGATGCCCTTCACCGGGCTGCTCAGCAGGGCCTGGGCCGATTCATCGGAGGCCGCCTCCGCCGGGTACCAGGCCCCTTCGGCCTTGGGCTCCGGCACGGCCATGAACCGGATGCCGCGCAGTTCCTTCACGGGGATGCGTTCAGGCTCCGCCTCACCATGGCTTTCGCCCGCCTTCTCTTCGGCATGGCCCGCAGGCGTTCCAGGTTTGGAATCACAGGCCAGCAGGGCGAGCACGGCGACGCCCAGCAGGGCCCGTCGGATGGATGCGTTCATGGGTTCATCCCGTGGGTGAGGGCCTCGAGTTCGGCCGTGAGGAGATGGGTGGCTTGGATCCGCTTCAGGGAGGCCATCTGCGCCTCCAGCAATTGCCGCCGAATGGGCAGCGCTTCCGAGGGGCGTTCCCTGCCCTCTTCCAGCCGCAGGCTCACCGCACGCAGGGCGGTGTCGAAGCCCGTGAATTCCAAGGGCGGCGGGGCGGAGCGCAGGCGCGCCAAGGCGGATTGGAATCGGGCGTCCAACTCCAATCGGGCGATCTCCCCCTCGCGGCGACCGGCCTGGAGGTTCGCTTCCGCCTCCCGCCGGAGGGCCGCCCGTTCGCCGGGACGGCCCCACCGATACGCCAGGCCGATCTTCGTGATGCGCTCCTCCCCTTCCCGCCCATGGCTGCCGCGCAAACTCCACCGGCTGCCCGCCAGGGCCTCCTGGTGCCGGAGGGTCTGCCCTTCCAATTCCCAGCGGCGCTGGATGGCCTGGCGCAGGGAGCCCTGCTCGAAGCGGGCCTGCAGCCCCTCCGGCGAAGGCAGGGCCGGAAGCCCCGGACCCGCGAGCGGGACCGGCTCGGCCGGCACCTCCGACAGGGTGCGGAGGTTGGCCCAAGTGTAGAGCCGCTGGCGGCGGGCCTCGTCCACGTCGGCCTGGGTGCGCAGCAACTCCCCTTCCACGAGGCTCACCTGGAACGCGGGATCTGCGCCGGCCTGCAGCCGGGCCTGGGCGGCCTTGAGCCAGGTCTGCACCGTGGCCAGGTCCGCCTCCCGAAGGTGGAGCAGCCGCTCCGCGAGCCAGGCCTCCAGGTAGGCCTGCCGCAGCCGGTACTTCGCCTCGATCCCCGCGGCTTCGCGCAGCGCCGGATCCGCCTGGCCCAGGGCCGACTCCAGACGTCGTTGGGCGCCCGGGGCCAAGAAGAGGGGCAGGTCCACCTCCACGGTCTGATCCGTGGTGGTGGGCGCCTGGGGATGGGTGCGGGGACCGGCTGCGAGGCCCACCGAGGGCCCATCCCGCAGGAAGCCCCGGGTTCCACTCAGGACGCGGTGCCGCTCGGCGAGCAGCGCCTCGGTGCGGTATTGCTCGGGGCTCGTGCGGGCCCGTTGGTGGATGTCGTCAAAGGTGAGGGTCGGGGCCTGGGCCATGAGGAGGCATGGCAGGGCGCCGAGCAGGAGGATTCGCATCGGGACCTCGAGGGAGATGAACGGCGGTCCGGCCGGGCAGGGCCCAGCCGCGTCAGCGTGCGCCATCCCTCAGGCCCGGGGAGGGTCCGTCTCGGGCTTGATCTCGAGGGTGTTCAACTGCTCCACCCGCACCGCTTCATACCGGGGGCGGGGCAGGGGATCCGTGGGGGGCGCCACCGGGGCCGTGGGCATCGGGGCCGTGGCACACCCATCGCTGCAGAGGATGTGGCAGACCGGCACCGACTCCGGGCAGGTCTCCTCGCAGCGCTCCTGAAGCGACGCGCCCACGTAGAAGGCGATCAGGACCAGGAACAGGCCCGCGACCCAGCGCCTCAACATGCGCCTCCCCCTCCGCCCAACCCCAAGGCCAGCCCGCAACACCACGGGCTCGAAGGCAGGCAATCCATCCGGGAAGGTTCCATCCGAGGCCGATGATTGCATGGATTCTGCGACTCAGGGATCAAGAGCAATGACCCGGGGCCTTGGGTAAGGACTCGCGGGAAGGCCGGCCCCCCGCGCAGCCGTTCAAACTCGAAGGCGGTAGCCCACGCCCTGCTCCGTTTGCAGGAATTGGGGCCGGGCCGGATCCACTTCCAGCTTGTGGCGGAGCTGGGCCATGTAGACGCGAAGGTAGAGAGGCTGGGCGCCCTTGGCGCGGCCCCAGACTTCCTTGAGGAGCTGATCGTGGGTGAGCACCTTGCCCGCGTGCTTCACGAGGGCGATGAGGAGCTTGTACTCCGTGGGTGTGAGGTGCACCTCCTGCCCTTCGCGAAAGACTTGGCGCTTGGCCTGATCCACCCGGAGGTTCCCCACTTCAAAGATGGGGGTCTCTTCCACGGAGCCCCGTTGGTGGCGGAGGGCCACGCGGATGCGGGCCATGAGTTCGCCGGTGCCGAAGGGCTTGGTGAGATAGTCGTCGGCGCCGGCATCCAGGGCCCGGATCTTATCGTCCTCCCGCCCCCGGGCGGAGATGACGATGATGGGCGTCTGCATCCACTCCCGAAGGCGGCGGGTGAGTTCGAGGCCATCCATGTCCGGCAGTCCCAGGTCCAAGAGCAGCACGGCGGGCTGATGGCTGGCGGCCAGGAGCGTGGCCTCCTGGCCGGACCCCGCCTCCAAGAGGCGATAGCCATGGGCCTGGAGGGCGGCCCTGAGGAAGCGGCGCATCGGCACTTCGTCTTCCACCACCAGCACCAGCGGGGCCGATCCGTCGCTCAGGGCCTCGACACTCATTCGGAGGATTCCTCCTTGGGCATGGGGGGCGGTTCATCGGGCAGGGGCAGGTTCACGAGGAACTGGGCCCCGCCCTGGTTGCGGTTCATGGCTGTGATGCGCCCCCCATGGGCGAGGACGATGGCCCGGCAGATGGCGAGGCCCAGGCCCGCCCCCACGGCGGGGCCACTGCGCGTTCCCCGCACCATCTTTTCGAAGATCCGCTCCTCGTCGCCAGCTTCGAGGCCGGGACCCTGGTCCGCCACCACGAGGGTGGCCGTGCGACCCACGGACCACCCCTTGATCTCGATGGGGGTGCCCGGCGGCGAGTGTTTCACGGCGTTGTCCAGCAGGTTCACCAGCACCTGCTCCATGAGGAGGCTGTCCAAGGGCACGGGGGGCAGATCCGAGGGCAAATCCACGGTCACCGGATGCTCCTTCAACGCGGCCTCCATGCGGTTGAGGGCGGAACCCACTACCTCCTCCAGCAGGGTCCACTCCTTCCGAACGCTGAGCGTACCGGACTCCAGGCGGGTGATGTCCAGGAGGTTGCTCACGAGCCGGTGCATGCGCTCCGCTTCCGTTTGGATGGACTCCAGCAGCTCCCGGCGCGTCTCTTCAGGCACGGGGGCCTCCGCGTCCAGCAGCGTGCTGCTGGCCCCGGTGATGGCCCCCAGGGGCGTGCGCAGGTCGTGGGAGACGGAGCTCAACAGGGTGCTCCGCATGGCCTCCTGATCCATCCGGCGATTGGCCTCGGCATTTTGCTCCGCGAGGCTGAGGCGTTCCAGGGCCAGGGCCGATTGATCCGCGAAGGCCTCCAGTAAACGGCGCTGGTCGGGCTCGGTCCACTGGGCTTCTCCCTCGGGAAGCACGCCCAGCACGCCCATGACGCCGCTGGCGGCCCGCATCGGCAGGTAGGTGGCCTTGGCTCCGGGCAAGGTGGCCGTGCCACGCCCCGCCGCCTCTTGGTGCTCGAACACCCACTGGGCCACCCCCAACTCGTTCTCCGTGAGCAGGAGGGGAAGGTCCTTGCGGAGGGCCTGCAATTTGCCTTGGGCGCCCGGAAGTAGCACCACGGCCTCGGTGTTGAATTGGGAGGCCACGTTGCGGAGGATCGACTCCACGAGATCCGTGGAGCCGCCGCCTTGGGCCAGATCCTTGCTCAGCCGGAGCAGGCCCGCGGTGCGGTGCTCGCGCACCCGGGCCAGGCGAGCCTGTTGCCGGATCCGCTCCGTCAGCGTGCCGATGGTCCAGCCCGTGATCATCAGGATGGAGAAGGTGCCCACGTGCCGGAAGTCGGTCACGGCAAAGGTGTAGTAGGGCTGAATAAAGAGGAAATCATAGGCGGCCACGCTGAGGGCGGAGGCCACCAGGGACGGCCCTCGCCCCGATCGGGCCGCCACCAGGACGATGGCCAGCACGTACACGACGACGATGTCCGCCAACTCGGTGCGCCGAAACAGGAGCCCCGAGGCACCGGAGGCCGCCGCCACCGCCAAGGCGGCAAAGGCGTAATGGGCGAGGGGGCTGTGGGGTTTGGGCCGCAGCGGGGGCCGGGCCGCCTCCTGGCCGTGATCGCCCGTGATGACGAAGACGTCGATGTCGCCGGAATCCCGCACCAGTTCATCCACCAACGAGCCCCGGAAGAACTCCTGCCACCGGGGCAGGGTGGGCTTCCCCACCACGATCTTGGTGACGTTGCGGGTGCGGGCGTACTCCAGGATGTCGGGCCCGATGGACACGCCGCCCTCGATCACCTCCGTGCTGCCCCCGAGCTGCTCCGCCAGGCGCAGGTTCGCTTCGATGCGGGCCTGATCGGCCTCACCGTAGCGCAGGTGGCGGGGCGTTTCCACATAGAGGGCCGTCCAGGGTGCACCCAGGGTGGCGGCGAGTCGCCGCGTGGCCCGCACGAGGCGGGTGGAGAGGGCGCTGGGGCCCACGCAGACGAGGAGGCGATCGCCCGCGGCCCACGTTTTCCGGATGCCTTCGATGGCCATGTAGCGGCGCATTTGCGCGTCCACGCTCTGGGCCGTCTGGCGCAACGCCAGCTCGCGGAGGGCCAGGAGGTTGCCCTTGCGGAAAAATCGATCGATGGCATGACGGGCCTGGTCCGGAACGTAGACCTTCCCCTCCCGCAAGCGTTGGAGCAGATCCTCCGGAGGCAGGTCCACCAGCTCCACTTCGTCGGCGCGCTCCAGCACGGTGTCGGGCACGTTTTCCCGAACGATGATCCCCGTGATCTGCGCGACCACATCCCGCAGGCTCTCCATGTGCTGCACGTTGACGGTGGTGTAGACGTCGATGCCCGCGTCCAGCAGCTCCATCACGTCCTGCCAGCGCTTCTCGTGGCGGGAGCCCTTCATGTTCGAGTGGGCCAGCTCGTCCATGAGGATGAGCTGGGGTTTGCGCTTCAGGGCGGCCTCGAGGTCGAACTCCGGGTAGAAGGTCCCGTGGTAAGGCAGCTCCCGGGGCGGAATGCGCTCGAAGCCCTCGGCCTTGGCCGTGGTCTCAGAACGCCCGTGGGTTTCCACCACGCCCACCACCACGTCGATGCCGATATCGAGGCGCTCCTTCGCCTCGCTGAGCATGGCGTAGGTCTTCCCCACGCCCGGCGCCGCGCCGAAGAACACCTTGAGCTTCGCCCGGGCGGCGAAAGCTTCCTCTTCCTGCACCTTGCGCAAGAGGGCATCGGGATCCGGGCGTTCGGGGATCATGGAGTAAACCTATCGGGAATCACCGGCCCTGTCAGAGGGGGAAGCGAGTTGGCCCGCTCCGCCAAAGGCCCCAAGACGATGGTGGGGATGAAGCTCAGGCCGGTGATGATGAGCACGGTGAAGAACAGCAACCCACCGAAGAGGGGCGAGGCCGCAGGGAGGGAGCCCACCCCTTCGGATCTCCGACGCTGGGCGGCCAGGCCCCCGGCCAACGCGAGGGCGAGGGCTACGGAGACGAAGGCGAACACGACCTCCATGAATTGCCGGGGTGCAGGGTTGCAACTGAGGCCCGCCCGACCTGCAGGCAGCATGAGGGCGAGAGTGCTCAGGAGGAGCACCACGCCTGGGATCACGAAGGCGTAGAGCACCCCCAGCTGCACCTCCCAGGCCCCTAACAGCGCCAAGCGGTCCATACCTTTTCCTTCGGGGGCGGGTCAGGGGTTAGCGAAGGCTATCGAGGGCCAGGTTCAGCTTCAGTACATTCACCCGCGCATCCCCGAGGAACCCCAGCTGGGCGCCCTCCGTGTGGGCGGCCACGAGGGCTCTCACCTTCGCCTCATCCAGGTTCCGCGCCTTCGCCACCCGGTGGATTTGGAATGCGGCTGCGGCGGGGCTGATGTGGGGATCCAGCCCGCTGGCGGAAGCGGTGACGAGGTCCACGGGCACGGGCCCCTGCTGATCGGGATCCGCGGCGCGGAGGGCGGCGATGCGCTCCTCCACCACCTTTCTTAGATCAGGGTTGCTGGGGGCCAAGTTGCTGCCCCCGCTGTTGCCGCCATTGTAGGGGAGGGGCTTGCCCTCGGCGTTGACCGTGGCGGAGGGGCGGCCCCAGAAATGGCCGGGATCCGTGAAGGACTGCCCGATGAGCTCGGAGCCGATCACCTTCCCCTCCTGGATGATGAGGCTGCCCTCGGCCTGGCGCGGAAAGAGGGTCTTGGCCAGGCCCGTCACGAGGGCGGGGTAGGCGAGGCCGGTGAGCACGGTGAGACCGATGAAGCCGACGAGGGCGGGGCGGAGCTGCAGGTTCATGGTGTCCTCCTTCTTAAACGGCGAGGTGGAAGGCGACGAGGAGCATGTCGATGAGCTTGATGCCCACGAAGGGGACGATGAGTCCACCCACCCCATACACGAACAAGTTGCGCTGCAGGATCTGGGCGGCGCCCATGGGCCGGTACTTCACACCCCGGAGCGACAGCGGGATCAGCACGACGATGATGAGCGCGTTGAAGATCACGGCCGAGAGGATGGCGCTCTCCGGACTGTGGAGACCCATAATATTGAGGGCGCCCAGGGCCGGGTAGGTGGCCACGAAGGCCGCGGGGAGGATGGCGAAGTACTTGGCCACGTCGTTGGCGATGCTGAAAGTGGTCAGCGAGCCCCGGGTCATGAGGAGCTGCTTGCCGATCTCCACGATCTCGATGAGCTTCGTGGGATTGGAATCCAGGTCCACCATGTTGCCGGCTTCCTTGGCCGCTTGCGTGCCGCTGTTCATGGCCACGGCTACGTCGGCCTGGGCGAGGGCGGGGGCATCGTTGGTGCCGTCCCCCGTCATGGCCACGAGGCGCCCGCCGGTCTGGTACTCGCGGATGAGCTTCAGCTTGGCCTCGGGCGTGGCCTGGGCGAGGAAGTCGTCCACGCCGGCCTCCGCGGCGATGGCCGCGGCGGTGAGGGGGTTGTCACCCGTGATCATCACCGTCTTGATGCCCATGGCGCGAAGCTCGACGAAGCGCTCCTTGATGCCGCCCTTGACGATGTCCTTGAGTTGAATGACGCCCAGGGCCTTGGCGCCTTCGGCTACGACGAGGGGCGTGCCGCCCGCCATGGAAATCTCATCCACCCGGCGACGCAGTTCATCGGGGAAGCGGCCGCCTTTGGCGTTCACGTAGTCCTCGATGGCCGAGGCGGCCCCCTTGCGGATCTCGCGGGTGCCCAGGTTGACGCCGCTCATGCGGGTCTGGGCCGTGAAGGGGACGAAGTGGGCGTCCAGGGCGCGGATGTCGCGTTCGCGGAGGCCATACTGCTCCTTGGCGAGGACGACGATGCTGCGGCCCTCGGGGGTCTCGTCGGCCAGGGAGGAGAGCTGGGCTGCGTCCGCCAGGTCCTTGATGTCCACGCCCTCGGAGGGGATGAACGCCACGGCCTCGCGGTTGCCCAGGGTGATGGTGCCCGTCTTGTCGAGCAGGAGCACGTCCACGTCGCCCGCGGCTTCCACGGCCCGACCGGAGGTGGCGATGACGTTGGCCTGGATCATGCGGTCCATGCCGGCAATGCCGATGGCGCTCAGGAGGCCGCCGATGGTGGTGGGGATGAGGCAGACGAGGAGGGAGACGAGCACGGTGAGGGTCACCGGGCTGCCCTGGCCCGCGGCCTTCACGCTGAAGATGGAGTAGGGCAGCAGGGTGGCCACGGCCAGCAGGAAGACGATAGTGAGGCCCGCCAAAAGGATGTCCAGGGCGATCTCGTTGGGCGTCTTCTGGCGCTTGGCGCCTTCCACCATGGCGATCATGCGGTCGATGAAGCTCTCGCCGGGGTTGGTGGTGATGCGGATGACGAGCCAATCGGAGAGGACGAGGGTGCCCCCCGTTACGGCGGAGCGGTCGCCGCCGCTCTCGCGGATGACGGGGGCGCTTTCACCCGTGATGGCGCTCTCGTTGACGGAGGCCACGCCCTCGATCACTTCGCCATCCCCGGGGATGGTTTCTCCGGCTTTCACGAGGACGAAGTCGCCGATTCGGAGGCTCGGCGCTTCCACCATGTCGGAGGGGCCGTTGCGATCGGGGCCCGCCAGCTTCGTGGCCTTCACGTTGCGCTTGGCGGCCCGGAGGGAATCCGCCTGGGCCTTGCCGCGGCCCTCGGCCATGGCCTCGGCGAAGTTGGCGAAGAGCACCGTGAACCAGAGCCATAAGGCAATGGCGAGGATGAAGGTGGTTCGGGCCTCCCCGTGACCCAGAAGGGCCTGCACCCACAGACCAGTCGTAAAGGCGCTGCAAACCCAGACGGTGAACATCACCGGGTTTCGCAGCTGGTGGAGGGGGTTCAGTTTGAGGAACGCGTCCACCACGGCCCGCTTGACGAGGGCGGGTTCGAAGAGGGGACGGGCTTGAGCTGTCTGACGGGAATGAGACACCATGGGGGCTCCGAAGGCATCAATTGGTGGCGGGCAGGCAGAGGACTCCTGCCACCAGCCAGAGCACGGGAAGGGTCATCTCGAGCAAGAGGCGCAGCCAAAGCCGCGAGTCAGGCTCCTGGACGGGATCGGTGGGACGGGTCATGGCGTTCACCGAAGGGCCATGTGCTCGGCGATGGGGCCGAGGGCCAGGGAAGGTAGGTAGGTGAGGGCCCCCACGAGGAGCACGGCACCTACGAGCACGCCCACGAAGAGGGGGGTGTGGGTGGGAAGCGTGCCGAGGCTCTCCGGCGTGTACTTCTTGCGGCCCAGGGAGCCCGCGATGGCGAGCACGGGGAAGATCACCCCGAAGCGGCCCACGAGCATGCAGAGGGCCAGGGCGAAGTTGTAGAAGGGGGTGTTGACGCTGAGGCCACCGAAGGCGCTGCCGTTGTTCTGGGAGGCGCTGCTGAAGGCATAGAGGATTTGAGTGAAGCCGTGGGGGCCGGGGTTGGAGACGGAGGCCGTGGCCGCGGGGTAGAGCACCGCCGCCGCCGTGCCGATGAGGATGGCCGCGGAGGGCAGCAGGATGGCGATGGAGGCCATCTTCATCTCATAAGCTTCGATCTTCTTACCCAAGTATTCTGGCGTGCGCCCCACCATGAGGCCGCCGATGAAGACGCCCACGAGCGCGAAGAGGAGCATGCCGTAAAGGCCGGATCCGACGCCGCCGAAGACCACTTCACCCAGCTGCATGAGCCAGAGGGGAACGAGACCGCCCAGGGGTGTGAAGGAATCATGCCATCCGTTGATGGCGCCGCAGGAGGCCGACGTGGTGATCGTCGCGAACAGCGTGGTGGAACCCGTGCCAAAGCGAACCTCCTTGCCCTCCATGTTGCCGCCGCCCTGCTGAGCGGAGACGGCCTGAGTCACAGGCAGGCCTTTCAGGCCTGGGTTCCCCTTGGCCTCGGCCCAAGTGGTGACCGTGAGGGCGGCCACGAAGATGATCGTCATGGCAGCCAGCACGGCCCACCCCTGTCGGCGGTCCTTGACCATCGCCCCGAAGGTGAAGCAAAGCGCCGCGGGAATCGCAAAGATCGCCAGCATGTGGATCAGATTGCTGATCGCCGTGGGGCTCTCGAAGGGGTGAGCGGAATTGGCGTTGAAGAAGCCGCCGCCGTTGGTGCCGAGCATTTTGATGGCCACCTGGGAAGCCACCGGCCCCATGGCGAGGATCTGGCCCGAGGCCGTGTGCACGTAAGCCGCGAAATTCTGAATGGCGCCTTGGGAGACGAGCAACAGGGCCATGATCACGCAGAGAGGCACCAGCACGTAGAGGGTGCTGCGGGTCAGATCCGCCCAGGCGTTGCCGAGGCCGTCGGTGGATCGGCGCACGAAACCGCGGATGAGGGCCACAAGGACGGCCATGGCCGTGGCGGCGGAAAGGAAGTTCTGCACTGCGAGGCCCAGCATCTGGGTCAGGTAGCTCATGGTGGTTTCACCGCCGTAGGCCTGCCAGTTGGTGTTGGTGGCGAAGCTGACCGCGGTGTTCACAGCGAGGTCGGTGGGGAGCTTGCCCATCCCCTCAGGATTCAGGGGGAGGGATCCCTGGGCCTTCTGAAGCAGGAAGACAGCCGCGATCCCCAGGAGGTTGAACAGGGCGATCGCCCACGCATAGGCCTTCCAGCCCATGTCCTCATCGCCTTGGATCCCCATGAGCCGGTAGAGCCCCCGCTCGATGGGTCCCAGCACAGGCTGCAGGAAGGTTCGCTCGCCCGCCATCACCTTGGCGATGAAGGGGCCCAGTGGAACTGCGATGCCTACGAGGAGCACCAGGTAGAAGATGTTTTGGATCCAGGCGTGAGTCATTGGAACTTCTCCGGCTTCAGCAAGGCGAAGACGAGGTAGCCCAGCAGGCCGATGGCCAGCAGGGTGGCGATGAGGAGGGTCGGATTCATGTTCACCTCGGAGATTTAGAAACGAATTGGGCGACGATCCACATCAGAACGGGATACCAGCCGAGCGCCAACATCAGGAGGGCCTGCCAAGTCTTTCGCCCTTCCCCGCGGTGAAGCCGAAGGGCCACTTGGGAGCACGCGTAGGCTACACCCGTGGCAAGGGGGAAGAACCAGGGCATGGCGACATGAAGACTCATTTCACTTCTCGCCGGAAGGGGTACAGGCGGGGCGGGCGTTCAGAGGCGTGCCGTCCATAGCCAGAAAGCCCGCTGGCCAGTTCTTCAGCAAGATTCCGGACCGCCGATCGTACACGCGGTAATTCCTCCCCTGAACGTCCACAGTCTTGTAAATCAGGCGGTTGGCCACGGAGAAGCCGGTGACCGGGCAGCGGGTGTTGACGGCCTCCCCCTGAAGGGGAATCCCGGCGAACAAAGTCATGGAGAGGAACCACGTGAGCATCGGAGGACCTTGGGCTCAGAACTTGACCATCAGGGCGAGGTTGATGCGGCTCTCCGTCTTGCGGAGGTCCGGGGCCCAACCCGCGACGTCGGAACCCGGGGCACCCTGGTTGCCGCCGGGAGGAGTCACGCCGCCAGGGCCGGAGAAGTAAGGCACACTGGCCCCGCGGCGATTGAACTCGCCGCGCATGGTGATGTACTGGCTGGGCATGTAGTCGTAGGTCACCGTGTAGTCCCAAGCGTGGAAAGGATCGCCGGGGTTGGCGGTGAAGTAGGTGGGCGCGCCGGAGGTGGCGGTGGCTCCATTGATGGGGGGCACGAGCACGAGGTAACGGCCGGGGTTCGTGATGGCACCGCCGCCCACGGTGACGGCGTGGCGGTCCCCCTTGAACCAGAAGCGGTTGTAGAGCATCCAGCCGGCGAAGTACTGTTTGGGCTCCGTAGCGGTGCCAGAACGGCTCACGCCCCCGCCCTGCTCATCGCCCAAGTCGAAGGTGAAAGTCGTCGCCATCTTGGAGATGAAGCAATCGGGCTTGTCCCAGTACTTCCACTGGATGCTGTTGTCCGTGTGACGGCGGGTGCGCTTCTGATTGCCCAGCGTATCGGCGCCCAGGACGTAATTGTTGGAGATGATGTTGAGGTTGCCCGTGGGACGCCAGTTGAATGAGACGCCCACGCCCGGCGTGTTATTGAACGTGTTGTAGGACTGCCAGCCGTTGACAAGCCACAGCTCCACCTTCAGTTTGTCGCTGGGGAACACCTGCAGGCGCAGGCCGTTGAAGAACCAAGGGGTGTTGGCGGAGACGTAGGAGGGTTGGTAGGCCCAGTTGTCAAAGTTGTAGTAACTGAAGAGACCGATGTAGGACATGAAGATGCCGGCGTCGAGGTTGACGCCGTTCAGGGCGTCCCAGTGGTAACCGCCGTAGGCCTCGGAGAGGTAGCGGTAGGCATTGTCCGACTGCCACTGCCCCCGGCTGGGGCTCGCATCGTTGCGGGGGGTCATCGTGGAGTACATGCCGAATTGGGTCATGACGCGGCCGCGTACGTTGTCCCAGTGGAAGTCCCCGCCGATGCCCAGCTGTTGCACCTGGATCTCGTTCGTGCGACCCGTCTCACAAGAACCCACAAGGGTGTGGTCCTGGGGGTGGTTGAAGTCGTAGACCATGTTCACGTCGGCGCGGAACTCGCCCGTGAAGTACTTGGAGTCGAAGATGGCGTCCTTCGTGCGGGGATTGCCGTTCAACCATGTGAAATCGGCAAAGGCGAAGGGTTCAACCGCTTTGGGCTCCGTCGGCTTGGGTTCCGCAGCCTTGGGTTCGGTGACCTTCGCGGCCCCTGGGGCATCCTGGGCCACCAGGCCCGCCCCGATCATCAACATGCCAATGGCCCAACGGCTCATGCGTGTCTCCTTACAGACAAGGAGCAGATTCGGGCGAAGCGCGTTAAAGGGGGGTTGGGATGGAAGTCTTGGCCGTTAAGAACCCGTTAAGGCCGGTTTCCGGAAGACGATTGAGGGCTGATGAAATTTTAAAAATTGAAATATTTGATTGTTGGGACAACTTTGAACTTACCTTTAACGAGATTGAACTGTAACTAGTCTATATATCAGTGCTTGGAGGCAGATTTTAAACTGCCGCCTCCCATAGAGGGCATCCATGGAGATCAGAACGTCAGCCTCAGTTCAAAATGGCGCACCAAAGGAGCCACACTCTGGCGCGATGGCCGGAGATGAGGGCCGTGTTCTTCAACGCCCTCCGATTTCTCACCCCATCAGAGTCGTCCAGGTAAGAGCTTCATGGACCGGTCGCAATTTGCGACCAGTCCATAGATACCGCTGCGGCCTCACTCCCCCCTTCCGGGGCCCAAAAGATCGGTGATGGAGGCCCGGGCCAACTGGAAGCTAACTCTCCAATGGCTCGCCCTCAGCCTGCAAGGGAATACCCAGCAGGATCAGAGTCCCGATTCCGCTGTAGACCATAGCTGCTTGTAGGTTCCCCATCAGCTTCAAAAAGTAGGACTCACCAAAGTGCTGAACCTTTAGAACAGCCTGCAGGGTGCCTTGGAGGAAGAACCACTCAGTGAAGGCAAAGAAGAAGCCCATCCCAAGTACAAGAAGAGCTCCCCAATGGAGGAATGAGCGGTGAGGCTTACGAATTAGACTGTAGGCCTTCGTTAACCCAGCTCCCGTGATCCCCAACACCACCGCAAAGTACATCTGGCCTTCGCTCGCGAAGAAATCTAGCCGCTTGAGGATCAGGTCCTTGATTTCTGGCGAAATCGGGACCTCCGGACCTCCAACGAACGCAGCCTTTTTCGAGTACGCAAGGAACATCGCTCCTACAAGTGATAGCCCTAGAGGAAGGACGAACCGCATCAAAACATCCAATTGGATTCCGAGAGGCTTAAGCCATTCCCGAAGGCGATCTTGGTGGTTCTGGAAGAAGTTCTTAAGACCCATTTGGTCCTCCGAAACTGAGCGACGGCCCAGATAAAAGTTTGCGATGTGAAGAAAACAGGCTCACTTTCCACACTGTGGAAGCGAGAGCAGGTTGTTGTTCCAATCTCCGTCAGCGTGAGTGCGAATGAACGCGGGTCGACCATCGGTTGGCCGGACAACTCCCACGTAGGCACGCTTGCTCGTCTTTGGGTCGATTACATAAAAAGCCTCAAGGTTCCCTTCGACGCGACGTATGACTTCTTCCCGTGAGAGTTTCCACCCACCTCCTCCAGTGCCACCAAGGTGTGTGATGTGCTCGTGTCGGTTTTCTGGGTTGGGTTTGGTGATGCAGGTAACCTGGAATTCGGGCATGTTCAGCTCCTATTTCCCGTAGTGGTGGATGGGGAGGATCGAATCCCCTGAGGCGGTAAGACTTGGAAACAGGCAATCCCTATCGCAGGCTTTCGCATTGACGACCATTTCTCCTAGAACGAGATGCCAGCGTCGCTCTTCGAGGTGAGCGTTCCCGAGCGGCTGAGCAATCAACGAAATCAGATGGATCAATTCTTCGGCCGCCAAAGCCATGCTCAGGGGAAATACATTCTCGTTCCGCCGAGCGGAATGATCACGAGGGAGTCCGGCGAGATAGGTTGGGTCGTCCAATAGGCCCTTGCGCTCGGTGTCGACATCAACATCCCTGTATCCCGCGGAGCACTTCAAACAAGGGCGGCCAGGACCAGAGGTGCGACAACTCCACTCACAACCTAGTAACCGACCATTCCTAAATCTGGCGAGGATTCCACCATCGATGATCGGGATGAGGTGCGCATAAGAAAGGCAATTTAGGACGTGCCTAGGTAGGCTGCGGTCAACGCAGCTAAAGATGACATCGCAATCTAGCGCAGCTCGAAGTGCCCCTTCATCTTGAATCCAGGCCAAAATTGGATCGACCTGGGGACTTGCTGAAGTGGCCGCGTAGAGGAATCCCTCCCTTGCCAGATCTATCTTGAATTTCCCTCGGTCCGCAGCGGCTGCTCCTAGCTGCCGATCCAGGTTGTGGTCCTTGAGCGTGTCCATATCGATGAACACGACGTTCTGCACCCCCATTCGAGCAAGCCCTTCAGCCACTGCGCGTCCTACGCTTCCCAAACCAACAATCCCGATGCGCGCCCGAAGAAGGTTTGCATGTGGTGTGTCGCCCCACATTGCCGGGGCATAACGAATCTCATTCCTCGTCTTAATCGGTGGTTTGAGCAAGGGGTGGAAGCTGAGATTCAGACCAATCCCAACAACCCTCACAAGCTCGCACCAGATCCGCTGCGGAATCCCAGATGGGTCTTGGGGCCACCATCGGGCACTCCAAGTGCCATCGGTGCCTAGGGTCAGGCCAACTAGTGGAAGGCCGGTGGTGGCCGATACAAATGGCGCTAGCCTAGATTCCGCGAGGAAATCATCACGGCTCATGTCTTGCCAGCCCGGCGTGAAATGGCTGTGCAGCAACGCGACACCGGCGCCCGCCGCAGTTGCGGCATCCACTACCCGATTCACATAGGCGGCTGTAAATGCGGCGTTACCAGAGAGCACTCGCTCACCGTCTTCGGGCAGCAAGATTTCGAAAATCATTGCTGTTTGCCTAGACAGTCCTTTGCTGGGCCTCCAAAGAGCGAAGGTCAGCTCTTCCTGCCGCCGACCCTCATGAATGAACTTCAAGAGGTGGGCCTGGAGCCGCTTGTCAATTGGCTCCGTCATCGCAACCGAGTAAGCCTTAGGCAGGGATTTGGACATTGTCGACCCCCGGGTCAGCGAAGGCAGACTGCCAATGAGCTAAGAAGATCTGCTGCCTATTGGACTGGCGCCACCTTCCCGCGATCGGCCGACTCCAATAGAGCCATGTGCCGGCAGGCCCAGTCGGAAGCCCAGAAACTTCCTCGGGCCGAAGATGCACATTGAGAATGCCGGCCGGAACGATGGCGGTATTGATGTAGAAGCCGCCTGGAGGTGAAAGGGGATAGTCCTTCGGAACGAGGATCGCCAAATCAAGAGTGAGGCCAGTGAAGCGCCCAGCCAAAACCTTGAACCCCTTGAAAACCACGAAATCAGACTGATTCTCGGTGCCACCCGAGATGGGGCCGAGAATCTCGACCCCTGTCTCGTGAAAATCAGCGAGGAGCTGTGCGACACCCAGCATCAGGACACCGGGGTGGGGCCATTGAAAAGCGCCGCGAACTTTTCGTTTTCATGAAGAGCGATCGGGGTGTCCAGATCGAGGGCCTCCTTTGGACCATGTCCATGAAGAAGGAAGAGGGTGAAATCTTCGGGGGGAAGGTTTCCAGAGCGACCAAGTAACTCGCGGGCTGTGAGCTCACGTTCGGTCACTCCCAACGGGGCGTTGTTAATGAAGATGGTGATGGTGTGGGGATGGTGCTGGTTCATGATGAGTCTCCCAGGAATCGCAGATTCTGCGGGTCCGCCGATCTGCTTTCTAGCGTAGTTTAATCTTAAAAAAATAGCCCGCAAGTACGGGCCTTAATAATTTTTATAAGTCTTTATTTTAGAATATTAAGCCTAAGAAGACGTATCTTGGCTGCTTCGCCTGATACTTGAAAATGCCCGCGGATGGCCTCGATTAGCTCCATCGCCTCAACAGAGGAGACCGCGGGTGCAGCTTCTGAGGCATCACCCCTGGGGCTCTTCTTTAATAGTGATCTGGCCTGAGTAGCGGGCATCAGGATTGCCCCACAAACGTGGCCCGCTTGCCATTCCATCCAATCGCTCTCGGTGGTCTCAAGCATCGTGTCGCGTTTGCACACTTGCTTCATGGGTCGTTGATTATTTGAGAATGTGGGACGTGGACCGGAAGCATAGGCCGAGCTGAACTCAGGATCGAAAAGGTAGTTGTGAAAGTGAACGTGCCCGAACTCGTGAGTGAGGGTTGTTCGGAGACGATTCTCCCTATTCGCGTTCCCCGAAAGATCTTGAGAGATCTTCACGCTTGGCTTTCCACCAGGTCTGAAAATAGTCACTCCTTCGACCCCCGGCCCGAATTCGCTTAGGTCGGCAAAAAGATCTAGATCTTCAACCCTCTCTTCCAAGAGAGCCGTAAGGTCATCCGTAGAAACAGGGAATTCCACTGCTCCATTCCGGGCTCTAAGGAAGGTGCATATGATCTGCTCGCACTCGCTATCCAACTCCTGAGGAGTGTAATGAGGACGCATTGGAAATCGGCCTGTCCGATCTCGGACCATCTTCACAGTGCTTACCTCACGAGCTGTTTTCTGAAAGCGACCATTAGTTTTTCAACATCTTTCTGGTTCGCCTTTCCTGGCGAGATGTCGCCTGGCCATTTCCCTGCCAAGAAATGAAGGTAGTCAGGACTCAATTCCAAAACAGATGCCAATTGAAGAATGATCTCTGAGGACGGTAACCGGCGATCGTGCTCAATGTCGTTCATGTATTGAGGTGAAATTGGATCACCATCCTCACGCTTGATCTTCTCGGTCAACTGCTTCTGAGTCATTCCCTTCGCCTTTCGTGCCTGTGAAACAAATTCACCGAAAGTCTGAGGCCTGCTCATATGGTCTCCTTGCTACGTCAATCAGCGTACCAGCGTACCAAATATGGACCACCTTCGCCTTTTTGCAACTCGGGTACTGGCGCCACTACCTCCCTCACCCATTCGAGTTAAAGAAACCCAGGGAAATCTGCCTTAAGCGACTCTGCCAATTTTGGATTCAGAGATTGGAGCCTCGAATAGCATTCTCTGAGCCCCTTCCCGTCTCTGAGAAAGCCACGGGTGGTCTCAGATGGTCTTAGGCGAACAGGCTGATCTTCACTTCACCTACATCAGCGCAGTCGAAAGAGGGAAGAGGAACGTCTCGCTTGATGCTATGAGCCGAATTGCGGAAGCCCTTGGCGTGGACCTTTGGTTACTGCTTCGTCCCGAAAAATGATTCACCACGATAGGGTCATCTCTATTCGCAGATGAGGAGGGCGGGTACCAAGTAGCTCCTCGTCGGGCTAAACGGTCTGAGGGATGGGAATTTGGTTGTGTAATCCCACGGTGGACCTACCTTGCCCTGGGAGGAGGCAGTCCAAATGGGAACCAGGAATCCAGGAGGATTGGATTCGCACCAGTCGAGCGGTGCCCTGTTGCTGTCCTCATTCCGCAAGGTGGCCCAGGCTCTTAGGCTGACGCTTCCAGAGCAGGCAGCCCTCCTAGGGGTTTCCCGAGCCACTGTCGCGGCTTGGAGGGTGGCTCCGGGTAACGACAATGACAAGCTCGACCGCATGGCTTTGTTCATAGGGATCTACAACCTCACGAAGCAGGCTTTCCCTGGGGAGTGCGATGCCGAATGCTGGCTTCGGCGGCCGAACACAGCCGCGCTATTTGATGGCGACTCTCCTCTCGAACTCCTTTTGAAGGGCCGCTTCGAGAGCCTGTTCCGAACCTACAACCACCTCCAAGCCCTCGTGAGGGTTTGGTGAGCTAACCATTCAGAAATCTCAGAGGTCATTCAAGCCTCGTATTAGACCTGGAGGTGAGCGCCATGGCAAAACCAAAGCGCCCCGTACCCAAGAAACCTGCCTCCATTCCGGAACCGGTCCACCATCAGGGCAATAGCACATCGGCCGACGATAAGGCGCTCCAAGACAGGAGCCAATTCAAAGAATTCAGTGCGAGTCTGGGGCCTCTTCCAGAGAGTCCCTCAAACGCCACGGAGAGGCACCAATCCCTGAATACCCTGGAGCAGGTTCAACATGCCCTCGCCTTTCACGGGAAAAAGCGGCGAGTGGGAGAAGTGGCCCTTACGCCATCAAAACAGAAGGCCCTGCTGAAACTAGACCCATACGATTCTGGGGTGCTCACTCAGGTCATACGAGACCCGGAGGCCTACAGTGAGGTCCTGGAAGCTGTATGGCTTCAAAGCCGGGAGGCCTGCGCCAAGTTCGCACTCCAAGATTCCCGTCGTCGATTGCTCGCTGGGGATTCGGTCGGTGCCGACGTTGCTCGCCAAATCGCTATGTTTATCCAGCAGATTGCAGATCAGAAAATGGAGTCTTGATTCCCCGATGAACCGAAGCAATGCAGGTTGTGATGCGCCCCCCAAAGCTTCACTTTTGGGACCCTCTGCTTTTATTTTCATCTCCTGCGCTTTGAGAGATCGCAGGCACAGGGGAAAGGGTCCCTGTTGTCCTGGGAGGGATGGCCGGCTTGGCGTCCTTCTTTGTGGGTGGTCCCGTGTAGCCTCCCATTTTGTTGAAGCCCATGAGGTACCTCCTTCTGAAGTAGGCTCTTCGACAGGTTTGATGAACTCAATGATGGTACTTGCTCAAATCCGACTACCCCCATGGAAGGTCGCCTAAGGTCTAGCTCCATTCATCTCCGGTTGAAAAAAGGCTCCCAGGGCCAAACGTATTCCCATGATTGGAAGCTCCATCGGCATTGTCGGTTTGCGCGCATGCACCAGCCATAAGTGACACACCCACATCCGGCGGCGAAGGTCTTCCGATGAGGCGAGAAACAAGCTCGAATCGATGCCCATCCAGATCCCGCGCCAGAAAGTAGATCGGCGGAAGGGATTCCATCATAGGGTGATAGTTCCTCGAACGAAGCCAGCGCCTCGCTTGGTCTGCGGAACCGAAGAGATCTGTGAGCCCATTCCAGATACGAAGGAAATGCTCCATCCGGTGTCTTGCGTGGATGGGAATCCGCAGAGAAGGCCGATTCTTCCAATGATGGAACATGCTCAGCGAAATTCCCCCGAGAAGGGAACGAACAACCTCAGGTGTGAGGTCGAGCCCTTCGATGATGGCGAAGAATCTCTCTACATCCGCTGTGGGATGGATCAGTCGGGCGTGGTCTGACCGCCCGATCCAGGTTCGACGCTCTGCAAGCGCCCCATCTTCAGAAATGGCATCCCAGGGATGGCACGCGTGCTTCGGGAGCAATCGCGGCATGTCACGAACCCCCAGCAGGAGGTGCCATCGATCTAAAGGGGCTTCGGTGATCCAGGCAAGCCATCGAATTCTTCGAACACGCTCATGGAATGGGAGGAACTCAAGGCTCTGAGCGCGTTTCGGCGAGAAAAGCAGATCGGGGATTTGAGAGAACTGCTGTTCAACCCCTGCGGCTGCATCCAAATCACGCTCAACCAGGAATGCGGCCGCGGTGTTCGCATGCCGGAGCCCGGTGAGGAACCGTCGAGAGGACATCCGACCCACTTGGGGTACTTCTACCTCTTGGCCGGAAAGCGCCGTATGCATAACGGACTGAAAGTGAAGAAGAACAGGATCGGCCTGCTGGATTTCTGGGATAGGCGCATGTCTTCGCCCTGGATAGAGAGCTTCGGGCGCACAGCGTCGGCAAAGAGGCCCCCTGGAAGAGAAGGTCCAATCACCGCCCTTCATCAACGTGAGTGGAGAAAGGGGAGCGACGCAAATTGGGCAAGCATCCCAAAGAAGGATCCGATGCTTCATACAAACGATCGAAGTGCAGAATCGATGAAGCAGCGGAAACCATGGGTCTTTAGCTTCCGCGAAGCAGGCTGGACAGAACGGAATCCCTTTGAGTCGCGGCTCATTCAGGCCATTGGGGATCTGCCAACTGTTCGGAAGCACCCATGGGCTGTGAGGTGGCCGCCACCCTTTGCCAAGATGGGTGGTCCTCAACCCAGGTGGCAAGATCCCGGGGAGATAGTCCAGTAGCGTTGCCTTCCTAAGGTCCGAGTAGGGGATGTCCAAGCGAAGGGAGACTGAGCGGAGCAGTTCCTCCGAGGGGGTCATATCCAAATCTCGGAGCTTGGTACCTCTCTGCGGGACCCCAAAGCTCCGAAGCAATGTGCGTAGCTCAAGATCACAAAAACGCCCCTGCCGGGCGAGGAGACTAGTTAAGGATTCCCCAAGGTTCCACTGAACCTTCCACAGCCATTCGTGGGTATGAATGTTTTGGAGCGAGAGATGAAAACCGGATATGTCACCCAATGGCGCTCCCCGATGGCTGGATCCATGGAAGGTCTGAGAACCCAGACCTCTCGATGTGAGAGCGCAAAATGGCAGGCGCACCTTCGAGCGTGGCTTCGCGGAGGCTCCCGTTCATAATCTCCACTGTCCGGCCGATCAAACCCTTCGAAAGCTGCCATAGGGCTCGGCTGGTCTCAGGGTTAATGAAGGTCCCGGGAGCGGCCCCCATCTCCTTCTCTAGGCATTTCAATAAACTCAAATAGTCCCGGTTCATCTCCCACTTAGGAAGGTTGAGGGGGCGGAGACGTGAGAGATATTGGTCATCCGTTTCGATGGCAAAGTACGCCTTCTCAGTCCCGGCACAGAAGAAGGGGATGCCAGCAGCATTACTGATCGTTTTGAAGTCATCGAGGATGATGCGGCGCCGCGCCTCCGGGCCCGCAATCAGGTTGTGGAACTCATCCACCAAGATGGCTCGGATACCACGTTCTCGGATGGCACGGACGCTCTGTGCCCGAAGACGATCACCGGACATCCGATCTGCCAGAGGTATCCGGACCGCCTCGGCTATAGATTGGTAGAGATCACGTCTGGACGCGCCCACGGGTGCTTGGATGAAAATGGATGGAATGTAGTTCGGGGAATCAGGAGGCGGTGGAAGGGCCGTAATGTCCCTCTGAAGCATTCGGAGGGTGACGGTCTTCCCGTTGTTCGGGTCACTGACTATCAAGGCCCCTTGGGGTCGGTACGGATTTGGAGAAATCACGAGTTCGTTCAGGCAGTCGAGGAGTCGGCTTGCAGTGGGGTATACAACAGCAAAAGTGGGCGCGATCATGCGACCCAGGGCGACTCGCGTTGCACCATTCATAAGGACCTCCCTTGGAACTCGGGGATATCGGCCCATATCGATGGATCGGGCTCAGGTGAGTCGACAGGCCTGGGCTGGAGGTCAGCAACCAATGAAGTGGCTGACCCCATAGCCTTAGGCGGACCAGGGGGTAGCGAGGATTGTTTTGGCTGGCGTTCCGCTTTAGCTTTCCGCTTCCGCTCCCTGTGCGCGGCCAAGGAGAGCTTTTTTTGCTGATCCGCGATCTCAGCCAAAGAGGCTTCACCGCGGGCGACCACGTCGACATCTATCGTTTTACGGGCCTCATCACGGTCCTGTTCCAGGAGCGTATCTCGCTCCCAGATCGACAGGGATTGCATCCCCAGGTCACGGGCCTGGATGCGATGCCAGGTTCGCTTCCTAGGTTCCCGCCAGTAAATGAATCGAATATCTCTGGGATCAAATGCGAATCGATGGGACCCATTGGGCGATTCGGGATTTGGCCGACGGATGTATCTCGCGAGCATGGGGTCGAAGTAGCGAAGGGTTTCCCACGACACACCGTCTTGTTGGATGGTTCGTTCGAAGGTAGGAAGGACGGATAAAAGTTGGTGATTATCTGAGGGCGAGTGACTCTGAAGATCGAGAGGGCTTTGCGCAACGGCCGTTCGCCACTCATGAATCGGGGACCTGTTTCTCAACCCGCGGTGACTCTGGTGGTTGTAGACCTCCACGAAATAGTGAAGGAAGGCTCGCTCCAAAGTCGGGAGATCTAAGATGGCCATCTTTTCAGCCGGATAATCGCCGCGCTCGGTGATGGATCGAAACGTTTTCCCCGGCAAGAACTCCGCTGCATGTGCTGCGGCGCCCATGAGACGTTCGATGCGACCACCGTACTCAGGCACTCCCACGGGGCGCCATTGGAGGACGATGTCTAGCTCCAGACAAATCCGGTCCATGTCGTAGGACCTAAACTCCCGTGCGTTATCGACCTGGATAATCCTAGGTCTGCCCCAACAGGGCCAACTGGCAGTGATGCCGTGCCTACGGAGCCATTCCTCTTTGGGACTCAACACCCTAAAAAGACACATTCCCACTGAGAGGCGACTAGGCGGATCGAAGGAAAGATAGAACCCGAGGACCATCCGCGTAAACGCGTCGATGGCCATCGTGATCCAGGGGCGGAGCACACGCCCATTAGGCAATCGGCAGAGGAGGTTGACCGGGGTGTGGTCGATCTCAATCATCGCGAGCGGGCCATCTCCTTCCGGAGCACGCCCGGGCAGGGCTTTGTATATTTCTCTGACCGTTTTTAGGCCCAATCGATGAAGAGCCGCCTCGTCAGGGGGAACGTTACGGATCCGCTGTCGGATGCTTTCGGCGCATGGTGCCTTGATATGGCGTTCCCGACATGTGCGCTGAATCGCCCGGACAATCCCCCGAATCGGGATGCGTTCAGGTGAGAGGTAGTAGACCTTGATCGCGTCCTGAATCACCTCCTCCACGCTCTTTGGAAGGCGATGATTTCCTATCCCAAAACGAAGCACTCTGGGGACCAACGCTTCAATCCGGCATCCGCTAATCAGGTACCGATTCGCATATCGAAGGAGTGTCGTTATTGATACACCGAGCTGACCGGCGGCCTCCTTGAGTGCCGCCTGATTCCACTCGGCACTCATTAGCTCTGTGATTACCTGCCGTCGGCGTAGGGCCTGCTGCTGTCGAACGATCGGGTACGACTCAAACGGCTTCACCCTATCCAGTTGGAAGTTTGCAAACTGGAGCGGGCGGAGGGTCTGGATCTCCACTTCTTGAGGTTCCGGCTGGGAGAGGCAATGAATCCGCGCCTGACCGGCGGGGGTGAGAGCCAGGAACCTCCACACATCCCGGCCGTGTAGCACCCAGGATCCCGGAAGAAAGGGACTGCTTCGAAGGTCCAGGGGCTCAGTGCTCATGAGAGCCCCCTTGGAAACAGCCTCATCAGGAGAGCCTCAATGCTTTTCAGCTGTCGCATCGGCGTGTGAATTTGTGGCCAAGGAGCGGCAGGACTGATCGGCATACGGAGGTGACGATCAGTGATGAGGCGGAATCGCCAACCTTGCCGCCGGGCAAACCGAATCCCGGCGATGAATTTGGATTTCAAGTTTTGGAATTCTTCTCTGAGGTCTTCCTCTAACTTGATCTCCACCAGGGTCACGTCTCGCAGGCCGAAGGCATCCCAGGTCCAGATAATGTAATCCGGCGTGTAGCGTCCCTTCCCGAATCCCAAACCCTTCAACCGGAGCGTGATCGGTTGCTCCAGAACGGCGATGCCGATCGAGCCCTGTCGAAGAATCAGAAGAAAGTCCCGTTCAAGTGTGGATTCAAATCTGACGTTTCGGCCCAGAACTTGGAACGGGACCGATCCAGATATGCTGCGTCTTTTGGGCGGGATTCGCCTCGCTGGAAAGGTGATTGAGAACTGGTCGTCCTCTGAAGGGACTGGGCGTAGAAGCCCCCTAGGGTCTGTGACCTGTGGGAAAAAGGCGATGCCTTGCCCACCCCCCAAAGGGGGGCTATTCTTGGGCCTGGAAATCATGTCGGGTTTCCTTTCTTGCTGAGGACGGGGTGCAACCCGTCCTCAGCTCATATAGGGGTTATGTGGGTCGTTCACCATCCCGCCACGGCGACGGGTAGCGGTTGGGCCAAAGCACCCGCTCCTCCACCTGGATCAGCTCTGCGATGAATTTGCAGAGCCTGAGGCTGCTCCCGGTGCGTACCGCATAGGAGACCCCAGAGGGGCTCAATCCGAGTTCGTTTGCAATTCTCTCCTGCGTCCATCCGGCGAGGCGGATGGCCCGAAGGATGTCGTGGTGTGTCCAGACTGCTGCGGACATCTGGGTGTTCCTACGGAGAGGTACAGACGGATTCGAAGCCCCTGATGTTGGCACGCACGGCCTCCACGAAACAGCCATAACCAATGTTGCTGTGGGTATTTGCAATAATATTAGGAAGCAAATTTTATGTAGAATCTGGCTCATGACACTGACAAACAGGTACTTTCGCTGGTCGAAACTTTCTGAGGACAAGTTCTGCCAACTGCTGAAGAGCTTTGCCCAAGATGAGGACGCCTCTGCGGCAGCCCGACGAAACGGATTATCCGTTCGATCTGTGAACTCAATCTATTTGAGGATCCGCCGCCGAATAGAGGAGTGGTCGGATGCCAACGCGCCGAGCTACTCAAGGCTGGTTCATGTCGATGAGCAATTCTTCGGTCCGCGCAGTGTGAAAGGGCCACCCGGCCGAGGCGCAGCGAAGAAGATTCTTGTCCTTGGCTTTTTTGAACCGGGAGGGCAGGTGTTCACTCGCCGCATTCCAGATGGCTCCAAACGCACGCTGCATCACGCTATCAGCCAACGTGTTTTACCCGGCACACCCATCACCACGGACCGCTGGCGTGGGTATGACAGCCTCAACGAGATTGGTTACCCCGACCACTCCCGCATCGAGAAGACCTGGGATCGAGGAGATTGGGGCCCCTGGATGGAAGAGAACATCACCACGTTCTGGGACTTTGTTCATCAGGCGATTGCGAAATTTGGCGGCGTCCCGACGAAGACTGCACTTCTGCATGTCAAGGAGCGCGAGTTTAGGTGGAATCATCGAAATGAGGATCTATGGCCCTTGCTTCAGGAGCTGCTTTTGGCGCATCCGCTCTAAGCCTGGTGCATCAGGTTGGTGCGTTCGAGTGATTCGGGCTCATTTCTTTCCCTTCGCTTCATTCAGCGGCAGTCTTAGGCGTGTGACTAAGGTTCTTGGAGGCATTGCCAGTTCATGAGAATCGTCTGCATCTCAGATATCCATGGCCTTCATGGCCAGGTCACGATTCCAGATGGAGACGTACTTATCCATGCAGGTGATTTCAGCAACACAGGGTCAGAGGGTGACGTAGAGCGGTTCGCGAAATGGCTCAATACCCTTCCACATTGATGGAAGGTTGGGATTTCCTTAAATCATTGAGTTGGGGCGTAGGCAGGTATTCACAAGCAGCTCTCTGATATCTGCCTAATCACTCGTGTGAATGAGTGTGGTGAAGATCCGGGTAATGCGTGTGGCTGTGGCGAAGCGGCTCGTGCTGATGTGGGTGGCTGTGGGGCTCGCCCGGCGGGCAATCCGAACCATGTTCGTGCTGGTGGTGTTCGTCGTGCCAGTGGAGGTGCTCATGGACCAAGGCCTCGTGCAGATGCTCATGTTCGTGGTGCTCGGTCAGATGGAGCCAGACGCCTGCGGCCATTAGCCCCCCCGAGATCATCAGCCTCACCGTGAGCGGCTCGCTGCCCATGCCCAGGGCGATGACGGCGCCTACGAAAGGGGCCAGCGAAAAATAGGCGCCCGTGCGGGCGGTCCCGATGTGCCGAAGCGCCAACACGAAGCACAACAAGCTCAGGCCGTAACCCAGGAAACCGATGAGGCCGCCTCCCAGGCATTGGAAGACTGTCGCCTGCACATGGCCTAACCCGATCGCGAGGATCGTGTTCGTCACGCCTGCGGCCAGTCCCTTCACCATGGCGATCTGAAGGGCGTCGCTGCCTGAGACACGACGGGTGAGGTTGTTGTCGAGTGCCCAGCAGAGACAGGCCCCCGCGATCAAGAGGCTGCCGCCTCCATCCGGGCGGAGGCCGCCGCCAGTCCAAGTGAGGGCGATACCTCCCGAAAGGATCAGCACCATGCCAAGGAAGATACGGCGATCAAAATGCTCTTTGAACACGAACCAGGCGAGGCCTGCCGTGAAGACCCCTTCCAGGTTCAGCAGCAGGGAGGCCGACCCCGCGGCCATGCGCACGAGCCCTTCGAGCAGCAATACGGGCCCAAGAACGCCACCGAAGATCGTCGCAGCGCCGAGCCAAGCCCAGTCCCGGCCCCGCAGCGGAGCCTCCGCGGTGGCATGGCCGATCAACCTGGACATTACCCGCACTAAGCCGAGTCCCAGCCCTGAGCCGAGGTAGAGGATCCCAGCCATCAACCAGGGGGAGAGCCGGCCATGTGCAGACAGAAGCCACTTGGCGGCCGGTGTGCTCGCTCCGAACAACCCCGCGGCGGCAATCGCATAGACATAGCCTGGACGAGGAGATCGCATAAACACCTTCCGTTCCACTTTAGAGGTCAGTTGGTCCCGAAGGCGACACAAGTTCACCAGCCTTGCATAAGCACCTTGAAGCGCCCATCCAAGTGATTCGATGAGTCGGAACGCTTACCCCACGCATAAATAGAAATTGATTCCATCCCGAGTTGGTCTTTACAGTTTTTTGATATTGCTCCCGGTCTTTCGAAGTGGACTGACCACTTTTGGGAGGTTAGCCTTAGAGAGTTGACGAAAGGAGGTTGCGATGACTGCCAAAAATGCCATTGCTGAACCTCCGTCGTTACGCGCCTAAGTCCGCTTTCCGGACTTGTATGAGCCCCCAGTTGGCCTGATCCCGTCATGGGTGGCCGGACTTGGGCGACCTAGACGACTTCATCTCATGCCGTTGTAGTGCTGCGCTAACAAACAGCGGAGAACGCCACTGCAACCATCATTGGAAGTGCTCCGACATAGAGCACTCCGTCTCACCTCGTCGTTTATTTTGCTTTGGAGCGCGCCATGACGAAGCGCCTGCCACTCGTTGCCTTTCTCTGTCTTCCCATTGCCCTCACGGCCCAATCCGCGTTGAGTGCCGATGATCCTCAGCGCGTGCCCCTTCCAAAGGAGGCCGCGATCACGATCGATCAGCCTTGGTCTCTTCATGGCCAGCTTACATATCAGCTTCAGGGGCATGGCCAATTCCTTGCCCCTTATGAGGGCGACAACAGCCTCGAAAATGCGCGAGAGGTCAGGGGTTCCTACACCACCACCCTCTACGCAGGACGCCGTCTTTGGGATGGATGTGAGTTCTACACCAATGTTGAGTTTCAAGCTGGCGCGGGCGTGAGCAAGGTGCTGGGCCTCTCGGGCCCCCCTAACGGTGAGACCTACCGCGTAGACAGCACTGAGTTGAAGGTCGGGCTGGCGCGGCTCTTCCTGAGACAAACCTGGGATCTTGGCGAGTCTACAGAGCGCGTTGAGGATGGTTTGAATCAGGTGGCCGGGAAGCAGAGCCGACGCCGTGTCGTCCTTACGATGGGGAAGATCTCTGGCACGGACGTGTTCGACGCCAACTCCTATAGTCACGATGCCCGGACTCAGTTCAACAACTGGAGCCTTTGGGCAAACGCGGCGTGGGACTATCCGGCCGATACCCGCGGTTACACCTGGGGGCTGGCGGTGGAGTGGTATCACGACGATTGGGCGGTCCGGGTCGGTTCATTGATGGAGCCAAAGGAGGCCAATCAAATGGAACTGGATCATCACGTAGCACGAGCTCATGGCGAAGTGGTGGAGCTGGAACACGATCATGAAATTGGAGGGCAGAAGGGCGCGCTGCGCTTGCTTGCCTTCGAAAACCACGCGCGAATGGGCAACTATCGCGATGCCATTCAACAAGACCCCACCGCACCAGATGTGACTGCGACTCGTGCAGAAGGACGCACGAAACATGGCTTTGGGCTCAATGCAGAGCAATCGATCACACCCGAAGTCGGGGCCTTCTTACGGGCTGGATGGAATGACGGCCGGACCGAATCCTGGGCGTTCACGGAAGTAGAACGCACCCTCTCATTCGGGCTTTCCTCCAGCGGGAAATCTTGGGGAAGAGAGAAGGACCGATTCGGTCTGGGAATGGCCTTCAATGGCATCAATGAAGATCACCGGGCATACCTGGCCGCGGGCGGCTATGGGTTCATGCTCGGAGACGGTCAGCTGAACTACGCCATGGAGCGCGTGATGGATGCGTACTACGCCATTGCTCTCGGCTCTTTCGGCAGCTTCAGCCTGGAAGCTCAGCGGTTCCAAAACCCTGCCTTCAATCACGACCGTGGCCCTGTCACCGTCTATGGGGTGCGCCTGCACCTCCAGTTCTAATCAGGGAGCGTCCATGATTCGGAAACTGCAGAAGAGAATCGCTTCGAACCAACGGACGACCCCTGAGTCCGTCCTGGCAGAACGGACCGCCCATCTCATGGCCCTGGCTCGAATCAATGCGGAGGAAGCATTGAAGCGCCTTCGAAGCCATACCCAAGGGCTGAGCGAAGAAGAGGCCCAGAGCCTACGTGCGGCTCATGGTCGTAACGTCATCGCGGAGGAGAAGCCCACGCACTGGTTCGTCCAGCTGCTTAAGGCCGGGAACAATCCCTTCATCTACCTCCTCATGGTCCTTGGTGGCGTGTCCTATGCCACGGGCGACCTGCGCGCGGCGCTGGTCATGGGAGTGATGATTCTGGTGAGCGTGCTCCTCCGGTTCTACCAGGAGCTTCGATCCTCCCAGGCGGCCAACGCCTTGAAGGCGATGGTGAGCAGCACCGCTACCGTGCTGCGCCGGAACTATGTCACGGGCGGAAACGAGCTGGACATCATCCCGTTTGCCTCTGCCATGGAGATTCCTCTGGACCAGCTGGTTCCAGGCGATGTGGTCCGGCTTTCCGCAGGCGACATGATTCCCGCGGATGTGCGGATCCTGACCTCCAAGGATCTCTTCGTCAGCCAGGCGGCCCTTACAGGCGAGTCCCTGCCGGTGGAGAAGGCGGATCATTTGCCTGCAGGGGGGGACGCCGAGGAAACGGACCCCCTCCACGCAGCCAGCCTCTGTTTCATGGGTAGCACGGTCGCCAGCGGGACCGCGACAGCTCTCGTGGTGGCCACGGGCGCCAAGAGCTACCTGGGATCCCTTGCCAAGAACGTCGTCGGCCAGCGCGTCATCACGAGCTTCGATAAGGGCGTAAGCCGCATCTCATGGCTACTCATCCGCTTCATGGGGGTCATGGTCCCCATCGTGTTCATCCTCAACGGAGCGACTAAGCACGATTGGAAAGATGCCTTTCTATTCGCCATCTCCGTGGCGGTGGGCCTTACCCCAGAGATGTTGCCGATGATTGTGACCTCCAACCTCGCCAAGGGGGCCATGGCCATGGCGCGGCGGAAGGTCGTGGTGAAGCAGCTCAGCGCCATTCAGAACTTTGGCGCCATGGACATCCTCTGCACGGATAAGACAGGCACCCTCACCCAGGATGAGGTCTATCTGGAGCGGCACATCGACCTCGATGGCGAGGAATCCTTTGATGTCATCCAGCATGCTTACCTCAACAGCTTCTATCAGACCGGACTGAAGAACCAGCTCGACCGGGCAGTGCTTAAGCATACGGATCTGCACGAGGGGCTTGATCGCAGCTTCAGGAAGGTGGATGAGATCCCCTTCGATTTCCAACGCCGTCGAATGTCGGTCGTCGTCCATAAAGAAGGACAGGGCCATGTGCTTGTATGCAAAGGCGCGGTGGAAGAGCTGCTCCGCATTTGCACCCGGTATGAATTGAATGGAGAGGTCCACCCCCTCGTGGACGAGGCTCGGGAACGCGCGAAAGAACTGGTCCGTCAATACAACGGAGATGGATTCCGAGTGGTCGCAGTCGCTCAGAAGGCAATCTTGACGCCGAAGGAGGCCTACGGCGTCCCGGACGAATCTGAGCTGACCCTACTGGGGTTCCTCGCCTTCCTGGATCCCCCCAAAGAAACGGCGGGACCTGCCATTCGGGCACTCCAGGATTACGGCGTTGCTGTAAAGATCCTCACCGGCGACAACGCGACGGTGACACGCAAGATCTGCAAAGAGGTCGGTCTTTCGGTAGACCGCATCGTCCTTGGCTCGGAAATCGACGCCCTCAATGAAGAGGATCTCGGCGCTCTGGCCCAACAGGTGGCGGTCTTCGCCAAGCTGAACCCGATGCAAAAATCCCGCATCATCCAAGCCCTCCGCGTGAAGGGCCACACAGTGGGCTACATGGGTGACGGCATCAACGACGCAGGAGCCCTGCGAGGAGCGGATATCGGTATCTCCGTGGATACGGCGGTCGATATCGCTAAGGAGTCCGCGGACATCATCCTCCTTGAAAAGAGCCTGCTGGTGTTGGAGGAGGGGATTGTCGAAGGCCGGAAGATCTTCGCGAACATTCAGAAGTACCTGAAGATGACCGCCAGTTCGAACTTCGGAAACACCTTCAGCGTGCTCGGCGCATCGGCCCTTCTGCCCTTCCTTCCGATGCTTCCGATTCAGCTCCTCATCAACAACCTGCTCTATGACTTCAGCCAGATCGCCATCCCTTGGGACCGTGTGGACGAGGAATACCTCAAGGTGCCTCGGAAGTGGGATAGCTCCGATCTCACACGTTTCATGGTTTGGATCGGGCCGCTCAGTTCGGTCTTCGACTACGCCACCTTCGGTCTCATGTGGTGGGTGTTTAAGGCCACCACCGAGGCCCATCAGGGGATCTTCCAATCGGGCTGGTTCATCGAGAGCCTCCTGAGTCAGACCCTCATCGTTCATCTGCTCCGCACGGCCAAAATTCCCTTCATCCAGAGCCGTGCCGCGGCGCCCCTGCTGATTTCAACGATCAGCCTCATGGCCATTGGCATGGTGATTCCGTTCACCAGCTTTGGGCGGGCAGTGGGCATGGTTCACCTCCCGATGGTCTTCTTTGGATGGTTGGCCCTCATTCTGCTGGCCTACTGCGCCCTCGTGCAGGTCGTGAAGACTTGGTACATGCGCAAGTTCGGGACGTGGTTATGAGCCTACATGTCTTCCTTCTTCGCACCGGATTCGCCCTCCTCATGGGCGCGCTTGTGGGGCTCGAGCGTCAGTGGCGCCAACGCACGGCCGGTCTACGGACCAATGCGCTGGTGGCCGTAGGTGCGGCTTTCTTCGCTACCCTGGCATTTAAAGTGGACCCCTCGGGGCATGGCTCCCAGCAGATCCTCGCCTATGTGATCTCGGGCGTCGGTTTTCTCGGAGCGGGTGCCATCCTGCGGGATGGCGCCTCTGTGCGTGGCCTCAATACGGCAGCCACTCTTTGGTGCGCTGCCGCGGTGGGCTTGTTGTCGGGGTGCGGATACTTTCCGGAAGCCGCCATCGCAACAGGCCTCGTCGTTGGCGCGCATGTCGCACTTCGACCCATCGCCAGACGTTTGGAACGGGCGCCGGTCCTCGTGGACGCCGAAGCCGAATGGACCTTTGAAATCCGCGTTGTTTGCCGAAGCGCCGATGAACAGCGCATCAGGGCCATGCTCCTCCAGGGGCTCACCGCGGCGGGTCTCAGGCTTCAGTCTCTGCTGAGTCAGGATGCGGAGACAGTGGATGCCCTTGAGGTTCGGGCGGAAGTCCAAGGGTCAGGTAAGGCCGATCGAACGCTTGAAGAAGTGGTGGGGCGACTCTGCCTCGATGGAAGTGTCAGTGCCGCCCGGTGGGAACGGCGAGAACTGGTTTTGGAAAGCGAGTGAAGCGTGAACGAAGACGTATTTACTGATCGGCGAACTTCTCGGGCTCAATGGGTCCGCTGGGCCATCACCCTTGCCTGGATCTCCGTGGCCTACAACCTATTGGAGGGCGGCCTTTCGGTCGCCTTCGGATGGTCGGAACGATCGGTCTCACTCTTCGGCTTTGGCGTCGACAGCCTAGTCGAAGTGGGGACGGCCCTCTTGGTTCTCTGGCGCATGCAGGCTGAGGCGCACCATCACCACGAGGATGCAGCCATGATTCAGCGGGAGCGCCGAGGTGTCATGACGGCTGGGGTTCTGTTTTTGGTTTTGGCAGCGGGGATGGTGCTGGGAAGCCTGGACCAGCTACGACTAGGTCGGCACCCCGGGACCACCCTCCCCGGCGTAGTGATCGCTGTGATCAGCCTGGCAGTGATGGCCACCCTCTGGGTCGCCAAGAAGCGCACTGTGGCGACGTTGGATAGCCGTACCCTTGCCAGTGATTTGGCCTGTACCGAGGCCTGCATGCAGCTCTCCGCCATCCTCTTGGTTGGGGGCCTTCTAGACCGCTTGTCTCCTCGCCTCTGGTGGGCGGATGCCGCTGCAGGCCTTGTGCTGGCGATCCTCATCGCCAGAGAAGGGATCTCAATGGTCCGAGCCGCCAGGAAGCCAGAATTCCACGGCGGCTGTGGCTGCGCTCACTGAGCGATCATCCCCTTACGAGAACGCCCAACCCGACTGCGATAAAAGCCCCACCAGCTAGGTAGCGAATTACGTGTGGGGGGACCACGCGGAAGACCGCGCTGCCCACGAGGACTCCGATGGCCGTCGCGCAAACCAGCGCAATACTGGCAGCGCAGAAGACGGTCCATAGCGCCCCGCTCTTGGCAGTAGCGGTCATGGCCGCGAGTTGAGTCTTGTCGCCTATCTCAGCAATGAAGACCGTCGCAAAAGTAGTCCAGAACAGCGAACCAGTGACCTGCATAGGAAGCTCCACCCCTACCGCCATGAAGGGATTCGAAAGCCGAGGCGGCGGTGGGGATGGAAAGACCTCGGCCAGAACATGTCTGGTCGAAGGTCTCGTTCGCCTTGGAAACCAAGGTGGCTGACCGGGTGCAAGCACCAGTATGTCGATCAGGCCGCCGTCTTCGGACGGGAACTACTCCCCTTGCTGCACTAACGGTAGCATCGCTCCCATCGAAGACCGCAGGTAAATCCTCGAAGGGGTAAGGGAATCGACGGAAGACGAGTCAGCTACGGAACTGCCCTTCAGGTCTAAGGCCGACGGCCCCTTCCTGTCGGGTTTGGTCTCCCACTGAGTTGAACCCAAGGTTGCCCGAAGAGATCTCACCGTCACGGACACCCGATCGAAATGTTCACCTGCATTAAGATGCAATTCAAAAGTAGGTTCAGGCAGTTCAACTTAGCGAATCTCAGTTCAATCTGGTCCCGACATTGATTTTATGTATATTTCTTTTATCTACGAATTATTTCGTTGAAACCTACGATAAACATCGTACATATTCTTTCGTACCCCACCCTGGAGCCTCCCCATGACCGCATCCCTGCCCAAGCCCACCGACGGCGAACTCGCCATCCTCCGGGTCCTTTGGGACAAGGGGCCCAGCACCGTCCGCGAGGTGCTGGAGGTGATGACCGAGGCGCGCGACCTCGGTTACACCACGGTGTTGAAGATGCTCCAGATCATGACGGACAAGGGGCTCGTGTCCCGGGAGGAGCAGGGCCGCAGCCACGTGTACGAGGCGGTGGCCAGCATGGAGCAGACCCAGGGGCACCTGGTCTCCGACCTGCTGGACAAGGCCTTCGCGGGGTCTGCCCTCCAACTGGTGATGCGGGCCCTGCAGGACCGCCGCACCAGCGACGGGGAGCGGGAAGCCATCCGCAAGCTGTTGAATGACGCATCCAAGGATCAGGCGGCCCAGGCCGCCCGCGGGAGGGAACGATGAACGCCTTCCATCACCCGGCGGTCCTGGCCCTGGCCTGGACGCTGCTCCACTTCCTTTGGCAGGGCGCGCTCCTGGGCCTCGTGGCCTGGGTGGGCCTCACGCTGTTGGCCCGAAGCAGTCCCCAGGCCCGCTATGCCTGGGCCTGCGGCGTCCTCGGCCTCATGGCTTTGGCCCCGGTGGTGACCTTCCTGATGCTGCGGAAGGCCATGGGCGCTCCGGCGGGACCCCTTCCCGCCGAGCTGCTCGCGGCACTCCAAGCCTCCCCCTGGGAACGGATCCAATCCGCGCTGCAGCCCTGGCTCCCGGCCCTCTCCCTGGGTTGGATGGCGGGGGTGGCGCTCTTCGCCCTGCGCCTCGCGGGAGGGCTCGTCATGATCCAACGCCTGAAGGAAGTCGGCACCTCCCCGGTGCCCAGCCAGTGGCACCTGGTGCTCGCCCGCCTCTGCCGCGAACTGAAATTGCACCGCGCGGTGCGGCTGCTCGGATCCACCAAGGTGGACGTGCCCACGGTGGCGGGTTGGTTGCGCCCCGTGATCCTGCTGCCGGCCTCCGCCCTCACCCAGCTCACGCCCCACCAGCTCGAAGCGATCCTCGCCCACGAACTGGCCCACGTGCGTCGCCATGATTTTGCCGTGAATCTGCTGCAGGCCTGCGTGGAGGCCCTGCTGTTCTACCACCCCGCCGTGTGGTGGCTGTCCGCCAAGGTGCGGGAGGAGCGCGAGCTCGCCTGTGACGACGTGGCCGTCAACCTCTGCGGGGATGCCCTCGCCTATGCCCAGGCCCTCGCCGTGCTCGACGACCTGCGCGCCCCCCTTCCGACCCTCGCCCTGGCATCCCATGGAGGATCCCTCATGAAACGCATCAGCCGCCTCATCCAGCCCCAGCTCCTGCCCAACCCCACCCTTCGTTCCGCCCTGCTCACCGCCCTCGCCGCCACGGCCCTGGGCGCCGCCGGCATCGCGATCCAGGAGGGCAAGAAGGAGGAGAAAAAGCGCACTGTCACCGTGCAGACCCTGGACGATGGCCGCCAGCTCTCCATCAAGGGGGAAGGCGACATCCAGGTGAAGCCCGACGAGAAGGAGCCGCTCACCCTGGCACCCGGTGCCCGCATGCGCATCGCCGAGCGCAAGGATGGCAAATCCCGTCGCCTGGACGTGACACCCGAGAAGAAGGTCTACACCGTGGATGGCCAGGAGAAACCCTTCGACGCCGACGCGGAAACCTGGCTGCGCGATGCCCTCAAAGCCAGCGAAAAGGCCAAGGCCGATGCCAAGGCCCGGGGCGAAGCCCATAAGCGACGTGTCGAAGTGGAAGTGACGGAAGACGGAAACCAGCGCCACGTGATCCGGAAGCAAAACGGGGAAGTGGTGGAGGACCTGCTCCTGGAGATCCCCGAGGTGAAGGTCACCGACGAGGGCCCCCATGCGCAACGCATCGTCATCCGCAAGGGCGGCAAGGTCGTCAAGGACGAGCTCATCGAGCACCCGGATGTGCAGGTCACCGATGAGAAGGACGGCACCCAGCGCATCGTCGTAAAAAAAGGCGGCAAGGTCGTCGAGGATCACATCATCGGACATCCCGACGTTCAGATGACCGATGAGAAGAACGGCAACAAACATCTCGTGGTGAAAAAGGGCGGGAAAATCGTCGAGGATCGCATCATCGAGATCCCCGAAGTGAAGGTGCTCAACGAGAAGGACGGCACCCAACGCATCGTCGTGAAGAAGAACGGCAAGGTGGTGGAGGAGCACCGCATCCCGGGTGCCGAAGTCCACGCCTTCCGCATGAAGCACCCTGAAGGGGGCAAGGACTTCTTCTGGGAATCCGATGACTTCGCCGGCGAGCGCCCCTTCGCTTGGCACATGGAAGGCATCGAGGGTTCCGAGTTTCCCCGCACCCCCCTGCCCCGCATGAACGCCGATGAAGTGCGGAAGCTGCGCAGCCAGGTGGATCAGTTGCGCAAGCAAGTGGAGGAGCTGAAGCGTCAGCTGGGCCAAGCCCCCGCGACGCCCAAGGCCGCCAAGGCGCCCAAGGGCAATTGAGGGTGGGGCAGGTTTCGGGAAGCGGGCCGCGAGGCCCGCTTCCTTTGCGCCGCCACGCAGCCAAGGCGGATACTGGAGCCCTGCTTGAAAGGGTCTCCATGCGCCTTCTCGCCTTCGGGCTCTCCACGGTGCTCGCCGCCCAGGTCCCCATGGCCGAGGTGGCCAAGCCCGCCGCCCTGATGCCGGGCCTGCTGGCGCGATTCCAAGCCGACTTCGCGAGCCTCGACCGCTTCTGGACCGTGCCCCAGGGCCCCGCCCGCGCCGCCCGCCTGACCCGCTTTTACGAGGAGTGGACGCGCACGGCGACGGGCCTGCCTGAGGCCACCCTCTCTGCCGACGACCGCCTCGACCTGCGCCTCTTCCGCGGGCACCTCGCCTTCGAGTTCTCGAGGCTGCGGGAGGAAGCCCGGCGCGATCTGGAGGCTCGGCCCCTGATCCCCGTGGCTCAGCCCCTGCGGGAGCTGGCTGAGGCCCGCCGTCGCATGGAGCCCCAGGATCCCAAGGCCTGTGCGGAGCTGCTGCACCACCTCGCGCTGGAACTGAAGTCCACCCGGGACAAACTTGCCGCCGACAAAGTGAAGCCCTCTCCCACCCTTGCCCGGCGCGCCGCCGAGCAGACCGAGCAACTGCGCAAGGACCTCAAGGCCTGGAGTACCTTCACCCAGGGTTACGATCCCCTCTTCACTTGGTGGTGCGAGAAACCCGCACAGGCCCTCGACACCGCGCTGGAGGCCCACGGGACCTTCCTCAAGGAGACCTTGGGCGGCGTGGACCCCAAGGATAAGGACGCCATCCACGGCGATCCCATCGGTCGCGACGCCCTGCAGCGGGCCCTGGAGGCGGAGAGCATCACCTATTCACCGGAGGAAATCCTGGAGATCGGCCGCCGGGAGATGGCCTGCTGCCAAGTGGAGCTCAAGAAGGCCGCGAAGGAGATGGGGTTCGGCGAGGATTGGCGGGCTGCCTTGGAGAAGGTGAAGCAGAGCTACGTGGCGCCCGGTGAGCAGCCGCGGCTCATCCGCAGCCTGGCCCTGGAAGCTGTGGACTACTTGGAATCCCGAAAGCTCCTCCGCATCCCCGCCCTGGCCAAGGAGGACTGGTGGATGGAGATGATGACTCCCGAGCGACAGAAGGTGGCGCCCTTCTTCCTCGGCGGCGAGGGCATCCTCGTGAGCTACCCCACGGCGGGAATGGATCACCCCGACAAGCTCATGAGCCTGCGCGGCAACAACCCGGCCTTCGCCCGGGCCACGGTGCATCACGAACTCATCCCCGGCCACCACCTGCAGGGCTTCATGGCGGATCGCTACGCCACCCATCGGCAACTCTTCAGCACCCCCTTCCTCATCGAGGGCTGGGCCCTCTACTGGGAGCTGCGCCTCTGGGACCTAAAGTTCGCCCGTACGCCGGAAGAACGCATGGGCATGCTCTTCTGGCGCATGCACCGCTGCGCGCGGATTTTCTTTTCGTTTGGCTTCCACCTGGGCCAGCTCACGCCGAAGCAGTGTGTGGACCTGCTGGTGGACCAGGTGGGGCATGAGCGCGCCAACGCCGAAGGGGAAGTGCGGCGCAGCCTCCAGGGCGGCTACGGCCCCCTCTATCAGGCCGCCTACATGCTGGGGGGACTGCAGCTCCGGGCCCTGCACCGGGAGTTGGTGGTGGACGGCAAGATGTCTGAGCCCGATTTCCACGACGCCGTGCTCAAGAGCGGGCCCATTCCCATCGAGGCCATGCGGGATCGGCTGAAGGGCGGCACCGTCAGCCTGGATCCCAAGCCCACGTGGCGCTTCTATGGGGATGTCAAAACGCCGAAGTGAGGGCCTCCACGGCCTCGTCGGAATAGGGTCCCGCGTGGTGGTAGAGCACCTCGCCATCGCCATCCACCAGCAGCACCTTCGCGAAGGCATCGGGCACCCAACCCGTGGCCATGAGCAAGGCAGTGCCGCCCTCATGCACCATGATCGTGTGGGCCCAATCCCGCTCCGCCGAGTGGTGCTTCATGGCGAGGGAAATACGCTCCAGGGCCTCCGGGGGCGTGCCCTCCTGGGCCACGGGCAGGCTCATCCAAGGGATGCCCGCCGCATCCAAGGCCCGCTTCCACAGGCCCAGGTCCACCCGGGCCTCGTGCTGGTAGCCAAAGAGCAGCACCGTGGCCATGGGCGGGAGGTCCCGAGGGAAGACAAGGGCCGTGCCATCGAGGGCGGTGCCATGGAGGTCGGGGAGCAGGGAGGCCATGGTTCCAGCCTCCACGAAAAAGCCCGGGGCGCAACCCCGGGCTCCCCCGTTTCGCGATTCAGGCCATAGCTACATGTTGCGGCGGTACTGCCCACCCACCTCGTAGAGGGCCGCGCTGATCTGGCCCAGGCTGCAGACCTTCACGGCTTCCAGCAGTTCCTCGAAGAGGTTGCCGCGGGTGCGGGCCACGTCCTTGAGCTTGGCGAGGGCCGCGGGGGACTTGGCGGCGTTGCGGGCGTGGAAGGCGGCGAGGTTGTCGATCTGCTGCTGCTTCTCGGCCTCCGTGCTACGGATGAGCTCGGGGGTCTTCGCCTCGGGCGGGTGGGGGTTCAGGAAGGTGTTCACACCGATGATGGGCAGGCGACCATCGTGCTTCATGTGCTCGTAGTGCATGGACTCTTCCTGGATCTTGCCGCGCTGGTACATGGTCTCCATGGCCCCCAGCACGCCGCCGCGATCCGTGAGGCGGCGGAACTCCAATAGCACCGCCTCTTCCACCAGCTCCGTGAGCTGCTCGATGACGAAGGCCCCCTGCAGGGGATTCTCGTTCTTCGCCAGGCCCAGCTCGCGGTTGATGATGAGCTGGATGGCGATGGCCCGGCGCACGCTCTCTTCGGTGGGCGTGGTGATGGCCTCGTCGTAGGCGTTGGTGTGCAGGCTGTTGCAGTTGTCGTAAATTGCGTAGAGGGCCTGCAGCGTGGTGCGGATGTCGTTGAAGTCGATCTCCTGGGCGTGGAGGGAGCGGCCCGAGGTCTGGATGTGGTACTTCAACTTCTGGCTGCGGTCGTTGGCGCCGTACTTCTCCTGCATGGCCACGGCCCAGATGCGGCGGGCCACGCGGCCGATGACGCTGTACTCGGGATCCACGCCGTTGCTGAAGAAGAAGCTGAGGTTCGGCGCGAACTCATCGATGTGCATGCCCCGGGAGAGGTAGTACTCCACGTAGGTGAAGCCGTTGGCCAGGGTGAACGCCAATTGCGTGATCGGGTTCGCGCCGGCCTCGGCGATGTGGTAGCCGCTGATGGAGACGGAGTAGAAGTTCCGCACCTTGCGGTCGATGAAGGCCTGCTGGATGTCGCCCATGACCTTCAAGGAGAACTCCGCGCTGAAGATGCAGGTGTTCTGGGCCTGGTCTTCCTTGAGGATGTCCGCCTGCACGGTGCCGCGCACGGAGGCCAGGGCCTCGGCCTTGAGCTTGGCGTAGACGTCCTCAGGCAGTACCTCGTCGGCGGTGGCGCCCAGCAGGGCAAGGCCGAGGCCGTGGTTCCCTTCGGGCAGGCCGCCGGCGTAGGTGGGCAGGGGCTGGCCCAGGGCCGTGAATTTGGCCTGGAGCTGGACCTTCGCCGCCTCCATCTGGCCATTCTCCAGAAGCCACTTCTCCGCCCGCTGATCGATGGCGGCGTTGAGGAAGAAGGCGAGCATCGTGGGCGCGGGGCCGTTGATGGTCATGCTCACGGAGGTGCTGGGGGCCAGCAGGTCGAAGCCGCTGTAGAGCTTCTTGGCGTCGTCCACGGTGCAGATGGACACGCCGCTGTTGCCGATCTTGCCGTAGATGTCGGGGCGGACGTGGGGATCCTCGCCGTAGAGGGTCACGCTGTCGAAGGCCGTGGAGAGACGGACGGCGGGCTGGCCCTTGCTCACGTAGTGGAAGCGCTTATTGGTGCGCTCGGGGGTGCCCTCGCCGGCGAACATGCGGGTGGGATCCTCGCCCACGCGCTTGTACTCGAAGACGCCGGCCGTGAAGGGGAAGCGGCCGGGCAGGTTCTCCAGCAGCTGCCAGCGGAGCAGATCGCCCCAGCTGGTGCCCTGGGGCAGGCTCACCTTGGGCAGGGCTGTTCCGCTGAGGCTCGTGGTGTAGTTCTGGGTGCGGATTTCCTTGCCGCGCACCACGTAGACGTTCTCGGGCACCTCGTAGCCCCGCTTCACCTCGGGCCACTCGGCGATCTGCTTGCGGGCCTCGTGGTGCAGCTCGCCCAGGTGCTCCTGGTAGCGCTGGCGGAGGGTGAGGATGGCGGGGTCGGCGCCTTCCACCAGGTGGGTCGCATCGTAGAAGGCCCCTTGGGGCGGCACCTTGTCGCCCAGGGTCTTCAGTGAGGTCCACAGGGCGTAGGCGATCTCGGCGCTCTCGGACTGGCGGCGGGCCCAGGCCTTGTAGCCCTGCACATTGTCGGCGATCTCGGCGAGGTAGCGGGTGCGGTCGCTGGGGATGATGGCGGCGCGCTTGGGCTCGCTGGGCTCCGCTTCGAGCAGGGGCACCCAGTCCATGCCCGTCTTGGCAGCCAGGGCCTTCACGAGGTTCACGTAGAGCCAGTTGGTGGCGGGGTCGTTAAATTGCGAAGCGCAGGTGGCGAAGACGGCCATGTCCTCGGGGGCCAGGTTGAAGGCCTTGTGGGCCCGCTGAACCTGCTTGCGTACGTCCCGCAGGGCATCTTCGGCGCCACGCTTGTCGGCCTTGTTGATGACGACGATGTCGGCGAAGTCGAGCATGTCGATCTTCTCGAGCTGGCTCTGGGCGCCGAATTCCGGCGTCATCACGTAGACGCTGAGATCCACCAGATCCACGATCTCGCTATCGCTCTGGCCGATGCCGGCGGTCTCCACCACCACGAGGTCGAAGCCCTCGCCCTTGGCGGCGGCGATGGCGGCCTTCAGGGATTCGGAGGTGGCCCGGTGGGCGGCGGTGCGGGTGGCGAGGCTGCGCATGAAGGCGCGGCGACCCAGATCCGGATGGTAGAGGGCGTTCATGCGGATGCGGTCGCCGAGAAGGGCACCGCCGGTCTTGCGCTTGGTGGGGTCGACGCTCAGCACCGCCACGCGCTTCTCGGGGAAGTCCACGAGGAAGCGGCGCAGCAGTTCGTCCGTGAGGGAGGACTTGCCCGCCCCGCCGGTGCCCGTGAGGCCGAGCACGGGGATCTTGTGGGCGGGCACCTTCGCGGAGCCCTCGGCGCCCAGCTCGATCTCCGTGATGCGGCGGGCCAGGGGCAGGGCGGCGTTCTTCGTGCGGGGGTCGTAGTCGCAGCGGCCCACGATGTCGTTGATCATGCCCTGGAGGCCCATGGTGCGGCCGTCCTCGGGGCTGTAGATGCGGGCCACGCCGTGGGCTTCCAGTTCTCGGATCTCCTCGGGCACGATGACGCCACCGCCCCCGCCGAAGACCTGGATGTGGCCGGCCCCGCGCTCGCGCAGCAGGTCCACCATGTACTTGAAGAACTCCACGTGGCCGCCCTGGTAGCTGCTCACGGCGATGCCCTGGGCGTCCTCCTGGATGGCGGTGTCGACGATGTCCTGCACGGCCCGGTTGTGGCCCAGGTGGATCACTTCGCAGCCGGTGGCTTGGAGGATGCGCCGCATGATGTTGATGCTGGCGTCGTGGCCGTCGAAGAGGCTCGCGGCGGTGACGAAGCGGATCTTGTGCACGGGCTGGTACACGCCCTCGGCATCAATGGATCCAGGGAAAGCTTGGGTATCCGCAACGGCCATGGCTTCACTCCAACGCACCAGTTTAACGGTCGTTAAAGGTGCCTTCTTTCCTTATTTTCCGAACCGGTCTGCGGGAAAGCGGGCCTCCATGCGCTCCTGGCGCTCCCGCATGGCGGCCAGCAGGCCCTTCCAGGCCGGCTTTTCCTGGAGTCGGACCAGGAAGGGGGCCCGTTCGTACCAATCCGTGCAGGCGAAACCCTGGCCGAAGGCCCGCTGAGCCAAGTCGAAGGCCTCCCCATCCCGGCCCAGGTACCCGTAGGCTTCCGCCAATTTGAAGGTGAGTTCGCCATCGGGCACGAGGGTGCGAACCCGCTCCTCGTCGATTCGGCGGAGCTTGACGAGGGCCTCCTCCTTCCGCCCCAGGAGGGCGTCGGAGTAGACCTCCGCAAGGTTTTGGAAGACTTTCAGACCGGCCTGCATGCGGATGGCCGATTCGAAGGACTCCGCGGCTCCGGGCTGGTTGCGCAGCAGTCGGATGTAACCCAGGTAGAAGGCCTGCACGGGCTCCTTGGCGGGGGTGGCTTCCAGCCCCTTTTGGAACTCGGCCCAGCGCCCCTGGTAGAGCAGCGTGTTCTCCACGAGGAAGTAGTCCTGCCCCACGGTGCCGCCCAGCTCATCCCGGCGCCGCACGGCGCGGATGGCGCCTTCCAGCAACCCCGAGGTGCGGGCGGCGTAGGCGGCGGAATCGTGGAGGGAGGCCACCTTGGGCAATTCCTTGAGGGCCCGAAAGGTGAGGTCCAGGGCCCCCTTCTGATCGCCCACATCGGTGCGGAAGCGGGCGTAGAGGTTCACGAGGCGGGGGTAGGTCGGCAAGGGGACCAGGGCCTCGGCGAAGGCGCGGTCGCAGGAGGCGTGAGCTTCCACGTCGGCATCGGCGGAGGCCACGAGCAGCCGGAACTTGAGGTGGCTCCGGGCCAGGCCCACGCTGGCGGAGGCATCCTCGGCGAGGAGCCGGTCCGCCTCCCGCACCGCCGCCACCATCTCCCGCTCGGGCAGCAGGTAGGGGCCCGAGAGCAGGCGCATGAGGGGCCAGAAGGAGCCCTCGTGGCGGACATCCAGCGGATCCTCAGTGCGGGGCCCCAGCAGCCCCGAGAGGGCTTCATGGATGGCCACTTCCGCGTGATCCGAGCGGGCTTCCACGGGATGCTCCCCCTCCCGGTCCCGGAGGCTGCCCTGGAGCGCCAGGCCCGTGCCCCGGCGCTCGGCCCGGAGGTGGAGGCAGGGGTAGTCATCCTTCGGATCCTGGCTGGCCCCGATGACGGTGAGGCCGCCGAAGGCTTCCAGGTGATCCGAAAGGTGGAGCTGGAGGCCCTTGAGCTCCTCCGCCGTGAGCCCGCCCTGATCCAGCACCAAGGTCACGCGGGCGGGGTGCCGCCGCTCCAGGTACCGCTTTCCCAGGGGCCAGCCCACGGCCACCGCCCCCGCGATCCCCAGGAGAACCCAGCCCCAGGCCTTCATGCGGGAAAGTCTGACACGGGAAATTGCCGTTCAAGGCGGGCTTGTCGTTCCCGCAGGGTCTGGAGCAGGGCCTCCCAGCGGGGGGACCCCTTCATGGGGGCCATGAGGGGGCTCTCCTCGTACCAGCGGGTGCAGGCGAAGCCCTGGGCCAGGGCCCGCCCCGCGAGGTCGAAGGCCCCTTCCCGGTCCCCGAGCAGGGCGTAGGCTTCCGCCAGGTTGAAGGTGAACTCGCCATCGGCGCCCCGGAGCCCATCCATCTCCTGATCCAGCTCCCCCAGGCGCTTCAGGGCCTGTCGGGTATCGCCCTCCAGGGTGAGGCGGAAGACCTCCCCCAGTTTTTGATAGCGGGGATAGGCCCGGGCCTCGGTGCGGAGGTGGCGGAAGTGGCCCAGGGCCTGCTCCCGTCGGCCCCGGAGCAGCTCCAGGTACCCCAGGTGGAAGAGGATCACGGCGTCGTAGGGCTCCCCGGGGCGTCGCCAGAGGCTGGCCTCGAACTCATCCCACCGGCCCAGGTACAGCAGGCCGATCTGCAGGCGGCCGGGGTACTTGGCATCCAGAAGGATCTCCCGGGAGCCCGCGACCCCCGCCTCCAGGAGGCCAATCAGGCCCGCGTTGCGGCCCACGTAGGCCAAGGCCTGGTAGTTGGGGTGGGTGTGGGGGTGGGCCCTGCTCAATTGGCGGGTGAGGACCAGGGCCTCCTTCATCCGGCCCGTGTCCGCCAGGAGGCGGGCCAGCAGGTAACTGGCCCGGGGATGGTTGGGCGCCAGGCGCAGCGCCTCCTCATAGGCCTGCCGGGCCCGATCCAGGTAATCGTTGGAGGGCGAAAGGCCCTCCACGGCCCGGAACCCCTGGATCTGGCCCCGGAGGATGGCGGGAGTGGCGCAGCCCGGCGCCCCCACTTCGCTGATGGCGGCCAAGGCCAGGGCAGCTTCGCCGCCCTCGGACCGCTCGATCATGGACATGGCCTGCAACAGCGGCCAGAAGGCCTCGGGGCTCCGGGGCACCAGGATCCCGGGTCGATCCTCCTTCAGGGCCACCGCAGTCGAGAGGCGCGCCAGCAATCCCGCCACGGCCACGTTCGGGGCGGCCGGGGGGGAGCGCAGGAGCTCGGGCGCCGCCGGCAGTTCGTCCAAGGGGCCCGCCCAAGCGCGGATCTCCAGATCCAGGCCCGTTCGGTACCCGGACAGGACCAGCACCCAGCCCTCCCGCCCTGGGATCCGGTCTCCCGGCGCGGGCAGCTCCGGAGACTGGGTCACGGCCAGGTTGCCGTTCACTTCCAGCACATCCCTCACCAGGGTGCCGAGGGCCTGCTGCTGGGCGCGGTCCAGGGCAGTGGGGCCCTCCCCGGGCAGCAACACCAGGAGCACCCGCTGCTGGCTCTGATGCCGGGGATCCGCGCGCCGGGCGGCCCACACCAGCAGAAACACGATGAGCAGGGCCGGAAGGGCCAGGAACCACCCAGGGTTCCGGTACGCAGAGGTGGATCGGATCGGGGGCATCTGCCTTCATCATCGGTGGGACCGCGGCCTGAAGCCAGGGGGATGGGGCCGACCTCCCTTAAAGGCGGGGACTCAGGGGGAACACTCCTTCGGGCGGAGTGCGATAGTAGAGGGATGCGACGGCTGATCCTGCCCCTGTTCCTCTCCCCTTGCCTCCTCGCCCAAGGCAAGCCCACGGAGGAGGAAGTGATCGCGCAGAGCCGCAAAGCGGCCAAACCCCGGGCGATCGCACCCCGGGGGGCCCTGTTCCCCACAGAACTGAACCTCGTGAAACTCTTCAAGAACGCCAAGCCCTCCGTAGTCCACGTGAACGCCCTCGTGGAGGGCTTCGATCGGTACACGGGCCAGATGGAGCTGGTGCCCGCGGGCCTGGGTACGGGGTTCGTGTGGGATGACCAGGGGCACGTGGTCACCAACAACCACGTGATCACCGTGGTGAGCGAGGAGCGGGTGGCCACCACCGCCGACGAAGTGCGCGTGAGCCTCGCGGACGGGAAGACCTACAAGGCGCGCATCATCGGCCGGAGCTTGGCCTACGACATCGCCGTGCTCCAGGTCTTCGCGCCGCTGGATCAGCTGAAGCCCCTGCCCGTGGGCCGCTCGGTGGATCTGCAGGTGGGCCAGAGCGTGCTCGCCATCGGCAACCCCTTCGGCCTGGACCACAGCCTCACCACGGGCATCGTCTCCGCGCTGGATCGCACCATCGGCACGGATTTCGGCAGCAGCATTAAGGGCGCCATCCAGACCGACGCGGCCATCAACCCCGGCAACAGCGGCGGCCCCCTCCTGGACACCGCCGGTCGCCTCGTGGGCATGAACACGGCCATCACCAGCACCAGCGGCAGCTCCGCGGGCATCGGCTTCGCCATCCCCGCCGACACCCTCAACCGCATCGTGCCCATGCTCATCCGCAAGGGGGCCGAGGCCCTGCCGGTGCTCGGCTTCCAGTCCTTCGCCACGGATCGCACCCGCGCCTTCGGCGTGCCCAAGGGCGTGCTCGTGGATGCCGTGGAACGGGGCGGGCCCTCGGACAAGGGCGGCCTCAAGGGCACCCTGCGGGATGTCTACGGTCAGGTGGTGGAATTTGGAGACGTCATCGTGGGCTACAACGGCAACCCCGTGGACACGGAGGTGGAGCTGGCCGACCTGCTGGCCTTCCATCCCCACGGCCAGCCCGTGATCTTCGACGTCCTCCGCAAGGGCCAACCCCTGAAGATCACCATCATCCCCGGCAGCCGCACGGCCCCGAAGCCGGTGATCTGAAGGCCTACTTGAGGGCCAGCAGCTCCACCTCGAAACACAGGGTGGCGTGGGGCGGGATCGCGCCATCGGGCGTGCCCTGGCTTCCGTAGCCCAGGGCCGGGGGCACGATGAGCCGACGCTTGCCCCCCACCCGCATGGTGGCGATGCCCTCGTCCCAGGCGCGAATGACTTCGCCTTTGCCAAGCTTGAACTCGATGGGCTCCCCGCCCTCCCGGGAGGTGTCGAACACCAGCCCCTTGCGGCCCCGCTCCCAGAGCCAGCCGGTGTAGTGGACGACGCAGCGCCGCCCCTTCGCGGGCTGGGCGCCGGTGCCCTCCTTGAGGTCCACGAACTGGAGTCCGGTGGGGGTCGTCGTCAGCTTTGGGGGGACCTGGGAGAGCAGCAGCACGGCCGCCATCAGGGGGGCAGGCACCATCGGGGCTCCTGAAGGATCAGTGGTTCCGGGCGGGGATCTGCACCATGGGCGTGGCCTTCCCATCCGTGATGATGAGGTTGCCCTTGGCGCCGATGTCGCGCAGGGCCTGGATGCGCTGCCATTCCAAGATCTGCGGAGTGAGGCTCGCGCTGACGATGCCCTGGGCCTTGGCCTGGCCCTCGGCTTCGATGCGCTTGCGCTCGGCCTCCTGCTTTTCCCGCTGGAGGACGAAGGTCATCTTCTGGGCCTCCTGATCCGCGGCGATTTTCTCGTTAATGGCCTTGGTGATCTGCTCGGGTAGCTTCACGTCGCGCAGCAGCACCTGTTCCATGGTGATCCCGCGGGAGCCGAGGTTCTGCGCCAGGGTCTTGGAGATGGTGTCCACGAAGAGCTGGCGCTTGGCGGCGTAGAGATCCGTGGCGATCTGGTTGGCGGCGGCATCCCGGATGGCGCTGCGGATGGCGCCCCGGATGAGCCGTTCCTCCACGTCCTCGCCCAGGGTGAGGTAGATCTCGGGCAGGCGCTCCTGCTTCAGGCTGTAGAGCACGGACACATCGAGCTTCACGGTGAGGCCATCGGAGGTGATCACGGCGATGCTGTCGTCGCCCCTGCGGGTGCCCTCATCGGCCACGGTGCTCATGGTGTAGTTGCGGGTGCGCACCTCCATCTCCACCACGCGGCTGAGGGGGTTGATCAGGTGGAGGCCAGCGGGCAGCGCCTCCTTGCGCACACTGCCGAAGAAGACGACGACACCCGCCTGACCCGGTGGCACCACCACGGCCATGGAGAAGAGGAAAAGGGCAACGCCGAGGCCCCAGGCGCTCCACTGCACGAAGTTGAGCTGCTTGGAGAGGGGGAATTCCGCCTTGAGCTTGAGTCGCCAGGCGATGAGACCCGCGAGGAGGAGGAGGATTGCCAGTAAGGCCATGGGGGGTTCCTTGGGTGGGGCTCAGTGTAGCCCCTCACCTCGGATCCTCAGTGGCGGTGACCCGCATGCTCCGCATCCGTCTCCGGAGCCATCTCCACCTTGCCCTTGGGGCCCTTCACCCGGGGATCCTTGAACAACACGGGGATCACGAGGGGATCCGCAACCCCGCTGAGGCGCAGCGTGAGGGGGCTCTCCGCCTTGGGGATGCCTTTGCGGAACAGGGTGATGCGGTGCTCCTTGGCTTCGCCGTGGGTCTGCCCCGCCAGCTCATAGGCGGTGTGATCGAACTCGATGGATTCGATGCGGAAGGGCTTCTCCCCGCGGAGCGTGAGGGAGGCGTGGCGCTCTTTGAGGGAATCGAAGGCGAGGCGGGCGGGCTCCAGCTCCACGGGCAGCTTCAGGCGCCAGCTGAGGTAGAGGAGGAATTCCCGTTGATGGGGTGCGTTGGTGGCCACCTTCAGGATCTCGAGGCCCGAGGCCTGGCCGCCCTTGAGGAGGGCCGGGCGCAGGGTGAGGCGCAGTTCGCCGGTGGCGCCTTTGGTGCTGAGGTCCGCGTCCAGGTAAGGCGAGGGCGTGGTGAGGAGCTTCAGTTCCAGGGGATCGCCGGTCTCGCGCTTGAAGGCGAACACCGACTCCACGCTTTCATGGGCGGCCACGGCGCCCAATTCCTTGCGGGTGGCATCCACCGTGAGATCCGGGCGCACGGTCATGTCCATCTTCAGCACGAAGCGCGGCTCCGCCGGATCATCGGGCTCCAGCCGGGCCGCCCGGCGCTGGTAGCCCACCCACCCATCGGGGTTGATGGTCATGGTGATCTTCCGCCGGTCCCCGGGCGCCAGGGGCGTGGCCAGGGAGGCCGCATCCACGGTGGTGCCCACGGCGAGATCCCCCAGGGTGAAGGAGATGGGCTTGTCGCTCTGGTTGATTACTTCGTAGGCGAGGGTCCGCAGTTCCCGGGGCCCCACGTCGCCCAGATGCTGGATGGTGTCGGGTTCCACGCGGAAGCGGAATTTCCGCGCCGGTGCAGGCGCCGCGGCAGGGGCCTGCGCGGCGGCCGGCGGCGGGGCCGCCTGGGGCGTCGCCACCGGAGCTTGAAGCAGGGCCAGGGAGAGGAGGATGAAGGACATGGGCACTCGGGGGGTTGGCCCTCCAGTGTGCCTTCATCCCCTTCAGGTTCCGCGTTAATTGACGTGAAGACAGGCCCCAGTCAGAAGGTCACGCCCACGCCGAAGGTCCACATGCGCTCGAATTCCTGGCCGTTGCCCTGGGCGTTGTAGTAGCCCTGCAAATCGTTGGCGGAGCTGAGCTTCACCGGGCGGTCCTTGGTGATGGGCTGCTGATAGGAGGCCGCCACATAGGGATGGATCACGGGGATTGGCAGACGCCAGCGGGTGCCCACCCGGAGCCAGGGCCGGGCCAGGTTGGTGGTCTTCTCCACGCCGGGGCCCGTGGACTTGTAGTGCTGGAAGCGCTCCACCACGCCGAACTCCCCGCCCAGCCCCACGAAGGGGATCCAGAGCTGGAGGTTCAAGCCCACCCCCACGCCTTGCTGAGTGAGGTGGGTGGTGCTGAGGGTCTGCACGTTGGCGCTGTCTGTCTGCACCAGGGTGCCCGTGGTGGCGAAGCGGCTGTACTCCGCGTTCCACTCCAGGCGCGCGATGGGCCCGAAGGCGACGATGCGCTTGCTCAGGGTGGCAATGTAGCCGCTGCCCGTATCGAAGTCGCCCTGCACCAGGGAGGAACTTCCGCTCAGGAGCGTGGCGGGCAGGTTCTGGCCCGAGGGCCGGGGCAGCTCCATGCGCAGGTCCCACTGGGCGGCCAGGGGAAGGGCGAAGCACAAAGGCAGGCAACGAAGGATGGATCGCATGAACACTCCAACCCCAAGCCTACCGGGTGCCCGGCCCTTCTACTTCTTCCACTTGATGGAGCACCCCATGGAGGCCTTGGGCTCCCCGGCCACGAGGCGCCCCGCCAGCACCGCCTCCAGGGCCTCCTTTAACTCCTGGCGTTTCACATCCTCAGGGCGGCCTCCCCCATCATCCAGCCGCCCGTGATAGGCCAGCCGCCCCTGGGCATCGAAGAGGAAGAAATCTGGCGTGCAGAGGGCCCCGAAGGCCTTCACCACGGTCTGGGTTTCATCCTTCACGTAGGGGAAGGCGTAGCCTGCGGAGGCTGCCCGGGCCTTCATGCCCTCCAGGGTCTCCACCCGGAGGTGCGCACTTTCACTCTCATTGGCGTTGATGCCCACGAAGGCCACGCGGCCCTGATAGGCCTTGGCCAGCGCGTTGATGCGGCCCTCCGTGGCCTTCACGTAGGGGCATTGAACGCTGAGGAAGGTGACGAGCACGGGGCCCTTCAGGGCCTTGGAATCCAAGACCTGGCCGTCCACGCCCATGAGGGCGAAGGCGGGCATGGGCGCCCCGTGCTTGAGGGCCGGTTCACCGGTGGTGGCACCCACGACGATCAGGAGCGGCAGGAGGCAGCGCATGGGAACTCCCGGGAACGGATCCCAGCATGGGCCCGGCGTGGGCCCCCGGCCAGTCCGTTCACCCCAACGGGGTCAGGCCTTCCACTTGATGCTGCAGCCCATGCTCGGGCGCTGCACCGGGGAAGGCGCCCTGCCGGCCAACAGGGCTTCGATGGCCTGGGAAAGATCCTGCTGCGTCACGGCGGCGGCGTCCTTCCAGTTGTCATCCAGGCAGCCCCGGTAGCGCAGCTTCCGCTCCCCGTCATAGAGGAAGAAGTCCGGCGTGCACACGGCCCCCAGGGCTCGGGCCACGGACTGATCCTCATCGTAGAGGTAGGGGAAGACGTAGCCCTTCAGCGCGGCTCGGGCTCCCATGGCCTCAAAGCCATCCGCCGGATAGGCGCCGGCGTCGTTGGGGCTGATGCCCACCACGGCGCAACGCCCCGCGTGGGTTTTCGCCAGATCGTTGAGGCGATCATCGATGGCCTGTACGTAGGGGCAGTGGTTGCAGATCACGGCCACGAGCAGCAGCGGCTCACGGAAATCGGCGCGGCGCCACGTGCGGCCATCCACCCCGGGCAGGGCGAAGTCAGGGCAGGGAGTGCCGAGGGGGGTCATGGTGGATTCGAGCAGCGCCAAGGGGCCTCCCGGGAAAAATCAATCGGCTGTCGGTATTTTGACTTGATCGGGACGAGGGATCCCCTAGTCTTTTCCCAAGCACACATGGCAACCCTCCCCCGCCTCCACTGGTCCACCCTGGGCACCAACTCCCAGGGCCTTGAGCATCGGTGGTCCCACGTGTGGGATGTGAGCGTCGACCGCGGCGCCGCACCAGCGCTGCCGCCGCGCGATACGGATCTCTGGGTGATCAGCGTGCAGGGCGACTGGCCGCCGCCGGAACTCATGCGCATGATGGGCGAAGTGGGTGCCCTCCCGATCCTGCTGGCCCTGGAATCCGAAGCGGATCCCCTCAGCCCCAAGGTGCTGGCCGAGTGGGGCGCCCTAGGCAGCGTGCGCTGGGGCCTGCTGGGCCCGGAGCCCCCCATGCCGGGCCTGCGCCCGCGCAGTGGCGTCACCACCCAACTCAGCGCCGGCCAGGCCCTGCAGTACGGCATGGTGGGCGTGTCCCTGCGCATGCAGGAAGTCCTCACCCGCGCCAAGGCCGCCGCCGCCGTGCGGGCCACGGTGTTGCTGCTCGGTGAGAGCGGCACGGGTAAGGAAGTAGTGGCCCGCGCCGTGCACACCATGAGCCCCGAAAAGGGCGAGGCCTTCGTGCCCGTGCACTGCGGCGCCATCCCCGAGAACCTCATCGAGAGCGAGCTCTTCGGCTACACCAAGGGCGCCTTCACCGACGCCCGCAAGGACACCCCCGGCAAGTTCCGCGAGGCCCACGGCGGCACCATCTTCCTGGATGAAGTGGGCACCATGCCCCTCAGCGCCCAGGTGCGCCTGCTGCGCGTGCTGCAGGAGAAGGAAGTGCAGCCCCTGGGTGGCGGCAATCCCGTGAAGGTGGACGTGCGCGTCATCGCCGCCACCAACCAGGACCTCTGGAAGATGGTGCAGGAGGGCAAGTTCCGGGAAGACCTCTTCTACCGCTTAGAAGTGGTGCCCATCCAACTGCCGCCCCTGCGCGAGCGCCGAGAGGAAGTGCCCTTCCTCGCCCAGCACTTCCTCACCCGGAAGGCCCGCGAACACGGACTCTACCCCAAGGCCATCCACCCGAGCGTCGACGCCCTGCTCATGAGCCTCCCCTGGCCCGGCAACGTGCGCCAGCTGGAGAACGCCATCGAGCGGGCCATCATCCTCACGGCCACGCGGCCCGTGCTGACCCGGGAGGATTTCGCCTTCCTCATGGACCGCACCACCACGGATCAGCTGCTGCCCGCGCCGGGTCCCCTCCCCTCCAACGTGGTGCCCCTGTCCACGTCCCAATCGGAACTCCCCTCCGCCGCCGCCACCATGACCGACCTGCCTCCCGAGGGCATGGACCTGAACCAGGTGGTGAGCGACCTCGAAAAGAAGCTCATGCTCCAGAGCCTCGCCGTCACCCGGGGCAACAAGAAGCGGGCCGCCGAACTGCTGGGCCTCAAGCGCACCACCTTCCTGGAAAAGATGAAGCGCCTGGACCTGGAAGAGGATGAAGCCGCCGGAGCTGAGGAAGGCTGAACGGCCATCGCCAAAACCTACAGCCCGGAGCCCCCTGATAATCTAGAGGGTCCGAGGTTCCTTTGAGCGAAGCCCTGCACACCCGTTGGCGTTTGTCCGTGCCCGAGGCGGCCGAGGAGGCCCTTTGCGAATGGCTGGATGAGCAGGGCGCCTCCGCCTACTACCGCGAAGCCGATCCCCCGAAGGCCTTCTGGGCCTACTTCCCCCCGGATCAGGCCCTCCCCGATCCCGCGGGCCTCACCGCCATTCCCGGGGTGACCTTGGAGGTCGCGGAGCAATTCGCGGATGAGGATTGGCTGGCCAAGAGCCGCGAAGGCTTCGGCAGCTTCCCCGTGGGTCGTGGCTTCTGGGTGAAGCCCCTGTGGGAGGCGGAGGCCGCCCCGGAGGGCCGCACGCCCGTCGTCGTGAACCCCGGCCTCGCCTTCGGCACCGGCGGCCATGAAACCACGCGCCTCTGCATGACCCTGCTGGAGGAATTGAAGGATGCGGGCCGCCTCCAGGGCCCCCTGCTCGACATCGGTGCGGGCACCGGCATCCTCGCCCTCACGGCCCACCTGCTGGGCTGCCCCGGCGCCATCCAGGCCTTCGACATCGACCCCGACTGCGGCCCCGCCATGGACGAGTTGGTGGAGATGAACGCCGCGGTGCTCCAGGGCGCGCGCCCCTTTCATGGCTTCGTGGGCACCCTGGAGAGCCCTGAAGTGAAGGGCCCCTACCAGGGCCTCCTCGCGAACATCCTCCTCATCACCATCCAGGAATTGCTGCCCCGCATGGCGGAGCTCACGGCTCCCGGTGGGTATTTGGTCGCCAGCGGCATCCTCGCCGCCCAGGAGGATGAAGCCCTCATCAGCCTCGTGGGTTCCGGCTTCAAGCCCGAGAAGGTGCTCCACGAAGGGGACTGGATCGCGATCCTCGCCACCCGGATGGCCTGATGGATCGCAACGACCGGCCCATCGGCGTCTTCGACTCCGGCATCGGCGGGCTCACGGTCATCCATGCCCTGCGGCGGTTGCTGCCCCAGGAGAACCTCATCTACCTGGGGGATACGGCCCGGGTGCCCTACGGCACCAAGAGCCACGCCACCATCGAGCGCTACACCCTGCAGGCGGGCGCGGCCCTGCAGCGCTTCGATCCCAAACTCCTCGTCATCGCCTGCAACACGGCCAGCGCCCACGGCTTGGCCGCCCTCCAAGCCGCGAGCCCCTGCCCCGTGGTGGGCGTCATCGAGCCCGGGGCCGAGGCCGCGGCGAAGGAAGCGGGTCCCGTGGGCGTCATTGGCACCCTGGCCGCCGTCCAGAGCGGAGCCTATGAACAGGCCATCCGCCGCCACCGGCCCGGCGCCCGGGTGCACAGCCTGGCCTGCCCCCTGCTCGTGGCCCTGGCGGAGGAGGGCTGGGTGGACGACCCCCTCACGGAGAGCGTCTGCCGCCGCTACCTCAACGCGTTGCCCTTCGAGGTGAAGTCCGTGGTGCTCGGCTGCACCCACTATCCCGTGTTGAAGCCCAGCCTGGATCGAGCCCGCCCCGGCACCCAGTGGATCGACAGCAGCCAAGTCACGGCCCAGGCCGTGGAGCGCCTGCTGAAAGGATCCTTGGGATTCCGAACGGCCTCCCCCCGAGGCGAACTCACTGTGCTCCTCACCGACGCCAGCTCCCGCCTCCAGGAAGTGGGCAGCCGCTTCTTGGGTGAATCCTTGGTGCAGGTGGAGGTCGTGGACATCTAGACGCAGCGGGGCCACCTGTTATTTTGGTTACATCCCCCAAGGTGTGACATGCGATTGAACCGACTTCTGCCCGTCACGGCTCTGAGTCTTTGTGCGCTCAATGCCCTCCAAGGGCAGAGCCCTGTCGAGGTGCCAGCCGCGGCGCCCGCCACAGTCTCCACTCCCGCCGCCAAGCCCACTCCCGACCGGATGCCCCAGTCGGTCGCGGACTACTACAACAACAACCCCATTTATCCACTCACGCTCGGAGCGACCACCCCACGCTGGACGAAGAACCTCACAGAGGAGGGGCTCAAAATCTATAACCCCCTCTTCCTGCAAGACCGCATTCTGCTCGGCGAGGGCAAGTGGCTCTACTCCCTGGATCCATCCACGGGCCAGATCACCTGGAAGCAGCAGTTCGAGCGGGATGTCGACACCTTCCAAGCGGACGGGGATCTCCTCATCTACTCGGACCACCGCTTTGGTCTCATGGGAGGCAAATCCTGGGTCCATGCCTACTCTTTGAAGGAGAAAAAGCAGCTCTGGGAACAGGATTCGTACTTGGGCACGGGGGTCCAGTTCTACGATGCCCATGCCTACCACTTCACGTTGAACGTCCTTGGCGGGTTCACATTGCACTCCTTCGACCTCCAGGGAAAGGCCGAATGGACCGTGAAACTCAAAGGGCGGGGCAACCTATTCTTCTTTGATGATCTCGTAGTTACCGCACCTCCCGGAACGAAGCGGATCCTGGCCTTCCGACGCAAGGACGGCAGCGAGGCATGGAACCTGCCGCTCGAAGAAGACGCCTGGGAGATGGCCTATCACGACGGGGTCTTCTACAACACCCAGCGCAGCCACTATGCCCTGGGCCTCCCCGGGGGAACCATCACCGTCACGGCCACGGATTTGCGAAAGGGGAAGCAGGCATGGACGTTCACCACGAGCGCCGATGATGGTTGGATTCCAGAGAAAGTCGGCGGCATCGTCTCCAACGGACGCTATTGCGTGTTGAACACCAACCGGCGCCTCATCGGGATTGATGCCACCACCGGCCAGCAGCTCTGGATTGCCGCCACCGAAGACAAGCAGACCTTCCTGCCCGCAAAGCCCATCCTGCTCAACAATGAAGCCTTTGCGGTTCAGACCCACAAGAACGACCACAGCATTCTTCAGTTTCTGGACCTGGCCACAGGCAAGGAGACCCGGAGGTTGGAGGCCTCGGACGAAATCTTGCCCCCGGTGAAGGTGGTCGGTAGGAGTCTATTCGTCTGCTTCCGCCATGGCGACATGATGGCCTTACCCTTGGTGGATCCCACGGAAGCGCCGACCCCCGTTCCTGCAACCGCTCCGGAGCCTGCACCCACCCCCGTTCAGGGATCTGGCCACTAATCCGCCCAACTCCACCGGACGCCCAGCGCCACGCGCCGCGTGTCCTGCGGCACGCCGAAGAACTCCGGGCTCGCGCCCAGGCTCGCCCCTTCGTTGAGGTTGCGGTAGCGGGCATCGAAGGCGTTGCGCACCTCCAGCCGGATGGCCAGTTGACCGGGTCCCAGGTCCAGACTGCGCTCCACCAGCAGGTTCACGGCGCGGTAGCCCGGGATCCGCAGGCGTTTGCCCGAGGCAGGGTCCACGCCCGCGAAGCGCTGGGTGCCCACCCAGAGGAGGCGTGGCGCACAGGACCAGGGGCCCCAATTCAATTCCGCACCGACCTGGCCGATCCAGGGGGCGATCTGGCCCAGTTCCGTGTGGGCCGTGGAGCCGGGCCGTTCCACGTAGCCGTCCACGTAACTCACGGTGGCGTGGAGGCGACCTTTGAGCAGCCCCGGTCCCCACCAGGGAACGCGGAGGCTCAGGTGCCCCCCTTCGTTCACCTGCTCGCCCTGATTCTCGACGACGAGGATCGTGGCCACCGGCCAGCCCAGGTACCGACCCTGATAGTGATCCGTGACGGTGCCATCGGGGACCACGTCGAAGAGCTCCTGAGTCTCGATGCGGAAGAGGCTCAGCTCCAGCTCCACGCCCGCATCGAAGAGGTGCTGGCCGCTCACCTCCGAGGTGCGGATCCGCTGCGGCTTGAGGTCCGGATTCGGCAACCGCCAGAACGCGGATTGGTAGCCGCCGCCCGCAGCGGGCTCGAAGGCGCCGTAGTGCAGGTAGGCCTGATAGGGCGAGGGGGCCAGGAAGGCCGACCCGTAGAGGACCTTCAGGGTCGTGGTGGGAGCCGGGCTCCAGGTGAGGCCCATGCGGGGATTGAAGCTATCGCCGTAGCGGGAGTTGCGGTCTCCGCGGGCGCCGATCGTGAGCGTCCACCCCGGGTGAGGGCGCCACTGGGCCTGGGCGAAGAGGCCGTCGTTGCGGTAGGCCAGATCGTAGAACTGGGCTGGGATGGGCGCGCCCAGAAGGGTGCCGCTGATGTCGCCGCCGGGATTCACGGGCGCGGCCAGATCGGCACTCCAGGGCAGGGCGCTCAGGGCTTCGTGGTTGAAGCCCGCGGTCACCTTCCAACTCGGTCCAGCCTCCCAATCCGCCTGGAGATCCAGACGCAGGCTGCTGCTCCGGGCGTACTTATAGGCCCGTTCGAAATACCCGAACATGTCCCGGTAGTTGGAGCCAGGATCCACTTCGTAGCGGGCGTGGGAGAGGCGGGTGTCCACGTTCACGGCCCCCACCGCGGCGCCATGCTGCGCCCCGATCACCTCCAGCGTGTGGCCGATGTAGGCATCGTCGTTGTAGATGGCGTTGTCCGGCGTGTTCTTCACGAAGGAGGGAAAGCGAGCCCGGTTCCGGAAATAGGTGAAGGCGAAGGGGCCCAGATCCAGACCCACCTGCAGGGCCCCGGCCCGCAGCGAATGGCTGGAACCGGCCTCCCAGGGTTGGGAGGGGGTGCGCGTTCCCAGGTAGGCGGTGGGGAAAAGCCCCGTGCGCTGGGCCTCGAAATTCCGATAATCGGGGAAGGCCTTCGACAGATCGGGTTGCTCGTCTGAGAAGGCCTGACCTCCGATGCGGACCCCCCCGCCCTGGAAGCGGCCGCTCCACGCCATTTGCACGAGCCGCTGATCGAAGTCGCCGCCTTGGACGGTGGCTTCGCGGATCTCCTCCTCGCCCTTCGTGATGAGGTTCACCACGGCGGCCACAGCGTCGGCGCCGTAGAGGGCCGAGGCGGGCCCATAGACCACCTCCACCCGCTGGACGAGGACCAGGGACGTGTTCTCCAGCAGGGGGAGGGGCTCGTTGGTGGGCCCCGTGATGCGGTGGCCATCCATCAGCACGAGCACCTTGTCCGGGCCGGGCAGGCCCCGCACGCTCATCTGGTTGTAATAGTGCTCCTGGACGCCCCGCTCCACCTTGAAGCCGGGCAGGTCCTGGAAGAGGTCCAGCAGGGAGCGGTACCCCCGGGCCCGGATCTCCTCGCGGGTGATGATCCGAAGGGTGGCCGGGGCTTCCTGCAGCGGCTCCGACACCCGGGAGGCCGTGATCACCTTGGTGCTGCGCAGCCGCAGCAGCTCCTGGAAGGCCGCGTCCCCCCCGCCGGCCTGGGCCAGCAGGGGAACTCCAACGGCCCCCCAACTCAGGACCCCGCCCCGCGCTGCCCTCTGAACCCACCGATGCAAAGGTTTGTCCTCCCGCCCCCTATCGGCGGGGGGGAAGCCGGGCTTGCATCCCGGTAGCCTCGCGCCGAGAGGCCCTAGGCGGCCGGGAGCGTGAACACCATGGCCGTGCCCTCGCCCACCTTGCTCTCGGCCCGGATTTCCCCGCCATGGCCACGCACCACGTCTCGGCAGATGGGCAGGCCCAGGCCCGTACCCTTGCCCTCGGGCTTGGTGGTGAGCATGGGGCGGAAGATGTGCGGCAGCACCTCCGCAGGGATGCCCGTGCCCGTGTCCTCGAAGCGGAAGCGCCAGCGGCCCTTGGGCTCCCGCTCTGCGCGGATGCGGATGAGGCCCCCCTCGGGCATGGCATCCAGGGCGTTGTTCATAAGGTTGAGGAAGAGCTGCTCCATCTGCTTGCGATCCACCTTGGTCACGCACTCTGGTGGAATATCCACCTCAATGCGGGCGTGGTGCTTCGCCAAGGTGGGGTTCCACAGCTGCTGGAGTTCCTGGATGAAAGCCGGCATGGAGACCTCCACCTCCGCCTGCTGGGGGCGGCGGGTCATGTCCAGGAGGCGGCGCACGATGTCGCTCACCCGCTGGATCTGCGCCTGGATGATGCCGATGCGCTCCTGGGCCTTCTCGGGAAGGTCATCCTGGCCCTGGAGCAGCTGCAAATGGCCCGTGACGAGGTTCAGGGGCGTGCCCACCTCGTGGGCGAAGGCGGCGGTGAGCTGACCGGCGATGGCCAGGCGCTCCTGTTGGGCCAGTTCCTCATTCTTGTCCTGCAGTTCCTGGAGGGCCTCGTCCACCCGATCCTGCAGTCCGGCGTTGAGGGATTGGATCTCCTGGATGAGCTGCTCGCGTTCCTTGCTGGCCCGCTGGAGCCGCTGGGCCATGGCGTTGAAGCGGGCGGCGATGACGCCCAATTCGTCCCGCCGCTGCACCTCGGCCCGGGCCCCCGCCTCACCCCGCTCCAGGCGGCCCATGGCATCCACCATGGCATCCAGGGGATCGCTGATGAGCCACCGGAGGATGAGCCAGAGCAGGATGAACTCCCCGGCAAGCACGCCCGGGAGCATGTTGAGGGTGCGGTTTCGGTTGGCGGACCACACCGCATCCCAGCGCTCCAGGTCGATGTAGGCCCGGATGAGGCCGATGCTGGGGCGCCCCTGCTTCGGATTGGGGATGGCCAGGTACACCTTCCAGCCCCGCCCGGCGGGCGCGCCATCCTCTTCCAGTTCCACCAGCTGGGTCTGCGCCTCCTTGAGGTCGAGGTAGCTGGCGAGGTCCTTCCCCACGGTGATCGTCGCTTCCTCACCGGAGGATTTCACCAGCTCCAGGTTGTTGCCCTCCACGCGTTTGAACACGTCCACCTGGAACACCGAGCGGCCCTTCCCGGCGATGCTCTCCAGCAACTCCTCCAGCTTGCGGGGATTCTCGAAGTGGGGATCCCGCTCCACCACCTCCGTCTGCACGGTCTCCGAAGCCTCCACCAGTAGGCGGCGGCTGTAGTCCTCCAGCTCCTTGCGGGAATTCTTCGTGATGGAGAAGGCCACGGCCACCGTGAGGAAGCTCGTCACCGCCGCCGTCAGGAGGAAGAGCTTGGCGTGCAGGCTGCGAAGCCAGGCCATCACCCGTGCATTCATGAAAGGTCCCCCTGGTTGCCACGCAGCAGGGTGGCGAGACCCAGCGGATCCCATTCTGCCGCCAAGGCCGAGGCCGGGGCGAACCCAAGGCTAGCTTCTCGGCGAGAGGGCCAGGAGGGCTTCAGGGCATGGGCGGACATGTCGAGATTGTATGCGAGGGGGCGGAAGGCGAACTTTTGGCGTAAACTGGCCCTCCCCCGGAGCTGGCCATGGAGCACATCCACATCAAGGGTGCCCGCGAGCACAACCTCAAGAACCTGGACCTCGTCCTGCCCCGGAACCAGTTCATCGTCATCACCGGGCTCAGCGGCAGCGGGAAATCCAGCCTCGCCTTCGACACCCTCTACGCCGAGGGCCAGCGCCGCTACGTGGAGAGCCTCAGCGCCTACGCGCGGCAGTTCCTGGATCAGATGGAGAAGCCCGACGTGGACTCCATCGAGGGCCTCAGCCCCGCCATCTCCATTGAGCAGAAGACCACCAGCCGGAACCCCCGCTCCACCGTGGCCACGGTCACGGAGATCTACGACTACCTGCGCCTGCTCTACGCCCGCACGGGCAAGCCCCACTGCATGGCCTGTCAGAAGCCCATCGCCAGCCAGACCATCCAGGAGATGGCGGATCACATCCTTGCGCTGCCCGAGGGCACGAAATTGCAGATCCTCGCGCCCGTCGTGCGGGGCCGCAAGGGCGAGTACAAGAAGCTCCTGTTGGACCTGATGAAGCGCGGCTACATCCGGGCCCGGGTGAACGGGGAGATGCTGGATCTCACCGAGGGTGTGCCCGACCTGGACAAGCAGAAGAAGCACTCCATCGAAGTGGTCATCGACCGCCTGAAGGTGGCCGCCTCCCTCAGCACCCGCCTGGCCGACAGCCTGGAGATCGCCTGCAACCTCGCCGAGGGTACCGCCTTGCTGGACGTGGATGGCAGCGAGCGCCTCTTCTCCAGCAAGCTGGCCTGCTCGAACCAGAAGTGCGAGCGCTTCGGCCTGGGCCTGCCGGATCTGGAGCCCCGCAGCTTCTCCTTCAACAGCCCCTACGGCGCCTGCGACACCTGCGATGGTCTGGGCTTCAAGCGGCAGTTCGCGGAAGAGCTCGTCATCCCGAACGCCGCCCTTTCCATTAACGATGGCGCCATTCAGGCCCCGGGCTGGAAGAGCGTCACGGAGGATGGTTGGCGCGCCCAGATGCTGGATCAGCTCTCCCGGAAGTTGAAGTTCAGCCTCGACACCCCGTGGAAGAAGCTGGGCGCCGACATCCGCAAGGTGCTGCTCCACGGCCTCACCAAGGAGATGCGCTTCACCTACGAGAGCAAGCGCAACCGCTACGATTTCTTCCACAGCTTCGAAGGCATTATCGGCAACCTCGAGCGCCGTTACAACGAGACCACCAACGAGGACACCCGCGAGGAATTGGAACAGGCCATGAGGGTGATCCCCTGCGAAGCCTGCCAGGGCCAGCGCCTCAAGCCCGAAGTCCTCGCGGTCACCGTGGGCAAGCTGCACATCGCGGCCGTGGTGGGCCAGAGTGTGCGCGAGGCCCGGGTCTGGTTCGACAAGCTGGCCCTACAGGGCAAGGACGCCGTGGTGGCCGAAAAGGTGCTCAAGGAGATCCGCGAGCGGCTGGGCTTCCTGGATGACGTGGGCCTCGGCTACCTCACGCTGGATCGCTCGGCGGCCACGCTCTCCGGCGGCGAGGGCCAGCGCATCCGCCTCGCCACGCAGATCGGCAGCAAGCTTCAGGGCGTGCTTTACGTGTTGGACGAGCCCAGCATCGGCCTCCATCAGCGCGACAACCACAAACTCCTGAACACCCTCAAGGAGATGCGCGACCTGGGCAACACCGTGCTCGTGGTGGAGCACGATCTGGAGACCATCCAGGAAGCGGACCACGTCATCGACATGGGCCCCGGCGCCGGCGAGCACGGTGGCTTTGTGGTGGCTGAGGGCACGCCGGATCAGGTGGCGAAGAACCCCGCCTCGGTGACGGGCGCCTTCCTCTCGGGCCGGGATTCCATCGCCGTGCCCCGCACCCGCCGCAAGGCCGGCCGGGGCGAGATCCTCGTCACCGGGGCTCAGGAGAACAACCTCAAGAACGTGGACGCGGCCTTCCCCATCGGCCTCTTCACCTGCGTCACCGGCGTCTCGGGCAGCGGCAAGAGCACGCTGGTGAACGAGATCCTCTACAAATCCCTGGCCAACCAGCTGCACCAGGGCGCCCACGTGGTGGGCAAGCACAAGAAGGTGGAGGGCCTGGAGCTCATCGACAAGGTCATCGACATCGATCAGGCGCCCATCGGCCGTACACCCCGCTCCAACCCCGCCACTTACACGGGCCTCTTTACGCCCCTGCGGGAGCTCTTCGCCCAGCTGCCCGAGAGCAAGGCGCGCGGCTACACGCCGGGCCGCTTCAGCTTCAACGTGAAGGGCGGGCGCTGCGAGAAGTGCGAGGGCGATGGCGTCCTCAAGATCGAGATGCACTTCCTCCCGGACGTCTACGTCACCTGCGAGCAGTGCAAGGGCAAGCGCTACAACCGCGAAACCCTGGAAGTGCACTACAAGGGCAAGAGCATCTCCGAGGTGCTGGCCATGACCGTGGAGGAGGCGCTGGAGGTCTTCGGCCCCATCCCCGTGCTGGCCAACAAGCTGCAAACCCTCATGGACGTGGGCCTCGGGTACATCCGCCTGGGCCAGGCGGCGACGACCCTCTCCGGCGGCGAAGCCCAGCGCGTGAAGCTCGGCAAGGAGCTGAGCAAGCGGGCCACGGGGCGGACGCTGTACATCCTCGATGAGCCCACCACGGGCCTGCACCTCAAAGACATCCAGAAGCTGCTGGAAGTGGTGACGCGCCTCGTGGATCAGGGCAATACGGTGGTGGTGATCGAGCACAACCTGGACGTGATCAAGACCGCCGACTGGATTTTGGACATGGGCCCCGAAGGCGGCGGCGAGGGCGGCAAGGTCATTGCCGAGGGCACCCCCGAAAAGGTCGCCAAGGCCAAGGCGAGCATCACCGGGAAGTACCTGGCGCCGTATCTGAAGTAACCTTTTCCGCCATCCACGACGCCCATGGCATCATCACGCGGCCCTTCCTGGGCCGCGCACTTCGTGCCGTCGCTTCGCGCCGGTGGGCCTCCGCTCCTGCTGCGGCCTCGCCGTGGGCACCCCCGAAAAGGTCGCCAAATCCAAGGCGAGCATCACAGGGAAGTACCTCGCACCTTACCTCAAATAACAAGGTCGGCGTTTCTCGCCCAAATCCAGCCCGATCGTGCAACATCCGCCGACGCCCACCTTGCGGCGTCGTGAATTAATGTGAATTTTTCGCGCCAGGCCTCGCGCGATTCCCAAAACGGGTCATCCTGACAAAGCCGTCCAGATTTCCGTGATCTTTTTCGAGTTTCCCAACTCCCGCACCTCCCCCACCGCCCGGGAGGGGCGGTTTCTCGCATGGAGGGTGGGTGATCAGTCCCCTCAAACATTCCCCCAGTGGCTTCGTCCTGGTGCGCCTCGAAGGCGGGCCCGACCGCTTCACCATCTTTCCCTGGCGCTTCAACCAGCCCGAGGAGGCCGAGGGCAAGCTCGCGGAACTCCGCCGCGTGGATCCCGCCGGGAATTACTGCCTGCAGATGGTCGGCTTCTGATCCCACGCCCCAACGAAAGAACCCCGCCTCGGCGGGGTTCTTTCGTTGGAGGATCCTGGTTTCAGGCCTGGGTGTCCACGTTCTGGCCCACGCCGCCGGCCTCGGCCACCATCTTCGCCAACGCCATGCCTTCCTGGGCCTGGGAATCCACCACCTTGCGCAGGACGGATGCGGAATAGCTCTCCCGAGTCTGGGCCTGACGCTCCGCGGAGATGGCGGCGGGTGTCACGGGCAGGGTAGGGGCGGCGACTTCCATGGAAACTCCTGGATAGGACCCTATCGGCCTTCGGAACCGCCCCCTTGAGGGAGCTTTTTCCGGAGCAGGGCCGCGGCATCCTGCACCGGGGACTTGGCCTGCAGGGCGGCCCGGTTTTCCTCGGCGATGGCTTCGAAAACCTCCAGGCGATGCACTTGGACGGAGCGCGGCGCCTTGATGCCCAAGCGGACCCCCTCCTTCGTGATCCCCAGGACCACGACCTCCACCTCGGAGCCGATCATGATCGACTGGTCGATTCTGCGGGTGATGACGAGCATGGGTTCAGCCTAGCCCGGGGTTCAGGAGCCTGTCCAAGCAATCCCTAGGGTTGGGAAGTGAGCACGGGGAACTGCAGGGGGAACTGCTCGGCGTTGAGCACCACCTGCAGGCCCACGCGGCTCTTGGTGTTCACCACCAGGGGACCGGCCAGGTTCATGGTCATCTTGCGGGGATCCTCGGGGATCACCACCAGGTTGAGGATGATGGCGTCGCCCTCGCTCTCCAGATTGAGGAGGGCCGCCTCCTCGTCATTGAGGGGCACGTTGTAATCGGGCTTGATGCCTGCGGGATCCATGCACACGAAGCTGATCTCCGGCCGCGCTTCGGCTTGGAGGAACTTCAGGGGGTATCCATCGCTGGGTTCGAAGAGGCGGAAGCTCTTCAGTTCGGGGAAACCCAGAAGGCCATTCGGGAAAGAGAGAAGGATGCCTTCGTCGCTCATGAATTGCTCCAGAGGACCCCATCGGAGCCCTCCGGAGAATCCTGAGTTTCTGCCCGATGTTCGGCTTCACCTTTGAACACGTCCCAGAGGGCCGCGGCCCGCTTCCGGCGGAAGCGCGGATTGGGGATCGTGCGCTCCAGGGCTTCCAGGCTCACGGGGGGGTGTTCCACCCGGGCCATCATCCAGCGGTTGCCCAGCTCCATGACGGCGCCCACATCCCCCTCGTTGCCCCAGATGCGGCGCAACTCGCAGATTTTCCGGGCCTGCTCGGCGGCGGTTTCGCCCAGCTGCTTCTTCACCTTGTGAACGATGGGGTCGTCGCCGGGGGGCTTGTAGGCGTGGATGCGCCGGCGGAGGCCGCGCAGCTCCTTGGGCAGGTTCGCGAGGCGGGGCCCCACGATGGGGTCGTCCTTCAGGGCCTCGGCCTCATCCGAAAGCCGGCGCAGCAGGGGTAGCAGCAGCGCCGCATCCCGGGCCGCGTAGGAGAGCTGGGCGTCCCGCAGGGGGCGCAGCATCCAATTGCTGTCCTGCTCCTCCTTGGGAATGTCGATGCCCAGCTTCAGCTTGGCCATGGTCTTGAGGCCGGGCTGGGGGTAGCCCAGGGTGCGGGCCAGGAGCATGGTGTCCATGATGGACGTGGGCTCCACGTCGTAGAGCCGCTTGAACACGATGCCGTCGCCGCTCCAGTCGTGGGCGATCCAGGGCAGGGTGGCCATCTTCTCCAGCCAGGGCTTCAGCTCCGGGCCGAAGGGCAGGGGATCCACGATCCAGGCCTGGTCGTGGGTGGCCACCTGGATGAGGGCCATCACACAGTGATGCGTGCCCGTGAGGCTGCATTCAATGTCCACGGCCAGCAGCCCCGATGCCTCCCAGACAGGCCAGGCCTCGGCCAGTTGGGCCTCGGTGGTCACGTAGGTGACGGGTAGGTCGAAGGATTCGGTCGACATCCCCTTCAGTTTGAAGGCTGTAGGCTTGAGTTGATAGCGATAGGTGTAGATATGACCCGATCCCTCTTCTGGACGACCTTCCTGACCGTGTTCATCGCCGAGCTGGGCGACAAGACCCAGCTGGCCGCCATGACGGCCACGGCCCGCAGCGGCGCCATTTGGACCGTCTTCCTGGCCGCCAGCCTGGCCCTGGTCTGCGCCACGGCCATTGGGGTGGCCGTGGGCGGGGCCCTGTTCAAGGTGGTGCCCGAGCACCTGATCAAGTACGTGGCCGGCACCGCCTTCATCTGCGTCGGATTGTGGGTCCTGGTGAAGGGCTGATGGACCTGATCTTTTACGACGGCGAGTGTGGCCTCTGCCATGGGGCCGTGGCCTTCCTGGCCCGCCGGGACCGGGGCGGCGAACGCTTTCGCTTCGCCCCCTTGCGCGGCGCCACCTTCCGTCAACGGGTGCCCGAGGGCTTGGCGGCGGCCCTGCCCGACAGCCTCGCCCTGCAGACGCCCGACGGCTACCTCCTCATCCGCAGCCGGGCCGTGGCCCACGCGCTGAGGCAACTGGGCGGGTTCTGGGGCGTCGTGGGCACCTTGCTGGACTGGATCCCCCGGCCCCTCTCGGATGGGGGCTACAACGGCGTGGCCCGGGTCCGGCGGTACCTCTTCAAAAAGCCGGACACCGCCTGCCCAACCCTTCCCCGTGACCTTCGGGATCGCTTCTTGTCCTAGGGTGAAGCCATGTCCAAGACCCGCGACCACTCCCGCTCCATCCTCAGCGTCACAGTGCTCCCCGAGGATCTGAACCAGTACGGCTCCCTCTTCGGCGGCCGCCTGCTGGCCTGGATCGACCGCCTGGCCTCCATCTGCGCCACCCGTCACTGCCGGGGCAACGCCGTCACGGTGGCGCTGGAGGCCATGAGCTTCGAGGTGGCCGTGAAGCAGGCCGACATCCTCATCCTCACGGCCGAATTGGAGAAGGTGGGGCGCAGCTCCATGCAGATCCGGGTGACGGCCATGCGCGAGGATCCCAACACGGGCGAGGCCAAGCGCGTTTGCGCGCCGCTGCTCACCTTCGTGGCCCTGGATCGGGATGGGCGATCGACGCCCGTGCCGCCTTTGGAAGGCTAGCGCTCGAGCTGGAACTGGATGGCGCCGAGCAGGGCCGGGGGGGTGGTGACCGCCCGCAGGATGCTGCGGCCCAGGCTCACCGGGGCCCAACCCGCCTTGCGCAGGGCGGCGAACTCCTCGTCGGAGATGCCGCCTTCGGGCCCGCTGGTGAAGGCCAGGGTCTCCTTGCGTAGGATCGGGTTCACCTCGCCGGTCTGCAGCTCGTAGGCCACCCACTTCTGCGGCGCGTCCACCTTACGGAGGGCTTCGAAGGGCACGGGATCTTCCAGCACCGGCAACCGGCTGCGGTGGCTCTGCTCGCAGGCCGCGAGGATGAGCCGCTCCCAGCGCTCCCGCTTGGCGGCGGTCTTGCGGACGTCGTATTCGCTGCGCGCGTATATCACAGGGATGATCCGGGTGATGCCCAGCTCCACCAAGGGCGGCAGCCAGTCATCCCAGAGGCTCAGCTGGGCCGTGAGGGGCAGCCAGCCCTCCAGGGCGATGGCGGGTTCCCGCTCCTCATGCAGGAGTGCCACCAGCCGGGCTTCGGCCACGTCCCGATCCAGCACGGCCAGATCGCAGCGCCACTCCCCGTGGGGCAGCACCAACTCCAGGGCATTTCCCGGCCGAAGCCGGAGGGCCTTGAGGTGGCGTGTGGCCTCCGCATTGAGGCGCACCACCGAGCCTTCGGTGACCGGGCCGGTGTGATCGAGTAGGAAGAAGCGGGGCAGGCTCACGGGCCTATCCTACCTGATCGGCTTGCGGCCTTCCGTACACTGGAGGATTGGAGGTCTGATGATCCACGCGTTGCTAGCCGCCGCCCCCTGGTGGGCCTGGGCGGGCTTCCATGTGCTGGTCTTCTTCATGCTCGCCCTGGATCTGGGCGTGCTCAACAAGCGGGCCCACGCGCCGTCGGTCCGGGAGGCGGCGGGTTGGAGCATCGTCTGGATCTCGCTGGCCCTCCTCTTCAACGCCGTGGTCTGGAAGACCCTGGGCCGACAAAAGGGCCTCGAATTCCTCACGGGCTACGTGCTGGAAAAGAGTCTCAGCGTCGACAACCTCTTCGTCTTCGTCCTCCTCTTCACGAGCTTCCAAGTGGACTTGCGCCACCAGCACCGGGTGCTCTTCTGGGGCGTGTTTGGCGCCCTGATCATGCGCGCCAGCATGATCCTGGCCGGCACCGCGCTGCTGAACCGCTTCGAATGGATGATGTACGTCTTCGGCGGCTTCCTCATCCTCACCGGGGTGAAGATGCTCCTGTCCTCCGATAGCGCGCCCGATCCCACCAAGTACCCCGTGGTGCGCCTCTTTCAGAAGGCGGTGCCCTACGATCCCCACGGCGGCCACGAACACTTCTGGTCGCTGAAGAACGGCAAGCGCTTCGCCACCCCCATGCTCCTGGTGCTCGTGTGCGTGGAGGTGACGGATCTCGTCTTCGCCGTGGACAGCATCCCCGCGGTGCTCGCCATCACCCGGGATCCCTTCATCGTCTACACCAGCAACGTCTTCGCCATCCTCGGCCTGCGCAGCCTCTACTTCCTCCTGGCCAAGATGATCGACCGATTCCATCACCTGAAAACGGGCCTGGCCATCGTGCTCGCGTTCGTGGGCCTCAAGATGTGCTGCGCCCACTGGCTCAAGACCCACTGGGGCCTGGACGACCAGACGCTGATCCTCGCGAGCCTCACCTTCATCGGCGTCGTGCTCACGGGCAGCGTCGTCGCCAGCCTCGCCTGGCCCCAGGAACACCCGGAGGCATGATGGAGGTCTGGCACCACCTCCTCAGCGAGGCCCCCCAGGATGGCCCCTGCGTCGTCACCCTCGGGAATTTCGACGGGGTGCACGCGGGCCACAAGGCCGTGCTCCAGGAGGCGGCCCGCCGGGCCAAGGCCCGGGGCGTGCGCGCTGCCGTGGTCACCTTCGATCCCCACCCCCTCGTGGTGGTGGGCCCCGAACGCAAACCCCGCCTGCTCATGACGCTCACCCAGCGCCTAGCCGCCTTCGAAGCCTGCGGGATGGACCTCGCCTGGGTGATCCCCTTCAGCCGCCCCTTTTCGGAACTGGAACCCAGCGAATTCCTCGCGCCCTTCGGCCGGGCCCTGCGCCCGCTGGAACTGCACGTGGGCACCGCCTTCTGCTTCGGGCGTGATCGCCATGGCGACCTCGCCGCGCTACAGACCTGGGGCCAGGCCCTGGGCTGCGAAGTGTTCGGGCACGCCCTGCGGGCTCCCGATGGCGGCCACCTGAGCAGCACCCGCATCCGCAGCGCCCTCAGTGATGGACTCGTGGATGAAGCCGCCACCCTGCTGGGTCATCCCTTCGAACTCACGGGCCTCGTGGTGGAAGGCGACCGGCGCGGTCGCCACCTGGGCTTTCCCACCGCCAACCTCCAGTGGGAGCAGGAACAACTACCTGCGGGCGGCGTCTACGTCACCGAGGCCCGCAGCTCCCACTGGCAGGGCCCGCGCCTGGGCCTCACCAACGTGGGCGAAAAGCCCACCTTCGAAGGCCGCCGCCTCACAGTGGAAACCCACCTGCCCGATTTCGAAGGCGACCTCTACGGCTCGCGCCTCTCCGTGGCCTTCCGCCATCGCCTCCGGGGGGAGGCCAAGTTCCATAGCGTGGATGCCCTGAGGGATCAGATCGCCAAGGACGTGGCCGAGGGCTCGGCCTGGTGGAAGGCCCACGGCGAATGAGGGTTAACCTGGGGGACTTCGGAGGTGCCATGCGCCCTGCCCTTGCCCTGTTCCTGGTCGTTCCCGCGCTCGTGGCCCAAGCCCCCACCAATCCCAAGCGGGATCAAGCTCGCAAGCTGGTGGAGCTCCTCCGCCTGGGGGACATCGCCGTCGCCGAGGCGAAGGCCGGCCTCGAGGCCCAAAAGAAGTCCGACGCGAAGGTGCCCGAAGGCTTCTGGGATGCCTTCATGCAGGAATTGACGCCCCAGCGCATGGCCGAAGAACTCTTCGTGCCCCTCTACGAGAAGACGTATACCGAAGCCGAACTCAAGGCCGCCGTCGCCTTCTACACCTCCCCCGAAGGTCGGAGCTTTGCAGCCAAACAGGCGAGCCTCTCCGAAGAGGCCCGGAAGGCCGGGGAGCGCTGGGGCATGGAACAGGCCGTGAAGGTCATGCAGCGCCTCATGGAGAAGGAACGTGCCTCCGGCCACTGACATGATCCAGCTGCTCGACGTGCGCATGGGGCGAGTGCAGGAGCGCCCGGATGCCCACGGCCGACCCCTCCGCTCCGCCATTCGCAAGGAATCCATGGCCGGTCCCATCCTCCTGGGCCCCGAAGGGCTGTTGGGCGATGAAGTGGGCGACCGCAAACACCACGGCGGCCCCGATCAGGCCCTCCTCGCCTATGCCCAGGAAACCTACGTGCTGTGGGCCTCCGAGGGTCGACCCCTCGCACCGGGAGCCTTCGGCGAGAACCTCCTCCTCGCTGGGTTGGATGATCACAGCGCCTGCATCGGCGATCGCCTCCAGGTGGGCGACGCCCTCCTCCAGGTGAGCCAGCCCCGGGTGCCCTGCGGCACCCTGCAGCGGCACCTGGGGTGGCCCGACACCGTGGCCCGGGTCTATGCCACGGCCCGGGGCGGCTTCTACCTGAGGGTGCTGGTGGCGGCGCCCCTGGAAACCGGGGCCCCCGTGAAGCTCCTGGATCGCCCCCAGCCAGCCTGGAGCGTGGCCCGCGCCCTCCACGCCCGCTGGAAGGCGGCGGAAAACCCCGCCGAGTGCCTCGCCATGGGCGCCCTGCCGGAACTCAGCGCCGATTGGCGGGCGCGCTTCGGGCCCGCTTGATCACGGCCGCATGCGCCTCTTCTTTTCCCTGCCCCTGCCGCCGCCTTCCGAGGATCGCCTCGTGGCCTGGATGGGCGCTCAGGGGCTGATCCACGAAGGTCATCCTCCCCACCTCCACCTCACGGTGGCCTTCCTGGGGGTGATGGCTCCCGAGCTGGCCCAGCGCGCGACGGCCTGTGGTGCGGAGGTGGCCGCCCGCCATGGCTGCTTTGTGCTGGCCACCGCCGCCTTGGGCACCTTCCCCCGCAGCCATGGCTCCCAAGTTGTGTTCCTGAACGTGGCCCCGAGCCCTCCCCTGGTCACCCTGGCGGCGGATCTCCGGCAGACGCTGGGCGGGGCGGGGATCCCCCTCGATCCGAAGCCATTCCATCCCCACCTCACCCTCGCCCGGCCTAAGGCGCGGATCCCCCTGCCGCCGCCCCCACTCAGCGAAACCTGGACCGTGGATCGCCTCCACCTGGTGGAAAGCATCCAGGGGGAGGATGCCGTGCGGCATGAGACTCGATTCCAGTGGCCCTTGAGCGGATCCAGGGCCTGAACCCCTCAATCCAGGGGTGGACGCCACCCTCCCATCCCGTACCCGGGCGGTAGCATGGGCCATCCCCTGGAGCTCCCATGCGTCGCCTGACCCTGTTGCTCGTCGCCTCCACGCTGCTCACCGCCCAGGGCCTCGAGGCCGTGAAGGCGAAGTACGAGAAACGCGAAATCATGGTGCCCATGCGGGATGGCGTGAAGCTCTTCACCGCCATTTACGTGCCCAAGGATGCCTCCCCCGACCATCCCTACCCTGTGGTCATGCAGCGCACGCCCTACAGCGTGGCGCCCTATGGTGCGGATCAGTTCAAATCCGACTTGGGCCCCTCTCCCCTCTTCGGCACTGAAGGCTTCATCTTCGTTTATCAAGACGTGCGCGGCCGGCTCATGAGCGAAGGCACCTTCGTGAACATGACCCCCCACAAGGACGTGAAGCGGGGACCTCAGGACATCGATGAAAGCAGCGATACCTTCGACACCGTGGATTGGGTGGTGAAGCACCTCCCCACCAACGGTCGCGTGGGCCAGTGGGGCATCAGTTATCCCGGCTTCTACACCGCCGCAGGCATGATCGACGCGCACCCCGCCCTGAAGGCCGTGAGCCCCCAGGCCCCCATCGTGGATTGGTTCACGGGCGACGATTTCCACCGCAACGGCGCCCTGTGGCTGCCCCACGCCTTCAACTTCATGGTGAACTTCGGCCGCCCCCGGCCCGAGCCCACCCAGGACTGGGGCAAGCCCTTCGAGCACGGCATGGCCGATGGCTACGCCTACTTCCTGCGCCTGGGCGGCCTCGCCCACAGCCGGGAGGTCGCCAAGAACATCCCCTTCTGGCTCGACATGCTGGACCACCCGAACTACGACGCCTTTTGGCAATCGCGGAACCTCCGGCCCCACCTCCAGAACATCCGGCCCGCCGTGCTCACCGTGGGCGGGCTCTTCGACGCGGAGAACCTCTACGGTGCCCTGCAGGTGTACCAGACGGCGAATGCCCACAGCCCCAAGGGCGACGTGAAGCTCGTCATGGGCCCCTGGTTCCACGGCGGCTGGTCCCGGGGGGAGGGCGAATTCCTGGGCAAGGCCCACTTCGGGTCCAAGACCTCCCTGTACTACCGCGAGAAGGTGGAGTTCCCCTTCTTCATGCACCACCTCAAGGGCGCCCCGGACCCCAAGCTGCCCGAGGCCACGATGTTCAACACCGGCGCCAACCAATGGCGCAGCTTCGAGGCCTGGCCCCCCAAAACTGAGGCCCGGAAGCTCTACCTCCTGCCGGGCGGTCGGCTCGCCTTCGACGCCCCCAAGGCCGGCACCCGGGTGAGCTTTCCCAGCGACCCCGCCAAGCCCGTGCCCTTCATCGAGAACGTGGCCATCGGCATGACCCGCGAGTACATGACCGACGATCAGCGCTTCGCCGCCACCCGCCCCGACGTGCTCGTGTTCCAAACGGAACCGCTGGCGGAGGACCTGACCTTCGCCGGCCCCCTGCTCCCCGAACTCCGCGTCGCCACCACGGGCCGCGACGCCGATTGGGTGGTGAAGCTCATCGACGTGCACCCCGACGACTACCGCGATCCCCGGGAACCCGTGACCGAAGGCGAGCGGGGGGGCCCCGCCTACCCCAAGAGCGGCGGCTACCAGATGCTCGTGCGGGGCGAGGTCATGCGCGGCCGATTCCGGAACAGCTACTCCAAGCCCGAGCCCTTCACCCCCGGCCAATCCACCCGTGTGGCCTACCGCATGAACGATGTGCTCCACACCTTCAAAAAGGGCCACCGCATCATGGTCCAGGTGCAGAGCAGCTGGTTCCCCCTCATGGACCGGAACCCCCAGTCCTGGGTGCCCAACATCAACGAAGCGAAGGACACCGACTTCAAGGCTCAGACCCACACCCTCTTCCTGGGTGGATCCGCACCTTCGACCCTCGGCGTGGGCGTGCTGAAGCCCTAACCCAACGAAAGAAGCCCACGCCACCAAGCGGCGTGGGCTTCTCCTCGCAGCTCGGGCCTCAGTACTTCTCGCCCTCGCTCACCACGCGGCCCTGGATCACGGTCCCGGTGCAATGGGTGGTCCATTCGAAGGGGTCGCCGTCGTAACAGGCGACGTCGCCATCCTTGCCCACTTCCAGGGTGCCCACCCGATCAGCGACGCCGATGATCTTGGCGGCATCCCGGGTGATGCTTGCCAGGGCGTCCTCGAAGGAGAGGCCGTTGGCGGCGGCCATGGCGGCCTCCCAAAGCACCACGCGGGTCTTGGGCACGTAGCCCTCATAGCCGCTCTGGAGGGCGAAGGGGATGCCCGCGGCCTTCAGCTTGGCGCCCATTTCCAGGCTCATGTTCTCCATCTCCCCGATGGCGCGGGCCATGGAGGGGTGGAGGATCACCGAGACACCGGCCGCTCTGATCTGCTTCAGCACCAGGTGGGCCTCGGCGGCGCCATCCAACACCACCGGGATCTTGAACTCCTCTTTGATGCGCAGGGCCGCCAGGATGTCGGCTTCCCGGTTCACCGTCAGCATCAGGGGGCGCTCGCCCTTGAGCACGGCCACGAAGGCCTCTTTGCGCAGGTCCCGGGCGGGCTCCTTGCCCTTCTCCGCCGTGGTGGATTTCTTCAGGTACTCCTGGGCGTCCACCAGGGCCTGACGCACCATGGCCACCTGCTTGGCCCGGGTGCCCGGAGCTTTGCCGGGCTCCGTGGCGCGGGCACTGTCCCCCAGCGTGGCGGCGATCATGGCTTCGGCCTTGATCACGGATGAATCCACTTCATTGCCGAAGGTCTTGGCGACCAAGGTCTCGCCGGCCACCAGGACGCCGGGGCCGTGGCCCGTGTGGAGGGTCGTGACGCCGCGATCCCGCAACCATTCGATGAGGGGATCCCGGCCGTTGTACCCGTCGATGGCCCGCAGCTCCGGTTGGATGGGGGCGCTGCGCTCCACCTGCTCCTGATCATGGGGCTGGTTGAGCAGGCCTGAGAATCCGGCGGTGCCATGGGCATCCACAAGCCCGGGGACGGCCACCTTGGCGGTGCGGAGGGCGAATCCCGCGGGGATCTTCACGGCGGCCGCAGTGCCCACGGCGGTGATCTTCCCGCCCTGGATGAGGACCACGCCATCCAGGATGGGGGCACCGGCGGAGGTGTAGAGCTTCTCCGCGCGCACCGCGACATCTTGGGCCGATACCGCGCCTGCGGCGAGCAGGCAGAGGAGGGAGGTTCGCAGGGTCATCACAGTTCCTCCGCTTCCAACGCCAGGATCCAGGTGGGGTCCTGACTGTCGTGGCTGGCGCCCAGGCCGCCGGTGGCGTACTTGCGGTGCTCCGGGTTGGCGCGGTCGAAGACCCGCTTGCCCTCCACCCAGGTCTCCTCCACGTGGGTGTAGACGCTGAGGGGATCCCCCGAGAGGAGGATGAAGTCCGCGTCCTTGCCCGCCTTCAGGCTGCCCAGGCGCTCCTCAAGGCCGAGGATCTTCGCGTTGTTGAGGGTCATGGCCTTCAGGGCCCCCTCCCGACTCATGCCCGCGCGCACGCTCAGGGCCGCGGAACGCAGGAACCAGCGGCTGTCGGTGACGCCGTCATCGGTGTGGAAGCCCACCAGGGCCCCCGCCTTCTCCAGCGCCGCGCCGGTGCTCAGCCGCATGTCCTTCGCCTCCAGCTTGCCGCCCGGGCTGTCGATGACGATGACGCTGCAGGGGTTCCCGCTTTTCGCGATCTCATCGGCGATCATCCAACCTTCGCTCAGGTGGTGGAGCACCACCTTGAAGCCGAACTCCTTCTGCAGGCGCAGCACGGTGAGGATGTCATCGTGGCGGTGCGTGTGGTGGTGCACCACGCGCTTGCCCTCCAGCACTTCCACGAGGATCTCCAGGCCGAGGTTCCGCTCGGGCAGCTTCTTCGGGTCGTCGCCTGCGGCTTTGACCTTCTTCTGATATTCCTGGGCCTTCACGAACTGCTCGCGCACCAGGGCCGCGCTCTTGGCCCGGGTCCCCGGAAAGTTGCCCGCCGCTGGGCCTTGGCGGCGGGGATTCGTGCCGTTCGCCATCTTCAAGCCGCCGAGGTAGCCGCCGCCCAGCCGGCCCATGGCCAGCTCATCCACGGTGCCTCCATCGCGGAGCTTCAAGTAGATCGTCTGCCCGCTGAGCAAATGCCCGCTGCCTGGCATCACGTTCACGGAGGTGATGCCCCCGCTGCGGGCCTTCATCACCTCGGAACTGCGCACGTTGAGGGCATCGGAGATCCGTACATCGGGTTGGATGGGCGCGCTGCCATCGGCGCCACCGGATTGGGAGATGTGACTGTGGCTATCCACGAGGCCGGGCATGATCCACTTGCCCTTGGCATCCCGCACTTCGGCCCCGTCGGGAATGGCGACGAGCCCTGCGGCCACCACCTTCCCCTTGTGGACGACCAGCGTGCCATCGGGGACCTCCGCCCCCTCCATGGTGAGGATGCGGGCGTGGGTGAAGGCGATGGGTTTGTCCTGCGCCGCCAGGCACAGGCTCATCGACCCCAGGGCTAGGGCACGGATTCGGGTTCGCATGGGAAGGAGCTCCGGGATCAGACTACGGGATGCGAGGCCCCGCCAGGGGCGCGGTTCACCCCAGGCTCAGTCCCGCCACCCCTCGAGCACTCGGAATCGGGCGCCCATTTTGCCGGGCAGGGTGAGCTGCAGCAGGTTCTCCATGCGCTTCATGCGATCTGGGGCGGGCAGGGACATCCATTCCTGTTCCCAGGCCATGAGGGGCGCGTGGCCTCGGATCCAGCGGGAGAGTTCCTGATGACCCAATTCGCTCAGGCCCGCCTGGCTGAGCAGGTGCTCCAGACGCGAGAAATCCACGTCGGCGGTGAGATCGGTGGTGCCGAGGTCCTCGGCCCAGAGGCCGTCCACCGTGTGGCCCTTGTAGCGGCGCAGGTCGGCCCCCTTGGCCAGGAGGCGATCGGCGCGTTCGCCGTAGTCGATGGCGAGGAAGAGGCCGGCCTTCAGGGGCGCGATGCAAGCAGTGACGAGGGCGGGCAAGCCCTCAGCCCAAACGCTCCCATCTCCCGGCTCGAGGCCATCGGTGTGGCCCTCGAACCAGGCGGTGGCTTCGCAGGCTTCGCCCACGTGCCATTCGGGACCATTCGTCGTGAGCACCTCGCGCACCCAGCGTTCGCCATCCCATCGCCAGGGTTGGGCGGGCAGGGCGTCGAAGAGTTCATTGCTCAGCACGGCCCCGACGAAGGGTTCGAGGGCGTCGCCCTCCCCCACGAAGCGCGCGCGACCCGAGGGCAGCCACGGCTCCAGCGCCGCCTGGGCCGCGGCCTTCGCCGCGGGGTTATCGTCTCGGTGCAGGTAGCGCAGGGCGGCGGAAAAGCCCGTATCCAACCCTTCCGCAGCCTTGAGTACGTCGCGCCCGAGCCAGCCTCGCCCCGCGCCGGGTTCCAGCACGGTGAATGTCGCCGGCCGATCCAGCCGCAGCCAGGCCTGTTGGAAGCGATGGGCCAAGGCCTCACCCAACAGGGGGCCCAGGTCCAGGGCCGTGTAGTAGTCCTTGCCCTCGAAGCCCCAGGGGCCCTCGGGACGGCGGTAGTAGCCGTGCTCCGGGTGGTAGAGGGCCAGGGCCATGACCTCCGAAGCCGGCACGGGGCCTTCGCCGAGGCGGGCCTGGATCAGGGCTTGGAGGGGGTTTTGGACTTCAGGGGCCATCGTTCCAGGATCGCAGGGAGGAGCCACTGGGTCAGCAGCAGCGCGAGGGCGACGCCCCCGAGGCAGGCGAGGCCCAGACCCCGGAGGCCGCGATAACCGCTGAACACCAGGCCCCCGAAGCCGGCGAGTGTGGTGCCGGCGCAGACGGCGTTCACGCGGGCCACCTTGGCCGCCGCGTCCCGCTCCTGGCGGGCGCGGTGCAGCAGGTTGAAGGCCGTGTCCACGCTGACACCCAGGGCGATGGGCACGGCCATGAGGCTCAGGAAAGTGAGGGGCTCGCCCGTAGCCCCGAGGATTCCCAAGGCGCCCACCTGGCTGGCGAGGAGGGGCAACAGGGCGAGGAGGGCGAAGCGCAGGGAGCGGCCGAAGAGCGCCACCACGATGAGAATGCCCCCCAGGGTGAGCAGCACCGCCGATTGCACACTCTTCCAGGCGATGGCCTTCACGGCCCTGAACAGCGGACGGGTGCCCACGAGACGGCCACCCGCATCCTCGACCTTGGGGCCCACCCGATCCTGGGCCGCTTCATCCAACCTCAGGGGCAGGTTGAGGACGCTCGGGGGCGCCGCGGGAAGTTTGGGGGCCAGGAAGGTCCCTGCGGGGGGCTCGGGTGCATCCGCCTTGGGGAGCAGGGATTGGAGGGCCAGCACGGGTTGGGCAGGATCCGAAGCGGCGAGGCCCAGAGACTGCAAGGGGCGCTCCAACCCCGCGGGATCCAGTCCGGCTTTACCGGCGGCCTCCAGCACTGAACGGCGCCAGGTTTCGCTGGCCAGGGCCAGCCGCAGCTCCGGCGAGGGCTGCTGCCAATCGGGAATGGGCAAGCCTTCCGCGCGCAGCAGCGGCGCGATGCGGTTCCACCGGACGGGGAGCTGGTCCGGGTGATCCAGCGTCAGTTGCAGGGCCAGCGGTTGAAGGCTCGCACCCAACACCTTGGCCAGCTTCTCCTGCAGGGCCAGGGCGGGATTACCGGAGGCCCGGAAACGGCGCAGATCCTCCTCCCACTTCACCCGAGGCAGCAGCAGCAGCGCGAGGGCGAACACGGCCAGCGCCACCTTCGGCTTCCAGGGCGCCTTGCGAACCTTCACGGGCACGGCCTCGGCTCGGGCGAAGGGACCGCGGCCGCGATCCAGCCACAGGAGCAGGGCCGGGAGGATCAGGAAGGTGGCCACGAGGCAGCAGAGGAGGCCCAGGCCCGTGGTGATGCCCAGGTCGCGCAAGCCGGGAAAGGGGGTGAAGGCCAGGGAGGCGAAGGCCGCCACCACCGTGAGGGCGCCCGCCACCACGCCGGGGCCCGTGCCCAGCAGCATGCCCCGCAGGGCCCGCACCTTGTCGGAGCCCCGGTGGCGTTCCTCCACGTAGCGGCTGAAGAGGAGGATGCCCACGTCGTCACCCACCCCGAGCAGCACGGCGCCGAAGCCCGCCGCCATGAGGTTCAGACGACCCAGGGCCCAACCCGTGGACCCCAAGGCCCACACCATGCCCACGAGCAGCGGGGCCATGACGAAGCCGTAGCCCGAGAGGGTGCGGAAGCCGATCCAATAGACGAGGCCCACGAGGATGAAGCTGAGGCCCAGGGAGAGGAGCACCTCGTGGGTGAGGCGCTGGCTTTCGAACACCGTGATCGCGTGGGCCCCCGTCACCTGCACGGGGAAGGGCCGATCCGCGCGCCAGGCCAGGGACTGCTCCATCTGGTGGAGGGAGCTGCGGGCGGGCATCTCGGCCGGTGCGCCCTCTCCCAGCCAACGCAGGGATCGCAGGGTGCTGGCGGTATCCGAGGTGGGGAAGGAAGCGACAACGGGCACGAGGATCATGCGCCCATCCTTGCTCTCCAGGTAGCCGGTGCGCAGGCGCAGGGTGAAGGCGCGAGCCAACTCCAGAGCCTTCTGCATTCCTTCGGCGCCCTGCGGGGCCAGGCTGCGCAGGCCCAAGGGATCGAGGCGTGCGAGGGTGGCTTCCACGGGATTGGGGGAGCCCAGGGCCTTGGCCGTAGCGGCCAGCCGACGCTGCACCTCCGCGGGATCATTCAGGGGTTCCAGGCGATCCCCCAGCCAGGCCGGGGCCAGGGCATAGAGGGTTTCCGTGGTGGCGCGGCCCACGGCGGCATCGCCATCGGGCAGCGCCCCCACCGCCAGCAGCGCGGGCCAGGGGGAGAGGCCCGGTTCGCCGGGCCGGGCCACGGGATCCGCGAGGCGGCCTTCGGCGGCGAGGCCGTTCAAGGGCATGCCGCTGCGATCCAGCAAGCGCTCCACGAGGTTCTCCGCCCAGGCGCGGCGCACGTCCAGATTCGCGTCAGTACCCTCCACCACGAGCCAGAGGATCTCCTGCTGCCCGACGCCCGCTTCCAGATTGGCGCGCACCGCCGGGTGATCCACGGGCAGCACACTGAGGAGGTCCAACTGGCGCTGCACCAGGCGGGCCCCGAGGCCCAAGGCCACCGTGAGCAGGCCCACCACCACCCACAAACTCACGGGGCGTCGAAGGTGGAAGCGCAGAAGGGCGCGGAGGAGCTTGTTCATCGGATGAAGAGACGGGCTAGAGCCGGTCCAGCCACCAGGCGAGGGCGGGGATCATCTCCACCCGATCCGCCCCCTCCAGCCGCTTGAGCAGGCTGGCGTCGCCCAGGCGGGCGAAGGCGTAGTTATCGCGCTGGGCGAGGGACTCCGGATGGGGCACGGAGGTGAGGATGGTGGGCAGGCCCTCGTGGTAGCGGTGCGTCAGCAGCTCCGCGAAGGCTGAAGCCACGCGGGAATCCGGATCCAGGCAATCCCACTCATCCAGGAGGAGCAGGTGCTGGTTCTTGAGGGGATCCAGCAGGTCCCGCACGCTCATGAAGTCCTGGTTCTGCCAGGAGCGCGTGTCGAAGTAGGTGTTCTTCACTTGCTGAGACAGCGTGCGCACGGAGACGAAGCGACCCGCTTGGCCGGTGCGCTCGCCCCAGGCCTTGAGGGCCGCGGCGGCGAGGGTGGTTTTGCCGCTCTGCACGGGGCCATGGATCCACCACAGCTCCCACCCGCCCCGAAAGCGGTGGCGACCTTTGGTGGCCCAGGCGTGGAGATCTTCGGCGCCCAGGGGACGGATGCCGTGCTCCAGGTTCTTTTCCGTGGCAGCAAGCAGGCGCTCCAGGCGCTCCCGCTGCGGCAGCTCACCGGTGAGTTCCGCCGGGGAGGCCAGGGCCCCCTTCAGTTCCTCGATGCCCGTGAGGATGCGGTTCACCTGCCCCGGCGCGTACTCCTTGCTCCACCACTTGAAGAAGGCCGCGAAACTAGTCTCCCGGTATCGGGCCGGCAATTGGAGCGTAGCCAACTCCGGGCGCGCCTCCCGGGTGCAGGCGCAGACGCGGGCCGGGCGCATGGGATCGGGGTCCAGCAAGAAGCCCGACCCCTGACAGTGGGGACAGTCGGGACGACCTCTCATTCCCGGGAGCCCCGCAGGAACTGGCCGAGCACTTCCCGACGGCGCTCGCGGATGCGGGCGAAGGCCCGTTCTTCCAGCTGGCGCACCCGTTCCCGGGAGATGGGTGGATCGAAACTGCGGCCGATCTGTTCCAGTGTCATGGGCTCGAAATCGTGGAGGCCGAAGTGCTTGCAGATGATGAGCCGCTCCTTCTCCGAGAGGCTGTCCAGCGAGGCTTCGATCTGGGTGTGGAAGGCTTCCTGATCCAGGGCCGCCATGGCGCTGGGCTCCACTTCCTGTTCGAGGCTGTCGCCCACCGTGAGGTCCGTGTCGCCAAGGCCCTGCTCGGTGGACACGGTGGTGGTGGTCTGCTGCAGGAGCTGGAGCCGCTCCACCTCCTCTTCGCTGAGGTTGGAGGCCAGGGCGATCTCCAGCAGGTGAGGCGTGCGCCCCAGATCCTGGGTCAATTTCTGGGTGAGGCGGTTGAGCTGCACGAGGTGGCCCGCCACCTTCTGCGGCAAGCGGATCTTCGAGCCGTGTTCGGCCAGCGCGTGGAAGATGCTCTGGCGCACCCACCAGGAGGCGTAGGTGAGGAACTTGTTCTCCCGGGTGGGATCGAAGCGCTTGGCGGCCTCGATGAGGCCCAGGTTCCCTTCGCTGATGAGGTCCAACAGGTCCAGACCCATGCCCTCGAACTTGCGCGCTTCCTTCACCACGAAGCGGAGGTTGCCCTCCACCAGCTTGCGCAGGCCCTCGGGATTCCGCTCGTCCTGCCACATGTGGCCGTAGATCCGCTCCTCCGCCGCCGTCAGCAGGGGCAGATGGCGGATCGAATCGAAGTATTTATCGAGCGCGCGCTCTTCGAGATGCCGGAGGGGCAAGGGGTCACCAGGGTGGAAGGGTCAGCATAGCAAAGGGACCGGGTCATCGGTCCCTATCCTTGGCAAGGCCGGGAATCTGCGCCCGGGCAAAACACCGCAAGAACCGGGTCGAATAAACCTGGTTCCAGGGACACCCTTCAGGACTATAGGAGGTGACCCATGCACCGCGTGATCCAACCCAAAATGCTCTACTTCGGAACCCCCGTGGTCCTCATCAGCACGGTGAATGAAGATGGTTCCCCCAATCTGGCCCCCATGTCCTCGGCCTGGTGGCTGGGGCAGTCCTGCATGCTGGGCCTGAGCCGACGTTCCCAGACGGCGGAGAACCTCCGCCGGGAACGTTCCTGTGTGCTGAACCTCCCGTCGGCCGCGATGGTAGACGTGGTGGATCGCCTGGCCCTGACCACGGGTCGGGATCCGGTGCCTGAGTACAAGGCGAAGATGGGCTACCGATTCGAGTCGGACAAGTTCGGGCTCGCGGGGTTAACCCCCAAGCCCTCGGACTTGGTCGCCGCCCCCCGCATCGCTGAATGCCCCATTCACCTTGAAGCCAGGATCGAAGCGATCCACGACCTCGGCGACCCCGCCGCCCATTTGGCCGCTTTCGAGGCCAGCATCTTGCGCGTTCACCTCGACGAGGATCTGATCCAGGCGGGGACGAACACGCACATTGATGCCCAGAAATGGCGGCCTTTGATCATGAGCCTCTGTGAGTTCTTCGGCCTGGGGGGAAAGCTCCGACCTTCGCGGTTGGCCGAAGCATGGGCCCCACCGCGGAGTGCCTAGCGTTTCCTCAGCCCCTGGGGCGGCAACTTCACGAGGCCCGTCCCGGAAGGGCGGGGCAGGTTGGTGAGGCCGTGGGCTTCCATGACCGAAACCAAACGCTCCAGATCCCCCTGCATCTGATTGAGGCGCTCCCGCAAAGTGAGCACCACCTCCACGCCAGCCAGGTTCACGCCCAGATCCCGGGTGAGGTTCAGGATGAACTCCAGGCGCTCCAGATCCTCATCACTGTAGAGGCGGGTTTTGCCCTCGGTGCGCGAAGGCGTCAGCAACCCCTCCCGTTCGTACATGCGCAAGGTCTGGGGGTGCACGTTGTAGCGGGTGCTGACGACGCCGATCATGTAGGCGCCCATGCGGGGATCCTTAGCCACGGGAACCTCCCCGCTGCTGCTGGAGGGCGGCATCGTTCAATTCGCCCAGCTCGCGCAGCAGCTCCTTGCTGCGTTCATCTTGGATCTGAGGGGTGACGATCACCACTTCCGCGTAGAGGTCGCCCCGCTGATCGCTGCGGGGGATGGGCATGCCCTGGCCCTTGATGCGGAGCTTCGTGCCGGCCTGCACCCCGGGGGGCACTTTCAAAGTGGCCTGACCATCCGGCGTGGGCACCTCCACCTTGGCCCCCAGGGCCGCCTCGGTGAAGGAGATGGGCATCTGGAGGTGGAGGTTGGGGCCCTTGCGTTCGAAGCGGGCATCGGGTTCCACGTTCACTTGCAGGAAGAGATCTCCGGGCCCGCCGCCTCGCCGACCGGCTTCGCCCTTGCCCCCCACGCGGAGCTTGGCGCCGTCCTCCACGCCGGGAGGAATCTGCACCGTGACGGTCTCCGTCTTGCCGTGCCGGCCCGTACCCCGGCAATCGGGACAGCTGGGGGCCACTTGGCCCCGACCGCCGCATTCAGCGCAGGGCCGCGAAAAGCCGAGGATGCCGCCGCCGGTCTTCCCTTTGCCGCCGCAGGCGCGGCAAGTTTCCTTCTTCCGATCCTGTTCGCCGGTGCCGCGGCAGCCCATGCAGGGCTCGCTGCGCTGGATGTTCAGCGTGAGGCGCTTGCCCTCGAAGGCATCCTTGAAGGTGAGGCGCACGGCGTGGTGCAGATCCTCGCCCTTCTGGGGCCCACTGCGGGATTGTCGGCCCCCACCGCCGAAGAGGTCGCCGAAATCGAAGGCGAAGCCGCCGGGATCGAAGCCGCCGCCCTGGAAGCCCGGAGGCACCTGCTGGCCTGGGCCCGCGGGATCCCCGTAGGTGTCGTAATTCTTCCGCTTCTCGGGATCCGACAGCACGTCGTTGGCGACGCTCAGTTCCTTGAACTTGGCCTCGGCCGCGGCGTTGTTGGGATTCAGATCGGGGTGGTACTTCCGCGCCAGCTTCCGGTAGGCCTTCTTCACATCCTCATCGGAGGCATTGCGAGGGACGCCCAGGGTCTTGTAGTAATCCGGATGGGACATGGTGGCTTTAGTCTAGCGGACTAAGATTTTCGCCGAGCAAAAAACAGGGGGTCCGAAGACCCCCTGTCCGTTGAGTCTGTTTAGCTCACAACTTCGGCGTCGATGACGTTGTCGTCCTTCTTCTCGCCGCCGGTGGTGCCGGCGCCGGGCGCGCCGCCCTGGCCATCGGCCGGGGGGGCCTGCTGGTAGAGGGACTCGCTGAGCTTGTGGCTCTTCTGGGTGAGATCCTCCAGGGCCTTCTTGAGGCGGGGGCCGTCCTGGCTGCCCAGGGCGGCCTTGGCTTCGGTGATGGCTTCCTCCACGGCCTTCTTATCGGCCTCGGGCAGCTTCTCACCTTGCTCCTTGATGAGCTTCTCCACCTGGTAGACGAGCTGGTCGAGGTGGTTCTTGTCCTCGAGCAGGGCCTTGCGGGCCTCGTCGTCGGCCTTGTGGGCTTCGGCGTCCTTCACCTTGGCGTCGATCTCCTCCTTCGAAAGGCCCGTGCTGCCCGTCAGCGTGATGCTGGCGTCCTTGCCGGTGCCCTTGTCCTTGGCGGTGACGTGCACGATGCCGTTGGCGTCGATGTCGAAGATCACCTCGATCTGGGGCATGCCGCGGGGGGCCGGGGCGATGTCACCCAGGTGGAAGCGGCCCAGGAGCTTGTTGCCTTCCACGAGGGGGCGTTCGCCCTGGAAGACCTCGATGTCCACGCCAGGCTGATTGTCCACGGCGGTGGTGTAGATCTCGGACTTCTTCGTGGGGATGGTTGTGTTGCGCGGGATGATCACGCTCATCTGGCCGCCGTTGGCGTTGATGCCGAGGCTGAGCGGGGTCACGTCGAGGAGCAACACGCCCTTCACGTCGCCAGCGAGCACGCCGCCCTGGACGGCGGCGCCCACGGCCACCACCTCATCGGGGTTCACGCTGCGGTTGGGCTCCTTGCCGAAGAGCTCCTTCACCATCTCCGCCACCTTGGGGGTGCGGGTGGAACCACCCACGAGCACGACTTCATCGATCTGCGAGGTGGTGAGCTTGGCGTCCTTGATGGCGTTCTCGCAGGGCACCTTCAGCTTGGCGATGATGGGCGCGAGCATGAGCTCGAACTTGGCGCGGCTGAGGTTCTGGTTGATGTGCTTGGGACCGGAGGCATCCGCCGTGATGTAGGGCAGGCTGATGTCGGTCTGGGTGGTGCTGGAGAGTTCGATCTTGGCCTTCTCGGCGGCTTCCTTCAGGCGCTGCATGGCGTCCGCCTGCTTGCGGAGGTCGATGCCCTCAGCCTTGAGGAACTCCTCGGCCAGCCAATCGATGATGAGCTGGTCCACGTTGTCGCCGCCCAGGTGGGTGTCGCCATTGGTGGACTTCACTTCGACCACGCCTTCGGAGACTTCCAGGATGGAGATGTCGAAGGTGCCGCCGCCGAAGTCGAACACGGCAATGGTGCCGTCCTTCTTCTTATCGAGGCCGTAGGCGAGCGCCGCGGCGGTGGGCTCGTTGATGATGCGCTTCACGTCGAGGCCCGCGATGGCGCCGGCATCCTTCGTGGCCTGACGCTGGGCGTCGTTGAAGTAGGCGGGCACGGTGACCACAGCCTCGGTGACCTTCTCGCCCAGGTAGGCCTCGGCGGCTTCCTTCATCTTGGTGAGGATGACGGCGGAGATCTCCTCGGGGCTGAGGTGCTTCTGGTCGATGACCACGGAGCAGCCGCCCTTGTCGTTGCGCTCCACTTCGTAGGGCACCAGCTTCTGCTCCTTGGAGGAGTCGGCGAAGGGCAGGCCCATGAAGCGCTTGATGGAGTAGACGGTGTTCTTGGGCTGGGCCACGGCCTGACGCTTGGCCGAGGCGCCCACGAGGCGTTCGTGGGTCTTGGGGTTGAAGCCCACCACGGAAGGCGTGGTGTTCGCGCCTTCGGGATTGGGGATCACCTTGGGCTGCCCACCCTCCATGACGGCAACGCAGCTGTTGGTGGTACCGAGGTCGATTCCGATGATTTTGCCCATGGGGGTCCTCCGTGAACGGGTTCGGGTCCGGGGCAGGGCCCCGCAGCCTTCAAAGCTAGGACATGCTCCACGAGGTGTCAACTTGATCTACATTATTTCACTCATATTTTTTTAGCCACTTGCGCGCCATCCCAAGATCAACCAACCTGGATCCATGGTCTTGCGTCCCTGCCCTACCTGCCGAAAGCCCACCGCCTGGGAGGGCAACGCCTGGAAGCCCTTCTGCTCCCAGCGCTGCCAGACCCAGGACCTGGGGGCATGGGCCTCCGAGAGCTACCGCGTCGAGGCCAAGCCCGAAGTGGAGATGGACGAAGGCTGGACGGGTGAGGGCCCCGAAGACTGAGGCCAAAAAAGGGGCCCAGATGGGCCCCCTTTTTTTAAGCTGGCCTCGGCGATCAGGGCGCCACAATGGCCGAGTTCAGCGGCGAGCTCGCGTAAGGGAAGCTGCTGCGGAAGGGATAGGCCGCGTAGTTCACGCCGGGATTGCGCACGGCACTGATGGTGAAGATGTAGGTGCTGCCGGACAGGAGGATGCCCGGGGGCACCGTGAAGGTTCGCGCCGCGGTGCGGAAGAGCGCGCGGGTCACCAGCTGGGTGGCACCGGCATTGTTCTTCAGTTCATAGGCCCGAACCACGTAGCCCGTGGGGGTTCCCGTGCTCGGCAGGTCCCAGCTCAGCGTGGGCGTGGTCCCCACGGCGAGTTGGTTCTGAAAGAGGTCCTTCCCATTGATCCGGGGGTTCAGCACGGGGCTGAGGAGCGGCGTCAGGGGCGCCACGGCGGTGGGCATCACGTTGGTGGCCGTGTAGGCGGAGCGCAGCTGGGTCACCGGCGTCACTGCACCCGGGGCCAGGTACTGCACGCTCCAGGTGAAGTAGGTTTCGGCCAGGAGGCTCCAGGCCGAGGGGAAGGGATTCCCGTAGGCCAGATCCCCCAGATCCAGATCCGTGGTGGCGCTGGTGGACCCGCTGTCATAGGTGAACAACTGGAAGGCGTTGCTGGGAATGCCTTGGCTAAGCCCCAGGGGCGAGGCCCAGAGCCCGAACTCCGTGGCCACCACCTGGGCGCCCGGATTCACCTGAGGCGTCATCCCCACCAGGGCGCTGCGCTTCCAGTTCAGCCGGAGGGTGCTGGATTGGGGAATGTCCAGGAAGGCGCCGCTGGCGGAGGTGCTGGCCCCATCCACCATGGTGAGGGCGGGCAGGTTCCATACCTTGCCCAGGGCGCGGTAGGTGCTTCCCGCCGTGCTCCGGGTGGTGAGCTGCGTGAGGTAGGCCTGATCCGCCCGCGACGCGTCCAAAAGACCCAGGCCCACCTGCGTGAAGTCATAGGTGTAGCTCGCCAGGGCCGTGGCGCCCAGGCCCGGCGCGTTCGACACCCCGGCGGTACCGGGCGCCATGGCATAGGTGGTCCCTTGGTTGGGCACGTTGAAGAAGAGTTCATCCGTGGTCTGCCAGGCCCCGAGGTTGCTCGCCGACATCTCAAGGTTGGTGGGGGAGATGCCCGGATAGGCGGCATCGGCCCGGCCGTAGAGGTCCGTCACCCACTCCACGTGATCCTCCGTCGTCCAGAGGTAGGTGCTGCCGAAGCGTAGCCAATACCCGCCCACGGGCACGCCCGAGATGCTGAAGGTGCCATCGTTGTGGCCCACGCCCACCAGGGTGTCCAGGCCGCCGCTGCTGTTGGGTACCAGGGCCTGGATCACGGCCGCGGTGAGATCGAAGGGCTGCAAGGTGGTGCCGGTGTCCTGCCGGAAGGTGTAGCTGCGCACGCCCGTCACGATGCGGGTGGGCACCGCCAGACCCGCGCTCTCGCCAGAGGCCGGTCGGGCCATTTCCGTGGGGGTGGCCTCCCGCAGGCGCACCAGTTCCGCCGCGCTGAGCTGGATGACCGAGGCGCCTTCAGAGGGCATCGCCAGGGGCCGGGCCCGGTGGGGGCGCTCGGGGCTCTCCGTGGACCAGAAGGGCTCCTGAAGAGCGGGAGCCGCGGGGGTTGCCGGGGTGGGCGTGGGTGCGGGGCCTCCGCTCGTGTGGGGCGACGATCCGCCCCCGCAGGCGAGGGCAAATAGAACGAGGCCGCCTGAGGCGAAGGGTGCGCGCCAGCGGTGGGGATGCGAGTGAGACACGGGTCCTCCTGGAAGGGTGTGAATGGGGAGCCTCACAAGAAGATGGTCTTTACCGATCTTCATAACTCAATGAGCCTCTTTTTCCCAAATGTTCACCAAGGATGGACTGACTATTCGTCCAAGCAAGGCCAAATTTGTTAAATCTTGTGAAGCTGCCCTCAAGGCGGCGGGCGCCCCTGGGCCCCCGGGTCTGAGGGAATGGCTGCAAGCGGTTGGGTAATTCGGCCCTGGCCCCTAAGCTGGAAGGTTCACCGGAGTTTTCGCGATGTCCTTCGATCCCCTCCAGCAGGAATCCCAGACCCAGGCCCGCTGGGCCGCCGAGGCCGCCTTCCGCACGCCCCGCGCCGCGGAGCTGAAGGACGCGACGAAGACCTTCTACATGCTCGTGATGCTGCCCTATCCCTCGGGCCGCATCCACATGGGCCACGTGCGCAACTACACCCTGGGCGACATCGTGGCGCGCTTCCGCCGCATGCGCGGCTACGAAGTCATGCATCCCTTGGGCTGGGATAGCTTCGGTCTGCCCGCGGAGAACGCCGCCATCAAGCACGGCATCCACCCCGCCATCTGGACCCGCCAGAACATCCTCGATATGAAGGCCCAAATCCAGAAGATGGGCATCAGCTACGACTGGGAGCGGGAGATCGCCTCCTTCACGCCCGAGTACTACAAGTGGAACCAGTGGTTCTTCCTGCAGATGTGGAAGCGCGGCGACGTGATCCGCCAGCTCCGCAACGTGAACTGGTGCGAGGCCCTGGGCACCGTGCTCGCCAATGAGCAGGTGGTGGACGGCAAGGACGAGCGCACGGGCCATCCCGTGGTGCAGAAGCCCCTGGAGCAGTATTTCTTCCAGACGACGAAGTACGCCGACGAACTCCTGCAGGAACTGGACGGCCTGGATTGGCCCGACAACGTGAAGGTCATGCAGCGCCACTGGATCGGCAAGTCCGTGGGCGCCCGCCTCACCTTCGACCTCAGCACCGGCGAGCAGGCGGAAGTCTTCACCACACGCCTGGACACCCTCTTCGGTGTGACCTTCCTGGCCCTCTCCACGGAGCACCCCGTCATCGAAGCGGCCGCCGCGAAGGATCCTGCCCTCAAGGCCTTCTGTGATGAGATCGCCGCTCAGGATCGGGACGAGCGCCTCAAGAGCGATATCAAGTTGGGCCATCGCAGTGCGATCACCGCCATCCATCCCTTCACGGGGGAGGCCGTGCCCGTATTCGCCGCCAACTACGTGCTCATGGACTACGGCACCGGCGCCGTCATGGGCGTGCCCGGCCACGACGAGCGCGACCACGAGTTCGCCACCAAGTACGGCCTGCCCATCCCCAAGGTCATCGAGTCTGAGGATCCCTGGGAGCCCGGCATCCTCGTGAACTCCGGCGAATTCACGGGTCTCACCAGCGAAGCCGCTGTGGACGCCATGGTCGCGAAGCTCGGAGGACGCGCTACCAAGGCCACCACCTTCAAGCTCAAGGATTGGGGCCTCTCCCGCCAGCGCTATTGGGGCACGCCCATTCCCACCGTGCACTGTGAGGCCTGCGGCGTCGTCCCCGAAAAGGAGGAGAACCTCCCCATCCGCCTCCCCGAGGACGTGGCCTTCACGGGTACGGGCCCCTCGCCCCTCACCACCAACCAGGGCTTCCTCCAGTGCGCCTGCCCCGTCTGCGGCAAGCCTGCCCGCCGCGAGACGGACACCATGGACACCTTCGTGGACAGCTCCTGGTACTGGTACCGCTACCTGGATCCCAAGAACACCGAGCTCCCCTTCGCCAAGGCCGAGGCGGACGCTTACGGGCCCGTGGACCTCTACGTGGGCGGCATCGAGCACGCCACCATGCACCTCATCTACGCCCGCTACTTCCACAAGGTGCTACGCGACCTGGGCATGGTGAGCGGCGACGAGCCCTTCACCAAGCTCATCTGCCAGGGCATGGTGCTGAAGGATGGCTCCAAGATGTCCAAGAGCAAGGGCAACATCGTGGACCCGGATGAAGTGCTGGCCCGCTACGGTGCCGACGCCACCCGTCTCTTCATGACCTTCGCGGCCCCCATCGAGAAGGAACTGGATTGGACCGGCTTCGAGGGCATCGAAGGCGCCACCCGCTTCCTCAAGCGCGTGGCCCGCCTCGTGGACGATCACACACCCACCGCCGCGGCCCTGCCCGCCAAGGATGCCCTCTCCGCCGAGGAGAAGGTGCTGCTCGTGAAGCTGCACCAGTCCCTGCGCCGCATCACCGACGACCTGGAGAAGCGCTACAGCTTCAACACCGTCGTCAGCGGCCTCATGGAACTGCTTAACGCCGTCACCGACCTGCCCGCCGCCGCGCCCCACCGCGCCGCCGTGATGCAGCACACCCTGGAGCGCTTCGTCCTCGCCCTCAGCCCCCTGGCACCCCACTACGCCGAAGTGGCCTGGGCCCAGCTGGGCAAGACCGGGCTCTGCATGAAGGCCGCCTGGCCCGAGGCCGACGCCGCCTTCCTGGAAGCCGACGAGGTCACCGTCGTCGTGCAGGTGAACGGCAAGGTGCGCGGCCGCATCACCGTCCCCGCCAGCGCCACCGAGGAGGACCGCAAGGCCGCGGCCCTGGCCTGCGAGGAGGCCCAGCCACATTTGGCGGGCAAGGAACTGGTGAAGGTGGTCGTGCCCCCGGGCGGCAAGCTCGTGAGCCTGGTCGTCAAGGGATAGGAGCCGCCATGAGCCAGCGAATCGTCGAATGCGTCCCCAATTTCAGCGAGGGCCGCGACAAAGCGAAGATCAAGCAGATCACCGACGCCCTTGAGGCCGTCGCCGGCGTGAAGCTGCTGGACGTGGATCCCGGGGCCGACACCAACCGCACGGTGGTCACCATTGTGGGCGATCCCGAGGCCGTGCTCGAAGCCGCCTTCCAGGGCGTGAAGCGGGCCGCGGAAGTGATCGACATGACCCAGCACCACGGAGCCCACCCCCGCATAGGCGCCACGGACGTGTGCCCCTTCATCCCCGTGGAGGGCGTGACCATGGCCGAGTGCGCCGAACTGGCGCGCCGCCTGGGCGATCGCGTGGGCCGCGAGCTGGGGCTGCCCGTGTACCTCTACGAAGCCGCCGCCAGCCGTCCCGAGCGGAAGAACCTCGCCGTGGTGCGCAAGGGCGAGTACGAGGGCCTCGCGGAAAAACTCCAGAATCCCCACTGGGTGCCCGACTTCGGTCCCGCCGCCTTCAACCCCAAAGCGGGGGCCCTCATCACCGGCGCCCGGGAATTCCTCATCGCCTACAACATCACCCTCAATTCCAAGGTGAAGGACCACGCCACAGACCTCGCCTTCGAACTGCGCGAGAAGGGCCGCGTGGCCCGGCGGGGTCAGACCAACGCCTTCTACAGCAGCGGCGAGATCCTGTTCTACGCCGAAGGAACGTTTCCCTGCGGCAACTGCGCCCGGGATGAGCACTCCTTCGCCGCCCTCGTCGATCACTGCCAGGAAGCGCACGGCTACGACCTCATCCAGCTCCTCGCCCTCAACGACATCGATGCCTCGGAATCCGTGGTGGGTCGGAAGGCCTACCGCGCGGGCCTCTTCAAGGACTGCAAGGCCATCGGCTGGGTCGTGGAGGAGTACGGTCGCGCCCAGCTCTCCATCAACCTCACGAACTACAAGGTGACCAGCGCCCATGCGGTGCTGGATGCCACCCGCGAGATGGCCTCCGACCGCGGCCTCGTGGTGACGGGCAGCGAGATCGTAGGCCTCGTGCCCTACGCGGCGCTGAAGGAAGCGGGCCAGCACTACCTCAAAGCCATGGGCCGCAGCCCCTTCGTGCCCGCCGAAGACGTGCTCACCACTGCCGTCTTTTCCATGGGCCTCGCGGACGTGGCCCCCTTCGACATCCCCGCCAAGGTGCTGGGCCTCCCCAAGGCCTACACCCAGGGCCTGGGCGGTCTGACCGTGAAGGCCTTCACCGAGGAAGTGAGCCGCGATACCCCGGCGCCGGGCGGCGGTTCCATCGCCGCCCTGTGCGGCGCCCTGGGCGCGGCCCTGGCCTCCATGGTGGCCAACCTCACCCAGCCCAAAGCGACCGGTGAGATCGAGACGGAATTGCTCGCCATCGCCGAAGGGTGCCAATCCGCCAAAGATGCCCTCGTGCTCGCCATCGACGAGGACACCGCCGCCTTCAACGGCTACATGGACGCCCTGCGGATGCCCAAGGGTACCGATGAGGAGAAGGCCCGCCGCTCGGCGGCCATGCAGGCCGGCCTCAAGGAGGCCGTAGCCGTGCCGATGGCCACTGCCGAGCGCAGCTTGGAGGCCATGAAGCTTGCCCAGCGGGTGGCCAAGGTGGGCAATCCCGCCTCCCTCACGGACGCCCTCGTGGGCGCCGCGGCCGCCTTCGCCGGTGTGCGGGGCGGCCTCTGGAACGTGCTGATCAACCTCAAGGACATCAAGGACTCCGCCTTCAACGACGCCATGCGCGCCCGCTGCGGGGCCCTCCTCCAGGAAGCCGAGGCCCTCATGGCCGCCGTGGCCACGGAAGGGGATGCCCGGTTGATCGCGATGATCGAGGCCAAATCCAAAGCAAGGGAATGATCCTCGTATTGATTGGTTTAACTGATCTTACCTGCTATTTTCCACTCTGGCTGGTAGCGTTGAGGCCATGAAACGCGCCAGTCTCCTGCTCCTCTTATCCCTTCCCACTTTGAGAGCCTCCGACGGCCCCCGCTTTGGCCTCGCCGCCGGGCTCTCCAGTCCCATGGGCGAACTTCGCCACAATCAGGAGCTGGGCACCCACTTCGCCCTCGGCGCGCACCTGGGCCTCCTGGGCCAAGCCCGCCTGAATGAGCGGAATGAACTGCGAGGGCAGCTGACCTACTCCGCCTTCCCCGGCGGAGGCTTTGTGGTCAAGAAGACCTGGTCGGATTACTCGGTCCTCCAAGGCGGCCTCGATTGGATCCATGGATTCCGGGGCCTGGATCGGGGGGCCTTCATGCTCCTGGGCATCTCGATCAACCGCATCCACCAAGATCCCCGGCCCCATACCCCACCGCCCGGAACACCTGTGAATGGCCCCCAGACCCAATCGGGCGCGTTCGGCGGAAAAGTCGGCGGGGGCTTCGCCTTCTCCAGACGCTTTCGGCTGGAGGGTCAGTTCAATCAGGTGCAGGTCAAGCGCTATGGCGCCGATGGGTTGGGCTTCACGCCAGTCCAATGGGTCCAGGCTTCGGCCATTTTTCAGTTCTAGGCCCGGCTCCCTTCGCGAAACGGTGACCTTCGGGGGGCATCCCGAACGTTAGAATGGGGGGTTGGAGTCCCCCATGTCCCAGACCGCCGTCAAGCGCCCCGCCCCCGTCGTTGAATCCGTGCTGGAGCTCGTGGGCAATACGCCCCTGCTCCACCTCAACCGCTTCGCGCCGGGCCTCGATATCTGGGCGAAGCTGGAGTACCTGAACCCCGGCGGCAGCGTGAAGGACCGCATCGGCATCGGCATGATCAAGGCCGCCGAGAAGGCCGGCCTCATCCAGCCCGGCGTCTCCACCATCATCGAGCCCACCGCCGGCAACACGGGCGTGGGCCTCGCCATCGCCGCCAAAGCCATGGGCTACCGCTGCATCCTCTGCGTGCCCACCAAGTACAGCCGCGAAAAGATGATGCTCATGAAGGCGCTCGGCGCCGAACTGGTGCTCATCCCCAAGGAACTCGGCATGAAGGGCGCCATCGCCAAGTGCGCTGAACTGGCTGCCAGCATTCCCGGCGCCTACGTGCCCCAGCAGTTCGAGAACCCTTCCAACCCCGACAGCCACTACGCATCCACGGGCCCCGAGATCTGGGAACAGACCGGCGGCAAAGTGGATGCGGTGGTCTTCGGCGCCGGCTCCGGGGGCACCTTCACGGGCATCGTGCGGTTCCTGAAGGAGAAGAACCCCAACCTCCTCGCCGTCTGCGTGCAGCCCGTGGGTTCCATCTTCTCCGGCGCCCCCCTTGCGGAGTGGAAGGTCGAAGGCATCGGCAACGGCTTCATCCCCGGTTCCCTGGACCTCGCCATCGCCGATCGCATCATGGACGTGAAGGACGAGGATTCCATGGCCACCGCCCGGGAACTCATCGGCACCGAGGGTTGCCTCGTGGGCGGTTCCAGTGGCGCCAACGGCTGGGCGGCCCGGGAACTCGCCAAGGAGCTGGGCCCCAGCAAGCGCGTGGTCACCCTCTTCCCCGATGGGGCCGAGCGCTACATGAGCAAGTTCCCCGTGGCCGACCTGGTGCTCCCCGAATGAGCGCGCCCCTGAGCCCCGAAGAACTCGTCGCGGGCCTGCTGGATGCCGGCGCCGTAAAGCTGCGCCCCAGCGAACCCTTCACCTGGTCCAGCGGCCTGAAGTCCCCCATCTACTGCGACAACCGCCAGCTCCTGGGGCAGAGCGCCCTGCGGCGCCGCATCGCCGATGCCCTGGCTGAAGCTTCCGCCAAGCTGCACCCCAGCCTCATCGCGGGCACCAGCACGGCGGGCATCCCCTGGGGGGCCCTGGTGGCCGAGCGCCTGGACTTGCCTTTCGCCTACGTGCGGCCGGAACCCAAGAAGCACGGCATGGGCCGCCAGGTGGAAGGCCCCAGTGCCCAGGGCCACCGCGTGGTGCTCATCGAAGACCTCATCAGCACCGGCGGTAGCAGCCTCAAGTGCGCCAAGGCCGTGCAGGCCGAGGGGGGTTCCGTGGCCGCAGTGCTGGCCCTCTTCAGCTACGGCCTCCACGAGGCCTCCGATGCCTTCCAGGAGGCCGCCATCAGCCTCCAGGTGCTGGGCACCTTCGATGCCCTCGCCGCCGAGGCCCAGGCCCGCGGCACCTTGGATGGGGCCGGCCGCAGCGCCCTGGGCGTGTGGCAGATGGATCCCGCCGCATGGTCCAAGACCCACGGCGGTCTGTAGCGCCTGTTCTCCGTCCATGTCCTGATCCGTGGCGCCCCACCCGGGGCGGGGTCACACTGGGGCGGGAGGTCCGGGGATGAAACTCTACACACGCGCCGGCGATCAGGGTTCCACGGGGCTCTTCGGGGGCGACCGCGTCACCAAGAGCCACCCCCGCCTCATGGCCTACGGCACCCTGGACGAACTCAACAGCGTGCTGGGACTCCTGCGCCTGCACGCCAGCCCCTCCGTGGTGGGGCAGGACCTCCTGCAGCAGGTGCAGCACGACCTCTTCGTGCTCGGGGCGGTGCTCGCCACCCCCGAAAGCCGCCAGGACATGCTGGGCGCCAAGATGAGCAAGCCCACCTGGAGCCTGGAGGACATGGAGGCCGACATCGATCGCCTCTCGGACCTCGCCCCGCCCATGAAGGCCTTCGTGCTGCCCGGCGGAACCCCGGGCGCCGCTTGGGCCCACCTGGCCCGCACGGTGTGCCGCCGCGCCGAACGCGAGGTGGTGGCCATGCGCAGCGAGGAGCCCGTGGATCCCGGCGTGGTGCAGTACCTGAACCGCCTCAGCGATTGGCTCTTTGCCCTCTCCCGGGCCGAGAACGCCGCCGCGGGCGTGTCCGACATCGAGTGGCAGCCGAAGTAGGGCTCAGGCCAGGAAGCCTTCCACCTCGTCGCCGGGGTAGCCCCGTAGTTTCTCCTCGCTGATCCGCAGCAGGTGCTCCACCGCCAGCACGCCATCCTGGTGGCGCATGCGCTGGAAGTGGTTCCGCAGATGATGGAGCGCCCTGGGAATGGCCGGGGCGAATTTCGCTTTGCGCTTGTGCACGAGCTGATGCCCAAAGGTGCCCAGTGCCTTGAGGTTGCGTTGGATACCGCTGAGGTTCAGCTCCTCCCAGAGCTGGGATTCGCCCCAGCCCAGTTCCACCTGCACGCGCTGCACCAAGTGCTGGCTCGCTTCGCGGCTCCAGTCCCAATAAGCGTCGAAGAGGATGGAGGCGAGGTCGTAGGTGGCCGCCCCGCGGCGGGCATCCTGGAAATCGATGATGACGAGGCGATCCCCCTGCACCATGAGATTGCGCACGTGGAAATCGCGGTGGGCCAGGAAGTGGGCGCGGCCCTCCAGGCTCACGTGGATCTCCTCCATCATGCGATCCAGCCACTTGGGTGGATCCTTCTCCAGGAAATCGTGGAAAAAGTTCTGGCGGCAGTAGGCCCACTCGAAATCAAACTTGGGCACATCGAAGGCCCGCTGCATGAAGAAGGCCGCGGAGGGCGCGCCGAAGGTGAGGGGCCCCAGGAAGGTGGCGAGGATCCAGCCGGCCTTCTCGGCCCAAGCCACCTCCTCTTCCGGGTGGGACATGAGGCGCCGCTCCAGGGTGAGGTCGCCCAGATCCTCCTGGAGGATCACGCGATCCTCATCATCCACCTGCAGGATGGTCGGCACCGAGACCACGGGATCCAGGTAGGCCTGTAGGGCCCGGAACTCGAAGTGGGTGGGATCGTTCTTGGCCTGCTCGGACATGGGGTTGAGCACGAGCACGGCCTTGCCCAGCTGGGGGTGATCCACCCGGTAGTAGCGCCTGGATCCCGCGTCCCCCGCCAGGGGGACCGGACTCGAGAGGCCCCATCGATCCAGGGCGCGGGCAAGACGGGGGTCCATACCCCTCAGCATAGGCCCTTTGGGCCCCCCCGGCGTCAGACGGAAGGAGCCCTGTGATTCACAGCTCCTTGAGGATGTCGGCTTTCTTGGACTCGTACTCTTTCTTGTCCAGCAGGCCCTTCTTGTAGAGGTCCTGGAGCTTCTTAAGACGATCCTCGGGGCTGGGGCGCCCCTCGGTGGGGGTCGTGGGGGCGGAAGCCTTGGGGGTGCTGGCGGGCCGGGCCGCGGCAGCGCTGCGCTCCTCGGATTTGCGCAGCTGGGCCTGGAGGTCCAAGGCATCCAGGCAATCCTGGTAGGCGGACTTGAAGATGCTCGCGTCGGGCTGCATATCCAGAGCCTTCTGCAGGAAGGGCCGGGCCTCCTCGTAGTCGCCTCGAATGAAGTGGATGATGCCCACGTTGTACCAGGCGCGGGGGTAGTACTTGGCCTTGCGCGACGTGTCGCGCTTGGAGTCCTCCAGGCCCTTCAGACTCAGCTCCAGGGCGCCGCGATAGTCGCGGGCCTCCACCCGGGCATGGGCCTTGGCCATGGAGAACTCCTCGTCATCGAAGAAGGTAAGCCGCCGGGTCTCCGTCCAGGGCAGGAGCAGGCGCGTGATCTTGGCCTGGGCCTTGTCGAAAGCCTCCCGGCGCACCTCCGCCTCCCGCGGGTAGGCGGGCCAGCCATCGTAGGAAGCGGCGAAGCGGCTGGGGTTCTCTTCGATGCGCTGGGCGCCGAAGATCTTCCCCGTGGCCAGGTCCACCACCTGCACGGCCGCGGTGAAATCCAGGGCCGTGATGCTCTTCTTTTCGACGCGGACGTGCTCCACGCCCTGCTTGTCCTTGGTGCGTTCCTCCCGGGTGGCCTGGCTCTTGGCGAAGTCGCAGCGGTTCACGTTCACGATGACCAGGGCCGTGGGACCCAGCAGCTTGCCCAGGGAGGCGATGGTGGCGGGATCCACGTACCCCCCGGCCCCCAGCTCCTGCTCCTTGAGCACCGCATCCAGGTGGCTGCGGTCGACCACTTCCATGCTGTGGCTCTGCACCACGCTGGCCGTGAGCTGATCAGCCAGCTCTCGGGAATTGAGATCCCGCCCGGGCAGGAAGGCTACGCGGTCGATCTTCAGCCCCAGGCCCGGCGGATGGGTGAGGACCGCATCCACCTTGGGGTTGGCCAACTCGCTCCAGAACTGGGCCTGAAGGGGAAGGACGGCGGCAAGGGCCAGAATGCCAATTCGCATGCGGGGCTCCGGTTTTCGGGAGCCTAGCCTAGCACGCACCCCTGGGGCATCCTGGTAGGCCTGCCTTTCGGCAGCCGGAGCGTCCCATGGCCCACAGCTACCCCCTCACCCTTTCCTGGCGCGGCACCACCTCCAGCGCCGACTACACCCGCAACGCCGGCATCACCAACCCCGGAAAGCACGACCTCGCCGTGAGCAGCGCCCCGGAATACGCCGGCGATGCCGCCCGCTGGAACCCCGAGGACCTGCTCGGTTCCGCCCTGGCCACCTGTCACATGCTCACCTTCCTGGCCCTGGCCTCCAAGGCTCGCCTCGAGGTGACCGCCTACGACGACAAGGCCGAAGCCATCCTCGACACCGTGGAGAAGGTCACCTCCATCACGGAGATCCGCCTCTCCCCCAGCATCCGTGTGGCCAAGGGCACCGACGCCGCCAAGGTGGTGGAGCTCTTCCACAAGGCCCACAAGTACTGTTTCGTGGCCAACAGCATCAAGTGCAAGGTCGTCATGGCCCCCCGCGTCATCGAAGCCTGAGCCTGTTGAAAGCCCCAAAGGCCCCCGGTTCCGGGGGCCTTTGGCGTTCAAGGCTCAGGGGGAAGGGCCTAATGGACGAAACCTGGTAAGCCCATGCAAGCTCCCAACCCCCATCCTCTGGAAGCCCAGCGCCTCGCCGCGCTGAAGGCCCTGCACATCCTGGATTCGCGCCCGGAGCCCCGCTTCGATGCCCTCACCCGCACGGCCTGCCGGGTGTTCGGAGTGCCCACGGCCCTCGTCAGCCTCATTGACGAAGACCGCCAGTGGTTCAAGAGCCGCCAGGGGTTGGACGCCACGGAGACACCCCGGGATATCAGCTTTTGCGGCCACGCCATCCTGGGCGATCAACCCTTCGTGGTGGAAGACGCCCTCCGGGATCCGCGGTTTCTGGACAATCCCCTCGTGGCCGGGCAGCTGGGCCTCCGCTTCTATGCGGGCATGCCCCTGACCAGCCCCGATGGGCTTCCCTACGGCACCCTCTGCCTCATCGACTATGCGCCCCGGGCCTTCTCCCCAGAGCAGGAGGAGGCCCTGCGGGACCTCGCCCTCCTGGCCGAGGACGAGCTGAACCGCAGCCTCCCCACCAACCACCTCGCCCGCCTGGAAGCCGTCATCGCCGCCATGGGTGAGGGGGTCGTGTTCCAGGATACGAAGGGCGCCATTGTGAGCGCCAACCCCGCGGCCGAACACATCCTGGGGCTCACCTTCGAACAAATGGCGGGCCTGCGGAGCGTGGATCCACGGTGGCGGTCCATCCACGAGGATGGTTCCCCTTGGCCCGGCGAGGAGCATCCCGCTTCCGTGGCCCTTCGTACCGGCCGGGCCGAGATCGGGCACGTCATGGGGGTCCACCGGCCCGATGGCACCCTCGTGTGGGTGCTCGTGAACGCCCAGCCCCTCCGGGATCCCCAGGGCGAGCTCACCGGGGTGGCCTGCGCCTTCCTCGACATCACGGATCGCAAGGGCACGTTGGATCAGCTTCAATCCAGCGAGGAGCGCTTCCGCCTCGCCTTCGAGCACTCCGGCATCGGGATCGCGTTGGTGGGCCTCGATGGCCGCTGGATCCGGGCCAATCAGGCCCTCTGCGCCATGCTCGAGTTCACGGAAGCGGAGTTAAAAGAACTCACCTTCCAAGACCTCACCCATCCGGAGGATCAGTATGTGGGCCGGGACCTGGCCCCCCGCCTGGTCCGCGGCGACGCCCCCATGCTCCAGGTGGAGAATCGCTACCGGCGCAAGGATGGCTCCTATCTCTGGGCCCGGCTCTCCGCCACGCTGCTGAGGGATGGGGACGGAACCCCCCTGCAGTTCGTCTTCCAGATCGAGGACATCACCGCTCGCAAGGCCACCGAGGCCACCCTTCGCATGGCCGAAGAGCGCTACCGCGCCATGACGGAAAACGTGCCCGGCGTGATGTACCAGTTCCAGGTCTGGCCCGATGGCCGGGTGGAATTCCCCTTCATCAGCCGGGGCATCGAATCTCTCTATGGCATCACGCCAAGCCAGTGGCGGGCCGATCCCCTCTGGGCCCTCAACGCCATCCTCCCCGAGGATCGCGCCAGTTACGAAGCGGCCTATGCCGACGCCGCGGCCACCCACACCACCTTCCTCTGGGAGGGACGCACCCACACGGGCCGGCCCGGCGAGGTGATCTGGATCCGCTGCCAAAGCCAGCCCAGCACCCAGGCGGATGGCAGCACCCTCTGGGATGGCCTCGTCACCGACACCACCGGGTTGCACATCCAGGCCGAGGAACAGGCCCGCCAAGCGGCCTTCCAGAAGAGCCTCCTCCAATCCGCGGAAGTGGCCATCATCAGCACGGATCTGATGGGCACCATCACCAGCTTCAACGCCCATGCGGAGAACCTGCTGGGGTGGAGCGCCGAAGAGGTGGTGGGCAAGGCCTCCCCCGCCCTCTGGCACGATCCCGCCGAAGTCGCGGCCCGAGCCGCGGAGCTGAGCCAGAGCTTTGGCCGAGAAATCCTTCCTGGATTCGATGTCTTCGTGCACCAGGCCCGCATGGGAGGCACCGAGCAGCGCCAGTGGACCTTCCTCACCCGGGACGGCTACCAGATCCCCATGCTCCTCACGGTGTCGGGTATCCGGGATGCCTCCGACACCCTCGTGGGCTTCCTGGGCATCGGCGCGGATCTGCGGGCCATCAAATCCCGCGAGGCGGCGCTCCGGGCCAGTGAGCAGCAGTTCCGAGACCTCGTGGCCTCGGTTCCCGGCATCGTGTTCCAGAGCCGCCCCCTGCCCAATGGTCGGCGCGAATTCACCTTCGTCAGTGACTACACCCGGGTGATCCTCGGCATGGAGCCCCGCGAGGCGCTCCAGAACCCTCGCTGGCTTGAAGAGCTCGTCCTGCCCGAGGACCGTGAGTCCTTCCTCCAGACCCTCGCCTCGGGCCTGTCGGCCCGGGAATCCACGGAGTGGATCGGTCGGGTGCGGCGCCCCTCCGACGGCCAGATTCGATGGATCCGCATCCAAGCCACGCCCTGGGAGGCCGCCGATGGCACAGCCCTTTGGAATGGGCTGGTGCTGGATCTCACTGAACGCATCGGCTCCGAATTGGCCCTGCGGGAATCCGAGGAACGCCTCGCCCTCGTCCTCAAGGGCTCCAACGACGCCCCCTGGGATTGGGATCTAGAGCGGGGCTCGCTCTACTACTCCCCCCGCTGGTGGCAGATGCTGGGGTACGCGGACAACGAGCTCCCCGTGGATCCGGACCTGCTCAACTCCCTGGCCCATCCCGAGGATCTGAAGCCCATGGCCGAGGCCCTCGACGCCGCGCTCCATGGGGGTCGCGAAAGCTATGAGGTGGAGTACCGCCTGCGTCACAAGGACGGCCACTACGTGCCGGTGCTCTCCCGGGGCTTCATCCTGCGGGATGACGAGGGCCGCCCCCACCGCATCTCCGGCACCAACATGGACCTCACGGAGCGCAAGGCCGTGGAGGAGGCCCTGCGCCACTCCGAGGAACGGTGGAGCCTCGCCCTGCAGGCCAACAACGATGGCATCTGGGACTGGAACGTCGCCACCGGCGAGATCTGGTTCAGCCCCCGCTACCTCAGCATGCTCGGGTACGCGCCCGGGGAACTGCCCGGCACCCTGGAGAGCTGGACCCGGCTATGCCATCCCGACGAGCTCAGCGGGTCACAGGCGCAGATCCAGGCCTACATCGAGGGGCGCAGCGCCACCTACCAGCTCATCTTCCGCATGCGACACAAGGATGGTTCCTGGCGTTGGATCCTCTCCCGGGGCGTGGGGATATCCGGCCCCGATGGCCGAAGAACCCGCGTGGTCGGATCCCATCAAGACATCACCATGCAACGGGAGGCCGAGGAGGCCCTCGTGGCCAGCCAAGCCCGCAGCCAGGCCCTGCTGGAGGCCATGCCCGACCTCATCTTCCTCGTGAGCCGGGATGGCGTGCAGTTGGAGGTCCATGCGCATTCTGATCTGGGCCTCCGGATACCCAAGGCCGAGCTCGTCGGCAAGAACATCCGAGACGTGCTGCCCCCGGATCTGGTGGCGGACCGGATGGCGAGGATCCAGCGGGTGCTGGACTCCGGCGTTCCCGAGACCTACGACTCCCGCGTGGAGACGGTGGATGGCTTCCAGGATCACGAGACCCGCGTGGTTCCCTGTGGGCGGGACATGGTGCTGATCATCGCCCGGGACATCACCGAACGAAAGGCCCTCGAGCGCCTCAAGAGCGACTTCATCTCCACCGTGAGCCATGAGCTTCGGACGCCCCTCACCTCCATCAAGGGGGCCCTGGGCCTCATCGCCGGCGGCGTCGCCGGCGAGATGCCCCCGAAGGGGTTGGACCTGGCCCGCATGGCCCTGGAAAATGCGAATCGCCTCGCCCGGCTCATCGACGACCTCTTGGACCTCGCGAAGACGGAGAGCGCCGAACTCAGACTCGATCTGCAGCCCCATGACCTCCGCCACCTCATGGCTCAGGCCCTGGAGGGCATCGCCGGCTTCGCCCAGACGCACCAGGTGGCCCTCAGCCCCAGCTGGGACGTGGCCACCGCACCGGCCCGCGTGGATGGTGATCGCCTCATCCAGGTGGTGCTGAACCTGCTCTCCAACGCCGTGAAATACAGCACTCCGGGAGACACCGTGCAGCTCCGCCTGGCCCGGAGGGAGCGTCGGTGGCGGCTGGAGGTGGAAAACCACGGTCCCGAGATCCCGGAGGCCTTCCGCTCCCGCATCTTCCAGAAATTCGCCATGGCGGATGGTTCCGACACCCGGGCCCGGGGCGGCACGGGCCTGGGCCTCGCCATCAGCAAGGCCCTCGTGGAGCGCATGGGCGGCACCATCGACTACCACTCCAAGGGCGGCAGCACCCTGTTTTGGGTTGAACTACCCTTGGCCGAGGAGATCCCATGACTGGATCCACCCTTCAAAAGATTCTGCTGGTGGAGGATGACCCCGACATCCGCACCGTGGCCCAGCTCAGCCTGGAGACCCTGGGCGGCTTCGAGCTGCGCCTCGCCCCCTCGGGCCAGGAAGCCCTGGACATGGCCCCGGGCTTCGCGCCGGACCTCTTCATCCTCGACGTCATGATGCCGGGCCTGGATGGCCCCGGAACCCTGGCCGGCCTGCGCCGCATCAAGGCCCTGACGGATACCCCGGTAATCTTCATGACGGCCAAGGTGCAGCCCCAGGAAGTGGCCCACCTGAAGAGCCTGGGGGCCCTGGAGATCATCTCGAAACCCTTCGACCCCATGGCCCTGCCGGATCTGGTCCGCACCATCTGGAGCCGTCGCCATGGCTGACCGGGAGGCCATCCAGGCCCAGCTCGCGGCCCTCAAGGGCGTCTTCCTCTCCCAGCTGGCCGCGCGGCTGGACGAACTGGAGGCCGCCTGGGCGCTCGCGGATTACGTCGAGGTGCACCGCCAGGCCCATAAGCTGGCCGGCACGGCGGGCACCTTCGGAGTGGCGGAAGTATCGGCCCTGGCCCGCAGGCTGGAGCACCGTCTGGCCCGCGCACGGGAAGGCCTCGCCCTCACGGATCTGGACCTCCAGGAGGCCCTGAGCCTCATCCGGAACCTGCGGGAAGCCGCCCCCAAATGACGGATTGGCCTTAGGCTGAATTCAAAGGGGCATGCGCCCCTGCGGAGACCCATCCCCCATGCGCTGTCCCTTTTGCGGCCACCCCGAAGACAAGGTGGTGGACTCCCGGGAATCCCGGGAGGGCGACAGCATCCGCCGCAGGCGGGAGTGCCTGGCCTGCGCCCGGCGTTTCACCAGCTATGAGCGGGTGGAGGAACAGCCCCTGGTGGTGGTGAAGAAGGATGGCCGTCGGGAACCCTTCGAGCCCCACAAGCTCATGAAGGGACTGAACCTGGCCTGCCAAAAGCGCCCCGTGCCCCTGGCCCGCCTGGAGGAATTGGTGAAGGACATCCAGGCCCGCCTCATGGAGCGCCCGGATCGAGAGATCCGGTCCCGGGAGCTGGGGGAGTTGGTCATGGACGAGCTGAAGGCCCTGGACCAGGTGGCCTACGTGCGCTTCGCCTCCGTCTACCGCGATTTCAAGGATCTCCCGGACTTCGTGAAGGCCCTGGAAACCTTGGCCCACAAAGGCAATCACGATCACCGCCCCGAACCGGACCACCACGACGCCCCGCCCGGTAAAGTGCAGCCGCTCTTCCCCGGCATCCCCGAGGACTCGCCCCGGCCCAAACGAAAGTAAAAGCAGATCGCGAATGACGCGAATAACTGCGCGAATGGCCGCGAATCAATGAAACCGCATGACGGGGAAGATCCCCTCTCTGTTTTTATTCGCGTCATTCGCCCCATTCGCGTCATTCGCGATCGGCTTTCCCCACGCACGCCGAGGTGCCCACTGCGCCGCCGAGCCCAAGCGCGAGTAGACTGGACCCCCTGAGGTAACCGTGGCTGAAGAGAGCAATCCCCTTCCCGTCCTCGACGAGAGCCCCAAGATCCCGGAGGTGCTCCCCGTCCTCCCGCTTCGGGACGTCGTCGTCTATCCCTTTGTGATCCTGCCGCTCAGCGTGAGCCGGGAGAAGAGCATCCGGGCCATCGACGCGGCGCTCGCCGAGAACCGCATGATCCTGCTCGTCTCTCAGAAGCAGGTGGAGATGGACAACCCCGGCCCCGAGGACATGTACAAGGTGGGCACCGCGGCGCTCATCATGCGCGTGCTCAAGCTGCCCGATGGCCGAGTGCGCGCCCTGGTGCAGGGCCTGCAGCGCGTCCGCGTGGAGTACTTCACGGAAACGGATCAGCTCTTCAAGGCCAAGGTGGAGCCCGTGGTGGAGCCCGAGGCCAAGGGCACCCAGTTGGAAACGGACGCGCTGCTGCGCACCGTGAAGCAGAGCCTCGAAAAGGCCGTGGCCCTGGGCAAGACGCTGCCCCAGGAAGTGCTCGTCATCGCCGGCAACCTAGATGCGCCCGGCCGCCTGGCGGACCTCGTGGCCTCCAACCTGGAACTGAAGCTCACCCAGACTCAGGAGACCCTGGAGATCGCCGATCCCATCGCCCGCCTCAAGCGCGTGCACGAGCTGCTCCTGCGGGAAATCGAACTGCTTGAAGTGCAGCAGAAGATCACCATGGAAGCCCGGGGCGAGATGGACAAGAGCCAGCGGGAGTACTACCTCCGCCAGCAACTCAAGGCCATCCAACAGGAGCTGGGCGAAGGCTCGGAGCTGGCTGACGAAATCCAGGCCTTCCGGGAGAAACTCGCCAAGGTGAAGGTGCCCGAAGAGGTCATGACGGAGATCGAGCGCAACCTCAAAAAGCTCGAGCGCATGCACCCGGATTCCAGCGAAACCGCGGTGACGCGCACCTACCTGGAGTGGATGACCGAGCTGCCCTGGGGCTTCACCACCGACGACAACCTCGACCTCAAGGTGGCCAAACAGGTGCTGGACGAGGATCACTTCGGCCTCGACAAGATCAAGGATCGCCTCCTGGAATTCCTCGCGGTGCGCAAGCTCAAGCCCGAGAACAAGGGCACGCTGCTCTGCTTCGTGGGCCCTCCGGGCGTCGGCAAGACCTCCCTGGGGCGCAGCATCGCCAAGGCCCTGGGCCGCAAGTTCGCCCGCATCAGCCTCGGCGGCGTGCACGATGAGAGCGAGATCCGCGGCCATCGCCGCACCTACGTGGGTGCCATGCCCGGCCGCATCGTGCAGGCCATCCACCAGGTGAAGAGCATGAACCCCGTGATCATGCTCGACGAAGTGGACAAGATCGGCCGCGACATGCGCGGCGACCCCAGCGCCGCCCTGCTGGAGGTGCTGGATCCCGAGCAGAACAACAGCTTCCGGGACCACTACCTCAACGTGCCCCTGGACCTCAGCAACGTGATGTTCCTGGCCAACGCCAACGAGCTGGAGCCCATCCACCCGGCCTTCCGGGATCGCATGGAGATCATCTACCTCTCCAGCTACACCCTGGAGGAGAAGGAGGGCATCGCCACCGCCCACCTCATCCCCAAGCAGATGGAGAAGCACGGCGTCACCACCAAGCACATGGCCCTCAGCGCCAAGGGCCTGCGCGCCATCATCACGGGCTACACCCGCGAAGCGGGCCTGCGCCAGCTAGAGCGCGAGATCGGCGCCGTGTGCCGCAAGATCGCCCGCAAGGTGGCGGAGAAGAAGCTCAAGGCCAAGCTCAACGTCACGGACAAGAATGTCCACGACCTGCTGGGCCCCGTGAAGCTGCTGCAGGATGAGCGGCTCAAGGCCCCCCGGATCGGCGTCGTCACGGGCCTCGCCTGGACCGCCGTGGGCGGCGACGTGCTCTTCGTGGAAGCCCTCTCCATGCCCGGCAAGGGCGGGCTCATCCTCACGGGCCAATTGGGCGACGTGATGAAGGAGAGCGCCCAAGCGGCCCTCAGCTACATCCGCAGCCGGGGCGACGCCTTCGGCATCGATCCCGAGGTCTTCCAGAAGCGCGACCTCCACATCCACTTCCCCGAGGGCGCCATCCCCAAGGACGGCCCCAGCGCCGGCCTCGCCATGGCCACGGTACTGCTCAGCGTCATCAAGGGCGTGAAGGTGCGGAACACCTTCGCCATGACCGGTGAGATCGACCTGCGCGGTGACGCGCTGGCCATCGGCGGCCTCAAAGAGAAGAGCCTCGCGGCCCTCCGTGTGGGCGTGCACGACATCATCATCCCCAAGCCCAACCAGAAGGACCTCGAAGAGATCGACCCCCAGGTGCGCAAGTTCCTGCGCTTCCATCCCGTGTCCCACGTGGAAGAGGTCTTCGAGCTGGCCCTGGAGGGATGGGTGCGGCCTGACAAACCGCGCAAGCCCAAGGCTGCGGTGAAGGCGCCGACCAAGAAGGCCCGACGCTAAGCCGGCGTACCTTCGCCGTTCACCTCTAGAGGCCCCTTTTTTTGGAGCTCCATGCGCTCGCTCTGCCTGCTGCCCCTCTTGATGGTTGCCACGCCCGCCCAGGACGTCATGGCGCCAGCCGGCCCCATTGACGCCAAGATTCAGGCGCTCACCCAAGCCAAGGATTGGAATGGATTGGCGGACTACTTCGAGGCGCTCACACCCCGAGAGCGGGGTCAACGCCTCACAGGCTGGCTGCAGGCCCTCAACCGGGCCCAACGCTGGGAGCGACTCTTGGAACTGTGCAATGCCGTGGTCCCCCAGGAGGAAGCCAAACAGGGGCCCAAACTCACCCTGGCTCGACTGCTGCGAGCCCAGGCGCTTTCGCAGTTGCAGCGCCACCCTGAAGCCATGCTCGCCCACGCCGAAACGGGCCGCTTGGGTTGGGCCGATGGCTTCTCCAACGCCTGTGCGGAAGCGCGCTGTGCGCGGGATTGGGCCGCCTTGCAGTCTTCGGCGGAGAGCATTCTCAGCAAGGCTTCGGAGGATCCCAAGGCCTTGGCCTGGCGAGGCGAGGCCCTCGCGCAGCAGGGGAAGTTGGCCGAGGCGGAGCCCCTCCTGCAAAAAGCGTTGGCTTTGGATTCAACCCAGCCCTATGCCTGGTCGAATCTCGCGCGTTGCCTCAATGAGCGGAAGGTGTGGAAAGAGGCCTTGGAGGCCTGCGACAAAGCCCTGGGCCTGGATCCTCGGTTGATGGAGGCGCGCTTCAACCGCGGCCGCGCCTGCTTCGAGCTGGCCCGATATCAGGAGGCCCGGGACGACTTCCAAGCCGCACTCACCCTGTTGCCGGGGGACCCCATCCTCCTGGAAAACCTCAAACAGGCTCAGCGCTATTTGGATATCAAAAGTAAACCCAAGAAAATCAATAAATAAATGATCGGTTCCACGTGGAACCCGGCCTCCGGAGTCCACTACACTGGAAGCACGAGGTGACCGTGGGCCTGTTGGATGGGCTGCTCGACAAATTCAAACAGGGCCTGCGTCGCACGCAGGAGCTGGTGCTGTCCCCCATCCAGGGGCTGTTGGGTTTGCGGCGGCTGGACGAAGATCAACTCCAGGAACTGGAAGACCTGCTCCTCCAGGCGGATCTGGGCGTCCACGCCGTGGATCGCCTCATGGCGCGCCTCCGCTTTGAGATGAAGCGCTCCGGCGACATCGATCCCCGGGCCGTGCTGAAGGATGAGCTGCTCAAGATCCTCCGCCAACACCCCGCGAAACCCCTGGTGGCCGGGGATACCCAGGTGCTGCTCTTGGTGGGCGTCAACGGCGTGGGCAAAACGACGACCCTGGGCAAGCTGGCCGCCCACCTCAAGGCCCGCGATGAGGGCGTGATGGTGGTGGCGGGCGATACCTTCCGAGCCGCGGCCATCGACCAGCTCGAGGCCTGGGGCGTGCGCGCGGGTGTTCCCGTGGTGCGCAACCAGATGGGGGGGGACCCCGCAGCCATCGCCTACGACGGCGCCGCCTCGGCCCTGGCCAAGGGCATTCCCTGGGTACTCATCGACACGGCGGGCCGCCTGCACACCAAGGACCACCTCATGAAGGAACTGGACAAGATCCGGCGCAGCCTCCAGAAGGTGATCCCCGCGGCCCCCCACCGGGTCTTCATGGTGCTGGATGCCACCACGGGCCAGAACGGCATCACCCAGGCCGAAGCCTTCAAGCAGGTGGCCGGGGTCACGGACCTCGTGCTCACCAAACTCGATGGCAGCGCCAAGGGCGGCGTGGTGGTGCCCATCCTGGAGCGCTTGAAACTCCCCATTACCTATGTGGGCGTGGGCGAAGGCGTGGATGACCTCATCCCCTTCGATCCCGAAGCCTTCGTCGAGGGCCTCCTCGGTGCCTGAGCTCACCCCCGGCCTCGCCTGGGCCCTCGCCACGGGCGGGCCCTGGCCCGAGCCGGAGACGCTGCAGGGGGATGAACGCTTCATGGCCCTGGCCTTGCGGGAGGCCCAGCAAGGGGTCGGCCTCTCCAGCCCCAACCCGCCCGTGGGCTGCGTCCTCGTCAAGGAGGGTCGCGTGGTGGGGCAGGGGGTCCACACCCGGGCTGGCGATCCCCACGGCGAGATCATGGCCCTGCGCGATGCCGAGGCCCGGGGGGAGGATCCCCGGGGCGCCACCGCCTACGTCACCCTGGAGCCCTGCTGCCACCACGGCCGGACGCCCCCTTGCACCGAGGCCCTCCTCCAGGCGGGGGTGGCCCGGGTGGTGGTGGGCGTGCGGGATTCCAATCCCCGGGTGGATGGCGGCGGCCTCGCCATCCTGCGGTCCCACGGGGTGCAGGTCTCCGAAGGTGTGCTAGGGGAGGCCTGTGCCCGCTTCCACGCCCCCTTCTTCAAATTCATCCGCACGGGCCTGCCCTGGGTGGCCCTCAAGCTCGCCCTGGGCTCCGACGGCGCCCTGGGTGAGGCCGGTCAGCGCACCGAGGTGACCCCCCCTGAGGCGCAGCGCCTGGCCCACGCCCTGCGCCGGGCCAGCGAGGCCATCCTGGTGGGCCGGGGCACCGTGGCTGCCGACGATCCCCAACTCACAGACCGCTGGCCCGAACCCGTGCCTGCCCACCGCCTCTTCCGACGTGTGGTGCTGGATAGCCAGGCCCAGGTGCCCGCCCCGGCCCGAGCCTGGCAGCCCGTGCAAGGCCAGCCCGCCCTCCGGGCCCTCTGCGTGGAAGCGCCCCCCCTGCGCGGCGTGGAGGATCTCCTCCTCCCCCGGGGCCCCTCGGGTTGCAGCCTGCGCCACCTGTTGCACGAACTCGCCGCGCGGGGGGTGGGACGCCTCCTGGTGGAGGGCGGCGGCACCCTGGCCCAGGCCTTCCTACGGGAGGGCCTCGTGGACGAATTCCACCGCTTCCAAAGCCTGCGCCCCGCCGGCGGAGCCGCACTGGAGCTGCATCTGCCTGAGGGCTGGCGCCTCCGGGCCCAGGCCACCTTCCCGGGTGGTGCCTGGGAAGTCTGGCGCTAGGTTCGCCCTGGCACGGGCTTCGCCATGCCCTGACCATTCCCCTGGAGGTCCTATGTTCCGCCCCCGTTGGTTGATCCTCCCATCCCTGCTGCTGCTCTCCCTGGGCTGCGTGAACGTCAAGGACAGCGGCACCCTCACCACTGTGACCGTCACGGGCCAGTACCGGGACCCCGGCACCGGCACCCTGAAGCCCACCCGCTACTGCTGGGCCGAAGTCTACGACGTGAACACGGGGGGCATCACGGACTCCGGCTACCTCGGAGCCAATGGGCAGGGCACCTTCGCCTACCCCTCTGGCGATAGCGTGCAGGTCCTCATCTACGCCCGGGTGGAAGTGCCCGATGGCAGCAGCTTCACCCTGCGGGGCAGCGTGAAGAACGCCGCCCTCGCCGCCTCCTACAGCAACGCCGCGGCCTTCAACGCCGTGGCCGACGTCAGCCTCTCCAGCGTGGCGGGATCCGGCAGCAGCCTCACCCTCACGGCCGAACCCGACAGTGCCCAGACCGATCAGGCCTTCAATGCCGCCGATCAGATGGTGGTCCTCGGCCAGGGCCTGAAGGCCCTCCAATCGGGCATCCGGCTCCCCAACCTGCACGCCTTCTTCACCCCCAGCCGCAACACCACGGGCTACCCCCAGGCCGTTCTGGACGGCAGCCACCAGGTGCTGCAGCAGAGCAGCGGCCGGGCCATCTTCGCCCTGCCCGTGGCGGGCAACGCCACCGGCGCCGCCAGCACCAACAACGACCTCACGGATGACGCCGTCCTCTTGGAGGCCTACAGCCACCTCCTCTTCGCGGACTACAGCCTCTACGAGACCGGCTCCAGCCCCCTCTCCTACCTGCGCCGGGACAACGAGGATGTGAGCGTGGAGCGGGACTTCCAGAGCGAGCCCACCCTCGCCTTCGCCACGGGCTACGCCGACTTCCTCGCCTGCGCCTTCCGTAGCCTGGATGGCGCCACCAACCCCCAGCTCATCACCGACACCCAGATCTCCGCCGGAGGCTCCGCGACCACCTATACCTTCGACCTTTCGAACCATGCCCAGTTCGCCCGGGTCACCAACCAAGGCGAGTTCTACCGCGGCTCCGTCGCCATCAGCCTGTGGCAGTCCTGGAAGGTGGCCCTGGGCGGCGGCGTGCCCGCCCTCCAAACCCTCTGGGATGCCACCGCCCGCAATCAGCCTGGCGAATACCTCAATGCCCCCTTGGGCGCCTATCCAACCTATCTCTTGGGATTGAAGAACCTGTTGGGCCCTGCCAGCGCGAACTGGAGCAACACCCTCTTCCAGTTGGGCCTGGAGGATGTGCAGGATCCCACGCCCGCCTACTTCGCCAGCACCGCCCTCTGGACCACGGCCCCGGGCCTGCCCTTCCTGGCCACGGGCAGCCTCACCACCTACGCCCCCGCCACGGGCATCTATACGGACCGCGATCAGGCCGTGTCCTACCGCTTCACCCATCCCGGCGGCGCCCTCACGATCCAGATGACCCCCACCGGCGGCCAGGACTTCTTCCTGGAGCTCATCGGCCCCGATGGCGTGCTCGACATGAACACCACGCCCCCGGTGGGTGCCCCCCCCGTGCGCACCATCACCAAGGGCGCCGCGTTCCCCGCCGGCACCTACGTGGCCCGCATCAGGGCCGGATACACCACCGCCACGGGCACCGCGGGCTACAGCCTCAGCGTCACGCCCTGAGGCCGGGGCTCAGCCCCCGCCCACCAACCGGACCACTTCCAGACGATCCCCCTCCCGCAGGGGGGTCGTTTGGTGTTCGGCCCGACGCACCACGGTGCCGTTGAGTTCGATGGCGCTGCCGAAGGCCGGGAGTTCCAGCCAGGCGGCCAGCTCGGCCAGGGTGGCGAGGCTCGGTGTATCGCGGGGCTCCCCGTTGAGGATCAGCTGCATCCCTTCAGTTTACCCTTGGCCGGCGGCCTCGAGGCCCGCCGAGAGATCCGCCTGGAGATCCGGCTCATCCTCGATGCCCACGGAGAAGCGCAACAGGCCATCGCTGATGCCCAGGGCGGCCTTCACCTCCGGCGGCGTGCGCAGGTGGCTCATGGAGGCGGGATGCTGGATGAGGCTCTCCACCCCGCCCAGGGACACGCCCCGGGTGATGATCTTCAGCGCCTCGCAGAGGCGCTGGCCCGCGGCCAGGCCGCCACGCACTTCGAACCCCATCATGGCCCCAAACCCGCCCTTCATCTGGGCCGCGGCCACGGCATGGCCCGGATGCTCGGGGAGGCCCGGATAGTCCACCCGGACCACCAGAGGATGCCAGGTGAGCCATTGGGCCAGGGCTTGGGCGTTGTCGCAGGCGCGCTTCATCCGGAGGGGCAGGGTTTTTAGGCCCCGGTGCAGGAGCCAGGCGGCGAAGGGATCCAGGGTGGGGCCCTGCAGTTTGGCCACCTGCCAGCAGGCCACCACATCCGCGTCGGAGCCCGCGATGACGCCCGCCACCACGTCCGAATGCCCCGCCAAGTACTTGGTGGCGCTGGAAGCGCTGAGGTCGATGCCCAGCTCCAGGGGCTTCGTGAGCATGGGACTGGGGAAGGTGTTGTCGGCCACGGTGCGGATGCGGTGCTTCTTTCCGAGGGCCGCAATGGCCGCCAGATCCGTGATGGCCAGGGTGGGATTGGAAGGGGTTTCCACCCAGAGCATGCGGGTATTCGGGCGGATGGCCGCCTCCCACTCCGCGAGGTCCAGGCTGTTCTTCACCCAGGTCACCTCCAGGCCGCGATCCGCCACCCAGCGGCGAATGAGCTGCTCCGTGCCCAGGTAGATGGCGGCGGGGGCCACGATGTGATCGCCCATGCGCAGGAAGGCCTCGAAGATGAGCGCGAAGGCCGCCATGCCCGACGAACACACGAGGCTGCGCTCGGCGCCCTCCAGCTCGGCGATGCAGGCCTCCACTTCGGAGGCGTTGGGATTCCCCCACCGCGTGTAGAAATGCGGGGGCTCGATGGAGGCCGCGAACTCAGCGCCCTCGCGGTTTTCCTTCAGCTCGAACACCGAGGTCTGGAAGATGGGCGTGGTGACGGCCCGGGTGGGATTGTGCGCGCGGCCCGCGTGGATGGCGGCGGTGCTGGGGCCCATGGAAGATCGGGACATGGGGGATTCTCCGCGCCCAGCATCGCACGGCCGAGTTGTGACGCGTCACCGTCCTGCGCTCAGCGCCGCCCCAGCACGATGGCGAGGGCCACCACAGCCACGAGGATCAGCACCACCGTGCGCCACACCGTGGGCCGATCGGGCACGGGCGCTTCCCGCGGGGTGCGATCATCCAAGGCCGCCAGCGTGAGTTCATCCTCGATCACTTCGCCTTCCTGGGTGGCCACCCCTTCACAGGTGGCGCACACGAAGGGCGCTTCATCCACCACCGCCTCCACCACGCGGCGCCCGCAGGACACGCAGGTGCGGCCCACGTTGGGGAGGTAGGCTTCCAGGCTCTTCGGGATCTCGGTCATTGGCCAAGCATGGGGCCGAGCTCAGGCCTTGGCCAGCTCCACGTCGAGCACGTCGTTCACCAGCCGCGCATCCAGCTTCCCGCCGCCGGCCTTCATGGTTTGCCCCACAAAGAAGCCGCGAAGGTTCGCCCGGCCGCCCTTAAGTTGGGCCACCGCATCGGGATTCGCCGCGAGGATGCCCCGCACCAGGTCTTCGATGGCGCCGCGATCCGAGACCTGGCCCAACCCCTGGGCCGTCACGAAGGCCGCGGGATCCCGCTCGCCCTTGAGCAGGGCGAGGAAGACCACCTCCTTCGCCGTGTTCAGGTTCAGCACACGATCCTCTACTAGGCGGACCAAGGCGCCCAGCACCTCCGGGGCCACCGGGAAGGCGCCGATTTCGAGGCCATGATCATTCAAGTGGCGGCTCACCTCGCCCAGCATCCAGTTGCACGCGGCCTTGGGCTTGCCGCTGGCGGACGCCAGGGCCTCGAAATAGTCGGCGAAGGGCCGAGATTGCAGCAGGGTGGTGGCTTCGAAGTCCGACAGTCCGTGGGTGGCCATGAAGCGCTGGGCTTTGGCCTCGGGCAACTCGGGAAGGGGGGCCTCCAACTCCGAGGGGTCGATGATCAGGGTGGGCAGGTCCGGCTCCGGGAAGAAGCGGTAATCGTGCGCGCCCTCTTTGGAGCGCTGGATGCGCGTCTCGCCCTTGTCTGCATCCCAGCCCCGGGTCTCGGGCGTGAGGGTGCCCCCCGCCGCCAGAATCTCGCCGTGCCGGAGGATCTCGAATTCAAGCGCACGACGTACGTTGTTGAAAGAATTGAGGTTCTTGATTTCGACACGGGTTCCAAAGACCGCGGCGCCCACCTTCCGGAGGCTCACGTTGGCGTCGCAACGGAAGGAACCCTCCTCCATGTTGCCGTCGCAAATGCCCAGGAAGGTGACGAGCCGGTGCAGGCTTTTCAGGTACTCCATGGCCTCCAGGGGGCTCCGGAGGTCGGGCTTTCCCACGATTTCCAGGAGCGCCACGCCCGCCCGGTTCAAATCCACGAGGCTGGCGCCCTCCTGGAGTTCGTGGTTGCTCTTGCCGGCATCCTCTTCCAGGTGGGCCCGCTCGATGCCACAGGCGATGGGGCCGGTGGCGCCGCGCACAGCGGCATCGCCGGGCAGCCGCAGGGTGCCCTCTTCCACCACGGCCACGGGGCCCTGGGTGATCTGATAACCCTTGGGCAGGTCCACGTAGAAGTACTGCTTCCGATAGAAGGTGGAGCGGGGCTGAATCCGGGCTTCCAAGGCCCGACCCAGGCGGATGGCCATGCGCACGGCCTCGGCATTCAGGGTGGGCAGGGCCCCAGGCAGGCCCAGGCACACGGGGCAGGTGGCCGAGTTGGGGGGCAGCCCATAGGTGGTGGGGCAGGCACAGAACAGCTTGGATTTCGTCTTCAGCTGGACGTGCACTTCCAAGCCGATCACCGCTTCAAACGCCGACATGTTCACTCCGAAACCCCAGTATGCCCTTACTTGCCGAGGCAGAATCCGCTGAACACTTGATCCAGCGCCGATTCGGCCCGATCTTCCCCCGTCAGCCGGGCCAGCAGCCCCCAGGCCCCTTGGAGGAGGGAAGCGGGCAGCTCCGCGGGGCAGGGCTCCGGCAGGGCCTGGAGCAGCTCCACCTGATCCACCAGCTCTCCCAGCAGCTCCCTTTGGCGGGCAGTGGCCAAGGCGCCGAGCAGGGCCTCGGGCGCCTGACCCTCTAGGAATCGCGCCTTGAGGGCCTTTTCCAGAGCATCCAGGTCCTCCGTGGCCGCCGAAATACCCACGGTCCCGGCCTCCAGTACGAAACTCCCCGCTTGATCCACTTGGGTCCGCACCCGCAGCACCCGGCCTTCAAAAGGGGCCAGGGCCCGGAGTACGTCCGGATCCGGCTCCGAATCCAGAGCGGGCACAAGGTGGAGAATGAGGTCCGCTTGGGCCAGCACGGGATGGACCCGGGCCACGCCCAGGGCCTCCACCCGATCCTCGGTCTGCCGTAGGCCCGCTGTATCGAAGAGCCGCAGGGGCAGGCCCCGCCATTCACAGGTCACCTCGAGCACATCCCGGGTGGTGCCGGGCACCTCCGTCACCAGGGCCCGGTCCTCCCCGGCGAGGGCGTTGAAGAGGGTGCTTTTGCCCGCGTTGGGGCGCCCTGCCAGGGCGATGCGGATGCCCCCCTGAAGCCAACGGGCGGCCTCCGAACGCCGGAGTTCCACGTGGAACTCGGCCAGAAGCCCTTTCAAATCCGTTTTTAGGCCATCCAAAGAGAGGCCGATACCCTCGTCCTCCCCGTAGTCCACGGCCGCTTCGGCCCGGGCCAGCCAGGGGGCCAGGCGCGCCTTGGCCGCACCGATCCAGGGGGGCAGGGCCCCGGCCCGGGCCTGGGCCTGGCGGAGCTGCTGGTCCGTCTGGGCCGAGACGAGGTCCCGCAGGGCTTCCGCTTCCATGAGCCCCTGTTTGCCGTTGAGGAGGGCCCGCCGGGTGAATTCCCCGGGCTCCGCCAGGCGGATGCCCAGGGTGTGGAGGTGCCCCAGGAGGCGCCGCACCAGGAGGGGGTTGCCGTGCACCTGCAGCTCCACCACGTCCTCCCCTGTGTAGGAGGCGGGGCCGGGGAAGAAGAGCACGAGGGCCTTCTCATCAAAGCCATCCCACCGGAGCTGCCGCAGGGCCGCGCGCCGGGGCCTGGGCAGGGTCAGGAGGGGCGCCAGCGTCTCGCCCAGCTCAGGGCCCGAGATACGCACAATCGCCACAGCGCTGGGCAGCAGCGCCGTGGCGGGGGCACAGATGGGATCGCGCAACGGCCTAGGCCTGCTTGCGCATCACCTTCACGGGCTTCAGGTGGCCCGTGCCTTCGCTTTCGGTCACGAGGTCGTCGCCAGCCTCTTTGATGCTGATGTGGATCCAGCGGCGCTCCCGAGGGCTCATGGCGCCGAAGGTGTAGGAGCCGAGGTCCCGGGCCTTCTGGGCGGCCATCTGGCCCATCGCCAACACTTCACGCATGCGGAACAGGCGCATGCCGTCGGCGTCGAGGTAGGCCAGCTTGTCCTCGTCCCGCTCGCTCTGCATCTCGTGGACGAGGTGCTGCAGGGCATCCAGGGCCAGACCCCGGTTGGCCTTGAGGGCATCCGCATCGGGCCCGGAGACCACGATGCGGTTGGGGAAGAGCTTCTCGTTGCCGGAGGGCTCGAAGCCCGCCTTCACGTCCAGGCCCAGGAGGCTGGTCCACTTCTGGACCAGCTCCGGCAGGGTCTCAAGCTTCACACCACGCTTGCGCATGGATCCTCCTTAGAGCTTCACGGGCTGAGGCGTGTAGTGCTTCAAGGTCCACCAGGTCTGGCCGAGGCCCACCAGGTTGAACATGAAGTAGTACAGCACGAGGCCGGCGGGGGCCTGGCTGAACATGAGCAGCATCATGCCGGGCATCATCCACTTCATCATCTTGGCCTGAGCGGGATCGCCGGCGGTGGGCGTCATGTGGCTCTGCACCAGGGTGGAGACGGCCATGACGGCGGGGAGGATGAAGTAGGGATCCTTGGCGGAGAGGTCGTGCACCCAGAAGATCCAGGGGGCCTGGCGCAGCTCGAAGACGTTGTTGAGCATGGACCAGAGGGCCATGAAGACGGGCATCTGGAGCAGCATGGGCAGGCAGCTGCCCATGGGGTTGAAGCCGTTCTTCTTGTAGAGCTCCATGAGCTCCTTTTGCATCTCCGCCTTCTTGGTCATGTCGGAGCCGAACTTCTCGTACTTGGCCTGGATGGCCTTCTGATGGGGTTCGAATTCCTTCATGCGAAGGGAACTGATGATCTGCTTGGTGTTAGGGGTCCAGAGCGCCAAGCGGAGCAGCACGGAGAGCACGAGGATGGCCCAGCCCCAGTTGCCCAGCACCTTGAAGGTGAACTTGAGCACCAGGAAGAAGAACTTGGCCACGGCCCCGAAGAAGCCGTAGTCCACGGCCTGGGTGAAGGGGGTGCCGAAGGTGCTGAGGGATTCCAGGGTTTTGGGGCCCAAGTAGAGCTGGGCTTGCAGGGAACCATCTTTGGGCGCCAGGTGGTAGCCGTTGGCATCCACCTCGGGGGTACCGGGCAGGCTCCAGAAAGCAGCGAAGTAGTGGTTCCGGACGTTGACGTTCTTCTCCAGGCCCGCATCCATGCCCAGGCGCGCTTCGGCCACGGGCAGGGTTTTGCGCTTGGCACCCAGGAAGCTGAAGAAGGGATCCTTCAGGATGCTGTCCCAGGTCGTGGAGTGGATCTGCTTGTCCGTGAGGGTCAGCACGCGGCCCGCCTCGATGCCCTTCAGCTCGTCCAGGCCGGCGGGAAGGGGCAGGGCGCGGAGGTGCGCCCCCCGAGTCGTGGTCCAGGCCACCTGCAGGGCGTGGCCCTTCCGGGGCAGGGTCCAGCTCAGGCGGTCGCCGGCGGCATTCTCGAAGTGCACCTGGGTGCCCTCGGGGGTGGTCTCCTCGCGGTGGCGATCAAAGGTGGTGGCCATGATGCCGCCCAGGCCCTGGAAGTGAGCGGGCAAGAGGGGGGTGCCATCCTTCCACTCGGCCTGCACCACGGCGCCGGTGCGGGTGGAGAAGGTGACCTTCAGATTGTCATTGGTGGCGGCCACGGTGGGGCCAATGGGCTCGGCCTTGGCGGGGGCGGCGGGGGTGCCCGCGGAGGTCGGTGCGGCCTCGGAGGTCGTGGGCGCCGTCACGGCGGCCTGCTGCGGCGTGGCGGCCGGCACAGGCCGCTTGGGCGTGAGCCAGACCTGCAGGCCGATGAGGGCCATGCTGCCCACGAGGAAGAGGATGAGGTTTCGCTGCTTCATGGGGTTCCACGGAAACGGGAAAGGGCCAGCCGCAGCTGGCCCTCAATCTCGGCATAGGCAAGACGGCACCCGTTGGGGGACCGCCGGGAAGGACGCACCCAGACCACGGCTGGAGCAGCCAGGGGTCGTTCATCCAGGATGCGCATCAGAGCCTCGCGAACGCGCCGCCGGAAGGCGTTGCGGTCAACAGCCGGTCCGGCCTTGCGGGAGGCGCTGACGAGCAGCACCGGTCCGGGCAGATCCGGGCGGGGGAGGATGCGGACATCGAGGGTGGCGTCCGAGGGGGAGAGGGACCGCGTCGGGGCCTCCGGCACAGGCCGGTCGGCGCGCCGGGCAGGGCTGAAGAGCCCCCGGAACGGCGCAGTCCTCCCGGACACGGCCTTAGAGGGCGAGGACGTGGCGACCCTTGGCGCGGCGGCGCTTGAGCACCAGACGGCCATTCTTGGTCTTCATGCGGGAGAGGAAACCGTGGGTCTTGGCTCGACGACGGTTGTTGGGCTGGAAGGTGCGCTTCATAATTCCACCTGTAGAGACCATCCGCTGGACACGGACGAACCTTCGATCCTATCAGGGCTCTCCCCCCTTCACAAGCCTCGGAATGGGCCTGGAAGTCAGGATCGGAGGGCTCCTCTGGGTGGTAGGCTGTTCCTCCCCCACCATCGGGAACGTCCTTCCCTCCGCCCAGGGCCTTCCGGCCTGGCGCGCATTCCTTGGTCCACTAATGCCCTCCGCAGACCCAAAGCCCCACTGGGATCGCATCCGACAAAGCCTCTCCGAGCGGCTCTCGGAGGCCTCCTTCCGGGAGTGGATCGCCCCGTGCGAACCCGCGTCCCTGGTGGGAAACCGCCTGCTCCTCACGGTGCCCAGCGCCGCGGCGAAGCTGTGGATCGAGCAGCAGTTCGCCGAGGAATTGAACGATGCCCTGGTGGCCGTGGGCCTCCAGGAGGTCGAGTTCGCCTTCCAGGTGGCCGGCGCCCACACCGCCGCGCCGAAGCCGGAGCCCCGAGGCGCGCGCAAAGCCGCGGCCAGCCTGCCTTCAGAGCCCTCGGCCACCAGCAGCTTCCCCACCCTCTTCCAGCGCTTCACCCTGGATCGCTTCGTGGTGGGCCCCGGCAGCCAGCTGGCCTTCAGCGCCGCCAAGGCGGTGGTGGACAACCACGGCCGCAGCAACGCCAGCTTCAGCATGAACCCCTTCTTCATCTACGGCGGCGCAGGCCTGGGGAAGACCCACCTCATGATCGGCATCGGCAAGGAGCTGGAGGCCCGCCACGCGGGGATGAAGATCGCCTACCTCAAGGTGGACAGCTTCTTCCATGAGCTCACGGCCGCCATCAAGAACCGCAACACCGAGCCCCTGCGCCGCAAGTATCAGCAGAACGACGTCCTCCTGTTGGACGACGTGCAGACGCTGGGCCGCATGGAGCGCACCCAGGAGGAGATCTTCTACATCCTGGAATACCTGCTCCAGCACGGGAAACAGATCGTCCTCACTTCCGACAACCCGCCCCAGAAACTGGAGGGGTTGCACGAGCGCCTCATCACCCGCTTCAAGTGGGGCCTCACGGCGGACGTGCAGCCCCCGGACTTCGAGACCCGTGTGGCCATCCTCAAGAAGAAGCTCGAGGACGCGGATTTCCAGGCCATGCCCACGGTGCCCGAGGACGTGGTGAACTTCATCGCCCACAAGGCCAAGGGCTCCGTGCGGGACCTGGAAGGCCTCTTAAACCGCGTCATCTTCCAGGCGAGCTTCCTCGGTGCCCCCGTGAGCCTCGAAGTGGCCCACACGGCCTTCCAGGGCACCAGCGGCGAAGAACCCGGGGCCGCCATCCCCATCGATCGCGTGTACCGCATGACGGCGGAGACTTTCAACGTGGCCTTCGTGGACCTCATGAAGAAGAAGTCCCGCCAGCAGAGCATCCTCCTGCCCCGGCAGGTGGCCATGTACCTGGCCCGGGAACTCACCGCTGCCAGTTACCCGGCCATCGGCCGCAGCTTCAACATGCACTACTCCACGGTCATGAACGCCATCGACTCCGTGAAGCAGCGCATGAAGCGCGACCCGGATTTCCACAGGATGGTGGAGTCCTTGCTGAACAGCATCCATTGAAATGGTTCGGCTTGAAAGGTTCTCCACACCCCCCACCCTGCCGGGCCTGTGGGGACCATGGAACCAGGCACCGCGAAGCACCCCAAACGGTCGGACCTGTGGATTCCTGGGGCGTTCTCCACGTCCCTTCAACAGGCTCGAAGCAGGCCCGAAGCTCCGCTAGACTAAGGCTTTGACACCCTTTTCCACAGTCCAGGTACGCCCTTCAGAAGAATCAAGTAGGGGATAGAGATATGAATCTTCAATTCCAGGTATCTAAGGAACGGCTGGACCGCACCCTAGGCATCCTGAAGCACGCCCTCGATCGTCGCGTCACGCTTCCGATCCTTCAGCACGTGCTGATGGACCTTCGGGGCAAGGAGCTCACGCTCAAGGCCACCGACATGGAGCTGGCCTTCGAAGCCACCATCCCCGTGGATGGGCAGGGCGAGAAGGTGTTGGCCGTACCTGGCAAGAAGTTCATCGAAACGGTCCGTGCCTTCCCCGAAGGCGTACTCTCCGTGGAAGTGCCCGATCACGCCCACCGCCTCTGGTTGCGGGCCAAGGGCATGAACTCCGAGCACAACCTCCAGCCCGGCGAGGGCTTTCCGGAACTGCCCAAGCCCAATCCCGAGCTGCCCTCCGTGGCCCTGCCCGTGGGCAAGCTCAAGAAGGCCATCCACCTGGCCTCCGTGGCCGTGAGCAAGGACGCCACCAAGCCCACCCTCAGCGCCGTGCTGCTGCACCTCACGAAGACGAACATCCGCGTCGTTTCCACGGATGGCTTCCGCCTTGCCGTGGCCGAGGTGCCCTGCGAAACGCAGCTGAAGGATGAAGTGCGCCTCATCGTTCCCAAGCGCGCCCTGGACCTCTTCCCCAGCCTGCTGGCGGACGACGGAGACGTGGTCCTGCGCTGGGATGCCACCACGCTCTTCCTGGATCAGCCCGGCCTCAAGTTCAGCACCCGCCTCGTGTCCGGCGCCTACCCCGCCTACGAGAAGGTGCTGCCTGCCGACCTGCCCAAGCGCGTGATCATCGACCGCGAGGGCTTCCAGAAGACCCTGCGCTTCGTGGGCCTGAAGAAGGACGACTACAACAAGAACGTGCGTCTCTTCTTCGAGTTCCCCAACCTCAAGATCCTCTTCCAGCACCCGGACGAGGGCGTGAACCAGGGCACGCTGCCCTTCAGCGGCGAGGAAAAGTCCTTCGAGCTCGCCTTCAACATCGACTACCTCACCGAGCTGCTCGATCGGCTGCAGGGCGAGGAAGTGATCTACCAGTTCAAGGACGAAGTGGGCCAGGGTGTGTTCAGCTCGCCCAGCATCGAGGATTTCACCTTCCGGTACATCCTCATGCCCGTTCGCTTCGCCAACACGGCCACCGCGTAAACCCGCTCCCCAGGCCGTTCCGCACCACCCTGCGTTCCCAGTAACCCGAAAGCGTGAGCATTGATGCACGAAGAAGAAGCCCGTAGCCTGACCCCCACTCCTGCTGTCGATAACTACACCGCCGACCAGATCACCGTGCTGCGCGACCTCGAGGCCGTGCGGAAGCGCCCCGGCATGTACATCGGTGATACCGATGACGGCAGCGGCCTCCACCACATGGTCTACGAGGTGGTGGACAACTCCATCGACGAAGCCCTCGCCGGCCACTGCACTCGCGTGGACGTCATCCTGCACACGGACGGCTCCTGCTCCGTGGAAGACGATGGCCGCGGCATCCCCGTGGACATCCACAAGGAAGAGGGCCGCAGCGCCGCCGAAGTGATCATGACGGTCCTTCACGCCGGCGGTAAGTTCGACAACACCAGCACCGAGGGCAAGAACGCCTACAAGGTGTCCGGCGGCCTCCACGGCGTGGGTGTGTCCTGCGTGAACGCCCTCTCTGAGAAGCTCTGGCTCAACGTCTGGAAGGATGGCCAGGAATACGCCATGACCTTCACCCGGGGCAAGGCCGACAAGCCCCTGGCCAAGGTGGGCCCCGCCGCCCGCCGCGGCACCCGCGTGCGCTTCAAGCCCGATACCGAGATCTTCAACAACGTCCTCGATTTCAGCTTCGAAACCCTGAGCCAGCGCCTTCGCGAGCTGAGCTTCCTCAACCAGGGCGTGCACATCCGCATCACGGATGAGCGCACGGGCGAGAACCACGACTTCTTCAACGCCGGCGGCCTGCCCGCCTTCGTGGAGCACCTGAACCGCAACAAGGGCGTGCTCCACAAGCCCCCCATCTACATCAAAGACGAGAAGAACGACACCACCGTGGAAGTGGCGCTGCAGTGGAACGACTCCTACCAGGAGACGCTCTTCTGCTTCACCAACAACATCCGCAACCGCGACGGCGGCGCCCACCTCGAGGGCTTCCGCGCGGCCATGACGCGCGTGATCAACACCTACGCCGAGAAGAACAACCTCCTCAAGTCCGCCAAGGTCACCCTCTCTGGTGAGGATGTCCGTGAGGGTCTGACCGCCGTTCTTTCAGCTAAGGTTCCTGATCCCAAGTTTTCCAGCCAAACCAAGGACAAGCTCGTCTCCTCCGAGGTGAAGGGCGTCGTCCAGGGCATCGTCTACGACAAGCTCACCAACTTCTTCGAAGAGAACCCCCGGGAGGCCAAGGCCATCCTGGAGAAGGCCATCGACGCCGCCCGCGCCCGCGAGGCCGCCCGCAAGGCCCGGGAACTCACCCGCCGCAAGGGCGCCCTCGATGGGGGCGGCCTGCCCGGCAAGCTGGCTGACTGCCAGGAACGCGATCCCGCCCTCTCGGAGCTGTACATCGTCGAAGGTGACAGCGCCGGCGGTTCAGCCAAGCAGGGCCGCAACCGCGCCAACCAGGCCATCCTGCCCCTCAAGGGCAAGGTGCTGAACGTGGAGAAGGCCCGCTTCGACAAGATCCTGGGTAGCAACGAACTTCGCATCCTCATCCAGGCCCTGGGCACGGGCATTGGCAAGGAGGAGTTCAAGATCGAAAACCTCCGCTACCACAAGATCATCCTGATGACGGACGCGGACGTGGACGGCAGCCACATCCGCACCCTGCTGCTCACCTTCTTCTACCGTCAGATGCCCGAGATCGTGGAGCGCGGCCACCTGTACATCGCCCAGCCCCCCCTCTACAAGGTGAAGAAGGGCAAGACGGAGAAGTACCTCAAGGATGAGCGCGCCCTGGAAGAATTCCTCTTCCAGAAGGCCCTCGACGGCTGGACGCTCACCCTCCCCGGTGGTTCCGAACTGAAGGGGGCCACCCTGGTTCGCGAGCTCAAGAAGTGGGGCGAGATGGGCCAGCTCTACAGCAAGCTTGACCGCCGCGGCTATTCCAAGCCCCTGGTGGATGGCCTGCTGGCCGCCGGCCTCCTGGATGCGGATCGCTTCAACAGCGCCCTTTCCGTGGCCGTGCTCGCCAAGGCCGTGGAAAACGCCAAGCTGGGCACCTGCGAAGTGCAGAGCACCGAGGCCGTGGAAGGCACCGAGACCACGGAAGCCGTGGCTGCCATCCACACCCTCAAGCTCGTGCGCATGCACCTGAGCCGGCCCATCTCCCTGTGGATCGATTCCCACGTGGCCCACTGGCACGAGTTCCGGCGCCTGGCCGCCCTCAAGCTGGATCTGCAGAACTTCCTCGGCGGCGAGCTCAAGCTCTCCCGCATGAAGACGGCCCCCAAGGCCGAGAAGGACGAGGACGAGGGCGCCGAGCCCCCGAAGCTCGATAAGGAAATGACCTTCACCGAGCCCGAGGCCCTGATGGTCGCGGTCACGGAAGAGGGCAAGCGGGGCCTCTCCGTCCAGCGCTACAAGGGACTGGGCGAGATGAACCCCGAGCAGCTCTGGGAGACCACCATGGATCCCGAGCGCCGCACCTTCCTCCAGGTCCGGGTGGATGATGCCGTGGAAGCCGACGAGATCTTCACCGTCCTCATGGGTGATGCCGTCGAGCCCCGCCGCCGCTTCATCGAGAGCAACGCCCTCCTCGCCGAGAACATCGACATCTAGGCTCCCGGCCCGGTTGTTCCACGTGGAACGACCGGGCCTTTCCCAGATCTCGATCCCGCACTGCCCCCCCTCTGTTCCACGTAGAACATCGGAAACACCATGAGCCGCATTGAACCGCTGGAAATCGAAAAGGAGATGCGCAAGTCCTACTTGGACTACGCCATGTCCGTCATCGTGGGCCGCGCCCTCCCGGATGTCCGGGATGGTCTGAAGCCCGTGCACCGTCGCGTCCTCTACGCGATGAAGGAATCCGGGAACGAGTGGAACCGGGCCTATCGCAAGTCCGCCCGCACCGTCGGCGATGTGATGGGTAAGTACCACCCCCACGGCGACTCCGCCATCTACGACACCCTCGTCCGCATGGCCCAGCCCTTTTCCATGCGCCACGTGCTGGTGGATGGCCAGGGCAACTTCGGCTCCATCGATGGTGATAGCGCGGCGGCCATGCGTTACACCGAGGCCCGCCTGTCGCGCCTCTCCAACGAGCTGATGTCCGACATCGACCAGGAGACGGTGGATTTCGGGCCCAACTACGACGGCAGCATGGAGGAGCCCCTCGTCCTCCCCGCCCGCTTCCCCAATCTCCTCGTGAACGGATCCCAGGGCATCGCCGTCGGCATGGCCACCAGCATCCCCCCGCACAACCTGCGGGAGTGCTGCGCCGCCCTGGTGGGTCTCATTGATGATCCCGAGATGTCCTTCAGCCAGCTGGTGACCTACGTGCAGGGCCCCGATTTCCCCGGCGGTGGCACCATGCTCGGCACCGAAGGCGTCATGGAGGCCTACCGCACGGGTCGCGGTCGCTGCATCGTCCGCGCGAAGTCCCACACGGAAACCACCCGCATCAAGAACAAGGGCGAAGTGGAGCAGCTCGTCTTCACGGAGCTGCCCTACCAGGTGAACAAGGCCACGACGATCGAGAAGATCGCCGAACTGGTCCGCGAGAAGAAGATCGACGGCATCTCCGACATCCGGGATGAGAGCGACCGCGAGGGCATCCGCCTCGTCATCGACCTCAAGAAGGGCGAAGCCTCCGAGATCGTCCTCAACCAGCTCTACCAGCAGACCCAGCTCCAGAACTCCTTCCCCATCACCATGCTCTGCATCGTGAATGGGCAGCCCCGCGTCTGCACCCTGAAGGAGATCCTCCAGGAGTTCATCGGGTTCCGCCGCGAGGTGGTCACCCGCCGCACCATGTTCCAGCTGCGGAAGGCCGAGGAGCGTCACCACATCCTCATGGGCCTCAAGATCGCCCTGGATAACCTGGATGCCGTCATCAAGCTCATCCGGGCCAGCAAGAACCCCGAGGAGGCCAAGTCGGGCCTCATGGCCAAGTTCGGCCTGAGCGACAAGCAGTCCCAGGCCATCCTCGACATGCGCCTCCAGCGCCTCACGGGCCTGGAACGCGAAAAGATCATGGACGAGCTGGCCGAGGTGGAGGCCACCATCAAGCGCCTCCAGGCCATCCTGGCCGACGAGAAGCTCCTCCTCAACGTCATCAAGGATGAGCTCAAGGCCGTGGCCGAGCAGTTCGGCAACCCCCGCCGCACGGAGATCACCGGCTATTCCGGCGACATCCGCATGGAAGACGTGGTGCCCGACGAGCCCATGGTCGTCACCCTCTCCAAGACCGGCTACATCAAGCGCACCGAGCTCATGGCCTACCGCAAGCAGCGCCGCGGCGGGAAGGGCAAGGTGGGCATGAAGACCAAGGATGAGGATTTCGTCGAGCAGCTCTTCCTCACCAAGGCCCACGACACCCTGCTGATCTTCACGGATCACGGCTACGTCTACGCCATCAAGGTGTACGACATCCCCGAGTCCGGCGCTGCCAACCGCGGCAAGCACATCAAGAACCTCATCAGCCTGAAGGACGGCGAGAACCCCGTCACCTTCATGGCCCTCCGGGAATTCCCCGAAGGTGAGTTCCTCGTGTTCGCCACCTCCGACGGCACCATCAAGAAGACGAGCCTGGCCGCCTACGCCAACATCCGCAGCAACGGCCTCATCGCCCTCAACATCGAGGATGGCAACCGCCTCGTGGCGGTGCGCCGCTCCACGGGCACCCAGCACGTGCTCCTGGCCTCGGCCCTGGGCAAGGCCATCCGCTTCCCCGAGGAAGAGGTCCGTTCCACGGGCCGCGCCACCACGGGCGTCCGCGGCATGAAGCTGGCCGACAAGGATCAGATCGTCGACATGGAACTGGCCGATGCCCTCCCGGACCTGCCTGAAGGCGTGGAGGCCGACGAGAGCACCGCCGCCTACGGCATGCTCCTCACGGTCACCGAGAAGGGCTTCGGCAAGCGCAGCCTCGTGCAGGATTACCGCCTGCAGGGTCGCGGCGGCCAGGGCGTGATCAACATCCGCGCCGGGGTCCGCAATGGCCACGTGGTGGGCTTCAAGATCATCCGCCCCGACGAAGGCTGCCTTCTCATCACCTCCGAGGGCATGACCATCCGCTTCGATGGCGACAGCGTCCGCAAGACGGGCCGCGCCGCCATGGGTGTCAGCCTCATGAAGACCGCCTCCGCGGATGACAAGGTCGTCGGCATCGCCAAGATCGACGCCGCCGCCCACGCCTTGGACGAAGAGGATGACGAACTCGAAGGCGCCGTCCCTGGCCCCGATGAGTCCGGCCAGCAGGGCAAGCTCACGCTGGAGTAGCTCGAATCAGAGCGCCCAGGGTGCGAATGGAAAAGGGGGCCGGTTTAAACCGCCCCCCTTTTCTTTAGTCCTTCTTGGCGCTCTTAGCGCTTTCCTTCGCGTTCCCAACTACAGCCAGGCCGCCCAGTCCCCACCCGGGATTTCCGTAGCTTCCTGCTCGAGGCGGGGGAGATGTTCCATGTGGAACGTCCAGGCCCAGGCCACGTAGGTAGCCCCCCCTTCGAGGATCACGGGGAGGAGCCGGGCCTCGGCCCCGGCCTCGGAGGCCAGGGCGTCTAGGTCCGCCAGGGCGCGATCCAGGGCGGCTTCGTCGTCGTACCCGATGAAGTCCCCCACCACCCACCCGGGGCCCGGGGGCAGGGCGGGGGGGATCTCCCCGGGCACGAGGGCGGGCTGCGCCACCTCGGCCATGTGGAAGAGCCGCCCCGGAGCGTAGGCCCGGCAGGTGCCCTCGGGGTGGGTGCGCGTTACCCAGCGGTGGTGGGCGCCACCCTCCCGGAGGGGGCCGTAGACAAAGAGACCGTCTGCATTCATACCCCCAGTGTGCCTGCGGGGGGCCGCGGGTATCATCCAAAGGATCATTACATTCCCATGTCCAGATGGAGCTTGGATGTCCTGCTACCGCGTATTCTTTGGTTGGATGCTCACCATATTGATGGCGGTGCCAGCCCCCGCTTGGGCCAAGCAAGGGGCGCCTGAGCAGGTGACCCTCCCGGATGGGAAGACCTATGCCGTGCCCATGAGTGGAGGTCGGCCACGCCAGGACCTCGATCGGGAGGGGGTCCAAGTGGGCACGTCCATCCTTGCGACCCGTGGATTCCAGGAGGCCCGGCATGACCTCCGCCTGCAATTCGAGATCCGCCACCCCAAGCGCCTGATCATGGCGGTGGAGGTCCGAGGGCTCAGTGGTGAGGGCGGATGGTCGCAATTACCCTTAGAAGTCGGGGGTGTCGGATCCAGACACAATGTCGGCGGAAGTCGGGTGTTGGTTTCGGGCTTCCCCCGACGGGCCTACCCGGCCCTGTGGAAGGGCTTTCAGGAGGGGGCCGTCTTCTGGGCAGGATTCGAATTCCGGATCCATTTCGAAGATTCGGGGGTCACTCCCCTGACCTTCACCCACTTCGAGAAGCTGTGGGGCTGGCAGGTAGACTCAGCCCTGTACCACTTTCGCCGCGTCGATGAAGCGCTGACGAGCACTCGCCAAGAACATGTGCTCCCCCTTCCAGGGGGCGAAACCGGAAAGGCCATCACGGTCAGTGGCAAGGTTGAACACAGTGTCAATGAAGCCATGCGAGTCGTGGCCCTCACCCCGGCCCTTCTGCCGGACCCCGCCCAACCCGGCTCCGCCCGCCTCCTCTGGGCCTTGGAGGGGCGGCTCTACTTGCAAGGCCCCGTGGAGCTCACCCTCACCAGTCCCCTGTTTCCCGAGGTCCGCGAGGCCGGCACCCTCCCCGCGGCGGGGCCCTTCAAATTCAATTTCGGCCACCCGGACCGTTGCCCTCAGCTCTGGTCTTGGCTGTCCCAACCCGGGGAGACTTGGCTCCCCTTCCGCATCCGGGCCCAGGGAGCTGGGAATGGAGAGCCCCTTGAGTGGGTGGAGTGGGTCCACCTATCGGAGGCGGTCAAATCCCGCCTGAAGGGGCTTTTGGGGGTCCCCAAGGGCTGAGGCCCGGCCTGCTGTGAGGTCTATTTCATGGTCCGCATCTTCCGCAGCCAGGCCATGAAGGCCGGGGTGGCGGAGAGGTCGGGGCCGAGGATGCGAACTACGGCCGCGCTGGCGGGGTCCGAGGGCAGGGGCAGGTCCGGGGCTTCGGAACCCTCAGGCAAGTCCTCGAGGCCGGGCAGGGCGGCCTCCCATTTGAAGAGGGCCACGTCCACGCCGCGGGTGGCCTTGCGGGCCCGGCGGAGGGATTGGAAGGCGGCGCCGGGCTGATCGGCGGTGTGCTGGAGGTAGGTCTGGAGCCAGTGCATGAGGGCGGGGGAATCCGTACCCATGCGGGCGGTCCAGGTGTCCAGGATGTCCAGGTCCTCCACCTGCAGGGCGGCGTGCACGAAGAGGGGGAAGATGCCGAAGGCGTCGGCGCCGGATTCCCTGAAGATCTCATCAGCCAGGGCCACCACCTCCGCGGGCCGATCCAGCTCGCCCAGGGTGTAGGCCCACTCCCGCAGGCAGCGGTGCAGGCGCAGGCAACCGATGTCCTCCACGCCCTCCTCGGCGGCCATGGCGGCCTGGCTCTCCGCATCCAGGGCCTCCCGTAGCTCCCCGGCCAGGGCCTCCAGGCGCTCGGCCCGGGCCTCGGGCTCCAACGTGAGCACGGCCTCAAGGATGCGCACTTCGGGGTGGTGGGGGGCCAGGGCGAAGGCGGCTTCGAAGGGGGGCTGGGCGGCCTCCACGTCATCCACGTCCAGGGCCTCCCAGGCCAGCAGAGCGTGATCCTCGGCCATGGCCTCAGCATCGTCCGCCAGGTGCGTCAGCAGGCGCTCCAGGGTGGGGCCCTCCGCGTGGGCGAAGAAGGGTTCCAGGGCTTCCTCCGTGGGGTGGGTGTCCATGAAGCGGGCCATGAGGCGCGACCAGCGGCTGGCGTCCAGGGGGTCGGAGGGGATGTAGGCGGCAAGCTCGTTGGACATGCTTCCAGGCTCCCACGAATGCGCCGAAGGGGCGAGGCTCAGGGCGGGGCGGTGGGGTGGGCTGCCGCGTTGCCAAAGCCCCATTGCCGGTACCCTGGCGATCACCCCCTGGAAGGTCCCCATGCCCCTGCCCCTGATCCCCGTCCTCGTCGGCCTGCTGGCCGCGCCCCAGGCCGACGCTCCCGCGCCGTCGGTGAACCGGGCCGCGGCGGTGTTCCAGGAACTCACTGGTCTCGTGGGCACGTGGGAAGGCACCTTCGCCAACGGCCGCCGGCACACGGTGACCTATCGCCTCACGGCCGGGGGCACGGTGCTGGTGGAGACCTGGGCCCTGGCCCCGGGCCGGGAATCCATGACCCTCTACCACCTGGATGGCGATGCGTTGGTGGCCACCCACTACTGCCCCCAGGGCAACCAGCCCCGGCTGCAGTGGGTGAAGGATGGGCACCCCTCGCGGCGCTCCTTCGCCTTCCGGGATGGGACGAATCTCCAGGTGAAGGGATCCTCCCACCAGCACGCCTTCTGGGTGGAACTGCAGGACAAGGACCATTACCAGCGCAGCGAAACCTACGTGGCCAACGGCAGCACGGCGGCAGAGGCCGCGGCGGAAAAGCCCGAGGCGCCCGTGGTGTACCGACGGATCGAAGCGGGTCCGGCCAAGCCCTGAGGGTGCGGTGCTTCCAAGCGGCCTAGGAACAGGATGGACAGGATGCCCAGGATGAAAAGCCCGCAAGCCTCACCCCCATCCTGTTCATCCTGGGCATCCTGGTGAAAATCCCCTGTGATATTTGCCCTACCCTTGTCAGGCACTAGTAGGGTTCAATGGCTCCAACCCCTGGAGCGACATGGCCTGGCAGCACCGCATCAAGGAAGCCCTGGCCTCGCCGAAGGTCATCACGCTGGGCATCATGGCGGGCCTGTTGGCCCTGGTGTTGGGGTACACCACTCAGCCGCTTCTGATGCATGGGACACGGGCCGAGGGCCCCGGCGGCGACCCCGCGCGGCTGGAAGCTCACGTGCGCGCCTTGGTGGCCTGTGGGCCCCGGGAGTTCATCCATCCTGAGGCCCTGGAGGCCGCGGCCACCTACATCGAAGGCCATCTCAAGGCCTCGGGCGGGCGGGTGCAGCGGCAGGGCTATGCGGTGCGGGGGCGGTCCGTGGCGAACCTGGTGGCCCGTTTCGGGCCTGAGCCCACCCTGGGTGGCCCCGGCCTTCTGGTGATCGGCGCCCACTACGACACCTGCATGGGCCTGCCCGGCGCCGATGACAACACCAGCGGCGTGGCCGTGCTCCTAGAGGTGGCCCGCCTCCTGGGCGAGCATCCCCCGACCTCCCCGGTAGAGCTCGTCGCCTGGACACTGGAAGAACCGCCCCACTTCCGCACCGAGGAGATGGGCAGCCGCGTCCACGCCAAGGCCCTCAAGGCCAGCGGCCTGCCCGTGCGCCTCGTCCTCTCCCTGGAAATGCTCGGCACCTTCGACGACACCCCCGGCAGCCAGCACTACCCCCTCCTGGGCCTGGATTGGATCTACCCCGATCGGGGCAACTTCCTCGCCCTCGTGGGCGGTTGGGCCGACGGCTGGAAGGCGCGCCAGACCAAGGCGGCGCTCAGTGGCGGCGAGATCCCCATCTGGTCCATCAATGCCCCCAGTGGCATCGTGGGCATCGACTTCTCGGACCACGCCTCCTACTGGAAGGAGGGGCTGCCGGCCCTGATGCTCACGGATACGGCGTTCTTTCGGAATCCGAGGTACCACACGGAGCGGGATGTGCCGGAACGCCTCGATTATCGCCGGATGGGGAAGGGTGCTCAGGGGATTCTAAATTTGATTGTGTTATGCGCTACATAGTTAATTTTTCAATCTAGAGGACACATGAACCAATCACCCTATGCACCTCCCCAAAGTAGCCTTCTGGCTGCCTCTAGCAACAGCCCAACTGCCTACGATCAGGGGCTTCCTGATATGAGCTCTTATGATATTGCGGAATTACAAGAGTTATTGAGCAATCCTGACACCTATACCGCTGAGGCTGTGCACGCATCTGCGAGAGAACTTGCGAGAAGATCTTCAGTGCCTCGGTATTACACGAGGATTTACTCAAGTCGACTCAATAGAAGCCTCCCAGTAGCCCGAAAGCTGAAGTTAAATCAGGCGACCACGCTCCAATTCATTTTTTCAGAAGCTAATCTCAAAAAATACTCCATCCTGATCGCTATTTTTCAATCCATTGCATCCGCACTTCAAGTGTTTGCCATTGTGAGAATGTTGAAGACCACGACTTCTGAAGTATTTATTAAAAATTGGCAGTTTTTTGGTATTTCGATGTTCACCGCTGTTTCGACGCTTGTACTCGCACTCTTCTTTTTCAGCCTTCATAAAACACTCTCATGTCGGGCCATTCACAAAATTTAATTCCACCCAGGTCAACTTAGGCAAGCAATTCACTCGCACATTGCCGCTTAGGGGCGTCGCTGGTGATTTCCGTGGTTAATTGCAAAATGGTTCACAACCAGCTTCAGTCCAGACGCCAGCTCCGCCCGGCTTCCCTTTTTTGCCGTACTCTGAAGTTCTCCCATGTGGGACACCCCAGAAAGGAACCCCCATGGCCCGTGTAAATTACGCCTTCGCTAAGAAGCAGCGCGAACAGGCGAAGAAGCAGGAAAAGGCGGCGAAGAAGCAGCGCAAGGCGATCTTGGCGGCCGCGGGAGAGTCCGAGCCCGACGAGACGACCGAGGGCACGGAAGAGGGAACTGAAGAGGGCACCGAGGGCGAAGGCGCCCCTGAGGCTCCCGACCAGGCTTAGGCCACCTCACCCAGCCCGAACGAACCGGGGCCCCCGAACCTTGCGGTCGGGGGCCCCGGTGTTTCTTGGCCCTTATTCGGGGATGGGGAACTTGCCGCTGAGGTCGAAGACTTCCTTTTGGATGGCCTTGAGGGCGGCTTCATCGTCCTTGGACTTCAGCACGCGGTCGATCCAGCCGGCGATGAGGGTCATCTCGGCTTCCTTCATGCCCCGGGTGGTAAGGGCGGGGGTACCCAATCGAATGCCCGAAGGCTTGAGGGGGGGGTTGGGGTCGAAGGGGATGCCGTTCTTGTTGGTGGTGATACCGGCCTTGTCGAGGGCCTTCTCGGCTTCGCTGCCGAGGATGCCCTGGGCGAACACGTCCACGAGCATGAGGTGGTTGTCGGTGCCGCCGCTGACGATGCGCCAGCCCTTGGCCTGCAGGGCGCCGGCCAGGGCCTGGGCGTTGGCGATCACCTGGCCGCTGTAGGCCTTGAACTCGGGCTTGAGGGCTTCGCCGAAGGCCACGGCCTTGGCGGCGATGACGTGCATCAGGGGACCGCCCTGCACACCGGGGAACATGGCGCGGTCCAGATCCTTGGCGTACTTCTCTTTGCAGAGGATCAGGCCACCGCGGGGGCCGCGCAGGGTCTTGTGGGTGGTGGTGGTGGTGAAGTCGGCGTAGGGCACGGGGCTATCGTGGTGGCCCGTGGCCACGAGGCCGGCGAAGTGGGCCATGTCCACCATGAGGAGGGCGCCCACCTCGTCCGCGATCTCGCGGAAGGCCTTGAAATCCCAGGCCCGGGGGTAGGCGGAGGCGCCCGCCACGATCATCTTGGGCTTGTGGGTGCGGGCCAGGCTGCGCACCTCGTCCATGTCGATGCGTTCATCGCTCTTGCGAACATGGTAACCATTGAAATGATAGAGGATACCACTTGTGTTGAGGGGGTGGCCATGGGTCAGGTGGCCGCCGTGGGCCAGGTCCAGGCCCAGGACACTGTCGCCGGGCTTCAGCATGGCGATGTAGACGGCCATGTTGGCCTGGGCACCGCTGTGGGGCTGCACGTTGGCGTGCTCGGCCCCGAAGAGCTGCTTGGCGCGATCCCGGGCGAGGTTTTCCACCACGTCCACGTGCTCGCACCCGCCGTAGTAGCGGCGGCCGGGATAGCCTTCCGCGTACTTGTTCGTGAAGTGGGAGCCCATGGCCTGCATCACCGCGGTGGAGGCGTAGTTCTCCGAGGCGATGAGTTCCAGGTGATGGCGCTGGCGCCCCATCTCAGCCTGGAGGGCGTCAAAGATCGCGGAATCGGCGGCTTTCAGCGCTTCGTACATGGGGGGGCTCCTGCGGGGGATTCTCTCACAGGGGCGCACGCGATCGTCATACCCGCTTGGTAAGGTGGACCTCCCCCATGCGCGTACGCTCCGCCATCTTGCTCCCTGCGCTGACCCTCGCCGTCGCCGGGGCGGAGGCGCGCCCGGACCCCGCGCCGTGGCCCGCCGTGCGGGCGTTCACGAGCCGCGACGGCCTGCCGCAGAACAGCGCCATGGGCCTCGCCCGGGATGGGAAAGGCCGCCTCTGGGTGGCCACGCAGGATGGCGCGGCGGTGTTCAACGGCCGCACCTGGCGCACCCTCAACCTGCCTGATCGGCAGGTGTCCAACTTCCTCCGCTGTGTGGCCGTGGGCGAGGACGATGCCCTCTGGTTCGGGCGGCAGGAAGGCGGCCTCGCGCGCTGGGATGGCCAGGCCTGGCGCACGTGGCTGCCCGCGCAGTTGGAGGGCGCCACCCGGGTGAACGCCCTGGCCACGCAGGGCCCCGACCTCTGGATCGGCACCCACGGGCAGGGCCTCTTGCGCATGCGCGACGGCCAACTCACGGGCCACTGGCTGCCCAGCGCCCAGGTGCGCGACTTGACCCGCCTGGGCCCCAGCCTGTGGATCGGCAGTTCCCTGGGCCTGCACCGCCTCCAGGACGACGCGTTGGAAGCCGTGCCCTTGCCGCCGGGCGTCAGCGCAGGGCCCGTGGCGGGAGAGGATGCCCGGCTCTGGATGGCGAGCCCCCAGGGCCTCTGGCGCCGGGAGCAGGGACGCTGGCTCGCGGAAGCGCTGCCCGCGGGCTGGCGCGACGTGAGCTGCGTGGCCCTCACCCGGGACGTGGGCGGAAAGCCGCGCCTCTGGGTGGGCAGCCCCGTGGCGGGCCTCGCCCGGCGCGAACCCGATGGGCGCTGGCTGGGGCTCGATGCGAGGGCGGGCCTGCCAGGCCTCATGGTGACGAGCCTGCTGCCGGGGGTTGAAGATGGCGGCACCCGGCGCCTGTGGGTGGGCCTCAACGAAGGCGTGGTGCGCGTGGAGCTGGGCCGCTGGTCCCGCTACGGCGAGGCCCAGGGCCTGCCCGCGCTTTCGGTGTACGGCCTGGGCGAAGGCCGCGAGGGCAGCCTGTGGCTGGGCACCCGCAATGGCCTGTGGGAACAACGAGGGGGTCGCACCACCGTGAGCCTCCGGGGCAGCACCGTGAACGCCGTGCTGGAAACGTCCCAGGGCGAAGCCTGGGCGGCCTTGGGCGATGGCCTGGCGCGCCGGGAAGGGGGCCAGTGGCGGCGCCAGGCGCTGCCCGAAGCCATGGCCGGCAACGCCTTCCGCCGCCTCTACGAAATCGACGGGGATCTGTGGACCCTCGGCTCCCACGCGGGTCTCGTGCGCCGCCACGACGGCCGGTGGGAACCCTGGGGCCGGGAGCACGGCTTCCCCTCGGGGGCCCTCCACAGCTTGCTCCAAACCCGGGAGGGGCTCTGGGTGGGCACGGAATCCAACGGCCTGCACCGCTGGCAGGGCGGGCGCTGGACGCGCTTCGATCGCACCAACGGCCTGCCCAACAACACCGTGATGGACCTGCGGGAACTCACGGGCCCCGACGGCCGCCGGTGGCTGCTGGCCGCCACGGAGAGCGGCGGCCTTGCCTACGCGGAGCTGGGCCTGGCGGCGCTGACCTGGCGCGTGCTCGCCGAGGACACCACGCCCGCCCTGCCCAACAACACCGTGTACCAGGCGCAGGTGGATGCGAAGGGGCGCGTGTACTGCTTCACCAATCGGGGCGTGGCGCGGGTGACCTGGGGCCCTGGCCCCGATCCGGTGCAGCGGGTGGAGACCTTCACCACGGAGGATGGCCTGCCCAGCCTGGAATTCAACGGCGGCGCCAGTTTCCGCGATGCCCGGGGGCGCATCTGGGGCGGCACCGTGGCGGGGGCCGCCGTGTTCGATCCGGCCCTGGAGGTGGGCCCGGGCCTCGCGCCGAGCTTGGTCTTCGAGCGGCTGACCAGCGGCGCGACCAGCCTCCTGCCCGGCGCGACGCTCACTCACCGCGAAGCGCGGCTGGAGGCCTTCTTCGCGGCGGTGGACCTCTTCCGGGGCGAGGAGGTGCAGTACCGCACGCAGTTGGAGGGCGTGGAGGATCAGCCGGGGCCCTGGACGCTGGATCCCCACCGCAGCTACGGCTCCGTGCCCGCGGGCTCCCACCTGCTCAAGGTATGGGCCCGGGATGCCCTGAGCCGCGAAGTGGGGCCCGTGGCCTTCCCCTTCACGGTGAAGCCCGCGCCCTGGCGCACGGGCTGGGCCTATGGCCTCTACCTGCTGGGCCTGGCGGGCGGCGTGGGCGCGGTGTTCCACTACCGCATCGGTGCCCTGCGGCGGCGCAACGAGGCCCTGGAAGCCAAGGTGGTTGAGCGCACCCGCGAAGTGGCGAGTCAGCGCGATCAGATCGCCAACTTGATGGCCAGCCTCGCGGGCTCCCAACGGGATGTGAAGGGCTGGGCTCGCGCGGCGACCGATGACTTGGCCCGCTCCCTGGGCAGCGGCCCCATCGGCGTCTTCATCCTGGAGGGCGAGGATCTCCGCCCCCTGCGCGCCCTGGAGGGCACGCCCAACCCCAGCCTCATGACCCTCTCCCATCCGCCCGCGGGCCTGCAGGTGGTGCGGGTGCAGGGGCCGAGCGGGGTGCTGCAGGGCGCGCTGCTCATGTCGGAATCCCTGAGCCTCCGCACCGAGGAGCGGGACCTGCTGGCGGGCTTCGCCTCGCAGTTGGGCGCGGTGCTGGAACTGCAGCGCACCCAGGAGGCTCTGCGCGCTGCGCGGGCCCGGGGGCCGCTGCCCGCCTCGGAGGATGGGGAGCTGCGGCTCTGCCCCCTCTGCCGCCGCGCCTTCGCCGCGCCGCTCACCCACTGTCCCGAGGACGGGGAGACCCTGGACGATCACTTGCGCTTGCCCTACCGCATCCAGGGCCGGTACGAGCTGCGGGACCTCCTGGGGGAGGGGGGCATGGGCCTCGTCTTCGAAGTGGAGGACCTCCGGCTCCACCGGCGCGTGGCGCTGAAGGTGCTGCGCCCGGAGCTGATGACGAGCCAGGCCCGGGCCCGCTTCCTCCAGGAGGCCCACGCCCTGGCGGCCATCCACGATCCGGGCGTCATCGGCGTCTTCGATTCCGGGGAGTGGGAAGGGGGCTCGGTCTTCCTCGTCATGGAACGGCTTCTGGGCAATCCCCTGTCGAGCCTGCTGAAGGCCCACGGGGCCGGGCATCCGCACCAGGTGGCCCACCTCCTCCGCCAGGGGGCCGCGGCCCTGCAAGCGGCCCACCGGGTGGGCCTGCTCCACCGGGATCTCAAGCCCGCCAACCTCTTCCTGGCCAGCTCCGAGGTGCCTTTCCGTACAGTGCTGCTGGACTTCGGCCTGGCCAAGAGCCTGGAGGTGAGTTCGGCCATGACCCAGACGGGCATGGTGATCGGCACGCCCCAGTACATGAGCCCCGAGCAGGCCATGGGCAAGGATCTGGATGCCCGCAGCGACGCCTACAGCTTCGCCGTGGTGATCTACGAGGCCCTCACGGGGCGCCGCCTCGTGCCCTTCGAGAACGTGGGGGAGGCCTTCCTCACCATCGTGCGGGGCGGGCATGAGCCGCCCAGCGCTGTGAACCCCCTCCTGGGCCCGGAGGTGGATCGCCTCGTGATGAAGGGCCTGGCCCCGGATCCAGAGGATCGCCCCCTGCACCTGGGGGCCTGGGCCGAGGCCCTGGCCACCTGCCTGGAGGCCCTGCCCGCGGGAGGCCCGGCCTGGCCTCTCGGGGAGGAACCCGGGGCGGACCACCCGGACACCCACCCCACCCGGCCCCTGCCGCAGGCCTGATTTCACGCGGGGGCGCGACCCTCCCATGACCCTGCTCTGCGAGAATGGAGCCATGCGCATGGACTTCCTTCCCCCTCACGACAGCCCGGAGCTGGAGCGCTTCGAGCATCCCCTGGCCACCCGCTATGCCTCCAAGGGCATGGTGCGCCTGCTCTCGCCCCTCTACCGTCAGCGGGTGTGGCGCCGCCTCTGGATCGCCCTTGCGGAAAGCGAGATGGAGCTGGGCCTCCCCGTGACCCCCGCCCAGGTGGCGGAGATGAAGGCCACCCAGGACGACGTGGACCTCGACGCCATCGCTAAGCACGAAGCGGCCCTGCGCCACGACGTCATGGCCGCCATCCACGCCTGGGGCGATCAGGCCCCCACGGCGCGCCCCATCGTGCACCTGGGCGCCACCAGCTGCTTCGTCACCGACAACGGCGACCTGCTCATCTGCCACGAGGCCATGCGCCTGCTGCGCTCGCGTCTGCAGGACGTCATCGCGGCGCTGGCCAAGTTTGCTGCCGAGTGGAAGGATCAGCCGACGCTCGGCTTCACCCACTTCCAATCCGCCCAGCCCACCACCGTGGGCAAGCGCGCCAGCCTGTGGTTGCAGGACCTGCTGCTGGACCTCGAAGACCTCGACCACCTCATCAAGACCACGCCGGTGCGCGGCGTGAAGGGCACCACGGGCACCCAGGCCTCCTTTCTGGAACTCTTCGAGGGTGACGGCGCCAAGGTGGAAGCCCTGGAAGCCAAGTTCTGCGAGAAGGTGGGCATCGGCGCCATCCCCGTGAGCGGCCAGACCGCCACCCGCAAGCTCGAAGACCGCATCGGCCAGGTGCTCTGCGGCATTGCGGCCTCGGCCTCCAAGTTCGCCTGTGACATGCGCCTGCTGCAGCACCTGAAGGAAGTGGAAGAGCCCTTCGAGAAGAACCAGATCGGCTCTTCCGCCATGCCCTACAAGCGCAACCCCATGCGCAGCGAGCGCATCAACAGCCTCGCCCGCTTCGTGCTCGGGCTGATGCCCTCCACCTACCAGACCAGCGCCAACCAGTGGATGGAGCGCACGCTGGATGACAGCGCGCACCGCCGCCTCTCCATGAGCCAGGGCCTGCTGGCCGTGGACGCCATCCTCGTGCTCTTCCGCAACGTGGCCAGCGGCCTCGTGGTGTACCCCAAGATGATCGAGGCCCGCCTCAGCCAGGAACTGCCCTTCATGGCCGCCGAAGTGCTGCTCATGGAAGCCGTGAAGCGCGGCGGCGATCGCCAGGATCTCCACGAAAAGTTCCGCGTGGCGGCCCTGGAAGCGGGCAAGGCCATCAAGCAGGAGGGCCTCGCCAATCCGCTGCTGAAGCTCCTGGCCGCCGATCCCGCCTGGAAGATGAACGAGGCGGAACTCACCGCCATGCTCGACGCGGGGCGTTTCACCGGCAGGGCTGCGGATCAAACCGCCTCCTTCTTGGCAGGCCCCGTGGCTGCGGCGCTGAAGGACCACAAGCCTGCGGATGAAGCCGCCGTGCGGGTTTAAGAGGGTTTTAAACAGGATGTACAGGATGAACATGATGTCCTGTGCGGGCCTTTCATCCTGTCCATCCTGTACATCCTGTTCCTAAGACTGAGGATTCCATGCTCAAGCTCGCCGTCATCGGTGCCCAGACCCTGCTGGGTCGTGAACTCGTCCAGGTGTTGGAGGCCGCCGAGGCTTCCGTGCTGCCCCTCTCCACGGGCCCCCTCACGGTGGAGCAGGAGGAGAGCGACATCGTCGTCTTCGCGCCCACGCCCGCGCTGTTGGTGGGCATGGACGTGGCCATCCTGGCGGATACGCCCGATGAGCACCTGCTGGAGCACTTTCCCGGCCGCATCCTCGACCTCCGCGCCGAGGGCGGCGAGGGCGAGGCCATGCCCTTCGGCGCCTGGCCCGAAGGTGTGAAGCGCCTGAAGCTGCGCCCCGCCCTGGAGCAGGTGTTGGGCCTCGTGCCCAAGCTCCTCTCCGGCGTGGGCGGCCTCAGCGGCACCTGGCTGCGCTCCGTGGCCTACCGCGGCGACACGGGCCTGGACTCGCTGCACGCGCAGACCAAGCAGATCCTGAAGGGCGAGGATCCCGACACCGAGGTGCTGGGCTACCGCGCCGCCTTCGAAGTGATCCCCCAGATTCCTCGCGGCGCCCTCACGGAAGTGCGCGTCCCCGCCTTCCATGGCGACCTGCTCATCCTCCAGGTGCGCGCCGCCGCGGGCGCCAAGCTGGCCAAAACGGACGCCCCCGAGGGCGTGGTGTGGGCCGCCGAGCCCCCCAGTTCCCGGGACGTGGCCACCTCCCCGGAGCTGCTGGCCCACCTCACCCTGGGCGAGGACCAGACCATGGCGACGCTCATCTTGGGCTTCGATCCCATCCTCTGGGGCGCCATGCGGCCCACCCTGGCCGTGCTGGGGCTCAAGTAGGCGCCCGAGGTTCGGGAATGCCTTAACTTGGAATCATGGCCCGCAAGCTCGACGAAACCCAGGACCGCGGCGACTTCTTCAAGTCGCTGGGGACCCTGTTTGGCGGGCTGGTGGCGGAGCAGCTGGAGAACGTGGTCACCAAGGTGAGCCCCAAAATGCTCCGGCCTCCCGGCGCCCTGGATGAGTTCGCCTTCCTCACGGCCTGCACCCGCTGCGAGAAGTGCATCGAGGCTTGCCCCCAGCAGGCGCTGGTGAAGGCGGGGCCCTCGGCGGGCCTGGGCCTCAACGCGCCCTACCTGGAACCCCGCAGCATGCCCTGCTTCCTCTGCACGGAGCTGCCCTGCATCACCGCCTGCGAAGATGGCGCCCTCGTGTGGCCGACGTTGAAGCTCAAGGACGGCACGGAGCTGAGCGGCCCCGAGGCCGTGCGCGTAGGCCTGGCGGAGGTGAATCCCGACCTCTGCCTCACCTACACCCGGGGCGAGCGCGAGGCCGAGGCCTGCCAGGTGTGCGTGGATCGCTGCCCCTACCCGGGCGTGGCCATTCGCATGACATCCATAGATCCCGGGGAAAGCATGCGTTCCCCGGGGGAGGCGGGCGAAGGCCTGCCCCATCCCGAGGTCCTGGAGGATCGCTGCACGGGCTGCGGGCTATGCATGTTCGGCTGCCCGACGCCGGCCCCGGCCATTACCGTGAAGGTTCGGGGCTAAGACCCGTCTCGCCCTTCAGGAACACGGTGGGATCCTGCACGGCCTGGAGGCGCTGCAGGCGCCAGTGCTCCTTGTGCAGCACCCAATCGAAGACGAGGTAGACGGCGCCATCATCGAAGGTGACGGTGATGAAGTGGCGCTCCCAGAGCTCCGTGGTGAGGGGCTTGCGGAAGGTGGCCCAGCTGCCCACGGAACGGGTGGAGGGGATGAAGGTCTGGAGTCGGTCCTGGAGGCGCGTCAGTTCGTCGCCCCCCAGGTAGCCCTCCCGGGACCAGGATCGGAGCGCATCCTCCCATCGCCCCACGTTGAGGGCCTTCAGCCCTTCCACGGTGCGGCTCAAGGCCATGGGCGCGCCCTGGGCGGCCAGGGGCAGGGCGACGAGCAGGGCGGGCAGTGCGCGCATGGAAACCTTCACCCTCCGTTGCGGCCATCACGGGCGGGGTTCCCCGGAGGACCTAGGTTGGTAGGGCCATGATGACCGCGCTGCCCTCACCCCTGCTGCCGCCGAATGAGACTCGGGAGCTGAGGCTGGTGGCGGATTACTACGTGGGTCGCATCGATCCCAAGGTCTTTCGGGCGCGGCATCCGGATTACCCCGCCCTCTCGGCCAATCCCCTCGTGCTGGAGCCTCAACTCGGCGCCTGGGTGTACGTGGGGAAGTTTGGCGCCGTCGTGTACTGGAACTGCCCCGACCCGCTCATGGAGGCCCTGGATCGGGATCTCCGCGAGTTGGAGGGCGTGGGCGAACGGGTGGAGCGCACCCGGGATGAGCTGAGGGTCAGCGTGGGCGCCGAGGCGGATCGCGTGGGCTTCAACGACGTCTCCCTGCGGGAACTGCGCTTGGACACCCTCAAGATCGTGAGCCTCGCCCTGGCCCAGAGCGTGGCCCTGGAGCACTTCGAACTGGCGGTGCAGGAGGCCCTGCGCAAATTCCATCCAGTGGTGGTGAACCTGCGGGAAGAGGGCCGGCTCTCCGTCTCCCGCCGCGAGGCCCTGAAGATCGTGGGCTTCGCCATGGACGTGCGCGCCGAGGTGCTGGACAACCTCACCCTCTTCGACGACCCACCGGAGACTTGGGAAAGCGAGGCCCTGGCCCACCTGGACAGCGCCCTCTTCAACCACTTCGACCTGGAGGAACGCACCGGCGCCATTCAGCAGAAGCTGGCCTACCTGGCCGATGCGGGCGCCCGCCTCATGGACCTGCTGGCCACGCGCCGCGCCCACCTGTTGGAGTGGATCATCATCCTGCTCATCCTCTTCGAGATCGGGATGGCGCTGTGGAAGGCGCGCTGAAGCATGGGACGGATGTTCCGAAGGCGGGTTCACGGCTTCGCGAAGATCTGACATGATAAATTCATCCATCCTTTTAAGGGGCTAATCCATGCAAATGAGACACCTGGCCGCAGCCTGCGCCCTCACGGTCCCCATGGTTCTATCCGCCCAAGACCTTCCCTCCCGGGTGGGTCTGCAGGTGGGTGTGGTCATGCCTCAAGGCGACATGCAGGGCAAGATCGGGCAGGGGTATGCCCTCGGCCTCTCCATCCACTTCAACCGCGAGGCCACCCACGAGGGGCGGCTCCGGATCGAGCAGAGCGAGCTGAGCGAAAAAACCTCCATCGAGCCGGATCCCGACTACATGGGGCTCCCGCGAGAAATGAAGCGCTCAGCCCACGCCTTCGCCGTGGGGTACGACTGGATGCCGGGCAACGAGCACTTCCGCGCCATCCTGGGCCTCGGCGGCATGTTCTGGTACCAGGAGTGGAAGGTCACCCACTTTTACGGCAACACCACCCGCGATGACGCGGTGGGCTTCGCCATGGTGCCCACCGTGGGCCTCCAAGTGCGCTTCAACCGCTACGTGGGGCTGGAAGCCCGCTACACCTTGGCCCACAACAACGTGGATAAGCAGGATTTCAACACCCAGATGGATCACGTGGTGGTCGGGCTCGAATTCCGCTTCTGACGCCTACCTGCGAGGAAAGGGCGGCGCCCCCTGGTTCCAGGGGCTCGGCGCCCTAACCTGACAGAGGAGGCACCTGTGGCGAGGATCATTTCAGCGCCCGCCTTGGCGGCGACGGGGGATCGTTTTTTCGAATGGTCCCTCGATCTGCTGGCGGTGGCGGACTTCAATGGGTTCTTCATCCGCCTCAATCCCTCCTGGCAGCGGGTGCTCGGGTGGGCTCCCGAGGAGCTGATGGCCAAGCCCTTCCTGGCCTTCGTGCACCCCGAAGATCGCGGGGCGACCCTGGAGCAATCCCGTCGCATCACGGAGAACGGGGAGGATTGCTTCAGTTTCGTGAATCGCTATCAAACGAAGGAGGGCACCTACCGCTGGCTGCACTGGACCTCACGCCCCATGCCCGGGGAAGGCCTCGTGTTCGCCATCGCTCGGGATATCACGGCCCAGAAGGAGGCGGAGCAGGCCTTGCAGGAGAGCGAAGAGCGCCTCCGGCTGGCGCTGCGCGCGTCCCGCATGGGGATCTGGGAGTGGGATTCCGCCCGGGGCACCGTGAAGATCACCCACGGCGTGGAGCGGTGGATGGGCTTGGACGCGGGAGTCCACGAGTGGCCCTTGGAGCAGTTCATCAGCTGCCTGCACCCCGAGGATCTGGATCAGGGCCGCCAGCTGGTGCGCGGGGTCCGGGGCGACTTCGATTGGACCTTCCGCGTGCAGGAAGGGGAGTGTGCCACCCAGCGACTTCGCACCCAGGGACGCGCGGTGGCGGACCTCTACGGCCATCCGGTGCGAGCCCTGGGCACCGTGCGGCGCATGGAAGAACGCGATTAGGCGATGCTGATGCCTTCCATCTCCGCCACTTCATGGGCGTTGAAGGAACTGCGCACCAGGGGCCCGGCGTAGACGGTGTGAAAGCCCAGGGCCTTGGCCTTGCGGCCGAGGTCTGCGAAGGCCTCGGGGGTCACGTACTCCTTCACCGGGAGCTGGAAACGGGTGGGGCGCAGGTACTGGCCCAGGGTGAGGATGTCCACGCCCACGGCGGCGAGCTGCTCGAAGACTTCCATCAGCTCGGATTCCGTTTCACCCAGGCCGAGCATGAGGCCGCTCTTGGTCTTGAAGTCGGTGCCGTAGAGGGATTCGCCCAGGCGCTTGGCCTCCTTGAGCACGCTGAGGGTGCGGGGGAAGCGGCCCGCCGGGCGCACGGTGGCGTAGAGGCTGGGCACCGTTTCGGTGTTGTGGTTGAACACGGCGGGGCCCGCGGCCACCACCTGGGCCACGGCTTCCAGATCGCCCATGAAGTCGGGGGTCAGCACTTCCACGCCGGTGCCGGGGTTGAGGCGTTTGATGGCGAGGATGGTGGCGGCGAAGTGGGCGGCGCCGCCATCGGGCAGGTCATCGCGGTTCACGCTGGTGAGCACGGCGTAGCGGAGCTTCAACTGGGCCACGCGCTCAGCGGTTTCCTGAGGCTCGTGGGGGTTCAGCTGGTTGGGCTTGCCGCTCTGGATGCTGCAGAAGCCGCAGGCGCGGGTGCAGGTGTCGCCCATGAGCAGGAAGGTGGCGGTGCCGTGGGTGAAGCAGTGGGTGCGGTTGGGGCATCGGGCCTCCTCGCACACGGTGTGGAGGTCGCTGTCCCGCAGGCCGGCCTTCATCTCGTGAAGGTCGGAGAGGCGCACGCGCTCCTTGGTGATCCACTCCGGCAGGCGGGGGTGGCCATCCAGCACTTCGCGGCCGACGCGCTTCGAAAAACGGGGCATGGCATCTCCAGCCCTCCATTGTCCCAGGAGGGCGGGGGGTTACCAAGGGCGGCCTAGAACCCGTAGCGGAGCTTGGTGACGACCTCCCGGCCGGGGCCAGGCAGGGGGCTGTGGCCCCCGTTGTAGGGCTGGATGTAGGGCACCTGCCGGTCCAGGGCGTCCTGGACGCCCAGGCTAGCGGTGAAGCTCCGGGCGGTGAAGGTGAGGTTGAGGCCCACCAGGAGATCCGGGGCGCGTCGGGTGAGGCGGTTGGCGCCGGCGGTGGCATCCCAGTCGTAGGCGTAGCGGCTCCCCAGGTGCACGAGGGTGCCCCCCAGGGTCCAGGCGTCACCCAGGTGCAGGCCCGCGGCCAGGGTGGCCTTCTGGGGCGCGAAGCCGAGGAAGTTCGAGTCGTGGCCGGGGGCGGACCAGAGGGCCACGTCGTTGCGGGCCTGATGGTAGCTGTAGCCGGTGGTGAGGAAGCCCCAGGTGCGCCGCAGTTTCCACTCCAGCTCGAAGCCCCGGGTGCCCGTGCGGGATTGGTTGAGGTAGCCGCTGAGGGGGCCCTGCACGGTGTAGACGAGGGGCTTGCGGATCCGGGTGTCGAAGAGGTTCAGGGTGAGGAGGCTGGCGCCCAGTTGAACCCCCGCCTCCCCTTCCAGGGTGCGGGTCTGCTCGGGCTCGATGGGCCGGGAGGGATCCAAGGTCTGGTTGATGTTCAGGATGGCGGGGCTGCGGAAGGCGTGGGCGTAGAGCAGTTTCAGGTGCCAGGGGCCCGCGGCCTTGGTGAGGGCGATGCGGGGCACGAAGGCGGAGCCCACGGCGCTGTGGTGTTCCCACCGGGCACCCAGGGTGAGGTTCACGGGACCCAGGAATTGGAACTGGCCGTAGAGGGCCTCGCTTCGGTAGGACACGGAGCTGCCGTGATTGGGAAAGTAGCTGGGAACGGGGGGCAGGGCCTCGGCGGAGTCCTTCTGCACTTCGGCGCCGGCGGCGAGGTTCATTTCAGGGGTGAGGTCCCAGGTCAACCCCAGGCCGCTCCGAAGCCGGGTGGCCTGGTAGTGGAAGGCGCCCGCGTCGAGGGCATCCACCCACCAGGGCTTTTGGTAGGTCCAGGCAAGGAAGGGCGTGACCACCAGATCCTCCCGGGCCTGCCAGCCGTAGCGCAGATCGAGGCTGGTGCTATCGAAGCGGACCGAGGTGGGCGTGGCCGTGGCGAGGCCCAGGTTATCCCGCTGCTCCAGGGCGTACTGATCCACCACGAGGCGGCCTTCGAAGCTCCCCATGCTCACGCCCAGGTTGGCGAAGAGGGGCCGCAGGGTGCTCTGGCCCTGCATGGCGTAGGTGGTGCCGGCGGGATCCGTGTAGGTGCCCTCGCTGCGAGTGCCGGTGCCCGTGAAGGCGCCGAGGCTCAGCTTCACCTCCTGGCCGCTCCAAGCTCCCAAGGCCTGGAAGGTGTTGCGGTAGGCGGTGTTCTTGCTCCGCCCGTAGGTGATCCCGGCGCCGGCGCCCTCCAGATCCTCGGCCCCGAGGGTGGTGATCTGGATGACGGCCACCTCCGCGCAGCCGCCGTAGATGCTGGAGCCGGGCCCGCGGATGATCTCCACGCGCCGGATCTGATCCACGGGGAAGCGACTCCCCAGGGGGATGCAGCCGTAGAGCATTTCGTTCATCTCCACGCCATCCCAGAGCAGGAGGATCTTGCCCTCGTAGCCCCAGAGGCCGCGCATGGCGGGGCCCGTGACGCCCTGCACGTCGTAGCCGATGTCGAAGCCGGGGACGAGGCGCAGGATGTCGATGAGGTCCCGGGCGCCGGTGGCCTGGATTTCCTCCCGAGTGATGAGGGTGACGACGCCGGGGCTCTCCCGGGTGGTTTCGGATTTGCGGCTGGCCACGGTGACCCGGGTCTGCAGGAGATCCTTGAGACTGGGCAGGGCGTCGCCCGGCTCCTGCGCCTGGAGGGGCGCCAGCAGCAGGGCGATGAAGGGGGCGGCGCCCGGGCGCCTAGAAGCCATACCTGAACTTGAGGGAGATCTCCCGACCCGTGCCGGGCAGGGGGCCGTGGCCGCCGGAATAGGGCTGCACGAAGGGTCGCCGCCGGTCGCCGAGGTCGAAGATGCCGAGGTCGGCGCGCAGGGGGCCACGGGTCCAGGCGAGGTTCACGTTCACGAGGGTGTCCGCCGGCAGCTTGGTGAGGGTGGCGTTGCCGGTGCCAGATTCAATGGTCCAGCCGTAGCGGCCGCTGAACCAGAGGAGGCTGGGGCCCAGGGTGAAGCCCGCGGGCAGCTTGAGGCCCGCCGCCATGGCCAGCTTGCTGCTGGACATGCCCAGCAGATCGCTGTCGTGGCCCTGCACTGCCCAATCCGGAACCTGCACGTCCACGGCCTTGAACCAGGTGGCGCTGGTGTTCATGAAGCCCCAGGACTTGCGGAGCTTCCACTCCAGTTCGAGTCCCCGGGTGCCGACCTTGTCGCGGTTGAAGTAGCCGGAATCCACGCCTACCAAGGTGTAGACGATGGGCTTCTTGATCACCGTATCGAAGAGGTTCGCGGTGAAGAGGCTGGTGCCCACCTGCACGCCCCCTTCCACTTCGATGGTGCGCGTCTTCTCCGGTTCGATGGCGGCGGAGCCCGGGATGGGTTGGTTGATGTTCATGATGGCCGGGGTGCGGAAGGCGTTGGCGTAGAGCACCTTGAGGTGCCACTTGCCAAAGGCCTTCGTGAGGGCGAAGCGGGGCACGAAGGAAGAGCCCACCTCGCTGTGATTCTCGTAGCGCGCCCCCACGGTGATGTTCACGGGGCCCTGGTAGGCGAGCTGCGCGTAGGCCGCGGTGCTGGTGTACTTCACCGAGGTGGCGTTCCCGGGGAAGAGGTTGGAATCCGGGATGGATTCGCTCTTGTCGGTTTGCGTCTCCAGGCCCGCGGCGAGGTTGAAGGCGGCGCTGATATCCCAGCCCAGGCCCACGCCGGCCCGGGTGCGGTTGGTGGCGAACTTGAAGTAGTTGGCTTCGAAATTGTCCACCCACCAGGGCTTTTGATCCCGCCACAGCACGAAGGGGGTGAGGGTCAGACCCTTGGAGAGGTTCCAGACGTACTTGGCCTCGAGGTTCGTGCTTGTGAAGTGGATCCCCGTAGGCACGGAGGTGGCGTCGCTGAGGTTGTCCCGCTGTTCCAGGTAGTACTGATCCACGATGGCCCGCAGGCTGAATCCGCCGGCGCTGAGGCCGAGGTTCACGAAGAGGGGGCGGATCTTGGAGTTGTCCTTCAGGTTGTAAGTGAGCCCCGTGGGATCGGTGTACTCCCCATCGGAGCGTTTGCCATCGCCGGCGAAGGCGCCGAAGGTGAGTTTCATGGCGTCGTTGGCGAGGCCGCCCACGAGGTGGCCCCCCTGGCGGTAGGTGGCATCCTTGCCCTTGCCGTAGAAGAGGCCGGCGCCCACGTGCTCGGGAATGTCCTCGGGGCCGAGGCTGGTGATCTGGATGACGGCCACTTCCGCGAAGCCGCCATAGGTGGCAGAGCCAGGGCCACGGATGATCTCGATGCGCTTGATCTGATCCACGGGGAAGTGGTTTCCCAACTGGGTGGTGCCGTAGAGGGTCTCGTTCATCTCCACGCCATCCCAGAGCAGGAGGATCTTGCCCTCGTAGCCCCAGAGACCGCGCAGGCTGGGGCCCGTGATGCCCTGCACGTCGTAGTTCACGTCGAAGCCGGGGACCATGCGCAGCACGTCGATGAGATCCCGGGCGCCGCTGGCCTGGATTTCATCCCTCGTGATGAGCGACACCACCCCGGGGCTTTCGCGCGTCGTGAGGGCCTTCTTGCTGGCCACGGTGATGGGCGTGTTCAACAGGGAGAGGAGTTCATCCTCTTCCTTACTGGGGGCTTCCTGGGCGGCGAGGGCCAGGGTGAGGACGGGCAGTACCAACGCGAGACGATGCACATGGCCTCCTGAGTTGATGGCGACCTATCGACGCGGCGCCACGAAGGGCTGATTTCGGGGCAAAATGTCTGATGCCTTTCGCCCTCCGCCGTCACCTGCTCCTGGAGCAGCGGGCCTTCCTTGGCCGGGATCGGCGCGCCTGGGGCGAGCACCTGCTGCGTTCCCGGGCCTGGCTGGGGGAAGGCCTGGCCTCAGTGCCGAAGGATCGCCCCTGCGTCGTGCTGGGGGCGGGGTGGGGCCTGGAAGTGCCCTGGTCCCTGGCCCCCCGGGAGACCTATGGCTGGGATGCGGATCCCCTCAGCCGTATCGGCACCCTGCTGCGCCACCGCCGCTGGGCGCCCTGGATCCACGACGATTTCACCGGCGGATTCCAGGAGCTCATGGAAGGTGCCCGGCGCTGCGCCCGCGATGAGCGCTTGGGACGGCGCCGGGATCCGGTGGTGGCGGCCCGCCGCCTCGCGGGCCTTTTGCCCTCCTTCCAACCCAAGGCGGCGCCCCTGAGGGCTTGGGTGGAACGCCATCGGCCCGGCACCATCGTGGCGGCCAACGTGCTGGGGCAGTTGGGGCCCGTGGCCCAGTCCCTCATCCGCCGGGTCTTCCACCCCGTCAATCCCTTCGAATTGGCCGATGAAGCCTCGGAGCAGTTGGCTCTCGCATTTGACGCCTGGACGGGCGTGGCCGTGAACGCCGTGCTCCAGGTGCTCGCCGAGAGCCACGCGGAGCTCTGCCTCCTCCATGATCGCGGGGTGGCGTGGGGCGAGGCGGAGCCCCTGCCGCTGGGGCCCTGGCGGGATCCCTGGATGGCCCAGCTGCCCATGGGCAACTGGGAGGTGAGCGACGCCCTGGGCGACGTGGAAGTGGGCGCCAGCTTCGAGGGCACCCACGCGGTAAAGGCGCGGGAGCGCTGGTGGTGGCCCGTGGGCCCCGGACAGCTGCACCTCGTGGAGGCCTGGCGGCTCTCGCCTCAGAGGGCCCTGAACCCCATCAGCGCGCCCTTCGCGTAGAGGTCCCGGGCGAGGCGCAGCGCCTCGTCGGGATCCGCACCCACGGCCTCCGCGGCGGGCCCCAGGGGATCTCCGGCCAGCCAGCGGGCCAGGAGGGCCGAGGCGGTGGCGCTCAGCTCCAGGCTCTGGAAATGCCCTTCGCGATCCCGCCAGGCCAGCAGGTGGGAGGGGCCTTCCGGGGGGATGGGATCGGCCTCCTCCGCCTCCTGCACGTGCCAGGGGTAGGTGAGGTTGCGCAGGGTGATGTCCGGGAGGATGGCGGATCCGAAGGTGGGCTCCGGGGCGCCGTCGGCCCCTTCCCCATCGGGATGCCGCAGCAGCTCCAGCTCCAGGTGTTCCCAGTGGGCGAGGGGCACGAGGAAGGGCCAGCGCTCGGCGCCCCAGCCGGAATCCAGCAACCAGGCGAGGAAGGCAGGGGCGACGTCGCGGTAGTAGGGGCTCTGCACCGTGCGGCTCTCCAGGAAGGCCGCGAGGCAGTCCTTCCAGACCCCTGCGGATTCGAGCAGGGCGCGCGTGATGGGGTAGCAATCCTCCACCGGATCCGTGAGGGCGAACTGCACCAGGTCCCGGTACACGGCCAGGCGCGGCGCGCGGCCGGCGAGCGCGGCCTGATCCCGGGGCTTCAGGCCCCGCGCGTGGCCCCAGGCTGTGGGGTCCGCCAGGAAGGGGGCGGCCTCGGGCGCCAGCATGAGGTCGAACATGCTCCGCTGCAGGTCCTCCAGGCGGCTCACTTGGCCACCCCGCTGCCCGCCAGCGCCGCGTTGTAGGCGCGCTGCAGGTGGTCGCGCTCGGCCAACAGCTCCGCCAGCTCCGGGATGGCATTGTCCCGTTCCAGCAGCACAGGCACGGCCCGGCCGGTGGCTTCCTGGATGCGCGGCAGCACCCACTGCATGAGTTCCACCACGGGATCGACGACGGGCGCGCCGTGGGTGTCGATGATGAGGCGATCTTCTTCGAACCAGTCGTGGCCGGCGATGTGCATCTGGGCCACGCGGTGCAGGGGCATGCCCGTGAGCCAGGCCTTGGCGTCGAAGCCGTGGTTCACGCTGTTCACGTAGATGTTGTTGATGTCCAAGAGCCAACCCACGTCGGCCCCTTCGAGGATCTCGGTGAGGAAGGCGCGCTCGTCCATCTCGGGTTCACCGAGCTCCGCGTACCAACTGATGTTCTCTAGGAGGAAGGGCAGCTCCAGGCGATCCTGCAGCTCCTTGGAGCGGGCCACGCAGCGGGCCACGCCTTCCCGGGTGAAGGGCACGGGCAGGAGCTCATGGGTGGTGGCGCCGCCGAAGGAAGTCCAGCAGAGGTGTTCGCTGTGCCAGGGGGCCCGGAGCTCCCGGAGGAAGGCCTTGAGATCCCGGATCTGCTCCAGCTCCCAATCGTCGGGCCCGCCGATGGACAGGCTCAATCCGTGGGTGAGCACGGGATCGCGGTGGAGGATGTCGCGGGTGAGCCGGGCCTTGCGACCGCCCTGGCCGATTACGTTCTCCGGCGCGAACTCCCAGAAGGGCACGGGGCTGGCGCTCAGGGCCGCCACGGCCTCCAGGTGGGGACGCCGCAGGCCGACGCCGACTCCGGTGAAACTCACGGGTACCTCGGGAATGGGATGGGGCCTTGCTCGCGCAAGGCCCCGGAGGAAGGCAAAGGTAAGCTCAGCCCTTCTTGGCGGAACCGCAGGAACCGGCGCCGCAGCCGCCGTCCTTGCCCTTCTTGCCGTCCTTCTTGTCAGCGCTGCACTTGTGGTCCTTGCCCTTCTTGTCGGCGCTGCACTTGTGGTCTTTGCCCTTCTTCTCGTCCTTCTTCTCATCGCCGAGCACAAGGGCGCCCTTCTTCTCTTCCTTCTTCTTCTCGTCCTTCTTGTCGGCCTTCTTCTTGTCGCCGCCGCACTTGCCGTCCTTGTCCTTGCCGCACTTGTGGTCCTTGCCCTTTTCGCCGCCGCAGCCGGCTTCCGTCAGGCTCTTGTCCGTTCCGGCTTTGACGGGGGAGGCGGACAGGGGGGCGGCCACGGTGGCGGCGAAGGCGGTGGCGGCGAAGAGGCCGGCCAGGGTGTTGATCTTGCGGTTCATGTTGACTCCTTTGGGCTTGCGCCACATGGGCCAAGGGGCCCGGGTGAGGGGGGCCCCGGAGGGGGCGTACTACTGGGGTGACGAGAACCAGGGAAATGTGACGAACTTCCCTTGCTTGGGCAAGGGCAAGACCTAGAAACCTCACCCCACCCCTGGGGAGTTCACCCCCGGTAAGTCCGGATTTGGGCGATAGACTTGGAATCTTTGGAGCGAAGCCACCGACATGCCCAAAACCATTCGCCGCTTTCTACTGGGTCGCCGGCTCGCCACCGAGGAATCGCACGAAACCCGGATCAGCAATCCGGTGGCGCTCGCCGTTTTTAGTTCAGATGCCCTCTCCTCGGTGGCCTATGGCACCCAGGCCATCATGGACACCATCGGAACCGCGGCGCCTGCCGCAGGCCTGGCGGGCGTCTTTCTGGCCGGGGTGATGACGTGGTCCATGTGGGCGGCCTTGGGCATCACGGCTCTCTTGGTGATCCTCTTCATCAGCTACCGCCAGACCATCCAGGCTTATCCCAGCGGGGGCGGCGCCTACCTGGTCGCCAAGGACAACCTGGGCGAGACCGCGGCCCAGACCGCGGGCGCCAGCCTCCTCATTGATTACATCCTCACGGTGGCCGTGTCCGTGAGCGCAGGCGTGTCGGCCATCGTGTCCGCCTTCCCCGTCATGGATCCGCATCGGGTGGCCTTCGCGGTGGTGGTGATCGGTTTCATTGCCGTGATGAACCTCCGGGGCGTGAAGGAGAGCGGCTTCATCTTCGCCATTCCGACCTACGGCTTCCTCGTCTGCATCCTGCTCATCGTGGGCGCGGGCCTTTGGAAGGCCTTCACCCACACGGACGCGCAGCTCATGGAGCACGTGCAGCGCCAGATCCCCACGCTGAAGACCACGGGGGCCATCGCGGGCATCTGGCTCTTCGCCAAGGCCTACGCGGCGGGGTGTACGGCCCTGACCGGGGTGGAGGCCATCAGCAACGGCGTGACCGCCTTCAAGGAACCCGTTTCCAAGAACGCCTCCAAAACCATGATGTGGATGGTGATCCTCCTCGGAACGATGTTCTTGGGCATCACCTACCTGGCCAACCACTATGGCCTCACCCACAGCGTGGAAAACACGGAGACCCTGCTTTCCGTGCTGGTGCGCAAGGTGGTGGGCGGCGGTACCGTGGGCTTTGGGAAGTTCGCCTACTTCACCACCCAGTTCTTCACCATGGCCATCCTCGTGTTGGCGGCCAACACGGCCTACGCCGACTTCCCCCGGCTCGCGGCCCTCCATGCCCGGGATGGCTTCCTGCCCCGCCAGTTCACAAGCCAGGGCGACCGCCTTGTCTACAGCAACGGCATCCTCATCCTCAGCTGCATGGCCGCCATTCTTGTGATTCTCTTCCACGCGCGGGAAGAGCACTTGCTGGACCTCTATGCACTGGGCGTGTTCCTGGGCTTCACCATCAGTCAGGCAGGCATGGTCTTGCATTGGCGCAAGGAAGGGGGCAAGGGCTGGAAGCTGAAGGCCATGGTCAATGGTCTCGGTTCCCTCACCACCTTCATCGTCATGCAGGTCATCATCGTCACGAAATTCACCCACGGGGTCTGGGTGGTGGTGATCCTCGTGCCGGCGATGGTTTTCACCTTCTTCAACATCCACCGCCACTACATCCGCGTGCGGGGCATCCTCGCCCGCAGCCGCACAGAGTTCGTGACCCATCGGAAGAACCGTGTGGTGGTGCTGGTCTCGGGTATCCACGCGGGCGTGGTGACGGCCCTGAACTACGCCAAGCTCATCGCCGCCAAGGGCGAGGTGGAGGCGCTCACCGTCGACTTCCCGGATGAGCATGGCCACGACAGCCCCGCCCTCAAGAAGCTGCTGGCCGATTGGCCCGCCTACTGCGAAGGGGTACCCCTGCGGGTGCTGCGGAATCCCTACCGGAAGACCCTGGAGCCCATCGTGGAGGAGCTGGATCGCATCCGCCGAGCCGAACCGGAAGTCACCACCACGGTGATCCTGCCGGAGTTCGTGACGGGCCATTGGTGGGAAAACATCCTCCACAACCAGACGGCCTTGCGCATTAAAGGCGCCCTCCTGGCCAAACCGAAGACCATCGTCATCTCCATTCCCTACCACCTGAAGCCCATCGACGAATAGGCGATGGGCCAAGGCATTTCCGTGGGGCCCTGCCAAAGGGTCTAAACTCGGACTCGGAGCGCCCCCATTTTTATGCCCACTACGATTCGCCGCTTTCTCCTGGGCCGACGCCTCGCCACCGAAGAGTCGCACCAAACCCGCATCAGCAATCCCATCGCCCTCGCGGTGTTCAGCTCCGACGCGCTCTCCTCCGTGGCCTACGCCACGGGCGAGATCATGGCGGTGCTCGGGCCGGCCATGGCGGCCTTCACCGTGGGTGTGCTGGGCTGGTCCTGGCCCGTGGCCTTCGGCATCAGCGCCCTGCTCACGGTGCTCACGGTCAGCTACCGCCAGACCATCACGGGCTACCCCACCGGCGGCGGCGCCTACATCGTGGCCCGGGAGAACCTGGGTGAACTTCCCGCCCAGGTGGCGGGCGCGAGCCTCCTGGTGGACTACGTGCTCACCGTGGCGGTGTCCATCAGCGCCGGCATCACGGCCATCACCTCCGCCTTCCCAGCCACGGAACCCCATCGCGTGGCGCTGGCCATCCTCGCCATTGCCTTCGTGGCCACCATGAACCTCCGGGGCCTGAAGGAGAGCGGGGCAGTGTTCGCGGTGCCCACTTACGGCTTCGTCTTCTGCATCCTCGGCCTCGTGGGCTGGGGCTTCATCCGCTACTTCGGGGGTAGCAGCATCCCGGCGCCGCACCACGAGGTGAACGCGCCCTCCATCGCGAATTGGGCGGGGGTGTGGCTTTTCGCCCGGGCCTTCAGCGCGGGGTGTACGGCCCTGACGGGCGTGGAGGCCATCAGCAACGGCGTGTCCGCCTTCCGAGAACCCACCCACGTCAACGCCAACCGCACGATGCTGGGCATGGTCATCCTCCTCGGCACGATGTTTCTGGGGATCACCTGGCTGGCCAACCACTACGGCGTGGTCTACCTGGGCAAGGATGGGGAGGAGAGCCTGCTCTCCCAGCTCACCCGGGCCATCCTCGGTGGCAACACCGGCGTGGGGGTGAAGCACCTCATCCACCTCACCGTGCAGGGCTTCACCACGGCCATTCTGTTGCTCGCGGCGAACACTGCCTACGCGGACTTCCCCCGCCTCGCGGCCATGATGGCGAAGGATGGCTTCCTGCCCCGCCAGTTCGCGAGCCAGGGCGACCGCCTCGTCTTCAGCAACGGCATCTTCATCCTCAGCGCCCTCAGCATCCTGCTCGTGATCATCTTCAACGCCCACGAGCATCACCTGCTGCCGCTCTACGCCCTGGGCGTGTTCCTGGGCTTCACCATCAGCCAGGTGGGTATGGTCCGCCATTGGCTGAAGGACAAATCCAAGGGCTGGCAGGGCAAGGCCCTGATCAATGGGTTCGGCGCCCTCACCACCTTCATCGTCATGCAGGTGATCGTGGTGACCAAGTTCGCCCACGGCGCCTGGGTGGTGGTGATCGTGCTGCCGATCATGGTGCTGGCGTTCTACACCATCCACCGCCACTACATCCGCATCAAGAGCATCCTCGCGGCCAGTCGCACGGAGTTCGTCTCCCACCGCAAGAACCGTGTGGTGGTGCTCGTTTCCGGCATCCACGCAGGCGTGGTGACGGCCCTGAACTACGCCAAGCTCATCGCGGCGCGGGGCGAAGTAGAAGCCCTCACCGTGGACTTCCCCGATGAGTACGGCCACGACAGCGCCGCCCTCAAGAAGCTACTGGCGGACTGGCCCACCTACTGCGAAGGCGTGCCCCTGCGGGTGCTGCGCAACCCCTACCGCAAGACGCTGGAGCCCATCGTCGAGGAGCTGGATCGCATCCGCCGCGTGGAGCCGGAAGTCACCACCACCGTGATCCTGCCGGAGTTCGTGACGGGTCATTGGTGGGAGAACATCCTCCACAACCAGACGGCGCTGCGCATCAAGGCGGCCCTGCTGGCCAAGCCCAAGACCATCGTCATCTCCATCCCCTACCACCTGAAGCCCATCGAGGAGTAGGGGCGGGGGGCTAAGGCTCTGGGCTTTGGGCTCTGGCTGAGTGCGGCATTCCCGATCTGATCGCCGATGGGCGGTTCGGGGTGATGCCGCACTCCGCTAGAGCCTGAAGCCTAGAGGCGACGGCCGGGCCGTTCAGCGCAGCCGTGCCACGGGTTGGGAGATGATCTCCACGCCGCTGAGCAGCTCGCCGAGGCTCTGGTGGCGGGGGCTCAGCACGAGGCAGAGGAAGCTCAAGGGGAAGCAGGCCACGGAGACGAGGTGGAGCAGGCTGTAGTTGAGCCGACGGAGCACCTGATCTTCGGCCACCACGAGGCCCAGGAAGGGCATCAGGGGGCTCTGGCTGGCGAGCACCAGGGGCACCATCACCGTCGTCCAGCAAAGCACGAGCATGAAGGGGATCACCAGGAGCCAGGCCCGGGTCACGAGGAGGCTCAGGGTGGTGCCCAGCTGCATCGCCACCAGGGCCAGGGCCCCCAGGGTGAGGACGGCGAGGAGGACGGCCTCGGCGGCTTCCAGGGCCACGAGGGGCCAGAGGGTGAGGGTGGCGGAGGGGCCGCCCAGGGCGGGTTTGGCGGAGGGCCTTGGCGCCTCGTCAGGGGCCGGCTGGGGGTCCTGCGTGAGGCGGGCGACGTCGGCGGGATCGGCCTCCACCTGCACCGTGGCCACCCGGCCCAGGGCGGGGGCGCGCAGGGCCGGGCGGGCGATGGGGCTTTCCTCCAGGGGGCGGCCCTGCAGCCCGGAGGCCTGGAAGAGGAAGGGTCGTTGTGGCCCCCGCGTCGATAGGGCGATGCCGCACTCAGGGCACTCCACGGCCAGGGGGCTCAGCCGGGTGTGGCAGCTGGGGCACGTCCTGGCGTTCATCCGATGAAGGCCAGCCAGGCATCCCGTTGGGCGCCCTTGGGCAGGCCCTTGAGGTAGTCGAGCAGGCGGAGCTTGGCCTGCCAGGCCTTGTCGCCCGGGGCCATGGCCCGAGCCCGGAGGAGGGCTTCGCGGGCCTCATCCCACTTGTCCTGCTGGGCGTAGGCCTGCATGAGCGCGAGGTGCAGGTGGCTGCCCTTGGTGCGCAATTCGAGGTTCGCGGGATCCTCGCGGAGCAGGGCGTCCAGCACCTTCGCGGCCGCATCGAGGTTGCGATCCTGCAGGTGCTTTTGGAATTCTGTGAGGCTGGCGCCGGTGACGCCGCCGGGCAGGCCGGCCCGGGCCTTCACGAGCAGTTGGGATCCGCCGGGATCGCCGGGGGCCAGCTTGAGCAGGAACTCGGCGCGCAGGTAGGCCCGGAGGGGATCCACGCCCAGGGCCTGATCGGCCTCCTCCTTCACCTCGTGGATGCCCTCGGCCAAATCCACGGCTTCGGCTTCCTTGGCCACGGCGGCGATGGCGGTGGCATGGGCCGATTGCACGGCCTCCTTGCGGGCGCTCTCCTTGCGGTGGCCCTGGATGAAGGCGCAGGAGGAGATGAAGAGCACGAAGCCCCCGGCCACGCCGGCCCAGAGCTTGGGTTCCTTGAGGAAGGGGTAGGCCTCCAGCTGGGCTTGGAGGCCGTTGAGCTGGGAGGGCACCTTGATGCCCTCGCGCTGGGGGGGGAGGGTCTTGGTGAGGGCGGCGGGAACGGAGGCGGGCGCCGCGGCGGATTCAGCCACCGCCTTGGGTGCGGGGGCCTGATCCAGTTCCACCATGGTGATGGCGCCGTAGGTGCCGGGGTTCGTCTCCGTTGGCGCGGGGGGCGCGTCCTTGGCCCGGGCGCGGCGCAGCCCTTCCTTGGCGGCGGCGCTGGAGGGATCGAGGTCCAGGGCCTGCTGGTAGGTGAAGGCGGCTTCGTCGAAGCGCTGCATGCCCATGAGGTGTTCGGCCTGGCGCAGGCGCAGGTCCAGCTGGGCAGTGTTGCTGGCCATGGGCTGGGTGGGAGCCGAGGGCCGGGGTGTGGGGGGCGCGGTGGGGGCGCTGGCCTGTTCGCGGTGCTCCGCGCGGGCCTGCTCCAGGTACCGGTGGATCTCCACCCGGTGGGGCTCCAGGGCGAGGGCCTTCTCCCACTTGCTGATGGCCTCTTCGGGCAGGCCCATGTCGTAGAGCTGCACGGCCTCGCGGAGCATGCGATCCACATCCTCGCCATGGTCGGCCACAGGGGCGGCGGCGGCCTGGGAGTCGGCTGCGGAGGGGGCCAGTGGGGCGGGCATGTCGCCCTCCGCGAGCAGGGGCAGCCCCAGCTCCCGGCGGGCGCCGTTGGCATAGTCCCGGGCCATGCGGTGGTGGGGCGCGCCGGCGATGAGCAAATCCCACTTCTTGAGGGCGTCCTCCAGCTGACCCATGTCGAAGAGGGTGCAGCCCTCCCGGAGCAGCCGCTCGATCTCATCGTCGGAGTGGACAAGGGCCGGAGCGGCGGGTTCGGGGGCGGGCGCCTCGGGCTCGTGGGCGTGGACTGCGGGGGCCTCAGGCACCGGCTCGGGTTCCGGCACCACGGCCAGGGTGGGGGGAGGCGGCGCGGGGGTGGGCGTGGGCGTGGGCTCGGGTTCCGGTGCGGGAGCGGGCGCAGGGGGAGGAACCTGCGCCGCGGCGGCCTTCTGCAGATCGAGGATCGCCTTCACCTTGAGGAGCCCTTCACGGGCCTCCACGTGGGCGGGCTGCTGTTTGAGGATGGCTTGCCAGATCTGACCGGCCTTCAGGGTCTCGCCCTGGCCGAAGAGCTCGGCGGCCTGTTTGAGGTAGGGGGCGTACGGATCCATGCGAGTCCCCTGGGCCTAGTGCATCTGGAAATCGTCGAGGCTGCGGACCATCAGCATGAAGGTGCTGTTGCCACAGGAGAATTCCTGCTGGTTCTCCAGCTGGACCTTGCCCTGGATGCGCTGGCCATCGATGAAGGTGCCGTTGGTGCTGTCGAGGTCCATCACCCACACGGTGCCGTCCTGGTGGATCTCGATGCTCGCGTGGCGGCGGCTGGTCTCGGGATCCTTGGTGACGATGTCGCCATCCTCGCGGCCGATCATCACGAGGGGCTTCTCCAGCACCTGCACGGTGCTCGCCATGGGGCCCGAGAGGCCCGCGAGGCTGAAGCGCATGTTGGGGGGCATCCCGGGGCCCTGGATGCCGGCGGCGGTGAGCATGGCTTCGCGATCACGGCGGGCCGTGGTGCGGGCGTTGGGCACCGGAGGTGGCAGGGGCGCGGGCGCGCGGAAGGTGCCGCTGGGCGACGCGGGCGGCAGGGTGGGATCCGGCATGGGCACGGTGGTGAGGGGCTCGAAGGATCCCCCCGCGGGGCCGCCCAAGGTGGGGTTGATCACCTCAAAGATGTGGCTGCACTTCGGGCAGCGGAAGCGCTTCGCGGCGGCGCCCTGGAACCGGCTCTCGTCGTACTGGAATCGAGCGGCACAGGCTGGACAAACCACGATCATGGAGGTTCCCCGATAGGTGGAGTCATCTTAACGCTAGGAGGGCGTTTATGTCCTAGGAGCCTGTCTGGTCCACCAGGGCGGCTCCCGCAGGTGGCCGAGGCCACCCTCCCAGTAGCGGCTATTTCTTCCGCCCCGTGAAGAAGCTGAAGTCCTCCCGGACGGTGATCCCCTCGGGCAGGCGGAAACCCTGGATGGCCGGGGGCAGGGGCTGGTTGAGCTTCAGGGAGCCCAATTCCAAGGTCCAGGTGTCGCCGCTGCGCTCGATCCACTGGACCTGCTTCGGGAGCCAAGTCTCCCGATCCACCCATAGATTGATGGCCTGCATGCGTTTGCGCAGGCCCAAGGTGCGGGGGGAGAGGGTGAGGAAGAGGGTGCCCGCCTGCTCCTTGGATTCCCCCAGGCCGATCTGGAAGCCCTCCTTGAGGAAGCTCAGCTTCTGGCCCAGGCCCAGGTATTTGCGGTCGGCGTTGCGGATGATGCCGATCTTGAGGCGCTCCCCGGATTTGTCTTCGGGGCTGTAGGAGAGCAATTCCTTGGGCGTGAGGTGGAGGATCAGATCCTCCGGCGGGGCGAAGGCGAAGTGCACGAACTCGGAGCCCTGCAGGTACAGGGTGCCCTTGGTGGCGGTGGGGGTGCGCAGCAGGGCCCGCTTGATGGAGAGGGTGAAGGGGGCCTGAAGGGTCTGCACCTTGGCCTGGGCGGCATCGAAGCGCTCCACCACCTCCTGGAGGGGGGGCAGGCCCTGCCCCGAGGTCCCTGAAGGCGCCTGCGCCGAAAGGGGGGCGTGGAGGGGTAGGATCGGCGCCAGCAGCAGGGCCGAAAGGGCGAGCGATTTCATCCATCCACCTTCGCGGCGAAGGCCTTCTGGGGCCGGTCATCTCCGAACTGGAAGCCGAAGATCAGATGCAGGGGCGCATTGCGCAGAGTGAGCGAGGCCCCGAGCAGGGTGTTGGCCTGGCCATCCACGGTTTTGCGCTGGGCCCCCACTTTCAGGCTGAGGGAGGGGCTGAAGGCCATGCGCAGGGAGACGCCGGCACTGCGCTGATCCACGGGCAGCGGCAGCCGCTGGGCCTTGTTGATGTCCGTCTCCACGATGAGCGAATAGGAGGGGCTCAGATCCAGGGAGACCCCCGCGTGGAACTGGGCCTTCTCCTGCACGCCGTTGAGGGTGCGGGGAATGAGGCGGTCGCCGGTGAGGGCCAGGCGGAGGCTCGGCGCCAGCTGGAACTGGGTACCCATGTCCAGGGTGGCGGTGGTGTTGGTGCGGGTGATCCCCCGGTAATCCAGGGAGGCCTCGGCGGACGTCTGGCCGTTCAGGCTCTGGGTGTCGCGGCCGGAGCGGATGCGCTCCACCCGGAAGGCGAAGCCGTAGGCTTGGCCATCGGCGTTGCTGCCCACCCCCATGACGAAACGGTCGATGAGGGCGTAGCCCGATTCCACGGCACTGGTGTTGAGGGCCAGCCCCAAGCCCAGGTGGGTGGGATCCAGATCGGCGGTGATCCGGGAGGCCGTCAACAGTTCCCGCCCCAGGGCGAAGTAGATGCCGCCCTGGGCGGTGGTGGCGAAGCCGTAGGCTCGCCGGCGCTCGGCATAGGGGGTCTTGGCCAGTTCCTGCAGCCCGGTCTGGGCCAGAGTGGCGTCGCCATTTTCGAAGCCCTGGAAGGTGCGGTCGCTGGCGGCCTTGAAGCCCTTGGGCTTGTCGTCCCCCATCTCCCAGCCCAGGTACCAGCCGGGTTGGGCCTGGTCGAAGCGGGCGGGGTTCCCCTTGGTCGTCAGACCATCGGAAAAGGCCTTGGATCCGCCGAAGGCGGGGCCGTCGCCGAAGGACTGGGCCGCGAGGGGCGCCACGAGCGCCAGGATCGGGAGGATTCGCTTCATGAAGGGCTCCTCATGCACTTGCGATGGAGAGGGTGAGAGGTTCCCGCTGCGTGGCCAAATGGAGGGCCGCGCCGTGGGATCCCAGGGCGAGGCGCGCCGCGGCGGCGGCCAGCTCCGGGTCGTTGTTCTGTTCGCTGAGGTGGGCGAGCACCACGGCCTTCAGCCGCGGGGAGAGCACCCGCTGCAGCAGCTCCCCCATGGATTCGTTGGAGAGGTGTCCCACGCGGCTGAGGATGCGCGCCTTGAGCAGGGGCGGATAGGCTCCTTCCCGCAGCATCTCCACGTCGTGGTTCGCCTCCAGCGCCAGCAGATCCAGATCCTGGCAGTGATCGGCCACCAGGGCCGTGGGATGGCCCAGGTCCGTGACCACGGCCATGGCGAAGCCGTGGGCCTCCACCCGCCAGGCCACGGGATCCTCGGCATCGTGGGGAAGGCTGAAGGGGCGGAGCTCCCAGCCGTCCCAATCCAACGCGTGGCCCGCTTCGGCCCGGAGCCAGCGAGCGTCGGGAATGTCGATTCCGTGGATGGCCTCCACGGCGCGCTTGGTGGCGGGGGTCATGGCGAAGGACCACTCCGTGCGGCGCAGCATCACGCCCACGGCGCCGATGTGGTCGCTGTGCTCATGGGTGAGGGCCACGGCCCCGATGGATTCGAAGGCCAGCCCCGTGGCCTCGCAGCGCAGCTTCAACTGCTTCAGGTTGAGCCCCGCATCGATGAGGACCGTCCGTCCCCCGTTGCTGAAGGCGTGGCAGTTGCCCTTGGAGCCTGAGGCGAGGGAGAAGTAGCGCATGGGTGACCTCCAGTCTACCGCGTGGCCCCTGGGCCCCGTTCCGGACTGCCCCGTGAATGGGGATTACCCGGAGGGCCCCATGGCCCTACCCTGATCCCATGACCGCCTCCATCCGTCCCTCCTCCCTCGCGGATCTCGATCTGCACGTCCGCCACCGGTCCGCGATGTTCCGCGACATGGCGATGGGGGATGAGGCCGGGCTCGCGCGCATGGCGGAGCGCTTCAAGATGTGGCTGCGGCCCCGCCTGCTCACGGGCGAGGTGCGGGGCATCGTGCGCGACGTCTATGGCGTGGCCGTGGGTAGCGGCCTGCTGTGGCTGCGGGAGCAGATGCCCGTGCCGCTCACGGAGCTGGACATCCGCGGTCACGTGTTCAACGTCTACGTGGAGCCTGCCCATCGGGGCCAGGGGCACGCCCGGGCCCTCATGGTGGCCATGGAGGCCGCCGCCGTCGAATGGGGCGTGGAGATCCTGGAACTGCACGCCAGCAAGGATGCGGAGGCCCTGTACAAGAGCCTGGGCTACGATGCGACGAGCGAGATGCGCAAGGTGCTCAAGGCCGATCTACCGGTGCCGCACCAGTGGAAGGATCGGCGCTGACACCCTTCCAGCGGCTGAGCCACAGGATTCCGCCGAGGGCTGCGATCGCGCAGAGGGCACTGCCTTCCAATCCAAAGGCCCCGCCCGTGAGCCAGGTGGGCTTGGCGTGGAGGATGGGGCGGAGGGGACCGGAGAGGTCCTGGGTGCCACTTACGGGGAATCCCAGCAGCCAGCCCTGGGCCCAGTTCCAGCCGAAATGGAGGCCGATGGGCAGCGCGAGGCTGCGCGTCCGCAGGTAGCAAAGCCCGAGCAGGATGGCGGCGAGTCCGATGTTGAGGGTGGCCCAGGCTTTGACCGTAGGATCCAGGAGGCCCGGGTTGCCCCAGTGCTCGAAGGCGAAATACCCGGCCATCAAAAGCTGGGTGGGCCAGGGGCCGAGGCCATCGGCGAGCCGCTGGAAGAGGTAGCCGCGATAGAGCAGCTCCTCCATGAGGGCCACCGCGAGGCAGAGGCCCAGCACCCCGGGCAGGGTGCTCCAGGTGCCGGGGCCGCCGCCCTCCCAATGGAATCCGCCCAGGGCCCGGAGGCCCAGGGCGGTGATGCCCATGAGCAGCAGGCCCGCGGCGACGCCCACCAAGCCCTCGCGGAGCCACCGGAGGTCGGGCCAGATCCCCACCTCGCGCAAGGGACGCTTCTGGAGTTGCAGGCAGAGCAGGGCGCTGCCCGCCAAGGCGAGGCTCTGGGCCAACCGGCTGCCGATCTCACTCAGGGTGGCCGACCCCAGAAGCACGAAGGCGAGGCCCCGCAGCACGCTGAACAGCACGTACCAGATGGCCAACCACCAGCCGTTCCGAAGGTCCTGCGCGTCGGTATAGAAGAGGCGGTGGATCGCCTCCCTCACAGCACGGCCTGGCTATCGGCGAAGGCCCGGGAGATCTCCAGATAGACCTTTTCCTCCTTGGGTTTGCAGGCCACGGCGCGGGAGAACCACTTCGCCGCCTGATCGCGGTTGCCGCTCTGGAGGAAGGCGCGGCCGAACTGCACGAAGGTTTTCCAATCGTCCTTCTCCATGGCCGCGAAGGCGTTGATGAACTTCTCGGCGTCGTTGACGAGCCCCACTTCCGCCAGGTCGAGGCCCGCGGCCACGAGGGCGTCCTTGTTCTTCGCGTCGAGGGTGAGGATCAGGCCATAGGCCTCCAGGGCCTGCTGCTTGTGGCCATGCTTCAACCACGCGTTGCCGATGAGGCGGTGCACCTCGCCATCCTTGGGCTCCTTGGCCAGAGCCTCCTTGAAGGCCGCTTCCGCTTTGGGCCGATCCAAGGCCGCCAGGTAGGCGCGGCCGTACTCGGCCAGCCACTTCGCATCCTTGGGTTTGATGGCCCGCGCCTCATCGGCGCAGGCCTGAAGAATGGCTTTGCGGTCGCCCTTGAAAAACCCCTCCGTGAATTTGGCGCCGGGCGCCTGCGCCACCAACGGCGCCACGAGGCTAAGGCCGAGCAGGGCGAGGGGCTGAGCGCGCATGGAAGCTCCGGGTGATGCAAGCAGGATAGCCGCGCTGCCTAGGGATGGGCCGGGGCTGGTGAGCTCGGCCGCCGTGCCTGGGCTTCGAGGATCGTCGCTGCCTTGAACCAGAAATCCGCATCCCGGTGACCCGTCTTGCCCGCGAGGGCGAGGAAACGTACGGCCTCATCACTCTTGCCCGCCTCGTAGCAGAGGTCCGCGAACTGCAGGGGATAGTCGAAGTCCTCCGCATCAGTGAGGTAGGTCTCCTCCATCAGGGGGATAGCCTTGTCCAGGTGCCCGTGGGTGGCGAGATCCACGGCCGCGTCGGCGATGGCACGCTTGCGGTTGAGCTTGGCGAAGTCGATGGTGACCATCGCCCCCCAACCCGCGCTGGCCCGACCGGTCGCGATACCGCCGCCCGCCCCGAATCCGACGATGCCACCGGAGCCCTTGGCGGAGATGACCACTTCATAGGCGCGGAAGGCCTCAGGCTCCTCTCCCGCCAGCAACCAGGCTTGGCCGATGAGGCGGAAGGCCTCAGCGTCGACGGTCTTGGACATCACAATCTGCCGGAAGATCTCCTCGGCCTTGGGGCGATCCCCCAAGGCGAGGTGGCATCGGGCAATCATGACGAGGGCTTCGGTGTCCCGCTCCTTTGGGGGAAAGCCGTATTCCAGGCACTCCAGCAGCCTGGCCCGGTCGGCCTGGCAATCCACCGGGGTGCCGTATTCGACGTAAGCGGCTACCAGGCCGCGCCGAGCCCTCAAGTCATTGGGCCGACCCGCCAGGGCCCGATGGAACCACAGGGCTGCGGCCTCGGGTTGGCGGTGCTTCAGGCATCCACCCCCAAAGGTGAGGAAGTCATCCCAAGCCTTGGGGTCCCCTTTGAAGGAGGCGTCCATGAGCGCGTGAGCCTCTTCACTCCGGCCCACTTTAAGCAACTCGGAGGCGAAATCCGTGGCGGGACCGGTGTCTCGGGGCGCCCGATCCAGCGCTTTTTCCACGAGGGCGTGAACGGGCTCCGGAATCCCACCTTTCAACCAGGCCTGCGCGATGTACCGGTAGGTGTTCAGATCTTTGGGTTTGATACTTTGGGCGAAGGCGAAGACCTCCTCCGCGCCTTTACGGTTGCCCGCCTGGAGCAGGGCGCCACCCACACGGGCGAGGGATTCCACGTCGTTGGGCGCGAAGGATCGGGCGCGCTGGAAGCAGGCTTCGGCCGCCTTGGTGTCCCTTTGGGCCATGAGGATCCGCCCTAGGAGGAGGTGATATTCCGCCTGCTTGGGAGAGAAGGCGAGGGCTTTCTCCACGCAGGCTCGAGCCGTACTTAGGGGGTCTTGCCTGAAGAAGGCCTCCGTGGGGGCCTGCGCTTGCAAGGCACCGATCAGCGCGGGGATGAGGAGGGAGGTTGATTTCATCATCGGCTCATTGGGCAGGGGTGGTCGGCAGGATCCCATCGGTTGTGAGGGCCTCCAGGATCCGGGCACTGAGCTGGCGCGCGTTCACCGCGTCGGAACCTTCGGAGCTGATGCGCCCTTTCCACACAACTTCCTGGGTGTCGGCTGTGATCAGATTCAGATCCAAGATCACGCCTGTGGCCAGGTCGGTGTTGAAGCCGAGGCCCTGGGTGTGGGTGGTGGAAATTTGCGCCACGCTGAGGATGAAGCGGGGATGGAAACGGCCCATCTCGGCCTCGAATTTGGACCGTTCGTTCAAGTCGAGGTGGTTCTTTACCCAGCTCTGGGTGGTGATCCCGCGCTCCCAGAAGGAGTTGCCCAGGGCCTCTCGGAGTTGAGTCATGAGGTAGCCGGATCCCGACGGGGGCGGGGCGAGGAGGGTGAAGACCCGATCCACTTTCCCGGTGACCGGGCGCACGGGCAGGGAGGTCATCGCAATCTTGGCGGGGCAGGCCAACACGAGCCCGAGGAGGGGTACTGCCGTGAGGCAATGGAGGCGGTTCATGGGGCTCCGAATTTAGCAATGGGGGCAGGGCAAGGTCGTTGGGTGGGTCAGTCCACCCAGGCCTCAAACGCAGGGCTGGCCAAGAAGCGCGTCAGGCGCTGAAGGGCGGAGTCCACGGCCGCTTTCAGAGGCCGGGCCTTGGCTTCAGGTTGGGCGCCAGCCAAGTTCACCTGAGGCAGGTCCTGCGCACGCCCGGGCTCGGTGGAATCCCTGAAGGTGAGGGTGCGCAGCAGGTGCCCCGCACCGTCTTGGCAGGTGAGTATGAAGGTGGCGTCCTCATAGGAGGTGAGCCGCCTCCCCTCGAGGCGAGTGCCGCCTTCGATCTGGAATCGCTGGAGGGAGAGGACTCGATCTTCCGCGGAAGGGGCAACGCCCGTGAGCTCGCGGGTTTCGGGCCGGGCGACCTTCACCTGCCGGGCCACCTCCGAGGCCAGGGCTTCCGGGTCCGGATAGACGCCGGGGAAGCCCGACTTCAGGGTGGGGGCATCCATGGGGAGGCCCGCTTGGAACCACAGGGCGTGGGCCTTGGGCGGAGGGGGCGGGGGTGGCAGGCTCCCCTTCAAACGCAAGTCCGAATGGGCCATTCCCACCGCGTTCCAGGCACTCCAGTCCCCGGGGGCTGCGGCCAAGGACCGCGCGAACCAGGTGGCGGCCAGCTCCCGCTTGCCCAGGGCCAGCGCGGCTTTGCCGAATTCGCTGGGGGCGGCCCAGGCCGTGGGTTCGAGCCGGGAACCCTTCTCCATGAGGGCCACGGCTGCGGCCTCCTCACCCGCTTCGAGCAAGAGGAGGGCCGCCTTCATGAAGGTCGAACCGGCTTTGGCATCCACGCGCTGCATTTTGGCGAAGGCAGCCAAGGCCTCTGGGTGCTGCCCCGCGCGAAGCCAAGCCTCTCCCATGATCGCAAAGGCGTTGCCATCCTCCGCATCCTCCTGGATGGCTTTGCGGAAACACGCCTCGGCGCCAGCTCGATCGCCCGCCGCAAGGTGAATGAGCCCATCCTCCGCGAAGAGCCGGGAGTCCCGTTCCTTGCGGGGGCGGTAGGCATCCTTGCAGGTGAGCAGCAGGCTTCGCGGATCCTGTAGGAAGAATGTGGGTGTCACTTCAGTCGGCAGGGGAAGGGGGACTGCGGGCGTGGGCCCTGCCGGAGCTGGAAACTCGGCCAGGATGAGGGCGAGGGCGTGCCAGGTGCGGGGCTCCCGCTTGCGCACATTGACCGCCTTACAACACCACTCGGCGACATCCTCTTTCCGACCTGCGCGAAGGCAGGATCGGGCGAAATCGAGGGCGGATTCGGCATCAGACTCTTGCCGGAATGCGCTTTCCATGGTGGTGCGCGCTTCGGCGTGAAGGCCATGCTCCATCAGCAGGTTGGCGAACTCATAGAGGGGGCTCTGCCACTTGCTCTTCCGTTCCTTGGCCTTTTGCAGGAGATCCGGGATGGGGGCCTTCTCGCCCACCTTCAACCAAGCCTCAGCCATGAGCCGGTAGGTGGTGGCGTCATAGCGATCCGAGCGCTCCGCTGCGGCGAGTGCCGCTTCCGCCTGGGCGCGGTCGCCCGCGGCGAAGCAGGCCCGGGCATGCTCGGCCAGCAGGCGGCTGTTGTTGGGCTCCAGGGCCTGGGCGCGATTGGAGCATGCGCGCATGACCTGGATGGGATCGCCCTTGAGGAAGGCCTCATCGGCGATCTGGCCCATGAGGGCCGGACCTGCGGCCAGGAGGAGCAGGGGGGCTGGGTTTCGCATGGGATCAGGGAACTTTGGGTTTCCGTTGGGCGAGCAAGTGGTCGCCCATGATGTTGGCGATTTCGATCCAGACATCCTCGTCTCCACCGGCGGCCTTCACTGCGCGGGCGAAGTAGGTCGCCGCGAGATCCCGCTGGTTGGCGAACCAGGCGGCCCGCGCGAAGTCGAGGAAGTTGTGTTCGTCGCGCTTGTCGAGCTGGTATCCCGACTCCATGTAGGCGGCGGCCTCGGCCACGTACCCTGCGCTGATGAGGTCCACGGCGGCCTTGGTGAAGATGTTCTTCCGGTTCTCGTAGCGCCCCGCGAGGCTCACTTCGGTCATGGCCTTGTAGCTGGCCAGGGCCTCGGCCTTGAAGCCCTTGCGAAGCCAGGCCAAGCCGATCAGATGATGGGTCTGGGGGTCGTTGGGGCTCAGGGCGGCGGCCTTGGTGAAGGCCTCCTCGGCCTTGGCGCGGTCGCCCTTGGCCAGGTAGGTGTCCCCGTATTCCGCCAGCAGGTGGGTATCCCGGGTGCTCATGAGGGCCTTGGCCTCCTCGGCGCAGAGGATCATGAGCACCTTGGGATCCTGGCTGAAGAAGGCGACGTCCGGCACCTTGGGAGCCTGGGCCAGGAGGGGCAGGCTACCGAGGGCAAATAGGGTGGCGCGCAAGCGCATGGAGATTCCGCTCATCGCTCAGCCCCCCCATCGGCCATGGCCAGGGCGATCTCATTCCAGAGGCCCTCCTGTTTCCGGCGCTTCACCATGATCTTGGCGTACCACTGGGCGGCGAGATCCTGCCGCCCCTGACGGAGGCAGGCCCGGCCATAGGCCGAGACGTTCTGCCAATCCTTGGGATCCAGCTGGAAGGACGTCTCCATCAGCTCCTCGGCCAGTTGGACGAGGCCGCCATCCATGAGGTTCACTGCGGCGGCGGCGAGAACGTTCTTCCCCGAGTAGCCGGCTCTCGCCGCACCGGTCTTGAAGGCGGCCTTGGCTTCTTCCCTGAACCCGCACTCCAACCACGCCTGCCCCACGAGCCGATAAGTCTCCGAATCTCCGCCGGAGGCCACCAGAAACAGGGTTTCAGCCTTGGGCCGGTCCTCGGCCACCAGGTAGGCGCGGCCCACCTGCGCGAGGATGCGCTCCTTGCGGGGAGCCAGAGCGCGGGCCTTCTCGGCGCAGGCAAGCATCAAGGCCTTGGGATCGCCTTTGAAGAAGGCCTCGTCGGCTTGGGAGAGGAGCGGCAGGCCCATTAACAAGAGGAGGAGGGATTTCATGGAGACTCCAGTGGAGCGATGATTCGCATGGAAGGACACGGCTTCGACGATCTACTCGAGTTTGAATTCCTCCCGTGTGCCGATTCCATCTTGGGCGTAGGCGTTCGCGATCTCATTCCAAATCGATTCTGATTTGGGTTTGAAGGTAAGGGCCTGCTGAAAGCACTTGGCGGCCAGGGGCTGAACATGATTGCGGACAGCTGCGCGCCCAAACTCACACCAGACGGATTCATCCTTTGGGGCCACGCGAAAAGCGAGCTCCATCAAGGAGGATGCTTCTTTGAGGAATCCGCCATCGAGGAGGGTCGTGACCGCCTTGACGAGATTCCCGGTGGCTTCCTTTTTGATGGTTCCCCGCTTCAGCCACTTTTCCGCCAGTTCGCCCTGGTGCGCGTCCACACAGGCTTGTCCCGCGTGCAGGCAACGCTCCCATCCGCGGGGTTCTAAGGCGAAAGCGGCTTCCAGCATTTGATCCGCTTCGGCGATGGTGCCATACCGAAAGAGGATCAGGCCGGCCATCCAATACCCATCACTGCCTTTGGCTGTGCGGGTCCTCAAGGGCTCCAAGGCGGCCAACCCTTCGCTTTGGAAACCCTGCTTGAGCCATGCCTCGGCGATGACTTGATGGGTAAGAGAGTCCTTGGGAGACAGTGCGATGGCTTCTGCAAACAAAGCCTCGGCCCGAGGTCGATCGCCCTGGGCGAGCATGATTCGGCCATAGTCGCCGAGGGTTCGCCCGTTCTTGGCACCCTGCGCTCGAATCCGGATGAACTCGAGGGGGGGATAGCGGTCCTTGGCCTTGGCTGCATATTTGAGGGCCAGGGCCTCTTGTTTGACGCGGCGGGCGGCGCTGGCGAAGTCGCAGCACTCGGACCATCCATCGCGATCGACCGAAAGCATGCGTTGCATGACCTCGTCGGCCCGGAGTGGATCTCCCCCCTCCAGCAAGCGGAGGGCACACCGGAGCAGTGTGGGTGTGGCCTCATCCTCCTGTGCGCCCGATTTCAGCCACTTCATGGCGAGGGCGGGCTGAGTAGGCAGGCAGGCTTCTCCAAATTGGAGATGATTTTGCCAAGCCTTGGGGTCCTTTTGACGGACGACCTCCATCAGGGCATCGGCGGCTTCGGGAGAGTCGTAGGCAAGGAGGTCGAGGGCGGCCCTCAGGTATCCATCGATATTCTTGATGGTGCCGGCTTGAAGTGGGCGAAGGCTTTCGAGGGCCTCGGAATTGAGCTGCGCCAGGAACCAGGCGTGGGCGATGATTTGGTGGGTTTCGGAATCGAGGGGATCCGCAGCGATCGCCTTTTTGAATAAGGCCACCGCACCAGCTGGGTCCCCGCCCGCGAGGTGAGCTTGCCCACACTCTGCGAGCATTCGGCCATCGGAAGCTCCCAAGCTGAGGGCCTTATCCGCCGCCTTGATCATGATGACCTTGGGGTCGGTGGTGGCGAGGAAGGCCTCATCGATGGTCTGGGCGACCAAGGCTGGAGCCAGTGCCAAGGCAGCCATCACAGCCAAACGCATCTTCACCTCGAATGAAATCAAGGTGTCAGTTTAGCGCGGGACTTGGGGAAGGATCAGAGCGGAATGTTGCCGTGCTTCTTGGGGGGCAGCTGCTCGCGCTTAGTCTCCAGGAGGCTCAGGGACTTGATGAGTTTTTTGCGGGTGTCGCGGGGGAGGATCACTTCGTCCACGAAGCCGTGTTCGGCGGCGATGTAGGGGGTGGCGAACTTCTCGTTGTAGGCGGCGATGAGCTCGGCGCGCTTGGCCACGGGATCCGCAGCGGAGGCGATCTCCTTGCCGTGGAGGATGTTCATGGCGCCCTCGGCGCCCATGACGGCGATCTCGGCGGTGGGGTAGGCGAAGTTGAAGTCCGTGCGCAGGTGCTTGGAGGCCATCACGCAGTAGGCGCCGCCGTAGGCCTTGCGGGTGATGACGGTGACCTTGGGCACCGTGGCCTCGGCGAAGGCGTAGAGCAGCTTGGCGCCGTGGCGGATGATGCCGCCGTGCTCCTGGGTGACGCCGGGCAGAAAGCCGGGCACGTCTTCAAAGGTGACGAGGGGGATGTTGAAGGCGTCGCAGAACCGCACGAAGCGGGCGGCCTTTTCGGAGGCGCTGATGTCCAACACCCCGGCGAGGTAGGCGGGTTGGTTGGCCACGATACCCACGCTGCGGCCATCGAGGCGGGCGAAGCCCACGACGATGTTGCCAGCGAAGCGCTCGGCCACCTCGAAGAAGTGGGCGTCGTCCACGATGCCCTTCACGAGGGTGCGGATGTCGTAGGGCTTCGTCGGATCGTCGGGCACCACCTTGTCCAGCTCGGCGTTCTCCAGCGGTTGGGCGGCCTTGGGGGCCCGGCGGGGGGCTTCGCCCAAATTGTTGCTGGGCAGGAAGGAGAGCAGCTCCCGGGTGTGGGCGAGGGCGGCCAGATCCGAGGGGCACACGAACTGGGCGACCCCGCTCTTCACCGCGTGGGCGCTGGCGCCGCCGAGGTCTTCCTTCGTCACTTCCTCATGGGTGACCGTCTTGATGACGTCGGGGCCCGTGACGAACATGTAGCTTGTGCCCTGAACCATGGTGATGAAGTCGGTGATGGCGGGGCTGTACACGGCGCCGCCAGCGCAGGGGCCCATGATCAAGCTGATCTGGGGGATCACGCCGGAGGCCAGGGTGTTGCGCAGGAAGATGTCCGCGTAGCCGCCGAGGCTCACGACGCCTTCCTGGATGCGGGCGCCTCCGCTGTCGTTGAGGCCGATCATGGGGCAGCCCAGCTTCATGGCCTGGTCCATGACCTTGCAGATCTTCTTGGCGTACATCTCCGAGAGGCTGCCGCCGAACACGGTAAAGTCCTGGGCGAAGACGGCCACGGGGCGGCCGTCCACGCGGCCGAAGCCCGTGATCACACCATCGCCGGGGATCTTCTCGGTGCCCGGGGTGCGGTTCACCACCAGGGAATCCATCTCCTCGAAGCTGCCCTCGTCGAGGAAGGCATTGATGCGCTCCCGGGCCGTGAGCTTTCCGCCCTCGTGCTGCTTGGCGACGCGGGCTTCGCCGCCGCCGGCCAGGGCCGCGGCGTGTTTGGCCTTGAGGGTCTCAAGCTTCTTTTCCAGGGACATGGGGACTCCAGGGGCGCGTAGCCAAACAGAATCCCCCAGTTTACCCCGAGGCAGGCTCCGGGACGGCCCGGGAGCTCAGGGCAGCCAGAAGGTCTTCGCGAATTTGGCCAGGGATTCCGTCCAGGCCAGGAAGCGCTTGCGGCTGCCATTGCCCTTCCAGCCGTTGCCGCCCATGAGGCGGTTGTGGAAGGCCACCAGGGTTTCTCCGGTGGCGGGGTCCACGAGCTTGAGGTCCCAGGTGATGTCCTCCCAGGCCATGCTCATGAAGCCGCCCTTGATGTTGCAGTCCACGAGGCGCCCGACGAGCACCAGGTCGCCCTCATCGAAGGAGGTCTTCACGCCCCCCAAAGTCCCCAGGGCATCCTTGAGGTAGAGGGGGAAGTTCTTCCGGTGGATCTCCGCGGCGGCGATGTTGTCTTCCGCCATGCCAGGATCCGTCCACTTGGGCTCCTCCCAGACCACCTTGATGGACCGGCCCGCGAGTTTGAAGCCGGGCTTGATCCAGCCGTAATCGGCCACGGTCTGGGGGGTGAAGGCGCTGGCCGGGAGGTGGAACCAGGTGGGGTCCAGGTGGCCCTTGTCCAGGGTCTGGGTGGGGGCCGGAGGTGGCGAAGCTGGTTCCTGGGCCCCCAGGGGCGCGGTGACCAGCAGGGTGCAGAGGAGCAGAGATCGCATGGGACCTCCTTGCGGCAGCGGCCCCAGGCTAGGTTCGCCGGCCTGGCACCTGCGTCACATTTCGCAGCGGATGACGAGCGCCGTGTTGATGCCGCCGAAGGCGAAGTTGTTGCTGAGGAAGGTCTGAGCCTGCATTTGCCTTGGCGCGCCCTGGATGTAATCCAGTTCGGCGCAGCGGGGATCGGGATTGCGCAGGTTCAGCGTGGGGGCGGCCCAGCCGGCGCGGCTCATCTTGATGCCCATCCAGGCCTCGATGGAGCCGCAGGCGCCCAGGGTGTGGCCGAAGTAGCTCTTGAGGGAGGTGATGGGCACGGCCCGCTGGAAGACTTCCCGGGTGGCATGGGTCTCGGCGATGTCGCCGTGTTCCGTGGCGGTGCCGTGGGCGTTCACCCAATCGATGGCATCCGCGTGGAGCCCCGCGTCCGCCAGGGCCAGGTGGATGGTGTCCGCCATGGTCTCCTTCTGGGGCTGGGTGATGTGGGCGCCATCGGAATTGGTGCCGAAGCCGAGCACTTCGGCGTAGATTCGGGCGCCCCGGGCCAGGGCGTGGTCGCGATCTTCGAGGATGAGGGTGCAGCCACCCTCACCCACCACGAGGCCATCGCGATCCCGATCGAAGGGCTGAGGGGTGCCTCCGGGATCCTGGTTGCGGGTGCTGGTGGCGTAGAGGGTGTCGAACACGGCGGCGGTGCAGATGTTCAGCTCGTCGCTGCCGCCCGCGATCATCACCGTCTGCTTACCGGCCTGAATGGTTTCGTAGGCGTAGCCGATGGCTTGGCTGCTGGAAGTGCAGGCGGTGCTGGTGGCGATCATCCGACCCGTGAGGCCGAAGTAGACCCCGATGTTCACGGCGGCCGTGTGGCTCATGGCCTGGATGTAGCCCGTGGCGCTGATGCCTGTGAGGCGGCCCTGGGCCAGGTTCTTGCCGAGGGCGAGCATGGGCTCCACGCTGCCGAAGGAGCTGCCGTAGGCCACGCCCACGCGGCCCAGCTTGAGCATGGGATCGTCCAGCAGGCCGGCGTCGATCAGGGCCAGCTCCGTGGCGCGCACGCCCAGCAGGGCCACCCGGCCCATGGAGCGCACCATCTTGCGGGGGTAGTGGGCGGGGATCGTGAAGTGGTCCGCGGGCACGCCCAAACGCGTTTGGATCTCCGCATGCTGATCCCACTCGGTCATGATCCGCACGCCGCTCTGACCCGCCTTGATCTTGGCGGAGATGGATTCCCAGGAATCCCCCAGGGGCGTGACGCCCCCCATGCCGGTGACGACGACGCGGCGCATCAGACCATCCCCCCGTTCACGCCGATCACCTGGCGGGTGATGTAGCCGGCGGCATCGGAGCAGAGGAAGGCCACGGTGGCGGCCACATCGTCGGGCTGGCCCACACGGCCCATGGGGATGGCCTGCAGGGCCCGTTCGAGCACCAGTTCGTCCACCAGCTCGGATTCGATGAGGCCCGGGGCCACGCAGTTTACGGTGATGCTGCGGGTGGCCAGCTCCACGGCCAGGGCCTTGGTGGCGCCGATGAGCCCGGCTTTGGCGGCGCTGTAGTTCACCTGCCCGCGGTTGCCCACCACGCCGGAGACGCTGGAGATGGTGACGATGCGGCCGCCCTTGCGGGTCTTCACCATGGGGATCACGAGGGGCTGCACCACGTTGAAGAACCCATCGAGGCCCACGGCCATCACCTGATCCCAATCCTCGGGGCTGAGGGCGGGGAAGGCGCCATCGCGGGTGATGCCGGCGTTGCACACCACGCCGTAGTAGGGTCCGTCGGCGGCGACCTTGGCTTCGAGGGCGGCCATGGTTTGGGCACGGTCGGCGATGTCGAAGGCGATCCAATCGGCGGGGTGTCCCGCGGCCTGAAGCTCCGCCACGAAGGCCTGGGCCTCGGCGATCCGGCTGCGGCAATGCACCGTGACCTTGAACCCATCCGCGGCCAGGCGCAGGGCGATGGCCCGGCCGAGGCGGCCGGTGGCACCCGTCACGAGGACGGCGCGGGGATTCAGGCTGGGGGGTGGGTTCATGGGACTTCGATGGCTTTCAGGGTGGCATGGGCCACACGGACTCCGGCGCGACGCAGCTCACAACGGAAAGCGCTGGGGCCGGATTCGTCGAGGAAGATCACCTTCACCTCGACCTCCAACTCGGTCCCCACGGGAAAGGCGGGCTCGGTGGCGTCAAAGCTACGGGTACCTAACAAGTATCCCACTCGAATGGGTTTGCCGGAAAGGGTGTTCCGCCAGCCGCTGAAGGCCGAGGCCGCCTGGGCCATGAGTTCCAGCCCCACCCAGGCGGGCATCTCCCCCCGGGCATCCAGGTACCAGGCCTCGGGCCTGACCCGGACGGCCACCCGACACCCCTCGTCATCCAGCGCCAGCATCCGGTCCACGACGATGGCGGGGCCCCGATGGGGCAGAAGCTGCTCGATGGGCGGGAAGGGAGCGGTCATGGGGTGGGCCCCAGGGCGAGGCTGAGGTTGTTGCCCCCGAAGGCAAAGGAGTTGGAGAGCACCACCTTCCCCGGGGCCAGGCGGGACCCTTCGCCGACCAGGTCTAGCCGGGGTAGCTCGGGGTCGGCTTCGCCGTCCCAGCGGTGGGGGGGCAGGCGGCGTTCGGGGTTCCAGGTGGGGTGCAAGGCCAGCCAGCCGAAGGCCAGCTCCAGGGCCGCCGATGCGCCCAGGGCGTGACCGGTGAGGGGCTTGGTGCCGCTGCAGGGAACGCCGCCGGGGAAGACGGCGGCCGTGGCGCGGCTCTCCATCTCGTCGTTCTTGGGGGTGGCGGTGGCGTGGAGGTTCAGATAGCCGACCTCCTCGGGCCGCAGGTGGGCTTCCGCCAGGGCGGCGCGCAGGGCCACCTCGGCCCCGTGGCCCGAGGGGTCCGGGGAGGAGACGTGGTGGGCGTCGCTACTGGCGCCGGCGCCGAGGAGGGCCAGCTCGGAGGGCTCGCGGGTGAGGAGGAAGAGGGCCGCGCCTTCGCCCACGTTGATGCCCGCGCGATTCCGGCTCATGGGGTTGCACAGGGTGGGCGTGGCGGATTCCAGGGCGCTGAAGCCGTTGAGGGTGAGCTTGCAGAGGGAATCGGAACCACCGGTGATCACGGCGTCGCAGAGGTCCAGCTCCAGTAACTGCCGGGCACTGACCACGGCCTTCCCGCTGGAGGTGCAGGCCGTGGACACCGTGAGGGCCGGACCCGTGAGCTCCAGGTACTCAGCGAGGAAGGGGGCCAAGCGGCCGATCTCCTGCTGCTGGTAGTGGAACTCGGGAGGGAAATTCCCATGGGCGAGGTGGTGGGCCATGGCCCGCTCCGTGGCCTCGATGCCCGAGGTGCTCGTGCCCAGCACCACGCCCACGCGATCCCGGCCGTAGCGGGCGATGGCTTGGTCCACCTCGGCTCGGATCTCGGCCAGGGCCGTGAGCAGCAGGCGCGTGTTGCGGGAGTTGTCCTTCCAGAAGGCCGCGGGGACCTCCGCCAGCACGCCGGGCACGCGGCCCACCCGGGCCGGGCGCTGGGGCAGCCACCCTTCCTCCACCTGGAGGCCGGAGGTGTCGCCCTTGAAGAGCCCCTGAGCCACCGCCGCCTTGCCCTGCCCGAGGGCGCACACGATCCCCAGGGCACCCAGGTGGGCTGGCCGGGCGCTCATCCCCGGGCCCGTTCGATGGCGGCGACCATGTCGGCGGGGGTTTCGAAGCGCACTTCGCCCGTGCTCATGTCCACGGCCAGCTGCACGGTGGTGGCTTTGCTGTGTTTGGAGCCGGATGCTGCGTCGCGCAACGTGTAGGTCACCTTCAGCCGCTGCTCGTATTCCTCGAGCACGGCCTCCACCTGCACGCGCTGGCCGTAGCGCAGGGGTTTGATGTACTTCAGTTCACAGGTGACGATGGGCCAACCACAGCCCGTGGCGTTCATTTCCGGCAGGTCGAGGCCCGCCTTGCGCATGAGCGCCGTGCGGGCGATCTCCAGGTACTTCACGTAGTGGCCGTGCCAGACGATGCCCATCACGTCCACATCGTGGAAGGGGATCTCCAGGATCACGTCGGCTCGCAGGGGGGCGGTCACGGGCTACTCGGGTTTAGCGGGAGCGTCGTCGCCCCAGAAGTCATAGAAATTAAACCACTGCAGGGGCGTGGCCAGGCAGCGGGCCTCCACGGCGGCGGCGTAGCGCACCAGCCCTTCACGCAGCGCCTCGTCGCGGTTTCCCCGGGGCAGCGTGAAGCGATCGGCAAAGGGCTCCAGGTGGATGCGGTAGCGCTTCCCCTCCCGCACGCAGAAGAACAGGTACACGGGGCATTGCAGCAGGTGGGCGAGGAAGAGGGGGCCGATGGGGAATTCCGCTTCGCCACCGAGGAAGGGCACGCGAATCGTGCGGCCGTTGGCGGACGCGGGGGAGCGGTCGCCCACGATGAAGAGGGCTTCGCCCTGGGCGATGCGCTCCTCCAGGGCCATGGCGGTGTCGGGCCCCACGTCCACGATGTGGATGAGGTCCAGGTTGTAGTTGGGATTGATCTCCTTGAGCAGGTCCTGGAAGCGCACCACATGCTCGGAGTACATGACGGCGTTGAGGCCCTTCAGGCCCCGGGCGGCGCCGAGGCCGCGGAGCATGTCGAGGTTGCCCACGTGGGCGCTGATGAAGAGGGCACCCGTGCCGGAGGCGAGGCGATCCAGGAAGGCCTGCTCCTCGGGGAAATCCACGGGCACGTCGGCGGCATCCATCCAGGCGAGGAAGCGATCCACGTAGGACATGGCGAAGGTGCGCACGTGCCGGTAGCTGGCCCAGCGTCCGGGTTCACGCTTCAGGCCGCCCCGGGCATGGAGGCGCCGGAGGTAGGCTCGGGAGGCCCGGCGGGCTTCGGTGCCCGTGAGGAAGAAGTAGGCGGCTACGAACTCGGTGACGAATCGCAGCGCCCAGGCCCCCAGGAGTTTGTAGGTCCACAGCGCGCAGCGCAGGCCGAAGGCGGTGCCGCGCTCCTGGATCTGGGTCCAGTGGCCTTCTTCGGCGCTCACCGGGCCACCTTGCGCCACAGCAGGATCGGCAGCCGCAGCAACATGCCGCACACGAGGCGCGTGTGCATGCGGGTGAGCCGCAGGTTGTCGCGCAGCAGGTTGAAGTGGGAGACGCCATCCTCCGGGTACACCACGCGCACCGGGGCGTTGAGGATGGGCAGGCCTTCCCAGTGAAGGCGCACGATGGCCGCGGTGTCGAAGTCCATGCGAGTGGGCAGGGGCACCCGCGCCATGAGTTGCACCATGGGGGCCAGGGGGTAGAGGCGGAAGCCACAGAGGCTGTCGCCGATGTCGAAGCCGAGCGTTTCCAGCCACACCCAGGCGTGCGTGAACCAGCGACCGTAGCGACGGGCCGGAGGCACGGGGCCTTCATAGGCCGGGACCCCGGCGATGACCGCTGTGGGATTCAACACCCCCAAAGCGAGGAAGGGCGCCACGGCGCCCGCGTCGTGCTGGCCGTCGCTGTCCACCTGCAGGGCGTGGGTGAAGCCCGCGGCGTGGGCCCGGCGGAAGGCCTCGCCCACGGCGGCACCCTTGCCCTGGTTCACGTCCCAGCGGGAGAGGTGGAGGGAGGGATGGGCCGATGCGAAGCGGGCCAACGCCTGTTGGGTGGATTCATTGCTGGCGTCGTCGTGCACGAAGAGGTCCACGCCGCAGGCCAACAACGCTTCCAGCGTGCGGGTGAGGGCCGGCCCCGGGTTGTAGACGGGCACCACGAGGCAGGGGCGGAAGGTCATGGGCACGCCGCGTAGCGGGCGAAGCCCTTGGATTTGAGCCCCTCGGGGGCCATGAATACGAAGGCCAGTTCGGTCCGGCCGGCATCCCAGGCTAGGCTCAGCGTGATGGGCTCGCCGGGCGTGATGGTGCCCTGGAACTTCAGATGCTCCAGGCCCTGGAAGGACCCGAAGGGCCCGAAGGTGGCTTCGCCTAGGCGCAGGGCCCACTCCACCTGCACCACGCCGGGGAGGATGGGATTTCCCGGGAAATGGCCTTGGTAGGCGAGGTGCGTCGCCTCCATCCGGAAGGTGAAGGTCCCGGCCCGCTCAGGGTCCGCCTGAAGGGAGTCGGGGAAGGGCGTCATTCACAGGCCCTCAGGCCTGCATCATGGCGTGGACGGTCTTCACCACATCGCCCACGGTGCGCACGTCTTTGAAGTCCTGGGCCTTCACGCGCTTGCCGGTGATCTCCTGCAGCTGGATGGCCAGTTCCACGGCGTCGATGCTGTCGAGGTCGAGGTCCGTGAAGAGGTGGGCCTCCAGGGTGACCCGGGCGGGATCCAGGCGGAAGGAATCGGCCAGCACTTCGCGGAGCTTCTGGTGGATCGCTTCAGGGGTCATGGACATGGGAACTCCGGCGGGGACTAGCGGGCCTGGCGGCGGCTGGATACGAAGGCGGCGAGGGTGGCGGGGGTGCGGAAGTGGTGGGCGAAGCCGGAGGTCTCCGACTCTTCCAGCTGCAATTTGTAGATCTTCTTCAGGGCGATGCCCAGTTCAAAGGCATCGATGGAATCCAGGCCCAGACCCTCGCCGAAGAGGGCCTCGTCATCCCCGAGGTCCTCGGGAAGGGTGTCCTCCAGATCAAGCGTTTTGACGATGAACCGCTTCATCTCGAGGGGGGTGATGTCCTGATCCATAGACTTCCTGATTGAACAGATCCTCAAGCCACTCCGTCAGCGCTCGTGCAGCCTGGGGAGCGGGGAGGGCCGGATCCGCCGGGGGCGGGGCGACGGAATGCAAGGCCCGGATTCGATAATCGCATGGATGTTCGGGCATGTGATACCAGCGGTGACCCTTGGCCAGGAGGGGCGGATCACAGGTGACGATGAGGGGCAGGATGGGGGCCCCGGAGCGCAGCAGCAGGTGGGCGGCACCCCTCACGAATCGGTAAGGGCTGCCGGGCAGCGTGCGGGTGCCTTCGGGGAAGAGCACGAGGGTCTCTCCCCGGGCCAGGGCCTTAGAGCCCCGGTTCAGCACCCAATCGGGATCCAGGGCGGGGATGTAGCCCCCGGCCCGCACGGCCCAGCCGAAGAGGGGGTTGTTCCAGATGGCGGGCTTCACCACGCAGGTGAGCTGCTCGATGGTGCCCAGCATGAGCACCACGTCCAGGTAGCCGGGGTGGGTGGCCATGATCACGTGGCCGACCATCTCGTTGCGGGGCGGCATGGTTTCCACGGTGAGGGTGTAGATGCCTGCCCACTGGAGGAAGCGCACGAGGGTGCGGAAGTAGACGAAGAAGCAGGCCCGGGTGCGGCGCTGCAGGGCGGACTTGCCGCCGGGCAGCAGGCGCATCACAGGGATGGCGAGCAGGGAGAAGAGGCTGCCGAGCACGCCCAGGGAGCCGAAGCCGACGCCGCTGGCGATGATCTTGAGGAAGCGCTTCACGAGGCGGGCTCCCAGGCCCAGCGCCAGGTGGCGGTGGTGCCGATCCAGTCGCCCTCAGCCCCGGCCAAGGCCCCCAGGGCGTGGAGAGATTGGGGTTGGGGGGTGGGACGGCCGCCCCCGGGAAGGCGCTGCAAGCGCAGGTGGGTGACGGCTGGGGCGCCGATGAGGAAGGCCACCGCATGCAAGGGCGCGGCATTCTCCTCGTAGGGGATCAAGAGCTGAGGGAGGCGATCGTCGCCATAGACGAAGCGGATGGCTTCACCGCTGGCCTGGTGCTGTGCGAAGGCCTCCAACAGGGCCATGCCGAAGGTCTCGGGGCCCGCGGCCAGGGCCGTGGCGGGGCTCGTGTCTTTGGTGGCGATGGACCAGATGCCCGCGGCGGCGTTGTGCACGTTCATGGAGAACTGGGTGGGCGAAGCGTCCAGGCCCTGGGCGATGTCGGCGAGGATGGGCAGGGCCCGGCCCGGGTCGCCATGACGGGAGGCGAAGACGGACTGGAGGGGGCCCATGCCTTCGCTGATCCGGCCCATGGCGTGGAGCATGCCCTTGCCCAAGGGGCTCAGGCGGCGACGCAGCAGGGGCTCCACCCGTCCCAATTCCGGCGGGCCCACGGCCACCTCCAGGAAGGCGGGCAAGGACTCCAGGGGCAGCGGCTCGGGAGACCACAGGGCCGCCCGCTGGATGGGAATGAGGAACGTGGGCAGGGCCATGGTGGGTCAGTCGGGGCGATTCGGCCCCGGAGGCTATTGGACGGGGGCTTTGCCGGCCAGGGCCTTCATGAAGGGCTCACTCTTGAGGCCGTTGGCCACGGCCTCGATAAGGCTGTTGCACAGCGCTTCGTGGTAGTTCTCCAGCTTGTAGGAGCGGCCCCAGCGGGTGGCCTGGCCCATGAGGGTGCCACGCCACAGGTCCTGATTGCCCGCGCGGACCACCACGAGGAGGCTCACCTCACCGTTGTAGGTGCTCGATTCGGACACCTTGAAATTCAGGACTTCGGCGGTGACGGTGACCGTGGCCTCCTCCACTTTGTCGGTGAGGGGCAGGCCCGCGGTGCGCAGCAACTGGCGGGTGCGCTCGGTGAGGAAGGCGGCGGCCTCGTCCTTGGTGATGACGGGTTTCGGGGTGCTGCCCTCGACGTTCTCACCGATGAGGGTCTTGTCCTTGCGATTGTCCGTGAAGGGCAGAATTGCGATCCGCACGTTGGCGAAGGGGAGCAGGTTGATGGCGCCCACGGATTCCGATAGCTGATTGGTGGGCTTCCATTCCAGGGGCACGTTCACGAGGGGGCGATCCCCGGCGGAAGCGGTGAGGCCCGCCACGGCGAGGGCGCAGGAGAGGGCGGGGCGGCTCAGGAAGCGAGGGAACATGGGCACTCCATCAGGAGGGATTCACGGGAAAACCCCAGGATACTCCAGGTCGGCGCAAGGTTTGCGGCGATCCCCTGGGGTCAGGACTTCGAGTCGTTCCCGGATTTCATGCGCACGGCGTCCTCGGGCAGCATCTCCCCGCCCACCACGTGGAAGTGAAGGTGGAAGACGCTCTGGTGGGCGTCCTTGCCGGAGTTCGCGATCACCCGGAAGCCCTTGTCGAGGATGCCGTTGTCCTTGGCCACTCGCACGCAGGTGGTAAGCAGGGCGGCGCGGGTGGCCTCGGGCAGCTGCTCCAGTTCCTGGAGGCTGTTCACGTGCTGCTTGGGAATCACCAGGAGGTGCACCTTGGCCCGGGGCCGGATGTCCCAGAAAGCGTAGACGTACTCATCCTCGTAGACCTTCTTTCCCGGCGCCACGCCCGCCACGATCTTGCAGAAGATGCAGTTGTGGTTGGCCTGGGGGTGCCACTTGGCTTCAGGGGCAGCCGCGGGGGGCGGTGTCTGCCGGGCGGGGGTGGGGTTGGCCTGGAGCAGGAAGGCGAGGGCGAAGGTAAGGGTGAGCATGGACCCACCCTAACGCCGAACCGCCCCGACCTTGAAGGGGGCGGGGCGGTTCAGGGCAACTTACTTCGGGTCGAGGGGGCGCAAGCTCAGCGGCCGCTCTTTTTCCAATCCGCCAGGAAGCCCTCGATGCCCTTGTCCGTGAGGGGGTGCTTGAGCATCTGATCGAAGACCTTGGTGGGGATGGTGGCCACGTGGGCGCCCGCCAGGGCCGCGTCGGTGACGTGGCGGGGGCCGCGGATGGAGGCGGCGAGGACGTTGGTCTCCAGACCGTAGTTCTCGAAGATCGAGACCAATTCGCGGATGAGCAGCATGCCGTCGAGGTTGATGTCATCCAGGCGGCCCACGAAGGGGCTCACATAGGTGGCGCCCGCCTTGGCGGCCATGAGGCCCTGGGTGGCGGAAAAGCAGAGGGTGACGTTGGTCTTGATGCCCTCGGCCTTGAAGGCCTTGGTGGCCTTGAGGCCCTCAGCCGTGAGGGGCACCTTCACGACCACATTCTTGTGGATCTTGGCGAGCTTGCGACCCTCCTCGATCATGCCGGCAGATTCCAGGCTGATGACCTCGGCGCTGATGGGGCCGTCCACGATGGCGCAGATCTCCTCGATGATGGCCTCGAAGGGCTTCCCGCTTTCCTTGGCGATGAGGCTGGGGTTCGTGGTCACGCCGTCCAGCACGCCATAGGCATTGACCTTTCGGATCTCGTCAATGTTGGCGGTGTCGATGAAAAAGCGCATGGGAGGCTCCAGTTGGCTCCCCCCATTCTCTCAAATGTAGCGAAGTTGGGGCAGCGGCATCTGAGGAAGAATGGTGTGGATAGTTTCGTCGGTAGTCGGAATGTTCTAGGTATAGGCCTCGAAAGAGGTCACTGACTTGAGACCATGGATAGTCGAGTAGTTATTTAGGTTTAATTATTAATTGTCCAAAGTGATTTCCAGAGATGTAGCCACCACCCAGTGGCACTAACGCCGTCTCGTTTTTCATTAAAACAAGTATCCCACCCTCTTCATAAGGGAAAATCTGGATGCTGGTTGCTTTGGGATCATCGTAAGTACCTGCGCCTGAGATCTGGGAGATTTGCCATTCCCCAGAACCCTTCCTCACACAAATCATCGCTCCGATGTTTGTTTTAAATGAGATCACTTGAACTTGTCCATCTCGACTCTGAGCTACCATAGGTGTGGAGTCACTCGAGTGGTTTTCAATGTCAACGAGTATGCGCGATTGGCTCCAATTTCCATCTCTTTTGTCCATTTCGTGAATTTTTAAAGCTCCATAAAAGCCCTCGATTAAAAAGGCAGCTACGTCATTCGGTCGTGCCAGTAGTTGCATAGGATTTCCATAGAGCCAGGCTGGTACATCTGCAGGAATGGACTCCCACACGGGTGGAGCTCCAGCTTCAGACACACCCAAGAATACCATTCCCATATTAATTGTCGTTCCGCCGAAGTACAAATTTCCATCAACACCCAAGCTTTGTATGACATCATAAAAATATAAATTTCCATAACCAGACGGGATTAATAGTGCATCCGTTCGCCAGGCACCTTCGGATCGCCTCGTGTAATAAAATTGGTAGATTCTGTGGTCTGGATCATCAAGCCAGTCACCCTTCCAAAGCACATTGGGTGATCCGGATCGGTCGAAAAGAGTGTCAAATTTAATCCCCACTGAAGTGACGTCGGGATTGCCCAATGCCATCGCCTCCGCGATGGGGCCTCCAGCAGCATCAAGAGTCACGCATTGCAAACTGCCGTTAGGCCATGATCCGCTTTTGTAAACAAAGGAAGGGTGGTCATTGTCATCAAGTCCCAAGCCGGGGGACCCCCAAAAATAACCGGGTGTAAGTCGGATCGGATCCCAGTGTTTTCCATCAGGTCTGGGGATTAGCGAGGCCATATCTGGGCTGCCCGTATCCCCAAATTGGTACCCGCCGATGTACCAGAGCTTGTTACGCCCAAGCACCATCGGGCCAGCCGGAAGGATCACATCAGAACTGCGCATGTCAAACAAGGCATTAAGGGATGAATCGACCAGTACATCTACTGACGCGCTAATGCCGCTAAGGGAAGTCGCAATAGATGGATTTGTTGCCTTAATTAAGTATGAATAGAGCCCCTGTGGCGGGTTTGAAATATCTATAAAAAACTGATTGGCAGGAACCTTTTTGACCATGTTCCAATTGGAATCGAGGGGTGCTCTACTCCAAAGTTCGAAATCTGTGGCGATGTTGCCATCATAAGACCAAGTAAAATGTAATCCGCCAGGATCTATGCGGGACTGAAGGTTTGTGGGATTGAAAACGGGGGTGAGCTCATTAAATGCAAAATCCGCATTCTCCCCTTGACCTCCTTGCCCTTGTTTGAATACTCGATAAACATATTTTTCACCTTCTGCAATATTAGTATCTAAATAATAATAATTTTCACGAAAATCATTCATATCTGAGCGTGTCGAAAGAGTTTGGAATGCTCCAAGTGCGCCGGACCCGAGCAACGGGGCCCTCTGGATAACGGTTTCAGTCCCTAAGAGCGACTGATTTGTCCACCCAATCAAGATTCCTCGAACAGAGGAGTCGTAAGCAGGGAAACCATAAATACCTTGTGGAGGACGATAAGTGCGATGGTGTTGAATTTCATTGCTAAATCCGGATTCGTCTATATTCCTTGACACGCTAACACGGTACACGAGGTATATATCTTCAGGGAATTGACCTATCTGAATGTGTGCATTATTCGAATTCCCTATTTTGGATTGGATTCGCTCAAACGGCAATCCATTATTGCTCTGTTCGACATTGGCTTGGGGCGCTGGGTTAGAATCCCACTTTAGTGATAAACGATCAAAGGTCGATGTTGCGGCATCGATTCGGAGGTTCGTGGGTGCAGTCAAGGGTGGGGTCTGTGGGGTCGCTGTACCGCCACCTCCTCCACCACAAGCAATATTCAGAAAGCATAAAGCCGGTAAAAATAGACCGGTAATTCTAATCACCCCTTGAGACTTAACGGTCATAGTGATCGCCCTAGAAAGTTATGAGTTCAAAATTGAACGCGGCCAAAGAGCTATTTTCAGAAAGGATCTTAGGCTATGGATCACAAGGTATCAGCTTGTTATTCCCGTGGCCAAGAATCATTGCGATAGAACCGGGTATTGTTGGGTGATCAAGGGGAGACGAAATTCAGCCCCTTGAAATTTGGTTGGAGAGGCTACTGATGGATCAAGAACAGCCAAGTGAGATTCGCATCCTCGATAAGGGGTTCGTGAAGCTCATCGACCACATGGGCTCCGACCTCTCGGTCGTGAATGCGGCCCGCGTCTCCTTCGGCAAGCGCAAGGACGCCTTTGATGAGGGCGACGCCAAGCTCATCAAGTACCTGGCGAAGCACGAGCACACCTCGCCCTTCCGCCACACGGCGCTCACGCTGCACGTGAAGGCGCCCATCTTCGTGTTCCGTCAGTGGATGAAGCACCGCATCGGCTCGGAATTCAACGAAATCAGCGGCCGCTACGTCGTCTTCCCCGACGATGAGTTCTACGTGCCCGAAGTGTTCCGGCAGCAGTCCAAGGACAACAAGCAGGGCAGCTTTGGCGAGATCGCCGAGGAGCACCGGGGCCCGGCCGCGGCGGCCTTCCTGCAGGCCTGCAAGGACAGCGTGAAGCAGTACAAGGGTCTGCTCGAGATGGGCGTGTGCAAGGAGCAGGCGCGGTGCGTGCTGCCCGTGGGCCTCTACTCCGAGGTGTACTGGACCGTGAGCCTCCAGGCCGCCGCCCACTTCATTCGATTGCGCACCGAAGGCCACGCTCAGTGGGAGATCCAGCAGTACGCCCACGCCGTGGCGAAGGTGGTGGAGCAGGTGTACCCCGTGAGCCTCCAGGCGCTCCTGGAATCGGAAGTAGGGTAGGGGCCCTGGGCTTTTGGCTCTAGGCTCTAGCTGGGTCCGGCCCTGCCGATCCACTGGGTAGGCGCTAGCCGGAGCCCAAAGCCAAGAGTCCAGAGCCAACCATGCCCACGCCGCCCCTCAACCCCGCCCTCTTCAGCCTGGATCCCGAGCACCTCTGGCTCATGCACTGCTCGGAAGGGCCCATGCCCCGCTCCGCGCTGCGGGCCTGCCGCGCCTTTCTGTACAAGGAACTGCAGCCCTGGGATCTGAAGTGGAAAGAGGATTTCATCGGTCTGCCGGAGCGCTGCAAGGCCAAAGCGGCGGGGATCCTGGGGGCTTCGCCACAGGACGTCAGCCTCACCGCCACCACCAGTTCTGGCCTGCAGGTGGTGGCCCAGGGATTCCCGTGGCGATCCGGGGATGAGGTGCTGGCGCCCTTGGGGGAATTCCCGTCCAATGCCTGGCCCTGGTTGGCTCTGCGGGATCGGGGCGTCACCTTCCGGGAGGTTCCGCTTTGGGAGGGGCATCACGGGGGCTCCCGTGCCCTGGAGAGCACCGCTCCACCCGCCGACGCGGACCCCGAGGCCCGCATCTTGGCGGCCCTGCGGCCGGAGACGGGCCTGGTCACCGTGTCCTGGGTGCGCTTCCAGGATGGCCTCCGCCTGGATCTGCGGCGTCTGGCCGAAGGGTGCCGGGCCCGGGGCGTGCCCCTGGTGGTGGACGGCATCCAGGGCTGCGGCACCCACCTTCCGGCGTTGGAGGGCGTGGCCGCCTTTGCGACGGGGGGCCACAAAGGCCTGTTGGCTCCGCAGGGCCTGGGCTTCCTTTGGACGGATCCCGCCTTCCGGGCGCGCCTCCTGCCCTCGGGTACCTGGCTCTCCGTGGAGCAGGGCACGGATTTCAGCCGCCCCAGCACCGACTTCGATCGCCCCTTTCTGGAGGATGGCCGCCGTCTAGAGCCCGGGAGCCCCTCCCTGCTCCTGGCGGCCACCCTGGAGGCTTCCCTTGCGGAGCTCCTCCATGCGGGCCTCCCCCGCATCCAAGCCCACGTGGAGCGCTTGCAGCGGGGCCTCCTGCGCCTGCTCGTGGATGGTCCCTGGGCTTCGGAGGCGACCCGTCTCCAGGCGCTGCTCGAGGCGGGGCGGTTGGGGCCCTTCCTGGCCTTCCACCACGGTGGGCGGGATCTCGCGGCGCTGCTCCAGCGGGGCCTCCGCCAGGGCATCTACAGCTCGGCGCGGGAGGGCTACCTGCGCATCGCCTTCCACGGGTGGCACACGGAGGCGGACCTCGTCCGCATCGCCGGTTGGATGAACGCCCTCACCTGAACAGCCAGCTCACCTTCACCTGCACCACGTCGTCGCTGGGGAGGTGGCGGAGCACGGTGAGATCGCGCCGGGGACTGATGCCGGCCCGATCATTGGCCAGCTGATCGGTGCTCACACCGTGGGTATAGACGAAGTAAGCCGTGGAGCCGGGGCGGTACTCCCAGCGGCCGATGAGGTTCACGTTCCAAGTCCGAAGGCTGAAGGCCGTGGTGGGCGGCGGCGTGCCCGAGGGCAGGCCCGCGCTGAGATGGCGGTCATCCACGTAGGACTGGAGATCGCGGAAATTCCAGTTGGCCGCCAACCACTGGCTGAAAAGCTGCAGGCTGAGGGTGGGGGTGAAGGCGTAGCCCAAGCGCAGGGTTTGGTTGAAGGCGCCCAGGCGGCGCTGCCCCACCACGGGGGTACCGGATGATTGGCCCGCCAGCGGGCCCGCCGCGGTTCCGAAGGTGCCGACCCAGCGGCGTTCCCCTTCATCGCGGGTGAGGTCGGTCTCCAGCTGGAGGTCCAGCTGGGGCGTGAGCTTGATCTGCTGATAGAGGGTGGTGTCGGTGCTGGGGCCGCCCTCGAACCAGGTGCGGGCCACTTGCACGCGCACGTACCAGGGTTTGTTGCCGGCGGTGTCGAAGCCAAAGTTGGCGTAGGGCAGGCGCTCCGTGCGCAGGTACTTCTTCACGGGATCGGAGAAGGTGCGGAGTTCGCGATCATCTTCGCCGGGCAGGGTCACCCCCGCACCCCCCCACACCGACCAGAAGTTGCTGAAATCCGTGCGGGCCTGGGCGTTGAAATCCGAGTGGGTGGTGTGGCCGGCCTGATCCTTGTCCACGGCGCCGTAAAAGCTGAGGTTCCAGTTGCGGGTGGGGCCGAGGATGGCATCCCAATGCTTTTGGAGGAAGAATTCGCCGTGGCGGTTGTCCGGGGTCTGGAGGAAGCCCAGGTCATTGGGATTGAACCCACGCCCGGCGTTGATGAGGCGGGTGTCGAAGGACCATCCGCTGGCCCAGGTGTGCACGTTTCGGATGCGGCCGTACCACCCCTCGGGCCGATCGCTGGGCGTGCCGGCGCGGCTGTGCTCCAGGGCGAATTCCACGAGGTTGGCCCGGTCCTCGGATTTGATGGCGCCGTCGAGGGCGCCCACCACAGCCTCGCGCCCCGTGGGGCTGGCCTGGCGCATGTGGGAGACGAAGCCCCCCAGGAAGGTGCCGGCCCCATCGAGCATCTGCTGCACGCGCAACACGCCGAAGCTGGTGTAGGGGGAGATCTCCCGGGTGACGGTGTCGCCGGAGGGCAGGCGGACCTTGGCCCGGGCCGCTTCCACGCCCGCCGCCAGGAGGCCCACGTTCAGCCCGCGATCATATTTGGCCGTGTACTTGGCGGCGACCGCGATCTCCTGGGCCAGGGGACGGTCCGTGAGGGCCTCGCCAGGGGCCAGGTCGGGGTCCGAAAGCGCGGTGCCGATGCGGCGGCTGTAGAAGAGTTGGGGACCGATGGTCTGGAAGATCTCGGCGCCCTCCAGGAAGAAGGGGCGCTTCTCCGGGAAGAACGTCTCCTGGGTGCTCAGGTTCAGCACCGTTTGATCCACTTCGACCTGGCCGAAATCCGGTCGGAGGGTGAGGTCCACCTGGGAGCGGGTGGTCAGGGCGAGGCGGGCATCCACGCCCACACGGCCCTCCCAGCGGCGGTCGTCATAGGGCTGCGCCGTTTCGAATTTCCGTTTGGCGCTGAGGTAGGGCGTCCACTCACGGCGGGGGGGTGGATCGAGGTCCACGAGGCCGGAGAGGTCGGGGAAGGCGCCCAGGAAGCTGGTCTCGCTTCGCGGCGGCACGTGGAGGAAGGCGATCTCACGGAGGCTGCCCTGGCTGCTGCGCTGCACGTTGATGCCCCAGGTCTGGGTGCCCCGGCCCTTCCGGATGCGCAGGAGGGAGAGGGGGATCTTCATCTCCGCATGCCAGCCCGTGTCATCCAGGGACACGGCGCTCTCCCACACCCCATCCCAGCTGGTGTCCGGCTGCACGCCATAGCCGCCCAGGCTGTCATTGGTGCAGGTGCCATCGCGCTGCACGCCGCCCGCGTTCACCATGAACACCATGGCGTTGCGGCGGTCGTGGAGGGTGTCGAGGTAGATGGCGAGCCAGTCGCTGTTGCTGTCCTGGTCCCGGCGATGGATGCGCCGCACCACGTCCGCCGAACCCTTGGGCACGCGCAGGTGGGCCCCGATGTAGAGGAAGGCGTCGTCGTAGAGCACACGGACTTCCGTCTGGAGTTTCGAGGCCTCCCCGTAAGCGGGCCACATCTGGGAGAAGCCCGTGGCCGCGGGGGCCAGGGCCCAGGCGGGATCTCCCAAGTGGCCATCCAGCTTCACAGGGCCCGCCACGCGCACGGCCCGGAGGCCCGGCCCCTGGGCCGAGAGCAGCAAAGCGGGGACGAGGAAGGGGAGGGCCAGGCGCACGTATTGACCCTATCGGACCGCGGGGGACCCCGAGCGACTTCTGGCCCCGGGTTTGGGGCCTTCTACCGCAGAAGGTAGCTCAGCTTCATCTGGATGACTTCGTCACTGGGCAGGCCCCTCAGGGCGAAGATGTCCCGACTGGGGCTGAGGCTCGCCCGGGCGTTGATGAGGGCATCCGTGGCTACGCCCCGGCTGTACACGAGGAAGAGGGTGGAGCCCGGCCGGTACTGCCAGCGGGTGATGAGATTCAGATTCCAGGAGCGGGTGCTGAAGGCGCTGTCGCCGTCGTACTCCTTGGGCGTGAGGGCGCCCTCCATCCAGGCCTGCACGTCGCGGTAGTTCCAATTGGCGGCGAGCCACTGGGTCTGGAGTTGGAGGCTGAGATCCGCGCGGGGGCTGTAGGCCACTTGCAGGCTCTGGTTGAAGGAGCTGAGCCGCCGCAGGCCCACGAGGGGAACGTCGGCAGCGGCGGGATCCGGGGCGAGGTATCGGAGTTCCCCCTCTTGGTGGCTGAGGCTGGTGCCGAAGGCGATCTCCAGATCCTCGGTGGGCCGGAGGGTCTGGTTCAAGCTGAGGCCCGTGGAGGGGCCGCCTGGATACCAGGCGCCGCTCCAGGAGGCCGCGAGGTACCAGGGGCGGTTGCCCGGCGTGTCGAAGCCCATCCAGGCGCTGGGGACGCTGCCGCGGGCCAGGTACTTCTTTTGGGGATCGCGGAAGGTGCGGAGTTCCTGATCATCCTCCGCGGGCAGGCTGAGGGTGGCGCCTCCCCAGATCCCGAAGTTGGTGGGCAGGCTCCCGTTGAAATCCGCGGAGATCCACCGGCTGAAGGTGTGGCCCGCCTGATCCCGGGCAAGGCCCAAGGTGGTGCCTGCGGCGGCCTCCCGAAAGGGCCCCAGGGGCTCGAAGCGGCGCTGGGCCCGGGCGGAAACGCGCTGTTCATCGGCCCGGGAGAGGTAGCCCAGGTCGTTGGGGTTGAAGTCCCGGCCCGCGTCCACGACGGTGAGGTCCGTGGTGAGTCCGTTCCAGCGGCGCTGGAGGTGGCCCCGGGCGTACCAGCCCTCCAGGGTGTCGCCGGGGAGTCCCGCCTCGCTGTGGACGAGGGAGGCCTCGGCGCCGGTGCTCCGATCGGAGCTGCGCCAGGTGCCATCGAGGCCCTCCACGGCGGCCCTGCGGCCGCCCAGGCCCTGGCGGGTCCAGGTGCCCAGGACGCCGAGGGTGGACCCGCGTTCATCCAAGGGCAACACACCCCGAGCCACGACGAAGGCCTGGGCCGGGGCCAGGGTGCGGGAAGTCTGGGTGCCCTCGGGCAGGCGCACCTGGTAGCGGGCGCTCTCCGCCGAGGCGGCGAGGAGGCCCAATTGGCCCCCGCCCAGATCGCGATCGGTGACCTTGGCGGCGCCCTGCAGATCGAGGCTGCGGTCCATGGCGAGGAGGGTCTCACGTGGATTCAGGGAAGGTGCGCCGAGGCCTCGGCCGATGCGGCGGCTGTAGAAGAGCTGCGGCCCGTTAAAGCCGAAGAGGTCTGCGCCCTCGACGAAGAAAGGGCGGCGTTCGGGCAGCCAGGTCTCGGTGGTGCTGAGGTTCAGCACCGCCTGATCCACTTCCACCTGGCCGAAGTCCGGCTTGAGGGCGAGGTCCAGCTGGGAGGTGCCCGAGAGGGCGAGGTGCCCATCCACGCCGCCGCGCAATTCCGCGCCGCGATCATCCCAGCTCTGGGCCGTGGCGAACTTGCTGCGGCCCGTGAGGTAGGGCAGCCACTCCTGCCGCCGCGCGGGGCGCAGGCCCTCCAGGCCCGTCAGATCCGGAAAGCGGCTCACAAAGGTGTTCTCGTCCCGGGGGGCGAGGCTCCACCAGGAGGTGGCACGCAGGGGCCCTTGATCGCTGCGGCTGAAATTGATGCCCCAGCTGGCGCCATCCTCGGGCCGGAGCCGCAACAGGCTCAAGGGGATGCGGAGCTCCACCGTCCACCCATCGGCATCCCGGGCGACGGCGCTCTCCCACACGCCATCCCAGGAGCCGTCGAAGGAGGTGTCGGCGAACCAGGCGCCGTCCCGCTGCACGCCGGCGGCATTGACGTAGAAGGCGAGGGCGCTGCGGTGGTCGTGCAGGCTGTCGATGTGCACGCCGAACCAGTCGCTCACGCTGTCTTGATCCCGTCGGTGGAGCCGCTTCACGACCTTGGAGAGGCCCCGGGTGTGCCGCAAGCGGGCGCCGATGTAGAGGTAATGGTCGTCGTAGAGCACACGCACGTCGGTGCGCTGGGGGGCGGGGGCGCCCCAGCGGGGCCAGGACTGGCGGAAGCTGTCGCCCATGGGGGCGGTGCCCCAGATGGGTTCGCTGAGGCTGCCATCCAGGGTGATGGGTTCCGGGGTGCGGACGGCCCGGAGGCCCTGGGGCCGAGGGGGCGGGGCGCTGGGTTCCTGGGCGGCCAAGGCGAGGCCCAGACCCCCGAGCAGGGCCCTGAACATCCAGGTCCTGAAACGTTCTCCACCCATCCCTCCAGGATGCCTGGAACAAGGAGGGGGATGCGCGCATAAACTCTTCTGATGCGCCTCCTCCTCGCCCCTCTCCTCCTCGTTTTGCCCCTCCTCGCCGGTGGGAAGGGCACGGTCAGCGTCAAGGGCCAGAAGTTCACGGCGGAAGTGGCCTTCACGTCCGCGGAAAAGGCCCAGGGCCTCATGGAGCGGGCGAATCTCCCCCTCGACCGGTGCATGGTCTTCATCTACGACCAGGACGATTACCACCCCATCTGGATGAAGAACTGCCTCATCGCCCTCGATGTGGCGTGGTTGGATGCGCAGGGCAAGGTGATCGAGCTGCTGGAGAAGGTTCCGCCCTGCAGCCCCATGCTGGGGAATGATTGCCCCACCTACGGCGGCACGGTGCCGGGCCGGTATTTCGTGGAGTTCCCCGTGGGCACCTTCAAGCGGATCGGCCTGAAGAAGGGCGATGGGATGAGCTGGGAATTGAAGTTGGACGATGGCCGCATGCTGAAGCTGGGCACGCTGCCCGCGGCGTCGGTCAAGCCCACCAAGAAGAAGTAGCCCTCAGCGCACCCGCGCCCGGTTGCGGATGGACATCACCATGCCCAGGGCCAGCATGAAGCTGAGGGTGCTGCTCCTTCCGTAGCTGAAGAAGGGCAGGGCCATGCCCTTGTTGGGCAGGGCGCCCGCCACCATGCCGACGTTTACGAGGATGTGCAGGGCGAAAATGGCCGCGGCGCCCGCGCAGAAATAGAGCTCTTCGGAACTCTTCGCCTTGCGGGCGGTGTCGAGGATGCGCAGCAGCAGGGCCCCGAAGAGGGACAGGGCCAGGAGCACGCCCACGAAACCCCGTTCTTCGGCCCACACGGCGAAGACGAAATCCGTGGTCTTCACGGGGAGGAAGTTGAGCTGGGTCTGGCTGCCGGCGGTGAAGCCCCGGCCCAGCACGCCCCCGGCGCCGATGGCGATCTTGCTCTGGTGGATCTGATAGCCCTTGCCCTGGAGGTCGCTCTCGGGATCCAGGAAGGTCATGACGCGCTGCTTCTGGTAGGGCTTGAGCACCTTCTTCCAGGCCACCACGCCGCCGAGGGAGAAGAGCAGGAGGCCGATCACCACCCAGCGGGCTTTGAGGCCTCGGATGAGGGGCACGAGGGCGAGGATGGGCGTGAAGCTCAGGGCCATGCCGAGGTCCGGCTGCTTGAGCACGAGCACCATGGGGAGGAACACCAGGGCGGTGGCGGTGATCAGGTCGAAGGTCCCCACCTGATCCGCGGGCCGGTTTCCCAACCGGTGGGCCACGAACAGCAGGGTCAGCCACTTCATGAGTTCGGAAGGCTGGAATTGGATGCCTTTGAATTCAAACCACCGGGCGGCACCGCCCATCTTCTTGCCCGCCACCAGCACCAGCACCAACAGCAGAAGCCCGCCGAGGTAGAGCCCGAGGCTCACCTTGAAGATGCGAGTGGGATCCATGGACGCGAGGATGGCCACCATGGCCGTGCAGGCCAGGATGAAGACGCCCTGCTTCATCCAGAGGTCCGCCTGGGAGGTGCCGTGGCTGGCGCTGAATAGCGTGAGCAGGCCCAGCGCCGCGAGGGCCGCCATGATGGTGAGCAGCCCGCGATCCAGGCCCTTGAGGTATTCGCGCCAGTTCATGGCGCACCTCCTGTGCGCCACCGCTCCGCGGCCGCGCCGAGCGCGGTGGCCCTCAGCTCCTGCATCGGCCTCACGGCAGCACCTCCTCGGCCTTCTCGGGAGGCTTGAATCGATCGGGGATCTTGCCCCCGGGGGGTGGCAGGGGGTTCTTCAACCGGTCTACGCACCAGTACTTCACGGCCTTGGCGGCCATGGGCGCGGCGCTGGTGGAGCCCCAGCCGGCGTTCTCGGCAATGAACACGAAGGCGATCTGAGGGTTGTCGTGGGGGGCGTAGCCGGCGAACCAGGCGTGGTCCTTCAGCTCCTTGGCCTGGCGGGCGTAGTGGGAACGGTCCACGAAGGTGGCCACCTGGGCGGTACCCGTCTTACCAGCGAAGGGGATCTCCCGGCCGATCTGCCGGACGAAGGGGTTGGTGGCGGCGGTGCCGCTTTCCACCACCTGGGCCAGGCCCTGATCGAGGTAGCCCCAGATCTTGGGATCCAGCCCAGTGTCCTTCATGGCGGGCACGGGGGCAGGCTCCACCAGGTTCGTGGTCTCGTTGCGGAAGCCCAAGAAGAGGTGGGGCGTTAGGAGTTTTCCCTTGGTGCCCAGCAGGGCGTAGAAGCGGGCCAGCGCGATGGGCGTGAGGCCCACGGCGCCCTGGCCGATGCCCACGCTGATGGTTTCGCCGGCATACCACTTCTCCTTGCGGGCCTTCCACTTCCATTCCCGGCTGGGCACTCGGCTCGCCTTCTCGAAGGGCAGGTCGATGCCCGTGGGCACCGTGAGGCCGTACTTCTCCGCCACGGCGTAGATGTCATCGATGTCCATGCGGGAGGCCACCTCGTAGAAGTAGATGTCGCAGCTCTGGGCGATGGCGCCCACGAGGCTCAGGCCCCCGTGGCCCTCGTGCTTGTCGCAGCGGAAGTCGCGGCCGTAGTAGTTCTTTTTACCGCCGCAGAAGATGACGGTTTCCGGCTTGATGACGTTCTTCTCGAGGCCCGCGATGGCCATGAGCAGCTTCCAGGTGGAGCCCGGGGCGTAGATGCCCTGGGTGACGCGATTCACCATGGGTTTCGAAGGATGGCGGATGTAGCGATCCACCATCTCCTGGCTGAGGCGGTTGAGGAAGATGTTGGAGTCGTAGCTGGGGCTGCTGTAGAGGGCGAGGACACCGCCATCTCGGAGGTCCAGCACCACGGCGGCTCCCTTCTCCTCGCCGAAGGCTTCCTGCACCACGCGCTGCAGGCCCGCGTCGAGGGTGAGGTAGAGGCTGCGGCCGGCCTTGGCGGGCAACTGGCCATTGACGGCGACCTCGCGACCGAGCTGATCCACCAGCACCTTCTTCGCGCCATCCTGGCCCTTGAGGCGATCGTTGGAGGCGCGCTCGAAGCCATCCTTCCCCACGATCTCGCCCAGCTGGTATTGGCCGGGATCCTTCTTCATCAGGGCTTCATCCACTTCACCCACGTAGCCGAGCAGGTGGCCCGCGAGCTCATCACCGAGGTAGACGCGGCGGGGGGCCATGTCCACGCCCAGGAAGGGGAAGCGGCTGCGCACCCGCTCCGCCAAGGCGATGCCGGCCTCGTCCAGGTTCTCCATGAGCACGAGGGAGCGGCCCTTGCTGCCCTGCTGCCAAGCCCGGATCTTCCGCTTCAGGGGTTCGGGCTCCAGGCCCAGGGCCGTGGCCAGGGCCTCGATGACGGCCGGATCCCGGGGGAGATCCTCTTCGGCGATGACGAGGTGGAGGGCCTTGCGGTTGTCCACGAGGCGGTGGCCATTGCGGTCGTACACGATGCCCCGGGGGGCGGGCACGCTGCGCTCTTTCACCGCCTGGCTGAGGGCCAGCTGCTGGAAATCGCTGTGCCGCACGAGCTGCAACCAGGCGTACACGGCGAGCAGCACGCACACCATGCCCACGGCGCTGGCCTGAAAGGCGCCCAGGCGCCCGGTGAGGAGGCGGCGGTCTCTCGGATCCATCAATTCCGCGCGGGTTGATCCCGCCAGGTGAGGTAGCCCCAGAGGGGCCAGCCGAGGATCACCCAGAGCCAGGGGCGCGCCGTGGGCATGCTGCCGGCGGCGAAGTAGACCATGGTCTGGGTGAGGAGAAAGAGGCCGCAGGCGAGGCCCAGCTGGCGGATCATCCAGCGGAACCGGGATTCCGGTGGCCAGTGCTCGGCCAGGAACGCGGCGACGAGGGCGATGGTGAGGGCCGCCCAGGGGGAGCCGCCCAGGCGCGGATAGAGCTTCAAGCTGCCCTCCAGCGCCCAGCCCGAAGCCGAAGCCAGGAGGCCCGTGACGAGGTAGCTCCGGGGATCGGGGGCCAGGGCCACCACCGTGAGCACGTGAAGGATGAGCTGCAACCGGGGCCAGGGGGCCGTGACGAGCACGGCGAGGACGCCCATCAGCGCCACGAAGACGCGGGCCTGGAGCGAGAGGGGGGGTTTGCGCAGGGCCATCAGTGCGCCGCCTTGGGTTTGGGGGCGGAGCGGGTATCGGCCTTGGTGGGTGGCCGCAGCGTCGGCTGCACTTCCAAGGGTGGCTCCGAAGGCAGGAGCAGCACGAGCCGCAGGCGATCCAGGGGCGCGGCCAGCTGCACGCGCACCTTCAGTTCCAGCTCCGTGGGTTTCACGTCCGTTACGTAGCCCACGAGGAGGCCCCGGGGGAATACGCGATCCAGGCCCGAGGTGTGCACGGCCTCACCGGGTTGCACCACTTCCTGGGGGTTCACGTATCGGATCTCGGCGCGTCCATCGCCGAGCCCCTGCAGCACGCCGGTGGCGCGGCTGCGGGTGAGCATCACGCCGATGGCGGCGTTGGGGGCGTCCGCAGGCAGGATGAGGGACTGGGTGCGGGCCACGGACCAGATGCGCCCCACGACGCCTTCGGGGGCGATGACGCCTTGATCGGGCACCCATCCCCGGTCGGTGCCGCCTTCGAGGACGAGGCCGCCGAAGGCGCCTGGCCGTGTGCTGCTTAGGATACGGGCGCCCTGGAGATCCAGGGGGACCTGCACCTTCAGGCCCAGCAGGCGCTTGGCGTCCTCGGCTTCGGAATGGAGGGGGGCCAGCCGCGCGGCCTCTGTCTGGCGGTCCGCCAGTTCCTGGCGCAGGAGGGTCAGCTCCAGCTGGGCGTGTTCGAGATCTGCGACCCGCTGGGCGCGGGTCACGCGCCAATCGTGGAAGCCCGTGGCCATGCGCTGGAAGGGATGGGCCAGGGTGGTCGACACCTGGCTCCAGGCGCGGCCGGGCACGCGACCCAGCAACACCCAAGCCCCGTGGCCGAGCCACAGGGCCAGGAGGGCGTAGCGGCGGCGCCCCGTAGGGGTCCAGCCCCAGTTGGACGGGCGCGCGGCCATCACCAGGCTCCGCGTCGTCGGTCGTCAGTCGCCGGTCGTCGGCTGGAACGCGCGGCGCCGATGACCGATGACCGAAGACCGAAGACCATGCCTTTTCCTTAGTCCATGATCTGGATGCGGCGCAGCAGGGGAATGTTCTCCAGCAGCAGCGCGGTGCCCCGCACCACGGCCGTCTGGGGATCCTCGGCGCGGAAGACGGGGAGGTGGGTCTCCTTGCGGAGGCGCTCGTCGAGGCCCTGGATCAGGGAGCCGCCGCCCGTTAGGCAGATGCCGCGGTCGATGAGGTCGGCGGCCAGCTGGGGGGGCGTCTCGTTGAGGGCCTTGCGGACGAGGTCGATGATGGCGTTGATGGGCTCGGCAAGGGCCTCGCGGATCTCGGCGTCGTTGAGCGTCAGGGTCTTGGGCAGGCCCTCGAACTGGTCCCGACCGCTCACTTCCATGGTGCGCACGGCCTCGGCGGGGTAGGCGCTGCCCAGGGTCCACTTCACTTCCTCGGCGGAGCTCTCGGAGATGAGCACGTTGTACTTCTCGCGGATGTACTTCACGACGGCCTCGTCCATCTCGTCGCCGGCGATGAGGATGGAATCGCTGAACACCTTGCCGTTGTAGGAGATCACAGCCACGTCCGTGGTGCCGCCGCCGATGTCCACGATCATGCAGCCGCGCTTCTCGTAGATGGGCAGCCCGGCGCCGATGGCGGCCACCATGGTCTGATCCACGATGAACACGTCGTGAGCCTTGGCGTCATAGCAGCACTGGCGCACGGCGCGGCGGGCCACCTGGTGGGCCTTGGGGGGCACGCTCACCACGATCCGGGTGCGGGCCCAGCCGCGGTTGGGGCGGGCCTTTTCAATGAAGGCGGCGAGCATCTTCTCGGCGGCATCCACCTCGAAGATCATGCCGTCCTTCATGGGGCGCACGGTCTTTACGCCCTGGGGGGCGCGGCCCAGCAGCTGCTTGGCCTCGTCGCCCACCGCCTCCACCTCGTGGGTGACGGTGTTGATGGCCACGATGGAGGGCTCATAGATGACGATGCGGCCCGCCTGCTTCGTGTGGACGAGGGTCGAGGCCGTGCCGAGATCGATGGCGAGGTCCGAGTTGAAGAGGTTGGACCAGAACTGGGCGGAGAAAATACTGGCCACAGGGGCTCCGAAAGGCTGGCGCAGGGGCGCAAACCTCTAGGATGCCACGGGGGGGGCCCCTTGGGAGGGAAGTCTGGACGGGGGGGAGGGTCCCCGGTCCGGGGGGTCAGCCCTTGGCGGCGAGGAGTTCCTGGATAAGGAGGGCGGGGTCGAGCTTTTGCGGGAGTTCCTTGTGGTAGCCCCGGACCCAGCGCTTGCCGTTGACCAGGATGAAGGGGATGGCCCGTTTGCCCGTTTCGGCCTCGAGTTTCTCGGCGGCACCTTCCTCTAGCTCGATATCCACTTTGGTGTGAGGTACGGTCTCGGCGGCGAGCCAGCCCTCCAGACGACGGCAGTCGGGGCACCAGGTGGCGGAATAGACCTGGAGATCGAGCCCTGCGAGATCCTGAACCGATGCCATGGAAGGCCTCCCTGATCTGTCATTCTGGGGCCTTCCATCCCGTTCGAGGAGAACCCATGCGTACCCCCCTGCTCGCCGCCGCGACCCTGCTGGCCCTGCTCGGATGCAATCAGGCGCCCCAGGACTCCGGTCCCGTCCTGTTCAATGTGGGGGGCCAGAAGTTTACGGAAAGCGAATTTACCGAGATGGTGAAGGCCATCGAGCCCGCCCGCGCTCAGGCGATCTTGAAGGATCCCAGCCCCCAGGCCCAGCAGGCCCGAGCGGGCTTCGTGGGCGGCCTGGCCCAGGATCGGGCCATCCTGGCCTACGCCAAGCAGACCGGCGTGGATCAGGGCACCATCTACCGCATGCTCATGGTCCAGGCTCAGGCCCAGGCTGCCATGAAGGCCATGGTGTCCCAACGTGTGGGCGAGCCCGGCGAACCCCAATTGCGGGAGGCCTACGCCACCATCAAGGCCAAGAACGCCCAAGGGGCCGCCGCGGCCGGATTTCCCTCCTTCGAGGAAGTCATGGCCAACCCCAACATCAAGGGCCAGCTGGTGAACGCCTGGAAGCAGGAGCGCAGCCAGGCGGTGGTTCAAGAGCTGATGAAGGATGTAAAGGCTCAGGTGCCGGTGACGTTTGCGGAGGGGTATCAGCCGGCGGAGTAACTGGCTGGTTGACCCTTGAGCGAAGCCCCCAAAAGGGGGCTTCGCCTTGTTTGGGGAAGCGGGGCCGACCCAGCCCTGGAGAGGGAGTCCTCCGGGGTCACGCTCGCGCGTGGCCCCTCCGCCGGCCGGGGACTAAGGCCTCCTCGCGCCCTGGAACGCTGCGCGTCCCAGGGCGCTCGAAACGAGGCCTAAGTCCCCTACATTCGACGCCCTCTCCACCACGAAAAGGGCCCCCTTGCGGGGGCCTTTTCGTGGTGCCTGGAGAGGGAGTCGAACCCCCGACACATGGATTTTCAATCCATTGCTCTACCAACTGAGCTATCCAGGCGCTGGCAGGAAGGTACAGGTTAGCAGGAAGGGCGGGGTTTTCAAGGGCTGGGAACGGGCTCCTGGGCTATCCTTGGGGTTTCGGTGATCGCATGAGCAAGGAACGCCTCATTCAGGTGCAGAAGCCCGCCCAGTCGCTGGAGCGGTTCCAGCAGGACTATGCGCGGACCCAGGATGGGGACGGCAGCGCGCTGCGCTCGATCCTCATGGGCGTCGGCGCGCTGGCGGTGCTGGGGTTGGGGTATCTGATCTTCGATCAATGGCGCCAATCCTCCATCGAGCGGTTCGAGGGTTCCCTGGCCCGGCTCGTGGAAGAGGTGGAAGGCGGCGTGCAGCCCGCCACGGGCGAAGCCCTTCAGAAGAAGATGCGCGAGGCGTTGCCCAAGCTGGAGACCCTGGCCCGGGAGGCGCCTTCCGCCCGCAAGGAGATGGCCCAGGGCCTCGTGGCGACTTGGAAGCTGAGCTTGGATGGCAAGGGTGCAGCGCCCGGCGGTTCGGATGCCTGGGGCCGCCTGGCCCTCGTGCACCGATACCTCACGCTGGGCCAGGCCGCCGAGGCCGCCAAGGTGCTGGAGGCCCTGCGCAGCAAGGCCGACCCCGGCCAGCCCTGGGCCCCGGAATTCTGGCGTGCCCAATTGGAGGCCGACCGCATGGCCGGCGCCGGGGATCAGGCCCGGACCCATCTCGCCGACTATAAGGATCGCTTCAAGGGCCGCAGCTTGGATGCGTCCCTGGACAAGATCGTCGAAGGCATCTGAGACCTTCGTTTCCGAACGATGACGTACAGTGGAGCCCTCCCCGGAGGGCTCCATGCGTATGTACGACCTGATCCACACCAAGAAACGGGGCGGTGCCCTCACCGAGGCGGAGATCCGGTTCTGGGTGGATGGCGTGGTGAATGGGGCCATCCCGGATGAGCAGAGCGCCTCCATGCTCATGGCCATCTGCTGGCGGGGCATGACCACCGAGGAGACCCTGGCCCTCACCTTGGCCATGCGGGACTCTGGCAAGGTCATGGACCTCTCCTCCATCCCCGGCGTGAAGGTGGATAAGCACAGCACGGGGGGTGTGGGCGACAAGACGACACTCATCCTCGGGCCCCTGGTGGCCGCCTGCGGCGTGCCCTGCGCCATGTTCAGCGGCCGGGGGCTCGGCCACACCGGCGGCACCGTGGACAAATTCGCGGCCGTGCCCGGCCTCCGGGTGGAGCTGAGCGATTCGGACTTCCTGAGGTCCCTGCGGGAGACGGGCTTCGCCAACAGCGCCCAGACCCCGGATCTGGTGCCCGCGGACCGCCGCCTCTATGCCCTCAGGGACGTCACGGCCACCGTGGAGAGCATCCCCCTGATCACCGCCAGCATCATGTCCAAGAAGCTGGCCGGGGGCTGTGGGGCCCTGGTGCTGGACGTGAAGTGCGGGTCGGCCGCCTTCATGTCCACCCTCGAAGAGGCCCGGGGGCTGGCCCAGAGCCTCGTGAGCGTGGGCAAGGCCTACGGGATGAAGGTGAAGGCCCTTATCACGAGGATGGAGGAACCCCTCGGCCGCACCATCGGGAACGCCCTGGAGGTGCGGGAGTGCATCGAGATCCTCGAGGGTCGATATCCCGAAAGCGACCTCACCCGCATGAGCCTGCGCCTCGCGGCGGAAATGGTGCTGCTGGGTGGCGGAGCCACCACCCTGACCCAAGCGGAAGCCAAGGTCGGCGAAGCCCTGGCTTCAGGCAAGGCGCTGGGCGTCCTGCGCGCCTTCATCGCCCTCCACGGCGGCGATGCCCGGGTCGTGGACGAGCCTGTGCGGCTGCCCCAGGCCCCCTGCCGCCGCGAGGTGAAAGCCAAGATGGCGGGGTTCATCACTGGTATGGATGGCCGCGAGTTGGGCCTGGCGGCCATGGAACTCGGCGCCGGGCGCCGCAGTCAGAAGGACGTCATCGATCCGGGCGTGGGGTTGGAGTTGGAAGGGATCGTCGGGCAGGCCGTGGAGGCCGGCCAGGTGCTGGCCACCCTCCACGGGGCCTCCGAAAGGTCTCTGGATCAGGTTCAGGCAAGGGTTCAGGCGGCCATCCACCTCGGAGGTGTGACAGAAGTTCTAACCCCCTGGCTCCTGGAGACCCTGGAGTAGACGCGCGGGAAATTTACTGGCAAGGTATAAGGATTCACACACATTGCGGCTCCCCTGTGGCGAACCGGAATTCAGGCGGAAAAGATTGAGTGCCTCAATTCCTGGCCAAGTTCCCGGATTTCCCGTCCGAGTGAGCATTTTGTTGTTGCGAACCCGTGGCAGAGTGGGGTCTCATCGATCCACCCTCCGTGGTTCTTTTTCAGTTCTATATCCGTGTCTTCCTGGTGTGTGCCAAACGCTTTCAGCGGGCCACACACCCCCCTCCAGCCAGGAGGCGGCGGGGACACACCCCCTCTTCGGCCATTTCCCTCCCGGCCTTAGCGGGGATCTTCCACAGGCTTCAACCCCGCGGCCCCTGCCGCACTTTCCCAAGGAGCAGTTCCTATGAATCGAGTCGTATCCCGCTTGGGCTTCACGACCTTCGCCCTCGTCGCCGGCACCCTGCCGATGATGGCCCAGGGTACCCAGACCGCGAACATCACCGGCACGGTGGTCGACGCCTCCGGCGCCCCTGTCGCCGGCGCCACTGTCCGCCTCTCCTCTCCCTCCATGCAGGGCGTCCGCGCCTTCTCCACGGATGGCAGCGGCAAGTTCATCGCTCGCCTGCTTCCTCCCGGTACCTACGCCATTGAAGTGGTGAAGGAGGGCATGGACACCCGCAAGATCACCCAGGCCCTGGGCATCGACCAGACCTTCACGCCCAAGATCACCATGACCAAGTCTGGTGCCGCGGTCGTGGAAGTGATCGCCGCCACCCCCGCCGTCGACAAGACGGACGTGAAGACGGCCACCAACTTCCGCATGGATACCGTCGATAAGCTCCCCAACGGTCGCAGCATGGAATCCGTCGCCCTCCTCACCCCTGGTGTCACCAGCGGCGTGGGTGGTCGCGTGCAGATCCACGGCGCCATGACCTCCGGCAACCTGTACCTGGTGGACGGTCAGAACGTCGCGGATAACGCCTACAACAACCGCGGCATCCAGATGATCGACGACTCCGTCGAAGAGACCCAGATCATCACCGGCGCCATGTCCGCTGAGTACGGCGACGTGGACGGCGGCGTGCTGAACTCCATCACCCGCTCCGGCAGCAACGAGTTCTCCGGCTCGCTCCGTTGGGAGCTGAACAACCCCACCTGGAACGCCGTCACCCCCCTGCAGAACCGCGCCACCACGCTGAACAACGTGCTGGGCGAGGAGAAGACCCTCTTCCTGAGCGGCCCCATCCTCAAGGATACCCTCTGGTTCGCTGGTTCCTTCTTCAAGACCGAGACCAACACCGCCGGTACCATCGGCGCGAACCTGCAGAACGTCTTCGGTCTCTGGACCGGCGGCGCCGCCCGGCAGATGAACGGCCCCGATGGCCTAAACGCGGGCTATGTGGCCAAGCGCAGCATCATCCGTCGCCAGTTCAAGCTGACCTACTCCATCAACCAGGACCACACCCTGATCGCGTCCTTCAACAACGCGAAGACGGATGACGTCAACCGCAACTACTCCGCGGGTGAACTTAAGTCCTTGGTGCCCCAGATCAGCACCTCCGAGTTCTACAACGTCGCCTGGCGCGCCGTGTGGGGCAGCAACTTCACCACGGATGCTCGCTTCGGCGGGAAGAAGCAGAACCTCTCCGCCGGCGGCGCCGCCAACGGCCAGAGCCCCTTCTACTCCGACGACAACGGCTTCTTCTACAACAACGGCATCTTCAACAGTGCCGATGGTGGCGATCAGCGCGACAACAAGACCATCAACATCAAGGCGAGCCTCTTCTGGAACGCCGCCGGTAGCCACCAGACCGATTTCGGTGTGGACTACTACGAAGGCACCCGCAAGGCCAAGAACGATCAGACCCCCACGGGTTACATCTTCGAGGTCGCCGGCTTGAACTACAGCGGCGTGAATGCCGCTGATGCTGCCGCTTACGGTATCCCCGTGGACACCACCCAGCCCTACGCCTTCCCCCAGGCTGTCTGGGCCTACAAGAGCGGTTCGGGTTCGGCCAAGAATGACTCCTATGGTCTCTACGTGAACGACAAGTGGAGCCTCGATCAGCACTGGAACTTCCAGATCGGCCTCCGCTACGACAAGTACGAAGCCAAGAACGAGGGCAAGAAGAAGACTGCCGGCGCCAGTGGCATCTCCCCGCGCGTGGGCGTGAAGTTCGACCTCTTCGGCGACAGCAAGCACATCTTCGGTGCCAGCTATGCCAAGTACAACGGCAAGGTGTTGGAAGGCATCACCAACTCCGTCACCAGCCAGGGCAACCCCACGGAAGTGGATTACCCCTGGGTCGGCGCTGCCACCCCCCAGACCTTCGTGCAGATTCAGGATCTGACCAACTACGATCTGACGGGCGCCTCGGGCATCCTGTACTACAACGATCCCACGCTCAATGTGAAGCTGAGCAACAATCTCAAGGCTCCCACGACCAACGAATTTCAGGCCAGCTACGCCTACTCCTACAACTTCGGTTCCATGGGTGATGGCTACGTCAAGCTCACGGGTATCTCCAAGAAGTGGGACAACCTCATCGACTACAGCGTCGGTAACAACGGCACCGTTCAGGATCCCACGGGCGCCAACATCTACGTCCGCGTCTGGGAAAACAACCCCGAGGCCACCCGCAAGTACAAGGGCCTCGAACTGGAAGCCAGCCACAACATCAACCAGTGGACCATTGGCGGCGCCATCACTTGGAGTGAGCTGAAGGGCAACTACGAGGGTGAGGGCACCAGCACCCCCGCTCGCGGTGAAGGCATCCACAACTTTGACGTTCAGGACAACGTGACCTTGTACAACAACAAGGACACCACCCCTGAGGGTTACCTCGCGGGTCACCAGCCCATCCGCATGCGCTGGATGGCCAGCAAGGCCTTCGAGAACGCCTACGGCAAGACCACGGTGGGCTTCGTCTATCGCTTCGATAGCGGCTCCCACTTCAGCAACACCCGTACGATCAGCCGCGCTCGCCTCGGTGGCGCGACCCTCTCTTCCCAGTACGGCACCAGTGGCACCCAGTACCTGGACCAGACCCGCGGTGCGGGTGTGTTCTACGGTGCTTCCTACCTCGACATGGCGATCACCCACGACTTCACCCTCTTCAAGGTGGCTGGTCGCAACGTGAACGCCTTCGCCAAGGTGAACATGGGCAACATTCTCAACCACCAGCAGCAGGTGACCTTCAGCACCACCTACAACGCGGCCACCGGTACCTACGGCGCTGCCAACGGCGGTGTGAACTCTCCCTGGGTTCGTGCGGCCAGCTACGGCAAGCCCACCAGCGCTGCCAACTACGGTTCCCCCCGTACCATCCTGATCTCCGCCGGCTTCCGCTTCTAAGAAGCCTCCGCGAGATGCACAAGAAGGGCCCCCGAAAGGGGGCCTTTCTTATGCCGCTGTGGCGAGATGTGAAGCGGTCGTTCTGCGTGGCTTAGAGGCCCAGCAGCTCCTTCAGCCGGGGGGTGGCGGTGCGGCTGACTTCCAGCTCGAGGCCATCGGAAACACGCACGGCGGCGCGGCCGCCTTCGAGGGGACGCAGGCCGAGCACGCATTCAGGGCGTAGCAGGAGGTGCCGCTGCACCCGAAGGAGGCCAGACTTGGGGAAGGTCTGCTCCACTTCCGCCAGGGTGGTCCAGGAGGTGCGATGGCGTTGGCCGCCGCACCAGGACCACACCACTTCCTCCTCCACTTCGAAGTGGGTGGTGCGCTTGAGATCGAGGAAGACGTGCCCTTCGCCGGCCTTCACGGGATAGCGGGTGCCGACACCGGGGAGGTGGGAATGCAGGTCCGTGCCGTTGCGGGCGGGGATCTGGCGCTCCCGCAGGCGCTGGAGGGTTTGCCCCAGCCGGTCGGCGCTGATGGGTTTGAGGATGTAGTCGAGGGCGGCGGTTTCGAAGGCCCGCACCGCATGCTCGGCGAAGGCGGTGACGAAGATGACGGGCACGGGGCGGGGCAGTTCGGCCGCCACTTCGAGGCCGCTGGGGCCCGGCATCTGGATGTCCAGGAAGAGGGCATCGAGCTCCGCGGTGTCCTTCAGGAAGTCCAGCAGGGCCTGTCCATCAGGCAGCTCGCCCACCACGTCGCAGCCGGCTTCTCGAAGCAGGCGCCCCAGGCGGCTCCGGGCCAAGGGCTCGTCATCGGCCAGGGCGACTTTTAAGGGCTTCATCGGGGCTCTCCCTGGGCGTCCACATCGGCGAGGGTCCAGCCGAATTCGGAGTGGAGGTGAAAGCGTGCGCGATCGCCATAGGCGAGGCGCAGGCGGGCTTCGAGGTTGCGGATGCCGATGCCCTCACCCAGCACGAGGGTGGCGGGTCGGCCTGTGTTGGCGACCTGCAAGTGGATGGCATCACGGATGCGCTGGCCCTTGATGCGGACTTCGCCCCCTTCGGTGTGCCCGGCGATGCCGTGCTTGAGGGCGTTCTCCACCAGGGGCTGGAGCAGGAAGGGGGGCGTGAGCACCCGGTCCAGCTCCTCATCCCATTCCCAGTGCACTTTCAGGCGGGTGCCGAGGCGCAGCTTTTCCACAGCCAAATAGCGGCGCACGAGATCGCGCTCATCGGCCAGGGGCGCGAGGGGGCGGTCGCCGTGGCGCAGCAGCGCGCGGTAAAGTTCCGCCAGATCGAGGATGGCCTGCTCGGCGCGATCCACGTCCTGGCGTACGAGTTCGGCGAGCCCGTTGAGGCTGTTGAACAGGACGTGGGGGCTCAGCTGGCCGCGGAGCAGCACCCACTGGGCCTCCCGAAGCTGGGTTTCGGCGGAGGCCTTCTCCTCTTCGGTACGCTCACCCAGGGCGATGGTGCCTCCGATGAACATCATCATGGGGGTGCCCACGAGCAGTTGCACGGTCATGATCTGGCGCAGCTTCATGTGGATCGTCTGCCCCCCGTCGGTGACGGAGCCCTCCCATCCCGCGAGGTGGAGCAATCCGTAATCCACTAGGACAAGGGCGGCGATGATCAGGGCGCACCACGGCGCGGCTTGAAGGGCGCCGCGGAGCAGGGGGGCATGGGAGCGATCATCCCCGGTGTAGCGCCAGGGCAGGGGCGTGAGGAAGCCGTAGGCGAAGGACATGGCGAAGGGTGTGAACAGCACGCTCGCCCAAACCGCGGATGGGCTCGACAGCTGGAGCTTGCCCAGGCTGGTGGCCTTGAAGATGCCGAACAGGAGGGTGAACCCGAGCACGATGCTCCAGCTGAACCGCTTGCGCAGGCGACGACGGAAATGCTGGGTGAGGGGCTGGAACCGCATCCTTCCAGCTTGCCGGGGCGGGGGGATCCCACCAAGCCCTGCCGGCGGGCGGAAGGCTCCGGCCGCCCAGCCGTGGCATCCTGGGGGTGGAGGCCGCATGTTCCTCAAATCCATGTTCCGCCGTGCTAAGCCCGAGCCTCCCGTGACCCCGGAGCTGGACGAGGCCGTGGCCCAGAAGCTGGCGGCCGAGGGCAAGGATCCCGGCGCGGTGGCGAGCCGCGCGGCGGAGCCCCGGGACGTACCGCCTCGGCCCGAGCTGGAGGGCTTCAAGGGCTCCATCCGCCTCGTGCTGACCCTGGATGGACTAGGCGAGGTGAAGGCCGTGGCCATGGATGGCGCGCCCTTCCAGCACGTGCAGGTGGTGGAGGCCTGGGCCTACGGCTGGAAGTTCCACCCCGCGATTCTGGACGGCAAGCCCCACGCCTGCCGGATGGTGTATGAAGTGAGTTGGAGCTGACCATGAGAACCCTCGCCGCAGTTATCGCCCTCGCCCTTCCTCTCACCGCCCAAACGTCCCGGAGGCCCGCCATGTCCCTGTATGAACTCTCCGCCCCCCGTCTCGATGGGAAGTCCCAGTCCCTCTCGGCCTACCGGGGCAAGGTGGTGCTGGTGGTGAACGTGGCCAGTGAATGTGGTTTCACACCCCAGTACGCGGGGCTGGAGAAGCTCTATGAGGCCCGCAAGGCCCAGGGCTTCGAGATCCTCGGCTTCCCCTGTAATCAGTTCGGAGGCCAGGAGCCTGGCTCCGCCGCGGCGATTCAGACCTTCTGCCAGAAGAACTTCGGCGTGACCTTCCCCCTCTTCGAAAAGGTGGACGTGAAGGGGGCCGGCCAGAGCCCCGTCTACACCTTCCTCACTGCTCAGCATGGAGAGCCCAAGTGGAACTTCCACAAGTACCTCGTGGGCAAGGACGGCAAGGTGATCGCCGCCTTCCCCAGCAGCGTCGAGCCCGAGGGCCCCGAATTGAAGGCCGCCCTCGAAGCCGCCTTGAAGTAGGTCCATGGACGAGGCCACGCTCAAATACCGGGCGCAGCACCAGAAGCGCCTGAGCTGGATGCCTTGGCTCTACTTCAGCCTGAAGGAACGCCATCGCGGTTGGGCGGAAGCTTGGCAAGCAGAGGTGCAGGCGCACCTGCGGGATCAGGAAACGGTGGCCATTGGCCTCGGGGGCTTCATCGCCCCGGAGGCTGCTATCTTCGGCGAGCCCGGCCGCCCGGTGGTGATCGGGGATCGCTGCGCCATCGCGGCCCAGGCCTTTCTCCACGGTCCCATCACCCTGGGGGACGAGGTGAGCGTGAACGCCCGGGCCACCTTGGATGGCGGGGCCAAGGGCATCACCATCGGGCGCGGCACCCGCATCGCCTCCGGGGTGGCGATCTATGCCTTCGACCACGGCCTGGCCCCGGACCGTTCGATCCGCGAGCAGCCCGTCACCTCCCAGGGGATCGAGATTGGTGAAGACGTGTGGATCGGCGCGAACGCGGGCATCACGGATGGCGTGCGCATCGGCGATCACGCGGTGGTGGCCATGGGCGCTGTGGTCACCCGGGATGTGGCCCCTTGGGCCATCGTGGGGGGTGTGCCGGCCCGGGTCATCGGCGATCGCCGGGAGACGGAACCCGTCACAGGGGCGTAAACTTGGGGGATGACCCACGCGGCCCCCGGCTTCTGTCCCAGCACCCTCGGATTCTCCCTGCCTGCTTCCAGCCCGCAGGGGCCGACCCCTGACGAAGCCCGCGCCCTCATCGCCGCCATGGGCGTGGCCAAGGTGGATTGGAGCACCTTCGGCCAGCACCTGGCCTTTGATCCGGAGTGTTACGTGCGCCGGCGCCTCTTCCTCAGCGATGCGTGGGAGGTGCTGCTGCTCAATTGGCTGCCGGGTCAAAAGACAGCCATCCACGATCACGGCGCCAGCCTCGGGTTCACGCTCGTGCTCATGGGTGATCTGATGGAGACCAACTATCGCTGGCAGGGCGAAGGCCACGCGATGGAACCCTTCAAGGAGAGCCCCCTGGGGCCCCATCAAATCACCACCGAAGCCCGGGACACGGTGCACGTGGTGAGCAACCGCAGCGCCGCTCCTGCCACGAGCCTGCACCTCTACAGCCCGCCGTTGACCTTTCTCCATGCCTACGACTTGGAAACCGGAAAGAAGAGCTACATCGAGCCCAGCGAGACCCGGTTCTTCACCCGCTGAGGCAGCCTGCATCTTGGGCCGTGGATGCATGCGGCAAACATCCACTTAAAAACATTTAAACCTTTCCCATTCGTTTAAATGATGTGGGTTATAAGTTGGCATCTTCTGTGAAATATCTTTCGCATCGGGCTCGAAGCCCCCACGCCTTCGCAGGCAGAAAGGTATGACATGAACTTCAAGCGTCTTTCCCTCGCCCTCGCCGGAGTCGTGATCGCCGGCGCCTCCCTCGCCGCGCAGACCGCCCCGGCTCCCGGCACCCAGACCGCCACCCCCAAGCGCGAAGCGCACATGGAGAAGCGCGCTGAACGGCAGCAGAAGCGCATCGCCCAGGGCGTGAAGAGCGGTTCCCTCACCCCTCGCGAGACCGCTCGCCTGGAGCACCAGGAGGCGAAGGTGAACAAGGACATCGCCAAGGCTGAAGCCGATGGCAAGGTCACCAAGAAGGAAGCGGCCAAGATCGAAAAGGAACAGAACAAGGAAAGCCGCCGCATCCATCGCCAGAAGCACGACGTACAGACGCGCAAGTAGGCGCTCCTCACTTCACGAAGGCCCCGGGTTTCCGGGGCCTTCGTGTGTCTACGCGGGCGAGATCGCATCGACTGTCGCGTGGCGAGCTGATGTGGAGCTTCACCACGGTGTTGCGGGACGCGACGACATTGAGGTCGGATAAACCCTTATGGTGCAAGGATCTGGGCCTTGGCATGGCTTGTGTAATAGGAAAGGCGGGACCCACTCAAGGAGGACCCATGCGATTCCCATTCATGCCCCTCGCCCTCATCCTCACCCTGGCCCCCATGGCCCAGGCCCACGATCACGGCCGCCGCGATCACGATGATTTCCGCGACCACCGCTTCTGCTCCGAAGGCCCCCGCTGGGGCGCCCGCGCCCGCTGGGAGGCCCGTCAGCGATGGGAAGCGCAGCAGCGCTGGGAATATCGGCGCCGGTGCGAGGAGGAAGCCCGCTACCGCCGGGACACCTGCGCGCCTTGGCAGCGGGAAGCCTACCTTCGCATCCCCGCGCCGTCCTTCCACGTGCGGATTCAGCTGCCGTGAACGCGCAGCTTCAGCGGATCCAGTGGGCCTGGATGGCGGCTAGCGTGCCGCCGCCCACGAGGATCCACAGCAGGAGGCCCTGCAGGAATGGGCGCAGGCCCACGCGCTTCAGGGCCTCCCGGCTGATGCCCGCGCCGATGAGGAAGAGGGTGAGCACGAGGCTGCGTCGGGCCAGGGCGCTCACCCAGGATCCCGCGGGCTTCAGCACGGGCAGGTAAGTCACCAGCGCCGCAGCTGCTAGGAAGCCGAGGATGAACCAGGGCCGCTTGGCCTTGCCCTGGGCGGCCTGACCGTCACGGGCCATCCACGCACCGAGGCCCAGGGTGAGCGGTACGATCCACAGCGCCCGGGCGAGTTTCGTCGTGGTGGCCACCATGAGCGCCACGGGGCCGTAGCCGCTGGATGCGCCCACCACGCTGGACGTGTCGTGGATGGCCAATGCGGACCACAAGCCGAAGCTCCGTTCGGGCATGTGCAGCAGGTGGCCTACGGCGGGGAAGATGAGCAGTGCGGAGGCGTTGAGCAGGAACACGGTGCCCAGGGCCATGGCCATGTCCTCGTCTTCGGCGTGGAGCACCGGGGCCGCGGCCGCGATGGCGCTGCCGCCGCAGATGGCGGTGCCCACGGCGATGAGGGTGGCGGCCTTGGCGTGCACCTGCAACCAGCGGCCCAGGAGCAGGCCGAGGATCAGGGTGACGCTGATGCCGAGCACGGTGTAGGCGAAGCCCTGCAGGCCCACACGGGCGACTTCCTGCAGGTTCATGGCGGCGCCCAGGCCGATGACGGAGAAGCTGAGCAGCTTCGGGGTGAGCACCTTTGTCCGCGCACCATGGGGATGGCCGATCCCCAGGGCGAGGCCGAGGCCCAGCAGCAGCGCCATCCAGGAGGGCACGCTTGGCCAGGGCAGCACGACGCCCGGCAGGTCATGGCCGCCGGGGATCAGACAGAGCAGTCCGAGGAGGGGAAGGAGCCAGGAAGCCATCCCTCCAGTATGCCGCAGGGCTGGGCTTCTACCGGCGCTGGAGGTCGCGTGGCACGCCGTCGATCTCCTCCGGCACCTTCAGACCCAGCAGGGCGGCGAGGGTCGGGGCGAGGTCCACGGTGCTCACGGGGGTCAGGACCTTGTGGCCCTTGGCGGCGCCCCAGAACAGGAGCGGTACGTGGCGGTCGTAGTCGTGGGGGCTGCCGTGAGTGGCGGGAAAGCTCAGGGGAATGAAGAGGATGTGCGGCGCGAAGGCGCTGAGGAGATCGCCCCCAAGGCCCTGAGTCCAGGAGAGGCGCAGGCGCTCCTTCAGGGTGAGCGATTCGGGGTCGCGGCCCTTGAGGCTGGCCAGGGGCAGCGCCCCCAGCTCCTCGGTGGTGACGGACTCCACCACGAAGGGGTGGCTGCGCATCCAGGCCTGGGCGGCCTTCAGCACGGCGGCGCGATCAACTTTGGCGGCCTCCATGGCGGCGGTGTTGAAGGAGAGGTTGCGTGGATCGGAGCCATGGAAGACCAAGTCCACGTTCAGATTGAAAGTGCTCCGCAACTGCGCGTTGAGGGGATCCACCACCGTGCGGCGGGGGTCCAACCGGTAGACCTGATCCTTGGGCAGCTTGCCCTCGGCCTGCAGGCGCTCGGGGAAATCGGCGCAGGCATGGTCCGAAGTGAGCACCACCACCACGCGGGGGTCGATGGCCCTGAGGCGGGGGAGGAAGCCCCCCAGCAGGGCATCCAGGCGCAGCAGCTGGTCCTCCATTTCGGGACCGCCGGGGCCGTAGCGATGGCCCACGTAATCGGTGCCCGAAAGGCCCAGGGCCAGCAGATCGATGCCCTGGCCATGGCCCAGGTGCTCGGCCTTCATCAGGGCCTCGGCGGCGCCGAGGATGGCCTCGTCGAAGTAGGGGGAGGGGCTGAAGAGCGAGGCCTTGGAGACCTCCACGCCCGCGGCCTTGATGGTCTTGGGTAGGCCGAAGGGAATGCCCTTGCCGACGCCGCCCGGGGCCTCGATGAGGCGGGGGCGCCCGTCCAGGGCCTCCCACAGGAGGGTCTGGCCCTTGAGGCGCTCCAGCAGCGCGGCATTGTGGGCCTGGAGCCAGGTGGGAAGCGTGGAGGCATAGAACGTGGACGTGGTGAAACCGACCTTCGGGTTCCACCAATAGGCCCCATCGGTGGTGTGGCCCGCCATGAGGATGGCGCTGCGATCCTTGCCCGTGACGGCGAAACTGCGGTTCGCCCCGTGGGCGGCCTTGAGCCACTCCCCCAAGGTGTGGGCCCGGAAGTTCTTCGGGCTGGCGTTGGCATCCGGAGCGCCGAGCACCGGCTGCTGGGCGTCCTCCACGCAATAGACTTCCCGATTCAGGGCGGGATCGAACCACTCATTCTCGGGGATGCCTGTGGAGCCAGGGTGCTTGCCTGTGAGCAGCACCGAATGGCCGGGGCCCGTCTCCGTGCTGGCGTGGGCGTGGTAGGCCTTCTGGAAGGCGACGCCCTCCTTCAGGAGACGGGCCAGGCCGCCCTTGAAACGGGGGCCCAGGGCCGCCATCCGCTCGGCGCTGAGCTGATCCACGCTGATGACCACCACCAGCTTGGGCCCCTTGGGCTTCGGACCCGCCAGGGCGGGCAGGGCCAGCAGGAGCAGGGCCGCCAGGAGGGCCAGGGTCCGGAGGATCGATCGACGGGAGGGCATCCCACCACGCTGCCCCCGAATGGCGCCGAAGCCAAGTCACTTTTCCGCAAAAGCTGTAGCCTGAGGGCATGAAACGGTTCGCGACAGGCCTCGTCCTGCTCCTCATGGGCACCTTGTTGGGGGCCTGCGGGCGGACCCCCGCCCCGCACCCGGCCTTGCCGGTGAGTGTGGCGGTGGCCCAGGAAGGCGTTCCGGACCAGGCCCGCAAGGTGTTGGCCCATGTCCGCGCTCATGGCGAGGCCCCCGCCGGCACCGAAGGAGGGCGTCGATTCGGGAACTACGAACATCGGTTGCCGGAGCGGGATGCCGGCGGCAAAGCCATCCGCTACCAGGAGTGGGATGTGTGGCCCAAGGCGCGGGGTCGAAATCGGGGCGCCGAGCGCCTCGTGACCGGCAGCGATGGCCGCGCCTGGTATACCGGGGATCACTACCGGACGTTCACGGAGGTTCGCCCATGAGAACCGAGGAATTGCTGCGACCGGGCGCCCCGGGCCTCGTGCTCCTGGATACCGATGCCGAGCGCGCTTGGGCCTGGGCCCTCGAGTATCGGGAGGAATCCGAGTTGGGCTTTGCCCTCCGGTGGCTGCGGGGTTCCCGCATGCGCACCCTGGAGGGCTTCCACGATGAGCTGGCGGCGGCTCTTCAGTTCCCCCCGCACTACGGTCACGGATGGGATGCCCTCAACGATTGCTTCAACGACCTCGAGTGGCTGGAAGGCCAGGGTTTTGTCTTCCTTTTCCTGGAAGCGGAGCAGGTGCTGGCTGAGGCCGAAGGGGGCTGGAGCCTCCTCGCCGAGCTGGCGGATCAGGCTGCGGAAACCTGGGCGGAGATGGATGAGCTGCCGTTCAAGCTCGTGCTTCAGGCCGAAGGCGCGGCCCTGGATGACCTCCAGACGCGCCTGGCGCGGCAGGGCGTGCGGGCGGAGCCCCTGCAGTTGCCGATGGTCAATTAGGCGGAGGGCGCCTTCGCCATGAACTTCGCCAGCTGCATCCGGGCTTCGCCCTGGATCTTCCGCTTTAGGAAGGGCGACCAGCCCAGCAGCAGGCCCGGCAGGCCCAGGGCCTGGCGACTCCAGGCCCACAGATCGAACTGATCGCGGTGCGCGAGGATCTTCCCCTCGTGGAAGCCGAACTGGGCCTCGATGACGTTGTGAACTGCGCGTCCCGTCTTGCTGAAGGGGTACTTCGCCTCCCAATGCACGCTGCCGCTGCCTTCATCTGCGTGGCGAAGCTCGAAGGTGACCTCCAGCTCCTTGGCCCGGGCACAGAGCATGGCCCACATGGCGCGGGCTTCAGCCGCTTTGAGGCGGCCGAAGGCGGGGTCCATGAACACCGCATCCTCGTGGTAGCAGGCGCCCATGGCCTCGGCATCCCGGCGCTGGAAGGCCTCGTAGAACCGGGTGAGCAGCTCGGCGTGGGGGTGCATCAGAACTGCTCCTTGAAGGCCTCGAACTCGGCGCGCAGCGTCGCCAGGGCTTCCCTGAGCGACGTCACTTCCGCTTCCAATTCCCCGAGCCTTCCGCCACTGGGTGCGGAAGCCACCGAGATGGGCGCGCCAACCTCCACGGGCCCACTCAGGAGCTGGGCCACGCGGGCCTCCCGAGCGCCGGGGGCCTTGGCAAGGCGCACCACCAGCGGGGGCTCTGCTTCCAGGAGGCTCGCCAGGGCCGCGTCGATTTCCGCCAGGTCGGTGAAGGCGTACATGCGCTTGCTGTTGGTGCGCAGCTCGCCGGGAGTCTGGGGACCGCGCAGCAGCAATTCCGCGAGGATGGCCGCCTCCTGCTCCGCCAGGTGCCAGGTCTGCTTGGCGAGGTGGGCGTATTTCATGGCGCGACCGGGCCAGCGCTCGGCGAGGCCCTGATCTACGAGGGAATCCACGGCAGCCTCGGCCTCGGTCTCCGCCACGGCCATCACCGGCGCCCGGTTGCTGGCCTGATTGCAGGCGTTGGTGAGCGCGTTCAGAGAGAGCGGGTACACGTCCGGCGTGGAGAGCTGCTTCTCCATGAGGCAGCCGAGCACGCGGGCTTCGAGGGGGCTGAGTTCCATGGCGGGATCCAGTTGCGATGGGGAGGAGATGGACCTGGGGTTCCAGGGCTCCATGGTGACAGGTGCTCCGGAGGTTCCATGACCCTGTTCCAGCACGCCCTACCGGCTTCAGTTTGGTGGGGCGAGACCCGATGATCTCTTATCCTTTGAAACCCTCCTTGGAGTTCCCGTGCCCTCGTGCCTCGCCCTGTTGTTGTCCAGTGTCCTGCTCGCGATGCCTCAGCAGCCACCCCAGCGCGATACAGGGGCGGTGCAGGAGCTCACGTCTCCGGATACCGGGGAGCGGATCTCCGTATCCGTCGTGGACGAAGCTGTCGCCCGCGCCGTGTTCACCGAACTGGCCGCGCGGGAGGACATTCCCTACCCGGCCCCGGATGGCAGTTTTGCCCGGGCCCATAAGATGGTCCGCATCCTGGACGACAAGGGCATCACCGCTGCCAAGGCCTGGATCGTAGGGTCCCTTTACGTCGATTCAAGCCGGTTCGGTGAGATGGGGTTCAACTACCACGTGGCGCCCCTCATCTTCGTGAAGGCCGGGAAATCCATGACGCTCCAGGTGTTGGATCCCTCCCTCTTCGACAAGCCCGTGCCCTATGAAACGTGGAAGGCGAAGCTGCTGGCGAAGCCCAAGGCCACGTCGAAGGAGGTCTTCTTCACGACCCGCTTCGTCTACGTGCCCGAGGAGCGGAAGACCACCGGGGAGGATTACTCCGAGGAGACCCTGAGGGATATGAACCAGACCAACCGCACCCTATCGAGGCAGTTGTTCATGTTCGATGCGCTCCAGCGCATGAAAAAGGAAGACAATCCCTAGCCCGGGCGGGGCGGCCCTACTTCCCCACCAACCCCACCATGGGGCTGCTGGCGCTGGCCGTGAGGCGCTTGGCCATGCGGCCATGAGTCGGAAGCGAGGAAAAGGTCTGTTCGCTAGGGATCGAAATGGAGGATCACCTCAGGGGGTTCCCCGAGGCGGCCCCAGGCAAGCGTGAGCCGCTCTTGCGTTTCAAGTCCGACATGGACCGAGTATCCGCCAGGCTGAACTTTGACCTGCACGTGCCCATTGCGTTCATTCACCACCAGCACCAGGTAAAGCAGTGTGGAGGGATTGCCCATCTGGAAGGAGGGTAGGGATCCGAGGTAGATGCTCCATGGACCCTTCCGGTAGGTAGGGCGATTCCAGGGAAATGCGAAATCGACGCATCCGCGCTTCCGTTCGCCTCGTGAGGGTCGCGAATCAGGGTGAAGCAGATTCAGCCATTCCCATACTTCAGCGCCTCCCGGGCCCCGAAACAGCCATCTGCCCTCAGGGCTTCGCACCTCAAGGAAATCTTGGCGTGTGGCCCGGAGGATCCAGTGGCCGAGGGGGGCGGCGACTTGCGACGGATGGTCTTCGGGGATCCATCGGGGATCCGCCGAATCCTGGGCAATGGCCGGGATTCCCGCCAGGAACAGAGCGAGGGCAGCCTTGTGGATGGGCCTCACTTCCCGACGAGCCCCACCATGGGGCTACTGGCGCTGGCCGTGAGGCGCTTGGCCATGCGGCCGCTCTCGTAGGCGAGGCGCCCGGCACGGACGGCGAGGTCCATGGCCTCGGCCATCTTCGTGGGTTCGCCGGCTTCGGCCACGGCGGTGTTGAGGAGCACGCCATCGGCACCCAGCTCCATGGCCACGGCGGCATCCGAGGCGGTGCCGACACCGGCGTCCACGATCATGGGCAACTTGTAGGGGGCGAGCACCTCGCGGATGAGGGGCAGCACGTGGGGATTCTGCACGCCCAGGCCCGAGCCGATGGCGCTGCCCAGGGGCATCACGGCGGCGCAACCGGCGTCGGCCAGCTTCTTAGTGAGGATGGGATCCGCGTTCACGTAGGGGAGGACGATGAAGCCCTCCTTCACGAGGATTTTCGCGGCCTCCAGCGTCTCTTCGTTGTCGGGATAGAGGTTGCCGGGATCGCCGATGACTTCCAGCTTGATCCAGGGGGTGTCCAGGGCTTCGCGGGCGAGGCGGCTCACGCGCAGGGCCTCTTCGCGGGTGTAACAGCCGGCCGTATTGGGCAGCAGGGCGATGTCCTTGGGAATCCAGTTGAGGATGTTGTCTTCGCCCTTGGCGTTCAGGTCGAAGCGCCGCACGGCCAGGGTCACCATGTCCACGCGGGCGGCGCGATAGCAGGCCTGCATGGTGGCGAAGTCCTTGTACTTGCCCGTGCCGAGGATCAGGCGATTGGCGAAGGTTTTTCCGGCGACGACGAGGGCGGACATGGGCTGCTCCTGACCCACCATTGTAGACCCCAGGCCAGGCCCAGGGCGGCTCCGGCCGCGTGGGCCATGGGGAGCCCTTCCCATCCGGGCCCGGAGGCCAGGGGATGGATGCCCATGGCCAGCTCTGCGGCGGCCTTGAGCAGGGCACCCACACCCAAAACCCCGGCTTCGAGACGACGCCCTGCACAGGCCAGGGGGAAGGCTGCGGCGACCCACAGCAGACAAGCCAATTCCGAGGCGCCGCGGTAGGGGCGCCCGGCCAGGAAGGGAAGGAGCAGGAGGCTGCTCAGGGGCAGCAGCCAGGGCAGGTCGCACAGCAGCTTCCGGCGGTCCTGCTGGGTCAGCAGGACGAGGGGAAGCATGCAGGCGCCCAGGTTGACCGCCGCGTGTTCGAAGCTCCAGTGAGTGAAGTGCCCGGTCCACAACCGCCAGGGCTCCTGGAGTGCCGCGTCTGTGAGCTCGAAGGGGGTCATCGCCGTCGTCGGCGGAGCGCGGCCAGGGCCAGGACGGCCCCGCCCACCTCCATCCAGCCGAAGGCGCCGCCCCAGCCCTTGCCCCCGGTTTGGCGAAGGCTCTGCCCCTGCTTGTCGACCATGTCCACGTCGGTGCGTCTGCCTTCGGCCACTTCCGCCTTGAAGGCCCCCACTTCGGCATCCAGGTTCTTGGCGAGGTCGGCCATGGCGAGGCGCAGGCTTTCGCCCGCGTCCCGGCGCAGCAGTTCCTCCTGGGCGATGGCCGTGGTGCTGCCCTTGATCGAGTTTTGGCCCGGGGCCCGCATGAGGAAGGTGCGCGTGGGCACGTGGAAGACGGCGGCATCGATGAGGGTGGAGGTGCTGTTCTTTTCGGCCGGCACCACGAAGGCGCCGACGATGCTCAGGTAGGCGAAGCTGTACCACTTGGGGTCCGTGTGCTGGATCTGATCCACGCTCACGAGGGCCACCACGTCGACGCCGAACATGCGGCACACCTGATCCAGGTTGTCGAAGCCGCCATCCGCCCGGAGGTAGGCCGTGGGGATGGGCTTGATCTCGCCCACCCAGGGCTTGTCCTTGAAGGCAGCGCGGAGCATTTCCACGAGGGGTTTCTCTTGGAGACCGGGCACGGGGTGATCGTCCCGCCAGCCGCCTCCGCCGGGGACAAAGGCGACGCCTAGTTTGAGGGGTACCTGCAGGCGAGCGCCTTCGGGGTGGGGCACCGGCGCGGATTGGGCCTTGGGATAGAGGTAGGCCATGAGGCTGCTGCGCCGGGTTTGCGTGCTGGGATGGATGCAGCCGGCGGTGAGGAGGAGCAGCGCGAGGGGGAATGCGAAGGCGCGACGGAACATGGGAACTCCGGGGATCAGTGACCGAGGCCCAGGGAGGCGTTGCAGAACTGCCGCAGGAAGCTGCGGCCGAACCACGTGCAGGCCCAGGTGCCCACGGCGAAGAGGGTCATGGCGAGGAGGAGGGAGGGGCGGAGTCGGCGCATGGAGGGCTCAGGCGGCGTGGGGCAAGGGCTCGACGCGGCGGGCCACACCGCTAAGCCGGAGGATGAGGGCTTCGAGCACCGTCCACAGGCCCATGCGCTCCAGCACCGGGTTCAGGTGGTTCGTGAGCGCGCAGTAGTTGCTGGCCCGGGGGTAGCGGTGGTGGGCGGCGTGGGCGGCGCGGCTCTGGATGAGACCCAGGGTTTGGAGGCGGGTGACGAACCGACCGTTCTCGGTGGCGTTCTGATGGGCCCAGCGGTGCACCAGGTTGGTGAAGGTGAGGCAGCTCACCGTGAGGATCCAGGTCCAGGTGAGGTGGCCCGAGAGGCCCACGGCCAAGAGCACGAGGCCGCCGAGGAGCACGGGCAGGTCCACGTTGCGCACCCAGGATTGGCGGGTCATGGCCCGGGGGTCCCGGTGGTGGAGGAGATTCGGGGCGATGACGAGGGGGCCGACCACGGGCCAGTGGGCTTCGCCATAGGCGTCCTCCGCCCAATGGACGAGGCCCGAGAGGAAGTCGGCGAGGAGGATGCAGCCCGTGGCCTGCAGGAAGACGGTTCCCGCGTGGCGGAGTGAGTGGCTGTGGCGAGCGAAAAGGAGCGAGAGGCTCATGGGTTCTCCGGGCAGTACGACACCGTATGGAATACCGTACGCAAACGTATGGTAACCATTCGCCACCGCACGTCAACCCACCTCGAAGCGCCTACCTGAGGTAATCTGGAGGGAAGGGAGCGGGTGCCCCGCAAGTCGCCCTCCCGTCTTTGGAATCGAGATGCCCCCGAAAGCCCCGGCGAAAGCACCCCGCACGCCCCGTCGCGCCAAGGCCGCGACCAAGGTCGTTCCCAAAGGGCCGCTCTCGGCCCAGGACTGGATCCGCGCCGCCCTGAACCTCATCATCCGCGAGGGTGTGCAGGCCGTGGCCGTGGAGCCCCTGGCCCGGGAAATCGGCGTGACGAAGGGCTCCTTCTATTGGCACTTCCAGAACCGCGACCATCTGGTGAAGGAAGCACTCAAGGTGTGGGCGGAAGATCAGGGTCGCGACGTGGTGGCCCGGTGGGGCGGGGTGCAGGATGCGGAGCGCCGCCTGCGCGTGCTGCTCTTCGCGGCCTTCGAAGACCAGGAGAACGGCCTGCTATTCGCGGCGCTTTCCGCCAGCAGCGAGGATCCTCGGGTGCAGCCCTGGCTGCGCCGCGTCTCGGAACAGCGCTTGGCGCTGGGTGTGGAGAGCTTCAAATCCCTCGGGCTGCCGGAAATGGAAGCCAAGCAGAAGGCGCTGCTGGCCTATGCCGCCTATGCGGGCTATTTCCAATTGCTGCGGGCCACGCCCACGGCCGTGGCTAGTGCCTCGGACCTCAGCGGCTACGTCCACCACCTCGTGGATGGGCTGGTTCCTCCCAAGAAGGCGAAGCGATGAGGCCGGAGCAGGAGCGAAGGGCCACCGGCGAATGTCATTCGACGGCCCATAGGGTGGCCGTCCAGGAAGGACGGCCATGACCAAGGAAAAGATCACTCCGGCCCGCCTCAAGGCCCTGGCCAAGGGTGAGGTGGAGAGCGCGAACCTGGTGGAATGGACGGCCCTGGACATGGGCGCCTTGCTCGTGAACGTGCTGCGTGAAGAAGGTGTGAAGGCGCCGGACGCCGCTTGGCTGGATCTGGTGCGTGCCCTTCCGCTGACCCGGCGCATTGAAGCCATCGCGCTGCACCTGCTGGATCGCCACAAGGAGCTCTTTGAAGGGCTCGCCGAACACCCTTCGGACACCGTGCGCATCTGGGCCGCCATGATGGTGGGCTTGGGTGCCAAGCGCCCGCTGGAGAAGCGCCTCGCCCAGCTCCGACCCTTCGCTGCAGATTCCCATTCCGGCGTGAGGGAATACGCGTGGATGGCCTTCCGTCCCCACCTGTCCGCCCAACTGCCTGAAGGGCTCGCGCTGCTGGAAGCGGAAGCGCGCTCGGAAGATGAAAACGTGCGGCGCTTCGCTTCGGAAGTGAGCCGCCCCCGGGGCGTTTGGTGCACGCACATCCAGGCCCTCAAGCAGCAGCCTGAACTGGCCCGCCCCATCCTCGATGCCCTTCGCGCGGATCCCAGCCGCTACGTGCAGACTTCCGTGGCCAATTGGATCAATGACGCGAGCAAGGACCAGCCCAAGTGGGCCTTGGAGCTGGCAGCGGCGTGGGAGGTGGAGCCCCACTTGCACACCCAGTGGATCCTCAACCATGGCCTGCGCACCCTGCGGAAGCGCCAAGCCTGGGGTGTGTCCTAGGCTCCGACCTGTTAGCGTGACTCGTCGTGCTGGAGGTCTGCGGTGAGCGTCCCCGTCCTGATGATTCCCGGGTGGCAGAATTCGGGCCCCGGCCACTGGCAGAGCCTGTGGGAATCCCAGATCCGAGGGGCCCTGCGGGTGGAGATGCCCAACTGGGACTTCCCGCACCGGGAGAATTGGGTGGACGCCCTGGAAGATGCGCTGGGCAGCTCCTGGCGCGAAACGGAAGCGCCGCCGGTGCTCGTGGGCCACTCCGTGGGTTGCCTCGCCATCGTGCATTGGGCAGCGGCTTTCCAGCGCCCCATCGCGGGGGCGCTGCTGGTGGCCCCGGCGGACGTGGAGCGCCCGGAGTGTCCCGAGCCCTTGCGAAACTTCGCGCCGGTGCCGCGGTTCCGCTTGCCCTTTCCCAGCCGGGTGGTGGCGGCGGACAACGATCCCTACCTGGCGGAGGCGACGGCGCGGGGCCTGGCCGCCTCCTGGGGCTCGGCCTTCAGCCTCGTGCCCGGAGGGGGCCACCTGAATACCGCGTCCGGATACGGAGAATGGCCCGCCGGTGAGGCCTTGCTGCAAGAATGGCTGCGATGATTCCCTACTTCCCGCCCCCCCTCGTGCAGGACGTTCCCTTCGCGTCAGCGCCCGCACCCTTTCCGGGGCCCGCCGAAACCCTACGCAGCCCCGATGGCCGCTGGCTGCTCGTGCACGTGGGGGCCCAGCGCCCGGAGGCGCAGTTGAAGAGCGAGCACCTCTTGCTGCTCATGGATCTCAAGGGTGGTGGCACGTCGCGGCTCCTCGCCTACGGCCGCCATGCGGATGCCTGTTTCAGCCCCGATGGGCGCCACCTGCTGGTGACGGATTGGAGCGCCGCCGATGCGGCTTCCGTGCGCCTCTACCGGCTGGAGGGAACCCCCGTGCGGGCGAGCCTGGAGCGTTGGATCGGGCCTCTGCAACGGCAGGTGAAGTCGAGCTCCTTCCAGGTGTTGGGCTGGCAGGATGCGAAGACCTTCCGCCTCCAGTGGTGGGGCTATGGCGGGGAGGCCGAAGCCAAGTCCTTCCGAAAGGGCCTCGAAGTGCGGCTGGATGATGGCGTGAAAGAGGTCTATCCCCGGGAGGGGGAGGCTGCCCGCTGAGGCGATGATTCGTCGGACCTGGGTTGATTTGAATCAGATTTCGAATTCAATCGTTAGGAAACAAAGGGACTTGGCGCCGATGATCCATCGGTGAAATCGACGATTCCCTTGCGCCCGGCCCTGCACCCATGCCAAGGTGGACTCACCAATGGAGGAGCGATCCCCATGAGTAGCCCACCGGAGGATGTGCATCCGGGGATGGTGGGGGAAAGGGGAGGATCGCCGAAGGGTTCGCGGGGCACACGCGCGCACCTTGGACGACGGGGCTAATACCCCTCGGCTGTCGCACGGGCTACCCCGAGCGAAGTGCCTGCGGACGAAGCCCCGGGGGATTCCCCTTTGCGGCTTGGTTCGAGGACCTCCACACCCTGGAGGTCCTCGCCATGTCCACGCCCACTTCGACCGCTGATGCCCGCCTGGCCAAGGAATGGCTGATGCGGCTCTGCCGCGTGGATTCCACCAGCGGCCGGGAGGCGGACTTGGTGCCGGTGCTCCTCCCGATCCTGCGGGAAGCGGGCGCGCAGCAGGTGGAGATGCACCCCCTGGGCGATGGCCGGTGCAACGTGCTGGCCACTTGGGGCAAGCCGCGCCTGCTCTTCAGCACCCACCTGGATACGGTGCCGCCCTTCATCCCTCCTACGGTGCGCGATGGGGCCCTCTGGGGCCGCGGCACCTGTGATGCCAAGGGCCAGATCGTGGCTCAGCTCATGGCCATCCAGCGGCTGCAGGAGGAAGGCCTGGGCGGTTTCGCATGGCTGGGGGTCGCGGGCGAGGAGACCGACAGCCTCGGCGCCACCAAGGCCAAGGCCCTGAAGTCGCGGCTGGTGGACTGCGTGGCCCTCATCAATGGAGAACCCACGGAGTTGAAGCTCGCGGCGGGGCAGCGGGGTGTGGAGCACTGGTGCCTGCGCTGCGTGGGAAAGAGCGCCCACAGCGGCTCGCCCGAATTGGGTGCCAGCGCCAGTTGGTCCCTCATCGACTGGCTCACGCGGTTGCGGGCCGAAGCGTTGCCCGTGGACGCGAACCTGGGCCCGGAAATCTGGAACCTGGGCCTCCTTCGGGGCGGCGAGGCCACCAACGTGGTGAGCTCCCACGCCAGCGCGGATCTGTTGGCGCGGACGGTGCCCGGCACCCGCTTCGGCACGGCCCTGGAGGCCACGCGGCCCCCAGAGGGCATTGCGGAGCGCCGCCTCGCGGAGCCTTGGGATCAGTACCCGGAGGTTCCCGGCTTCGAGCAGGCGCCCATGCCCTTCGGCTCGGACGCACCCCAGCTGCGATCGCTCATCCGGGATCGCACGGTGGTGCTCGTGGGCCCCGGCTCCATCTCCGTGGCCCACACGGCGGAGGAGCATCTGCGCTTCGACGACCTGTACGCCGGCGTGGATCTCCTGGCCGAGCTCGGGCGGCACTTCCTCTCGAAGGAGAAACGGGCGGGCAAGGCGCGAAAACGCCTGGTGTCCGCCTCCTGAGTCCCTCCTTCGCACCTCGTTTCCCTTCAAGGAATCTCATGTCCCGCATTCCCGTCACCGTTCTGGGCGCCACCGGCGTCGTGGGCCAGCGCTTCGTGCAGCGCCTGGCGAACCATCCCCAATTCCAGATCCAGCACCTCGCCGCCAGTGAGCGCTCCGCCGGCAAGACCTACGCGGAAGCCTGCGCCTGGCGCATCGAAGGCGAACCCTATGGCGTCCTGGGCGCCCAAGTACTCGTGCCCGGCGAACCCGCCAGCGCATTCAGTCCCGTGGTCTTCAGCGCCCTGGACAGCGGCCCCGCCGCGGAACTGGAACCGCGCTTCGCCCAGGCCGGCGCCCTCGTCTTCTCCAATGCCTCCGCCTTCCGCATGGAAGCCGACGTGCCCCTGCTCGTGCCCGAGGTGAACCCCGAGCACCTGGGCCTCCTTGCCGTGCAGCGGGAGCGGCGCGGGTGGACGGGCGGCATCCTCTGCAACCCCAATTGCACGGCCACGGTGCTGGTGATGGCTCTGGCGCCCCTACAGGCGGCCTTCGGCATCGAGGCCGTGATGATGACCTCCATGCAGGCCGTGAGCGGCGCCGGCTACCCCGGCGTGGCGAGCCTGGACATCCTCGGCAACGTGGTGCCCTTCATCCGCAATGAGGAAGAAAAGGTCGAAGAGGAAACGCCCAAGTTGCTCGGCACCTTGGAAGGCGCCGCCGTGCGCCCCGCCTCACTTTTGGTCTCCGCGCTCTGCCACCGCGTGCCCGTGGTGGAAGGGCACACGGAGGCCGTCAGTGTGAAGCTGCGGGGCAACCCTTCCGTGGCCCAGGTGCGCGAAGCCCTCGCGGCCTGGAAGCCGCTGCCTCAGCAATTGGGCTTGCCCACGGCACCCGACGTTCCCATCCGCCTCCACACCGCGGAGGATCGTCCCCAGGTGCGCCGGGACGTGGAAGCCGATGGCGGCATGAGCGTGCATGTGGGCCGCATCCGCCCCTGCCCGCTGCTCGGCATCAAGTTCTCGCTGCTGGGCCACAACACCCACCGCGGCGCGGCGGGGGGCTCTTTGCTGAATGCGGAGCTGGCCGTGGCCATGGGCGTGCTTCAGGCTGAGGTGCTCCAGTGATCGTTATGAAGTTCGGCGGCTCTTCAGTGGCGGACGCCACCTGCATGCGCCAGGTGGCGGCGCTCGTGCGTGCCCGGCTCGACCAGGCCCCGCTCGTGGTGCTCTCGGCCATGGGCAAGACCACCAACGCCCTCTTCGCCATGGCCCGGGCCGCGGAGCAGGGAGACCTGCCCGCGGCCATGGAAACTCTGGCCACGGTGCGTGCGAACCATCGCGCGGCGGCGGAGGCATTGTACGAAGGGCAGGTGCCCGATGAATTGGACCTTGCCTTCATCGACCACTTCGGAGAGCTGGAACTGCGCCTGCGGGGCGTGGCCCTGCTGCGGGAACTGAGCCCGCGCAGCCTCGACGCCATCGCCGCCTTCGGTGAGCGGCTGAGCACCCTGGTCTTCGCGGCTTGGTTCGGCGCCGCACGCGTGGATGCCCGCCAGGTGCTGCTGACGGACGCCACCTTTGGCGAAGCCCAGCCCCAGTCGGAGGGCATTCGCGCGCGGGCCACCGCGGTGATCGAACCGCTACTGGGGGTGGGACGCGCCGTCATCACCCAGGGCTACATCGGCGCCACGGCCGAGGGGCTCACCACCACCTTGGGGCGGGGCGGCAGCGATTACAGCGCGGCCCTCTTCGGGGCGGCCCTGGGCGCCGCCGAGGTGCAAATCTGGACGGATGTGGAGGGGGTGCTCACCTGCGATCCGCGCATCGTGCCGGAGGCGCAGCCCATCGCGGAGCTGAGCTTCGCGGAGGCGGCCGAACTCGCAGCGTTCGGCGCCAAGGTGCTCCACCCGGCCACCATCCAGCCCGCCGTGGAGGCGGACATCCCCGTCACTGTGCGCCACACCCAGCGGCCCGAGGGCGCCTTCACCACCATCACCGGTCGCGTGGCCACGGGCCGCTCCGTCACGGCGCTGGCCACCCGCGGCGGCCTCACGGTGCTCACGGTAAGCAGCACGCGCATGCTCCATCAACCGGGCTTCCTCGCGAAGCTCTTCGAGGTCTTCGCGCGCCACAGGGTGAGCGTGGACCTCATCGCCACGGCGGAGGTGAGCGTGTCCCTCACGGTGGAAGAGGACGTGCCTTTGGAACCGCTGCTGGCAGACCTTCGGGCCTTCGCCACCGTGGCCGTGGTGCGGGATCGCGCACTCGTGGCCGTGGTGGGCGAGCGGCTGAAGGCCACGCCAGGGCTGGCAGGGAAGCTCTTCGGGGCGCTCGGTGACTTGAACGTAGAGATGATCAGCATGGGCGCCAACGAGATCAACCTGAGCCTCGTGGTGGCGGCCTCGGATGCGCCCCGCGCGCTGGCTCAATTGCACCGGGTACTGATGGCTGAGCCCCTGCTGACTGGGAGCGTGGCATGAGGCCTCAACTAACAATTGGAATCTTTGGTCGGGGTCGCCTGGCTCAAGCCATTCGCGAAGCCGCACCTGAAGGGGTGGAAGTCCTGTGGATGGTGGGCCGCGAGGGTGAGCCCGAAGGCACGGTGGACGTGGCCATCGATGCTTCCAAGGGGGAGGCCGTGGCCGCGCACTTGGAGTGGGCCCTGGCCAACGGGACCGATCTCGTCATCGGCGCCACGGGCTGGGCCCTGGCGGACCTTCCAGCCCGCGTCGGGGATCGCATCGGCGTGCTCACGGCACCGAACTTCAGCCTGAGCGTGGCGCTCATGGCGCGCTTCAGCACGGTGCTGGGCCGCTACGCCGAGCTGGCGCCAGAACTGGATCCCTGGTTGCTGGAATCCCACCACCGCCTCAAGGCGGACGCGCCGAGCGGCACGGCACTGCGCTTGATGGAGGCCTTCCTCGAAGGGTGTCCCCGCAAGACCTCCTGGGTCATGAATCCGCAGGGCCCCCTCGCCCCGCACCTCCTCAGCGTGGGCGTGCTGCGGGCCGGTTCCGATCCCGGCACCCACGTGCTGGGACTAGATGGCGCCGCTGAGACCCTGCGGCTGGAGCACCATGCGCGAAATCGCGGCGTCTTCGGCGCCGGCGCCCTGCGCGCCGCCCAGTGGCTGAAGGGCCGCAAGGGCTGCCACACCTTCGATGAACTCGCGTCTGAAATCCTCGATCCGCTCTTCGCCTTTGGAGGCTCCCGATGATCTCCCTGCATGGACTTGCCGTGGCCCTGGCCACGCCCCTCACCCCTGAAGACACGGTGGACCTGCCCGCCTTCCGCCGCCTCGTGCGCCACTGCGTGGCGGGGGGCGTGGATACGCTCGTGGTGCTCGGTTCCACCGGAGAGGCGGCCACGCTCCTGGAAGCGGAGCGCGACGTACTCATCGCCGCCACCTTGGAAGAGGCTTCGGGTCGCACGGTGCTCGTGGGCACGGGCTCCAACGCTACGCGCCAGGCGGCCGCCTGGACGGCCCGGGCCCAGGCCCTGGGGGCCGAAGGCGCCCTGGTGGTGACGCCCTACTACAACAAGCCCACGCCCGATGGCCTTGTGGCCCACTACGGCGCCCTGGCCCAGGCGGCGCCGGAATTCCCCCTCGTCGCCTACAACGTACCGGGTCGCACGGGGCTGAACCTCACGCCGGCAGTGTTGGGGCGCCTCTGGGAGAACCCCGCGGTCGTCGCCGTGAAGGAGAGCAGCGGCAACCTGGCGCAGATCGGCGAGATCGCCCGCACACTGCCCGCCGGAAAGACGCTGCTGGCCGGAGACGATGGGCTCGCCTTGGCCAGCCTCGCTGTGGGTGCCACGGGGCTCGTGAGCGTGCTCGGCAACGCTTTGCCCAAGGCCACGAAGCGCCTGGTGGACCTGGGCCGTGCCGGCCGACCCGAGGCGGCTTCGCTCAACGCCCAGCTGCTGCCCCTCATGGACGCCCTCTTCCTCGAGAGCAATCCCATCCCCCTGAAGGCGCTGCTGCAAGAACTGGGGATCTGCGGTGATGCTGTTCGCTTGCCGCTGGTGCCTGCCTCTGCTGCAACTCGTGCCAAGTTGCGCGAGGCTCTCGCCGCCGTGCTGACCGTGGAGGCCGCGTGATCGCCTTGGCCGAACTCTCCGATTTCTACGATCGCGCGGATGACGCGGTGCTGGCCGACGTGGCCTTCGCCTCCGCCCACGCGTCCCTGTTGCACGGCCTGGAGACTGGCGCCTTACGCGTGGCATGGCCCCGGGAATCCGGATGGGAGGTGCAGACCTGGATCAAGCGCGCCATCCTCCTGGGCTTCCGAGCCACGTCCATGCAGGAGATGCACGGGTGGGGCGCGCCGGCCATCGACAAGACGGCCTATCCCCCGCGCCGCTTCGCCCTGTCCGAGGGCGTGCGCATGGTGCCCGGAGGTTCTGCCGTGCGCCGAGGTGCCTACGTGGCCAAGGGCGTGGTGGTGATGCCGCCGGCCTATGTGAATGTGGGGGCCTACGTGGACGAGGGCACCATGGTGGACAGCCACGCCCTGGTGGGTTCCTGTGCCCAAGTGGGCAAGCGCGTGCACCTGAGCGCCGGCGCTCAGGTGGGGGGCGTGTTGGAGCCCGCGGGCGCCCAGCCCGTGATCATCGAGGATGAGGCTTTCGTGGGCGGTCTCGTGGGGCTTTTCGAGGGCATCCACGTGCGCCGCCGCGCCGTGCTCGCCAGTGGCGTCATCCTCACCGCCGGCACGGTGATCCACGATCTCGTCTTGGGCCGCACTTGGGTGAGGGAGGTGCCCGAGGGCGCCGTCGTCGTCCCCGGCAGCCGCCCGGCCTCCGGCGACCATGCCCGAGCGAACGGGATTCAGCTGGCGACTCCCGTGATCGTGAAGTACCGTGACCCGAAGACCGACGCGGCGACGGCGTTGGAAGAGGCCTTGCGGTGAGACCCGCCGCCCGCCTCGGGGCCCTGCGGCCCAGTCCCATCCGCGTGCTGAGCGAGGGTGCGCCTGCGGAGGCCATTCCGCTGGGGCTTGGAGAGCCCACTTGGGCCCTGCCAGAGCCCGCGCGACGGAGCCTCGCGGCGGAGTCCGGGGTGTGCGCCTACGGTCCCAACGTGGGCCTGCCCGAGCTGCGCAGCACCCTCGCCGCCTTCCACGGCGCGCGCCCCGATGAAGTGCTCGTCACCTGTGGCAGCGAGGAAGGCCTCTTCGCCGTGGCCCAGGCCTACCTGGATCCGGGCGATCAAGTGCTCGTGCCCGATCCGGGTTTCCCCGCCTACGCGGCGGTGGCGCGACTCGCTTCGGCGGAACCCGTGCCCTACGCCCTGGATGCGGGCCGGCGCTTCGCGCTCGACGCGGACCGCTTCGCCGTGGCCCTGGCAGCGGCGCCGCGAGCCAAGCTGGCGGTCCTCAACCACCCCTCCAACCCCACCGGTGGCGGTGCCGCCGCATCGGACCTCGCCCGCATCGCGGACCTTTGTGAGGCTCGGGGGGTGCTGCTCCTTTCGGACGAGGTGTACCGGGAACTCCACTTCGGCACCCGCCCAGCCAGCCTGCGGGAGGTCACCGATCGGGCCCTCGTCAGTTCCAGCGTGAGCAAAGGGTGGGGCGCACCCGGCCTCCGGGTCGGCTGGCTCTTGGGCCCTTCGGATCTCCTCGCGCCCGTGCGCACGGTGCACGCGTTTGCCGTCACCGCCACGGCGGCCCCCTCGCAGCGGGCGGCCACGGCCCTCGTCGAGGCCTCAGATGAGGTGCTGTCGGCGGCGCGGGAGGAAGTGAGGCTCCGTTTCGAGACGTTGCGACAGGCCTGGAAGGAGCACCTGGGTGACGACCTCAGGCCACCCGCGGGGGCCTTCTACCACTGGATGCCCCTGCCGGAATCGGCCCTTGCGGATCCCATGGCCTTTTGCCTGAAGCTGCGGGATGAAGCCGGCGTAGTGCTCGTGCCGGGGCTCGCCTTCGGCGAAGGAGGTCGCGCCTTTGCCCGCCTCAGCTTCGCCGCCCGCCCTGATCAAATCGCCGAGGGCGTCCGCCGCCTGGCCCCCCATTGGAGAACCGCATGAGTTCCCTCGCCGAGGCCACCCGCCTCTTCCCCTTCACGGACGTGGAATTGGCGAACCTCGCCGAGATCCACGGAACCCCCACCTTCGTCTATCGCGCGTCGGAGGCCGTGGCCCAGGTGACGCGCCTGCGCGCCGTGTTGCCACCTCGGGTGCGCCTGGCTTACGCGGTGAAAGCCAATCCGCACCCGGTGCTGCTGGCCCGGCTGGCGGCCGAACAGCTGAGTTTCGATTGCGCCAGTGGCGGGGAGCTCACCCGGGTGGCGACGCTCAACCTGCCCCCGGGTCGGGTGTTCTACGCGGGCCCCGGCAAGCGCATGGAGGAGCTCTCCCTGGCGCTGCGGTTGGGGGTGCGCGTGCAGGCCGAGGGCTGGGAGGACCTGGCGCGCCTGGAGGCCTTGGCTTCCGGTCCCGTGGACGTGAATGTGCGCGTGCATCCCCTGGCCGCGGGCGAAGAGGCCACGCGGATTCTGGGTGGATCGGGCCCTTCAGCCTTCGGCGTGGATGAGGAGGATCTCCCGGAGCTGCTCGCCCGGGCGCGGAAGTTGAAGCACGTGCGCATCCGCGGCCTGCACTGCTTCACGGCCTCCAATCAGCGGGACGCGGATCGCTTGAAGGAGACCCACGGCCACGTGCTGGCCCTGGCGGAACGCTTGCACCGTGAGCAGGGTCTCATCCTGGATCAGATCGATCTCGGGGGCGGGCTGGGGGTGGCCTACGCGGAAGATGAAGTGCCCCTGGATCTGGATCGATTCGGCGCCAACCTCGGGGCGTTGCTGGCGGATCATCCCTGGTTCACCGGTGAGCTGATCCTGGAGCCGGGCCGCTTCCTGGCCGCGCCCACGGGGGTCTACCTGGCGCGGGTGATCCGGGTGAAGGTGAGTCGAGGCACGCGGTTCGCCATCCTCGAAGGCGGCGTGAACCACCTGTTGCGACCGGCCCTCACGGGCCAGCCCTTCCCCGTGCGGGCGGTGGGCAAGGGGCCCGGGGCCCTTCGGCACACGCTGGCGGGGCCGCTGTGCACGAGCCTGGATCGCCTGGGGGAAGTGGACTTACCCGACCTCCAGCCCGGCGACCTGCTGGCCTTCGCCAGGGTGGGCGCCTATGGGTTCACCGAGGCCATGACGAATTTCCTCAGCCACCCCGTGCCGCCGGAGGTGTGGGTGGATTGATCTAGTCGGCTGCGGGCTAGTGTTCGCGGCTGCTGATGATGGCGTGGGGCTGGCCCCGAAGGAGGCGGGTCAGTTCCGGCTGGCCGAGGTGGATCAGGTGCTCGTGATCCCCGGCCTCGAAGTAGAGGTCCGGTTGATTGACGAGGCTCTGATCCCAGATGGTGGTGAGGTTGTAGGCCTCCCCGAAGGGGGGCACGGCGCCGGGCTTGCAATCGGGGAAGAGGGATTGGAGTTCACGCTCTTCCACGAGGTCCAGATCCAGTCCCATCTCCTCCTTCAGCCACCGGAGTTCCAGGTGGCTGTCGGCGGGGAGCACGGCCATGACGGGCCGTAGGCTCTTCCGATCCCGGAGGACCACGGCCTTGGCGACCCGGCGGGGGGGCACCTTGGCGCTGAGGGCCGTCTCCTGGGAGCGGTGGGTGGGAACATGATCCAGCAGGTCGAAATTGACTTTCGCCTGGCCGAGGTATTGATCCACAGTGCGCGGAATGCCCATGACCGACCTCCTTCTCGAAAGGACGGGGCGAGATGCATGAACCAATATAGGCGTCGGCTCCCCCTGTGCCGCCGACGGCATTCGCGACTCAATTCCATGGATGGCTGGCGCGGAGCCGCGGGCCGCGATTCAATGGCGGAGCACCCGGAGGTTCCATGTCAGAAGCCCTCGATAAGATCCAGGACGAGATCCAGGACCATGCGGCCGACAGCCGCCTGAATGGTTTCGTGGCCCTGTTCGTCGCCGTGGTGGCGACCTTCATGGCCCTCTGCAACGTGAAGGACGGCAACGTGGTGCAGGCCATGCAGCAGGCCCAGGCCAAGCAGATCGATCAGTGGAATTTCTACCAGAGCAAGAGCACCAAGCAGCACATCGCCGAGAACTCCGCGGACATGTTGAAGGTGCAGTTGGAGATGACCTCGGGACTGAAGCCCGAGGTGCGGGCCAAGGTGGAGGCCAAGATCGCGGCCCAGGAAGCGGCCGCGAAGAAATACGAGAAGGAGAAGGAGCAGATCAAGGTGGAGGCGGAGGCCGCGGGCAAGGACTACGACGCCATGAACGTGCACGACGATCAATTCGACCTCGCGGAGGCCTGCCTCAGCGTGGGCATCGCCTTGGCGGGCGTGACGGCCCTGACGAAGAAGCGCTGGCTCTTCGGGGTGGCCTGCACCTTCGCGGGCATCGGCATCCTCTATGGTCTGGCCGGCTTCTTCAAATGGCAGCTTCATTCGGATCTGATGTCCCGGATCCTCGGATGACTTTGACTCCCGGAGCACCCGTGCGGAATCTGCTGCTGGCCCTCGCCCTCCTGGGCTCCACCACGCCGAACCTCCGGGCCCAGGCCCCGCCGGAGCTGACGCCCACCCTCGATGCCTTCATCGCTCAGGGAATGAAGGATTGGCGCATTCCGGGCCTCTCCGTGGTGGTGGTGAAGGACGGAAAGGTGGTCTACGAAAAGGGCTTCGGCGTCCGGGAACTGGGCAAGCCGGGGCGGGTGGATGCCGAGACGCGCTTTGGCATGATGTCCACCACCAAGGCCATGACGGCGCTGGCGCTGGGCATGCTCGTGGATGAGGGAAAGGTGGCCTGGGACGATCCCATCCTCAAGCACCTGCCTGCCTTCCGTCTGCCCAACGCCTACCTCACCGAGCACGTCACGGTTCGGGATGCGCTGCGCCACAGCTCCGGCCTGGAAAACGCAGACCTGCTGTGGGACCGCGAGGATTTCGCCACGGCCGAAGTGCTCGCCCGATTGGACCGCGTGCCCACCACCCGGGCCCTGCGCTCGGATTTCATCTATCACAACGTCATGTACCAGGTGGCGGGCGAGGTCATCGCCGCGGCGTCGGGCATGCCCTGGGAGCGCTTCATCACCACCCGGATCCTCACCCCCTTGGGCATGACGCGGAGTACCGCGACCTTCGACGCCATGCGGGCGGCCAAGGATGCCAACGTCTCCGTGGCCCACTTCGAGATCGAGGGACAGGTGAAGCCCATCGAGGACGTGGCCGTGGACCGGGTGCCCGCGGCGGGGGCCATCTGGTCCACGGCCCATGACACTGGGAAGTGGCTGACCTTCCTCCTGGCGGGAGGCGTGGTCGGGGATCGGCGCCTGGTGAGTGAGCGCACCTTCAAAGAGCTCTTCGCGCCCCAGATCGCCATCTCCGCGGCGCAGTGGGGCTATCCCACCCTCGAGCTCACGGGCTCCCACTGGACCACCTATGGCCTGGGCTGGTTTCAGCAGGATTACCGGGGCCAATTGGTGGCCATGCACACGGGCAGCATGGATGGCCGCACCGCCATCATCGGCCTCATTCCCGATGCGAAGGTCGGCGTGTACGCCTTCGGCAACCTCGATCACGCGGAGTTCCGCCATGCCTTGCTTTGGAAGGTGCTGGACCTTTGCATGGGGGCCCCGACCCGGGACTGGAATGCCGAATGCCTCAAGCTCTATGGCGGGCTGAAGGCGAAGGCCAAACAGGCCGAGGCGGACCTGGCGGTGGCTCGGGTGAAGGACACCCGTCCCAGCCATCCCCTGGAGGCCTACGTGGGCACCTACACCCACCCCGCTTGGGGGGACCTGGCGGTGGTGAAGGAGGGAGATGCCCTGGTGCTTCGGATGGGGCCTTCCCCCCGCAACGCCGCACGCCTGGCCCACTGGCACTACGACACCTTCCAGGGCCGCTTCGGCGATGGGCGGGGAGGGTGGACCCGCGTGGGCTTCACCGAGGACTTGGACGGTGCCATCGGCGCCGTGGCTTTGGGAGATGCCAGCTTCACCTTTCGAAGGGTGCCTCCTCCCAAGGTGGTGAAACCATGAAGAGCCATCGGAAGGTCCTCACCCTCCGCCTTCCGGAACGTACCGGCTTCGTGAACCTCACAGAACAGGTGGCGGAAGCGGTGCGGGAGAGTGGCGTGCAGGAGGGCCTGTGCCTGGTGAACTCCATGCACATCACCTCCAGCGTCTTCATCAACGACGAGGAATCGGGCTTGAAGCAGGACTACCTGCGGTGGCTGGAAAAGCTGGCGCCCTTCAACGCGGGCAGCGACCCCGCCAAGGGTGGCTACCTGCACAACCGCACGGGCGAGGACAACGGCGACGCCCACCACAAGCGGCAGATCATGGGTCGCGAAGTGGTGGTGGGCATCACTCGGGGCCGATTGGATTTCGGTCCGTGGGAGCAGATTTTCTATGGCGAATTCGATGGCCTCCGCGACAAGCGCGTGCTGATCAAGATCATCGGGGAGTAAGCATGATCACCCGCGATTTCGAGGGCGCATCCAAACGGAATATCTACCGCATCCTCAGCAGCCTGGTGATTCCCAGGCCCATCGCGTGGGTGACCACCCTGGACGCGACGGGGAAGGTGAACCTTGCGCCCTTCAGCAGCTTCATGGGGATTTTCGGCCCGCCGATGCTGGCCATGAGCCTTGCGCGGCGTCGCGATGGCTCCCTCAAGGACACCCATCGGAACCTGCTGGCGCAGGGCGACGCGGTGGTGCACCTGGCGGACCTTCCGCTGCTGGAAGCCCTGCATGCCAGCGCCGAGGAAGTAAGTCCGGAAGTCAGCGAGCTGGACCGGCTGGGGTTGCGCACGGGGCCCTCGGATCGGGTGAAGCCGCCTCGGATCTTGGAGGCGCCCGTGGCCCTGGAGTGCCGCTTCCAGCGCGAAGTGGACTTGGGTGCCGGTACCACCTTGGTGCTGGTGGATGTGCTGCGGGCCCATGCGGCGGAGCGCATCTACGACGAATCCCTGGATTGCGCGGATGCCTCCAAGTGGACGCCCCTCTCCCGGCTCGGGGCCGTGGCGGGTCCGAACTACGGGGTGCTGGGACAGACGCTGCGGCTGGAGGCGTCGAAGCTACCGTGAGATCGCTTCGGGCGGCTTGGCGCCCCGGACCCAATTGATGGGCCCTGGCACGGATTGCTGGACCTGCCATTCCGGGCGATCGGGGCCCGTGAGGAGGAACACGCCCTGGGCGGCGGGGATGGAGGGCCCTCCCGCCAACCCCACGGCGCGATCCCGTCCGCTGTCTTTGGCGGCGTAGAGGCAGCGGTCGGCGAAGGCGACCACCCGCTCCCACGGCGTGCCATTGGGCAGTTCCGGATCATGGGGGAAGGGCGCGAAACCCACGGAGCAGGTGCCATGGTAAGTGGTGACCCCCAGCTCGAAGGGTCGGGAGCGCATGGCCTCCTGGATCCGCTGGGCCAGCATGAGGCCCTGGCCCCGATGGATGCTGCGGGCCACCACGAAGAATTCCTCGCCGCCCCAGCGGACCACGGTGTCCATCTCGCGCAGAGCCTCCTGCAACCGCGCGGAGAACTGCCGCAGCAGTTCATCGCCCGCGGGGTGGCCGAACTGATCGTTCACCCGTTTGAAGTGGTCGATGTCGACCATGAAGAAGACCAGATCGGGGAAGGGGGGAAGTTCGATCTTGCCGCGGCGGTGATCCTCATAGGTGCGGGCGGTCTGGGCCACCACCTCGTGGAGGAACAGATCGATGAAGCGGCGGTTGTAGAGGCCGGTGAGGGGATCCGTGAGGGTTTGGCGTTCCAGGGCGGCGTTGGCGGCTTCGAGATCCGCGGTGCGGTCCTGCACCAGGGCTTCGAGGTGTTCTCGGTTCAGGCGGATCTCCGTGTCCTTCGCGGCGAGGGAGCTGAGCATGTCGTTGTAATCGGAGATGAGACGGCCCAGTTCCGACGTGTCCGCGCCGGAAACCAGGTGGTGAAAGCGGCCCGTCTGGGCGACCTGCCGCGCGGAGTCGGCCAGGGCTTCGAGGGGTTGGACAAGGCGGACGGCGAACCGCCGGGCCCAAAGGCTGGCCAGGCCGAAGGTGGCCAGGAAAATGAGCATCGCCGCAGCGAGCACCCGGTGGGCTTCTCGATCAAGGAAGGTGGCGTCGACCACGAGCAGGAGCGTGCCCACGGCGCCCTTCCGAATGCGCAGGGGCTGGTGGATGCGGAGGATGCCGCCAGTGAAACCGGAGGGCAGGAGGGCGGACACCCGCTCCGGGATCTGATTCGGGCCCCGGCTCGCCCGGGCGAGGGGTTCGCCGGTGGGGAGATAGAGCCCTGCGGCCAGCACATGCGGCTGCACGAGCAGCGGCTCCAGGGCCTCTTTGGCCTGGGTTTCATCCTGAAAGAGCAGGGCATTGCCCGCGGTGGCCTCTACGGCGTCCGCCAGGGCCTCCATGGCATGGGTGAGGTTGCGTCGGCCCTGCACGCGGGCATCCAAAAGGAAGGCGAGGGTGGCGAGGCCAAGGGCCAGGGCGGTGGTGGTAAGCACCACCCCCGCGAGGCTGGCCCGGATGGATCCGGGCCGGAAGGGCCAACGAACCTGCATGCCCTGCTTATCGGCAGGGTGCAGGGGTTCCTGATTCGGGGTCTCAGTGGTCGTCGGGTTCCACGAACAGGTGCTGGATCTGGGGAAAACGGGCTCGGAGCCGGCCTTCCAGCGCGTTGATGGCATCCACCAGCGATTGGCCGGAGGGCTGGTCCCTGAAGCGAACCTTGAGGGCCACCATGAGGCGCTCGCTGCCCACGACCACCGCGATGAGGTTCAGCACCCCCAGCACCTCAGGATCGGCCGCCACGGCCTCCCGCAGGGCGGCGCGCAGGGCCAGGGGCGGGGCCTCGTTGAGCAGCAGGCTGGTGACCTCCACGCCCACGAAGAGGGCCACGGCGATGAGGAGGAGGCCGATGAGCACGGAGCCGATGCCATCCCACACCGGGTTGCCCGTGACCATGACGAGCAGCACGGCGGCCAGGGCCACCACCAGGCCCACCAGGGCGGCGAAATCTTCGGCGAGCACTACCACCAGCTCCGTGCTGGAACTTTGGCGCATGAAGCGGAGCAGGGACGTGCGCCCGCGCTCGGCGGCAGCGGCCTGAACCGCACCCCACATGGAGTAGCCCTCCAGGAAGATGGCGAACACGAGGAGGCCCACGGCCCACCCGAGCAGGTGGGGGGTCTCCGGGTGGCGGATCTTGTGGATCCCCTCCACCAGGGAATAGAGGCCACCCACGCTGAAGAGCAGCAGGGCCACGAGGAAGGAGGCCACGAAGGGGGCCTGCCCCTTGCCGAGCGGGTGCTTGGCGTTGGCGGCCTTGCGGCCCTGGCTCATGCCGATGAACAGGAGGATCTGATTCGCGCAGTCCGCGGTGGAGTGGATGGCCTCCGTGAGCATCGCGCTGCTGCGGGTGAGCAGGAACACGGCGAACTTGGAGATGGCGATGCCGCCGTTGGCGACGAGGGCGAGGAGGACGGCCTTGGAGGAGCTGGCGGACATCCGTCCAGTGTATTCAGCCGAGGCGGCTCAGTCCCAGCGGCGGATCCACACGGGATGGTTGGCGCCCTCCTGCTTGCGCGGGCCGCCCTGCCGCTCCACCTCATGCACGCCCAGGTGCTCAAGGGCCTCCTGAAGGGACCGGAAGCGGGCCTCCCGCATGGCCTCGGCCACACGGTCATCGTCGGGCACCTGCACGGCCCAGCGGCCCGTGGTGCCCCAGGCCTGCACCCAGCCCGCCAGCTTGCCCAGGCCCGCGGGGCTCAGCTCGCGGCTCACGGGCAGGAACCAGAGCAGGCCTTCTTGGGGAGGGGCTTCGGCGGAGCTGCCCTTGGCCGGGGCTGGTGGCTGCATCAAGGGACGATCCGGGAAGACGGGCGTGCCAGGGAGGGGTGCGAGCTCTTCGCGGATCACCATGTCACCCCGCAGCGGATAGCCCACTGCGTTGGGTTCCAGGGAGGCCAGGGCCCACTCGGCGCGCAGCTCCACAACCTTGAGGTGCCCGAGGTAGCCCTCGCCCGTGCGGCGGATCTGCAGGCGGTCCCCCATGTGGAGCCCCCGATTCTCCCCCCCATCCAGGCGGTACAGGCGAGGTGCGGCGTCCTCGTAGGGGGGCACCCCCTTGCGCTCCACGGAGAGGATGCGCAGGGGTGCCTGGGCGCCCAAGGAGCCCAGCAGAAGGGTGGCGAGAAGGAGGAACCGCATGGATTCCCTTCATCGGCCCCGGAGGGCTCAAGCTGAAGGTTCAGCCCAGGGATCGATGCCCAGCTCCCGGAGGAGATCGCCGATGAGGTAGAGGCTCCCGCTGACGAGGCGGGGCTGGTCGCTGGGGGCGCGCAAGTGGCGGGCGGCCTCCTGCAGGGTGATCCCCGGGGCATCCTGGCCGAAGGCTTCAAAAAGGTCATCGAAACGGGCGTAGCGGGGGGCATCGCCCCGCACGTAGGTGAGGCTGCGGGGGCCCATGCGCAGCAGCTCCCGGGCCGCGCCGGAGAGGTCCTTATCCGCCATGGCGCCGAACATGAGGTGGGGGCGCCAGCCGCTGGCCACGGCGTGATCCGCCAACACCCGCGCGCCATCCACGTTGTGGGCGCCGTCCATCCAGACGTTGTCGAGGCCGGGCACCTTCCAGAGGCGGCCAGGCCAGCGGGTGGCTTCCACCCCCTTCCACAGCCGATCCTCCCGGATGGGGAAGCCGAAGGCGGCCAATTGTCGGGTGGCCTCGAAGGCGATGGCCAGGTTCTCCACCTGATGGAGGCCCGCCAGGGGCACCCGATGGCCCTGCACGATGGAATGGTCGAAGGCCACGCGTTCGGCCCGCAGGCGCGGCGTGGGGCAGAGCCGGGGGTGGCGCTCCAGCAGCGGTTGGGCCCAGGCGGGATCGATGGAGGGGCCCAGCACGAGGCTGTGCCCATCCCGGGCGATGCAGAGCTTTTCGCGGCCGATGGATTCGCGGGTCCACCCCAGGTGCTGCTGGTGGTCCATGCCCACGTTGGTGATGACGCTGAGCATGGGCTCCGTGGCGTTGGTGGCGTCCCAGCGGCCGCCCAGGCCCACTTCAAGGATGGCCACTTCCACGCCGGTCATGCGGAAGGCGGAGAGCGCCGCGGTGATCATCAGCTCGAAGTAGGTGGCCTGGATGCCCGTGCGGGCCTCGGCCTCGAAGGCTTCGCCCAGCAGCAGGTCCAGGGCGCCCACGCCGATGGGGGCCCCATCGATCCAGATGCGCTCCCGCGGGTGGAGGAAGTGGGGCGAGGTCGTCCAACCCACCACGAGGCCCGAGGCGCGCAGCATGTGGGCCAGGAAGGCCCCCGTGGAACCCTTGCCGTTGGTGCCGCCCACGAGCATGACCGGGTAACCCGATTGCGGGTTGCCCAGCGCGCCCAGCAGGGCATGGATGTTCTCCAGTCCCTTCTTGATCCCCAGATGACCCCGTTCTTCGAGGCGGTCGACGTTGGGGGTGGGGAGGAATTCCGGGGCGTGCATTGGGGCTGATCAGGCCCGCTCGGGCATCATCCAGGCGAGGCAGGCCTTGAGGAAATCCTTGAGCTGGTCGCGGCTCACGACCTTATCCACCATGCCGTGTTGCTGGAGGAACTCGGCGCGCTGGAACCCCTCGGGCAGGCTCTGCTTGATGGTCTGCTCGATGACGCGGGGACCTGCGAAACCAATGAGCGCCTTGGGCTCGGCGACGTTGAGGTCGCCCAGCATGGCGAAGGAGGCGCTGACGCCGCCCGTGGTGGGGTCCGTGAGGATGCTGAAATAGGGGATGCCGGCCTTGTCGAGCTTGGCCAGCGCCGCGCTGACCTTGGCCATCTGCATAAGGCTGAGGGTGCCCTCCTGCATGCGGGCGCCGCCGGAGCAGCTCACGATGAGGTAGGCGGATTTGGTTTCGAGGGCCCGCTCGGCGCCGAGCTTGAGCTTCTCGCCCACCACGCTGCCCATGGAGGCGGCGAGGAAGTCGAAGTTCATGACGGAGAGGACCACGGGATGGCCCCCCAAGGTGCCTTCCACGACGACGACGGCATCCTGATCCTGGCCGGCGTCATGGAGCTTCTTGAGCTGGTCCTTGTAGGCCTTCATGGCCACGAAGTGCAGGGGGTCGGTGCTCTGGAGATCCGAGAAGAGGGTGGTGTAGCCCTCATCCATCAGGGAGGTCAGCCGCTCCTCCACCCCGATGCGGAAGTGGTAGCCGCACTTGGGGCAGACGTTGTGGGTGTTCTGGAGCTCGGCGCGGTAGATGAGTTCCTTGCAGGCCTCGCACTTGATCCACAGGCCCTCGGGCACCCGGACCGTGCGCTCTTCCACGGCGATCTTCTGCTGACGCTTCTTGACGAACCAGGACATGGCGTTTCCTCAGGGTAGGTATTGTCCCACAACTGGGGCTCAAGGCTTTAGGCTCTGGGCTCTGGCAAAAGAAAGCGCCGACCCCGTTCCAATGGGTCGGCGCCTGCTAGAGCCTAAAGCCCAGAGCCTAGATGTCTACTTCTTGGGTCCGCCCTTGAGGCCTTCAAAGAGGCGATCCAGCTCGGCTTCGGAGCTGTAGTGCAGCTGCACGGTGCCGGACTTGCCCTTGGGGTGGATCTCCACCTTCACGTGCCAGGCCTGGGTGAGTTCCTCGGCAGCGGCCTTAATGAAGAGCTCCTGGGGATGCTTCTTCTTCGGGCCCTTGGCCTTGCGTTCTTGTTGAAGCTGCTGGACGCGGGCTTCCAGGGCGCGGACGCTGAGGCCCTTGTCGGTGACTTCGAGGGCCAACTGCTCTTGCAACCGACCATTCTCCACACCGAGCAGCACCTTGGCGTGGCCGGTGCTGAGCTCACTGGTGGCGACCATGTTCTGAAGGTCGGCGGGTAGGCGGAGGAGGCGCAGGGTGTTGGCCACCTGGGGTCGGCTCTTGCCCACGCGGTCGGCCACCTGCTCCTGGGTGAGGCGCAGGTGTTCGCCCAGCTGCCAGTAGGCGCGGGCCTCTTCGATGGGGTTCAGCTCCTGGCGCTGGATGTTCTCGACGAGGGCGAACTCCAGCAGGCGATCGTCGGGGATCTCCTTGACGATGACGGGGACCATGGCGAGGCCCGCCTTCTTCGCCGCGCGCCAGCGGCGCTCACCGGCGATGATCTCGAACTTCTCGCCCACCTTGCGCACGACGATGGGCTGCATCATGCCGTGCTGCTTGAGGCTTTCAGAGAGGTCGTGAATGGCCTGCTCGTCGAAGTAGGTGCGAGGCTGCTGCCGGTTGGGCGAGAGGCTGCCGATGGGCAGCTCGCGCTGATTGGAATCCTCCGGGGCCATCTGGCTCATGAGGGAGGTGAGGCCGCGGCCAAGGGCCGGGCGCTTGGGGGTGGCGGGCATGCTCATCGGACTTCTCCGGCGTATTCGAGCCCCAACCACTCTTTGGCGAGGTTGAGGTAGGCCTGGGCACCCTTGGACTTCAGATCGTAGAAAGCCACGGGCTTGCCGTGGCTGGGGGCCTCGGCCAGGCGGATGTTGCGGGGGATCATGGTGTTGAAGACCTTGCCTGGGAAGGCCTGGCGCACTTCGGCGGCCACCGCGGCGCCGAGATTGGTGCGCTCCTCGGCCATGGTGAGCAGGATGCCACCCAATTGCAGGCCCGGGTTTGGGCCCGACTGCACGCGGCGCAGGGTCTCGGTGAGCTCGGCCAATCCATCCAGCGCGAAGAACTCGCAGGGCATGGGCACGATGACTTCATCGGCGGCGGAGAGCGCGTTCAGCGTGATCATGCCGAGGCTCGGCGGGGGATCGATGATGATGTAGTCGAACTTCTCCCGGGCGCTGGCGAGGCCCTGCTTCAACACCTGGAGCTGGGGCATCTCGAAGAGTTCGAACTCCAGCTGGGCGAGGTCCTTGCCGGCGGGGATCACCTGCAGCATTGGCACTTCCGTGGACAGCGTGAGGGCCTCGGCGGGCGCACCCTTCATCAGGGCGTAGCTGCCGGCGCGGTGATCGGGCTTGGGGAAGCCCAGGCCCGTGGTGCTGTGGCCCTGGGGGTCGAAGTCCACGAGCAGGACCATCTTCTCCATCAGCGCGAGGCTCGCGGCGAGATTGATGGCGGTGGTGGTCTTCCCCACGCCGCCCTTTTGATTGGCCAAGGCCACAATGCGAGCGGTCATTGATGAAACTCCAGTCGGTGAGCACGCATCGGACAAGCAGCGAGCATGCGCTGTATGGCTTGCATGTCAGGTCCTTTTGCGTGGAACACCCATTTTGGCCCGGGCGTTCCACGACTTCAATCACGGAAAACCCGCGACAGGTTTTCCACCAGTTAAGCCCTAGTGAAGGCGCGGTTTCCGGGCCCGGGCACCGGCCCGAGGTGGGCGGATTATTCGTTGAGTTCGGAAAAAGCCGGGCCCAGTTCCAGGCTTCCGAGCCCCCGGACGCGGCCCGAAAGCCAGAGGTTCATCCACTGGCCCGGTGCGGCCCAGGCCAGCTTCACGGTGACGGGATCGCCGCTGGCGGTCTCCAATACCCAGGTGGTGTCGCCTTGGGTGTCGGCGAGCCAGGCGGCGGTGACGGAGCAGCCGGTGCCGCAGCAGAGGGTCTCGCCTTCCACGCCGCGCTCCCAGGAACGGATGCGGGCGTGACCGGGCGCGAGCACTTCCACCACGTTCACATTGGTGCCGCCGGGGATGGCGGCGTGATGTCGCAGGGGCGGTGCAAAGGTGGCGAGGTCCACGTCCTTCACCGAAGGCACGCGCACCACCAATTGCGGGTTCCCCACGAAACCGAAAGCGGCCTGGGCCGACGTGAGGCCCACAAGGGGGAGCGGCTTCAGGCCGAAGCCCGCACCCTCGGGCAGGCGGAGGCCCACGACATCGCCTTCGCGCCGCAGTTGAACGGTTTGGCCGTTGCTGAGCACGTCCACCTGATCACCAGCGGGGGCGCCGGGCACCCCGAGGGCGGCGCGGGTGCCGTTGGAGCAGAAGGTGAGGCCACCATCTACGTCCCAGTGCTCCATCACCCAAGGGCCCTCGGTGGGCCGCTGCAGGAGAAAGATGCCGTCCAGTCCCAGGGCCGTGCCCCGAGGGCAGAGGACCTGGGCCCAGCGGGAGCCCTCGAAGGTGGCGGGCACCTCGTCGGCCCACAGGTAGGCGAAGACGTTGCCGGAGGCGGAGGCGAGATGGATCTTCATGCGCTATTTCGGGCGGTCCTTGAAGGTGTAGACGGTTTCGCCGGGTTTGGCGAAGCCCTGGCGCCGGGCCAGGGCCTCCATCAATTCGGGATCCCGCTGGGCGAGGCGGTGCACCTCGGCGTAGAGCTCGCGGTTGCTGCGGCTGAGTTCCAGCAATGAGCGCTTGGTCTCCGCCAGCTCCCGCTGTCGCTTGGTGAGCTCGGGGATGCCATCCGGTGAGAGCCACAGCAGGGCGAGGCTCGACAGCGCGGACAGCCCCAGGCACCACCAGACGGTGCGGGAGCGGAGGAGCCAATTGACGTTCATGTCGATCGGGCCTAGCGGAGCTTTTGGTTGAAGGCTTCGAAGCCGGCGTAGCGGGCGGCGGCCCCGAGCTCCCACTCGATGACGAGCAGGCGGTTGTACTTGGCCACGCGATCCGTGCGGGCGGGGGCGCCGGTCTTGATCTGGCCCGCGCCGGTGGCGACGGCGAGGTCGGCGATGAAGGCGTCCTCCGTCTCACCGCTGCGGTGGCTGATGATGGCGCGGTAGCCCGCCTTGTGGGCCATGTCGACGGCCTTGAGGGTTTCGGTCACGGTGCCGATCTGGTTCAGCTTGATGAGGATGGCGTTGGCCACGCCCTCATCGATGCCCTTCTTGAGGATGGCGGGGTTGGTCACGAAGAGGTCGTCGCCCACGAGCTGGGTCTTGGCCCCCATGGCGACGGTCTGAGCCTTCCAGCCCTTCCAGTCGCCTTCAGCGAAACCATCCTCGATGGTGATCACGGGGTGCCGCTTGGCGAGGCCCTGGTAATAGGTGACCAGCTGCTCGGGGGTCTTCTTCCCCCCATCCAGCTCGTAGTGCTTGCCCTTGTGGAACTCGCTGGCGGCGCAGTCCAACCCCAGGAAAACGTCCGTTCCGAGCTTGTAACCGGCCTTCTTGATCCCTTCGGAGATTAGGTCCAAGGCCTCCTCATTGGAGCCCAGGTTGGGGGCAAAGCCCCCCTCATCCCCCACGCCCGTGGCCAACTTACGGGCTTTCAGGACCGATTTAAGGGAGTGGTAAATTTCTGCCCCCCAACGCAGGGCCTCCCGGAAACTGGGGGCTCCCACGGGGAGGACCATGAATTCCTGGATATCGACGTTGTTATCGGCGTGGGCGCCCCCATTGAGGATGTTCATCATGGGGACGGGAAGGGTGCGGGCGGAGGCCCCCCCCAGGTAGCGGTAAAGGGGCATGCCCGAGGCCTTGGCGGCGGCATCGGCCAGGGCCATGGAGACGCCGAGGATGGCGTTGGCGCCCAGGCGCTCCTTGGTGTCGGTGCCATCCAAATCGCACATCAGCTCGTCCAATTCGGACTGCTGGAAGGGATCCATGCCCTGGAGGGACTGGGCGATCTCCACGTTGATGGCGTCCACGGCGCCCAGCACGCCCTTGCCCAGGTAGCGCTTCTTATCCCCGTCCCGCTTCTCCAGGGCCTCCCGGCTGCCCGTGCTGGCGCCGGAGGGCACCATGGCGGATCCGACGGTGCCATCGGAGAGCTGAACCCGGGCCATCACCGTGGGATTGCCACGGGAGTCCAGGACTTCAAGCGCGGAAACGGATTCAATGAGCTTCATACCAACACCCGGGAAAAAAGGTTGAGGGGGCGATCAACCCCACCAGCGTACCGCGTCCATCTACTGGACCTAAAACACGACCGCCCGGGCTGGGCCCGGGCGGCGTGCGATCGTCTCGAAAGACGGTCTACTTCTTCTTGGCAGCCTTCTTGGCGGCGGGCTTCTTGGCAGCGGCCTTCTTAGGGGCGGCCTTCTTGGCAGCAGCCTTCTTGGGGGCGGCCTTCTTGGCAGCAGCCTTCTTGGGGGCGGCCTTCTTGGCAGCAGCCT
>CAZTVL010000006.1:0-62957 GCA_964617215.1 uncultured Solibacteraceae bacterium | reverse complement strand
CTTCTTGGCAGCAGCCTTCTTGGGGGCGGCCTTCTTGGCAGCGGGCTTCTTGGCGGCGGCCTTTTTGGCAGCGGGTTTCTTGGCCGCGGGGGCGGCGGGGGTGGCCATGGCGGCCGGGGTGGGCATGTCAGCCATGCGAGGCTCCTTTTCGCCCTTACGGGCGGTTGTGGAAGGGGTGGTGCGGGCGGAGGCCTTGGCCGGCGAACCGGTGGTATCGGCCTTGCGCAGGGTGGAGGGAGGGCTACCGGCCGCGACAGATGCCGCGGTGGCGGGGGATTCAGCCTTGGCTTTGGCCTTGGCGGGCTTCTTGGGAGGCTCGGCGCCCGAAAGGATCTGGGCCAGGCGCTTGCCGGGGTAGAAGTCGTCTAGAAGGGCGTCACCGACGATGACGCCATGCACGCCGGCGGATTCCGCGCGACGGATGTCCTCGAGCCGCTGGATGCCGGCTTCGATCATTTTCAGACAGGAGGCAGGCACCTTTTTGAGGAGGGCCAGGGCCTTGTCCATGGAGGGGTTCCAGGAGTCGAGATCCCGCCCGACCACGCAGATCACATCGGCGCCGGCTTCCATGGCGCGCTTGAGCTCGGCCTCATTGGAGACTTCCACGACGGCATCCAGGCCCTTGGCCTTGGCGAGCTTCAACAGGGCGAGCAGCCGGTCCTGGGCGAGCAGGGCGGGCATGAGGAAGATGGCATCCGCGCCGAGGATCTTGCTCTCCTCGACCTGGTACTCCTCGAAGATGAACTCGCGGCGGAGGAGGGGCACCTTCACCGAGGTGCGGGCTTCGCTCAGGCTCTTGTCCTCGCCGTAGTAGAGGAACTTGTCGGTGGCCACGGAGAGGGCCTTGGCGCCGTTCTCCACCAAGCTCTTGGCATGCGTGGACGCCTTGTAGTTCTCGCGGACCTTGCCGCGGCCAGGATCGCCACCGGCGACCTCGGCGATGATCGAAACTCCAGGCTGGCTGAGCTCCTCGCGCAGGGAGTGATGACCCCGGTAGGCCTCCTTGACCGCCACGGAGCCCCTCTGCTTCTTGATCTCCACATCCAGGGCCTTGAAGATGGCGACCTTTTTTAGCATCTGGGGGACCTCAATATTTCCGACTCCAATTGGATAGCTACTTCTGAAAAGAATAGGTGCGCTTTCCCTCTGAGACAACATCAAACCAGCACTATTTCGGTCGTCAACAGAGAAAAATGAAAAAAAGTGATTTTTTTTGCCGCTAGCTCCCCCGGAAATTCGGTTCTCGCGGACCCGCTCAGGGCGCGGATCTGCGCGGGTGCTGCATTCACGTCGCAAGGATGGCCCTTTGGAGGGCCTTGGAGCGGTGGCGGGTTCACGGAGGACGTCGGAGCGGGGTGCCGAAGGATCGACTTCCCCCACCTCAAGGCCTGGATTGATGGGTCAATCGTCGCGAATGCCCATCGCATAAGGCTTCACAGGGATCGTGCGCACCGCGCGGCGAAAATGCAGAGGTTGAGCGCTCCCGAGCGGCGAGGGAGGCGCTTCGTCGTCGAAGCCGACCTGAGAAGCCCGGACGCCCCCATTTTGGATGTCGGAATCGGGGGCCTCCATCCCGGCGGCGACGGTAGGCTCCAGAGCCTTATCCAGCAAGGATTCAGGCGATATGGAGGCACCTTTACCGAAGCCTGATCCTGGATCCGATGGCGGGGGTCCGGGAGGGGGAGGGGGCCCGTCGGCCCGGGTGGCCCCTGGCGCCTCCCGGAACTCATCAGATCCAGAGGGGCATCCGATGAAAGAGGGGTGAGGTCAGCGATGAAGGGTTACACGGCTGAGAAGGTATCCGACCAGTACATGCTCCAGCGGATCCAGTCTGCGAGCCCGGAGCAGTTGACGGCCCTCCTGCTCGAAGGGGGCCAGCGGTACATCCGGTTGACACTGGAGGCCATCCAGCAACGGAACCTCCTGGAGCAGGCCCGGTGCACCAACCGCACGGCCGACATCATCCTGGAGCTCCGGGATCGCCTGAACCACAAGGATGGAGGGGAGGTCGTCGAGAACCTCATCCGCATCTATGACTGGTGGTCCGATGAGATCTTCTCCGGGGCCCAGCTGAACAAACCCGAGCGCCTGGAGAACGTGCACCGGTTAATGGGGGAGATGAAGGAGACCTGGGAGGAGCTGCACCGCCGGAAGGCCGCCGCCGCCCCCGCCCCCGCGCCGGATGCCCCCAGGGACTTCTCGGTGTGAGCGACCTGGACCTCGTCCTCCTGGTGGAGGATCTGGAGCAACGCCTCGAGGCTGGGGAAGTCGAGGGTGAGGAACTGGCCGCCTGGCGAAGCCGGTTCGATGAAGCCCTGACGACGGTCGAGCGTGGCCCCGAGTGGCCAGCCATCGTGGCCCGGTGCAAGGCCCTGGCGCTGCGGCTCGATGCCGAGGCGGATCGCCTGAGCATCGAGCGAGACCGGCTCCGCAGTGAGATGGATCTCCAAGCCCACGGGGCCCGCGCGTTGAAGGGTTACAAGCCGTTCTGATCCTGGGTGAGGTCCTTGATCATCTCGTCGATCACGGAATCCCAATCGCCCGGGGTGGGCTGCCGATAGATCCGCAGGGTTGGATACCAGGGGCTGTCCTGGCGATCCCACTGCCACCGCCACTCGGAACCGAAGGGCAGCATGAGGAAGGTGGGGATCCCGAGGGCCCCCGCCAAATGGGCCACAGCGGTATCAACGGTGATGACGAGGTCCATCTGATTCAGGGCGTAGGCGGTGTCCGCGAAATCCGTGAGCAAGGGGCTGAGGGGCACCGAACGGAAGGGCAGGACTGGGGGATTGGGCACCTGGAAGCAGTGCCAGGCCGCTTGCGGTAGCTGACCCAGGCGGGCGAAGGCATCGAGGGGCACGGACCGGATCGCGTTGCTCAAGTGCCGGGAACCGCCGGCCCAAACGTAGCCGATCCGGAGCCGCTGCGTGGGGACCGAGAGGATCTCTTGCAGCACCGAGCGGTTTGGGGTCCACGGGGGAACCCGCAGGTAGGGAACCTCGGAGGGGATGGCAGCCTCGTCGATGTGGAGGACCCGTGGAAGGGACATGAGGGGGAGCTGCAGATCGAAGGGGGGCCAGGGGGCGTCGTTGGCCACGGCTTGATCCACACCCTCACAGGTGGAGATGAGGCTCACCAGCGAGGGTTGGACCACGGCGACGACGCGCCCGCCCAGTGCCTTCACCTGCCGGGCGAAGCGGATGAACATGAGGGTGTCGCCGAGCCCCTGCTCGCAGTGGAGGAGCAGGGTCTTGCCCGGAAATGGGGTCCCATCCCACCGGGGTTGCACGAAGGGGCCGAGGCGGGTGACGACCTGATCCGGGAGGTTGAAGCGCGCCTCGATGTCCTCCCAACCCTGGAGGTAGTGGCCTTCCATCAGGTGCATCGTGCCGCGCTCCCAGCGGAGGTCATCCCGCTCTGGCGCAACTGCGAGCCAGCGGTCCAGCACTCCGATCACGCCCACGCGGTCCCGAAGGGCCGTATGAATGTCCAGCATCCGTTGGAGTGCGCCGAAGTGGCGCGGATCCGCGAGGAGCACCCGATTGAGGTGCTGGAGGGCCACATCCAGATCGCCTCGACGGAGCAGGCACTCCACGAAGGCGAGGCGCAGGGGGATGTCCTCGGGCCTGCGCTCCAGCGCGTGGCGGAGGGGCGTCTCGGCTTCCTCGCAACGCTCCAGGGCCACGAGGGCCAGGCCCAGAGTGGCGACGGCGGGCAGCAGGTCTGCGTCGAGCTCCAGGGCGCGGTAGCTGGCTTCCACCGCTTCCCCCAAGCGCCCTTCCTGGCGCAGGCGCTCGGCGAGCTCCGACCATCCGCGGGCGGTATCGGGCACCGGCTCCTCCTCGCCGCCCGTCAGATCGGCCACGATGTCGCGGATGACGGACTCCCAATCCCCGAGTTCCGGTTGGCGATAGATCCGCAGGGTGGGGTACCAGGGGCTGTCGGATCGATTCATCTGCCACCGCCACTCGGAACTCTGGCGCACCATCAGGAAGGTGGGGATCCCCAGGGCCCCCGCCAGGTGCGCCAAGGCGGTATCGACGGTGATGACGAGGTCCATGTGGCTGAGGGCGTAGGCCGTGTCGGAGAAGTTGGTCAGCAGGGGGCTGAGGGGCACGGACGGGAAGGGGCAGGCCTCGGGCGGGGGCATCTGAAGGCAGTGCCAGGCCGTGTTCGGGATGGCGCCCAAGGGCGCGAGGATCGCTGGATCCAGGGATCGGGAACGGTCCTCCTGGTTGCCCGAACTGCCGGCCCAGGCGTACCCGATGCGGAGCCGATCCGTGGGCACGGAGAGGATGCGCTTCAACGCTTCGCCGTTCGGAACCCGCGGTGGAATCCGGAGGTAAGGGACGTCGGCGGGGATGTCGGCCTCCCCGATTTGGAAGACCCCCGGCAGGGACATCAGGGGAAGGTAGCAGTCGAATGGGGGCAGGGGATCGCCCTGGCAGACGGCATCATCCACGCCTTCACAGGTCGCGATCAGATCCCGGAGCTGGGGTTGCACCACGGCCACCACCCGGCCTCCACGGGCCTTCGCCAGCCGCGCGAAGCGGATGAACATGAGGGTGTCGCCGAGTCCCTGCTCGCAGTGGAGGAGGAGGGTTTTGCCGGGGAATGGGCTGCCATCCCATCGCGGTTGGAAGAAGGGGCCGATGGGTGTGCGGGCCTGGCTTTGCACCTTCAGACGCGCTTCGTAATCCGCCCAGCCCTCGGGCATGCGCCCCTGGAGCAGCAGCGTCACACCCCGCTCCCAGATGCGGTCGGGGTTGGTGGGATCCAGTTTGATCCAGGCCTCCAGTGCCTTCATCACTTCCGCAGCGTTGCCCTGAAGGTGGTGGATGAGGATGATCCGCTTGAAGGCCTGGGTGTTGCCGGGGTCTTGGGCCAGCACCTTCTCAAGTTGGGATAGGGCCTCCTTGCTTCGGTGGGTCTGGATCAGGCATTCCGCCAAGGCGAGGCGGGCAAAGAGATCCCGCGGGTGATCCGCGAGCACCTGCTTGAAGTGCGGCTCGGCCCCAGTGAAATCCCCGCCCTGGGACAATGCGATCCCCAGGTTGAAATGGCCCGTGGCGTTGCGGGGATCCAAGGTCAACGCTCGTCGGCAGGCATCCTCGGCTTCAGCGAACTGGCCGAGGGCGCTGAGTTGCCCCCCCAGTTTCGCCCATGTTTCGGAGTCGCGGGGGTGGGCCTCCAGGCGCTGGCGGTACGCCGCCACGGCTTCGGCCTGCGCTGGATCCAGCTTTGAATTCGGATGCTTGGAGGGTGAAGTCACGCGCGCTCCCTGGTCACATCATCCGCCGAGATCCGCATGCAGCTGCCGGATCACCGAGGCCCAATCCCCGACGGTCGGTTGCCGGTAGATCCGCAGGGAGGGATACCAGGGGCTGTCCTCGCGGTCGAGCATCCAGCGGAAATCCGGGGCATGGCTCACGAGGAGCAGGGTGGGAATGCCCAGCGCGCCGGCGAGGTGCGCGAGGGCGGTGTCCACGGTGATCACCAGATCCATTCCGCTCAGGGCGTAAGCGGTATCCGAGAAGGTCTGCAGGAGGGGCGCCAGGGACACGAGGCCCGGGAGTTCGGGGCGATCCTCCCGGCCCAACTGGAAGCTGTGCCACGCGACGCCGGGGAGCGTACCCAAAGGCTTCAGCAAGGACGGAGGGATGGAGCGCTGGGCGTCCCGCGGGTGCACGGGATTGCCTCCCCACGCCAGGCCCACGCGGGTCTGGCCTTCGGAAGCGGCCAGCAGGGTGGCGAGCCCATCGCGGTTCGGCACCGAGCGGGGGATCCCTAGGTAGGGAATGTTGCAGGGAACCGTGGCTTCCTCCGTCCCGAAGAGGGCCGGCAGGGAGAAGAGGGAGGCCTGGAGGTCGAAGGGCGGCAGGTCGTGGCCATAGGGGATAACTTCATCCACACCCTGCAGCGTCGTCATCAGGTAGGCGAACTGCGGCTGCACGAGCAGCAGCACGCGCCCGCCCAGGGCCTTCACGAGGGGTGCATAGCGCACGAGCATCAGGGTGTCCCCGAAGCCCTGCTCGAAATTCAACAGGAGCGTCTTCTCCGGGAAGGGCGCGCCGGTCCATCGGGGCTGGGGGAACCGCTTCCCGGCGGGGACGTAACCCGGAGTGCGCAGGCGGGCTTCGAATTGCCGCCATCCCTGCTTCCATTCGCCTCGGAGCAAGTTGAGATAACCCCGCTCGTACTCAGCGTAGGGCGAGCCGGGGTTGCGGAGTTCGAAGCGAGCCACCTCGGCGGCGTAGTCGTCCCACCGGGCCGCGTCGTAGCAGGTCTGGATCAGCCGTTGATGCGCCTGGAGGGCGGCGGCATCCGGGACCGAGGTCCCTGAATTCCACTGACTCGCATCCTTGCTGCGACCCATGCTGCTCCGTTGCGCGTAACCGGCGTTTCCCGTTTATCTCACGAACGGAGATTCCCGGCGCAATTAACCGATGCCGCCGAGGCCGCCGCTGCTGGCGCGCAGCTGGGAGATGGTGTACTCCATCTGACTGAACTGGTTCTTCAGGATGGCCTTCCGCCGATCGAGGATGGCCTGCTGCTGATCAATCCGCTTGGAGAGGCCCTTGTTCTGGGCGTCGATGCTCACCTGGGTCTTCTGGATGACGCCCGAGTAGGAGGTCAGGCCGGAGATGGCGTCCTGAAGCCGCTGGCCGATGCCGCGGGAAACGGTCAGCGTGCCGCTGCCGGAGGCGGTGATGGCCAGGGACAGGCCTTCCAGGGGAGAACCCACGGGGCCGTTGAGGGTGCCGTTCGTTCCCGTCAAACCGGAATAGGTGGTCCCGCCATAGGTCAGGGAACCGGAGACGGCACCGCCCGCGGCATAGGTCAGATTGAAATCGACAGCCCCGGTCTTCGTGGCCGACGTGCCGGAGGCGAACTGGACCCCGCCCGCGGTGGAGGTTCCAGTGAGCCCGAACACCTTTCCGACGGCGACCGGGTTGTCCTCGAGGGCCTTCTTGAAGGCGGCGGTATCCAGGGAAAGGGTGCCATCGGCGTTGGTCTTGATGCCGATGCTGGCCCCGGAGTTGTATTTGTCGGTGCTGGGAAGACCATCCACCGTTCCGCTGAGCGCGGTGCGGACCTGGTTGATGAGGCTCCGGGCGACGCTGTCCCCTTCAAGGGGTTGGGGGGTGATGGTTCCGCTGCCGTCGTTGAGGGGAGTGGAGGCATCCCGATAGGTCTTCAGCAGTGAGTTGAACTGCGAGACCAAGCTCTGGAGGGCGGTGGTGGCGGCGTTCGAATCCTGGGCCACCGTGAGGGTGGTGCTGTTGGTGGGATCGCCCCGCTTCAGCGTGAAGGTGACCCCATCCACCGCATCCTTGACGGTGTTGGATTGTCGCGTGAGCTGGATGCCGTTGACGGTGAACAGCGCATCCACGGCCACACCGCTGCCGGAGGAAGCGAGGCCACCGGAGAGGCCCGTGGGCGCGGCGAAAGTGCCCGAGAGGGTGCCGCCGCCCAGGCCCGATATGGTGGGATCCACGGTAGTGGGGCTGCTGTCGGCATTGTCGATGGCTGCGAGGCGGACCACGCCGCCGGTGCCATTGGTGCCCCCGGTGCCTGTCTCTTTGGCGGTCACCACCAGCTGGTAGGGGGTGGCCCCGGAGCCGGTGTTGACGATGGTGGCCGTCACGCCCGCGCCGGACCCGTTGATGGCATCCCGCAGGCCGTTGAGGCTGTTGTTGGTCAAGGTGAAGGCCTTGACGGTGCCATCGGTACCCTGGACGGCGAAGCTGCCGTTTCCGGACACGATGGCGGCGTTGGGATCGGCCACGCCGATGGCCACCTGGCCCTTGGTGGCGACCTGGGCGACCTTCACTTCGTAATTGCCCTTCGCCGTGCCGGTGGCCGTGGCGGACACGAAGCTCTGATTGGAATCCGTGCTGGTGACGGTGCGCGCGGCGAGGCCGTCGTAGAGGCTGGACACGCCGATGGACAGCGTGTTCATGCTCGAACGGATGGCTTTCAGGGCGGCAGCCCGCTTGGTGTTGAGGGCTTGCCGGTCCCTGAGGCGCTGCAGAGGCTGCCCATCCTGTTGGATGATGGCATCGACCAGCGAATCCGTTTGGAGACCCGACGTTAGACCTTGAAAACTCAGTGGTGAAGCCATGATGCCACCTCTCCCGGCAGTATTCCCCGATGGGAGAAGTTAGCCCTCAGCGTCGACGAGCACGCCGCGAGCACCCTTCGGGTCGGTAAGCTCTTGCAAGCGCCGGGCCATGGTCAGGACCTCTTCGGAGGGTACCTGGCGGATGGTTTCGTGGGTCACCGAGTCGATGATCTTGAAGTAGTACTGCCCCGTGGAGTTGTCGACCATGAACTTGAGGTCCGACGGCGACTGGGCGATGAAACCCTCGATGGCCTTGGCTGCGGAATCCAGGGATTCCTTGGAAGGCGCTTTCTCTGAACCTGTACGAACTCCCTCCTTGCCGCCAAGGACAGCAGGAGCTTTGGAGTTGACGGGTGGGGATACCGGACGGGGTGAGGCAGTGGTAACAGCCACCGCCTGAGTCGCTCCCGGCATCAGGCCACCCATGGGGTTGAGTTGATCAACCATGGGAAACCTCCCTACGGCTCATGGTTGAGGATGGGTAAGCCCCATCCCCAACCATGGCCTAGGAATTCCGATTACCGGAGGAGGGACAGAACGTACTGGCTGGACTGGTTGGCCTGGCTCAAGGCACTGGTGCCGGCCTGGCTGAGGACCTGCCACTTGGTCAGATTCACAACTTCACTGCCGATGTCGGCGTCCATGATGTTGCTCTTCTGGGCGGTGAAGTTCTCCACCTTGATGCCGTTCAGGCTGGCATTGGACTGGGCCTGCGCCATCGCAGAGGCGATGTTGGAGCGGGCGCTGGAAACGTCCTGCAGGGCGGTTGCGGCGGTGGTGGCGTCCGTGATGGCGGTCATGGTCTGACCACCGATGTAGGTGGTGGCGTTGCCGAAGGCGGCAGCGGCCAGAGAGGCGACCTGCGTGAACTCAGCGCTGGTGCCGTTACCGCCAGCAGCCAGTTCCACGGCGCGCTGCGCCAGGCTGGTGGCCTCTTCCATGTAGCCGTCTTCAGCAGCGGCCGCATAGTAGGTGTTGTTGGCGAGCTTCCGGGTCTCGGAAGCGATGCGGGCGTTGGAGTCGAGCGTGGTGGCCTGGGCCAGACCAGCGGCATCGTCGGAGGCGTGGTTGATGCGCCGACCGGTGGTGAGACGCTCGATGGTGGCCTTCATGCCAGCACCGGTGATACCCAGCTGACGGGTAGCCTGCAGGGCAGCGACGTTATTCAGGATTGAAGGCATACATCCTCCTTGATGTGCCTGGGGTGGCATCCGTGCCACCGTGTTTGATGCGGGGAATCCCCGACCCAATCCTCTTCGGCGAAGCGACGAGGTTCTTGAGCAAATTTTTTTTAAATGTACAAAGGCTTTGTTCGCATTGATTTATGCGAATCCTTCGAATCCCGGAATGCCCCGGAGATCTCGAAACCGGCGCTTTGCGCCCGAACGGAAGGGGTGGCTGGGCCCTGCCCCCCTATATAGGTAGCCCACCCTCAGGATCGTCAGGGACCTTGGCGCATCCAGATCAGGAAGGGGTTCGCAGGGATTGATGCTTGGCCGTGTGCCCGGTGACGGGCAGGGAAAGCGACTGCAACCGGAAGGCATGCATGCCATCGGCGGGGTCCAACGAACAATTGGCCGTGGGGACCCCCGTTTCCCCGTAATCCGAATATTTCAATAATTCATTGAATATCAATCGATCTTCACCGTCTCCAGTAGGAAAGGGTGAAGTTGACCATAAATAAAGAATGTGTGGAAGTTTGAGTTTATTTAAAAGGAGGGCGGAAGGGCGAACAAACCCACCGAATTTATCTTTGAAGATGCCCTTGTGTGGCCCTAAACTCTCGATCGTATCTGGTCCGAGTATTTTATTATAATTCGGATCTGCATAATTTGATAAAGTAAAGGCCCAGCTCTTTCCTTGAATCGCTGCGTGCAATAGTCGAAGGTGTTCGGGCTGGTACCAGTCGTCATCGTCGAGATACGCCACGAGTTCCGAGGAGGACAGGAAACTCAGTGCGGTTCGGAGTGAACCTCCATACCAGCAGTTGTGCACGCCCCCGTGGCGGGTGGAGGTGGAATACCCGGGGTTGATGCAGGTGACCGTGACCCGTGGCGGGCACTCGGGCGCCAGGTCCCCAAGGATTTGGGAAATGTTCCCAAATTTCTCCACATCCACGCCGATAAGGATTTGAATGGACCCTTGAAAATCCTGTTTAAAAATGGATCGGATGGCCCGATAAAGAGACTCCCGACAAATGGTCACCACAACCACTGAAATATCAGATTTCATCGCAACGCCTTTCCAATGTTCGGGTGTTGAATGGAGCGGCATTAAGTAACGACAATTATTTCAAAAAATAAACCAAGTATTTTCCGCCCTTCGTCTGGGATGACTGGGCGGCAGTGAAGTTCGCGGAGGCCTCAAGGGTGGTCCGGGGCTATTCCTTCTCGCGCCCGAGCATGGATTTGAGCCGACCAAAGAGGCCGCCCTGCTGGGGTTTGCCACCTTCGATGGAGATGACCACGTCATCGGGGACCTGCACGGAAGGATCCAGCTCCAGGGCCTTTTTGAAGCAGCCTTGGGCATTGGCGAGGAAGCCCTTGCGATGGTAGAGCTCGCCCATGAGGGCCCAGGGCTCCGCGGCCTTATCTTGGGCGCGGCTGGCGGCCTGCAGGGCTTCGATGGCGCGCGTGGACCAGGCGGGATTCGCGAGGCGCAGTTTCCCCAAGAGCAACCAGGCTTCGTAGGAGCGGGGACCTTCGCCATCCAGCTTGATGGACTGCTCCAGGGCCCGGATGGCTTCGCTGGCGCGATCTTGCAACAGGAGAGACTGGGCCTTCTTCACGTAGGCCTTGGCCTTCAGCTCCGGGGTGGCCATGGCGTCGAGGTCCATGGTCACGGGGGGCGTGGCCATGGAATGCATGGGCTCCAGCTCCTGCTGCGGGGTGGGATCCAAGCGCACGGGCTCCGCGTGGCGTTCGGGCATCAGAGAGATGGGAATGGGCTCGAAGAGGTCATCCTCCGCCATCTCAACTTCGACTTCGATGTCGGGTAGGGCGACGGGCGGTGGGGGTGGCGGCGGGACGACTTCCAGAGGCTCAAGCTTGAGGTGCACGGGGCCCGAAGGCAGCGGCTGCCGCGGAGGCGCGGCGAAACCACCGGGGTGGGTTTGGGATTCCCGGGAGGGGCGCAGGCCCGGCGGCACGGGCACTTCGCCGTGGGTGAGCGTGAGCCCCCCCAGGGCCCAGAGGCCCACGATGATGTGCGCGGCTTCTTCCTCTTCGAGGCCCGTGATGGAGATGAGGGTCTCGTAACCCAGGGGCTCGGTGCCCAGGAGGCTCAAGGAATAGGCGATCTTGGGGTTGAGGGGCAGGTCGCTGAGCTTGAAGAGGAGATCCTCCTTCGCCTTCCAACGCCAGGAGGGTTCGCCCTTGAGGTAATCCCGAAGTTCGTGGAGGTTCCGGATCCGCTGGAAGACATCCCAGATGAGCTTGCGGTGATCGAGGCGGAACTGCAGGTCCCCGCTGAGGCTGCCGCTGAGGCTGCCGGGCGTCCAGGTCATCTTGAGGACCGGGTGCTCCATGGCGTGGGTGAGGATCGAGGCCAACAACTCCTGGAGGCGCTGGTCGCGCTCCTGGGTGGTCATGAGGCCCCACTGCACCACGCGATCGCCCATGCGGGAGCCCTCGCCGTCGGCCAGCAGTTCCTGAAGCGCGGCGAGATCGAGGATCCCGAGGCGGATCAGGTAGTTTCCGAATTGCTCGCCCACGGCATCGCTGCAGAGGTAGCGCAGATCGCCGCCCTTCCAATAGAGGGTGCGGGTGCCGTCGTTCTGTTCGAGTACAAGTTCCCCTTCCGCGCCTTCCTGATGCAGTGCACCAAGCAGGGCCGGAAGAAAGGGGCGGGCTCGAACCTCGGCCAACAGACCTCCTAATACTGGGGTTCCACAACCTTGGCATTTTCCGCCCTCGAGTGCAATGGGGGGCGGTTTACGAGCCTTGGCCAACAGGCCCTTGGGCCTTATGCTTCGGGATACCCGCCCCCCAGGAGTCCCTGAATGTTCAAGAAACTGGGCAAGTTTGAGATCCAGAAGGTGCTTGGCGCGGGCGCCATGGGTGAGGTCTACCTGGGTGTGGACCCGAGCATCGGGCGGGAAGTGGCCATCAAGACCATCCTGAATCCGGGGACCCAAGGCCCTGAAGCCAAAGAACGCTTCGCCCGGGAGGCCAAGGCCGCGGGCGTGCTGAACCACCCCAATCTGGTGACCATCTATGAGTTCGGGGAGGACCAGGAGGTCCTTTACATCGCCATGGAGTTCGTCCGGGGCCACGACCTGGAGGAGCTCTACCGGGATCAGGCCCTCACCCGCAGTGAAATCCTGGAAGTGCTCGCCCAGGTGTGCGACGGCCTCGCCTTCGCCCACCACGCCCACATCGTGCACCGCGATATCAAGCCCTCCAACGTGCGGGTGCAGCGCGACGGCCGCCGGCTCATCGCCAAAGTCATGGATTTCGGCGTGGCCCGCGTGGGCAACTCGGACATGACGGCCACGGGCATGGTCATGGGCACCGTGAGCTACATGGCCCCCGAGTACATCCGCAGCGGCAAGCCCGATCCCCGCAGCGACCTCTTCGCCGTGGGCGTGATGCTCTACGAGGCCCTTTCGGGCCGCAAGCCCTTCGCCGGCGACACGACGCCCACCATTCTCTACAAGATCGTCAACGAGCCGCCGGATCCCATCGACACGAGCCAGCTTCAGGGCATCAGCCCCGCCATCAAATCCGTGCTGGACCGAGCCCTCACGAAGGATCCGGATGTGCGCTTCCAGACGGCCGAGGACTTCGCCCGCGCCCTGCGCGCCGCCAAGGACCCCACTTGGAGTGGGCAGATGGAGGAGGGCACGTCCCTCCTCGCCACGTCCGCGCCGGCCAACGTGCGGGCCGCAGTTGCGCCCAGCGCACCCACGGCCCCCGTGCAGCCCGCCACGCAAGTGCTCTCGGCGCCCACCGCGGGCGTTCCGGCCGCCGGGCCCGCTACGCAGCCCGTGCAGTCCCCGAAGCCCTCCAGCGCTTCGTCCAAGGCGCCCTGGTTGGCGGTGGCCGCGCTCCTGCTGATCGGCGGCGGCTTCGGAGCCTGGTGGTTCCTGGGCCGCAAGGAAGCCCCCATGGCCACCACGGCCCAGGTGGCGCCCGAGGGGACCCAAACCTCCGCTCCGGCCCCTTCCAAGGAGGTTCGCCCTGCCTCGAAGGGGGGCAAACCCGAAGACGTGCGGCCCGATCAGCTGGTGAAGGCGGATCCCGGGAAGGGTGCCCTCTCGGTGAAGCAGGAGCCCGAAGTCCACATGGCCCCGCAGCCCAAGCCAGTCCCAGAGAAGAAGGCCATCGATCAGCCCGAGCGCTACCAGCCTGAAAAACTGGAGAAGCTGGAAGTCCACGAGCGCATGAACCTTGGCAACATCTCCCTCAGCGAGTCCATCCAGCTCGTGGAGAAGGATCCCGACAAGGCGATCTACGGCTTCCGGCAGGCCATCAAGGCGGATTCGGGCAATGTGATGGCCCATGCCTGGCTGGCCGCGACGCTGGCCGAGAACAACCGCGGAGCCGAGTTCGTGCAGGAGCTGAGGGAGGCCCGTCGCCTGGGCATCCTCGGCCAGATGTTCAACCGCAACGTCCGCTTCAAGTCCGCCTACCAGAAGGCCCGCTTGAACGGCAGGCTGCCCGCGGACCTGAACGATTGATGCCGGAGCCTGCCCGTCCCAGCGCCCTGGAAGGGCGGCTGGGTTACACCTTCCAAGATCGGCGCCTCCTGGAGGAGGCGCTGACCCATGCTTCCACGGGGAAGGCCCGGGATAACCAGCGCCTGGAGTTTCTGGGCGATGCCCTCGTGAACCTGGGCATGACCCTGCTCATCCACCGGCTTCAGCCCACCTGGCAGGAGGGGCCCATGTCCAAGCTGCGGGGCTTGCTCGTGTGCACGGACAGCCTCGCGGCCTGGGGCACGGAGTTGGGTCTCGAACTGAAGCGCAGCGGGAAGACGAAGGGCGGCGTGGCCTTCGGCAACAAGCCCATGGCCGATGCCATGGAGGCGGTATTGGCCGCCGTCTACTTGGATGCCACGGCCCAGGGGCGCGATGGGCTTCCCCTCGTGGCGGAGCTGGTGGCGCGCCGCTTCGAGCCCGCGGTGGCCTCCGCCCACGCGGGTCTGTGGGAACATAAGGACGCCAAAACGACGCTGCAGGAACGGGCCGCCACCCTGGGCATGACCGCTCCGGCCTACTCCCTCCTGGAGCAGAGCGGGCCCGACCATGCGCCGATCTTCCGCGTGAATGTGCAAGTGGGTTCCATGACCGCCCAGGCATCCGGTTCCACCCTCAAGAAGGCAGAGGCCGAGGCGGCGCGCACCCTTCTGGCCCGCCTCGCAAACGACGCCCTGCAGGCGTGACCGTTGCGTTACACTCGAGGGCAGACGGGCGAGGCCGCGATTTGAAGATTTTCCCCACCCTCAATATCCAACAGGGCCGTGTGATCCCCACCTTTGGTGACCATGCGCCCTCGGCGCTTGCCCCGATGGAGATCCTGGATCGCCTGTTGGAGAGTGGCTGCTCGCACCTGGCCCTGGTGGATGTGGATGCAGCCCAGAACAAGGGCAACAACCGCGAATTGCTGGCCCAGCTGCTTCGGCACGTGCAGATCCGGGCCACGCGCCCCTGCGTGCAGGTGGCTGGCGGCATCCGCTCCAGCGACCAGTGCAGTTTCCTCCTCGATCAGGGGGCCAACTGGCTCGTGGTGGGCACCCTGCTGCAGAAATCCTCCCTCGTGGTGGAGCAGCTGCTGGGCCGCTTCCAAAGCAACCTCACCGCGGGCATCGATGCCCGTGGCGGGCAGGTCCACTGCAGCGGTTGGTCCGAAGGCGCCGGGCAGGGCACGGGCATCAGCGCCCAGGACATGGCCCTGCGCGCCAAGGCATACGGGTTCAAGCGCCTTCACTTCGTGGACCTGGCCACCCAGGCTGGGGCCCAGCCGGATTTCGAGACGGCCCGGATCATCCAGGAAGCCTCGAAGTTGCCCCTGCTGATGGGCGGCACCCTTTCCACCCGCGCCCACCTGGAATCGGCCCGGGCCACGAAGCTCCTCCACGGCGGGCTCGTGGACGCGCTGCTCTTCATCAACGATTCCGAATTGCTGGGATTGCTCCAGCCGGCCTGCGCCTGATCATGGCTCTGCAGGAGCTGGAGCTCACTTTCTGGCCGGAGCTCTCCGAGGCCGAGCGCCTCCACTTCCGCCACCTGGTGATGATCCGCCCGCAGGTGCCCTCCGATGGGCAGCTCCGGATGCTCTCGGGGTTGGCCTCCACGCTCACCCACCCGCGCCTGATCACCCTCATGGCGCGCACGCCCCACTGGCTCTCCCACTGGGAGATCCTAGGCGCCCTTGCGGGCAACGAGGCGGCGCCGGAATCCATCCGCCGGGACCTGGAGCTGGTGGTCAGCCTCTTCGACCTCATGCGGGAGATGGATGCCGCCCCCGCCGCCGACAAGGCCGAGCGCGCGGACGTGGTGAAGGGCGTCTACCAGCAGTTGCGGCCTGAGCTGAAACCCGTCGCCAAGTTGCTCGCGAAGCAATTGGCCAAGCCTATCGGGGGCACGGGCTCCACCCTGGAGATGCCCTCCCTTCCGGAGCCGGATCAGGATTGGGAAGCCCTCACGCTGCCCCCGGCGGCGCCCGTCGCCCAGGTGGTGCTCAGCCACCAGGATCGGGTCTCCCTGGCGAGCGGTTCCGAGAACCCCTCCGACATCCTCTTCGGGCTGCTGGCGGATCAGGACGATCTGCGGCAGGCGGCCATGGGCAACCCCATGCTCAGCGAGGACATCGTCTGCCAGGCCCTCCAGCTCTCGCCGGTGGATGGCCTCTTCGATGAGATCTACGGCGAAGCGCGGTGGTATTTCCGCGAGGGCATCCGCGAGGCCATCCTCGAGGCGCCTTCCAGCCCCGAGGACCTCTGCCGCCGCATCGCGCTGTCCCGCCACCTGGTGGAGCTGCTGGGTCGGGGCAGCCATTCGCGCATCAGCATCCAGCGGGCCGTGAGCCTCTTCGCGCAGCTGGACGAGAGCGAATACCAATACGTCACCTACTGGTGCAAGCGCCACGCGCCCCACCTGCTGCGGGTGGTGAAGTACTTCTATGATCGGCAGCGACGCCAGGCCGGTTCGCCCTCCGGCGGCCTGGGCCGGGAAGCCCAGGGTCAATGGGCCTCCCTGGAAGAACGCGTTTTCCTGGCCACCCAATCCACGGCGTCGGATCAGCTGGCGCAGCTCCTGCGGGATCCCGATCCCCAGGTGTTCCGCCTCACCTTGGAGAATCCCGCCCTCACGCCTCGCCTGCTGCACGCCGCCATTCCCGTGTTGGAGCGGGAACGCATCGATCTCCTGGCCACGCACCACAATTGGGGCCGGGATCCTGAAGTCCGCGAGTCCCTGCTGCACAACCCCCTGCTCGGCGAGAACCAGGCCCTGGGGATCCTGGATGAACTCAACGGCATCAAGGCCCTCGTGGAAGTGGTGAAGGATCCCCGGGTGCCCCACCTGGAAGTGAAGCGTCGGGCCCTGGAGCGGCTCCGGGAGCTGTACCAGGAGATCCCTTCCGAAGAACGGCTCACGGCCCTGCGTTCCTACGGCGCCGAGCTTATGCGGCACCTGCCCCAGGAAGTGCTCCAGGACGAGGCCTCCCTTCGCCTGCTCGTGGCCGATCGCCAGCTGGATCCCAGCCTCCTGTTGCGCCTGGCCCGGAACAAGCTCACCCCCCGCGGGATCCTGGAGCTCATCGCGGCCCATCCCGTGCTGCTGGCCCACACGGCCATCATGAGCGAACTGCTCCTGAACCCGAAGACCCCCCGGGAATCGAGCCTCCGCCTCTGGGGCCTCATGTCCGAGGCCGAGCAGCAGCAGCTCCTCAAGAGCCCCCATCTCCCCACGACCCTGCGCCACTTGGCATAATCCGAGTACCTAAGCTTCCTTGGTCAACCCCCCGTAGCCTGGGTCTCTGGAGTCCACATGCGCCTCATGGCCCCGATCGCTGCCGTCGCACTCCTCGGGGCCGTGGCGTGCAAACCCAAGGCCTCCAAGGCTCCGGCCTGGGTGCAGGGCATCCCCGAGGAGGCGCTGACCTCCGTCTCGGGTCAGGCGGGGTTCATCCTCGCGAATAAGGACCTCCAGAGCGCCATCACCAAAAGCCCCCTGGCCGAGCAGATGCTGGACCTCTTCCTTCAGAAGGCCCAGATCAAGGCCCAATCGGAAACGGGGCGAATCACCTTCCACCTGTTGGACCTGCCCCAGGCCAAGGAGGGGGTGAAGGGTGTGGAGGCCATGAGTGGCGCCTTCCTCATCCACCTCTCGGGCTTCAAGAATCCCCAGGCCCTGCAGGCCGCGGTGACGGAATCCTTCCCTGCCGAAGGCTTCCTCCGGGTGCGGGGCGAGGATTGGCCCCAGTTCGTGATCATGGACCTCCAGCAGGGCGGGAAACAGCTCCACCTCCGTGTGGCCACCGATCCCCAGGGCAACCTCTGGCTCGGGGATCTCTCTGCCCTGGCGCGGTTGGGCCCCAAGAGCCTGGCGGACCGGCCTGGCGTGGCGGCGGCGGCCCAGTGGCTCACCCCGGACCTCAAGCTCCAGGGCTCCATCCGACCCGAACCCATCCTCGGCGGCTTGAAGCAGCAGCTGCCAGCCGAGTGGGCGCGAGAACTGCCTGAAGGGGTGGACACCATCCTTTGGGGGGCCGGCCCCCAGGGGGACGGCAGCCTCTGGACCTTCGAGGTCGTTTTGGGGGGAGAGGCCAAGGCCATTAGCCAGGTCACCCCCTGGTTGCAGCGCCTGGGCGCGGCGTTGGACGCGGTGCGGCCCCAGGGCCAAACTCCGGTCCAGATCCTTCAAGAAGGTCGCCGGGCTGGCTTGAAGGCCACCCTCGACCCCGCCCACCTGGAAACGGCATTGGGCAAACTTGGCCTACCTCAACTGAAGCTCACCCCGTCCGCCGGGGCCAAACCGGCGCCGAAGGTCTGATGGCTGAGGTGGTCGCGACCGGGGAAGAGACCCCGGAATTCTGGATGAGCCGCCTCAAAGCGGGTCATGAGGAGGCTCTGGCCCACCTCATGACCCGCTTCGAGCGGCCCGTCTTCGCCTTCATCCACCGCCGGCTGGCGGGAGAGACGGGCGTGGTCCAGGAATTGGTCCAGGAAGTGTTCCTCAAGTGCCTCAAGCACAAGGACCGTTTCGAGGAGGGTCGCCCCGTGGCCGCCTGGCTTTTTACATTGGCGGCTAATGCGGCGACCGACCACCTGCGTAGAAGAGGACGGGAGGTACCCCCTCCCGAGTCCTTTGACGCACCCGATCCCCAGGCGCCCTCCCCGTGGGAGGCCCTGGACCAGGGCCGAAGGCTGAAGGATCTCCGGGAAGCCCTGGAGAGCCTGACCCCCCGTCAGCGAGCCATGGTCCAGGCCTATTACGTGCACGAGAAGCCCGTAAAGGAGATCGCCCAGGACCTCGGCTGCGCCGAGGGCACCGTGAAAGCCACCTTGTTCCAAAGCCTTTCCAAACTCCGCAAAACCATGGGTAACCAGCCATGACCCCCCAAGAACTGAAGAACCTGTCCGATGAAGAGGCCTTCGACCTGCTCTACAGGCCCGAAGACTGGCCCGAGGACCCCGAGACCCAGGCCGAACTGGCCCGGATGCTGGAGCTGCACCTGGCTCTGGAAGCTCACGGCCCCTCCCTGCGGGAGAACGTGCGCCCCCTCAGCCGCTGGAACAGTACTTGGCTGGCCGTCGCCGCGGCCCTGCTGGTGGGCGTCGTCCCCGCCAGCTACGCGGTGATCCAGTACGGCCGCGAGGTCGAAGCCCGCAAGGACCTCGGCCGCATCGATCAGGTGGCCCGGGCCCGCGCCCAGGAACGCGCCTGGGCCTCCTTCTTCACCCAGAGCAGCACCCTCGTCCAGGAATTCGCGAAGAACCCCAAGCTCTGCACCGCCGAGAAACTGGAAGACCGTTCCGCTGAGCGAGAGGAGGCCCAGGCTCTTCTGGAAGCCAGCCGCCAATTGCAGGCCCAAGGGGCCCGCGTGCCCGAAGCCGAGCGCACCCGCCAGGATCTGCACCAGTGGTTGCAGGAGATCGCCCTGGAACAGGGCTGCCTGGATCCCAAGCGTGCCAACGAACTGCGCCAGTGGGCCTCGGCCAAGGATCTCTCGGATAACGCCCTGCGCATGGAGCGCCGGCTGAAGGGTGAACAGCCGTGATCCTTTTCCTGCCCATGGCCTTTGCGGTGCCCACCCTCACGGAGGCGCCCGCCCAGGACGCCCGATATCAGGAGGCCCGCAGCCTTCGCATGGCTGGCCGCTTCTACGAAGCAGCCGCCCTGTACCGCCGCTACATCCAAGAGAACCCGCGCTCGGGGCGCTTGCCGGAGGCCCGCTTCTGGCTTGCGTCCACCCTTGAGCAGGACCAGCGATGGGATGAGGCCGCCGCGGCCTACGGCGAGTTCCTGAGGCTCCACCCCGACCAGCGCCTGCTGGGCAAGGAAGCCCGCCTCAACCGCATCCGCTGCTGGGGCATCCGCCAGGGCCAGAACCCGGACGCGACGCCGGGCCTCGTGGCCGCCCTGGGGGATGAGGCCCAGGAAGTGCGCATCGTCAGTGCCCTGCAGTTGGCCAAGGCCCGGGATGCCCGCGCCGTGCCGGCCCTCCAGCAGGGCCTCGCTCAGCCCAAGCAGGCCGATGCCTGTCGCCTGGCCCTGGAATCCATGGGCGTGGAACCCAAGGCGCCCCCCCAGGCTCCGGCCCGCTTCCTCGTGATCCGCATCCAGGAAAAGGGCAAATCGGATCCCGTGGTGATTCGCGTGGCTGCAGGCCTCGCCCGGGCTGTGGGCGGTTACCTCTCCGACGAGCAGCTCGTCCAGGCCAAGAAGAAGGGCGTGGATCTGGATGGCCTCATGGATCAGATCGTGAACGCCCCCAAGGGCACCGTCCTTTTCAGCGTCGAGGACAAGGCCTCCACGATCAGCGTGACGGTGGAGTAAGCGGCGCCGTTGGGATGGGGAGCCCGGGGCCGGGTAACCTGATACCTGCCCATGAATCAGATCCGACGCTTCTTCAACGACCACCTGCGCAGCCACCTGCCCCTCATCGCCGGGGCCACGGTGCTGCTGCTGTTGGCGGGGCTCTGCCAGGGCGCCCTCATCGCCTGCCTCAAGTTCGTCTTCGACGACGGCAAGGCCCGGGCCCTGCACATTCCCCAAACGGGCCTCTTCGGGCAGTTGGAGCATCTGCGGGAGTGGGCCATGGCCCACATGCCGAACATCCGCACCGCGCGCTTCCTGGTGCCGGGGCTCCTGGTGCTGCTCTTCGCGCTGAAGGGCCTCTTCACCTACCTGGGCACGCTGATGATGGTGCGCAGCGGCATCCGGGCCACGCAGGCTCTGCGGGAACGGCTCTTCGCCCGGCTCCTGGATCAGGAGCTTTCCTTCTTCCAGAAGCATCCCGTGGGCGAGCTCCTCACTCGCTGCATCACCGATGTGGGCGCCGTGCAGGGCATCGCCAGCAATCAGCTGGCCGAAGCGGTGCGCGAGGTCTGCGTGGCCCTCACCATGCTGGCCACGGTCCTCTACATGGACTGGAAGCTGAGCCTCACGATCTTCCTGGCGGGCCCTTTGGTGGTGCTGCCCGTGAAGAAGCTCAGCCAGCGCATCCGGAAGGTGAACCATCGGAACCAGGAAGCCTCGGGCCGCCTCCTGCAGCGCCTCAAGGAAGTCTTCAGCAACATCCGCGTGGTGCAGGGCTTCGCGCGGGAGGATTACGAAGTCACCCGTTTCGAGGGGCAGAACCGCGAGCTCTATGCCCTGGGCATGAAGAGCGCCCGGGCCTCGGCCCTCTCCACGCCGATCATGGAACTGGTGGGCGGCTTCCTGCTCGCCTTCCTGGCGGCCTATGCTGCGGGCCGGTTCAAGGAAGGCAGCCTCACCACCGAGAACTTCCTCACCTACATCCTGGCCGTCTACGCGCTCTACGATCCGCTGCGCCGCCTCACGAAGCTGAACAACGAGATCCAGGTGGCGAGCGCCAGCCTCGATCGCGTGTACAGCATGCTGGATCGCGAGCCCAGCCTCAAACCTCCCGCCGATCCCAAGTCCGTGCCCCAGATGCCCCAGGTGCTTCGCTTTGAAGGCGTGTACTTCGAATACGACCCCAAGCATCCCGTGCTGCGGGGCGTGGATCTGGAAGTGCGCCGGGGCGAGACCGTGGCCCTCGTGGGCGGCAGTGGCGGAGGCAAAACCACCTTCGTGAACCTCGTGCCCCGGTTCTTCGATCCCACCCAAGGGCGCCTCACCCTCGATGGCGTGGACCTCCGTAACTTCGATCCCCGGGAGCTGCGCCGCCGCATCGGCATCGTGACCCAGGAGACGCTGCTCTTCATGGACACCGTGCACGACAACATCGCCTACGGCGCGCCGGCCACCCGCGAGGCCGTCATCGAAGCCGCGAAGAAGGCCCACGCCCACGATTTCATTGAGAAGCTGCCCAAGGGCTACGATACGCCGCTGGCGGAGACGGGCAGCAGCCTCAGCGGGGGCCAGCGCCAGCGCCTCGCCATCGCCCGCGCCCTGCTGCAGGATCCCCCGATCCTCATCCTCGACGAGGCCACCAGCGCCCTGGACACCGAGAGCGAGCGCGCAGTGCAGGCGGCCCTGGAAACCCTCATGCAGGACCGCACCACCCTCGTCATTGCCCACCGACTCAGCACCATCCAGCGCGCCACCCGCATCTGCGCCATGAAGCACGGCCAGATCGTGGAATCCGGGGTGCACGGGGAGCTGCTGGAGCGAAATGGCGAATACGCGCGGCTCCATAAGATGCAGTTCGCGAACGCATGAGGTCGGTGTCGGCGTGAAGCGCTCGGACTTCCACTTCGACCTCCCGCCGGAGCTCATCGCGCAGGCTCCGGCGGCCACGCGCGATGGGGCCCGGCTGTTGGTGGTGGACGCCGCGAAGGGCACCTTTTTCCATCGCACCATCCGGGATCTGCCCGAGCTCATTCCCGCGGGCTCCCTCTGCGTGCCCAACGACGTGCGGGTGCGGCACGCCCGCCTCTTCTTGCGCCGCGGCGGTGGCGGCAAGGGTGAGGCCCTGCTGCTCAAGGCCCTGGGCGGGGGGCGCTTCGAATCCATGGTGCGCCCCGGGGCTCGATTGAAGCCGAGCTCCGAGGCCACGGTGGTGGATCCGGAAACCGGCGTGGATCTCGCGCGCCTGGAGATCCTCGCCACCTTGCCCGAAGGGCTGCGGGAGGTTCGGGTCTCCAGCGACCACCCTTTGGATTGGGATGAGATCGACCGCATCGGTCGCCTGCCGCTGCCCCCCTACATCGACCATGTGGCCGGGGGGGACGATGAGACCCGCTACCAGACGGTGTTCGCCGCGGATCAGGGCGAGGCCGTGGCCGCGCCCACGGCGGGCCTGCACTTCACGCCGGAACTCATCGCGGCCCTGGAGGCCAAGGGATGCGCCTGGCGCCCGGTGCGCCTCCACGTGGGTCTCGGCACCTTCCGGCCCATGGAGGCCGATGATCTCGCGGACCACGTCATGCATGAGGAGCGCTTCGAGATTCCATCGGCCACCCGGGAGGAGTTGGAAGCGCTGATGGTGCGCCGTCACCGCCCCCTGCTGGCCATCGGCACCACCTCGCTGCGCACGTTGGAAGGCGCTTGGGATGGCGGCCACTTCTCGCCCGAGGGCGCCACGCGTCTCTTCATCACACCGGGCTACAACCTGCGTACCGCGGATCACCTGCTCACGAACTTCCACCTGCCCGAAAGCACGCTCTTCGTCCTCGTCAGTGCCCTCATGGGTGTCGAGGTGGCTCAGGCCGCCTACGCCGAGGCCATCCGGGAGCGCTACCGGTTCTTCAGCTACGGCGACGCCATGCTGATCTTGAACGCGCGGCGTTAGACCTTCAGGCCAGGACAAGGCGCTGGGGCGCCCGAGCAGGCTCGGTCGAACTGGGCCTAGAGGTAATCCACGAACTGGTGGATCACCGGGATGCGGTGCCGCTTGCCCTTGGTGGCCTGGAGGATGGAGGCCACGCTCATGGCGAGGCACCAGAGCAGCCAGAGGGGCAGGAAGATCCGGAGGGACAGCAGGCCCACCAAGGGGAAGAGCCCGAGGATGAGGCAGAGAAGGGTGACCACGCACTCGGTGAACGCGAGGATCACGCCCTGCCGCGCATGCCACAGCAATTCCTCATCCTCCCGGGCCCGCAGGTAGGGTAGGAAGGCCCAGGGCCCGGCGTAGCAGAGGACCAAGTCCCGAAGGCGCTCGCCTTGATAGAGCGGAGTTGGGGCATCCAGGGACACGGGGAACCTCGTCTGGTTAATCCTAGCCGACCCGATCCGTCGGATCCGACCCTTGGCGGAGGGGCCAACCGTTCGGCCAGGGGACTCAACCATTGAGCCAGGGGGCCGGTCCACCCCCTATCCGTCCCTGCCTCTTGATCCGATAGACCCTAATCTGTGACCCCGATCCCACCATGCCCACCCTCACGCCCCTTCCCTCACTGCATCCCCCTCTGAGCGGGGCGGAGTTCACGTGGAAGGGGGGGAAGGGTGTGCTGCTGGCCCTCCTGACCCTCGGCCTGGGGTGCGGAGGGGGCGGGTCCTCCAGCAGCCCGACGGGGGGTACGCCCGCGGTGCCCGTGGCGACCTGCCCCATCGCGGCCGTGCCGACCACGCCGAGCTGGTCCACCCACATCTACCCTTTCATCCAGCAGAGCTGCGGCATCAGCTCCACTTCCTGCCACGACAATCCCGGCACCCGCGTGAACTTCCACCAGAGCGCCAGCAGCCTCTACACGGCCCTGGTGAACGTCCCCACGATCTCGGGCCCCTCGGGGTGGGTGTACATCAAACCCTCGGACGACCTCACCGCTCCGAACCGCCGCTCCTGGATCTACGAGAAGGTGGATCCGCTGGTGCCGGGTTCTCCGGGCGGGGGCATCGGAACGACGATGCCCGCGGGCACCACCCTCTGCCGCCCCACCATCGACAGCCTCAAGGCCTGGATCATCGCCGGCGCCCCCAACAACTGATCTGAGTCCTGAACCCTAGGGAGCCGCCATGGCCGATCTGTCGCCCATCTCTGCTTGGACCGCCGCCGACGTCATGCACTTCGCCCGCCGGGCGGGGTTCGGGGTCACCCCCGAACGGGCCGCGGAGCTCGCGGCCCTGGCTCCTGGTGCCACCATCGACGGTTGGATCGACGGCACCATCTCCGCCAACCTCGCCGCCGCGGGGGATGCGACGCTCTTCAACGCGGTGTTGGCCAATCGCGCGGACGTGGTGACGGAGGGCGCGGTCAACGCCAACACGTCCGATGCGGGCGCCGTCGACGTGGCCAAGGTGGCGGGGCCCCACGCCTTCCTCGTGAGCGGGTCCAACGCCTGGCGCAACAACCTCACGGCGGGCCAGGCTTACTGGGCCTTCCGCATGCAGTACAACCCTTACTCCTTCCAGGAGCGGATCGCCCTCTTCTGGCACAACCTCTTCGCCACCGGCTGGCACAAGGTCGACAACATCGCCCTGATGCTCAACCAGATCGACCTGCTGCGAACCCAGGGCCAGGGCGCCTTTGGGGATCTCATGGTGGCCATGAGCAAGGATCCGGCCATGAGCCTGTGGCTGGATTCCGTGTCCAACAACGCGGCGTATACGAACACGCCGAACGAGAACTACGCCCGCGAGGTGATGGAGCTCTACTCCCTGGGCGTCGACAACGGATACAACCAGGCCGACATCACGCAGCTGGCCCGGGCCCTCAGCGGCTGGAGCTTCACGATCCCCACCTCGGCGAAGGTGGTGAACCCCTCCAGCCCCAGCCAGTGGAAGGCCTCCACGGCGACCTTCACCGTGTATCAGGGCCAGAGCATCGCCGGCAACCTGCTGTGGTGGGGCGGCACCCCCGGCAACGGGAAGGTGTACTACATGCACCCGGACGGCACCCACGGCGGTGAGACGACGACCATCAGCTTTCTGGGGAACTCGTTCAACATCACCACCGCGGCGGGAGGGCAGGCCCCGGGCGAGAACGCCCTCCGCTCCATCCTCACCTCCCGCGCCTCCAACTGCGCCGATTTCCTGGCCAAGCGGATGCTCACGCACTTCGTGAACGGCACCTACGCCCCCGCGGATGCCACCGACCTCTCGAACCTCATCCGGACCAACAACTTCGATTTGAAGGCCACCTTCAAGACGCTCTTGAAGTCGAAGTACTTCTTCGATCCCGCCAACCAGATGTGCCTCGTGGAAGGGCCGGTCTCCTGGACCGTGCGCGCCGCGCGCATGCTGGGCCAGAGCCTGGCGGCAGGCGATGCCGCCACCCCCAAAGGCTTCCCCGCCTGGCGGATGATCGTCTCCCCCTATTTCGATCAGTTGGGCATGAAGCTGCTGGATCCCAGCGGCCCCAACGGGTGGAAGGAACACACCACCTGGCTCAACAGCAACACCATCCGCTACCGCACCCGCATGGCCGCGGCCATCAGCCTCGCCGAAACCGGTAGCACCTCCTACAACAACGGCGACGGTACCTATCCCTCGGAGACCTTCACGTTGTTCCCCTCCAACGTGGACACCTGGTTCCCCGTGGCGCCCGCTTCGGGGTTGGACGTCTACAACCGCCTCGTGAACCTGATCCAGCCGGGCCCCATCCCCACGTCGGTCCGCGATAGCTGGATCGCCGCGCTGTGGCCGAGTTTCGCCTGGGACGCCACCAACAAGGACAAGGCCCGCGAACTGGCCTTCCTCATCCTGTGCTGCCCCGCCGGCCAGCTGTACTAGGAGCTTCCGATGGTCACCCGACGCGAATTCCTCCAAGCTTCCGCCGCCGCAGGCACCGCCCTCGCGGGTCTCACCGCCTGCACGGGGGGAGGAGATAAAGGCAAGGGCACCGCCCAGGAACCGGCCATCCCCGTGCCTTCGGCCCCCATCCTCGTGGTGGTGAACATCGATGGCGGCTACGACTGGCTCAACGTGATGCCACCTACCGCAGGTGCCAACCGGGCGCCCTACGAGGCGCTGCGCCCCTCGCTGAAGATCGATGCCGCCGCCACGACGGATCTGGGCAGCGGCGTGGGCCTCAACACGGATCTCAGCGGGCTCGCGGAGTTGAGCGCCCTCGGCCGCATCGCCTGGATCCCGGGCATCGGCATGTCCAACTTCAGCCTCTCCCACTTCACCGCCGGCGACCTCTGGAGCCAGGGCGCCAACATCCCCGGCGGCAATGGCTGGCTGGGTCGCTTCGCCGACACGGCCTTCGCGCCCTCGGGAGACGTGCTCCGGGGCATCACGGTGACCTCGGACCTGCCCCTCATGCTCCGGGGCGCCACCCGGGGCTTCGTCTCCATCAGCAACAGCAGCGGCTTCGTTTTCCCCGCGTACCTTCGGGGCGGCAAGGTGGCTACGTCCGCCGCGCACCCGGCCTACAGCACTTCCCTCCTGGAGAACGGGTGGGGCACGAGCCTCACCACCGCGTCCCCCACGGGGCCCAGCCAGGGCGGGTATGAAGCGGCCATGGCCATGGGGAAGGCCTTCTACGACGCCCAGAACGATCCGGCCTTCGGCGCCAACAACCAGTTGCCCACCCGCACCCCCACCGTGGCCTACCCCGGGGACGCGGCCTATCCCATCACCCGGCTGGATGGTGGTCGCCTCAGCTCCTCCCTCAGCAGCCAGCTCAAACTCATCGCCCAGATGATCGCCTCCGGCCTGCCCGGGCAGATCTACTACGCCCGCCTCGGCGGCTGGGATACCCACAGCAACCAGGCTACGGATCATCCCAACCTGCAGCGGGCCCTGGGCGGCGCCCTGCGGGCCTTCTACGACGATCTGAAGAGCATCACCACCGCTTCTGGCAACGCCCAGGATCGGGTGATGATCATCGGCTACAGCGAGTTCGGCCGCCGCGCCAAGGAGAACGATGGCGGCACCGACCACGGCACGGCGGGCCTCGCCTTCGCCATGGGCCGCGCGGTGAAGGGCGGCCTCTATGGCGCCTATCCGAACCTGGCGGACCTCGATACCAACGGGAATATGAAGTACAGCGCCGCCGCGGATTTCCGCTCCCTCTATGCCACGGTGCTGGACCGCTGGCTGGGCCAGGCGACGGCCACCACCAACGGCCTGCTCGGGGCCTCCTATCCCCGCTTCGGCTTCCTCTAGGACCGCAGCGCGTTCCTCAACAGCAGCAGGCCCATGGCCCCGAGGAGCAGGGCGAAGGCCTTGCGCAGCCGGGGGCCCTGGGTGGCCGTGGCCCAGCGGGCCCCGAGCATCGCGGCCGCGGCAAAGCCCAGGGCCACGCCGCCCAGGGCCACCCAGGGCAACCCATGGGGATGGGCCTTGGCATAGACCCACACGCCGGGCAGGCCGATGGGGGGCAGCATGAGGGCGAGGCTCGTGACTTGCGCGCGGTGCTGGGCATAGCCCAGACGCCAGGTGAGCAGGGGGATGATGACCACGCCGCCCCCGATGCCGAGGAGGCCCGAGGCGAGGCCCCCAATGGCCCCAATGACGAGGGCATCTGCGAGCGTCCATGCCCGAGCTTCATGCTCCACGCCCGAGCGCCCCTGGGAGCCGATGCGGTAGGCCATGGCGAAGAGGAAGGCCACGAAGACGAGGCGCAGCGCCAGCAGGGGGATCGCGTTGGCGGCCAGGGCACCGAGGGTGACGCCCACGAGGAAGCCCGGGAGCATGGTGAGCACGAGGCCGCGATCCACCTTCACGCCCTGCCGGTGGTAGTGCCACACGGCGGGCAGGCCGTTGGGCAGCAGCATGGCCGCCAGGGCCATGCCCTGGGCGCCGGCCTGATCCAGGCCCAGCAGCACTCCCAGGAGGGGCACGAGGACGATGCCGCCGCCGATGCCGAAGGCGCCGCTGAGCAAGCCGCCCGCCGCGCCACAGAGGATCCCGCCGAGGAGGGGATGCATTAGCGGCCCAAGGGGAATTCAGGGTGCTTGCGATCGAAGGTGAAGCCCCGGCGCTCGCCTAGGCCCTCCAGGGTCACCAGGTTCTGCTGGCGGCTGCTCACCTCGAACATCACGGTGTGCCGCAGGGTGAGGCGGGCGGGGTTCGGGGTCACGGCTTCCAGCACCAGGGTGAGGTCTTTGGGATCCAGGTCTTGGGACACCACCTTGAACGGAATGGTGGTCTCCCCATCCTTCAATTCCAGCCGACCTTGGAAGTAGCGTTCGAGCTCCGAGGCCGCGTAGGTCTCCCCATCCTTCAGGGCGATGCGGTGGCGGAGGCATTCCTCCAGGGCGGGATGGAAGTGATGCAGGGAGATGCGCAGTTTCATGCGCAGGCCGCCTTCCACCACGGTGAGCGTGGCCTGGGTGACGGGGTACTGGTGGGCCGCCAGGGGTGCGATGACGAGCAGGGCGGGCAGGGCGAGGCGGGTCATGGCAGGCGCTCCGAGAAGAAGTCGAGGATCCAGGCGGAGGCATCCACGTCCGGGGCGGGCTCGTCCGCGTCGGGGCCGTACTTGCGTCCGCCGGGCCAGGCGTGGCCCTGGGCGAGGGTCCAGAGGTGCACGTCGTCGCCGTAGCGATCCCAGGTGTGGGCGCCCTGCAGGCGGCGACGAGGCTTCGGCTCCAGGCCCATGGCCAGGGCGAGGCGATGGGCGCTTTCCGGGGCGGGATCGCACTGCACCTTGCGGCCCTGGGTGCCCACGCCGCCGGCGTAGGGGATGTGCTGATCCTCGAGGCCGTGGAAGATGGCCACGGGCTGCCGTCGCACCCGCGCGGGGATCGGCCCGTTGGGCGCGCCGGACAGTAGCGCGTAACCCGCGTAGGGCGCATCACCCTCCAAGAGCAGGCGCCAGCCCATGCGCGCGCCGTTGCTGAAGCCCGCCAGGAAGGTGGGGCTGGGCGGTAGCTTCAGGAGTTCCGGCAGGGCCTTGAGGAAGCCCACGTCATCCACCTGGTTGAAGGCGGGGTGCCCCAGGCCGGGACCCACGTTCCAGGCGGCGCCGGTGGCGGGGTCCTCCTGCCCGTGGGCGCCCAGGGCCGCGGGCAGGGCCAGGGCCCAGCCCCGCTCCAGGGCCGCGTGGGGCAGGTTGCTGAAACGGGCCATGAGGCGGGGCGTGCCGCCCGTGCCGTGGAGGCCCACCAGCAAGGGGAAGGGGCCGCTCCCCTCCGGCTGCCAAAGCAGGCAGCGGCGGGTGCGGCCCTCCCAGGGCAGATCCAGCAGCTCGGGGTGGTGGATGCTACTTCTCCTTCTTGTCCGCCGCTTGGGCGTCCGCCTCCATTTTGCGCTGTTGCATGGGATTCGGCATCCGCATCTCCGGGGCCTTGAAGAGCTTCAGGGGTTGGACCACGGGCAGCTTCCGAGGGAAGGCATCGTTGCTGTGGTCGATGTCGGGGATCTCGTGGAAGGGATCCAGCTCCACGGCGGCCAGGGCCTTGTCGCGCACCAGCAGCTTGGAGAAGCGCTCTTCGTTCTGCATCCAGCTCTCCACGGGGAGGCGCACCACTTCGGTGCTGCCATCCTGGAAGGTGAGCTTGAGAAGGATGGGCATGGGGAACTTGCCCACGTTCTTCACGGTGACGCGGTGGAGGAATTTGCCGGCCTTTACCAGCTCCTTCTCCTCGGGCTTGAGATCCGCCTGGGCGGCTTCCCAGCGCTTCAGATCCGAGGGGCTGACGGCGTAGCGATCCCAGCTTCCGTCGGAGTACATGTCCTGGATACCACGCACCTTTTCTTCGCCGGGGTAGCCGCGTTCGGCTTCCTTCATGCGGGTGAGATTTTGGTCTGCAGCAGCCGCGGCGGTCTTGGCGCGCGACTTGGCCTCGGCGGGGTTGCCGTCCGAGTACTGGAAGGTCTCCACCTTCTCCAGCTCCAGGTCGGGCGCGGCAGTGGTGAAGAACCAGCCGCGCCAGAACCAGTCGAGGTCCATGCCGGAGGCGTCGTTCATGGTGCGGAAGAGGTCAGCGGGCTGGGGGCGCTTGAACTTCCAGCGGCGGGCGTATTCCTTGAAGGAGAAGTCGAACAGCTCCCGACCCATGATGGTTTCGCGCAGCAGGTTCAGGCCGGCGGCGGGCTTCTGGTAGGCGTTGAACCCGAAATCCCGCACCGCATCGCTCTGGGTCATAATCGGCGTGGCATTGGGGAAGCGCAGGTAATCCGTGATGTTCTCGCTCTGGTTGGTGGAGCCGGGGAAGTTGGGATCCCACTCCCGCTCGGCCAGGCCCTGCAGGAAGGTGTTGAGGCCCTCGTCCATCCAGCTCCACTGGCGCTCATCGCTGTTCACGATCATGGGGAAGAAGTTGTGCCCCACCTCGTGGATGATGACGCCGACGGTGCCGAGCTTGGTGCGCTCGCTGTAGGTGCCATCCTTCTCGGGCCGGGGGCCGTTGAAGCAGATCATGGGGTACTCCATGCCCCCGCCACCGCCCAGGCCCAACGCGCTGATGGCCACGGGATAGGGATAGTCGAAGGTGTAGCGCCCGTAGACCTTCAGGGTGTGCGCCACGGCGGCCGTGGAGTACTTATCCCAGAGGGGCATGCCCTCCTTGGTGTAGCCGCTCATGGCCAGCACGTTGCGGCCGTTTATGTCCACGCCCTCGGCATCCCAGATCAGTCGCTTGGAGCAGGTGAGGGCGAAATCGCGCACGTTGGCGGCTTTGAACTTCCACGTGAGCTTGCCGTCCTTCTTGGGGCGGCTTTCTGCCTTGCCGGCCTCCTCGGGCTTCAGGATGAAGGTGGGCTTGCCCGCCTTGCGGGCCTGCTGCAGGCGATCGCGCTGGGCCTGAGTCAGCACTTCCTGGGCGTTCTGCAGCTCACCGGTGGCGAGCACCACCTGCTCCGCGGGCACCGTGAACTCCACATCCCAATCGCCGAATTCCAAGGTGAATTCGCCCTGACCCAGGAACTGCTGATGCTGCCAGCCCATGTCATCGGTGTAGGCTACGAGGCGCGGCTGCCACTGGGCGATGTTGTAGAGGCGGGCGCCATCGTCCATGGTCTCGAAGCCGCTGCGGCCCCAGACCTTCCGATAGTCGGTGACGGTGTACTCCCAGCCCAGGCTGAACTTGAACACCTGCCCGGCCTTCACGGTTTCGGGAAGGTCCACGCGCATCATGGTGTCCACCACCGTGAATTTGAGATCGCGACCCTGAGCATCCTTCAGGGAGAGAATCTTGTGCCCTTCGTACGGGGATTCCGTCATGCCGAAGCGCAGCATTTGCGTGCTGAGACCCTGCTTGTCGTCGCCCGCCATCTTCGAGAGGTCTGGCGCGCCGCGCTTGAGCGCCCCCACGCTGTCCTTGCGGAAGAGGTTCTGATCCAGCTGAAGCCAGAGGTAGCGCAGGTCGTCGGGGCTGTTGTTGTGGTAGGTGATCTCCTCTACGCCCTTGATCTTCTGAGTGGCGTCGTCCAGCTCGGCCTTGATGCGGTAATCCACCTTTTGCTGCCAGTAACGGTGGCCCGGGGCCCCGCTGGCGGCGCGGTAGACGTTGGGCGTGGGCAGGCCCTCCAGCTTCCGGAAGGAGCTTTCGTTGGGTTTGCCACCGGGAACGGGGCCCGTGCCCTGGGGCTGGGCCTGGGGCATCTGTCCATAGATCCTCGCCGCTGTCCATGCGGACAGCGGCAAGGGAGCGGCCAAGGCGAGGCTGATGAAGCTGAGCAGAACGGACCGCATGAGGGCTCCAAAGGGCAGAACTTCAAGCTTATCGAGGGTTTGCGGGGCCTTGCCCCCGTCGATTAACGGCTGGCCCCCACCTGGGCGCGTGTCGAAGTCATCGCCGGATGCGATAGTGGAAGGATGCAGGCCACGCTCAATGAAGATCTGATCCTGGACAGTCGTCGCGCCCTTTGGATGCCACGCTACGGCACCCTCGTGTTGGCCGATTTCTTCCTGGGGCTCGGCGCGGCCCGGCGCAAGCGCGTGGAAATCATGCCCAGCCCCACGCAGTTCGACCTCTGGGAGCGCGCCTTCGGCCTGCTCACGGAGTACAAACCCACTCAGGTGGTGATCCTCGGCGACCTCAAACCGAACCAGGGCATGGTGGAATCCGACGAAGCCGATGAGCTGCGTGCCTCCATCCGCAAGCTCAAGCGCGGATGTGAGCGTCTCGTGCAGGTGGTCAGTCACCCGGAGCGCCTGCGCGGCCCCGCCATGGAAGGCACGGGGCTCGTGCCCGTGGATCAGTACAAAGTGGGCCCCTACAGCCTCATCCACCGCCGGCGCGTCTTCGTCTATCCCCGCCACGAGGATCACCACGGCTTCTGGATCAACGGCGGCGTGCACCCCCTCTTCGCCCTCCCCGCCAAGGCCCCCGATGGCGGCGAGGATTGGATGCGCCTCCCCGCCTTCCTCCACACCGGTTACGCCCTGGTGATGCCCCCCTTCGTCCCCTACGCCCAGGGCCACGAAGTCATGCAGCCCGAGCGCCTCCCCAAGCACGCCAAGGCCTGGTCCCTGCTGGGCGACCACCTCAGCCCCATCGACCTCGTCCACCTGCCCCCCACGCCGGAGCACCTGCGGACGATCACGCGGCCCGTGCGGAAAAAATCCGGAGACGACTGATGGACCTGCAGGCCCGCCTCCGACACCTTGCGGATCAGGTGCGGGAGCACCGGCATCGCTATTACGTGCTGGATCAGCCCGTGCTCAGCGATGCGGAGTACGACGCGCTGGAGCGGGAGCTGCGGGAACTGGAAGCGGCGCACCCGGAGCTGGCAGATCCCAACAGCCCGACGCAGCGGGTGGGGGCGCCGCCGCTGGAATCCTTCGCCAAGGCCAAGCATCGAACGCCCATGCTGAGCCTCGACAATGCCTATTCCCAGGACGAACTGCGGGAGTGGGAGCAGCGCATGGCCCGCCAGTTGGAGCCGGGCACGGGGCTCACCTACGCGGCGGAGCTGAAGGTGGATGGCCTTTCCTTGAGCCTACGCTACGAGGCGGGTGCCCTGGTGCAGGCGGTGACGCGGGGCGACGGGGAGACGGGCGAAGATGTCACGGAGAATGCCCGCACCATCGCCGACATTCCCCTGCGCATTCCCGACCTCGGCGAAGTGGAGATCCGAGGTGAGGTCTTCCTCTCCCGGCGCCGCTGGGAGGAGTTGAACCGCCAACGCGACGCCGCCGGTGAGGCCCGCTTCGCCAATCCCCGCAATGCGGCCAGCGGCACCATGAAGTTGCTGGATAGCCGTGAAGTGGCGCGCCGGGCCCTGAGCTTCCTCCCCTGGCAGCGGGTGGGGGCGGAAGATCACGCCGCGGCCATGGAAGGGCTGGAGGCCTGGGGGTTCGGGCGCATGCCCTCCCACGCCACGGGGGATCTGGAGGCCGTGGGGCGCTTCATCGAGGCCCAGGCCGACGCGCGGCTCAAGCTGCCCTTCGATACGGATGGCGTCGTCCTCAAGGTGAAGGACCTCGCCCTTCAGCAGCGCCTGGGCGCCACGGATCGCGTGCCCCGGTGGGCCATCGCGTTCAAGTTCCCCGCCACCCAAGTGACCACGCGGGTTCTGGGCATCACCTGGCAGGTGGGCCGCACGGGCAAGCTGACGCCGGTGGCGGAGTTGGAGGCCTGCGACGTGGCGGGTTCCACGGTGCGGCGGGCCACGCTGCATAACGCCGATGAGCTGGGTCGCTTGAAGCTGCGCGTGGGCCAGCGGGTCTTCGTGGAGAAGGGCGGCGAAGTGATTCCCAAGGTCGTCGCGGTGGTGCCCGGCGAGCCCGAGGATCTGCCCCTGCCTGAGATCCCCACCGCGTGCCCCGTGTGCGCCGGGGCCGTGGGCAAGGATGACGACGCCGAAGTGGCCATCCGCTGCCTCAACCCGGAATGCCCCGCCAAGCTGGAGGCGCGGCTCCAACACTTCGCCTCCCGCGTGGCCCTGGACATCGAGGGCCTGGGCGAAGCGTTGGTGGTACAGCTGCAAGCCAGCGGCCGCTTCCAGCAGCCCTGGGACGTATTCACGCTGTTGGAGGATCCCCGCCAGGGCCTGGCCTACCTGGCCGGTCTGGAACGCATGGGGGAGAAGAGCGCCCAGAACGTGCTCGCCGCCCTGGAAGCCGCCCGCACGAAGCCCCTCTGGCGCTGGATCCACGCCTTCGGCATTCCCTTCGTGGGATCCCGCACGGCGGAGTTGCTGGCCGAGGCCGCACCCAGCCTGGAGCAGCTCTGGGCCCTGCCCGAAGAGAAGCTGCAGGCGGTGGAGGAGGTGGGCCCCAAGGTCTCCGCCTCCATCCGGGCCTTCGTGGCCCTGCACCCGGACCTGCCCCAGCGCCTCGCGGAGCTGGGCATCCGCCCGGAGCCTCCCAAGCCCCGGGACCTGGGCGGACTTCCCCTCTCCGGTGAAGTTGCCGTCGTTACGGGTACCCTGCCCACCCTGGGCCGCGAGGAGGCGGAAGCCCTGCTCAAGGAGCTCGGCGCCAAAGTCACGGGCTCCGTCAGCGCTAAGACCACGGTGCTGGTGGCAGGCGAGAAGGCGGGTTCGAAACTGGATAAGGCGCAGGCGCTGGGCATCCCCGTGCGGGACGAGGCCTGGTTGTTGGGGGTCGCCGGGAGGGGCTGAAGCGCCTCATTCCAAAGCTCCTAGCTTGAGTGGGACCCGGAACTGCGGGATTCTTCCAACTGACGCGCCGGGAAGGTCCCCCCCTTTGATCACCAAACTCGGGAAATTCGAGATCATCCGCCTGCTGGGGCAGGGAAGCATGGGTGAGGTGTACCTGGGCCGGGATCCGCTCATCGGGCGCGATGTGGCCATCAAGGTGATCCACGCGGCGAGCACCCTGGGGAAGGACGCCCGGGATCGCTTCGCCCGGGAGGCCCGGGCCGCGGGCGTCCTGAACCACCCGAACATCGTCACCATCCATGAGCTGGGTGAAGACCAGGGCGTGCTCTACCTGGCCATGGAGCACGTGAAGGGCGAGGACCTCGCCTCCCTCCTGCGCGAAGGCAGCCTCTCGGCCCGCGAGGTTGTGGAGGTGCTGGCGCAGGTGTGCGATGGCCTCGCCGTGGCCCATCGGCAGCACATCCTCCACCGCGACATCAAGCCGTCGAACATCAAGGTCGTGTGGGATGGCACCGTGCTCCAGGCCAAGATCCTCGACTTTGGCGTGGCCAAGCACATCAACAGCGACACCACGGACGAGGGCACCGTCTTCGGCACGGTGAACTACATGGCGCCGGAGTACCTGCAGAGCGGTCGGCCCGATGCGCGCAGCGACCTCTTCGCCGTGGGCGTGGTGCTCTACGAGGCCCTCGCGGGCGCGCCACCCTTCGACGGCCCCAGCCCTGGCGCCATCATCTACCGCCTGCTCCACGAGGCGCCCCAGCAGCTGCCCAAGGAGGTCATGCAGGGCCTGAGCCCCGACCTCCAGAGTGTGTTGAACCGCACCCTCGCCAAGGATCCGGGCAACCGCTTCCAGACGGCGGAGGATCTGGCCAAGGCGCTGCGGGGCACCCTGGATCCCAACTGGCACTTCGATAAGGAACAGGCCACCGTGGCCCTGCAGATGCCGCGCAAGGGCGGCAGCCTGGCCCCGGGGAAGCCCGTGACGCCACGGACGCCGCCCAAGGGCATCGCGCCGGAACGCTTCCGGCCCTCGGCCCTGGTGGTGCCGGCCCCCGCCGCGCTGCCCGTGCCCCATCCCCCGGCCACGCCAGCGACCTCGGCGCCCCTGGTGCCGCCGCCCCTGCTGCAGCCCACCAAGCGGGAGGGGATCAAGTCGCCCTCCCATCCCATCAAGCGGGCCATGCCCACCCAGAAGGAACCCAGCCTTGAGGTGCAGATGGACCTGCTCCTGGAGACCCGTCGGCAGGTGATGCAGGCCCTGGAGCTGGATCCCCGGAATCCCCGGGCCCATGCGCTCCTGATGGTCACCCTCTACCGCATGCGGCAGGTGGAGCACTTCACCACGGCCATGCGCTCCGCCCAGGCCATGAACGTGCAGGTGCGGGATCTCAAGGCCGTGCCCCGGTTCCGGCAGCTGGTGGACGATGAGCACCGCGCCTGCCTCCTGCCCTTCGAGCTGCACGCAGAGTTCATGAGCTGGGCCGGCGGCTGATTCAACCTTTGGCGGGAACTTGCCGTCTGAACCCAAAGGCACGAGCATGCGGACCCACATTGGCAAGTTCCAGATCCTGCGCCCCCTGGGGAAGGGGGCCATGGGCGAGGTGTTCCTGGCCGTGGATCCCCTCATCGGGCGGCACGTGGCCATCAAGACCATCCGCGGGATGGAGGCCGATGGCGCCGATGCCCGGGGCCGCTTCCAACGGGAGGCCCAGGCCGCCGGGCAGCTGAGCCACCCGAACCTGGTGGGCATCCACGAATTCGGGGAGGATGATGGCCTCCTCTACCTGGCCATGGAGTACGTGGAGGGCGAGGATCTGGAGAAGCTCCTGGCCCGGGGTGGCCTGCTGCCCCAGGAGCTGTTGGAGGTGCTGGCCCAGGTCTGTGACGGCCTCGCCTATGCCCACGGCAAGGGCGTGCTTCATCGCGACATCAAGCCCAGCAACATCCGCGTGGTGAAGGAGGGCACGGCCCTTAAGGCCAAGGTGATGGACTTCGGCATCGCCCGGCTGCACAACAGCGAACTCACGGGCACGGGCACGCTGCTGGGCACCTTCGGCTACATGGCGCCGGAGTACGTGCAAACGGGCAAACCCGATCCCCGCAGCGACCTCTTCGCCGTGGGCGTGATCCTTTACGAGGCCTTGGCAGGGCACCGACCTTTCGAGGGCGACACCACGGCCACCGTGCTCTACCGCCTCGTGCACGAAGAGCCCGAGCCCCTGGACCTGAGCCGCCTCCAAGGGGTGAGTGGCAAATTGGGTCAGGTGCTCGCCGTGGCCCTGGCCAAGGATCCGCGGGCCCGGTACCAGCGCGGGGAAGATCTGGCGAAGGCGCTGCGTGAGGCCAAGGACCCCGACTGGGGCGGGCCCGACTACGACCGCACCATGGCCACGCCCAAGCCCATCCTTCCGGCTCCTCCCACCACCGCGGCCCCTGCGCCTCGGGCCACCCGGCCCATGGCCGCGCCGGCCCCTAAGGGGGGCCATCGGGGCCTTCTGCTGGCGGTGGCCCTGCTGATCCTGGTGGGCGGAGCGGGAGCCGCGTGGTGGTTCAAGCGCCCTCCCAAGGTGGTGCAGACCATCAGCCTCCCTCCGCCGGAACCGGCGATGCCGGGCAGTGCTCCCGCCGCGGGGAAGGTTAGGAGCAAGGTGCAGCCGCGCCCTGGCGTCGCCCACGCCAAGGCTGAACCCCCGCTTTCGGAGGAAGAAGCCAACGCGTGGCTGGACGAGGCCCTGCTGGGCTTGGTGGACACGCCGGAGCAGAGCCTCAAACGGATCGACCGCGTGATCCAAGACCATCCGCTGAATCCCCGGGCCCGAGCCCTGCAGCTGGCCGGGCTCTACAACGCTGGCCACTACGATCGAATGGTGCCGGCCCTAGAGGGTGCCAAGGAGGCCGGGGTGATGCCCCGCCAGCTCCTGGCCTTCTCCGCGTTCCAGGAGATCCTCCGCACGGAAAAACGGGAGCAGCGTCTGCCGCCGGCGGTGAAGGAGATGCTGGGCGCCGAATTCCCCGGCCTCCACCGGGCGGGCCAGCGGTTCCAGCGGCCCTAGGGGACCTCGAACCGCGAGATGAACCCCTGCGGATGGCCTTGTGACGGCGGTTGTCCGCTCCGGGTCTATTTCGGACTTGATTACTCCTAAACTCCCCCTACCCGCTGTCCGGGGGATGAGGAGTCCTGAATGCCACCGATGCAGATCAACGTCGGCAACACCGCCTTCATGCTGTTGTGTTCCAGCCTGGTGATGCTCATGACCCCGGGCCTGGCCTTTTTCTACGGCGGGTTGGTGGGGCGGAAAAACACGCTGGCCATCATGATGCAGAGCTTCGTGAGCCTGGGCTGGACCACAGTGCTTTGGTTCGCCTTCGGCTATTCCATGAGCTTCGGGCCCACCTGGCATGGCATCGTGGGCAATCCCCTCCACTACGCCTTTTTGAAGGGCGTGACCCTCCAGACCATGTACACGGGCAACGACGCGGGCATCCCCCTCATCGTGCACGTGGCCTATCAAATGATGTTCGCCATCATCACGCCCGCCCTCATCACCGGGGCCTTCGCGAACCGCGTGACCTTCAAGGCCTACATGGTCTTCCTGACGGGCTGGCTGGTGTTCGTGTACTTCCCCTTCTGCCACATGGTTTGGCATCCCGAAGGCCTGCTCGCCAAGTGGGGTGTGCTCGATTTCGCCGGGGGCATCGTGGTGCACAACACCGCGGGCATGGCCGCCCTCGCCTCAATCCTCTACGTGGGCAAGCGCAAGGTGGTGGAGAACATCCCCCACAACGTGCCGCTCATCGCCCTGGGCACGGGCCTGCTTTGGTTCGGCTGGTACGGCTTCAACGCCGGCAGTGAGTTCCGGGTGGATTCCATCACCGCGTCGGCCTTCCTGAACACGGACATCGCGGCGTCCTTCGCGGCGGCCACCTGGCTCTTCATCGAGTGGACCCATGCCAAGCAGCCCAAGTTCGTGGGCCTTCTCACGGGCGCCGTGGCGGGTCTGGCCACCATCACCCCGGCGGCGGGCTACGTGTCCCCGGCCACTTCGGCCTTGATCGGCGTGCTGGCGGGCGGCGTCTGCTACTACGCGGTGGCCCTGAAGAACAAGCTGGGCTGGGACGATGCCCTCGATGTGTGGGGCGTCCATGGCGTCGGTGGCTTCATCGGCGTGATCTTCCTGGGCATCTTCGCCTCCAAGGCCTGGAATCCCGCGGGCGCGGATGGCCTCCTGCTGGGGAACACCTCCTTCTTCCTCAAGCAGCTGGCCGCCGTGGGCATCTCCTCCGTGTGGGCCTTCGGCTTCACCTACGGCATGCTCTGGCTCATCGACCGTGTGACGCCCGTGCGGGTGGAGTTGGATGCGGAGGTGAAGGGCTTGGATTCGGAACTCCACGGCGAGGAAGCCTACCCCCAGGGGCTCTGATCCCAAGTCGAACGTGAAGCCAGGGCGAGGGCCTACAACTCCTGCATCCGCCGGAGCTTGTAGGTCCCGCCCTGCTTCGTCCATGTGAAGCGCCAGTGGCGACGGCTGCGCTCCCCGCCCTGGGAGGCCAGCGCCTCCACGTCCTGGAGGACGCTGGCGCCCTCCACCCGGGCCTCCACCCGGAGCAGCGTGATCCCCACCTTCCCCTGGCGCAGGATGCCCAGGAGGGCGAAGCGGGCCTGATCCTTCGTGAGCCCCTCCAGGCCCTCGATGCTGCCGGTGAAATCCGGGTGCAGCGTGTCCACCGCGGCCCCCGCATCGCCGGCCTCCACGGCAGCCACGGCGGCCGACAGGGCTTTTTTGGCCTGGGCCTCGGGTTTGTCGCTTTGACAAGCCACCAGGAGGAGGAGGGCGGTCGTGATCGGAATTCCCCTCACAAAACTAGGCATTTGGTCCCTCCGGGGCGATCCTAGAAGGATGAACGAACAGAGCCGATTTGACACCCGATGCGTCCATGCCGGTCAGGCCCCCGATCTCCTCAGCGGAGCGGTGATGACCCCGGTCTACTTCACGAGCACTTACCTCCAGGAAGGGCTCGGCCAGCACAAGGGCTACGAGTACGCTCGCACGCGCAACCCCACCCGGGACGCCGTGCAGGGCAATCTCGCGGCACTGGAGGGCGCGGCCCACGGCATCGCCTTCGCCTCGGGCCTCGCGGCCACCCAGGCCATCCTGGAGCTGCTGGACGGCGGCGACCACTTGGTGCTCGGCAATAACGTCTACGGCGGCACCTACCGCCTGGTGGACAAGATCATGCAGCGCTTCGGCCTCACCTACACCCAGGTCGATACCAGCGATCTGGCGGCGCTCAAGGCGGCCCTGAAGCCCACCACCAAGCTCGTGATGCTGGAGACGCCCACCAACCCCATGCTCGGGCTCTCCGACATCCAGGGCGTGCGCAAGGCCCTGGATGCTGCCGGCTTCAAGGGCGTGCTGGCGGTGGACAATACCTTTGCCACCCCCTTCAACCAGCAGCCCTTGAGCCTCGGGGCCGATCTCGTCTTCCACAGCACCACCAAGTACCTGAACGGCCACAGCGACAGCATCGGCGGCGTGGTGGTGACGAACCGCCAGGATCTCGCGGACAAGCTCTTCTTCATCCAGAACGCGGCCGGCGCCATCCTCAGCCCCATGGACAGCTTCCTGGTCATGCGCGGCACGAAGACGCTGCACCTGCGCATGGAACGCCACAACCAGAGCGCCCTGCGCATCGCCCGCTGGCTCGAAGCCCGCACGGACATCCCGAAGGTGTACTACCCCTTCCTGGAGAGCCACCCCCAGCACGCCCTGGCCAAGGCCCAGATGCGCGGCGGCAGCGGCATCGTGAGCTTCGATACCGGGGACGCCGAGCGCACGCGTCGCATGGCCTCGGCCTTCAAGGTCTTCGCCCTGGCCGAGAGCCTCGGTGGCGTAGAGAGCCTCGTGTGCCACCCCGTGAGCATGACCCACGGCAGCGTGCCCGCCGTGGATCGCGCCAAGCTTGGCCTCACGGACAGCCTGCTGCGCCTCAGCGTGGGCGTGGAGGACGTGGAAGATCTCATCGCGGATCTGGAGCAGGCGCTCAAGGCCTAAGGCTCACCACGAAGGCACGAAAAGGGAAGAAGGCCACGAAGGAAACCTTTGTGGCCTTCGGTTCCTTTGTGCCTTCGTGGTGAGCTTTTCAGGCGGTCAAGGCTTGGGCCGCGTCCATGCGGGTCATGAAGGCGCCGATGGCTGGCAGATCCGCGGTGGGGGCCTTGCCCGTCCAGGCGGCGGCGGGGTTGAAGAGGGCGAGCATGTCCTCGGGGCACCCCACGCGCTCGTAGATCACCTCGATGGTCTTGGCGAGGGCGGCGGGGGTGAGTTCCATGGCGAGGGCATCCTTCAGCAGGGCCATGCGCCATCGATCCTGGGCGGCGATCCAGCGCACGTTGCCCGGGCGCGGGGTTTTGCCCCGCTGCTCCGCGCAGGCGCGCCAGAGGTGGGCTTCGAAATCGAGCAGGCGGGGGCCTTCCAGTTCGAGCAGCGCGGTGATGGCTTCGCCTTCGAACCCCATTTCCAAGATCCAGGCCTGGATCTCCGGCGGCTCGAGGAAGCTGAAGTCGTAGCCCACGACGATGTCATCCCAGCTCACGATGCCGGGGTTGAAGCGCTTGAACATGTAGAAGAGGTGGCTTTGCATGGGGATCTCCTGAACCCAGGGTGGGCTTCGGACGTGAAGGCCGCGTGAAGGTTCGGGAAAGCTGCGGGAACGGTCGTGGGCAAGGGGAGAGAAGGGAGAACCACCAAGACACCAAGACACCAAGAAAAGCTAAAAAGGATGAAGTGAGGCAGGGAGGCACTCATCGGCTTTTCGTTTTCTTGGTGTCTTGGTGTCTTGGTGTCTTGGTGGTGAATTCGTTTTGTAACTACCCCAGCAGGTGCAGCGCCAGATGCGCCGCCGCCTGGGCGCTCTCGTCGGCGCCGGGCAGCGTGGGGGCCAGCTCCATCACGTCTGCGCCCACCCAGGGGCGCTCCCAGCGGTGGATGGGGCGCAGCAGGGCGATGGCCTCCCGCACGCTGAGGCCGCCGGGCACGGGTTCGGCCACGGCGGGGGCGTGGACGGGATCGAGCACGTCGAGGTCCACGCTCACGTAGGCGGGGCCCTGGCCTACCCGGGCGATGTCACCTAGGAGCTGGGTCGTCAGGCGAGCATCCAGAAGGTCGCCCGGGGTCCACATGCGCACGCCGCGATCCGCGAGGAAGGCCAGCTCGTCGGAGTCGAAGCGCGGGGCCCGCAGGCCCACCTGCACGGTGCGTTTGGGATCCACGAGGCCCTCTTCCAACGCATCCCGCAGCCAGGTGCCGTGGTGATGATCGGTACCCCAGAGCTCGCCATGACCCGCATCGGGATGGGCGTCGAGGTGCAGCAAACCTAGAGGGCCGTGGGTGCGGGCGTGGGCGCGGAGGGCGCCCAGGGTCAGCAGGTGATCGCCGCCCAGCATGAGGGTGCGGGCGCCGGTGGCGATCCAGGCGGAGGTGAGGCCCTCCACCGCGCCGAGGGCTTCGGCCATGTTGAAGGGGCGCGTGGGAATGTTGCCCCCATCCACCCAATCCACGGCGGCGACGCCCAACGGTTCCTGGTGCTCTTCGCCGCCCTGCAGGCGTTGGGGCATGGGCATGCGGCCGAGGCCCATGGTGGCCTGACGCAGGGCCCAGGGGCCCAGGCGGGCACCGGCGCGGTTGAGCACGCCGCCATCATAGGGAGCGCCCAGCACCACGCCGGGGACGGGGCGGGGCTCCAGCGCGAGCGGCAGCCCCAGGAAAGACACGAGGCCCGTGCGCAGGCCTTCCAGCAGGTGATCCGAATTCATGACTAGGAGCGTCTCCAAGTAATCAGTGGGGCCGCGCTGGGCTGCCAGCCGAGGGGCGCAAGGCGACCGAGCGAAGGTGGTGTGGGTTCACCACGGAGTGAGGTCAACGCAGTGGCCCGACGGCTGGCAGCCCAGCCCTGAGGGTTGAACCCAAAGGGGCTTGATCCGATGTCGAGCCGCTTGTGCGATGAACCCGCATCGCCCTGCACGGCTCTCCTTGGCTGAAGCCCCTTTGGGTTCAACGCGGCTCCCACTGATTGCTTGGAGACGCTCCAAGGGCTTCCGAGAAGGCGTGAAGCCAGGCTTCAGGCGTGGAGAAGTCGGCCGGGGCCAGGGAGGGCCGTGCCTCGACGGACACGGGGGTGCGGGTGGTGAGCAGGGTGCGGAGGTGGGGAAGCAGGGTCTCGTCGCCGGTCCAGGGATAGTGGGAAGCGGGGCTGGAGAGGCGCAGGGGTTGCACCCGCAGGCCCAACGCCCAGGCGGCTTTCAGGCCGCCGGGGTTCAAGGGCGCCAACTGATCGCCGCGGGTGGTGGTGCCTTCGGGGAAGAGGAGCATGGGGCGTCCGCATCTCAGATCCTGGGCGAAGGCCGCCAGGGCGGCGGCGCGGCTGTTGGGGTCGTGACGCTCGACAAAGCGCAGGCCCGCTTTGCGGGCCCAGCGGCCGATGAGGGGGTAGCGGGCGAGGTCCCCCTTGGCCACGGTGCCCATGGGGCGCAGGCCCATGAGGATCACGGGATCCACCCAGGAGAGGTGGTTGGCGACCCAGAGGGGCGCGTGAAGGTCCAGCTCCCCCGTCACCGTCACGTCGAGCCCCAGCACGGGTTGAATGCGGCGGGCCCAGCCGTGCAGCGACCGCACGGGATCGCGGCCGAAGGCCAGGGGCGGGAGCAGCAGCGAGGTGTGGCCGACGATGCCCGCCCAGCCCATGGCGACCGCCGACATTAACCGACCAGCTTGAGGCGGGTGTAACGGGCTCGCACCTTGTCGAGGTCCGCCTTGTCGATGACGGACCAGAGGCGCGTGTCGCCTTCCTGGTAAAAGTCCTGGACCTCGGCCACCACGCGGGCGCCCAGGGCGGCGTGGACGCTGCGGGCGTCGTCGTTGCCGGGTTCCACGAGGAAGCGGCACTGGTCCATGTCCGCGTCGATGAGCTTCTTCACCATGGCGCGGATGAGGAGGTAGTTCACGCGGGTCTTCTGGTAGTCCGGGTGCACGGCGAGCGTCGCGCAGTAGGCCACTTTTCCGTTGGCGAAGTTCAGCACGTAACCCACGGGGCGCTCGCCGCCCTCGGCCTGGGTGTCCAGCGCGAGGAAGCACCACTCGGGGTACATCTCGGTGCAGAGGCGGAGGTAGTAGGGGCAGAGCTGGCCGGTGGCGTCGGCGCCCCAGATCTCTGCCTCGAGGCGGCGCAGGTGGGCGTAGTCGGCGCTCGTGAGGGCGCGGATCTGGTAGCGAGAGCCTTCGGGATTCTGGGGGACCGTTTCGATGGTCATGGGAGCACCTCCTCGGTGTGTTCCCATCCTTTCGCGCGGGTATGAACGCGCGCTGAAGGCGATGGAGCTTTTTGGCTACGGCTCTGTAACGGCGCCGAGTCCGGCTTCGCGGAATAGCGTCGGGTAGCTCCGGGGTTCGATGCGGGAGGCATCCAGGCAGAGGCCCTGCAGGGCCAGTTTGATGGCGTTGGGGTCCCCCTCCAGCTCCAGGAAGTCGCCGAAGGGGGTGCGATCCAGGCAGGCCACTAGCTCCTCACGGGCCCAGAGGGCCCGGTGCTTCACCATGCGCATGACGGGGACGTACCCGAGGCCCCGCAGGAGGGCTTCGGTGGCTTCGGCGTCGGCCACCTCCGTTTCGTGTTCGGGGCGGATCTTGAACTGGGGGTCGGGCACCCGAGGGCCCTTGAAAGTGAGCGTGGCCTTGCCCGCGTATCGACGCAGGCGCAGGGCGGAGTTCCGGGCGCGCAGCTCCTCGTTCCGGTCCCACAGCAGGCTCGTTTCCTCCGCATCGGCTTGCACCAGGCTGAATCCCAGCGAGGCCAGCAGCGGCTCCAGGGCCGCCACGGAGGGGATCCGCAGCTTCAATTCCGTTTCCAGGCTTTGACGATGCTTCATGGGCGGTGTCTCATTCAGGGGAAGGAACCCCTTGCTCCCCCAACGCTACCTCATCGCGACCCTGTTCATCGCCGCCATGCTGGCGCTGGTGATGATCGTGCGCGTGCCCAAGCCCACCGAGGGCGGCGCCACGGGTCCCGTGGCAGTGGAGGCGGTGGGGCTCACTGCCTATGAACCGGAAACGGAACTGCGCCTGCTGGACGGGTGGTCGCCCCGCTTTTCCGGGGCCCAGGATCCGGATCAGTGGGAGCCCTGGCCCTTTGCGGGAGGCTTCGGCCTGCCCTGGGAACCGGCCTCGCCCTACCTGGAGGATCAGGGCCTCGCCCTCAACGGCCCCCAGGGCACCAGCGAAGTGCGCCTCTGGAGGAACCAGGAATGGCGGCGCTATGCCTTCGACGCGCCCCTCACCTCGGCCCGCCTGCGGGGCAACCGCCTGCTCGTCACCCTGCGCCTGGCGGCCCAGCGCTTCGAAACGCGGCTCATGGAGATCCCCGAAGGGCGCGTGCTGTGGTCCACGGCCAGCGGCCCCTGGTCCCGCTTCGCCTGGGATGGCTCCGGCGTGCTCTTGGGGGCCTTCGAGCCCCACAAGGACAAGGATCGCGGTCCCCTGCGGCTCCTGCTCACGGTGCTGCCCCTGGATGGCGAGGCCCCGACCGCCACGCTCGCGCCTTGGGACGAGGCGGATCTGCCCGCTGCCCCCGCCGGCTGGCCGAAGGCGGTGGAAGCCCTCAGCGACGATGGCCGGGACCTCCCGGGTCCCCGGGTGGTGGTGCCCTGGGCTCCAGGTTCCCGCCTGGCCTTTCCCCGGCGGGACCGCCTCTGGGTGGGGGGCGAGGGTCGATGGATGGCCTGGCACCTGACGGAGGGCGTCTGGCGACGTGCCGCAGAAGGGCAGGGGAGCCTTTTCCCCCAGCCCCCGAGGGGCCTGGGGCTGGTGAAGGCCGACGGCGAAGAGGCCGCCCGCCTCTGGAGCCCCCCGGATCGCGCCGCGTTCGAACCCACGCCCCGGAAAGCGGAGCCCTGGCCCGCGCCGGATCCCGCCTGGATCTGGACGGGGGAAGGCGGCTTCACGGCTTGGGATCTGCGGTGGGGGAAGCTGCCTGCGGACCTGGGCCCCGAACTGAATCGCGCCGCGGTGGCCAAGGCTTTCCGGCCCGACTGGATCACCGCCTCCCGCCTGCGGGCCAGCGTGCGCGGGTGGCTGCCCGGCGGCCCCGAGGTGGCCCTTCGGGAGCTGCAGGGCGCGGCCTGGGTGTGGGTGGGTGATCGGGTGATTCTCACCCGGTTGCCGGATACCTCGCGGTTGCGTGCGGTCCGGAAATTGACCAAGCCCTGAGCCGACCCATAATGCCGTTCCAAACGCTGGCGTTAGGCGCGCCGATGGGAATCTGTTAGCTTTACCCCAACCTTCCTCGAACCTAGAGGTCCCAATGCCGCGACTGCTTTTGGTGGACGACAATCCAAGCATCCATCGGATTGCCGAGTCCCTGCTCGCGCCCACGGCGATCGAGCTCGTGTGCGTGGATTCCGCTGCCGAGGCGTTGGAACGGTTCCAGAACGGCGAGCGCTTTGACGTCGCCATGATCGACACGGCCATGCCCGGCATGGACGGCTGGACCCTCCTCGAGCGCCTGCGTTCCATGGAAGCCACGGCCCGCATGCCCATCGCCATGATGGCGGGGGTGCTCGATCCCGTGGATCCCGTGAAGATCCAGAACGCCCCCATCCAGGGGTTCCTGAAGAAGCCCATCGAGCTGCGGGAACTGGGCGATCGCGTGAACGCGCTCCTCGCCACTCCCGTGGCGCCCGCCGCCGGCCCCGTGACGCCGCTGGATCTGGGGCCCACCGCCACCCGCCCCATGACCAAGGACGACCTCGCCCTGGCCGTGGACGAGTTCCCTGAGTTCCGGCCCACCATCCAGTTGCCCGATGAGGATCTGCTGATTCTCGGTCCCGAGGATCTTTGGATGGAGCCGGAGACTCCTGCCGCTCCCGCCCCCGTGGCGGCCCTCGCGCCCGTGATGGAGGCCGGTCTGCCGGACCTCGAGCTGGAGGAGTTGGACCTGGAGGGCCTGCAGGATCTGGCGCCCGCGCCCGCTCCCGCCTCCTTCGTGGCCCCCGTGGCGGAGCCCGTGCTGCCTGAGCCTTCCGCCGTGGAGCTGGTCCCCGAAGTGGATCACGAGCTGGATCTGGACTTGGACTTGGCCGCGGAGGAGCCCCTCTCCCCGGTGGTGCCCGAAGGCCTCCCGACCATCGAATCTCCGGCCCTTCCCGACCTCGACACCCTGGGTGCCGAAGAGTTGGGCGGCTTCCTAGATGAAGAACTGCCCGTGCTGCCCGAGGCGCGCGTGGATCCCTTCCACTCCATGGCCTTCGAGCCCGAGCCTGAGCCGGTTCAGCTCGGCGGCGCGGTGGAGCCGGAAGCCGAGCCCGAAATCGTCCCGGTGGCGGCGGCCTTCGAAGCCTTTGATGCGCCCGTGGCCGCGCTTGAACCCTTCGTTCCGGTGGCCTCGGCTCCCGAGGTCCCCATCGCCGCGCCCCTGGCTGCTGCGCCAGCGGCTTCCGTGGCTTTGCCCGCCAGCGATCCCGAAGCCCTCGTGCGCGCCATCCTGGCCAACCCCGCCCTGGTGGAAGCCCTCTCCAAAGCCATCGCGGGCAGCCTCAGCGAGAAGGCCCTGAAGGAAGTGGCCTGGGAAGTGATCCCCGATCTGGCAAGGAAGCTGCATTCTTAGATGCTTGCTCCCACCCCCTTCCGCCTGCAGGAACCATGATCACTGGCTATAACACCGATGTCCGCCACGGCAACCGCGTCTTCCACGTTCAGACGGAGGACAAGGGCATCGGCAACCCCAAGGTGGAAACGCTCATTTACGTGGGCGGCGAGATCCTGGATAGCTTTCGCAGTTCCTACGAGGACATGATCGCCAGCGGCCTGAAGGAGGAAGTCCTCCAGACCCGCATGGATGAGCAGCACAAGGCGATCATCAAGGACATCAAGAACGGCAAGTACGATCCCACGCCGCCGGATCTGCTGGAGCAGCAGGCCTTCGGGGGGCGCCCCTTGGATCAGGCCATCCTCGAGTACCTCCAGCAGGAGGGCGAGGTGGACACGCTGGAATTGGTACTGGATCAGCCCCTGCGGCCCACCTTTGGCGAGGTGTTCCGGTTCCAGATCCGCGCCCGCCTCTGCGGCAGTCAGAAGGCCGTTCCCGGCGCCGAAGTCACCGTGAAGCTCGTCTCCAGCCTCAAGAAGGCCGTGGGCCTCGCCAATGGCAAGACCGACGACGAGGGCCGCTACGTTGGCGAGATCGTCCTGCCCTCGAGCCAGCCCGGCCAGTGCGCCGTGGTGGTGAGCTGCATCTCGGATCTCGGCTTCGATGAGGTAAAGGCCGTCCTCCACTCCTAAGGTTTGCTCGGAGGCGCTCCCAGCCTTATCGAAGCGAAAAGCCGAGACCCCCATCCGGGGGTCTTTCGGTACCTTGGGGACATGGGCAAGCCTTCCATCCTCCTCGTCCACACCGGCGGCACGCTGGGCATGACTCCGCAGGGCTCCCCGGTGGGCCTGGCCCCGGGGCCCTTCCTGGAGGGGCTGTTGGAGCGGGTGCCGGAACTGCGGGACCTCGCGAACTTCGACCTCGAAGTTCCCTACAACCAGGACAGCGCCACGGCGGAACCCGCGGACATCCTGGAGCTGGCGCGCCTGGTGCGGCAGCGCAGCGCGGGTTGTGAAGGCGTGGTCATCGTCCACGGTACGGACACCCTCGCCTTCACGGCCTCGGTGCTCGGATTCCTGCTCGCGGATCTGGGCAAGCCCGTGGTGCTCACGGGCAGCCAACGCCCCCTCGCCTTCGTGCGCAGCGATGCCCGGGGCAACCTCGTGAACGCCGTGGACCTCGCCACCCGGGGCGTGGCTGAAGTGGGCATCTGCTTCGGCACCGCCTGGCTGCGCGGCGTGGCCGCCGAGAAGGTGAGCGTGCACCACTACCAGGCCTTCGAAAGCCCCAACCTCGCCCCCCTGGCGGAGATCGGCGCGGACATCGAGCTGCACCCGGAGGCGGGGCGCTTCGTCCGCCAAGTGCCGCCGGGCTTGGGAGCGGCCCTGGAACTGGACATCCACGTGGTTACGCCCCACCCCGGCATGGCCTGGCGCCCGGCCCCCGAAGGCGTGAAGGCCGTCCTGATCCACGCCTATGGCGCGGGCAACCTGCCCATGGAACGGCCCGACCTGCGGGCCTTCCTGACGGATGCCGCCGCCCGCGCCCTGCCCGTGGTCATCACGACGCAGTGCCGCGAGGGGCGCGTGGATCTCGCCGCCTACGAGCTGGGTCGGCAACTGGAGGGCTTCGGGGCCATCAGCGCCGGGCTCCACACCCGTTGGGCCGTCCTGGCCAAGCTGGGCCTGCTCCTGGGTGCAGGGAAAGGCACTGCGGAGGTTCGGGAGGCCTTCGGTTCCGCCTGGGCCGGAGAGCCCACGCCCGCCGGAATCTGGCCCCACAGCTAGCCTGAGGCTGAAGCCGCTAAACTGTTCCAGTTATCCAGCGATCCACCGGAGCGCTGTCCCATTCAGGCGCGCTGCGCCCTCATGGAACTGGAACCTTCATGCTCGACCTTCAACGCCTGCGCAACGATCTCGACGCCGTGGTGGCCCGCCTCGCGGAGCGGGGCTATGCCTTCGACCGGGAGGGTTACCAGCGCCTGGAGTCGGCGCGTCGCCAGGTGATCCAGGAATCGGAGGCCCTCAAGGCCGAGCGCAACCGCGTGTCCGATGAAGTGGCCCAGCTCAAGCGCGCGAAGCAGGACGCCAGCCACCTCATCGAGGCCCAGCGCAAGGTGGGCGAGCAGATGAAGGCCCTGGAGGCGGCGGAGAAAGAAGCCGAAGCCGCCTTCCAGACCTTCCTGGCCGCCGTACCCAACGCGCCCCACGCCTCCGTCCCCAGTGGCCGCGATGAACACGCCAACGTGGAGATCAAGCGCTGGGGCACGCTCCCCGTCATTGAGAAGCCCAAGGACCACGTGGACCTGGGCACCACCCTTGGCATCCTCGACCTCGATCGCGCTTCCAAGCTCGCGGGCGCGCGCTTCTCCGTGCTCAAGGGCGCCGGCGCGAAGCTGGAGCGGGCCCTCATCACCTTCATGCTCGAGCGCCAGTCGGCGGCGGGCTACTCGGAAGTGATCACGCCCTACCTCGTGAATGCCGAGAGCATGTACGGCACGGGCCAGCTGCCCAAGTTCGAGCAGGACCTTTTCCACGTGCCCCACGGCGATTCGAAGCTCTACCTCATTCCCACGGCGGAGGTGCCCGTCACGAACCTCTACCGCGACGAGATCATGGAGGGCGCCGCGCTGCCCCTGCGCCACTGTGCCTTCACGCCCTGCTTCCGCAGCGAGGCCGGCAGCTACGGTCGAGACACCCGCGGCATCATCCGTCAGCACCAGTTCCACAAGGTGGAGCTCGTGACCTTCTCGACGCCCGACGCCGCCGAGGCCGAATTGGAACGCCTCACGGGTGATGCCGAGGCCATCCTGGAGGCCCTGGAACTGCCCTACCGCCGCGTGCTGCTCTGCACGGGGGACATGGGCTTCAGCAGCCAGAAGACCTACGACCTCGAAGTGTGGCTGCCCTCGCAGGCCACCTACCGTGAGATCAGTTCCTGCAGTTGGTTCGGCGATTTTCAGGCCCGGCGCGCCAATCTCAAATTCCGGGCTGAAGCCAAGGCCAAGGTCCAGTTCCTTCACACCCTCAACGGCAGCGGCCTCGCCGTGGGTCGCACCTGGGTGGCCATCCTGGAGAACTACCAGCAGGCCGATGGCAGCGTGATCGTGCCCAAGGTGCTGCGCCCCTTCATGGGTGGGCTCGAGGTCATCCGCTAAGGGCTGCTTCCGCACACAAGAAGGCCCCGCATTTGCGGGGCCTTCTTGTGTGCGAGCCTTCCGGACGTTACTCGTCCGAAGCGGCGCTCCCAGCGGCCTTCTTGATGTCCTCGTTGAGGTAGATGCCGCGCAGGCGGCCCCAGAGGGAACTGAAACCGGCGTGGAGGCGGCCTTCGGCATCCAGGTTGCGGAGCTCGGCTTCCAGGCGGCGGTTGGCCTCCTGATCCTGGATCTCGGCGATGAGCTTGCGGCGGCCGTCGAAGTCCAGGGCGGGGGCGGGGATGCGCTTGGTGATCTTGGCCACCCAGAGCTGACCCTCGGGGGTCCAGAGGGCGGGCGTGAGCTGGCCCTCGGCGGTGGCGAGCAGGGCCTGGCGGATGGCGGGGGAGGTGGCCGCCGCATAGCCCTTGGCGGTGATGTTGTCCTCGGCCTTCACTTCACCCAGGGCCTTGAGGTCGCCGCCCTTGAGCTGCGCCTGCACCTTGGCCATGAGCACCTTGCGGGCCTCTTCGAGCTTCCAGGCTTCCAGCACCTTGGTGCGGATGTCCTTGAGGGGGGGCACGGCCACGGGCAGCTCCTGCTGCACGCGGGCCACGGCCCAGGCGGTGCCGGTGTTCACGGGCTTGCCCACTTCACCCACCTTCAGGCTGAAGGCCTGGCCGATGAGCGGGTTGCCGGCGGAGAGGCCGGGCACGGTGGTGTCGGACTGGCTGAAGGGGGACAGCACCTCGAGCTTGATGCCCAGGGCTTTGGCGGCGCTGGTGAGGTCGCCGTTGCCGGCCCGCTTGCGCAGGGCCTCCAGGCGATCCTTGGCCTTGGTCTCCACGCGGGCCTGCTCCAGCTCGGCGCGAAGCTGATCCTTCACCTGCTCGAAGGGCACCACCTGCTCGGCCTTGTGGCCTTCGACCTTGATGAGGTGCACGCCGAACTTGGTCGTCACGGGTTGGCTGATCTCGCCTTCCTTCATGGCGAAGGCGGCGGCGCTGAACTCAGGCACCATGCGGTCCTTGGCGAACCAGCCCAGGTCGCCGCCGTTGCCCTTGGCGCTGGGATCCTGGCTCTCCTCTTCGGCGGCCTTGGCGAAATCGGCGCCCTTCACGAGCTTGGCGCGGAGGGCCACGGCCTTCTTCATGGCCTCGGCCAGGGCGGCTTCATTGCCCGCCTGGAAGAGGATGTGGCGAGCCTTCACCTGGGCCGGCTGGGCGAAGGTGGCGCGCTTCTGTTCATAGGCTTGCTTGACGGCGGCATCGTCCACCTTCAGATCGCCCAGGGCGGCGCGGTCCACGGTGGCCACCTGCAGGACCCGGCGGGGGCCCTCTTCGAAGCGGGCGCCGGAGGCCTTGAGGAAGGCGGCGAGGGGGGCATCCCCCGGATCCTGCACGAGGCTGGGCTCGGGCTTCAGGGAGATGGCTTCGAAGGCCACGCGCTCCTCGCGGATGCGGTGCTCCTGGTTCATCCAGGTCTCATCCACGGGCACCTGGAGGGCCACGCGGCGGGCCAGCTTCTCGCTCTGGAGCATCTTCTTCGCGTTGGCCTCTTCCTGGCGGAGGTAGGCCTTGAGGGGCTCGATGCGGTAGGCCTTCTCCAGTTCCACGTAGGGCTTGATGTGGCCCTTCTCATCAAACATGCCGGCGAGCTCGGGGCCCTGCATGCGGAGGCGCTTTTCCAGGGCGGTGCGGATCTCTTCGTCGGTGTAGGTCACGCCGTGGCGGTCGACCAGTTCATCCATGAGGCGGGCCCGCACCAGCTCCTGCAGGGCCTGGCCCTGGGCGAACTGGTGGAGGGATTCGGCGGGCATCTGACCACCGAACTGCTTGCGCATCATTTCGGCGTAGCGGCCCGTGAGCTCATTCAGTTCCCGGAAGAGGATCTCCCGGCCATAGACGCGGGCCACCACGGAATCGGGGGTGGTGCCCCCCTGGGAGGGGGCCAGGTAGGCCACCATGCCCAGGAGCACCACGCCCATGACGGCGGCCATGGGGGTACGGTTGGATTTGAAGACAGAACGGAAATTACGAAGCATCAGATCCTCTGGGGCACAGTCGAATCCCCTAGGTTACCAAGGGATCCCCTTCCCAGGCGTCATGTCGTCACGGGGGGGACCCTCCCGGGGGCCTTTAACCCGTTACGCGAGGGCGCTCCTGGCTTAAACTGGAGGATCGGAGGGATGGACATGGCCGTCCGCGAAGTGATCACCTGGGGGGATCCCCGGTTGAAGAAGAACAGCGAGGACGTGGGCCCCTGGACCCCGGAACTCGAACAATTGGTTGCAGATATGTACGAGACCGCCCTCGCCGAGGAAGGCGTGGGTCTGGCGGCCCCCCAGATCGGCATCAACCTGAACCTGGCCGTGATCGATTGCTCCTGCGGGGAGGATCCCTCCCAGCGGATCCTGCTCCTGAACCCCGAAATCATCGCCGAAGAGGGCCTCCAGAAGGGCCCCGAGGGCTGTCTCTCCATTCCCGGCATCACCGAGGTGCTGGAGCGGCCCCAGAAGGTCACCATCCGCAACCGCCGCCCCGATGGCTCTACTTACGAGCTCGTGGGCGAGGATCTGCTGGCCCGGGCCTTCTGCCATGAGATCGATCACCTGCGCGGCCGGCTCTTCGTGGAGTACTTCGGCCCCGTGAAGAAGCAGGTGCTCCAGCGGAAGTACAACAAGAACCAGAAAGCTGGTTGATGACCGGCCCCCGGGTCGCCTTCCTCGGCACCCCCGCCGTGGCGGTGCCCGTGCTGGAAGCCCTGGCCCGGGCCGTGAAGGTGGAGGCCGTGTTCTGCAATCCGGATCGGCCCTCCGGCCGGGGTCGGGTGCTGACGCCGCCCCCCGTGAAGGTGGCCGCCGAGGCCCTGGGCCTGCCCGTGCACCAGCCCCTGAAGTGGCGGGAGCCCAGCACCCGGGAGCTGTGGGATTCCCTGCACGTGGACCTCGCCATCGTGGTGGCCTACGGCCACATCCTGCCCACGTGGATGCTGGATTCCCTGAGCCTAGGCGCCTGGAACCTGCACTTCAGCCTGCTCCCGCGGTGGCGGGGTGCCTCGCCCGTGAACTTCGCCATCCTCGAAGGAGATGCGGAGACGGGCGTGAGCCTCATGAAGGTGAGCCCCGGCTTGGACGAAGGCGCCGTGGTGGCCCAATCCCGCCGGCCCATCCTCGACTCCGATGACACGGAAGGTCTGCTGGCCCTGCTGGCGCGGGATGCCGCGGCCCTGCTGGCGGAGCACCTGCCCAGCCTGCTCGCGGGCACCGTGGCCGCGGTGGAGCAGACCGGGCCCACCACCTACGCACCCAAATTGGACAAGGGCATGGCCCACCTGGATCCGAGCCGACCTGCCGTGGCCCTTCACCGACAAGTGCGGGCCCTCCAACCCTGGCCCGCGGCGGAGATCACCCTCGACGGCCAGGTGCTCAAGGTGCTGGGGGTGGGGCCCCTCCAGGCGACCACCGACGCGCCGGGAACCCTGCGCTGGGACAAGGCCGGTGCCTTCCTTGCCTGCGGCGACGGCCAAGCATTGGAACTCACGGCCCTCCAACGCGCCGGCAAACCCGTGCAGCCCGCGTTACAAGCTTTGCAGCCCTGGGGCGCCCACGGCTCGAAGGCGTGTACTTAAAGCCGAACCGGAACCCGCGAATGTTCGCGAATCAAAGCCGGGCCTTCGAGTGCCTCAGTCTTTTAAATTCGCGTTCATTCGCGCCATTCGCGGTTCAAAGATCCTTTGACCGTCCGGCCTACCCGATGCGCGCCGCCACATCCCGATACTCGGGATCCATCTCGTAGACCCGGCGGAACTCGTCCTGGGCCATGGCCGTGTGGCCCTGCTGCAGGTAGAGCTCGGCGAGGTCGTACCGGATGCCCACGCTGTCTTCCGGGGGGAAGCCGGGGGCATTGATGCCCTCCTGGAGCCAGGTCATGGAGGCATCCAGGTCGCCCCGGGCCTGTTCGCAGATGGCGAGCATGGAGCAGCACTCGAGCGTGCGCTCGGGATCGCCCATGGCCTTCTTGAACTCCTCGATGGCCGCGTCGATGAGCATCATCTCCTTGTAGGCGATGCCCAGGTTGTAGTGCGTGTCGTAGTCCTCGGCGTTGACCTGCTGCTCCACACCGCTGCGGAAGGCGTCGAACAGCTCCTCGACGCTCTGCACCTTCTCCACCACGTTGGTGGTGTCGTGCATTTCCTCGCCCTCGCCCTGATCCATGAGGGAGGTGCCCAGCACGTCGGTGAGGTCGAAGAAGGAGTTCTCGAAATCGTCGTCCTTCTTGGCGGCCTTGTCGGCGTGGCCCAGCTTGCGGAGGGCGCCTTCGGCCTTCTCCAGGCGGGCCAGGAGTTCTGGGTGATTCGGGAAGTCGTTGAGGGCCTGTTTGATTTCGAGGGAGGCCTCTTCCGGGCTGCCGTAATCCAGCTGGAAGTCGATGTCGGAGAGGAGGCTGTCCAGTTCCTCGGAGATCTCCGGGCCCGCAGCGGCCACGAGGGGCGGCAGGGGCAGCGGCGCCGGGGGAGGCAACGCGACGGGCATCGCCGGGGGCGCGGCCAGTTCGGGTTCCGGGAAGTGAAGCTCGCCCATGTCCAGCAGCTCGGGTTCCGGCTCGGTGGGGAGCATGAAATCCGGGCGCTGGGAGATGGGGATGAGGTGCGAAGGCAGCTCCGCCGGCGCGGTGGGTTCCACGATGGTCGTGGTATCCATCCAGTCCAGCTCGGGAGGGGCGATGGGGGCTTCGGGCAGTTCCGCGAGGGCGTCCAGCTCCTCCATGGGTTCCAGGGGCACGGTGGGCGCGCCGAAATCCGGGAAGTGCGTCGTGTCGAAGCCGGGCACCGTGAGGCCACCGCTGAGGTCCGGCGGCAGCGAGTAAGCCTCGGCCTTCGGCGCCGCGGGCGTGGTGGGGAAATCGAGCATCGGCAAGCCATCGCCGGAATCACCCAGGCCGATGAGGGCGTCCAGATCGGAGAGGGGCTCCGGCACCGGGGAGGGCGCAGGCGCACCCATGGGGATGGCTTCGGGCGGCGGCCCCAGGGCGATGGCCTGGGAATTCGAGGCCATGGGCGCGGCGGGTTGGCCCGGCTGGTAGTCGGGCAGGCTGTTCATGCGCCGGATGAGGCGGGTGCTGTTGGGGAAGAGCCCTTCGGCCTTGTCGAGCACCTGCAGGGCCTCGCGCTTGCGGCCCAGCTTCAGGAGCTGCTCACCGCTCTGCATGTACTGCATCTGGGCCTTGCCCAGGAAACCGCTCTTGCGGTGCACGTCGGCGATGGAATCGATGAGCTGCACGTTGGCGGGGTCCAGCTCCAGAGCCTTCTTGTAGGCCTCGATGGCGCGGTCGCCGCTGCCCGTGCGGAGCAGGGCCTCCGCTTCCTTGGAGAACTGCTCCACCTTGATGCGCTTGAGGGGGTCCACTTCCGTGAGGCCGCCATGGGTCTGATCCATGGACATGCCCGAGGGCAGGCTGGGCATGGAGGGCGGGGCCGAGGGGGAGGGCAGGGGCGCGCCCGCGCCGGGGGCGCCGCCCGCGGCGGCCAGCAGGCCCTTCACGTGGGCCACCAGGTTGGCGTCCTTGGCCTGCTCCGCATGGGCGTGAGCGTGCTGGAGGTAGGTGATGCGCTCCTCGCGCTTGCCGCTCTGGTGGGCGATCTCGGCGAGGAGGATGAGGGATTCCACCGTGAACTGGTTGTTGAGGCCCGTCTTCAGGGTGCGGGCCACGGCATCGCCGGCGCCGCGGCGGGCCAGCTCCTGGGCGATGGGCTGGAAGAGGCGCAGGCCTTCGTCGGCGCGGCCATTGCCCGCCAACTGGCGCAGGGCCTTCTCGCAGAGGTGCAGGCTCTTCTCGGGGAGCTGGGGCACCTGGGTGAGGGCCTCCAGGGCGCGGTCGGCGTTGCCCGCGCGGATCTCGATCTCGGCCAGGGCCTCCAGCAGCTCCATGCTGCGGGGGTTGGTGGTGAGGCCTTCGCGCAGGTGGTTGGCGGCACCGGCATAGTCCTGCTGGATCACGCACAGCCGGCTCTGGGTGAGATACACCTGGGGCGTGGTGATCATCGTCTTGGCGCGTTCCAGGATCTGGTTGGCCTCCTGGTGCTTCTGCTCCAGGGCCAGCGCTTCGGCGACTTCGAGGTAGATGCCGGCGGCGCGATCCTTCATGCCCTCTTTGTTGTAGAGGTCCGCCAACTTGACTTTCATCTTCAGGTTCTTGGGGTCGAGGTCCACGACCTTGGTGAACTCTTCCAGGGCCCGCTTGATGAGGCCCTTCTTAGTGAAGTGCTCCGCCACCTGCAGGTGCACCTTCACGGCGTCGCCGGTCTTGTTCATCTGCCGGTAGAGCTCGGCCAGACGCTGCGCCGCATCGATGTCATCGGGCGCGTTGCGGCAGACCTTCTGCATGATGGCGGCGGCGCGGGCGTGGAAGCCATCCCGCTCGTAGGCGAGGCCCAGCCGCTTGTGGATCTCCACGCCCTCGCCGGTGCGGTTGATCTGGATGTACAGATCGCCGATCTGGTTGAGGGTGTTGTAGTCCTTCGGATTGTCGTCGACGAGCTTGCGGAACTCCTCGATGGCCTTCTCCACCTTCCCGGAGGAGAGGTAGGCGTTGGCGTTCTTGGAAATTTTGGCTCGGTCGATGGCCATCAAACCGCCTTTGCACGGCTAGGGTGAGAGGTCTTCCCTTCAGTCTACGGAGGGGGCCTTGGATTGAACAGTCATGGTTATCCCTAAGTCCCGTGGCGTGAACGCCTCCGGGAGGAGGTCCTCGAGGTGGTGGAGGGCGCGCTGGCGGCCGTTGGTGAGCAGGATCGGTAGCCGGTCCGCGAACTCGATGAGCACCTGGCGGCAGGCCCCGCAGGGTGGGGTGAGCCGTTCCGCTTCCGTGACCACCACCAGGGCCTGGGGCGCGGAGTGCCCCTGGGCCACGGCGGTGCACATGGCCACCCGCTCGGCGCAGGTGCACAGGGGGTAGGCGGCGTTTTCCACGTTGCAGCCGCCCACGATGTCGCCCTCCCCAAAGGCCAGGGCCGCCCCCACCTGGAAATGGGAATAGGGTGCATGGGCCCGGGCCCGGGCGGCCCAGGCGGCCTCCACGAGGGGTTCCCAGGCGGGGGAGTGGGGAGTGTCGAAGGCGGTCATGGTCATCCTTAGCATCGGTTCGGGGGGGAGGGGAGGTTAGGCCAGGTCTTCCCGTCCCGCGGCCTGGGCCACAGCCAGGGCCCGCCAGCAGGGAGTGGGTTCCCGGTGGCGCTGGAGGCCCTCGGGGCCCTGTACCACCAGCTGCACGTCCCGACGCTGCAACCGGGCCTGGAGCACGGCCCCGGACAGGCGCTCCAGCTCGCGCTCGAAGGGGCGGCCCGGGGTCCAGTTCCGGAGGTCCAGTTCCAGGTGGAGGCCCTTGGGCCGCTCCTCCTCGAAGGTGCGCACCCAGGGGTGCAGGGCGCCGGGCAGGCTCCGCTGGGCCGTGCGCTTCCAGTTCACCCGGGCCGGCGGATCCCCCTGGCGCAGGGGCCGCACGCCCTCGGGGCTGCTCTCCCCGGCCTGGGGCAGGGTGCCCCGGCCCTCCTCGGGCTCCGAGGAGGCCAATTCGCCCGGGGTGCGGGGGTGGGGTAGCACGAGGATGGGCCGGTCCAGTTCCGCCCGCCAAGCCTTCTCCAGGAAGCCGAAGGGGTGGCGGGTGCGCAGCTCCAGGGACTTCAGGCGGGTCCAGCCCCGGCGCTCGGCCCGGGCATGGAGCACCACCACGGGCTCGGCCTCCCCCTGGGCTCCCGCCAAGAAGCTGGGCTCCACGGCGCCCCCCTCCAACTCCAGGTGCACCTCCAAGCCCCGGGGAAGGAGGGGGCTCGAATCTTCAAAGCGGACCCGCAGGCCGCCGCGCACCCGGGCGAAGAGGTTGCCCTCCTCGATGGAGCGCAGGCTCACCCCCTGCAGGGCCCGCCGACTCACGACCCCTGAGACGAGGAAGAGGCCCAGCATCAGGGCGAAGATGAGGTAGAGCAGGTTGTTGCCCGTGTTCGCGGCGAAGGCGCCCACGGCCAGCAGGGCCACCAGGTATTGGATACCAAGTGACGTGAGGGCCAGGCGCAGGCGTTTGTCCTTCCAGAGCTGCATGGAGGAAGTGTAGAAGCCTCAGGAAGTTCGCGATACGCAAGCGGCGGACTGGGGTGGAACCGGGGCCGAAGGCTCGGCTTATGGGCCTCCGCTGGATACACTGATTTCCTCACTCCCAGCTTGGAATTCCGAATGTTCAATCAGTTGTTCCGTACGAAATCCATCGAGCAGATCCGCGCCAACGCTGAGGAACCCGAGCACGGGGGCCTGAAGCGCACGCTGGGATCCTGGGATCTGGCCCTGCTGGGCGTGGGCGCCATCATCGGCGCCGGCATCCTCTCCGCCCTGGGAACGGGCCTCGCGGGCGGCTTCGATTCCACTTTCGGCGTCACCCGCCCCGCCGCCGGCCCGGCCCTGATCCTCAGCTTCCTCCTGGTGGCGGTGGCCTGCGGGTTCACGGCGCTGTGCTACGCCGAGTTCGCGTCCATGATCCCGGCCTCGGGCAGCGCCTACACCTACACCTACGCAACCCTGGGCGAACTCATGGCCTGGATCATCGGCTGGGATCTCCTGCTCGAATACGCCGTGTCCAACGTGGCCGTGGCCATCTCCTGGGCCAGTTACATGGACAACCTCCTGCAGGGCGTGGGCATCCACATCCCGCGGTGGTTGAGCATGGATCCGCGCACGATGATGTTCCCCACGGAGGCCTTCGCCGCCGCCCACAAGGGGGCGCTGCACTTCTCCGACAAGTTGGATTACCTGGCCCAGTGCAAGTCCGGGTTGCTGGATGGCGCCGCCACCTTCGCCAACTGGGACATCCTCCGCACGGCCCCCATGCTCGGCAAGTTCCCCGTGGGCGTGAACCTGCTCGCCATGCTCATCACCTTCATCATCACGGCACTCTGCGTGTGGGGCGTGAAGGAGAGCGTGAAGGCCAACAACATCATGGTCTCCCTCAAGGTGATCCTGCTCCTCCTCGTCATCGCCGTGGGTTCCTTCTACGTGAAGCCCGCCAACTACCATCCCTTCATGCCCAACGGCTGGCACGGGGTGCAGGCTGGCGCGGCCATCATCTTCTTCGCCTTCATCGGGTTCGACGCCGTGAGCACCACGGCGGAGGAATGCAAGGATCCGGGCCGCGACATGCCCCGGGGCATCATCGGCAGCCTCATCATCTGCACGATCATCTACGTGGGCGTCTGCGCCGTGGTCTCGGGCATCCTGCCCTACCACGCCTACAAGGGCATCGCCGATCCCATCGCCCACGCCTTCACGGCCATCGGCATGAACAAGGTGTCCGCCATCGTCAGCGTCGGCGCCGTGGTGGCCCTGGGCAGCGCGCTCCTCGTCTACCAGATGGCCCAGCCCCGCATCTTCATGGTGATGAGCCGCGATGGCCTCCTGCCCCCCTGGTTCGGCAAGGTGAGCGAGCGTTTCCGCACCCCCCTCAACGCCACGCTGCTCACGGGCCTCATCGTGATCCTGCCCGCGGGGTTCATGAACATCGACGAGATCATCGAGCTCACCAACATCGGCACCCTCTTCGCCTTCATCCTCGTTTGCGCCGGCATCCTCATCCTCCGCGTGCGCCGCCCCGAGGCCACCCGCAAGTTCAAGGCCCCCCTCGTCTGGATCACCGCCCCCTTGGGCATCATCTTCTGCATCTACCTTGCCTATGGCCTCCCCACGCACACCTGGATCCGCTTCTGGATCTGGCTGGGCATCGGCCTCGTGGCCTACTTCGTCTACAGCGCGAAGCACAGCAAGCTCAACCAGGACGCCCAGAATCAGGCGTAGATATCCCGAGTTTCGTGGGATCAAAACGGGCCTTCACGGGCCCGTTTTTGGTTGGAGAGTTCGTCACGTGCAGATGATTCGGCTCAGCCCTCGGCCTTTCGCTGCTTCCAGCTCATGTAAACATGCAGCGGCAACCCGCCCAGCATGAGGATGGAACCCCAGTAGACGGATTCCTTGCCGCTGCCGCCGAAGGCCCAGAGGGCGTAGGCGAAGGCGAGGAGGGCGATGGCGACGAAGCCCGGGCCGGGCATCTCGGCCCCCTCGGGGAGGAGGCGTTTGGACATCATCTGGAGGGCCGCCACTGCGCAGAAGAGGTAGGGCACCAGGTTGGCGGCGGTGCTGAGAAGGATGACGAAGGTGAAGACGCTGACGAGGCTGCCGGTGTAGTTGGTGATGACGAGGATGGAGACGAGCACGGAGGTGCTGGCCAGGGCCACGGCGGGGCTGCCCCGCTTGCTGAGGGCGGCGAGCTGGGTGGGGAAGAGGCCGTCGTCGGCCGCGGTCTGGGCCACTTGGCCCTGCACGAGGGTCCATCCGTTCAAGGCGCCGAAGCAGGCGATGGTGGCGGCTCCGGCCATGAAGTAGCCGGCGGTGCGGCCCCAGAGCAGGGTGGCCGCATCGGCGAAGGGAGCTGTGGATTCGGCCAGCTGGGCCCGGGGTACGATGGCCATCACCGTGGAGCAGGCGATGACCATGGCCAGGGCCGTGAACACGGTGCCCCAGATGGTGGCGCGGGGCACGGTGCGGTGAGGATCCTCCACGTCGCCGGCAGGCACCGTGGCGCATTCGAGGCCGAGGAATGCCCAGAGGGTGAGGGTCATGGTCGTGGACATGGCACCCATGAGCGGCTGCCCGGTGGGATTGAAGGGCAGGAAGGCGGCGGGTTTCAGATACCCGATGCCGAAGATGCCCACGAGCACCAGGGGCACGTACTTCAGCACCGAGGTGATGAGCTGCACCATACCCGCCGTGCGCAGGCCCCGGATGCTGATGAGGGTGCACACCCAGATGGAGGCCACAGCGAGGCCTGCGCCCAGGTGGGCGGACTTCGTGATGGCGGGGAAGAATTTGGCGAGGGCGCCCACGAAGCCCACGGCGATGGCGGCGTTGCCCGTCCAGCAGGCCACCCAGTAGGACCACGCCACGAGGAAGCCCGCGAAGTCGCCAAACGCCGCACGCGTGAAGGCGTGAGGGCCACCGCTGCGGGCCATCCACTGGCCCAGCTTGGCGAAGACGAGCGCCAGAAGGATGGAGCCCGTGCCTGTGATGACCCATCCCAGCAAGCTCACACCGCCGTAGGGGGCCAGGGCCGCCGGCATCAGGTAGGTGCCCGAGCCGATCATGTTGCCCACCACGAGGGCGGTGCACATCCAGAAGCCGAGCTTGGTTTTGGTCGAAGTCACGGGGTCACCGAGGAATGCACCAGGGGGGTGGGATGGGATCGAGTCCGCGCCACGGGAAGCGAACAGGCGGTGCAGGGTCGATGAGCGGGGCAGAAGGGAGCATTGGGTTCTGGCTCTCGCGAAAAGCCGCAAGATGTGTGCACCCCCCTCGGCAGTCGTGGCGTCGTGGCGCTGAAGCGACGGGCTTGAAATTCAGAGGATCCATCCATCAAACGGTCTCGAGACTCAGCGCCAGCCCCTGTCCGACTCCGACGCAAAGGCTCACGAGGGCGCGATTCCCGCCGCGCCGACGCAGCTCATAGGCCGCCGTCATGGCCAGTCGTGCGCCGCTGGCCCCGAGGGGATGCCCCAGGGCGAGGGCGCCGCCATTGGGGTTCACGTGATCGGCGTCGTCGGCCATGCCGAGTTCCCGCGTGCAGGCGAGCACTTGGGCCGCGAAGGCCTCGTTGATTTCGAGGAGGTCGAAATCCCCCAAGGACATTCCCTGCTGGGCCAGGAGTTTCCTGATGGCAGGTACGGGGCCCGAGCCCATGGTGCGGGGGGCGACGCCGGCACTGGCCATGCCCGTGACACGGGCGAAGGGCACGAGTTCATGCCGCTGCATCGCGGCCTCAGATGCCAACAGCAACGCCGCCCCGCCATCGTTGATGCCGGAAGCGTTGCCGGCGGTGATGCTGGTTTCGGGGCCGAGGATGGGCTTCAATTTCGCGAGTTGATCCAGCGTGGTGTCCGCGCGGGGGTGCTCGTCCACCTCGACGCGTCGGGTCTCGTGCCCCACCTTTAGGTCCAAAGGCAGGAGTTCTTCCGTGAAGCGGCCTTCCGCCTGGGCACGTGCCGTGCGCTGCTGACTGCGCAGGGCGAAGGCATCCTGGTCCGCGCGGGTGATGCCCCGCTCCCGGGCCAGGTTCTCCGCGGTCTGGGGCATGGTCTCCACGCCGTGCAGGGCCTCCAGCTTCGGGTTGATGAAGCGCCAGCCCATGGTGGTGTCCTCGAGCTTCTGCTCGCGGCCCCAGGGGCTCGCGGACTTGCCCATCACCAAGGGGGCGCGGGTCATGCTCTCCACGCCGCCAGCGAGCACGAGGTCCGCCTCGCCGCAACGGATCATGCGCGCGGCCTGGCCCACGGCTTCGAGACCCGAGGCGCAGAGGCGGTTCACGGTGACGCCGGGGACGGAAGGGGGAAGGCCCGCCAGCAGCAGGGCCATGCGGGCTACGTTGCGGTTGTCCTCACCCGCCTGGTTGGCGCAGCCGCGGATCACTTCGTCCAGGCTCGCGGGATCGAGG
>CAZTVL010000005.1:166534-421211 GCA_964617215.1 uncultured Solibacteraceae bacterium | reverse complement strand
CCCGGGGACGATCCACGGGACGCTCCACCGGGCGGTCCTGGCGGGGGTTGGTCTCACGACCGGGGCCCAGGTCCCGGGGACGATCCACGGGACGCTCCACCGGGCGGTCCTGGCGGGGGTTGGTCTCCCGGCCGGGGCCCAGGTCTCGGGGACGATCCACGGGGCGTTCCACCGGGCGATCCTGGCGGGGGCTGGTCTCCCGGGCGGGGCCCAGGTCCCGAGGTCGATCCACGGGGCGTTCCACGCCGCGGTCCGCGGGCTTCAACCAGCCCCGGGTGCGCTCGGTGCTCTGCTGCGGGCTGCGGTCCTCGAAGGGCACGCGGTTCGCGGGGCCCGTGGGGAGACCGGTGCGACCGGGGGTCACGCCGCCCGCGTTTCCAGCGGGATTGGCCGGGGAGGGCACGCGCCGGAGGATGCTGCGGCCCGTGGTGGCGCGGGCCTGCTGATCGTAGGCCTGCAGCCGCGAGCGGCTCTCGTCCCGCTGGAAGACGCGCTGGAAGGTGGCGGCGCTGCGGACTTCCGTGGGCCGCGCCATGAGGGGCGTGCGGGTCCAGGGGGGCGTCGTGGATCGGCCGCCGGTCCAAGTCGAAGTGCCCGTGGGGCGGAAGGCGCCGATGGCCTGCCGATCCCGGTAGCAGTGGCCGCCCACGTTGTAGACGGTGATGTGGTTGATGCTCACCACGTTCCAGGCGCCGTAACCATGCCAGGCGCCATAGCCCCAGTCGCAGGGGGCGTTGTAGTAGTTCAGGGGCGCCCAGCCGCAGTTGCCATCGTAATAGCGCCAGGCCACCCAGGCGGGGCTGTAGTTCACGCCGGGGATCCAGTACCAGCCCAGGCCCACGCCCCAGGACCAGCGGCCGTGGTGGTAGGTCATGTAGCCCCAGGGCTCATCGCTCACCCAGGTCATGCCTCCGGGATACGCAGCCCAACGGCCGCGCCAGTAAGGGCGCCACTCCTGATCCGAGACGGCGGGACGCCAGACCCAGCCGTATTCGGGGCTGTTCACCCACTCGCCGTTCTCATCCAGCTCATCGGAGTAGTGCCGCAGCTCCGCGGGCACGCGCTCCCAGCTCTGGCCGCGGCGGGCGGTGCCCGTGCGATCGGACCAGCGGTCGAACTCGTCCTCTTCGTAGGTGTTGAAGTCGCGAACGCGATCCAGGCGATCCTGGGCGCCGTACACGGTGATGCGCTCGCCGCCGCTGATGCGGGCTTCGTCGCGTTCGTTCTTAACCGTCACACGACCCGCGTGCACCTTCACGCGCAGGGTGTGATCGCGCTCCGTCTCCACGGAGAAGCTGCCCTTGTCGAAGCAGGTCACCTGGCCACTGGGGGTGTCGATGCGGAACTTCGCCTCGCTCTCGCCGCCCAGGGTGACGCGAAGGCGGCCGTAATCGAGGCGGAGCAGCACCTGCCGCTCACCCTTGGCATCCTTGAAGAGGGCGGCCACGGTGAAGCGGGTGGCGCCCGCGAAAGCGATGCGGGTGCCATCCAGCAGCTGCACCACGCCACGGCCCTTGCTCTCCACCACGTCGCCCTCGCCAATGGGCGTGCCGCGACTCAGTTCTTCATCCAGTTCACCCTTGCGGATGCGCACGTCGCCTTCCAAGGCCCGCACCCGGGCATAGCGCTCAGGGGCTTCGCCTTGATAGTTCTCTTCGTCCTGGGGTTCATCCCGATCCTGGCCCGAGGCTTCGGGACGCGCCTGCGCAGACAAGGGCATCGAGCCGATCATCCCGGGCAGTGACAGGGCGAGTAAGAGGGGAATTCGAAGGTGGTCGCGCATGGGTTCCTCCCTGGGAGGGTGCCTTCGGGGTGAAGAAGGCTCCCTTGAAGATGATTCCGTTCCGGTCTTTAAGCCATGGCCGTGCCAACCCTAAAAGGGGGTCAGCGCCCCGCCCCGGGGTGGGGCCTTTTCCCGGGAGCCCAGGTGGATGAAGGTGGGCAGCAGGGCCACCCAAGGCAGGCTCCAGGCGGGCGGACGGCCCCCGGTGGCCACCACGAGGCGGTCCCGACCGAAGGTCAGGTCGTGGGTTTCTCCCGGGGGAAGGGGCAGGTAGGCCAGGCGCCCTGTGGCGGGATGCAGCACCGTGAGGTGGTTTTCCCCATCCTCGAGGATCCAGAGGAGCCCCCGGAGGCTGGGCCTCAGGTCCTCGGATTCCCAGGCCAGGCCCCCCAGCCCCAGGCTCAGGGGGGAATCCTCGGGAAAGGTCCACTCCCCGGTGGGTGCCGGCAGTGGGATGCCCCCATCCCGCCACACCTTGGCCGGGCGGCCGGGCAGACCCGTGAGGAGGCGGCGCAGGCCCTTGCCCTCCACGATCCAGAGGGTGCCATCCGCCTGCAGGTGCACCTTCAAGGGACCTTCGGAAGGCTTCAGTTCGGGAACCTCGGCCTTGGACACCCGATCCAGGGGCTGCCAGGGAAGGCGGGCCACGTGCTCCCAGGGGAGGGCACGGTGAGCCTGGGTCCCAGTGGGCAGATCTCCTGCCCCGGCCCTCAGGGCCGGCATCAGGAGGGGCGCGAGAAGGATCAGGGAGCCCAGCCGCACAGCGCCTCCAAATTCGCGGTGGTGACTTCCGCCAGCCGCCGGGGATCCATGCCCCTCAGTTCCGCCAAAGCCTGGGCCGTGAAGCGCACGAATCCCGGCTCGTTGGGTTTGCCCCGGTAGGGCACGGGCGCCAGAAAGGGTGCGTCCGTCTCCACGAGGATGCGATCCAGGGGCGCCCAGGCCGCCACTTCGCGAATGGCCTCGGCCTTCTTGAAGGTGAGGATGCCCGAGAAGCTGAGGTGGAATCCCAGCTCCAGGGCCCCCTTGGCGAAGGCCAGGTCCTCGCTGAAACAGTGGATGATGCCCGCCACGGCGCCCTCCTCCCGGAGCACGCGCAGGGTCTCCGCCGGAGCGGAGCGGGTGTGGATCATGAGGGGTTTGCGCAGGCGCTTCGCCAGGCGGATCTGGGCCCGGAAGGCCGTCTCCTGCTCCTGGCGGGGGCTGAGGTCGTAGTGGAAGTCCAGGCCCGTCTCACCCACGAAGCGCACGGAGTCGTCGGTCGCCAGGGCCTCCAGTTCCCCTTCCACCTCGGCGGACCAGGACTTGGCCTCGTGGGGATGCACGCCCAGGGAGGCCTGGACCCCCGGGGTGGCCCGGGCCAGGGCCAGCACGGCCCGGCTGTCCTCCAGGTCCGTGCCCACGGCGATGAAGCCCTCCACGCCCTCCGCGCGGGCCCGGGCCAGCAGCACCTCCGCCTCCACGCCTTCCGCGTAGGATCCGGTAAGGTGGCAGTGGGCATCGACGAGCATGGGTCCCCTTCCCCACCAGATTACAGGGCCCACCTGAAGAACCGATGAGCCCTTACCGAGTGATGAGGTCCCCCGCCACCCAGCCCTTCCCCGCACGCGGCCTGTGCCAGGCCTGGATATGGGTCTGGATGCTGGCGAGCCTCCTCCTGCCGGGGCACCCCCTTCGGGCCCAGATCGCGCCCGCCTTCCATCAGCTCAGCCTGCGGGAAGGGTTGCCCCAGAGCCAGGTCTCGGCCATCCAGCTGGACCACCGGGGCTTCCTCTGGGTGGGCACCAACGCCGGCGGCGTGGCCCGCCTGGGCGCCAACGGTTTCCAGGCCTTCGGCGCCGCCCAGGGCCTCATGGCCCGCCAAGTCTCCTCCATTTGGGAGGACTCCGACGGCACCATGATCGTGGCCAGCCGGGATGAGGGGCTCAGCGCCATCCGGGGCAACCGCGTGCGCAATTTCCCCACCCAGGAGGGCCAGGGCCCCATCGGTTGCTTCGATCTGGGCCCGGCCCCGGGCGGCGGCGTGGCGGTGGGCTCCGTGAAGGGGCTCTGGGTCGTGCGGGCCGGCATCCTGAGCCGCGTGCCCCTGCCCGCCCCCATGGAGGATCAGCCCATCTACGCGGTGGCCCTGGATGGGCGGGATCGGCTCTGGCTCCTGGGGCGCACCACCCTGGGCTTCTGGGATGGGCAGAAGCTGGAGACGTGCCGCCCCCCCAAGGGCCGCAAGGTGGAGGACATCCTGTCCCTCCGCAAGGATCCCGGCGGGCGGATCAATGCCCTCTATGCGGATTCCATCCATCGCTGGGAAGGGGGCGCCTGGGTTGAGATCCCCCTCCCCTCCGCGTTGCCCAAGGAGGTGCGGCTCACCAACCTCGCTTTCCGGCCCTCCGGCCAGCTCATCCTCTCCCTGGGGGATGACGGCGTGTGGGTCGAGGCAGCCAATGGCAAGGGCCGCCTGTACAGCCCCGGAATCGGGCTCCCCAGGGACAAGGTGAACCTGGCCATCGAAGATCCCCGGGGTGTGATCTGGGTGGGAACGGATGGCAGTGGCCTTGTGGGCCTCTCACGCCCGAACCTGGGCGCCCTGTCCGTGGATATCAAGCGCTTCGGCAGCACCCTCGGGGCCATCATGTCCATCCTCGAGCTGGGCCCCGACCACCTGTTGCTGGCGGGCAGCCAGGGGGTTTACGAAGTACGGGAAGATCGGGTCGTTGGCCATTGGTCCAGGAAGGAGGGGCTGCCCGCCACCTCCACGTGGTCTCTGACCACCGACCACGCCGGAGGCGCCTTCATCGGCACCGACGTGGGCCTCGCCCGCTGGCGCCAGGGGCGGGTGCAGGCCCTCAACAGCAACCCGGCCCTGCGCCGCTCGGGCATCACTTCTCTGACCTGGCACGAGGGGCACCTCTTCGGCGGCTCCGACCGCGGCCTCTTCGAGATGGACGCCCACGGAACCATGATCCAGCAGTACCGCGTGCCCCCCGAACTCGGTTCCAACCCCATCGGCAGCCTGCTATCGAATGGCGGCGAGCTGCTGGTAGGGCTCACCCGGGGCCTCGCCCGCTTCGAGCGGGGCAAGTTCATTCCCATCCACAACCCCAGCCCCCTTACGGGACAGGTGATCAGCGCCCTCGCCAAGGATTCCTCCGGACGCCTCTGGGCCGGAGCGTCCCGAGGTCTGTGGGTCCTGGAGGATGGCGAATGGAAGGCCGCCGGATTCCATGAGGGTCTGCCCGACGACGCCATCAGCTTCATCACCGACCTGCGCAGTGAAGGCGTGGCCATCGGCCATGGGCGGGGCGTCACCCTCCTGCGCGACGGCAAGCGCATCCACCTCACGGAGGCCGTGGGCCTGCTCTCCAACGAAACCAACTCCGCCGCCGCCTACCTGGATCGGCGCAACCGCCTGTGGATCGGCATGGTGAGCGGGGTGAGCATCCTCGATCTGAACTCCCCCACCACGGCGGATGTGCTGCCCGCCCCCCAGCTGGTGGAAGCCACCTGGCCGGAGGGCTATGCCACCGGCACCGGCGAGATCACCGTGCCTCCAGGCGCCGCCTACCTCGAAGTGGCCCTGGACGTCCCCCATGGCGCACTGCCGCTGCGACCGCGGATCCAGGCCCGCCTCGTGGGCCTGGAATCCAAGTACCAGGAACTGCCCACGGACGGCCACCTGCAGTTCCGCGGGCTCTCTCCGGGCACCTATGAACTCCAGGCCCGCTCCTCCCTCGATGGCCTCACCTGGGTGGACGCTGAACCGATCAAACTTAAAATCACCCCCGCCTGGCATCAGCGCTGGATCGCCCGGGCCCTGCTCGTGGTGGCCCTCCTGGGCGTCCTCGTGGGCATCTTCGTGCTGCGGTACAACGCCCTGGCCCGGGAGGCCCACGCCCTGGAGATGGCCGTGGAGGATCGCACCCTCGCCATCGCCCGCCAGAACCGGGCCCTGGAGCAGGCCCACGATCAGATCCGCCGCACCCTGGAAAGCCGCATGCGCCTCCTGGATACCCTGGCCCACGACCTGCGTTCACCGCTGACGAGCATCATGCTCGCCGTGGATCGGGTGCGTGATGGCCTGCCCGGCGAGAGTGGACTGGAAGGTCCATTGGGCGTCCTCGACCACGAGAGCCACCGCATCGAGGGGCTCCTGCGGGGCCTCCTCAACCAGCGGCGCAGCGAGGCCATGCTCGAATCCCTGCAGCTGGAGCACACCACCCCCCGCGAGTTGCTCGGCGGTCTCGAGGGCGTGCTCCGCATCAAGGCCGAGGCCCGGGACCTCACCTTGGTCTTCGAGCCCAGCGAGACCAGTTCCTTCCAGCCCCTGCAGGTGGATCCCGGCGCGCTGCAGCAGGCCCTCTTCAACCTCTTCGAGAACAGCCTCAAGTTCACCCCTCCCGGAGGCCGGGTGGGGGTGCGCTGCCGAGTCGACGCCCCGCGCCGGGAATGGCGACTCACGGTCTGGGATACGGGCCGGGGCATCCCCCCGGAATCCGTGGAGGCCATCCTCCAACCCTTCCAGCAGGCCTCCACCCTGGATTCCGTCCAGGGCTGGGGCCTGGGGCTCTCCATCGTCCGGTCCCTCCTGGAGGCCCAGGGCGGGCGCCTGGAAGTGGAGAGCGAATTGGGCAAGGGGAGCGCCTTCACGCTGGTGCTCCCCCTTCCCAGCGAGGATCTCTAGGAGCGGATCGGGAGCTGGATGACCTCGGGGAGGGCTCTCGGCTCTGGGCTCTTGCTGGGAATGGATTTGCCGTCGATCCGCCCATGATCGGCCCCGTGCATCGCCGGAATCAGCTAAAGCCTAGAGCCTAGAGCCTTCTCGGCACGTCTCCCGGGAACCGACGGGGTATCCTTTTCCCATGGGCACCCCTCTCACGATCCTGCTGGTAGACGACGAACCGGGCATCCGGAAGTCCCTGGGCGAGGCCCTGAAGGACGAGGGCTACGCCGTGCTCAAGGCCGAGAGCGGCGAGCAGGCCCTGGAACTGTTGCAGGGGCCCGATGGCGACGCCGTGCACGGCATGCTGCTGGACGTGTGGCTCCCGGGCCTCGATGGCCTGGAGACCCTGAAGCAGGCCAAGGCCACCCACCCCGATCTGCCCGTGGTGATGATCAGCGGCCACGCCAACATCGATACGGCCCTGCAGGCCACCAAGCTCGGGGCCTTCGACTTTCTGGAAAAGCCCATCGATCTGGACCGGCTGCTCCTCGTGCTGCGCAATGCCCTGAAGCAGGGCCGCCTGGAGCAGGAGAACCAGCGCCTCCACGAGGAGGTGAGCGCCGGCCGCTTCTTCCTCGCCGAAAGCCCCGCCATGAAGCGGCTGCTGGCGGACGTGAAGCTCGTGGCCCCCACGGATGGGCGCGTGCTGCTCAGCGGCGAGAACGGCAGCGGCAAGGAGGAGATCGCCCGCCTCATCCATGCCCAAAGCCACCGCGCCGACACGCCCTTCGTGGAAGTCAACTGCGCCGCCATCCCCGAGGAACTCATCGAGAGCGAGCTCTTCGGCCACGTGAAGGGCGCCTTCACTGGCGCCGTGCGCGACGCCAAGGGCAAGTTCCGCGAGGCCCACGGCGGCACCCTCTTCCTCGATGAAGTGGGCGACATGTCCCTCAAGACCCAGGCCAAGGTGCTGCGCGCCCTGCAGGAGGGCCGTGTGGAACCCGTGGGCGGTGGGGGCGCCGTGGCCGTGGATTGCCGCGTGCTCGCCGCCACCAACAAGAACCTCGAAGAGGAGATCCGCGCCGGCCGCTTCCGCGAGGACCTCTACTTCCGCCTCGCCGTCGTCCCCTTGCGCGTGCCGCCCCTGCGCGAGCGGCCTGAAGACATCGTGCCCCTCGCCGTGGCCTTCGTGGAGCGCATCGCCAAGCAGTACGGTCGCCCCGCCAAGCGCCTGGGCCCCGATGCCGTGGACGCGCTGCTGCGCCACGATTGGCCCGGCAACGTGCGCGAGCTGCGCAACCTCATGGAGCGCGCCGTCATCCTCGGCCGCGGCTCGGACCTGAGCGTCCGGGACCTCGGGCCCCTTTCCGTGCGCCACATCCCCGAAACGGATCCCTTCTCCTTCCCGGACTTCGCCAGCTTGAAAGAGGCCCGGGAGTGGTTCGAGGCCCAGTACATCCAGCGGGAGCTCAAGCGCAGCAATGGCAACATGACCCGCGTCGCCGAGCGCGTGGGCATGGACCGCTCCAACCTCTACAAGCGCCTCAAGCAACTGGGCATCGAGCCGAGGGAGCAGCCCTAGTGGAGAAGCGCTGGTTCAAGATCGGCGAGTGCGCGGAGCGCCTGGGCGTCACCCCCAAGGAACTGCGCTATTGGGAGACCCTCGTCCCCGATATCAAGCCCCGCCGCAGCCAGGGCAACCTCCGCTACTACCACCTGGACCAGTTCGAAACCCTCACCAAGATCCGGGACTGGCTGCGAGAAGGTCTCACCGTCGCCGACTGCCGCCAACTCCTCCAAACCGGCAGCCTCGAACGCCCCCTGGACCTCGGCCTCGACGAGACCGACCTCGCCCCCGCCCGCACCAAGGAACGCATCCCCAGGGTCATCCGCGCCAGCCAGGACCTCAAACCCGTGCTCCAAGCCCTCAAGCGCCTCCGCGACCGGCTCGCCTCCCCGCCCATCCTTCCTTGACCTCGACCCTTCCCCGCGATAAGGTTATTGCTTCGGCGCGTGGCGCAGCCTGGTAGCGCACTACCTTGGGGTGGTAGGGGTCGGAGGTTCGAATCCTCTCGCGCCGACCAATGTTTCTCACCCCACGAAAGGGACCCTCACGGGTCCCTTTTCCGTGTCGCATGAGAAGGCGGCGCGAGAGGATTTGAACCTCCGAGTGGGACTGCGGAGACAGCCCGGGGGGCTGTCGGGAGCAGGACCGGCGACTGGCGAAGCCAGGCGCGGTTCGAATCCCGCCCGTGTGGGTCTAACCCAATCCTGCGAGGGCCCAAATGACCGGAATCTACCGGGGAGTGGAGCGATAGAAAGACTCCACCTCCAGGAGCCGAAAGCGGCTGGGAGGACGCGCAAGCGTCCGATGGGTGGATAGCCTCCAACGCCACGCCGGCCCAACGATCCTAGCTCCCCAAATGTGCCTCCCCTCACGCCCCGCCATGAGACGCTCGATCCGATGACCTTCACCGACCTCACCGACGACCCCGAAGATCCCGTCCACAGCCCCGCGGAGCGCGCTGCCGCCGCGTCCCGGAGCACCTGGGTGAGCGTAGGGGTGAACCTCCTCCTGACCATTGCCCAGATCCTGGCGGGCGTCCTGGCCAAGTCCCAGGGCCTCATCGCCGATGGCCTCCACTCCCTCTCCGACCTTGTGGCCGATTTTGTGGTGCTGTTCGCCAGCCATCACAGCCAAAAGGATGCGGACGCGGATCACCCTTACGGCCACCACCGCTTCGAGACCGCGGCCTCTCTGGCCCTGGGCGTCCTGCTCCTCGCCGTGGGCGGGGGCATGCTGTGGTCTGCCATCCAGAAGCTGGAAGCGCCCCACTCGGTGCAGCGGGTCCACATCATCGCCCTCTACGTGGCCGGGGGCGCCCTCCTGGCCAAGGAACTCCTCTTCCGCTACATGCTCGCCGTGGCCAAGCGGGTGAAGTCGAGCATGCTGGTGGCCAACGCTTGGCACGCCCGCTCGGACGCGGCCTCCTCCCTGGTGGTGGGCGTGGGCATCCTCGGCAACCTCGCGGGCTATCCGATCCTCGATCCCCTGGCGGCCCTCGTGGTGGGCCTCATGGTCGGCAAGATGGGGTGGACCTTCAGCTGGGACGCACTGCACGACCTCATGGATCGCTCCGTGGATGAGGCGGAGGTGCAGGCCATCCGCCGCACCCTCCTGGAGACCCCCGGCGTGCTCGGCGTCCACGACGTGCGCACCCGCAAGATGGGCGACCTCATCGTGGTCGACGCCCACCTGGAAGTGGATGCTGCCGTCACCGTAGAAGTCGGCCACGACATCGCCGTGGAGGCCCGGCTGCGTGTGCTGCAGCGGCACCGCGTGCTCAACCTCATGGCCCACGTGGACCCCTGGCATCGGCCCGACCTGGACCATGCGCCCCGGCCTACGGATGCGGGCAAGGCCTGAACCCGGGGCCCCCTTCGAAAAGCGTGGATGCACCCCTCACGGGCATTGACGCAGTCCTGTCATTACCGTGAAATGAGGGATTCCCCCCACCCCTCGGTGGTTCCCCCCACCGCCTTGCTCGGAGTCCCCGTGACCTTCCGGAATCTTCAGCGTTCCCTCGCGTTCGCTTCTGCCGCTGTCCTCTGCTCCGGCCTTGCCCTGGCCCAGGAGCCCAAGAAGGAGGCCGTGCCCGCGACCCCGGTGGCGCCTGCGCCCGCCCCCGCGCCCGCCCCTGCCCAGGAGGCCACGCCCGCGGCGACCCCTGCCCCCGCCCCTGCCGCGGCTCCCGCGCCCGCCGCCGCGCCCGCCGCCGCGCCCGCCCCCAAGGCCGCCGAAGCCGTGGCCTACGGCCGCATCTACGTCTACCGGGAGAAGCGCTTCATGGGCGCCGCCCTCCACCACGACATCTTCCTGGATGGCAAGCAGGTGGCCGAGATCGGCAATGGCTCCTACTTCATCCTCAAGGCCACCCCCGGCGCCCACAAGCTGCGCGGCGAAGAGGAGAAGGAAGAAGTGGCCGTCACCGTCGAGGCGGGCAAGACCTACTACTTCCGCACCCAGATCATGCCCGGCTTCATGAAGGGCCATGGCAAGGTCAACCCCGTGGAGGAGGCCGCCGCCACCAAGGAATTCACCGAGTGGCTGCCCAAGCTGAAGTACTGCGATGACCTCAAGGTCCCCGAGCTCTTCGAGAAGCCCTAGGAGCGTGTCCAAGTAACCGGAGGGAACCCTGTTGAATCCGAAGGGGCTTCAGACAAGGAGGGCTGCGCAGGGCGATGCGGGTTCATCGTTCAAGCAGGCCGACGCTGGATCAAGCCCCTTTGGGTTCAACCCTTCGGGCTGGAGCGCCAGCCGTCGTGCCCCTGCGTTAACCTCACTCAGTGGTGAACCCGCACCACCTTCGTTCGGTTGCCTTGGGGCACTCGGCTGGCGTTCCAGCAGGGGCCCTTCGGTTACTTGGACACGCTCCTAAGGCCCCGCCCGCGCTTCGCCGTAGCTCCCAGCAGCCCCCGTCGCCTTCCGGCCGGGGGCTGCTTCCTCGTTGTGCCACCGATACTTGGCCCCTGGGGTTAAGCTGCCGATAACCACAGCAACCATCAGGGGGATGCATGCGCGTCCGCTTCACCATCCGGGGCCACGTCCAAGGCGTCGGATTCCGCTACTTCGTCCAAAGCCAGGCCGATTCCCTCGGGTTGTCGGGCTATGTGAAGAATGGCGTGGATGGCAGCGTGCTCGGCATGGCCGAAGGTACGGAGGATCGGATGGATGCCCTGAAGCGGGCCCTGGAGGCCGCACCACCGCCCTCCTCGGTCGATACGCTGGACTGGGTGCCCTCATCCGGGACAGAATCCCTACCTCGCCCCTTCGAGATTAAACGCTGAGGTACGGATGTTATTCACTGACTTCGTCCAGGATGTGCCCGACTTTCCCAAGGCCGGGATCCTGTTCCGCGACATCACGCCCCTGCTCTCGGATCCCCACGCCTTCCACCAGGCCGTGGAGGCCATGACCCGGCCCGTCAGCCCCCTGCATGCCACCCACGTGATGGGCATCGAGTCCCGTGGCTTCATCTTCGGCGCCGCCATGGCCCAGCGGCTGGGATTGGGCTTCGTGCCCGCCCGCAAGCCCGGCAAACTGCCCCGCGCCACCTATCAGGAGGCCTACGGCCTCGAGTACGGCACCGACAGCCTCGAGATCCACAAGGACGCCTTCAAGCCCGGCGACCGCGTGCTCATCGTGGATGACGTGCTCGCCACGGGCGGCACCGCCGCCGCCGCCCGCAAGCTGGTGGAGCGCTCCGGGGCCAGCGCCGTGGGCCTCACCCTCTTCATCGAGCTGGCCGGCCTCACGGGCCGCGACAAGCTGGTGGGCCTGCCCGTCTTCAGCGTGCTTCGCTACTGATGCTCGGTCGCCTGCTGATCGCCACCGTGGCGGTCTTCCTGGTGCTGGCCATCCCAGGCCTGGTGCTGAGGATGGTGCGGGGCCGGGTGGACGGCTGAACGAAGAAAGGGCCTCCCGAGGGAGGCCCTTCTCGTACCTGCCTGGGCCTAGAAGCGCCCGTGGGCCTTCACCACGTGGATCTTCACCTCCGCCGGGGCGGAATCGAGTCGGCCATCGTTCACCTTGAAGGCGAAGGCATCCTCGCCGAGGTAGCCCGGGAAGGGCAGGTAGTAGTAGGTGCCCTTATCGCCGATGAGCAGGCCGTGCTTGGGCCGGCTCAGCAGGGTGACCCGCAGGTGGTCGCCCTCCGCATCGCTGCCCGTGAGGTGGATGGGCAGCAGGCTCAGGCGCGTCACCGTCAGATCCTGGGGCAGGGCCACGGGGGCATCGTTCACGGAGGCCACGGCCAGGCTCACGGTGGCCGGGGCGCTGTCCAACTGGCCGTCATTCACCTTGAAGGTGAAGCTGTCGGGGCCGTTGTAATTCGCGGCGGGCGTGTAGACCAGGGCGGGCGCGGTGCCGCTCAGGGTGCCATGGGCGGGCGCCTGGAGGATCTGGAAGGTCAGGGGAGCCCCTTCCACATCACTGCCCGCCAACTGCAGGGAGAGCGGCGCATCCTCGCCGGTGCCCAGGGCCTGGGGCAGTGCCACCGGCGCGTCGTTCACGGCCTGCACCACCAGGCCCGCGGTGGCGGGGGCGGAATCGGCGGTGCCGTCGTTCACCTTGAAGGTGAAGGCGTCGTGGCCGCTGAAGTTGGCCGCCGGGGTGTAGGTGAGGTTTGGCGCGGTGCCGCTCAGCGTGCCGTGGGCGGGGGCCTCGAGCACCGTGTAGGTGAGCGGCTGCCCCTCCACATCGCTGCCCCCCAGGGTGACGGCCACGGGCGCATCCTCCATCGTGGTCACCACCATGGGGAGGGCCGACGGGGGATCGTTCACGGGCGTCACGTCCAGATCCACCGTGGCCGGCGCGCTGGAACCACCGCCATCGCTCACCACGAAGGTAAAGGCATCGTGGCCGCTGAAGTTCGCTTCCGGGGTGTAGACCAGGTTCGGCGCGGAGCCGCTCAGCGTGCCGTGGGTGGGCGCCTGCACCAGCGCGAAGGACAGCGCGTCGCCATCGGCGTCGGACCCCGCGAGGGTCAGGGCCAGGGGCGAATCCTCGGGGGTCGTCAGCGCCTGGGCCGAGGCCACGGGCAGATCATTCACGGGGCGGACCGTGAGTCGCACCGTGGCGGGCGCCGAGGTCTTCGCGCCATCCCTGACCGTGAAGGTGAAGGCATCGAGGCCGTTGAAATCCGCCGCCGGGGTGTAGACCAGGTTCGGCGCGACGCCGCTCAGGGTGCCGTGCTGCGGGGCCTGGACCAGGACGTAGGTCAGGGGCGCGCCCTCGGGATCCACGCCGGTGAGGACCATGGGCAGGGCCGTGTCCTCATCCAGTTCCAGGGCCTGATCCTGGGCCGTGGGGGGCGCGTTGAAGACGGTCACACGGGCCAGGCCCGCCTGGGTGGCATCCTGCACGCTCCGGGCCGTCACGAGGTACTGGCCTTCCAGCGCGGGCGCCAGGTAGCGGCCCGCGGCGTCGATGCTGCCGCCATCCGTGGACCAGGTGACCACGGAGCTGTAGCTCCCGGTGCCCTGCACCTGCACCTGGAATTCGAAGGTGCGGCCCGGGGCCAGGGTGACCGCGTCGGGCGTCACCGTCACCCCGGTGATGGCCACGGGGGGCGCCTTCACCGTGAGGAGGAAGCTGGTGCTGCTGCTGGCCCCCAGCGCATCCGTGGCCGTCACGGTGATGCTGGCGGAGCCCACCTGATCCTCCACGGGCGTGAGGGTGAGGGTCCGCTCGCCGTCCGCGCCGCCCAGGGCGATGCCCGCCAGGGGCAACAGGGTGGGGTTGGAAGTGCTGAAGGTGTAGACCAACCCTGCGGCACCCTGGTCATCCGCGGCAGTGAAGGGCACGGCCGACAGCGCGCTGCCGGCGATCCCCTCCTGGCTCGGGATGTCCGAGAGGCTCGGGGCGTGGTTGAAGGCATGCTCACCCAGGCGCTCGGACACGCCGGGGGCGGCGCCATCCACGGAGGCCAGCACCACCTTCGTCCACTCGCCCACGGTGAAGGTGGGGTTGGGCGCGCTCACCGGGAAGGTGCGGATGAAGGAGCTGTCCTTGCCGTAGCCCCCGCTCACGCTGGTGGCCCAGAAGGCGCTGTTCTCGCCGATGGCGTCCAGGCGGGCCGCGTAGGCGGTGGCGTTGGCGGCGTTCACGGGCGTGATGTAGGTGATGTCATCGCCGTTGAAGTTGAGGACGGCGGTGTTCACCACCGGCGTGCCCGTGACGTTGGCCGCGGCGGGCAGCACGGCGCTGCCGTTCTTGAAGACGAGGGAGGCCCCCGGGGCCAGGGTCCCTGGGATGGGCGTCACCGCGTAGGTGGTGCCGTTGGTGATGGGGTTGAACCAGGAGCCCAGGTAGAGGGGTGCCAGCGTGGCATCGTAGGCCCCCGTGCCCACGTTGGTCACCTCCAGCCACTTGTTGTTGCTGAGGCCCTCGTAGTACTGGGAAATGATGAGGCGCGGCTGGCCCGTGGCGCCCACGGAGACCGTGAAGGTGCGGGAGGTGGATGCCGAGGCGCCATCCGTGACCGTGAGGGTGATCACCGCGGAACCCACCTGATCCGGCGCGGGCACGAGGCTCAGGGTGTAGGCCCCATCGGCGCCATCCAGGGTGAGGTTGGCATCGGGGATGAGGGCCTGGTTCGAGGAGCGCGCCGTCACCGTGAGCAGGCCCGCGGGCGTCTCCGCGTCGGCGGCCGTGAAGGCCAAGGGCCCCAGCCCGCCATTGCGGGGGATGCTTTGGTTGGGCAGCGCCGAGAGGGTGGGCGGCGTGTTGGTGGAGACCACCGGAAGCACCGTCACCAACCGCGTGGCCGAGCCCACGGCGCCTTGATCATCCGTGGCGGTGAAGGTCACCGTGCGGGTGATGGAGGTGGTGCCGGCGTTGGTGAAGGTGTAGCTGGCGGAAGGGCCCGAGGCGGTGGCGCCATCGCCGAAGGTCCAGGCGGTGCTGGCGATGCCCGCGTGGCTGGTGGTGGCCACGCCCAGGAAATCCACGGCGGTGCCCGTGGGCACCGAGAGGTTGGCCGAGGGCTGGGTGATGTTCGCGCTCACGGCCCCGGCGGCCTGATCCACCCAGATGGGCGCGGACCAGAGCTTGTCGCCGTTGTCCTGGGTGATCACCGCGTAGTAGAAGTGGGGCCCGGGGGCGGGGTTCACGGCGAGGGTGTCCGCGCCATCGCTGAGCAGGGCCGAGGAACCGATGACGCCGGGCACGCCTTCCCAGATCTGGATCTGGCTCGCGGCGCGGCCGGGCGTGGTGGAGGCGTAGTTCACCTTCAGGTTCAGGGCGCCGCCGTTGGAGATGCGCTGCCCCTGGATGGCGTCGTTGGCCGTGAGAACGATCTGGCTCGTCTTGTCCATGGTCGCGAACACGCGCCGGGCGCGGATCGCCTCCAGGAAGGCCTCCACCGTGAGGGGCGTGCCGTTGGGGATGAGCACGCCGGTGCGGTTGCCGTAGCTCAGGCCCCAGTTGGCGCAGTGGTTGTCCTGATCCGTGCTCGGCGCCACGTGGTAGCCCGTCTCCAGGAGGCGCTTGAAGGCTCCTTCGTAGAAGCTGCGGCTCGTCTCCGTCTCCGTGATGTTCTTGCTGAAGGCGGAGGTGTTCATCACCTCGCACAACGCCATCACTGCGTCGCCATCCGCCGTGTACACCATGTTGCCGAACTGGCTCGTCTGGGGGTGGTTGAACTGGCCGATCCAGTTGCGCCCCCGCATGAAGGTGTACAGGGAGGGGTAGTCGCTCTTGGGCGTGAAGAAGTCGCCGAGGAGCTGGCTACTGGCGTTGGATTCCCAGGTGGCCAGGCCATCGGGGTTCAGGATGTTGAGGTGGCCGCCGTTGGAGATGACGCCCCACTCCATGCCGTAGAGGGCGAGGAAGTCCGGGTGGGCCGAGCGGTAGCTCGCCGCCAACCCCAGGCCCCGCGCGAAGAGCTGGGAGCCGTAGTTGGGGTTCGCGGGATCCAGGGCCGTGTTGGTGCCCGTGGAACCGTCGAACATGTGGTTGTGCTCCGAGGCCAGGAGGAAATCACCGCCGGCCTGCACGCGCACCATTTCGTAGGCCTCGGAGGGGCCCTGGGTGCCGCCCTGGGGGGTTTCGGCCCCGGCGCAGGAGCCCACGGCCTGGCCGCCATCGCTGTGGTTCGTCTGGCTGTGGAGGTTTCCCAGGTAGATGGTGTAGGGCAGTCCGCCCGGGGCCGAGGCGATGGCCTGGGCCGTGTAGGCGCCCTTGGCGCCGAGCACGGTGCGGCTGCCCAGGGCGGCCTTCGCGCCTACGGCCAGGGGTTCGAAGGGGCGCAGCTTCAACTTCGGCACGGGCCCCACGCAGAAAGTCCCCTCCTGCTCCTGGCGCTCCAGCCCCGGTTGGGAGAGCCACTCGCTCACGCGCTGGGACTGGGAGCCCGAGCGGCGCAGGTAGCCCTCGGCGGCGGCTGCCACGGCGGTCAGGCGCAGGCCGTAGAAGCCCTGGGGCAGGACGCGGCCATCGGCCAGACGGCCCTCCATGGCCACCTTGGTGATCCCCTTCCCGTGGGCCAGGGGCGTTTCGCCTTCGAAGGTGCGAAGCACCGCGCCCCGGGCATCCACCAACTCCAGGCGCCAGATGGCCAGCGTGTCCTCGGGTGCGTCCTCGAAGTGGAAATCCAGGCTCGCGGACCGGGCGGCGGTGTCGCCCTTGAACGGCACGTGCAGGGCCGCGTCGAATTCGTGGTGGTCGGGGTGGCGATCCTGTGCGAAGCCCGGCAGGCCCACGAAACAGAGCAAGGCCGTCAGGCGAGTAACCATCTGCATGGAAGTCTCCAGAGCGAATGAATGCGACCTTCTGGGGTACCACGCAGCGGCTGTGATGCCATGTGAAATTCCTGCTCGCGGCCATGGCCCATCGCCGCAAACCCAGGGTGCATGGGCATCCCTGCCGGATATGAAACGTTGTGAAGCTACCCCTTAACTTGAGGTCAGTCCTCCGCCCGCCGCGGCAGCTCCAGCGTGAAGCGGCTGCCCGGGGTCAGGGGTGCGTAGCCCACCTCGCCCCCGTGATCCTGGGCGATGCGGCGCACGATGGCGAGACCCAGACCCGAGCCCTTGCGCTTGGTGGTGAAGGCGGGCTCGAAGAGGCGCTCGCGGTTCTCCGGCGCCACGCCGGGGCCATCGTCCTCCACGGCGAGGCGGGCGCGGTCGCCCTCCACCTGGAGGAGGATGCGCACGGTGCCGCGGGCCTCGCCGCTCTCGCCCTCCAGGGCGCCCAGGGCGTTGTCCACATAGTTGATGAGGGCCCGCTTCACCATGTCGCCATCCCAGGTGGCGGCCAGGGGTTGATCCGGCACCACCACCTCCCAGGCCACCTTGGGGTGGTTGGGCTTGTAGAGGGCGGCCACCTGCAGCACCAGCTCCCGGGCATCCACGGGCGCGAACTGCGGCTGGGGCAGGCGAGCGAAGCGGCTGAAGCTGTCCACCAACCGGGCGAGGCTGCCCACCTCCGTGAGAATGGTCTCGGCGCCCTCGCGCACGCTCTCGGGATCCAGCTTCCCTTCCCGGCCCTTGCGCAGGAGGCGTTGGGCCGTGAGCTGGATGGGGGTGAGGGGATTCTTCACTTCGTGGGCCATGCGGCGGGCCACTTCCTGCCAGGCTGCGCGCTTTTCCGCCTGGGCCAGCAGGGAGAGGTCCTCCAGCAGGGCCAACTGACCACCCACTTTGAGCGGCAGGATCATCACGCGGATGGGGCGGCCTTCGCCTTCGCCGCCCAGCCGCAGTTCTTCCGTGGCGGCCACGCCCCGGGTGCGCACGCCCTCCAACATCTCCGGCAGGCGGCCCAGGCGCGTGGAGGCCCGCAGCTTCGCCCAGCCCGCGGCCACTTCCTCTTCCGTGAGGCCCAGCCATTCGCGGGCCGCGGCATTCACCACCCGCAACTCGCCATCGGCCCGCCAGCTCAGCACGCCCACGGGCAGCGCCGCCAGCAGCTGATCCAGGTAGGCCCGCTGCTGATCCAGGCGGCCCGTCTGGGCCACCAGGGCCTCGCGGCTCGTCTTCAGATCCTTCGTCATGCCGTTGAAGCTGCGGGCGAGGAAGGCCAGCTCGTCGCTGCCCACCTCCGTGAGGTGCACGTCCAAATCGCCGCTGCCCACCCGCTGAGCGGCCTTGGCCAGGGCGCGGATGGGCTCGCTGAGGCTCTTGCTCAGGGTGAGGCCCGTCCAGACCGCGAAGAAGAGCGTGAGCACCGTGAGGAAGAGGAAGGTGCTCTGGGGAATGGTCTCCAGGGATTCACGGCTGCGGCGGCTCTCCACGGATTCCCGGTGCCGCTGCTCCACCCGGTGGAGGGCTTCCACCTGGGCCGCGGGCGAGAAGATCCCCCCCAGCCAATCGCCATCGCCCCGCTTCACCACCCGCAGGCGCCACATGCCCTCGGGCACCACCACGATGTCGCCGTTGGCGGGACGCCCCTTGAAGGTCGGCAGGCTGAGGCGGCCATCCAGGGCGCTCTCCCCCAGGGGCGAGCCGCCATTCTCAAAGCCCTCCTTCACCAGCCGCCCCACGAGGTCCAGGCCGCTCTCCTCGCGCATCCGCTCGGGTTCCGCCGAGGCGCTCGCCAGCAGGCGGGCCGCGCCGAAATCCAGGCGGGATTGCAGGTCACTGCGGGCCTGCTCCGAGAGGCGCTTGCCCAGGAGGATCACCTCCTCCGTCTCGGGGCTGAACCAGCGCTCCACGTTCTTGGCGATGAAGTTCCGGCCCACGAGGAAGAGCAGCAGGCTGGGGATCACCCCGATGGCGAAGAGGGCCACCACCAGGCGGGTGCGCAGGCGGGCCCCCAGGATGCCGCTGCGCCGCTCGAACCAGAGCTTCACCAACGAACGGGCCATGATGTAGAGCAGCGTGCCGATGGCCAGCGCGTTCGCCAGGCCCACCGCCGGCAGGGCCCACCGCGAAGGCCCGTCCGCCACGCCCGTGCCCACCTGGGGGCTGATGGCCTTGTAGCTCAGGAAGGCCACCGTGATGAGGGCGAGCAAGCCCACCACCCAATAGAGGCGGGTCAGCTCATCGGGTCGCTTCTGCGGGGTGGGCACTGGGACAGCCTATCGGCTCTGGGCTTTGGGCTCTAGGCTCTGGCTGTCGCCGACCCATCCCTGCCTCGCGCATGGGTCGCGCTCAGCCAGAGCCCAGAGCCTAGAGCCCAGAGCCCCTCACACCCATCCCCGCAGCGCCAACTCCCCCTTGGCGTAGGCGTAGAGGATGGGCGCCACCACGAGGCCCGGCAGGCCGAAGGCCGCTTCCAGCACCACCATGGCCAGCAGCACCTCCCAGGGACGGGCGGCGATGCGGGTGCCCACAATGCGGGCGTTGAGCACGTACTCCAGCTTGTGGACGATCACGAGGTAGGCGAGGCTCGCCACGCCCACGCCGGGCCCCACGCCCAGGGCGATGAGCACGATGGCGGTGTTGCTGAGGAGGTTGCCCACCACGGGCAGCAACCCGGTGAGGAAGGTCACGGCGATGAGCGTGGGGCGCAGGGGCAGGTGCACGCCGAAGAGGGGCAGCACCGCGTAGAGGAAGAGGGCCGTGAGCCCCGTGTTCAGGGCGCTGATGCGCACCTGGGCGAAGACCACCGCCTCGTAGGCCCCACGCAGGCGGGCCATGCGCTGGGCCAGGCCCTCCGAGAGCGGCCGCGCCGGGGCGTCTTCGGCTTCGGTGTGGAAGGCCGCGAGGATGCCCAGCAGCAGGCCCGCCACGCTGTGGGCGAGGGCGTGGCCCGCGTGGTTGCCCGCGGACTTCAGGGCCTCCGCGTGATCCCGCAGCAGGTCCGTCACGGCCTCGCCCAGGGTGTCCGCATCCGTGAAGGCCTCCGGGATGAAGCGGTCGCCCAGGCCATGGCGCGTGCGCTCCAGCACCTGGGCCATGTGCGTGAGCAGCTCCGGCACTTGCGTTTCCCGCGCCCGCCACAGCCACGCGAAGCCCCAGAGGCCCAGGCCCGTGAGCAGCAGCGCCGCCACACTCAGCACGCCCAAGGCCCACCAGCGCGCGTGCTGGCCCGAGGAGAGCTTCAACCTCCGCACAGCCAGGCCCACGTGATGCATGAGGCTGTACACCAGGAAGCCCACGAGGAAGGTGGGCACCAGGTGGAAGCCCAGCACGAAGAGCAGCGCCGCGGCCATGAGGCCCGTGGCCACGCGCTCGGGCAGGGGATCGGAGGCAACCATGGATTCGGCGGCGGACATGCGGCTCCCGGGGGGAAGCCTCCACCTTAGCTCGCATTCTGCCGTGGGCTTTGGGCTATTGGCTCTTGGCGCTTGCTGCGGTGAGCATTCCAGCCGGCTTGCCCATGGTCGACTCCATGCAAAGCCGGAATCTGCAAAAGCCAAAAGCCGAGAGCCAAAAGCCAGCATGGCGTGGGGCCAACTGCAGGATCCGGCTTTGCTCAGGGCCTAGGGCTGGCCTTCGGCTTTCCGCTTCGCCTCGAAGGCCGCCTCCGCGTCCGCCACGGCCTCGGCGTAGCCCTTGGGATCCGCATAATTCCCGGCCTTGTGCTTCGTCTCCAGGCCGAACTGCGAGGCGTGGGCGGCCACCCAGACCTCCGGGTGGAGCGCCTTGAGCTGCGTGAAGCTCCGCTGCAGGTCCGCCACAAGGCCCGGGTAGCTCGGGGGGTTCAGGCGCATGACCACCGTGGGGAGGTTGGCGAAGAGCATCGTGCGGGCCTTCCCGCCCTCCCGGTAGGTGAGCAGGTAACTCACGCTGCCCGGGGAGTGGCCCGGGGTCTCGATCACCGTGAGGTCGAGGTCGCCCAGGGTGAGGTGCTCGCCATCCTTGAGCACCCGGTCCACCTTCACGGGGGCGAAGCGGGTGAAGCCCGAGGGGTCGCTGGCCCCGCCATCCCGCAGCAGCGGGGCATCGGCGGCGGTGGCCCAGACTTGTGCGCCCGTGAGGCGTTGCACCTCCGCGAAGCCCCCCACGTGATCGAAGTGGGCCTGGTTGGTGAGCATCACTTGGATGGATTTCGGATCGATGCCCAGGGCCTTCAGGCTCGCCAGGATCAGGGGCGGCGAATCCGCGAGGCCCGTGTTCAGGAGGATGTTCCCTCGGGAGCCCTGGATCAGGTAGCAGCCCAGCTCCGCCGTGCCCACGTAGGACACGGGGCCCGCCATGCGGTGGGGCGGGAAGGGCTTCGACCACTCCGGCGGCGTGTCCGCGCGCACCCCGGGGACGGCCCCCAGCCACAGCATCAGGACGGCGGAACGAAGGCGGGCGTGCGCGGGGACCATTCCCTCAGGATGCCGTCGAAGCCCCGCGAAATGAACCGCGTTCACCCCTGCCATCCGTAGAGCACCGCATCTTCGCCATCGCCGTAGTAGCGGGCGCGGCGGCCCACTTCGGTCCAGCCGCAGGCGACGTAGAGGGCCCGAGCGGCGGCGTTGCCGGCCCGCACCTCCAGGTTCAGCTCCGTGAAGCCCTGGGCGCGCAGCTCCCGCTGCACCCCTTCCAACAGGCGGCGGCCCAGGCCCTGCCCCCGGCGCGCGGGATCCACGGCGATGCGCAGCAACTCGCCCTCGTGCACCCGCGGCACCAGCGACCACCGCGCGAAGGCGGCGCCCTCCAGCACCCACATGCCCTCGTGGCGGGCCAGGGGGCCCCAGGCTTCGCCGAAGGTGGTCGCATCCAGGTCCGTGAGCCACGCGGGCAGCGGGAGGCCCGGCTCCAGGCGGCGGATCACCGGAGGCGGCCCAGGCGGTGGGCGTCGTCCAGGTGCGCGGCGGCCTGGGGGAAGTTCACTTCCGCATCCGTGGCCCGCAGGTAGAGGGGATGCAGGGGCGCCTCGGGTTCGCGGGTGCCGCACTCTCGGGTGAGGGCCGCGAGCCCCGCCAGCACGGCCTCCGGCGCGAGGTCCACGGGGGGGCGCCCCAGGGCCGCCTGCGCCTTCTCCACGAAGGCCTCCGGCGCGAACCAGCGGTGCGCGCCCACGGCCTCGGCGAGCTGCGACAGGGGCAGGCACTTGGGCGCGCCCAGGGGACCCGTGGCATCCCAGATCTGCAGAAAGGCATCGCCCCGCTGGCCATCCAGCACCAGGGCCACGGCCTCGGTCACGCCCGCCTCGCGCAGGGCCCGGGCCCGCAGCTCGAAGGCCGTGAAGCCCCAGGTGGGCAGCCCCGTGAGGGCCAACCCTTCAGCAAAGGCCACGCCCACCCTCAGGGCCGCGAACCCGCCGGGCCCCACGCAGGCCGCCACGCCCGCCAACTCCTTGGGGGAGGCCCCCGCCTGGGCCAACAGCGCGTCCAGGGCGGGCACCAGCACCTCGGAGGTGCCCTGCCCCTTGAGCAGGGCCTCCCGGTGCGTCCACACGCCGTGGCGGCTCACCAGGGCCAGGTGCATCCAGTGGGAAGTGGTGTCGAGTCCGAGCAGCATGGGGGGGCAGGTCCTTAGAAAACCGATTTCACCACCAAGACACCAAGACACCAAGAAAAGCAAAAAGCTGGGTTGGGCCTGTACCCGTGCTTGTCTTTCCTTGGTGTCTTGGTGTCTTGGTGGTGGTTCATTCATTTGGGCAACGCGAGAAAGGCGGCCCCGGGGGCCGCCTTTCCGATTGCTTCAACCCGCCTTAGGCCTGGGTGGGGACCTTGCCAAGACCGCGGGGGGCCTTGACGATCTTCCCAGCCTGGATGCAGGAGGTGCAGACGCGCATGCGCTTGGCGGCGCCGTTCACCAGGGCGCGGACCGGCTGAATGTTGGGGTTCCAACGGCGCTTGGTGACGTTGTTGGAGTGGGAGACGTTGTTCCCGAACTGGGGCTTCTTACCGCACACTTCGCACTGACGGGACATGGGAAACCTCTAAAGGACTTGAAAGACTGCGTGCCAAAGACAGCCAGTGTATCAAACCAGGCTGGGATGGCAAGGCGAAATGGCTGGTGGGCGCTCGGCTTTGGGCTCTGGGCTCTGGCTGGCGCCGACCCGATCGAACCGTCATGCTGGGTCGAAATCAGCCAAAGCCCAAAGCCCAGAGCCTCCATGCCCCCCCACCCCCACGCCCCCTGGGCCCTGGCCTTCGCGATCCTGCCCTGGCGGGAGTCCGAGAAGGCCGCCGCCTGGGCCCGGCTCGAGGCCGGGGAGGCCCTTTTCCTCCCGCCGGAGGTGGAAGCCCTCTGGGAACGCCGGGCCGAGTTCGAGGTGCCCGGGGCCCGGCTCCTGCTCCCCGGCGATCCCGAGGCCGATCGCCTTTGCGCCCCCCTGCCCTACCCCGTGGCCCTGTGGGTGCGGGGCACGGTGCCGCCCGCCTTCCCCGCCGTGGGCATCGTGGGTGCCCGCAAGGCCACGGCCGCGGGCCTGAAGCGGGCCCACGCCTTCGGGAAGGCCCTCACGGGAGCGGGTGTCGCGGTCCTTTCGGGCCTCGCCCGGGGCATCGATGCCGCCGCCCACCTGGGCGCCTTGGAGGTCGGGCCCACCTGGGCCGTGCTGGGCTCGGGCCTGAACCGCCCCTATCCGCCGGAGCACCGCCCCATGGTGGATCGCCTCGTGGCGGCCGGGGGCGGGGCCCTCACCCCCTTCCCGCCGGACGCGGAGCCCAAGCCCTTCCACTTTCCCAGGCGCAACCTCCTGCTGGCGGCCTGGGTGCAGGCGGTCCTCGTGGTGGAGGCGGAGGTGCGGTCGGGCTCCCTGGTAACGGCAAAGCTTGCCTTGGATCACGGCAAGGACCTTTATGTGTGCCCCGGTTCCCCGGGAACAGACGCCCTGTTGGATGAAGGCGCAGCGCAGGTTTGCGAGGATCCCTCGGACCTTATTAGAGAACTTCGAGAAATCCCCGCCCCTTGACAAGGCCCCGGGAGGGGGGTCCATGATCCGACCCATTGCCTTTCCTCCGCCCTCGGCACTGGAGTACCCCCGTGAAGCTCGTCATCGTCGAAAGCCCCTCCAAGGCCAAAACCATCACCAAGTACCTCGGCAAGGGGTACAAGGTGCTGGCCTCCGTGGGGCACATCCGGGACCTCCCGAAGAACGAAACCATGCTCGTGGGCGAGGAGAAGGTCGATGTCATCGACATCGAGGGCGGCTTCCAGGAGCGCTACGAAATCACGAAGGATAAAGAAAAGGTGGTGAAGGAGCTCAAGGCCGCCGCCAAGGAAGCCACCGAGCTCTACCTCGCGACCGACCCTGATCGCGAAGGGGAGGCCATCTCCTGGCACCTGCTGGAGGCCATCAAGCCCCCCAAAACCCTGCCCGTGCACCGCGTCCTCTTCAACGAGATCACCCCCAACGGCATCCAGAAGGCCATGGCCGCCCCCACCCAGATCAAGATGGATCTGGTCAACGCCCAGCGGGCCCGCCGCGTGCTGGATCGCCTCGTGGGCTACAAGGTGTCCAAGGTCCTCTGGGACAAGGTGCGCCGCGGCCTCAGCGCCGGCCGCGTGCAGAGCGTGGCCGTGCGCCTCATCGTGGATCGCGAGCGGGAGATCCAGGCCTTCAACCCCGTGGAATATTGGGTGCTCAAGGGCCGTTTTTCGGCCAAGGTGCCCCCCTCCTTCCAGATGAAGTTGATGAAGCTGGGCGGCCAAGCCCTCCAGCTCGGCAACAAGGAGACCAAGCGCCGCATCGCCGAGGCTGGCGAAGCCGAGGATCTGAAGACCCAGCTGGAAAAGGCCACCTACAAGGTCACCGGCCTGGAGACCAAGGAGAAGAAGCGCAACCCCAGCGCCCCCTTCACCACCGCCAAGCTGCAGCAGGAAGCCGCGCAAAAGCTGAAGTACAGCGTGCAGCGCACCATGCAGAACGCCCAGCGCCTCTATGAAGGTGTGGACTTCGGCGAAGGCCCCGTGGGTCTCATCACCTACATGAGAACGGACAGCCCCCGCCTGGCGCCGGAAGCCGTCGAAGCGACGCGCGAATTCATCGCCAAACAGTTCGGGAAGGACTACCTCCCCGCCAAAGCCCGGGAGTACAAGGGCAAGAGCGCCGCGCAGGATGCCCACGAGGCCATCCGCCCCACGGACGTGAGCCGCACCCCCGAGAGCCTCCGCGCCCGCCTGGACCCCGATCAGTTCCGCCTCTACGCCCTCATCTGGCGCCGCACCGTGGCCTGCCAGATGGAGGCCGCCCGCTTCGATGAAACCGTCGTCCAAAGCGAAGTGGCGCTGAAGAACGGCGAGACGGCCCTGTTTGAAGCCAAGGGCGAGATCGAGCGCTTCCCCGGCTGGCTCGCCGCCTACCGCGCCGACGCCAAGGAGACCACCGCCGAAGGCGTGGATGGCGACGCCACGAACACCGTGGATGAGGAGGACGAAGACACCGCCCAGCTCCCCGCCCTCACCAAGGGCGAGACCCTGAAGCTAGAGCACCTCGACGCCGACCAGCAGTTCACCAAGCCCCCCGCGCGCTTCAACGAAGGCAGCCTCGTGAAGGAGCTGGAAGAGGATGGCATCGGCCGCCCCTCCACCTACGCGAGCATCATCCAAACCATCCAGAGCCGCGACTACGTGAAGAAGGTGGAGGCCCGCTTCAAGCCCACAGAACTGGGCATGGTGGTCACCGACCTGCTCATCCAGGGCTTCAACGAGTTCATGGATCCCAAGTACACCAGCGGCCTGGAGGACAGCCTTGATCGCATCGAAGCCGGCGACCTCACCTACAAGAAGGCCATGACGGACTTCTGGAAGCCCTTCGAGAAGCTGCTGAAGAACGCCTCCAAGGAAATGCAGAACCTGAAGGCCGGCGTGCCCTCGGATCGCACCTGCAAGAAGTGCTCAAGCCCCATGCTCAAGCGCATCGGCCGCAACGGCCTCTTCCTGGGCTGCACCCGCTACCCCGACTGCGATGGCACCGAGGAGCTGGAGCAGATGGAGGAGCCCGAAGACGCGCCGGAGTGCCCCCTCTGCGGCACCCAGCCCATGCAGCTCCGCAAGGGCCAGTTCGGCCCCTTCTGGGCCTGCCCCAACTACCCCACCTGCAAAGGCATCGTGAAGGCCGACCCCAAGGGCATCCCCGTGCCCCCGGATCAGCCCACGGGCGAGAACTGCCCCACCTGCGGCAAGGGCTTCGTCAAACGCCACGGCCGCTACGGCGAGTTCGTCTGCTGCGTCGACTACCCCAAGTGCAAAACCGTCAAAAAGGAAATCCTCGAAGGCTTCCCCTGCCCCAAGTGCAAGAGCGACGTCGCCCCCCGCAAGAGCCGCTTCGGCAAGCTTTTCTACGGCTGCACCAACTACCCCAAGTGCGACTGGCTCACCTGGGATAAGCCCGTGCCCAAGAGCTGCCCCCAGTGCAAGAACGCGTGGATGGGCGAGAAGACGCGGAAGCCGCGGGGGAAGGATCCGATCCAGGTGCTGCTCTGCCCTGAGTGCAAACATGAGGAGTTGTTGGGGTAGGGGAGTTACTTCCGTCCAATAGCAATTTGCGTCTAAAATGTAAGGTCCAAAAATGTCATTTATTGAGATAATTACAAAATAGCATCCTCCAAAGGCACCTATGCCGATCTCTGATGGAAATCGAGGTATAGAGTCCGTCATAAGTGCTTGGCGGGCTCGATACCCAAACCGGGCAGATGGCGGCCTAAGAGCAGTTCGAGGGTTTCGTTACCAGTACTTACTCGCCTTGAACAAGGCAATCCAACTGTGGCAACCACACGGAACGACTAATCCTCTGTTCGCGGTGGAGGCGTTATCAGATTTGGTTTGTGGTGAAGATACATCGAAAGTTATTGTATGCCAGGCAAAACGAAGCGCGACTAGCACCTCAGTTCTGTCGGCGCTTGAAGAATTATTCGAAATTTTTTTAGTAGCCCATGAAATTTCACCTTCTCTAGCAATGAACATAAAATACAAAATAATTGCATTATTTGGGAATGAACCAAAAATTAATGAATATATTACTAATTTTAAACCGACCGGTGTCAATGGAACTATTCTAAATAAGTTTAAAGCCCAAACGAGTTGTGAAATTACTGGCGATCCTCTAGATGAATTACTCAAATCTTTAGCCTTCAAATTCAATTGCGCCACCCCTCTCTCCACAGTTGAGCGATGGGTTGGACAACTCATAAACCTCAGTGAAGGTGGGCTGGACGACTTTTCAAGGCGCCTTTGGGATGAACTTCGTGCGGCAATCTCTGGGAACCCTCCGCCTCAATGGTGTCAAGTCTGGAACTCAAGCGACCACCCACCTGCCCAAGTTTTACCTGGCGAAGTCCTCACTGGGCAGGCTGCAAGGCCTTTTCATCTTAAAAATGGGTTTTTCGCATTTAGATCTGATACATACAATGATTTATTCAAAGCCTTTGATAAATGGGTTAAAGATCTGTATGAATCACGGAGCTCTGGGGATAAAGTTCAAGTCTTTTGGATCTCAGGCCGCTCTGGGTCAGGAAAGTCTGTTGCCCTTTTGCACTTGTTATCCAAGTTATCAACAGAAGGCTGGTCACCAATTATATGGTTAGGCGGTCAGGTTAGCCGACTCCCAGAGGCAGTGCCATGGGCAAATAAGCTTGCGATTGATCAACCCCCAATAATTGCTCTTGATGACCCATACACTCCTCTGGGTGATTCAGAATCGAAGTCATTATGGAGAGAATCTGGAGCACTCCTACAAACCTTGTCTGATCAAGGACACCCGGTACTTTTAGTATGTGCTGGTCCAACGGAGCAGGCAGAATTGATGGTGGGAAACCATTCCGAGAATTTTCAAATAACGCAGCACGTAATTGCCCCATTAGACTCAAATTCAGCAATTAATGAATTACGATCATTTTTTGAATCTAGATGTAATGCGCTGGCTCAAGTTGATACTCTTGGAGATATTCTGCTCGTGCAGAGGATGTTTCAATGGAAAATAGGCTCTTCAATTTATGAATTTGCACAAAGATTTAAATCAAGAGCCTCCACATTAAAACTAGATAATATATTAGGCACCATTTTAGCTATAAATCGATTTTATGTTGGGCTTCCTAGTGAATATTTAGCTGAACTCAAACCAGAAGAACGTGATTCATTAGATCGATTGCTCGATGAGCATCATTTTGAAATCGACAACGAACGAAATGGAATCTGGATTTCGCATCCACACCTAGCGAATGAATTTTTTAATGCATGGTACCCCATCCGAGAAAAAAATCTTCGCACTCACTTAACCCAATGGGCGTGCCAATTCTCCTTGGCACATGGTCCTACACACGCAGAGCAAACTGCTCCATTATGGGCACTTGAAAGAGCAACGCGACCTGGGCACGACCCTTTACTAGAAAATCGATTAAATGGGATAAATATTGAAGAGCTAATTCAAAAAATTTGGCTATATACAACTTCGATGTATCCTCTTATACCGACCTCCATATTGCCAGTATGGGTCAAGCTGGAAAATAGATATAATCATTTGTTTATACATAGCTCTCCACGACAAGTCGCAGTTCAAAGGATCAATTCATCGCCTGTTGATGTTCCGAACATTATTCTTTGGGAAACCCTTTGGGAGACCTCCCAAATCAAAGATGATCTTATTGAAATTGGAATTGCTTGGCTGAAGGTTCTCCCAGCCAAACACCCATCATGGGGATATATTTGGACTCGCATAAGGGCGATCTTAAAAGATGACCATAGACTTCAACACAGTGGACACAAATGGTTGGCCGAGACACCTCCAGAGCATGGTTCATGGAAATACATTTGGGAGGAGCTGTGGCTGGCAAATCCAGGCGATGAAGTGCTTGCTGAAATAGGGAAGAGATGGCTAAGATCGGCACCATTATACCACGGCTCTTGGAAATTTGTATGGGAGTTGCTTTGGGCTCAAGAGGAAGGGAATGCGGAGCTATCGGACCTTGGTTTAAATTGGCTAAGGAATGCTCCAATTGCCCATAAATCATGGCAATATTTATGGAAACTATATTGGCTAAAAAATCCCGGAAGCCCAGCTTTAGCACAAATGGGCATAGCATGGCTTAAAAATGCACCAAGTGAGCATGATTCATGGACATGGGCATGGGAAGAATTGTGGAAGCACTTTCCGGGTGATCCCAACCTTTTTGAGATTGGCAAAAGCTGGTTAAAGATTACAGATAACTCCCACCCTTCATATACCTATGTATGGAAGGCGCTGTGGGCCCATTCCCCAAATGATGACGAATTACTCCGCCTAGGCATTGGTTGGCTAGTGGGTACCCCTAACGACCATAAAGCATGGGGAGTTATATGGGAAATTGCTTGGGATCAAAAAATTAATAATAATGAACTTTTTGACCTCGGGAAGAATTGGCTGAACGATAATTCATCAACAAATGGTGCATGGACATTTATTTGGAAAAAACTATGGCTTACAAACCCAAATAATACTGCCTTATTACAACTTGGGTTAGGCGCCTTGAGGTTGATTCCTAATGAAAGCCCTGCATGGACGTACCTATGGGAAGATATCTGGGCAGTAACAAACGATAAAGAACTCATTGCAACCATTGGCAAAGAATGGTTAATCACCACGCCCTTTATTAACCCAGCATGGTCGTTCGTTTGGAAACCGCTTTGGCTATTTAAACCTCTAGACGGACAGTTATACAATCTTGGTTTGACCTTTTTAGACCATGCTCCCGATAACTCAGCTGCCTGGACATATGTTTGGGAACAGCTTTGGGCTCAATGCCCGGATGATCCTGGCCTACTTAACCTCGGAATTGATTGGCTCGAGTCCAATTTTTCAAATAAATCTTGGGCATTTGTTTGGAAGGCAATTTGGTTAACAAATAGTAACGACGCTAAAATTTTAAAACTTGGAAAAATTTGGATTTGCAATATTTCAGATACCCAACCAGGTAAAAATTTTGTGACTAGGAGTCTGGAACGTAGAGCTATTAAGCGTTTGCGTTAACTATTCGAATTGCTGAATTGCTATTACAACACTTCGGTTTATCCATGAATGATCAACACTAAAATCTTTGTTTAATGTCTTCGGTATAACCGTACATCGACTCCCACAATCCATTCCCCATGCGCATCCGCCCCGACGACCTTTCCAGCCCCGAAATCCACGCCCTCCTTGCCGCCCACGTGGCGGACATGTACCGCATCTCCCCGCCGGGCAGCGTGCACGTGCTGGATGTGGAGGGGCTGCGCCAGCCGGGCCTGTCCTTCTGGTCCCTGTGGATCGACGGCGAACTGGCGGGCTGCGGCGCCCTGAAGGAGCTGGATCCCACCCACGGGGAGCTGAAGAGCATGCGCACGGCCCCCGCCTTTCGCGGGCGCGGCGTGGGCAAGGCGATGCTCAGCCACCTGCTCGCCGAGGCGAGGCACCGCGGGTACACCCGCGTGAGCCTGGAGACCGGCAGCCAGCCCTTCTTCGCCCCCGCCTGGGCCCTCTACCGCAGCGCCGGCTTCACCGACTGCCCGCCCTTCGATCACTACGTGGATGATCCCAACAGCGTGTTCATGACCAAGGCGTTGGGGCCCAATTCGAGCGGGGTTTGAAACAGGATGCACAGGATAAACAGGATGAAAGATGGACTATGCCCATCCTGATCATCCTGCTTTGATCCTGTTCATCCTGTTCCCAGGCCGCCCCGCGTTTGCCCGCCCTTCGATCACTGCGCGCGCGATCCCCACAGCGTGTTCATGACCAAGGACCTGGGAGCCGATTCGGGCGGGGTTTGAAACAGGATGCACAGGATAAACAGGATGAAAGGCGGGCCCTTCCCATCCTGATCATCATGCTTTGATCCTGTTCATCCTGTTCCCAGGCCGCCCCGCGACTGCCCGCCTTTCGATCACTGCGCGGACGATCCCAACTGCGTGTTCATGACCAAGGCGCTGTAGGCCCCCAGATCCCGCTCAGCCCCCCAGGGCCTCCCGCACCTTGCGGCGGAGGGTGGCGGGCATGAAGGGTTTCTCCAGGAAGGCCACGCCCGCTTCCAGCACGCCGTGGCGGAGGATGGCATCGTCGGTGTAGCCGGACATGTAGAGCACCCGCAGGCCCGGCTGGATGGATTGGGCGAGCTCGGCGACCACGCGCCCGTTCATGCCGGGCATGATCACGTCCGTGAGCAGGAGGTCCACGGGGGCCTGGGCGCGGGCGAGGAGGGCGATGGCCTCCTTGCCGTTTTTCACCTCCAGCACCGTGTACCCGGCTTGGCGGAGGCAATCCCGCGCCACCTCCCGCACCTGATCTTCGTCTTCCACCAGGAGGATGGTTTCGTTTCCGCCTTCGTCGAGGTCGCCGCGCCCTTCGGAGGTCGGCGTGGATGCCGCAGGGGTCGCGGTGGCTTCGGGGAGGTAGACCTTGAACGTGGTTCCCATGCCGGGTTCGCTGTACACCCAGATGTGGCCGCCGCTCTGCTTCACGATGCCGAACACCGTGGCCAGGCCCAGCCCCGTGCCCTTGCCCGGCGCCTTGGTGGTGAAGAAGGGCTCGAAGACGCGGGCCTGAGTCGCCTTGTCCATGCCCACCCCCGTGTCGCTCACCGCCAGCAGCACGTAGGGCCCCGCGGTGGCCTCCGGATGGCCTTCCACGTAGGCGGGGCCCAGGTCCACGTTCTGGACGCTGATGGAGAGGGTGCCGCCATCGGGCATGGCGTCCCGCGCGTTGACGACGAGGTTTAGCACCACCTGTTCGAGCTGCCCGGGATCCGCGAACACGGGCCGGAGGGCGGTCCCACAGGTGACCTGCAGGGCGATGTCCTCCCCCAGCAGCCGGGAGAACATCTCCGTGAGGTTGGCGAGCAGTCCCCCGAGGTCCAGGGTTTGGGCGGCCAGCACCTGCTGGCGGCTGAAGGCCAGCAGTTGGCGCGTGAGGCGGGCGGCGCGCTCGGCGGCCATCTGGATGGAGGTCAGCTGCGGATTCAGGCCCACCCGCGCCTGGAGCTGTTCGCCGCTGCTGAAGATCACCGTGAGCAGGTTGTTGAAGTCGTGGGCCACGCCCCCCGCGAGGCGCCCCACCGCTTCCATTTTCTGGGTTTGGCGGAGCTGCTCTTCACTCTTGCGCAGGGCCTCGGTGGCCTGATTCAGATCCGAGGTGCTCGCCTCCACTCGGCTCTCCAGCTGCTTCTGGAGTTCCACCAATCGACGGTTGGCCTCCTGGATCTCCTGGGCCCGCTGGAAGATCTCCACGCCCATGCGTCCGGCGCGGGTTCTCAGTTCCTCCGTGATCTGATCCTGCTCCGCCTGCAGCTGGTTCAACCGCACATAGTCGGTCACGTCCTCCACGCGGTGGATGATGTACCGCAGCTCCCCCGCCTCGCCCAGCACGGGCACGTTGGTGGGGCTCCAGTAGCGCTCCACGAAGCCCCCGCCCTCGGCCTCGGGCACCTGAATGTCGTACTTCTGCACGGCCATGGCATCGGCCACCCGCTCGGCCCGAACGCGCTCCAGGGAGCGACGCAGGTTCGCTACGCCGGTGGCGGCGGGATCCTCCGGATTGTCGGGGAAGACCTCGAAGATCCCGCGCCCCAGCACCTCCGCCCGGCCGATCTTCGTGGCCGCGGCATAGGCATCGCTCAGCGCCACCACCCGCAGCTCCCCATCGAGTACCAGGTACAGGTTGGGGCTCGCCTCGAAGATCCGGCGGAAGTCCGGGGCGGGCGATGGCTGGGGATCCCGATTCGACACGGTGTGCGTTCCGAGGAGGGGTCGGCCCTGTGCTACGGGGGGCTTGCGACCCCTGCCATCCTATCGCCGGACTGACAGTTGTCCGGACCAATAAATTTGCAATGGTGGATTAGTTGATCCTTAGCTCAAGCCAATCAATTGTTTAAATTCAGACTAGCGCAATCCTCGTATTGTCAGGTTGGGGCGTCGGCCCGGGGAAGCGGACGATCCAGGGAGCGCGGCTCAAGGCTGGAGGCGGGTCTGCTCAACCCCATCTTGGATCGCCTGCCGAAGGACGTTCACATGGATGGCTTTTAACGTTTTATATTTGATGCAATAACCCGTGATGCTGGCCTTGCCGATCTTTTGGGCATAACGATCAGCCAAATGCTTCTTATCCTCAATTCCGAGAATGTAGATCGAAATCCCCGTCGTATTGGCGCTGAGGCCAATCTGATAGAAGGGTTTGGTCTTCCCATTGGCATATTCGATGGTGCGAAGCCCATATCCAATGCTCGGATTAGACACAACCTTCCCTTTTTCATCCTTGCCATCCAGGAACCACAGTTGGCACTTGGGCATCAATTCCTGAATGATTCCGTGCAATTCAATCATTTCACTGTGCTTGGGTTCGGATTGAGCAGATAAATAGGCTTTGATTTGTTCCTGAATATTCATCTCAACGCCCTTCCATGGATCGATTCACATCAAGGGAATGCTTAACGCACCAGGTTACGCCACCGGGGCGCTCATCGCTCGGAGGGCGAAGCGGTTGTCCAATCGTTGATTACGCGGCCGAGGCCCTGGGCCGGGCACTGGGATCGACTCCTTCCCGAGGCGCCTAGACTGATCTCCGGATTCCCGGCCGGGGGTGGGCGCCGGAATCCCCGGGAGGTGCCCCATGAAGATGCGCACGTTGGGCCGCAGTGGATTGGAGGTCTCGGCCTTGGGCCTGGGCTGCATGGGCATGAGCTTCGGCCTGGGCCCCGCCGGGGATCCCGCGGAGATGACGGCATTGCTACGCACGGCCGTGGAACGCGGCGTCACCTTCTTCGACACGGCGGAGGTGTACGGGCCCTTCACCAACGAGACTCTGGTGGGCGAGGCACTGGCGCCTTTCAAAGGGAAGGTGGTGATCGCCACCAAGTTCGGCTTCAAACCCGATCCCCACGGCGGCGCCGGATGGACGGGGCTCGACAGCCGCCCCGAGCACATCAAGGACGTGGCGGAAGCTTCCCTGAAGCGGTTGAAGGTGGACGCCCTCGACCTCTTCTACCAACACCGCGTGGATCCCGACGTACCCATCGAGGACGTGGCAGGCGCCGTGAAGGAACTGATCCAACAGGGCAAGGTGAAACACTTCGGCCTGTCCGAAGCGGGCGTGAAGACCATCCGCCGCGCCCACGCCGTGCAGCCCGTCACGGCGGTGCAGAGTGAGTACTCCCTCTGGTGGCGCGAGCCCGAGGCCGAGCTGCTGCCCACGCTGGAGGAGCTGGGCATCGGCTTCGTGCCCTTCAGCCCCTTGGGGAAGGGTTTCCTCACGGGGAAGATCGACGCCACCACCTCCTTCGGCGCCAACGACTTCCGCAGCGTGGTGCCCCGCTTCACGCCGGAAGCCCGCGCCGCGAACCAGGCCCTGGTGGACGTGCTGGGCGACCTCGCCGCGCGCAAGCGCGCGACCTCGGCCCAGATCGCCCTCGCCTGGCTCCTCGCGCAAAAGGCCTGGATCGTGCCCATCCCCGGCACGCGCAAGCTGGAGCGCCTGGATGAAAACCTCGGCGCCGCGACCCTTGACCTCACCCCCGCCGACATTCGCGAAATCTCCGACGTGCTCGCCGCCATCCCCGTGGAGGGGGCCCGCTACCCCGAGCACCTGATGAAGCTCGTGGGGCGATGAAGGCCGACTTCACGAACTCCCCCTTCGACCGCGGCGGGGGCGATCCCAACAGGCTGTTCATGACGAAGGCCCCCTAGGCCGCGAAGCTCATTTGGGTGGGTACGGATCGGATCGGAAAAGACATCACCGCAGAGGCGCGGAGACGCGGAGGCGCGGAGAAAAGCAAAGGTGGTTTGGAACCCACCTGACCCCCGGCCCCAAAAACGCTCCTCTTTCCCCTCTGCGCCTCTGCGCCTCCGCGCCTCTGCGTCATGCCTTTCAGCTCAGCCCGCCGTGCCACTACCGCAGCGCTGCCTTCACCGACCGGCCGCCCTTCGGTCCCTAGCGGACGATCCCCACAGCGTGTTCGTGCCAAGGAGCTGGGAGCCGATTCGAGCGGAGTTTGAAACAGGATGCACAGGATGAACAGGATGAAAGATGGACCCAGCCCATTCTGATCATCCTGCTTGGATCCTGTTACTCCTGCTTGGACTTCCTCCGGAACCCGCCGTCCCTTCCCCGGAGCCCGTAGGACTCAGCCCGTGGCCCCTCGCGGTAGGCTTCGAGAAGCAGACCCGCCACGGCGCCGTCCTGAACGCGGGCATTCGCAGAAGGGGGCCTGCCTTAAATAGCCGTCAACCGGAAGCGGGCTGCGCCGTAGCCCGCCCAGATCGACCCCTCTTCCACCCGCACCCTGATCCCGAGCCCCCATGACCCTCCGCTGTTCCCGCCTGATCCTTTCCCTCCTGCTGCTCCTGGGGGGAACGCTCGCCGCGCAGCCCGCCGCCGAAGGCCCTCGCATCCACGAAGCCCGCTTCGTCACGCTGGGGGGCATCGAGCAATGGATCACCATCCAGGGGGAGAACCGCGCCAACCCCGTGATCCTCATGCTGCACGGCGGACCCGGAAACCCGCTCACGCCTTACGCCGACGCGGTGTACGGCGCCTGGGAGAAGGACTTCACCCTGGTGCAGTGGGATCAGCGCGGGGCGGGCCGAACCTTCGGCCGCAACCCCGGCACCGCGGATTCGGATCTGACCCTGGCGCGCATGACCCTGGATGGCGTGGAGCTGGCGGAATACCTCACGAAGCACCTGAAGACCCGGAAGCTCATCCTGTTCGGCGGCTCCTGGAGTTCCATCCTGGGGGTCCACATGGCGAAGGCCCGCCCCGAGCTGTTCCACGCTTACGTGGGCACGGGGCAGATGGTGAACCACGTGGAGAACCAGGATTCCAGCCTCCGCACCCTGCTGGCCTTGGCGCGAAGCGCGGGCGATGCGAAGACCGTGGCCGCCCTCGAAGCCCTCGGCACGCCCCCTTGGACGAATCCCCGCGCCTTCGGCATCTTCCGCCGCGCGTCGCGGATCTACGAAGCGAAGACGGCGATCCCCGCCCCCGCCACCTGGTGGACCCCGGCCCCCGCCTACGCCACCCCCAAGGACCTGGCGGACTACGAGGCCGGCGAAGACTACTCCTACCTCCAGTTCGTGGGCCTCAAGGGGAACGGCATGTTCTCCCAGGTGGACCTGCCCAAGCTGGGCACCACCTTCGCCCTGCCCATCTTCCTGCTGCAGGGCTCCGAGGACCTCGTCACCACCCCCACCGTGGCCAAGCGCTACTTCGACGCGATCACCGCGCCCCAGAAGGCCTGGGTCCTCATTCCCCGCACGGGCCACGATCCCAACGCGGCCATGATCCAGGCCCAGTTCCACCTGCTCAAGACGCGCGTCGTCCCCCTGATTCACTGAGCTCGGAAGCGCGAGCCCCCGGCGTTCATCGCCCGGATCCCGGCCTTCGTCGGGAGCCCCCTTCCGCCAGGGCCGCCGCCGGGTGAGCCTGGGACATCCCAGGAGTTCACCCATGACCCGTTCCCGCGTCCTTCCCCTCACCGGCCTGCTGCTGCGGCTGGCGGGGGCCTGGTACCTGGCGCAGGTGCTCTTCGCCCTGCTCGTGGGGGGCGTGTCGGCGGGGTTGCTGGGCGCGCTGCTGCTCTTCCCCTACACCTCGCTCATCCTCGCCATCCTCGGCACCGTGCGGCAGGCCAAGGGGTCCCAGGGCCTGCCCCTCAGCCCCGTGCAGCGCCTCAGCGTGCAGGCGCCCTGGGACCGCGCGGCGGCGGCCGAGGAAGTCACGGCCCTCCTGCGGGAGGATCTCGGCGCCACGGAGGTGCTGCGCCAGGGCGACCTGCTGCGTGCGGCCTTCGGGCCCCCCACCTGGGCGGGGCGCCTGCGGCGCTGGGCCCAAACCGATGAACTCACGGTGCAATTGCCCGCCCAGCCCGGCGACTCACTAGAAATCGAAGCCGCGCCCACGAGCCGCTTCTTCACGCAGGTGCTGTGGGTGGATGGCGGGCGCAACGCCCAGCGCCTCGCACGGCTGAAGACGGCCCTCGCCGGGCGCTTGGCCGCCGCTCAAGCCGCGGCGACGGCGGCCCAGGGCGCCGATGCCCAGGCCGCGCGCCTCGCTCAAGCAGAGCTGCGCCTCCTGCGGGCCCAGGTGGAACCCCACCATTTCTTCAACACCCTGGCCCATCTGCGGGAACTCATCCGCGGCGGCGAAACCCACAAGGCCGTGGCCATGGTGGATGCCCTCGTGGCCCACGCCCGCGCCACCACCGAAGGCCTGCAGCGCCTCACCCATCCCCTCGCCCAGGAAGTGGCCACGGTGGAAGCCTACGTGCAGCTGCTGGCCCTGCGCTTCGGCGACCGCCTGGCCTTCCACCTAGACCTCGCGCCGGAGCTGCTCACCCTCGACGTGCCCGTGGGCACCTTGCTCATCCCCGTGGAGAACGCCGTAAAGCACGGGCTCGAACCCCAGCCCGGCGGCGGCACCGTCACCGTGCGCGGCCACCGCGAAGGGCCGCAGCTCACCCTCGAAGTACTCGACGATGGCGTGGGCCTGCCGCCAGAACCGCCCTCGGGCACGGGCCTCGCCAACTTGCGCCAGCGCCTGCAATTGACCTTCGGCCCCGGCGCTCGCCTGCGCATCGAGGACGTGGATCCCCACGGCGTGCGCGTGGCCCTCACCCTTCCCCTGCCCTAACCACCCCCCACCCCACCCCCCTTTCAAGGAGCTCCCCATGAGCCTGGACCTCGTCCTGTCCCTGCAACGCCAGAACCGCCTCCTCAAGGCCGGCCTCGCCCTCGGCGCCACCCTCGGCCTGATGGTGGCCGCCAAGCCCGCCCGCACCCGCTTCGCGGAGATCGACGTGGAGCGCATCAACATCATCAACGCCGAGGGCCGGAACGAGTTGGTGCTCGCCAACCACAGCCGCCTGCCCGGCGTGGTGATGGACGGCACGCAGCTGCCCGACCACCGCGCCATGCCCGGCCTCATCTTCTACAACCAGAAGGGCGACGAGTGCGGCGGCCTGGTGTGGAAGGGCAACCTGGGCCAAGACGGCAAGCCCGAGTCGGGCATGCACCTCTCCATGGATCGCTTCGGCGGCGATCAGCAGTTGGCCCTGGGCCACTATGAGGACGGCGGCCGCATGAACACGGGCCTCAACATCTACGACCGCGGCCTCGCCAAGGACTACACGCCCCTTTACGAAGCCATGGAAAAGGCCCCCGCAGGCCCGGAGAAGGAGAAGCTCAAGCAGCAGTGGATCGCCGCCGGCGGGCCCCAGACCTCCCGCCTCTTCGTGGGCCGCACGGGCGGCGACAGCAGCGCCGTGATCCTCGCCGATAAGCAGGGCCACGCCCGGATCATGATGCTCGTGCAACCCGATGGCACCCCCAGCCTGCGCTTCCTCAACGAAAAGGGCGAGGTGGTGCAGCGCTTCCCGGAAGGGGCGGGCAAGGCCGAGGGGTCGAAGTAGAACGCGAAGGGCGCGAATAACGGCGCGAAGAGCGCGAAGGGATTCCGACCCACCCACGGGCATCCCCTGCGGGGGGCTGCACAGGAGGGCCTTCAAGGGCCCGCCTGCACAGCCTCCCACAGGAAGGTCCAGCGCCGCTGGACCTTGGGCCGAAGGCCCGGATGACCCTGCCGTACCCCTCAAAGGAGCATTCGCGCCCTTCGCGCTTTTCTTCGCGCCCTTCGCGTTCCATTTTTCCTAATCTGGATCGGATGACCACGCTTCCCCCCCTCTCCGCCCTCGTCGTCGAAGATGAACCCCGCCTGCGGGAGGGCTTGATGGCGCTGCTCCAAGCCTCCGGCCAGCCCTGGCGCCGCTTGGATGCCGCCGGGGATGCCCCGGAGGCTCTGGCCTGCATGCGGGCGAATCCGCCCGACGTGGCCTTCGTGGACATCCGCCTACCGGGCATGTTGGGCCTGGAGCTGGCCGCGCAGGTGCCCGCGACCACCCGCCTCGTCTTCGTCACCGCCTACGACGCCCACACCCTGGATGCCTTCGAGGCTGGCGCCGTGGATTACCTGCTGAAGCCCGTCACCCCCGAGCGATTGCAGAAGACCCTGGACCGCCTGCAGACCCGCGCCGCCCTGGACCTCGAAGCCCTCCGCGCCCGCCTGGAGACGAAGCCCGAGCCCCTCCAGTGGATCCGAGCCACCGTGGGCAAGCGCACCCACCTCGTGAGCATCGACGAGGTGCGCTGCTTCCAAGCCGAGGACAAGCTCACCCGCGTGGACACCGACGAGGGCACCCACTACATCGACACGCCCATCAAGGCCCTGGCCGCCCGCCTCGACCCCGGCCGCTTCCAGCAGGTGCACCGCAGCGCCATCGTAGCCCTGCGCGCCATCGCATGGCTGGAGCGCCCCGGCGGCGAGGGCGGCCTCCTCCACTTGAAGGGCGGTGCCACCCTGCCCGTGAGCGCCCCCTACCTCAAGGCCCTGAAGCTGGGCGGCTGAGGCCCTTAGCGCATGCGCCGCCATCGCACTTCGCCGGTGACCACGCCCCCCGTGGTGGGCGCGGGCACGGTGTAGGTGAGGTCCTCCCCCTGCAGGGTGTAGGGCCGCACTTGCGTGGTGCCCTCCCAGTTGGGGAAGAAGGCGTGCTCGATGCGGAAGGTGAGTGTGTGCGCGGCCTCGCTCACGGTGCAAGTGCCGAAGTGGGAGTTGTTCCCCTGCACCGCGACCTGGTTTTCCTCCGCGGTGCCCTTGGCCTTGTCGCCTGAGGCGAAGCGGGGCCGCGCGGCGCGCAGGATCTGGAGGCTGTAGCGGCCCTGCACGTCCACCATCAGCAGGCCCTCGGGGTGCTCCCCGTAGAGGTGCAGGCGGCTGCCATCGGCGAGCACATTGTCCACGTGCACGAGGCGCCAGGTGCCCGCGAGGGGGGAGGCCGGCGCTTGGGCGACGGCGGGCAGGAGGGTGAGCAGGGCGAAGAGGGCGCGTCGCATGGGAACTCCGGGGTGGGGCGGATCAGGGGTGATCGCGGCGAAGGGCCGCGCCTTCCCAAGCTAGGCTGGACCTCCCGGGGGCACCATTTGGAAGTTCTCACCTCACCCATGAGCGGGGCTCAACCATGCACACGCTGAACCTCGACCTCGACACCCTGCGCACCCTCGTGGTGGCCAACGAACTGGGCGGCTACGGCCAGGCGGCGGAGCGGCTGGGCCGCACGCCCTCGGCCATCAGCCTCCAGATGAAGCGCCTGCAGGAGGACGTGGGTGTCGACCTGTTCCGCAAGCGCGGGCGCGGCCTCGCGCTCACGGAGGCGGGCGAACGCACCCTCGCCTGCGCGCGGCGGATGCTCGCCTTGAACGACGAGCTGCTCGACGCCCTGCGGGGGACCGCGCTGGCGGGCCAGGTGCGCCTCGGCTGTTCCCAGGATTTCGCCGACACCGTGCTGCCCAGGGCCCTCGCGCAGTTCACGCGCCTGTACCCCCACGTGCAACTCGAACTGCGCATCGAAGGCAACGCCGCCCTGGCCGACGCCGTGGCGAAGGGCGAGCTGGATCTGGCCCTCACCGTGGGCCAGGCGGACCGGCCCGGCGCCGAAGCGGTGGGCGAGTTGCCACTGGTGTGGATCGCGGGGGAGGCCTTCGAGCGCCGCGAGGGCGAACCGTTGCCCCTGCTCCTGCTGGGCCCCCAGTGCATCTTCCGCCAGCAGGCGGTGGCTCGGCTCGAACAGGCGGGCCTGCCCTGGCGCGCGGCCGCCCTCAGCCCCAGCCTCGCGGGGCTCTGGGCTTCCGCCCTGGGCAACCTGGGCGTCACCCCGCGCACCGCCTGGGGCCTGCCCCCGCAGCTCCGCTGGGGCGCCACCCTGCACGGCCTCCCCGCCCTGGGCACCCTGCCCGTGGCCCTCCACGCGCGCGAATCCGCCCCAAGCCGCGGGGTGGCGCAGCTGCGTGCCATCCTGCGGGACGCCACCGTCCAGGCCCTGGCCGCCCCCCGGGCCAGCTAGGCTTCCGCAGCCCACGGCGCCTTCCCTACGGTTGGCCCCAGCCTCGGGAACAGGGGGTAGAGGCTTCGGATCCACTCGCCGTGCCCCTCGATTTAGGAAACCCATGACCCTCCGCCTCCTTCCCCTGCTCGGCCTTGGCCTCGCCTCCGCCCTCGCCGCCTTCGGCCAAAGCCCCGCGGCCCCTCGGTGGATCAGCACCTGGACGGCGGCCCCGGATTCCCCCGGCCCCACCCTCAAGGCCCAGACCCTGCGCCACGTGGTGCGGGTGAGCGCCGGGGGCGAGGCGGTGCGGGTGCGGCTCTCCAACCTCTTCGGCACGGGCCCCGTGACCTTCGGTCCCGTGCACGTGGCCCGCCATGGCGCGGGCTCCGGAATCCTGCCCGGCAGCGATCGCGCGCTCACCTTCGAGGGCCGCCCCACGGTGACGATCCCGAAGGGCGGCAGCGCCCTCAGCGATCCCGCGAACCTGGAGATCGCGCCCCTCCAGGAGCTCGCCGTGAGCTTTCACCTCCCCGGGGGCGCCGCCGCGTCCACGGTGCACAGTGTGGGCATGCAGACCGTCTACTTCGCCACGGGGGAAGCCACGGCGGCAACGGCCTTTCCCGCGGGTGAGACCGACGACAGCCGCTACTTCCTCACGGACGTGGAAGTGCGCACGTCAAACCCCACGCCCGTGTGGGTGGCCGTGGGCGACTCCATCACCGATGGTGTGGGCTCGCACCTCGATGGGAACGGGCGGTGGCCCGACGCCCTCGCGGATCGCCTCCAGGGCACCGCCGCCGTGGTGAACGCAGGCATCGCCGGCAACCGCATCCTGCGCGACGGCGTGGAGCCCTTCCTCGGCCCCAGCAGCCTGGCCCGCTTCGAGCGCGACGTGCTGAGCAAGCCGGGCCTCCGCGGGGTGATCCTCCTGCAGGGCATCAACGACATCACCGCCAACACGGTACTCAAGGCCCCGGAAGAGCACGTCACCGCCGAGCAGATCATCGCGGGCCTGCAAACCCTCATCGCCCGCGCCCATGCCCGGGGCCTGAAGATCTGGGGCGCCACGCTGTTGCCCCGCGCCGGTGCCCAGGGCAGCCGCCCCCACACTCCGGCGGCGGAGGCCCAGCGCCTGGCCGTAAACGCCTGGATCCGCCGCGCCCACGCCTTCGATGGCGTGCTGGACTTCGAGCAGGCCCTGGGCGATCCCGCCCACCCGGACCGCCTCCTCCCCGCCTACGACAGCGGCGATCACACCCATCCCAACGAGGCGGGCTACCGCGCCATGGCGGCACGGGTGGACCTGCGGGAGCTGAAGTGAGGCCTCAGCTCCGGTAGTGATCCACCAGCGTGTACCGCTTCGCGTAGGCCGCGAAGGCCAGGGCCGCCAGGAAGGCGAAGCCCGCGAAGAAGAACATCTGGAAGGCGGTGACGCTGACGCCGGCCTGCACCATGCGGGCGGTGACGGCGGGGCTCTTCACGCTGGCGTTCATGAGCAGCACCCAGAGATTGCCGATGGTCACGCTGAGGTAGAAGAAGCTCATGATCGTGCCCTTCATGCTGGGCGGCGCCTGGGAATACGCGAATTCCAGGCCCGTGGCGCTCACGAGCACCTCGCCCAGCGTGAGGAAGACGTAGGGAAGCATCTGCCAGGCGATGTGCACGGGGCCGCGCTCCACGGCCACCTGCAGGAAGCCGATGACCACCCAGGCCAAGCCCGAGAGGAAGATGCCCGCGCCCATGCGGGCGAGGCTCGTGGGCTCGTAGCGGAAGAAGCGCTTCAGCAGGGGCCACGTCACGAAGCTGTTGAAGGGGATGAGCACCATCACCAGGGCCGGGTTCAGGGCCTGCATCTGCGCGGGCAGGAACCATGAGGGCCGCTGCATGAGGTTGGCCTGCAGGATCCAGGTGGAGGCCTTCTGATCGAAGAGGCTCCAGAAGGGCGTGGTGAGGAAGAAGAGGATGAGGATGCGCAGCACCGAGCGCACGCCTTCGATGGCCTCGTCGGAATGCACGCCCTTCGCCCGATCCAGCTGCCGCGCCGTGCCCCAGCCGCCGCAGGCAAGCACCAGCACCAGGGCCAGGCAGAAGCAGGCCACGAAGCCCAGGCGCCCGATGAAGAGGAAGGTGCCCAGGCCCAGGGCCAAGCCCAGCCCTGCCACGAACGAACCCAAGTTGCTCTGGCCCTCGGTGTGGGTGCCCAGGGCCGTGCGCACCACGCTGAAGAAGCTGTCGGGGCTCGGCGCCGCGGGGGGCACGCGCACGTACTGCTTGCGGCCCAGCCAGAACACGAAGGTGGCGATGAACATCAGCACGCCAGGGATGCCGAAAGCCACCGAAGGCCCGTAGCTGCGCAGGGCCATGGGCATGAGCAGGGACGCGAAGAAGGAGCCGAAGTTGATGATCCAGTAGAAGGCATCGAAGACGCCCTTGGCCCGGTGCTTGTTCGTGGCGTCGAACTGATCCCCCACGAAGGAGGCCACCAGCGGTTTGATGCCGCCTGAGCCCAGGGCGATGAGCAGCAGTCCCGCGTAAAATCCAGTGAGGTTGTGGGGAAAGAGGGCCAGCAGGGCGTTGCCCATGCAGTAGACGAGGCTCAGCCAGAAGATGGTGGGGTACTTGCCGAAGTGGCGATCCGCCAGCCACCCACCCAGCAGCGGGAAGAAGTACACGCCGATGACGAAGGTGTGGAACACGTCCTTGGCCGCCAGCACCCGCTGGCCCTCGGGCAGGTGCAGCAACAGCGTGCCCACCAGGAAGGGCGTGAGGATGTTGCGCATGCCGTAGAAGTTGAAGCGCTCGCAGCCCTCGTTCCCGATGATGTAGGGGATCGTGGAAGGCAGCTTGGCCGGCGCGGGGGCGGCATTCGCCATGGAGACTCCGGGGGTGGCCGTCCAGCTTCCCACGGGCGACGCGGGCAGGCTTCACAAGGTGCCCTTCGAAACCCTTCGGCCATCCTTTCAACCACTGCGGCTACCACAGCCCTGATTTGGCATGTTTTCGCTCAAAATCGATTGTCAAATACAGGCATCGTAATACGATTTTTAATTAAAAATCATATTTTGAATCCAGGCCATTGACAGCCCATCCCCGCTGAATATGTTGTCAAAAACATCTGCGGAGGAAAGCTATGCCTGAATTGTACAACTCCAAACGGAGCATGGAGCGGGCCACGTATACGCCCGTGGAGCTCAAACGGGGCCGGGATGGCGGCAAGGAGGGTCCCCGCCGGGCCTGGGACAAGTGGAGCTACGCCGCCAACCTGGCCGTGAAGCCCCGGGAGATCGCCACCGTGGCCGCCCGCATGCGCAAGGAAGGAACCCTGAGCCCCGCCGACAAGCAGGTGATCGACGTGTTCCAGAAGGTGTGGGGGCAGGCCTCGGACGTGCCCGAGCAGGCCCTGGCCCTGCGCTCGGCGCCGCTCTTCGCGCCCCTCAGCGTGGAGGCCCTGGCCCACTTCGGGGAGGTGCTGGCCGACGTGCGGCAAACGGAAGCGGATCAGGTGCATCAGCTCCAGGAGGGCCTGCGCGCCGCCTACCTCAAGGCTCAACCCGCCCACGGGCGGGAGCCCGTAGTGGAAATCCAGGTGCCCAAGGGGTTCACCCTGGTGCCGGACCTGACCATCGCGGGCAGCCGCGTCTACCAACGGCTGGAAACCGCGGTGCTGGGCAAGGTCACCACCAAGCTCCGCAATGCCAAGGTGGCCCCGGCCAAGGGCACCGTGGGGCATCAAGTCAAAGGCAGCGCCCTGCTCGTGCACGGCCCCACGGCCCCGGAGCCCCGCGCCCCCGCCGTGGCGCCCCCGCCCCTGGCCCTGGACCCGGTGCTCACCTGGGGCCGCCAGGTGAAATCCCACCTCGCGGTGGCGGATCAGCTGCTGGCCCACGTGGAGAGCTTGGGCCTCAGCCCCGCCGCCACCTTCGAGCAGGTCACGCAGGTGTCCCAGGCCCAGCTCAAGGGCACCCGCGACGCGGCCTTCGGTTTCGTGAAGCGCATGGGCGTGGAGCCCGTGGGCTACCTCCACCTGGAGCGGCTGAGCTTCATCCCCGCGGGCATCGAGCGGGGCGAGCTCTCCTACTCCGTGCCCCTGAGCCCCGCGGAGCAGGTGAACATCAGCCACAAGGAGTGGTCCAACACCTCCGAGGAGTTCGAGAAGATCGTCACCGATTACATCGAGAGCTACAGCGAGGAAGGGGTCACCGAGAAATCGGAACTCACCCAGTCCACCAACTCCCAGGATCAGCACTCCATGGGCTTCAACACGGGCGTGACGGCCTCCGGGGGCTACGGCCCCGTGACCATCACGGCCTCGGCCTCCCTGAGCCTCAACTCCTCCTCCAGCCAGTCGGAGCAGAGCGCGCGCAACCACAGCAACACGCTCACCCGGAAGGCCTCGGCCCGCACCAAGAAGGAACACAAGATGAGCTTCAAGGTGGCCTCGGCCTCCGGCACGGAGGATCAGGCCGTGCGGCTCATCAAGAACCCCTTCCCCGACAAGGCCGTGCGGGTGGACTACTACCAGTTGATTCGCAAGTGGCGCGTGGACCTCTACCGCTACGGCGTGCGCCTCACCTACGACCTCACCCTCCCCGAACCAGGTTCGGACATCCTCTCCAAGATCCTGGAGATCCAGGCCCTCCAGGCGGCCCTGAGCCAGGGCTTCAACGCCCCGGATTCCACCCTGCCCTGGGCCAAGTTCACCCTGCAGCCCGGCCAGATCAGCCGCTACAACTACATGACCTACGCCGCGGATTACGGCGTGGCCGTGGATCCGCCCCCCGTGGCCTCCTACCCCATCGTGCGGTCCTTCAACCACCAGTGGGTGGACAAGGATCAGGCCAAGCACGACGAGTACACCAGCTTCGAGGTGGACGTTCCCGCCGACTACAAGGTGGATGGCGTGAGCTGGAATTCCCAGGGCTGGGCCTGGCAGGACGAGGAATGGCACTACGACATCCGCACCAACCTGAACACCTGGCTGGGCGCTTCCGGAGCCCTCACCCTCACCGTGGGCACGCGCTACGTCTCCGCCTTCGACATCGAGCTCACCATCACGCTGGGCCTCACGGACACGGCCTACACCGCCTGGAAGCTGAAGGTGTGGGGCGCCCTCCACGATGCCGCCGTGGCGCGCTACGAAGAGAACCGCGCCATGCTCAAGAACGAGCTGGAGAATTTGCAGAACGCGCTGGGGGCGCAGGATGCCCTGAGCCTGCGCAAGCTGGAGCGGGAAGAAGTGATGAAGAACGTCCTGCGCTGGATGTTCGGCCCCACCTTCGCCTTCGTGCCCCCGGGCCTGCCCGCGGACCTCTACACCTCCGGCGGCTCCGTGCTCAACGCCGCCGTGTGGAACAAGGTGCTGGCCCAGGGCGAGATCATCAAGTTCCTCCACCACGCCATCGAGTGGGAGAACATGCTGTACTTCCTCTATCCCTACTTCTGGTCCCACAGCAGCCGCTGGGAGTTCAAGAAATACCTGGATCACCCGGATTTCATGCACCGCACCTTCCTGAAGGCCGGCAGCGCCCGCGTGGTGCTCACCATCCGCCCGGGCTTTGAAAAGGACTTCGTGAGTTTCCTGGAAACGGGCACCTTCAACGGCCTGCCCGCGGGTCATCCCTACCTCACCATCGCCGAGGAGATCCAGGCCTTCGCCAACACCAACTACCCGGGCATCCGCCCCGCCAACCCCGTGAACGACGCGCGCCCCCTGCTCTCGCCGCGCCAGAAGAAGGCCTGGGCCGACATGCAGATCGTCATGACCCGGCTCGAAGCCTACAAGACCACCCATGGCGATTACCCCACCACGGCCCAGGGTCTCGCCGTGCTCACGGGCACCTTCCCGCCCAAGGATCCCTGGGGCAACCCCTGGTCCTACGCGTCGCCCGGCGTCTCCACGGACTACGAGCTGGCCTCCCTGGGCTCCGATGGCGCCGTGGGTGGCGAGGACGAAGCCGCCGATGTGAACTCCTGGGCCGAGGCCTCCCTCATCGGCCGCTGGTACGAGTACACGCCCACCAGCGCCCTGGACATCGCCTTCGCCGAGATCCTCCCTACCGCCTAGGAGCCACCCCGTGGCCAATGAACGCATCCTGCTCGTGGCGGGGTACGACTACGCGCAATCCGGCGTCGACTTCCGACCCATCGTCAACAACCGGAAGGCCCGCCTGCTGAAGACCTTTCCCGACGCGACCGTCATCATCTTCGACGTGCGCGCCGGGGAGGTCGTCACCAGCGAACAACCGCCCACCCCCGCGGGCAAGAAGAAGAAACCCGCCCGCACCGAGACCAAGGACACCACCACCTTCAAGGGGGTGACGAAGAAGAACTACTCCGGCGCGGATCCCGATCACCCGCACACCTTCGACACCAATCCCACCGGGGTCATCTCCATCACCGACATCTACCAGGCCATCATCAACCTCGGCGCCGCCAAGGACACCAAGGGCACCCTGAAGGAGTTCAGCATCTTCAGCCACGGCTGGAAGGGCGGCGCCATCCTTGTGGACAGCAACGACACTTCCACCACCGAGGCCCGGGATCCCGACGACAAGGACACCCGCCTGAAGGATTTCAAACCCAAGAACATCTCCGCCGCCGACCTCACCTCCTTCAAAGCGGCCTTCGCCGCGGATGGGTATTGCCGCCTCTGGGGCTGCGCCTTCACCCACACCTTCTTCCAAGTCATCTCCAAGCTCCTGAAGAATCCCAAGTACCGCAAGACCAAGCCGGGAGCCCTGAAGGACACGGATGAATTCGAGTTCGAGTTCGGCGAGGACCAGGCCAAGGACCTCTACACGCAAAACCCCTTCTTCCCCCAGCCCGTGGAGGAGGAGGTCGTGATCAAAAAGAAGAAGGTGAAGCGCTTGAAGTTCGAGCTGAAGTTCAAGCGCACCTGGAAGGACATCAAGGATTTCCTCGACCGGGGCCGCCAGACCACCTACGCCCAGGTGCTCGCCACCGCCGCTGGGAAGACCTGCTACGCAGCGTTTCTCGGCACCTACGCCGATTACGAATCCAACGATCCCAAGGCCAAACAGCCCCTCATGATCGTGCCCCGGAAGGTCCCCCCCTACGCGGATGACTTCACCAAGATCATCAAATTCTACAAGGACGTCATCAAGATCCCCGAGGATCCGGAATCCCGGGGCTATGGCACCTACACGCCGTAGTCCTTTGTGGCCGGGGGCATCCGGAGATAATGCCCGGATGCGCCGTTCCCAGATGTTCGCCCTTGTCCTGGCCCTCCTCGCGTTGCCCATTGGCGCCCAAGTGCCCATTCAGCCGACCCTCCTCGGCGATGGCTGGGAACGGATGGAGCCGCAGTCCGCAGGCTTCGAGCCCACCCAATTGCAGGCGGTGATCACCCGGATGCTGAACGGCGAGGCGAACCTCCACAGCGTCCTGGTGGAACGCCACGGCAAGCTGGTGGCGGAGGCCTACCGCAAGGGCAAGGACAAACCCCAGTTCGACTTCTTCGCCCGCACCGTGGCCTTCGGGCCCACGACCCGCCATGACACCCGCTCCGTGGGCAAGAGCGTCATCGGCCTGCTGGTGGGCATCGCCCAGGCCCAGGGCAAGCTGGGTGCGCTTGCGACGCCGGTGATCGACTGCTATCCCGAGTTCAAGGACCTCGCCACGCCGGAGCTGCGGCGCGTCACGTTGGAGCACCTGCTCACCATGAGCAGCGGGTTGAAGTGGCGCGAATCCGGCGTGGGCTTCCCCAACGATGAGGATCGCCTGGCCTGGAAGGAGTCGCCCACACGCTTCGTGCTGAGCCGCCCCTTCGCGGCGCAACCCGGAACCACCTTCACCTACAACAGCGGCGGCACCGTGGTGCTGGCGGACCTCCTGGCCCGCGCCACCGGCAAGCCCTGGACAGAGTTCGCCCGCACGGCCCTCTTCGATCCCATGGGCATCACGGACGTGGAATGGGTGACCGATTTCCGGAGCCGCCCCATGGCCAACAGCGGCCTGCGCCTGCGTCCCCGGGACATGGCCAAGCTGGGGCGCCTGGTGCTGGATCATGGCTGGTGGAAAGGCCGCCAGCTGGTACCCGCCGCGTGGATCGACGCCTCCCTCCGCCCCCGCCTCGCCACGGGTTTCGATGGCACCCAGTACGGCTACCAGTGGTGGACGGGCACCGTGGCCTGGAAGGGGCGGCCCCTGCCCTGGGGCGCCGCCTTCGGCAACGGCAGCCAGCGCATCTACGTGGTTCCGGAGCTGGACCTCACGGTGGTGATCACGGCGGGAGCCTACGGCGACCTCCCCACCGTCCGCCGGGTGCAGGCCGCCTTCCAGGACCTGGTGAAAACGGTCCAAGCGAACTGAAGCGCCTCCCGGCCGCCGGGGTCGCGGATGACTAGGGGAGGCCCTTCGCGACCTGCCCCAAACGCTGACTCAGCTCCCGCAATGTGAAGGGCTTCGACAGCATGGTGGTGAAGCCATCTCCAGCCACCAGGTGCAGGACAGCCTCATCCACCTTGCCGGTGGAGAGGAAGATCGGCAGGGTGGGCCGCAGGGCCCGCAGGCGCGCGAAAGTCGCCTTGCCACCCAACCCCGGCATGTTCATGTCGAGGATGACCACGTCGGGCTCCAGGCCCTCTTCGATGCGCATCAGGGCATCCTCGCCGCTGAACGCCTGAGCGGTGCCGTGGCCCAAGGTCTGCAGCAGGGCCTGCACGGTGGTCTGCACCAGTTCATCATCATCCACGAGCAGCACCATCAGGGCCCGGGGCGTGGCTTCGCTGGGGCCCTCGGCGACGAGGTCCGCCGCGCGTTCAGCCGCCGTGCAGGCGGGGAAACGCAGCCGCACCGTGGTACCCGCCCCCAGTTCGCTGAGGATCTCCAACTGCCCCGCATGGGCCTTGACCGTACCGTGCACCATGGAGAGACCCAAGCCCGTGCCCTTGCCCTGCGCCTTGGTGGTGAAGAAGGGATCCAGCGCCCGTTCCAGGACCTCCTTGGACATCCCGGCCCCCGTATCGCTCACGTGGAGTTCGATTTCCCCGGGCCCGGCATTGCGGGTACGTAAGGTGAGGGTTCCGCCCTCGACCATCGCATCCACGGCGTTCACGCAGAGGTTCATGATCGCGTGGCTCAGGGCGCTCGCATCCCCGAGCATGGGCTGCAGGGCCGGCTCCAGTTCCAAGTTGAGGGCCACCTTGGAGAGCGTGGTGCGCTCCAGCAGCTCCACCTGCTCCTGCAGGAGGTGATTGAGGTCCACCTCATGGAGTTCCGCCGGGGTCTGTCGCGCAAAGCCCAACAGGCTCTTGACCATCTTGCCGCCCCGCTCGGCGGCCTTCAGGATCGTCTGAAAGGCCTGCTGGGCCGGGCTGCCCTGGGGCTGAGTGTTCACGTGCAGGGAGGCCAGACCCATGATGGCACCCAGCACATTGTTCATATCGTGGGCGACGCCGCCGGCGAGGCTGCCCAGGCCTTCCAACTTCTGGCTCTGGCTGAGCTGGGCGCGCAGCCGATCCTGCTCCTGCTCGGCCCGCTTGCGCCCGGTCAGGTCCACCGCGGTCCCCTGGCAGCCAATGATCCGCCCCTCGGCATCCCTCAGGGGGATGGCGTTGAAGCGCAGCGTCAGTTCTCGCCCATCCCGGGCGAGGTGCATGGTCTCGTATTCACGGAGCCCCTCCCCCTTCATCAGGCAGTCGAAGGCCTCGGTATCCCGCGCGAAGACTTCCGGAGTCTGGAAATCGCCGAAGGACCTCCCCAGCATCTCCTCCACCTTGTACCCATGGGTCTTCTCCCAGGCGGGGTTGAGGTAGATGAACCGCCCCTCCGAATCGCACTTCCAGACGAGTTCCTGGGCCGTTTCCACCAGGCTCCGGTACTTCGCTTCGCTTTCCAGAAGGACCCGCAGGTTGCGTTGATGGGCGATCCAGAGGGACCACAGCAGCCCCGCCAAGATCCAGGCCGCCGCGATGAAGGTGCCCACCAGCAGGAAGGTGGTGGTGCGGTCCTTGCGCCACCGGCCCAGGTAGTTCTCCTCGGCGAGGCCCGCCAGCACCACGAAGGGTGCGCCCTGGATGCGCCGGAAGGTGAACACGCGGTGCACGCCATCAAAGGGCGTGATGGTGTAGTAGGTTTTCCGAGTGATGCCCGCGTCCAGGATCGCTCGCAGCTCCTTGGAGATGGTGCGATCCCCGATGGGAAGGACCGGTTCCGGGGAGGTGGGCGCCTGCCGGGCCAGGAAGCCGCCCTCCTCATCCCGCAGGGTGAGCCGTCCTCCCCGGCCCACGTCGAAGCCCGCCAGATCCTGCTCGAACCGCACCACCCGCACGGGGGCCACCACGACGCCCCCGAAGCCGCCATCCGGGAGGTCGATGCGTCGGGCGAACACGATGATCCAGTCCTTGACGTACCTTCCGATGAAGGGCTTCGAAATGTAGAGCCCCGCGCCGGGGTGATCTCGCAGGTGGGTGAAGTAGGGGCGATCCTCGAAGCCCGTGTTCGGATCGTCGGAGGAGCCGCCGAGGACCATGACGCCCTTCGCGTCCACGATCCGAATGGCCACCACCTCCGGCAGGGATCGCTCCGCCAGGGTGGCCACCGCGGCCACACTGGCCATCCCCGGCTTCCCGGCGCGCAAATCCCGCGTTCTCGCATCCGACACGAAGCTCAGCGCGTGATCGATGCGGCTGATGGTGGCGGAGATCTTGTGATCGATGGCCTGGGCCAAGTTCTGGCTTTGGACCTCGGCGAAGCGCGCGGCCGCCGCCCGGCCTTCCGCCACGCTGCGGGCCCCCAGCAGGGCCACGAGAACGCTGGCCGCAAGGACCGTCGCGGCGAGCAGAGGGCCGAAGGAAATCCTGGGGAGGCGGAAGGTGGCAGCCATGGGAGGGGGTGTTCGCCTGGAGTTAACCACGAACCTCAAGATCTGGGTGCCAGATAACCTCCCGAGGGGGACCCTTGACCGTTATTTCCGGGGCTGTGCCACCTCGAAGAGCTGCTTGGATTCATCGGAGCTGACTTCGGCGTACTGCTGCCGCTGGAACAGATCGCTGGCGGCCTGATAGTAGCTGATGACCTCGGCGCTCAAGTCGGGATCCAGGGCCTTCGGGGTCAGCGCGAAAGTGGACCGTTGGAAGCCAAACTGCATCTGCTGCCGCACGGGTTTGAGCACGGCGAAGGACTCGCCCTTCAACAGGCCCAGCTTTTGGTAAGTGCCGAGAAGGGCCCGAGCCTCCTGGGGATCCGTGGTCCGGATATCCCGCCCGAAGAAGCGGCTGGGGTAGGTCCACCCCAGGAGGCCCAGCAGCGTGGGGGGGTAGTCCACCTGGCTGGTGAGGGTGGTCTGGTGGCCCGGGGCGATGTGGCCGCCGGGGGAGTAGATCATCAGGGGGATGCGGTAGTTCTGGATGGGCAGCTCCGCCCGGCCGGCGCTGGAGGCGCAGTGATCGGCCACGATCACGAACACCGTGTGCTTGAACCAGGGTTTCGAGGCAGCGTCCTTCAGGAACTTGCCGATGGCGTAATCGGTGTACTTCACGGCACCGGCCCGCCCCGAGGTCTTGGAGGGCAGATCGATTCGGCCCGAAGGGAAGGTGTAGGGCCGGTGGTTCGAGGTGGTCATCACGAAGTGGTGGAAGGGCCGCCCGGCGGCGTGGCCCGCGTCGGCCTCGCGCATCGCCCAGCGGAAGAGGTCCTCATCGCAGGCGCCCCACACGTTGGCGAAGGTGATGTCCTCCTTGGCCACGCTGTTGCGGTCGATCACCTTGTATCCGTTGTGGCCGAAGTAGTAGTTCATGTTGTCGAAGTAACCGAAGCCGCCGTAGATGAAGGCGGTGTCGTACCCCTTGGCCCGGAACACGGAGCCCAGCGTGAACAGGTTCTCGTTGCGCGGCCGCTTCACCAGGGAACGCCCCGGCGTGGGTGGCACCGCCAGCGAGAGGGCTTCCATGCCGCGATCCGTGCGCGTGCCGGTGGCGTAGAACTCATCGAACACCAGGCTCTGCTTGGCGATCTCATCGAGGTTCGGCGTGAGCCTGGAGGCGGGGTTGTAGGTGCCCAGGAATTCCCCGCTCAGGCTCTCCACCGTGATCTGGATGACGTTGGGCCGCAGTTCAGGCCCCGCGTTGCGCACGAGCCGCAGGGTGTCCAAGGGCTGGTCCACCAGCGTGGCCGAGCGATCCTTGGCCAACTCTTTCCGCACGCGGGCGAAGGCCTCCTCCCGCGGCAGGGTGGGGTAGAAGTGATCGTAGGCCAGCGCGTTGTCCTTAAAAGCCGTGAAGAGGGACCAGAGCCCGTTCTTCGCCAATTCGCGGTTGAAGTTGTTGTTGAAGCCCGGCAGCCAGTCGCTGCTCAGCACGCTGCCGAAAGTCAGCGGGATGAAGAGCCAGAGGGCCGCCGTGCGCAATCGTTTGCCCAGGGGCACCGCAGGTGCTGAGAACCAGTGGTCCGCCCACTTCGGATGGCTCACGGCCCAGAAGAGCAGCGCCGCCAGCACGACCACCGCCCCGAGGATCAGCGGCAGGTTGTAGGACTCCCGGATGTTGCCGATCACCTCCGTGGTGTAGACCATGTAGTCCACGGCGATGAAGTTGAAGCGCACCCCGAACTCGTCCCAGAAGGTCCACTCTGCCACGGCCCCGAAGAGCAGGAAGAAGATCACCGCGAAGCTGAGGACCTCGATGATCCCCCGCTGCCACCGGCGGTGGAAGCCGCCCGAGGGAAGGAGGGTAATCAGCACCGTGAACGGGATCGAGAGGAAGGCCGCCGCCCCCAGATCGTAGAGGGCCCCCCACCCCATGGCCGCCAGCAAGCTGGCGTTCCAGGACACGTCCTGGGCCGCCTGGATCAGCAGGGCCACCCGGATCAGGAAGGAGATCGCCAGGAACACCCCGAAGAAGAGCACCAGTCCCCCGTGGGAGTGGGCGAGCTTTCGGTGGAACCAGGTCCTCAGGGAATTCTGGGAATCATTCATCGAGCGCCACCGACCAGGTTGGGAAATGCATTAGGGGAAGTGTCGATCAGAAGGGCCACGAAGCATAGCCTGGCAGCGTCCGGGTCGCCCCTCAGCCGACCCCATCCGGAAGGGGGTTGGGATTCCCACGGCCGCCACGCCTGTCCCCTGGGATGATGGTTGACGGAGCCCTTGATGCCGTCGTCCCTCTATTCGTACCTTCCCGCCGACGGCGATACGTCCCCTGATGCCCTCTTGGGGGCCTTCCTGGCCTACGCGGAATCCAAGGGGCTCGGCCTCTACCCCGCCCAGGAGGAGGCGATCCTGGAGCTGTTTGAGGGGAAGAATGTGATCCTCAACACCCCCACGGGATCCGGGAAATCGCTGGTGGCCTCGGCCATGCACTTCGGGTCGCTCGCGGCCGGGCGACGCTCTGTGTACACCTGTCCCATCAAGGCCCTGGTGAACGAGAAGTGGATGGCGCTATGCAAGGAGTTCGGCCCCGAGCGCGTGGGCCTCTCCACCGGAGATGCCACCGTCAACCGCGACGCGCCCATCCTCTGCTGCACGGCAGAGATCCTAGCCAACATGGCCCTGTGCGAGGGCGCCGAAGCCAACGTCTTCGACGTGGTCATGGACGAATTCCACTACTACGCCGACCGCGAGCGGGGCTTCGCCTGGCAGGTGCCGCTGCTGGCCCTGCCCCAGACGCGCTTCCTCCTCATGAGCGCCACCCTGGGCGATACGAGCTTCTTCGAAACCGAGCTGACCCGCCTCAACGCCAAGCCCACCGTCACCGTCAAGGGCACGGACCGACCCGTGCCCCTGGCCTTCACCTACGCGGAGCTGCCCCTGGCCAGCACCGTGGAGAACCTGCTCGCGGAGGGCAAAGGCCCCCTCTACATCGTCCATTTCACCCAGGCCGAAGCTGCCACCAGCGCCCAGGATTTCACGAGCCTCGCCGTCACCTCCAAGGAGGAGAAGGCGGCCCTCGCCGCGGAGATCGGCGATTTCAAATTCAACAGCCCCTACGGCCCCGACCTCAAACGGTGGCTGCGCATGGGCATCGGCTTGCACCACGCAGGGCTGCTGCCCAAGTACCGCATCCTCATGGAGCGCCTGGCCCAGAAGGGCCTGCTGAAGGTCATCTGCGGCACGGACACGCTGGGCGTGGGCATCAACGTGCCCATCCGCACGGTGCTTTTCACGAAGCTCTGCAAGTACGGCGGCCAGAAGACGAACATCCTCAGCGCCCGGGACTTCCATCAGATCTCCGGCCGCGCGGGCCGCAAGGGCTTCGACACCGTGGGCTACGTGGTGGCCCAGGCGCCCGAGCACGTGATCGAGAACATGCGCCTCTCCCAGAAGCCCGGGAAGAAGTTCGTGAAGCGCCCCGCCCCGGAGAAGAACTACGCCCACTGGGACAAGACCACCTTCGAAAAACTCCAGGCTGCCGCGCCCGAGCGCCTCGTGAGCCGCTTCCAGGTGAACCACGGCATGCTGCTCAACGTGCTCAGTCGCAAGGGCGACGGCTGCAAGGCCATGCGCCAGCTCATCCACGACTGCCATGAAACGGACCATCAGAAGGCCGGTCACTTCCGCCGGGGTTGGCAGCTCTTCAAGACCCTGGTGGTGCGGGGCATCGTGGAGTTCCAGGAACCCGACGCATTCGGTCGCAAGGTGCGCGTGAACGCCGATCTGCAGGCGGATTTCGGCATGGATGAAACGCTCAGCCTCTACCTGCTGGACACGCTGCCCCTGCTCGAAGTGGACTCGCCCACCTATGCCTTGGACCTCATCTCCCTCGTGGAGAGCATCCTCGAGAATCCCGACTTCATCCTGCGCTGCCAGCTCCACAAACTGAAGGGCCAGGCCGTGGCCGAAATGAAGATGGCGGGCATCGAATACGACCAGCGCATGGAGGAGTTGGAGAAACTGGAATACCCCAAGCCCCTGCGGGAGTTCATCTACACCACCTTCAACGAATTCTCCGACGCGCACCCCTGGGTGGGCCAGGAGAACATCCGCCCCAAGTCCATCGTGCGGGAGATGTTCGAGAGCTACCTCAGCTTCGCGGACTACGTGCGCACCTATGAGCTGCAGCGGGCGGAAGGCCTGCTGCTCCGCCACATCAACAGCACCTTCAAGGTGCTGTCCAAGACCGTGCCCGACGCGTTCAAGACCGATGAAGTCCGCGAGATGGAGGCCTACCTGGGCGCCATGCTCAAGCAGGTGGACTCCAGCCTGCTGGATGCATGGGAGAAGATGCAGAACCCCGATTTCATCCGCGGCGAGGAAGCCGCCGTGGCCATGCCCGGCATCGAGGACAAGGACATCACCCGGGATCGGAAGGCCTTCACCGCGGCCATCCGCGCGCGCCTCTTCGCCTTCCTCCACGCCTGCGCCACCGAGGATTGGGAGGAGGCCGAAGCCGTGCTCAGCGAAGCCGCCAGCGAAGGCGCGAAGCCCGAGGATGGCGAGGGCGAGCCCTGGACGGGGGAGCGCCTCAAAGCCCTCCTCGCCGCCTACACCGCGGCCCACCAGGGCCCCCGCCTGGATCCCGAAGGCCGCAACCAGCGCCACACCTACGTGCAGCCCAAACCCGACGATCCCCGCACGCTGGTGGTCCAGCAGATGCTCGTGGACGCCGAAGAGATCAACGACTGGGCCCTGGAGGTGGAAGTGGACCTGCCCGCCAGCAAGGCCGCGAAGCAGGCGGTGCTGCGGCTGGTGAGGTTCGGGGAATTTCGATAGGAACGTGACCGCCCTAAGGGGCCGCCATTCACCGATCCTTCCCCGGCGTTGGCCGATCCCCTGCCCAACCATCAAGCCCCGGGCCGCACTTTGGAACCTGCCCCGGGAGGTTCCCATGGTCACCCGCCTCGTCCCCTTCATCCTCGCCAGCCTGCTCGCCCTCACCTTCGGCTGCCGCACGGCCCAGCCCGCGCCCGTGGCCCCGGCGGTGGTCTCCGGGCCCCCGGCCTCCCCAGCCCTGGTGGCGGAGCTCACGGCCTTGGACCGCAGGCTCTTTGAACTGGTGTTCGATCACCAAGATGACGTGGCGCTGCGGGCCATGCTCGCGGATGACTTCCAGTTCCATCACGACAAGAGCGGCCTGGATACCTTCACCTCACCCGAGGCCTTCGTCGCCGCCATCCGCCAAAACTTCGAGCGGCGCGCCACGGGCGAGAACATTCGGGCCCGCCGGGAACCCATCCCAGGCAGCGAGGCCGTGTACGCGCTGGCTCAGCATGGGGCGATCCATGCGGGGGAGCACCGCTTCTACGGCCTCGAAGCCGGCAAGCCTGACCAGCTTCGCGAAACGGGCCGCTTCTTCCACGTGTGGCGCAGGGTGGAGGGTCGGTGGCGCTTGGCGCAGGTCTACAGCTACGATCACCGCCCGGCGACAGCTCGAAGCTAGACGCCCGCAAGCACCCGAACCTTTTCAGGGCTGGTCCTCTCCCCTCAATGGGGCCACACTCCTCCCGATCCCTGTCCCGGAGGTGGCCATGTCCCGTTTCGCGTTGCAGCGTCGGTTCCTGGGGCGATGCCTGCTGTTGGGCCTCCTTTGCGTCGGTGCCCCGAGCCTCCGGGCCCAGGAGGAGCCCGAGGAAACCCGGGCGGAAACCATCAAACGGCTGATGCCCGTGGACTGCAATGAGAAGCTCCAACCGGTGCAAAAGGAGGATTGCAGTCAGTGCAAATTCCTCCCCTGCCTGAAGGACACGCTGGCCCAGAAAAAGCAGATGATCCAGGTCTATGAGGGCCTGAAGGCCTTCTGGATCCAGCGCCACCTGGACGATGCGGGCAACCCCGTGCTGGAACGAAACCTCGCCAGCTTGAAGGAGCCGGAGCGCAGCACCGTGTTTCGAACCACCCTGACCCAGCTCTCCCAGTTCACCACCATGGAAACCGCCGCCACGAGCCATGTGAGCCGCGCCTCCACCTGCGGTTACTCCAGCCGCAGGGATCTGACGGTGGCCACGGACACCTTTGAGTTCTGCCGCACTTGCATCGGCCAATTAAACGCCGCCATGGAGGCCCAACCCTGCCAACAGCTGGCGGATCTGCTGGCCGCCCATGAGGCCTACCACGCCGCGAACTGCGCCAAACGGCAGGTGGCGGCCGAGTGGTGGATCTACGAAGTGAAGGGGGCCGACGGCCGCACCGGTTCCAAGCACCTGCCCCCCTCCATCCTCACCCCCGCCGGCAAGGCGGCAGACGAAATCGCCGCCTATCAGTTGGAGGTCAAAGCGCTCAGCGCCCTCATCGAGGCCCTGGAGAAGCGCTGCACACCGACCCGGGACTACACCTCCTCTCACAACGATCCTGAGCCCGATCACGACGCCAGGACCCCGCCCCCCTCCACCAAGCCCACACCCCTGTCCAAGCCCGCTCCCCTCAAGGCGCCGCCCATGCCCAAGCCCAAATCCATCCCGGGACCCCCGCCACCCAAATGACGGAACGCGGTGGCAGTGAGTCATGGCTGGGACGCCGCCCTTGGATGGCGCCGACCTTGGTGGGGCTCGCCGTGCTGGGGGCCTACCTCAACGCCTTCGCGGGCGCGTTTCAATTCGATGATTACAACGTCATCGTGGACAACGCTGGCGTGCATGGTTGGACCGCCTGGCGGGCGGGCCTCAGCGGCATCCGCCCCCTGCTCAAGGCCACCTACACCCTGAACTGGAGCCTGAGCCCCGGCCCCTTGGGGTTCCACGTGCTGAACCTGATCATTCACGGCACCAATGCCATCCTCGTGTTCGCGCTCTTGCGTCGGCTGCTGGCCCGGGGCCCGCGGGAAGCGCGCACCCCCGCGGCCACGGCGTGCGCCTTGTTCGCGGCCCTCCTCTTCGCCCTCCATCCCCTTCAAACCGAGGCTGTCACCTACATCTCGGGCCGCTCCAGTTCCCTCATGGCCCTCTTCTACCTGAGCAGCCTGTGGGCCTATGTCGTGGGCCGAGAACGGAACGCCCTGATCTGGATCACGGGGATCTCCCCCGGCCTCTTCCTCCTCGCCCTCCTCACCAAGGAGACGGCCCTCACCCTGCCCTTCGCCTTGGTGCTGTGGGAGGCCACGGATCCAGCACCTGATGGGGGTTGGCTGCGATGGGTCCGCGGGCCGAAGGTGCATTTGGGGCTGCTGCTTTTGTTCGCGGTGTTCCTGAGTTTGCATGGGGGCTATGGGCGCCTGCTCTCCGGGTACCTCCACACGCGAAGCGTGGGGGACAACCTGCTGACCCAGCTCAGCGCCGTGGCCTACCTGGTATCCAAATGGATCTGGCCCCGGGGGCTGAACATCGATCCCCACCTGCCGACCCTTCACGCGTGGACCGGGCCGCTCGCCCTCACCGCAGCGCTGCTGGGAGCCATCCTCCTCTTGGGCGTGCACCAGCTCCGCCGTCGCCCCTGGCTGGCCTTCGGACTCCTGTGGTGCCTGCTCCACCTTCTGCCCACCAACTCCCTGGTGCCCCGCCCCGACGTGGTGAATGAGCGCCAGTTTTACCTCGCCTCCGCCGGGCTGGCCCTCGTGCTCGTGGTGGGGGTGGAGCAGGCCATCGCGCGGGGAGCCCTGGCGCGATGGACGCCCCTGGCCTGGAGCGCCCTGGCCTTGGGCCTCCTAGGACTCACCGCCCTGCGCAACCGGGACTACCGCACCGAACGCACCCTCTGGGAGCGCAGTGTCCAGGTCGAGCCCGGCAATCCGCGGGCCCACAACAACCTGGGTTGCGCCCTAGCCTATGCGGGGCACCCGGGCCAGGCTCGCCGGGCCTTCGAGGCGGCCCTACGCTTGGATCCCACCTACGCCCGGGCCCGCGCCAACCTCGCCAAGGTGGCCTGGGCGGAAGACGAAGCCACGCCCTGACGTGGCCTACTTCTCGACGGTGCCGCACAGCCATTGAGAAGAAGCCTGCCTCGCATGCCTAGGGCTGGCCTATGATGGTCCAACTTCCCAAAGGACCCATGGCCATCCCAGCAGGCACCCGCCTCGGCCCCTATGAAATCCTCTCGCCCTTGGGCGCCGGAGGCATGGGCGAGGTCTACAAGGCGAAGGACGGACGCCTGGATCGGTTCGTCGCCATCAAAGTGCTGCCCGAACACCTGGCGAAGCATCCGGAGTCCCTCGCCCGCTTCGAGCGCGAAGCCAAGGCGGTGGCCGCGCTCAATCACACGAACATTACCGGCCTCTTCGACATCGGCCGCGAAGGCGAAACGGTCTATGCGGTGATGGAACTGCTGGAAGGGCAGACGCTGCGCGCCAAGCTCCAGGAGGGCCCCCTGCCTCCCCGGGCCGCCACCGAACTGGCCGTGCAGATGGCGCAGGGGCTCGCGGCCGCCCATGAGAAGGGCGTGATCCACCGGGATCTCAAACCCGAGAACCTCTGGATCACCCGCGATGGGCACCTCAAGATCCTGGACTTCGGCCTCGCCAAACAGCTCACCCCCCTGGGCCCCAGCTCCAATTCCTTTCTGCCCACGGAGGCCATGAGCCCGGGCCATCACACCGAACAGGGCATGATCCTCGGCACCATGGGCTACATGAGCCCGGAGCAGGTGCGCGGGGAAGCCGTGGATGCCCGCGCCGACCTCTTCAGTTTCGGCGCCGTGCTCTTCGAGATGCTCACAGGCAAGCGCGCCTTCGGCCGGGACACCGCCGCCGACACCATGTCCGCCATCCTCAAGGAGGACCCCTTCGAGGGCGATACCTCCAGCCGCCCGCTTCCACCGGCCCTCCGGATGATCGTGGACCACTGCCTGGAGAAGGTGCCCGCCCGGCGCTTTCGAGACGCCCACGACCTCGCCTTCGCGCTCACCTCCAGCGCCAACCCATCCTCGGATTCCGGCACTCGGCCGGGGTCCAAGTCCCCTTCGACCTCAGCCTTCACGCCCCTTCGAATGGGCGTCGGCGCCTTGCTGGTGGCCGCCTGCGCCGGTGCCTGGTGGCTGGGTCGCGGCGGCTCCACCCAACCCACCTTCAAGCGCCTCACCTTCGGCAAGGGCACCATCGACGGGGCGCGCTTCACACCCGGCAGCATGGACATCGTCTTCAGCGCCCGGTGGAACGGCGAGGCCCCGGAGGTGTTCTCCCTGAACCCCGTGGCCCTGGAGCCCCGGAGCCTGGGCGTGAAGGGCGGCACCCTCATGTCCATCTCCCCCACCGGGGAGTTGGCCCTCCGCATGAACCCAAGGCTCTGGGCCGGTTTCGAAATCGGACAGCTGGCGCGAGTCACACCGGGCGGCGGCATGCGGCTCGTACAGGAAGGTGCCTTCGATACAGACTGGATGCCCGATGGAAGCCAGCTCGCGGTGGTGGTCTCGGGGGATGTGACCGCCCAGCCCACCCCCGGGAAGGCGCCAAGGATGACCACGCTGCAGTTCCCCGTGGGCCATCCGGTGGCCAATGAGGTGCCCTTCACCTGGTCCATCCGCGTCTCCCCCAAGGGCGATCGCCTCGCTTGTTTCGAGCAACCCACCTTCGACCAGGGCGATGGCCGCATCGTGGTGGTGGATCTGAAGGGCCAGCGCACGCCCCTGGCGGAAGTCCGGGGCTTCACCGGCCTGGCCTGGGGCCCCGAGGGTGACGAGATCTGGTTCAGCGAATTCCGAGATGGCGGCAGTTCCCTCCAGGCCTTGAGCCTGTCAGGCCGCAAGCGGCTGCTCATGCGCCAAGCGGGGCTGCTGGAGTTGCTGGACGTGCGCCAGGATGGTCGCGTCTTAGCGGCCTTGGGCTTCGTCGTGAAGGGCACCATGGGCATGAGCGCCCCTGACTTCCGGGAAAAGGACCTCTCCTGGAACGAGGCCACCTTCGCCCAGGACATCAGCCCCGATGGCAAGCGGCTCCTCATCGGCAAGGGAGGTGGGTGGAGCAGCCAGAGCGAACGGCTCTCCCTCTACCTCCGGACCACGGACGGCGCCCCGCCCACCCCACTGGGAGAGGCCGGTTCCGCCCGGTTCATGCCGGATGGGAAGCAGATCATGACCCTCAACACCTCGGAGGAGGGCGCCAAGGTCAGCGTCGTCCCCCTGGGGCCCGGCGCCACCAAGGAACTCCGCGTTCCAGGCCGCTTCACCCAAACCGTCGAGCCCCTCCCGGATGGCCAGCACGCCCTGATTTCCGAAGTGGCCGGCAACCGCTGGCTGGTGGTCGACCTCAGCACCGGTCAACCGGACCAGGTTGAGCGGATGGGCATGAGCAGCACGGCCAACGCCCGGGCCGTGTCGCCCGACGGGGCCTGGTTGCTGCTCCGACGGAACGGGGCCAATTTGCTGGATGCCCCCCACTTCCTCATCTCCACCCGGGGCGCTCCGGAGCGGCCCGTGAAGGGCATTGAAAACGGCGAAGTGCCCATGCGGTGGAACGCCGATGGCACCGCCATCTACGTCTTCAACCGCGACGGCTTTCCCACCCGCATCGTCCGCGTGGACCTCGCCACGGGCAAGCGCACCCTCGTGCGAGAGATCACCCCCGCCAACCCTGGCGGCCTGCCCGGCATCCGCTCCTTCGCCATGACCCCCGACGCGCAACACCTCGCCTACAACTACGTGCGAAAACTCTCCGACCTCTACCTCATCGAGGGACTGAAATGAACGCCATGCTCCCCCTGCTGCTCAGCATCGCCATCCTCGGAGCCCAGGAGGCGCCGAAGGCCGCCGCCCCGGAGGCCGCCAAGGCGACTTCCGAACCCAAGGCCGAGAAATCCGTCACCAAGCACACCCTGCGCGCCGGGGGCCAGTCGCTCGCCTACACCGCCACCGCGGGAACCTTCATCCTGCGCGATGCCAAGGGCGAACCCTGGGCCCGCCTGGGCTACACCGCCTACGTGAAAGATGGCGCGGAGTCCTCCACCCGCCCCCTCACCTTCGCCTTCAACGGCGGTCCCGGCTCCTCCTCCATTTGGCTCCACATGGGCGCCTTGGGTCCCCGGCGCGTGGTGACGGTGAACGCCGAAGCCACGCCCCCGGCGCCCTACAAGGTGGTGGACAACGAGGACGGCCTCCTCGACATCTCCGACCTCGTGATGATCGACCCCGTGGGCACGGGCTTCAGCACCGCCGTGGGCAATGCCCGCAACGCGGATTTCTGGACCGTGGATTCAGACATCGAATCCATCTCGCGCTTCATCGCGCAGTTCACCGCGGAGGCGGGGCGCTGGAACTCCCCCAAGTTCCTCCTGGGCGAGAGCTACGGCACCACCCGCGGGGCCGCCATCGTGGACTACCTGCACGCCCAGCTCGGCCTGGACCTCAACGGCGTGGTGCTGGTCTCCGTGGCCATGGACCTCGGCAGCATCTTCAACTGGCCGGGCAATGAGCGACCCTTCCCCTTCTTCCTGCCCACCTACACCGCCGTGGCCGCCTACCACCACGCCCTGCCCACGGAGCCCAAGGACCTCAAAGGCCTCTTGGAGGAAGCCCGGGCCTTCGCCCTGGGTCCCTACGCCACCGCCCTGTCCAAGGGGGATCGCCTGCCGGAGGCCGAGCTGGATGCCGTCGCCCGGCGCATGCATGAACTCACGGGCCTCTCCCCGGCCTACCTCAAATCCGCACGGCTGCGGGTGAGCTCGGGCGCCTTCCGGCAGGAGCTGTTGCGGGCCCGTGGCCTCACGGTGGGCCGCATCGACGCGCGTTTCACAGCCCCCAACCCGAGGCCCCTGTCGGAGTCCGCCTCCTTCGATCCCCACAGCGATGCCGTGGGCCCCGCCTTCACCGCCGCGTTTATGGATTACCTCCAGCGGGAGCTGAAATTCGGCGAAGGGAAGGACTACCAGGTTCGGGGCACGGGCGTGAATCAGGCCTGGGATTTCAAGCACAAGGTGGGCGGCGAAACCCAACCCATGGTGGACACCACGCCGGATCTCACCCGCGCCCTGCTCACGAATCCCAACCTGCGGGTGCTCGTGCTGAACGGCCTCACGGACCTGGCCACGCCCTTCGCCGCCACGGAATACACCATGGACCACCTGAACCTGCCCCCCGCCTTCCGGGGCCACGTGGTGCAAAAATACTTCGACTCGGGCCACATGATGTACCTGCACGAGCCCGAGCTGAAGCAGATGAAGCGGGAGATCGCGGCCTTCATGAAGGCGACGATGCACCCCTAGAAGAGCCCCAGGTCCACCTTGGGCTGGCGCTGCACCCCGGTGCCATCCGACACCCAGCAATCCCCGTACACCGAGCAGTAGGTGACCCAATATTCGAACTTGTGGGTGCGCAGCTTCGCCTCGAAGGCGCGCCCATCCTTCACATCCCCGATGAGCAGGGGGGAGATCCGCTCGCCGGGGGAGAGCACGCGATCGTGAAGGCTGGAATTGATAAGGGAGGGCAGGGTCCACTCCGATCCGAGCACGGCGGTGATCAGTTCGCGGTTGTCAGCCATCACCTTCCCATCCAGGCGCATCTCCACCTTGCGGATGAGGGCGGGGCCCACCCCCTTGTTCACCACCGTGATGTGGAAGTCGGAGACGTTGCCCGTGCCCCACTCCACGTAGGGCCACACGGAGACGTGCTGCTGCTCCTTCATCACCTTCGCCTGGTAGATGTACACCCCGAGGGTGCTCAGGCTTACGAAGAGGGCCGTGGCCGCCACGAAGTATTCGGTGTGCTGCTTGAAGCGAGGTTCGGGCATCGGGCATCCATGGACATCAAGGCGAGGGCCATGCTCACGGTACGGGAGTCTTCCCGCCGGGAGTAGGGGGCGGCCGAATCCTCCCCGGGGGGCCCGCCTTCCACCGTATCCTCCCTGGATGACCTGGAAGCCCCAGCTGAAACCTGGCCTCGACCTCACGGCCCTGCCCCTCGACCCGCGCCAGGGCTTTCTCCTGTCCCAGTTGGACGGCGCCACGGACGTGCCCAGCCTCGCCCTGCTCATGGGCACCGCCGAGGCGGAAGTGTCGGACATCCTCGAGCACCTGGTGGTGCTCGGCGCCCTGGATGCCCCCCACGAAGCGCTCGCGGCACCTGCCCTTCCACCTGCGGTCGCGGCGCCCCAGGCCGAGGCCCCGGAAGTCGAATCGCCCGCCCCGGAAGCACCTTCGGAGCGCGCCGAGGAAGAGGCCGATTCCACCACCCAACGCCAGCGCTTCGAGACGGTGCTCAAGGCCATGACCGGCGATGCCCGAACCGCCCTGGCCCGCACGGCCCAAGAGCCCGACCTCAGCGCCCTCTGCTTCGACCCCCTGCCCGAAGTCATCCAGGCCCTGCTTGAGAATCCCCGCATGGCGGGCCTCCAGGCGCGGCTCGTGGCGGCCCATCACCGCACGGCGGCGGGACTCGAGGCCCTCGCGGGCCGCACGGCCTTCGCCCACGATGACGGCGTGCGCCGGGCCCTGCTCCGCAACCCCATCCTGCCCCCGGCCCTCTACCGCCGCCTCTGGACGAACCGGCGCCTGCAAGAGCAGTTCCTCGTGGCCACCTCCAAGGAGGCCCCGGAGCAGACCCGCGTCATGGCCCGCGAGGTGCTCCGGGCCACCTTCACCCAGCGCCCGGGCGAAGAGCGGGCCGAGCTCATCGTGAACACCGAGGGCCGCTGCCTCGCCCTATTGCCCACCGCCACCTTGGATGGCCAAGCCACCGCGATCCTCTGCCGGCGTACCTACAGTTCCACGCTGTTCATCCAGAACCTCGCCCGCTGGAGCGCCTGCCCGCCCCAGCTCATCGCCCACCTGCGGCGCCAGGATCTGGTGAGACGCAACACCGTGTTGCGGCAGATCCTGGAGCGCCACCCCAACGCGAGCTGAGGCGCCCGCATTAGACTGGGGGCATGCCCCACACGCCCTCGCCCGCCTTCGAGGCCGCCCTCGATTCCGCCATCCAGCGCACCCGTGGTCGCTACCGGGGCTGGAACCTCAACACCTGGTGCTACGGCTCCTGGAAGGTGGCCTTGGACCCCTGTTACCGCGCGGTGGCCCCCTACATCGGGCCGGACACCCTGACGGTGGATCTGGGCAGCGGCTTCGGCCTGCTGGCCGGGGTGCTCGCGCGCCTCGGGGAAGGCCGGCGGGTGCATGGTGTCGAGTACGACCGCACCAAACACCGCGCCGCCCAACGAGCCACGCGGGAGCTGCCCACGGTGAAGTTGGAATGCGGCGACATCCGTACCTTTCAGATCCCGCCGTGCCAGACCATCACCTGCCTCGACGTGCTCCACTACCTCGACATCCCCGCCCAGCGGGACCTCCTGCGCCGGGCCGCCGCGGCCCTACCCCCGGGTGGTCGCATCCTCATCCGGGAAACCGATGCGGGGCGCCAGGGCGGTACCCGCTTCACCCGGGGCTTTGAGCGGTTCGCCCTCGCCTTCGGCTTCAACCGCGGCTCCCGCCCCTGCTTCCGCACCCGGGACGAATGGGTGCGGGAACTGCGCGAGGCGGGATTCCAGGTGGATGTCTCGGAAGTGGCCAATCGCATGAATCCAGGCAACCTTTTGCTGGTGGGCGAACGGGCCTGAGGGAACCTCGGGATTCAAGGCTAGTCAAGCAGGCTTGACATGTGGATTCGAAGCTCCGAAGCTGGGGATGTCAAGTCGGTTTGACATCTTTTGGCGGCCCATGTCCCCCCTCGTCCTCGAGAATTCCGTCCGCGCCTCCCGCCAGGCCATGGGCCTCACGCAGCAGGAACTCGCCGATGCCGTGGGCGTATCCCGGCAGAGCATCAACTCCATCGAGCAGGGCAAGTACATTCCCAGCCTGCCCCTGGCCCTGCAACTGGCCAAGGTCTTCAAGTGCGCCACGGACGACCTCTTTGAATTGAAAGTGACCCGCTCATGATCGACGAACGCTTCTGGACTCACCGTTACAAATCCCTGAGCTACGCCGCCATGGCCGGCGTGGTGGTGCTGGGCTTCTTCCTCTTCCGGGGCCTGCTTCGGGGCGAGGGGCTGCACCGGGATCTCATGACCATCCTCGTGGCCATGCTCGTCACCAAGTTCGCCGCCATGATCTGGTTCCACTTCAAGGATTGAGCCCATGCGATTCCGCCGTCCCGTCAATCCCCGCTTGCTCCGCCTGAGCTTCGTCTTCTTCATCCTGAGCATGCTCGTCCATGGCCTCGCCCTCCGATCCCCTTGGATGCATCGCCTGAATGAGGACCTCGGAGATCGGCTTCACGGCCTGTTCCTGGGGCTGTTCATCGGCTTGATGATCATGGCGTTCCGAACTGGAGCCCAAGCAGGCTCCTCCGTCTGCGCGCGCAAACGCCAGCCTTGAATCGGGTCCTAGCGGACCTGCACCCCCAGCAGGCCCGCCAGGAAGACCAGCTGGTCCGGCGCCACGATGGCCCCCTTCAAGCTGTCGGCCCCCACGCGCAGCCCTTCCAGTTCCGAGCCCCGGAAGTCGGCGCCCTTCAGCTGAGCTGAGGTGAAGCGCGCGTCCCGCAGATCACAGCCGCTGAACACCACGTCGCGCAGGTCTGCCTCCATGAAATCCGCACCGGCCAGATCACAGTCCACGAAGCTCACGGATTTGCAGCGGAGGGATCGCAGGGTGGCCATGGACGCGGCGCATTCCCGGAACGTCATCTGCTTGAGGATGGCCCCGCTCAGATCGAACCCCGTCATGCGGCAGCCGGTGAGCGTGCTGCGATCCAGGTAGGCCTTCTCCCAATGGGCGTTGGCCAGGTCGCAGGCTTCGAAGCGGCTGAGCCGAGCTTCCATGCGCAGCAGTTGGGTGCGCGCCAAATTGACCTTCCGCACCACCACGTTCGAAAAGGTTGCGCCCCGGGCCACCTGATCCGCCCAATCGCAGCCCTCCAGGGTGAGATCTTCGAACCCCCGGTCGTCTTGAAGCTCATCCATCGGCCATTCCATCCTCCCGCCAGTTTGACGGAGTCTTTCGCCGCGGGGCCAGGCTGGATGGGACCCCGGCACTTTGCCATCCCTCCGGCACATCGCCGATGGCGCGCGGACCACCTTGGACGCGAAACCATGCCTTCCATGGATTTCAGCCGATTCTCCGACTCACCCCAGGGGCGGGCCGAGGCGCCGCTCATCTAAACGCGGGCCTCCTCCAGGGGTAGCCCCGGTGGCCCTTCGTGCCCCCAGGAGATTCATGCGCCCCCTTACCCTCGCCCTCATCCTCGGCCTCGCCGTCATCGCGCCCGCCCAGAGCATCGCCGCACCCCAGAAGACCTCGGCCACGGGCCCCGTGGCCCAACTCACCGACGAGATCAAGGCCCACTCGGAAGCCCTCACCAATTTGGAGTATCTCTCCGATGTGATCGGTCCCCGCCTCACGGGATCTCAGAACCTGCTCAAGGCTCAGGCCTGGGCCATGGCCAAGCTGAAGGGCTACGGCGCCGAGAACGTACGCGAAGAGGCCTACGCGTTCGGGCCCTCGTGGACCCGCGGCACCTTTTCCGCCCGCCTCCTCACGCATGCGGGCATTCCCCTCCAAGGTGCGGCCTTTGGCTGGGGCCCCAGCACGCCCGGCCCCGTGAGGGGCGAAGTGTTCCTCCCCGCTCCCCAGAGCCTCGACGAGCTGAAGACCCTCCCCGCCCTGGCCAAGGGCAAGTTCCTGCTGATGGCAGGACGCCCGGCCATCCCCAAGGACGTGGACCTCAAGGTGTGGAACGAAACCTTCGCCACCGTGCAGCCCGAGATCTTCAAGAACGTGGCCGGCGTCCTCCTCCAATCGAACAAGAAGGAAGGGCGATTACTGGCCATCGGGGGACCCGACCCGGACCATCCGCTCACCAAGGTGCCCGGGGCTATCCTCACCTCCGAATCCTTCTCCCTCTTGAAGCGCCTGGCCGCCCGTCGCGAGAAGGTGGAGATCGAGCTGAACATCCAGGGCACCCAGTCCGCCAAGCCCGTGCAGGCCCACAACGTCCTCGCCGAATTGCGGGGCACCGAGAAGCCCGACGAAATCGTCGTGCTCGGCGCCCACCTGGACAGCTGGGACCTGGGTACGGGCACCACGGACAACGGCACGGGCGTCACCGCCGTGATGGAGGCCTTCCGCGCCCTCGCCGCCCAGAAGGTGAAGCCGAAGCGCACCATCCGCGTGGTGCTGTTCAGCGGCGAGGAGCAAGGGCTCTATGGCTCCAAGGCCTACGTGAAGGCCCATGCCGCCGAGCTGGCCCGGCACCAGGCCGTGCTCATCGAGGATTCCGGCACGGCTCCCATCAAGGGTTGGAACCTCCAGGGTCGCGAGGATGCGCGCGCCCTCATGGCCAAGGCCACGGCCGAGGCCAATGACCTGGGCGTGCGAGAGCTGAACCTCGAGACGGCCCTGGATTCGGACCACGCCCCCTTCCTGCCCGAGGGCGTGCCCGCCTTCTTCGCCCGCAAGGATTTCGACGAGTACATCAAGGTGACCCACCACAGCCAGGTCGACACCTTTGACCACGCCAAGCCCGAGGAGCTCATCCAGAACGCTCAAGCCCTCGCCGCCACGGCCTGGGGTCTCGCCAACTTGGACGAGCGCCTTCCCCAAGTGAAGCCCAGCGAGGCACCCCAGAGCAGCGGCGCCCACGGTCATTGATCCTGGCGATCCAAGTACGGCCCCGGAACCCAAACCTCCGGGGCCGTCTTTCGTGTGGCCTCAGCGCGCCGTGCCGGGCACCGTGAGGTCCTCGCCGGGGTTGATGAACTGATCCATCTCCAACCCGTGCTGGCGGTCGTACAGCTGCTTGTATCGCCCTCCCAACGCGATCAACGCTCGGTGGGTGCCCCGCTCCACGATTTCGCCACGCTCCACCACGAGGATCTGATCGGCGCTCTCGATGGTGCTGAGGCGGTGGGCGATGACGAAGGTGGTGCGGCCCGTGCGCAGCTTGCGCAGGCCGTCGCGAATGAGGGCTTCGCTTTCGCTGTCGAGGCTGGAGGTGGCTTCATCCAACAGGAGGATGCGGGGATCCGCGAGGATGGCCCGGGCGATGGCCACGCGCTGCCGCTGGCCGCCGGAGAGCTTCACGCCCCGTTCGCCCACCACGGTGTCGTAGCCCTGTTCGAAGCGATCCACGAATTCATGCACGTGGGCGATGCGCCCCACGGCCTCGACCTCCTCGCGCGTGGCACCGGGTTTGGCGAAGCCGATGTTGTCGGCCACAGTGCCGTCGAAGAGGAAGTTGTCCTGCATGACCACGCCCAGTTTGGACCGGTACTCCCGCAGCTTGAGGCCATGCACATCCTTGCCATCCACGAGTACCTGGCCCTGCTGCGGATGATTGAAGGCCATGACGAGGGAGAGGATGGTGCTCTTACCAGAGCCGCTGGAGCCCACCAGGGCCACGGTGCTGCCCGCGGGCACGTCGAAGGAGATGCCCTTCAACACCGGCGCATCCACCTCATAGGCGAAGTGCACATCCCGGAAGGCCACGGCGCCTTCCACCGTGGGCAGGGGTTCGCGGGTAGCGTCCTCCTGATCCTCCGTGGGCATGTCCAGGATCTCGCGGATGCGGTCGAGGCCCGCGAAGGCTTCGCTCACCTGGGTGCCGATATTGGCGATCTGCACCACGGGGGCCGCCATGAGGCCCACGAAGAAGGTGTACATGATGAGGTCGCCCAGCGTCATGGTGCCGGCGAAGATGGCCTTGCCGCCGAGGATCATGATGAGCACGCCCAGGGCGCCCACGATGGCGGTGCCGAAGGCCGTGATGGCGCTGGTGCCCGTGAGGGTGCTGGCGATGTTGGTGAAGAGCCGCTCGGTCCCTTCGGCGAAGATCTTCCGCTCCCGCTCCTCGGCCACGTAGACCTTGAGGATGCGCACGCCGCCGATGGACTCCGTGAGGCGCCCCGTGATGTCGGCGGTGATCTCGCTGCGCTTGCGGAAGAGGGGGCGCAGCTTGCGGAAGGCCAGGGCCATGGCCCCGCCGAAGAGCCCGAGGAAGAGCACCGTCGCCAAGGTCAGCTTCCAGTTGAGCCAGAAGAGCACCGAGAGGGCGATGAGGGCCGTGAGGGCCCCGCCCACCAATTGGATGAGCCCCGTGCCCACGAGGTTGCGGATGCCTTCGGCATCGTTCATCACCCGGGAGATCACCACGCCGCTCTTGGTGCCATCGAAGTAGCGGATGGGCAACCGCAGCATGTGATCTTGCACCCGCTGGCGCATGGTCATGATGGCCCGCTGGGCCGCCACACTCACCACCTGGGAGTTCGCATAGCTGGTGATGGCCTGGATGAGGGTGGCCGCCCCCGCCCCCAAGGCCAGAGGCATGAGCAGGTGGAGGTTGCGCTTTCCGAGCACCTCGTCGATCAGGTACTTGGTGCTGGCCGGGAGCACGAGCCCCGCCAGGCGGCTGATGAGCATGAGGCCGAGGCCCAGGGCCAAGGAGCCCCGGTGCTGCTTCAGCAGCTCCTTCGCCTCCCGCCAGGCACGGGCGGTGTCCACCTTGGGTTTGGATTTGGATTCATTCATCGGGGGCACCGGAAAGGGAGGACCCTTCAGCATGGCCCTCCCAGGGAGACGGGGGAACCGCTTCCTTGTTCCCATCCACCCCTGACGCATTGTGGGCCCGCGCCATTGCGAGCAGACTGCCCCTCATTCCTCGAGGACCCCATGCGACTCCCTACCTACGGCCTCGTGGCCATGCTCGGCCTCACGTCCATCTCCGCCCAGGCCCCTCGGCCAAAGCTCACCTACGCCGACATCGAGAAGGCCGTGGGCCTCTCCGACGTGCAGATCTCCCCGGATGGCAAAGCCATCCTCGTCACCGTGTCCCGGGTCATCGCCGCCGAGAACAAGGGTGAGCGGGAACTGGATTGGGTGGATGCCGCCACGGGCACCCGGCGCGTGCTCGTGAAGGGCCGCAAGGGCTTCGGCCACGCCCGCTGGTCTCCCTCGGGGGATCGCGTGGCCTTCATCGCCGAACAGGATGGCAAGCCCCAGATCTTTGTGCTGCCCATGGCCGGTGGCGAGGCCCAGGTCATCACCCACAGCCCCACGGGCGTGCCCCAGTTCACCTGGAGTCCCGATGGCAAGCGCTTCGCTTTCGTGCAATCCGACGAGGCGCCCAAGCTGCCCGACAGCCGGAAGGGCGAGGATGGCTTCGAGGCCGGGGACGATGACATCTATGCCGATGGCGCGGAGCAACCCGCCCATGCCTGGGTGATTCCCGCCGAAGGCGGTGAGGCCAAGCGCCTCACCTCCGGCACCTGGAGCCTCCCCGTGGTCCTGCCCCCTTCCCCGCCCGCCAGCCCGCTGGCCTGGTCCCCGGACGGGACGAAGCTGGCCTACGTGCGCCAAGCCACGCCCCACACCGGCGATGGCGAGAAGACCACGGTGCACATCCTGGACCTGGCCACCGGCACCGCCCGGCCCCTGGTCGGCGCGCCGCGCCTGGAGAGCACGCCGGCCTTCTCCCCCGATGGTCGCCACGTGGCCTATTGGATGAACCGCGATGGCGATCCCGCAAGCCTGAACCACGTGTACCTGGCGCCCGCCTCGGGCGGCGCCGGGCGCGACCTCACCCGGGCCCTGGATCGCGCCCTCTACGTGAGCCGGTGGATGCCCGATGGCAAGGCGCTGCTGGTGGGTGGCAACGATGGCACCCGCGTGGGCCTCTGGCTGCAGCCCCTGGAAGGTTCCGCCCAGCGGCTGGACCTGGGCGACGTGGACCCCACCTGGTCCTTCTCCGTGGATGTCTCCGTCGCCGCCACCGGCGCCCTGGCCTTCGTGGGTCGCACGCCCTACCACCCCAGTGAGCTCTACGTGATGGACAGCGCCACCGCCAAGCCGCGCCGCCTCACCCACCTCAACGATGCCTTCGATCAAAAGCACCTGGGCCGCGTGGAACGCGTCACCTGGAAGGGGCCCGAAGGCCAATTGGAAGATGGGGTGCTGACCTTTCCCCCCGACGCCAAGCCTGGCCAGAAGCTGCCGCTGGTGCTGGTGATCCACGGCGGCCCCGTGGCCGCCAGTGGCGAGGCCTTCAATGCCCGCAATCAACTGCTCGCCGCCGAAGGCTTCCTCGTCTTCAATCCCAATTACCGGGGCAGCGATAACCTCGGCGACGACTATTCTCACAGCATCCTCAACGATGCCGGTGAAGGCCCCGGCCGCGACGTGATGGCCGGCATTGAATCCCTGAAGGCGAAGGGGCTCGTGGATCCCACGCGCATGGCCGTCACCGGCTGGTCCTACGGCGGCTACATGACCACGTGGCTCCTGGGTCGCTACCCCGAGGTGTGGCGTGCGGGCATGGCCGGTGCCCCCGTGACGGAGCTGCATGACCAGTACGCCCTCAGCGATGGCAACCAGGGTTGGCGCCTGAGCCTGTGGGAAGGAATCTCGGCCTATGACGGCGGCAAGGGCGAGGCGGCCTTCCGGGCCCAATCCCCCCTCTCCCTGGCGCACCGCATCACCGCGCCCACGCTGATCCTCACCATGAACCAGGATTTCCGCGTGCCCGCCAGCCAGAGCTACAAGCTCTACCGCGTGCTCAAGGATGGCGGCAAGGAGGTCAAGTTCTACGCGTGGCCCCAGCGGGGTCACGGGCCTGCGACGCCCGCCCGCCAGCGGCAGGTGAACCAGCTGTGGACGGAGTGGATCACGTCCCACCTGAAGTAGAAGCCAGCGGGGCCGGGCTCGGCCCGGCCCCGCTGCGTCCTCAACCCTTCGATTTCTCGGCGGCGATCCAGGCCCTCAGCTTCGACTTCAGGACATCCAGGGGCAGGGCGCCATCGATGAGCACCTGGCGGTGGAAGGCCTTCACGTCGAACTTCTTGCCCAGGGTTTGCTCGGCCTCGGTGCGGAGCTCGCGGATGGCGAACTGGCCCAGCTTGTAGCCCAGGGCCTGACCCGGCCACACGATGTAGCGCTCCACTTCGGAGATGACATCGCTCTCGGCCATGGAGGAGTTTTCGCGCATGAAGGCGATGGCCTGCTCCCGAGTCCAGCCCTTGCTGTGGAGGCCCGTGTCCACCACCAGCCGCATGGCACGCAGCTGCTCATCGCTGAGGCGCCCATACCACTGATAGGGATCCGTGAAGAGGCCCAGTTCCTTGCCCAGGGATTCCGCGTAGAGGGCCCAGCCCTCCTGGTAGGCCACGTAGCCGCCGAAGCGACGGAAGGCGGGCAGCCCTTCCACTTCCTGGGCGATGGAAATCTGGAAGTGGTGGCCGGGGCTCGCCTCATGGAGGCTCAACGTCTCCATGCCGAACTTGGGCTGGGCCTTCAGGTTGAAGGTGTTGCAGTAGAAGATGCCGGGGCGCTTGCCATCGGGCGATCCCGCTTCGTAGGATCCGCCGGCGGAGCTCTCCGCGCGGAAGGCCTCCACGGCGCGCACTTCGTAATTGGCCTTGGGGGCCACATCGAAGAGCTTGGGCAGCAGCGCGTCGATCTTCTTCTGCAAATCTCGGTAGCCGTTCAGCAGATCCTCGGCCTTGGTGAAATAGAACTGGGGATCGGAATCCAGATGCCGGAAGAAGGCGGGCAGGTCGCCCTTGAAGCCCACCTGCTGACGCACCTGATCCATCTCGCCGAGGATGCGCTTCACTTCCTTGAGCCCGGTGGCATGGATGGCGGCGGGATCCAGGTCCGTGGTGGTCATGGCCTTCACCCGGAAGGCGTACCAGGCCTGACCATCGGGCAGGGCGCCGTAGCCCACGGTGTCGCGGCAGGCGGGCAGGTACTCCTTCTGGATGAAATCGCGCAGGCGGCGGTAGGCCGGGTTGATGCGCTCGGTGATGGCGGCGCGGTATTCGGCGGTGATCCGGGTCTGCTCCGCGGCGGGGAGGCCCGTCTTGGGCAGGGCCGCCACGGGCCCCCAGAACACGCTCTTCTCGGGCTCCTCGGAGATCAGAGCCGTGAGCTGAGGCACCACCTTCACCATGGCCACCTTGGGTTGGACCACGCCCTTGGCCATGCCTTCGCGCATGTTCACGATGGCCTGATCCATCCAGGCCAGCACGCCCTCGGCGCGCTTCAGCCAATCGGCATAGTCCTTGGCGTTGCGGAAGGGCTGGAAGCCCCGGCCGGAACCCAGCTGCGCGAAGAAGGTGGCCATGGAGCCGGCCTGGTTGAGGGGGATCAGGTGGCTGGGGAAGCGGAAGCTCTCCAGGCCCTCCTTCAGATCCCGCACCAGGATGTCTCGGCTGAGCAGATCCTGGCCCGTGAGCTTGGACCGGTCGAGGGCCTCGAAGGCCTTCAGCCACTTCTCCGTGAGGACCCTTTCCTCGGCGATCCAAGCGGGCGCGAGGGTGTTGGGGAAGCGGTCATTGAAGCGATCATCCCCCAGGGCCGTGGCCTGCACGGGGTTGCGCTGAAGCACTTCCTCCCACTGAGCGTCCAGCAGCGCTTTGAGCTTCTGGCCCTCGGTGGGGGGAGGCTTGGGGGCCGGGGCTTGCGCCATCAGCGGCGCGACGAGGAGGAGGGCCAAAGGGGTGACGCAACGCATGAAGGCTCCGACGGGGATCAAGACCTTCCAGCATCCCATGGACCCTGTCCCCAGTGACCCCTACACTGGCCCCAGGAGTGCTCCCATGCTGATGCTGCTGGCCCAGACCGCCCCGGATCTGCCCCTGCACCACCCCGGGCTGCTCGACCTTTGGAAGGCCATCGTGGTCTCCACCCTCGCCATATCCGTGGCGAGCACCCTGCTGTGGGTGGCCCTCCCCTTCTGGCGCCGCAAGGGCTACGGCCGGCTGGAGAACGAAGCCGAGATCATGGCCACGCTCACCCAGGCCCCCTCGGGCCAGTGGGCCCTGCCCGCCGTGGATTGGGCCCGGGTCGATGCGGATCGCAAGGCTGAGATCCGCAGGGGCCCCATCGGCTACCTCGTGCTCCGCAACCCCGGCGAGTACAGCGCCGGCAAGGCCCTGCTCCAGTACTTCGGCTTCCTTGCCATGGTGATGGTCTTCGTGGCCTACGTGGTGGGCCACACCCTCCCCTTCGGTGCCCACTACCGCCACGTCTACCGCCTGGCCGGCGCCTGCACCACCTTGGCCTTCGCCTTCCACACCGTCCCCGAAAGCATCTGGCGCGGCAAGCCCTGGGCCGCCACCCTCGAGCAGTTCATCGACAGCCTCGTCTACGGCATGGTGGTGGGCGGGATGTTCGGGTGGCTGTGGCCCAAGTGAGGGGTCCGATCGGCACTCCCGGCCGAACCTAGTCCTGACGCATTCCCCCCTTCACCTTTGAGGTGTGGCGGAGGCATGGGAATTAATCTTTAAGGTGCACCGCGCTGAGTGCACTCATTTCATCGCAAAAAAGGCGTTCGGCATATTGACCCTGGGTCAGATAACCCATCGAACTTTTTGACCACTTCGCGGTGAACGGACGGTAAAACCGGTCGTTTCCTGGATGAATCTTCACAATTCTTGATCCCAATCATCCGCAGGATATGGGAATTTGGAGGATTCGATGGTTCAGCCCACGCGTTGTATGGGCAAGGAGATGCAATGACGAAACGGATCCCCTGCAGGCTGCTTGTGACGGCCCTTGCCTGCACCATGGCCGCCCACGCCCAGACCAGTCCCACCTCTGGCGCGGCCCGGGGCGTGGTGCGCTCCAAGAAGGGCGGCCCCGTCGCGGGTGCCACCATCACCGTGCGGAACCGCGAGACCGGCTTCACCCGCACCGCCACCACCGATGCCAAGGGCGCGTACCTCCTCAGCTTCCTGCCCGTGGGTCCCTACGAGATCTCCGCCGCGGCGACCGGGTTGAAGCCCATGCGGCAGCCGAACCTCCGCATCAACCTGTCCGAAGCCTCCACCATCAACTTCGATTTGGATTCCATGGAAGCCACCGCCACCGTGGAAATCGTGGCGGAGACCCCCGCGGTGGATGCCACGTCCGTCACCACAAGCACCACCATCTCCGAAGATGTCATCTCCGCCATCCCGTTGAATGGCCGCAACTTCACCGACCTCGTGCAGCTCACGCCCGGTGCCGCGCCCAACACCCAGGGCTACCGCACCACCATCGAAGGCGCCCGCGGAATCATGAACAACCTCATGATCGACGGCACCAGCTACAACTCGAAGTTCAACGGCGAGCAGCGGGGCGGCACCCGCATCCCCTTCTCCTTCGGCCTCGATTCCATCAAGGAACTGCAGGTCATCACCAATCCCTTCGACGTGCAGTACGGCGATGCCTCCGGCGGCGTGATCAATGCCATCACCAAAGGCGGCACCAACGAATTCACCGGCGGGGTCTTCACCCAGCTGCGGCCCAACTGGGGTGCCGCCAAGCTCCGCACCGTGCCCTATGACACCACGGGTGCCAACAGCCCCAGCGTCCGGGAACGCAACTACGCCACCAGCGAATACGGCTTCAATGTGGGCGGTCCCATCATCAAGGACAAGCTGCACTACTTCGTGAACGTGGATTACGTCCACTTCACCCAGGACAGCACGCCCATCGTGAATCCGCCTACCAGCGCCAGCTCCCTGTTGGACTTCAACGCGTTCTGGTCCCCCACGGGCATGGGCCAGTTGGTGAGCGCTTCCAACGCGGGCCTGAGCCTCTACCAGGAATCCACCAAGCGCTGGACCAACGATGAGAAGCACCTGGCCGCCATGGGTCGCATCGACTGGACCATCAACGAAAACCACCGAGCTACATTCCGCCTCAACGTTCAGAACTACGACGCGAAGAACGACATCTACGCCGGCACCATCAAGAACAACATCGCTGAGAGCAACAACTCCTCCATCAAGTACCAATCCCTGAGCTGGGTCGCGGAGCTCAACTCCGTCCTCCCCTTCAATCTCCTCAACCAGGCCCTCATCCAGCTCTCCACGGAGCGGCGCCCGGAAAAGCCCAACAGCACGGTCTCCACCTCCATCGCCCTGCCCGGCCTCACCTTGGGCAACTACTACATCGATCCCCGCGACACCGATGAGACCACCACCCAGATCATCGACAACCTCACCTGGATCAACGGGAATTGGACCTTCAAGGGCGGCATCGACTGGCAGTTCATCCACTACAGCAACACCTTCTTCCCCGATGGCCACGGCGAGTTCTCCTTTCGAAACTACGGAGATGCGAACGCCTGGTTCGGTGGCAGCGTGGGTTCCAGCAACTCGATCACCTACTACCAGACCTGGTCCAACAGCAATGGCGTGGTTAAGTTCGACGAAAAGCTCCTGGCCAGCTACCTCTCGGCCCAGTACGCGGGGCTCCTGGACAAGCGCCTGACTCTGAACCTGGGCCTGCGCTATACGCGGGAGATGTACGACGCGAACCCCAATCCCAACCCCAAGGTGCAGGGCTTGGATCAGATGCCGGACAACGGCTCCTGGGACCCCCGCTTCGGGTTCACCTTGGACCTCTTCGGCAACAGTCGAACCGTGATCCGAGGTGGCTACGGCTACTTCAGCACCTCCAACCCCGCTCAGAACGTGGCCAGCGCTTTCCTCCAGAACGGCCAGAACATGCTGCCCTACAAGGTGGTGAGCAACAGCGGCACCGCCGCCCTGTTCAGCGGCACCGGGATCCTGGCCAAGGAATCCCGCTACAACCCTGCCAATGGCCACATCACCGCCATCGATGGCAGCCTCATCGGACCCGGCACCAATTGGTACCAGACCACGCCGGCCGCCATCCAGGTGACGCTCATCGATCCCCGGGCCCGCATGGCCCACTCCCGCAACATCCTGCTGGGCGTGGAGCAAGATCTGGGCGAAGGCTACGTGGTGAAGCTCCGCGGCATCCAGAAGCACTTTACCCACCTGCAGTACTTCGTGGATATCAACCTCGAGCAGCGGAACCCCGGTAACAACAACTGGGATCCCTCGATCTTCTACAACGACGGCTATCCCTTCCGGTTCAATTCCTTCGCCACGGCCAACACGACGAACCGGCCCGGCAAGGCCATCGTGGCGGGCCGCAGCTTGGACCTTTCCGGATACGGCGCCGTGGGCCTCTCCCGTTTCGACGGCGAGGGCACCTACAAGGCCCTGATCCTGGAATTCGAAAAGCGGGCCAAGGGCGGTTTCGGCTTCATGAGCAGCCTCACCTTCGCCAGTTCCCGGGATAGCAATTCCAACGAGCGCAACACGGCCCAATCCGTCGCCTCCAACCCCATGGACCCCTCCAACCCCACCGCGGAGGGCCCCAGCGACAACGACATCCCCTTCCGCGGGGTGTTCTCCGCCTACCTGCCCCGGGTCTGGGGGGTGCGCGCTTCCGCCACCTTCACTTATGCGAAGGGCTACCCCTACACGCCCCGCTACTACAACGACATGAATGGAGATGGCTACTTCAACGATCCCGCGTTGGGCGGCCGCAACAGCGGTCGGCAGCCTTCGAGCAAATCCCTGAACCTCAAGTTCTCCCGCACCTGGAAGCTCGGCACCACCTTCCTCGACGCCGCCATGGAGGTTTACAACCCCTTCAATTGGGCCAACCAGACCACCTCCCTCACCTCCGTGGATAACCCCAACGCCACGGCGCCCTATGGGGCCATCAACGTGACGGACAAGCGGCCTCGAGAGATCCAGTTCGGCCTCCGCCTGAAGTTCTGATCCATGTTCCCTCGCGAATCCTCCTCCCCCTCCGGAGTCTCCATGCGCCACACCTCCCCGTTCCCGGGGATCTCGAAGGCCGGCCTCGCCCTCATGCTGCCGGCCCTGCTCCTCGGGATCTCCTGCAGCACCCCCTCCAAGGACAAGGCCGAAAACATCCAGCCGGGCATCGGTTCCTTCAAAGCCTCGCCGGGCAACACCACCGGTGATTGGCAGAACTACGCCTCCACCAGCCTGCCTGTCACCGTAGGCGACTCCGCCTATCTCAAGGCCACCTTCGCCACCACCGGCGGTGGCGCCATCCTCAATCCCGGCAACATCCCCATCCAAACCGGACAGGTCATCACCGCCGGCCCCATCACCGCCGACACGACCTACACGGTGACCGCCCAGGATGCGAAGGGCCACGCCGTTTCGCAGAGCCTGACCATCCTCGCCTTGCCGGTGCCCAACCCCACCATCACAGTCGCGCCGGCCGTCATCACGGGGGCCACGGGCCTCCAGGCCAGCGTGGCCAATGTCGCGGGCTCCACCTACCTCTGGGAGATCACCAACGGCACCATCACCGCCGGTGGCACCTCCGCGACGCTCACCTTTACCGCCGGAAGCACCGGCACCTTGCACCTGCAATGCACGGTTCGCAACGCGTCTCGCACGGCCCACGCCGAGTTGGCCGGAGGCGCGGACGTCACCGTGAACGCCCACCCCCCCACGGGCCTCAGCTACAGCCCCTCCACCGTGCAGGCCCACGTGGGCGTGCCCCTCACGCCCCTCTCCCCCACCGTGGGCGGCGGCGATGCGGTGCAGTCCTTCAGCGTGACCCCCGCGCTGCCTGCAGGCATCAGCCTGAACACCACCACCGGCGTCATCAGTGGCACCCCCACGACCCAGACGCCTTCGGCCACTTACCAAATCTCCGCCATCAACAGCGGCGGATCGGCCACCTTCAATCTCACCCTCGCCGTGGGCGCCCAGCCCTCCGCCAGCCTCCTCGCCGGCACCCCCACCATCGGCCTCGGCGGGGGCACGGTGCTGAACTGGACCGTGGACGCCTCCGTGGACAGCATCACCGTTGACCAGGGGGTTCAGACCACCGCCCTGGACACCACCACCGTGAAGACCGGGGCTTTCCCCGTGAGCCCCACCAGCACCACCGCCTACACCCTCACCGCCACCCTCGGCGGCGGCGGATCCTTCTCCCTCGCTCCCACCACGATCACCGTGGATGCCACGCCCTTCGCCATCACCACCTTCACCACCGATGCGCCCCAAAACGTGGTGCTTTACGGCGGCGGCGCGAACCTCCACTGGACCCTCACCGGCACCCCCGTGGCCCTCACCCTGAATGGCGCCTCCGTCTTCGGCAGCTTGGGAACCACCGCCTTCCCGGTGCGTCGCCAGCTCTACACCCTCGCCGGTGACAACGGCCTCAGCGGCGAGAACACGGATAGCAAGACCCTCACCGTCGCCGCCCAGGGCCTGGATCTCCTGGCGGGCCATTACTCCGGCCCCGGCTACCGGGATGCCCAGGGCGCCAACGCCCAGTTCAATGGGCCCTTCGCCACGGCCATGGACGCCGCCGGCAATCTCTTCGTGGCGGACACCAGCTCTCACGTGATCCGCATGATGGATACCGCCGGCAACGTCACCACCATCGCCGGCGTGGTGGGCACCACGGGCACTACCGACGGTGCCCTGGGCACCTCCCTCTTCAACACACCCCGCGGCCTCGCCGTGACGGCCGACGGCCTCACGCTCTTCGTCGCCGATTACAACAACCACACCATCCGCAAGCTCACCAAGAGCGGCTCTGCCTGGTCCACCAGCACCCTCACGGGCAATGCGGGATCCTTCGGCGCCAATGACGGCGTCCCCGGCCTGGCCCTGTTCGACAATCCCTCCGGCCTTTGCCTGGACTCCACGACGAACCCCCAGTACCTCTACGTCGCGGACTACTACATCGGCCTCATCCGCCAGATCGACGTGGCCAGCGGTTCGCCCACCTATGGCACCACCATCACCTACGCGGGCAGCACCTATGGCCACGTGGATGTGAGCAACACCTACCTGGGCAGTGCCAAGTTCGACAACCCCGCCGCCCTGTGCTTTGGGAACGTGGGTGGGCAGGCCGTGATCTTCGTGATGGATTACTACATCAACACCCTGCGCGCCGTGACCTACAACGGACCCGCCACGGTGAAAGCCACGGCCACCAGTGGCATGACCGGCAGCGTGTACTCCATCGCGGGCCCTGCGGCCCCCACCACCGCCAACACCTTCGGTTATGCCGATGGCACGGGCACCGCCGCCAAATTCAATAACCCCACGGGCCTCGCCATCGACGCCGCGGGCAAGCTCTACATCGCGGATTCCGGGAACAACTGCATCCGCATGGTCGCCGTGCCCACCTTGGGCAACGGCACCGGCGTGGTGACCACCGTCGCCGGCAGCACCCTTTCCGGATCCCAGGACGCCGCCACGGGAACCTCGGCGGGTTTCAAGACTCCCCAGGGCGCCCTGGTGAACGGCGCCACCCTCGTCGTCACGGACGCCGGCAACGGCACCCTGCGCAGCGTGGACCTCAGCGGCGGTACGTTCCAGACCGCCACCCTCGCCGGCACCCCCCGTGTTCAGGGCTACGTGGACGCCACTGGCGCCAACGCCAAGCTCTTCGCCCCCGTGGGCGTGGCCGTGGATGCCGCGGGCAACGCTTATCTGGCCGATACAAGCAATCACGCCATCCGCAAGATCACCCCCGCGGGTGTCGTCACCCTCGTGGCCGGCACCCCCGGCACCTCCGGCAATGTGGACACCGCCGGCGGCTCGCCTTCCTTCAAATCTCCCCAGGGCATCGCCGTGGATAAGGCCACGGGCGTGATCTACGTGGCCGACACCGGCAACAAGAGCATCCGCAAGATCGCCACCGATGGCACCGTCACCACCCTCCTGGCCACCGGGTTCACGAACCCTTACGGCCTCGTGGTGGATCCCACGAACGCCGCCATCCTCTGGATCACCGACGGCAGCAACAAGGTGCTTCCCCTCACCATCAGCGGAGGCACCGGCACCCTGGGCACGGCCGTGGGCTCCGGTACCGCCGGCTGGGCCGATGGCGCGGCTGCCAGCGCCAAGTTCCGTTTCAGCGGTTTCTCCGGCATCACCGCCGACGCCTCGGGCAACCTCTATGTGGCCGATCGCGGCAGCAGCTGCATCCGCAAGCTCACAAAGACCAGTTCCTATGCCGTCAGCACCCTCGCCGGCCAAGGCACGGCCACGGCTCCCGCCACGGCCTACGGGTTCATCGATGGCGCCCTGGGTACCAACAAGTTCAATTTCCCCCAGGGCATCGACATGGATGCCAGCGGCAACCTGTACGTGTCGGAAGTCGGCAACCACTCCGTGCGGAAGATCGACTCCAGCGGCACGGTCACCACGATCGTGGGCCTGGGCTCCACCCTGAAGAACCCCAACGGCAGTCCGCTCCGTTTGGGCAACACCTTGGGCGCCCTGCCCGCCAGCCTCATTACGCCCCTATCGCTGGCCCTCACGCCCGCAGGGGACCTGCTGGTGGTCACCAATGATTCCGTGCTGCAGGTGACGGCCCCCAACGGCCAGTAACCCGCATTCCGCATTCCCAAAGGGCGCCCGGGTTTCCGGGCGCCCTTTGCGTTCAGGGCTTCAGCGCCACCGACCTCAGGCCCGAGAGGGAGGCATACCCCGGCCCCGAAACCCGCAGGCCCGCATAGCCCGTGACCGGAGCGGGCAGGGTGAAGGCGGCCTTGCGCCCGCCGGCCTCCACGAGCACCTGGCTTCCGTTCAGTTTCACGGTGACGGGCAGGCGGTCCGCGCCCAGGTCCAACGCCTTCGACCCAAATTCCTTCACCTGAAAGGCGGTCTTGCGGCCCCACATGTCGCGGTCGGTCTCAGTCAGGGTCACCAGCTTCACGGCGCCCTCCGTGAACACCACCCCATAGCCCTTCAGGGGGCGCACGAGTTTGGCCTTCTTCGTGGCGGGATCTTCCACGCGGTCGCAGTCCACGTCCTGGAGCCCGAAGAGGAAGGTCACCTCGGGACGGGGCGCGCCCGTGATGCCCTCCTCCTGCCTCAGCTGGAAGTCCGGGGGCACGGTGAAGGCCAGGGTGAAGGAGGCGGTGAAATTCCCCCGGGGCGAGGCCCCGAGGACGAGCAGGGGTTCGGGATCCTTCAGGCGATCGGCGGGATGCCACACCCGCAGTTCCTCCGTGCGGTGCAGATCCGTGCGGGGGCCCGTGTGGAGGAAGAAATCACTGTTGAGGCTCCAGCAGGGCTGATCGCCGATCCAGAGGTAGGATTCGTGGGGCCATTTGCGCTGGCGGGTGAGCTCTTGCTGGGCCCGCAGGGTCGGAGTCTTCTCGGGCCCGAAGAGGGATTTCGCCGCGCCGATGCCTCCGTCCCGACCCAAGAGCAGCAGGTATTCCCGCACCAGGGACGGTGTGGGCGATTCGGCTAGCAACTTGGCCAGATCACGGTTCTGTTCGAACTCCGAGGCGAGACCCTTCAGGGCCCACGGGTTATCGGTGCCGCGGCTCAGTTCGGCCAGCAGCGCCGTGCTCTTGTCCAGTTCCAGCACCTGCCGCCACTGCTTGGCCAGGGTCTCGCGCCCCTCCTTCACGTGGTAATCCGAAGGGTGCACCTTCAGGCTCAGGTTGAAGAGCTGTTGATGGAACGCCACCGTCTGGCGGGCATCCAGGAGCATCATCGCGGCGGTCGTCTCCACGTACCGGGTGCTATCCAGCATGGCGTTGTGGCGGTTTTCCTCGATGTCGCCGAGGCCCAGCAGCCGCTTCTTCGCCCAGGCCCATTCCTTGTCGAAGTCCTGCGGGTTCTCCGTAAGGCCGTGAGCATAGCGGCCCTCGTCCACCGTCAAGGGCGCCGCGGGAAAGGCCGCGAGGGCTTCGGTGACGTAGCGGGCAGCTGCCGCATCCGCCTGGCGGCGGAAGGCGAAACGATCTTCCACGCGGCGCAGGTTCATCAGTTTGTTCTGGCGGCCGCCCACGTTGCCGAAGGCCACCGCGAGGCTGTGCAGGGCCGTGAGCCGCTCCTCCCGATCGGGGCTCTTCGCCAGCTTCTCGAGTCGCTCCACCAGGGCCGCCTCGGCGGCCGCGGCCTGATCCCGCTTGGCCCGCTCCAGGCTGGCCTGGGCCACGAGGAGGTCGTCGGCCTGGGTGCGCAGCGTGGTGAGGATGCGCTGGTATTCATCCAGGGTCAGCGCCGCGAGCTTGAAATCGCGATCCTTGGCCATGGCCTCCCGCAGGGCCGCCAGGGCGGGCTCCACCTGCTTGGCATCGTAGAGGCGCAGGCCCTTGCCGAAGGTGCGGAAGGCCTCGTAATCCGCCGTATGCACCTTGGCCACCTCGGCCCGGGCCTTGGGCAACAGCTTCACGCCCATGGCCGTGATGAGGCGATTCACCAGATCCTTCTCCAGTTCGAAGAAGGCCTCTTTGTCGCCCTCGATGGACGCGGCCACCACCACGTCGCCCGCCTGGGCCCGGAGCAGCCGGGCATCCAGCCGCATCTTGGCGCCCACCACCGTGCAGCGACCCACCAGCAGGTGCGTGGCCCCGAGGAGTTTGCAGGCCTGCACCGCCGTGGCGGGATCCAGGGCCCCGCTGAGCCCCAGCTCCTGCTCCGCCAGTAGGTCCTTGATGCGGGCCCGCTCCAGGAGGCGCAACTCCGGCACCACCGCGAGGTCGGTGATGACCATGGTCTGCAGGGCCGTGCCCACGTCCTCCTGCTCGGCCCCCTTGCCGCCATCGAAGGGCAGCACCGCGATGCGGGGCGCCTGGGCCTTGGGGACGGGAGCCTGCCCATGGGTCCCTGGCTGGGTTTGCGCGGTCAGGGGGGCCACCAAGGCAGATGAAAGCCCGAGCAGGGTCAGAAGTTGGGATCGGCGCATGGGCCAGGGTAGCCGCCCCCTGTCCGGGAGTGGCCAGGTCAAAGCCCTCGGTCGGGCTCTTCCTTAAAATTTTTTAACAATTGAATCTCACTCGCAGGACTAGAGTGGTCCCAACTACCCCGGGTCAATCCCGACAGCTCCCATAACGCCCCACCCCCCAGGAGGTCTCCCATGAAGCTCCTCTCCGCGTTGTTGCTGGCCGGCGCCACGCTCGCCCAGGCGCAGACCATCGCCATCGTCAACCGCACCAAGAGCGTGTCCGACACCACCCTGCAGGGGGTCATGGCCGCCGTGGCCCAGCAGGTCCACAACGAGTTCAAGGCCAAGTGGGGCTACGACGCCACCTTCAAGTTCGTAGGCAAGAGCCAGAGCACTTCGTCCAGCGATTGGAACGTCTACGTCGACGACCGCAAGGGCGACTACCACACCGTGAGTCGGGGTGTGCCCGTGGGCTACTGCCATGTGAACGGGGTGAGCGTGGATTACTGGACCAACACCATCTCCCATGAGGTGCTGGAACTTCGTGCTGATCCGTTCGTGAACACCACCTACACCCGCCCCGATGGCACCACCGGTTACGTGGAAGTGTGCGATGCCTGCGAGACCAACGATCAGGGCTACCGCATCAACACCATCCTCATGAGTGATTTCGTCTACCCCAGCTGGTTCAAGGCGAACGGCACCTCCCCCTATGACTACCGCGGCCTCATCACCGCGCCCTTCCAGGTGCTCTCCGGCGGCTACCTGCCCTGAGCCCGACCCTTCCCCGGGTTCCACCCTTGGCCCGATCCCTGGCGCAGCGCCCCGGGATCGGGCCATCCTGATCTCCCCCCCATGCATCGACGCCTTCCCTTCCTCCTCGCCCTCCTGGCCCTGCCCGCCCGGCCCCAGGCCGCCATGCTGCGCGCCCACCTGGATCGGGACGGCAGCGCGGCCCCGGCCCGCCTGGTGATCCTGGAGGCCCCCCGGTCCCGGGCCCTGCAGACGGGCTTCCAGACTCTGCTCCAGGCCCAGGCCCTCCGGGGATTCCAGGTGCCGTTGCAGACCTTCGACCTGGGTACGCCCCTGGGACGCGAGCAGGCCGCCAGCCTGCGCATCGGCGCCCAGGGTCAATGGCTCCTTCTGGGGCCGGCCGGCGATGTAAAGGCCAAGGGCGGCACGCTTCCCGATGCCGAGGCCTTCGCGCAGATCCTCCTCGACGCCGGATTCCAGGACCTGGCCCGGGCCCTTACCCGCTATCTCCGCCAGGTGCCCGATTCCCTCTCCGCCCGGGAGCGGCTCCTCGGCGAGCTGCGCGATCGCGGCGAGCGCACGGCCCAACGCCTCATGGGCCTGAGCGTGGAAGCCCCCCGGGACCGCTTGGATCGGGGCGACGTGGCCGCCTGGCGGAAGGCCCTGGGCGATCCCACCGAGGCAGACCTCTCCGCCGCCCACAGCCTCACCCCCGAGGAGGACCTGGATGCCTGGGGCCCCTTCGCCCAGGCCCTGGACGAGGCCTTCCGGCAGGGCCACTGGCTGGAAATGGATTTCGCATGGACCCAGGAGGGGCGCCCCCTCGACGCCGCCAGCCCCACGCTCCGGGGCCTCTACACCCGCTGGCTGCCCGCCGTGGAAGGGGCGCTGGCCCACCAGCCGGAATCCGAACCCCTCTGGAGCCTCTGGCGCTGGATGCAGGCGGCCACCGGCGGCCCGCGCATCCGCCTCCTGATGATGCGCCTCGTGCCCTCCCCGCTCACGCCCCCGGACCAGTGGCCGCCGGAGCCTGCGGCCCAGGCCCTGAGGGCCGTGGCCCGCACCGCCGACGATTGGCGCGTGCTCCAGGATGTGTATCGCGCCCGCTGGGAGGCCCTGCCCGTGCCCGAGGCTACGTCCGGCCACCCCGAGGCCCTGGAACCCCTGTGGGAACAGACCCTGGCTCCGCTGCTGGAGAGCGCCCTCCAAGCGGGCGACTCCGGCGCCGCCGACGCCACCTTCCAGGACGCCCTGTTCCGCACGCGGTGGTCCGCCCTGCCCGCCCACGCCGCGGCCCTGGCCCAGCGCTGTGGGCAGGTGAGCCTCGCCGCCCGGTGGGGGATCGCCCGCCCATGATCCGCCGCATCCTCCTCTTCACCTGGAGCCTCGCCCTCCTTTCCCCGGCCCGGGCCCAGAGCCTCTTCGCCACGGGCGATGCCCGCATGCGCCTCGTCCACCTTCTCCAAGGGCACCCCGAGGGCGTGGTGGTCTGCCTCCCCTCCGCCGGAGGCCGCAGCCTCCGGCAGGGCCTCCTCGACCTGCTGCAGCAGGATCCCTTGTTGGACCTGCCCCTCGACGTGCAGGAGCTCACCCTCACCCAACCCGCCGGCCGCGAACTGCAGCGGATGAAGGGCTGGAATGCAGAGCTGCCCCACTGGGCCCTGCTGGGCCCCGGCCCCCGCGTCCTCGCCGAAGGCACGGAGCTCCCCACGGTGGAGACTTTCCGCCAAGCCCACCGCGCCAGCGGCCTATCCACTCGCGCCGCCCTGCTGGCGGACTTCCTGCGCGTCCACCCCGAGCACGAGGAGGCCCTCGCCCAGCTGGTGCTGGAGTTGCGCGGTCCCGCCGAGCGACGCACGGAGCGCCTCGCCCCGCCGGGGAAGGATCCCGCGCAGCCCCCGACCCAACTGACCTCCGAGGCCGACGCGGCCCTCTGGAGTTCCTATGAGGAGCGCTACGCGCAGCTCCTCGCCTCCGGCGCTTGGCGCCGTCCCGGCGGTGAGGTGGGGCCCCTGCCCGTGGCGGCACCGCTCACGGACCAGGCCCTGCACAGCCCCCGCCTTCGGGCCTTGGCGGAGCGCCTCCTGCCCGAGGTGGAAGGCCACCTGCGGAAGCGCCCCGAGGATCCCCTCCGCTGGAAGGTGTGGCTCTCCCTCCGCGCCGCCGTGCCCGGCAGCCGTCCCCATGAAGTGCTGGTGGGCCTGCCGCCCCCGCCCGGCAGCCGCACCTGGCCGCCCCAGGCGGCCCTGGATGCCTTCGTCGAAGATGCCCGCCAGCAGAATGATTGGCGCACCGTGGAGCCGATGCTGGAGGAGGCCTATCGTCAGAGCCTGGCCTTCCTCCAGGCCATGGAGGAGGCCGCCCGGCGAGATGCCCCCGCCGGCGCCACCAAAGTGGAGATGGGTTCCTCCTTCGGTTTCGGAGGCTGGACCGGAGAGCTGGCCCTGCTCGTGGAAGCCAAGCTCCGCCTGGCTCGATTTGAAGAGGCCGATCGCATTTTCATGGCCGCCTACGGCCGCGCCCCCCGCTCCAAGATGGCCGAGCAGGCCGCGGCCCTCGCCCGTGAATGCGGCGTCGAAGCCCTGGCGGCGAAGTGGGAGCGCTTCAGCCGGTGAGGTCCGTGGTCCCGCTGGGTCCGCCCGATACACTGGGAGCTTTCAAGGCGGACCAGATGACCCTCGAGGCAAGTGCATCCATCGGGATCCCCGGACAGCCCTGGGGTGAAGCGGAAAAGCGCGAATGGCGCTCCCGCCAACGCCTCCAGCGCAGCTACACCGAGGAGGTGGTGGCGAAGATCGACGCCCTGCGCGACCGCTTCGACGTCCGCGAATACGGCCGCCTGGACTACGCCCCCGACGGCAGCTATCCGCTCTTCGCGATCCGGAGCCGGGCCTGGCGGGACGACCTGCCCATCGCCCTCGTGACCGGGGGCGTGCACGGCTACGAAACGAGCGGTGTGCAGGGCGCCCTGCAATTCCTGGATCAGCATGGGTCGGACCATGCCGGCCGGCTCAATCTGCTCGTCACTCCCTGCATCAGCCCCTGGGCCTACGAGCGCATCCACCGGTGGAACCCCTTCGCCCTCGATCCCAACCGATCCTTCCGCCCCGCGAGCCCCGCTGGGGAATCCGCGGCCCTGATGGACCTTGTGGCGCCGTTGGCCGATCGCGTCCTCGTGCACATCGACCTGCACGAGACCACCGACAGTGATGAGTCGGAATTCGGCCCCGCCCTCGCCGCGCGAGATGGCAAGCCCTTCGAGCCCGAGGGCATCCCCGATGGCTTCTACCTCGTGGACGACCGGGACCACCCGCAGCCCGCCTTCCAGGAGGCCATCCGCGCGGCGGTGGCGGGCGTCACCCACATCGCCCCCGCAGACGCGAAGGGGGAAATCATCGGTTCCACCGTGGTGGCCCCGGGCGTGATCCGATACGCCTTCCGGGAGCTGGGCCTCTGCGCCGGCATCACCGAGGCCCGGTACCGGACCACCACGGAGGTCTACCCCGACAGCCCCCGGGCCACGCCCGAGCAGTGCAACGCCGCCCAGGTGGCGGCGGTGCGGGCGGCGCTGGACTTCGCCCTGGCGAACCCAATCTAGGACCTGTCTCCGGGTAGCCGGGCCCTGACCCTACACTGGGCGATCCCACCCGGACGGCCCATGAGCTACCCCCACCTTCTCGCCCCCCTCGATCTCGGGTTCACGAGCCTGCGCAACCGCGTGCTCATGGGCTCCATGCACACGGGCCTGGAGGAGGAGAAGGATGGCTTCCGCAAGATGGCCGCCTTCTACGCCGAGCGGGCCAAGGGCGGCGTAGGGCTCATCGTCACCGGCGGCATCGCGCCGAACCTGCGGGGACGGCTCACGCCCTTCGGCAGTGAGCTCGCCTGGTTCTGGCAGACGAAGCGGCATCGCCCCATCACCGAAGCCGTGCACGCCGAGGGCGGCAAGATCGCCATGCAGATCCTCCACGGCGGCCGCTACAGCTACCACCCGCTCTCCGTGAGCGCCTCCAACGTGAAGAGCCCCATCACGCCCTTCAAGCCCTCTGCCCTCAGCGGCCGAGGCGTGGAGAAGACGATCCAGGATTACGTGGACTGCGCCCGCCGCGCCCAGGACGCGGGCTACGACGGCGTGGAGATCATGGGCAGCGAAGGCTACCTCATCAACCAGTTCCTCGTGACCCGCACGAATCGCCGCACGGATGACTGGGGCGGCCCCTACGAAAACCGCATGCGCTTCGCCACGGAGATCGTGCGCCGCACCCGCGCCGCCGTGGGCCCCAACTTCATCCTGATCTTCCGCCTCTCCATGCTGGACCTCGTGCCCGATGGCTCCACCTGGGAGGAGGTCGTGCAGCTGGCCAAGGCCATCGAAGCCGCCGGGGCCACGCTCCTCAACACGGGCATCGGCTGGCACGAGGCCCGGGTGCCCACCATCGCCACCATGGTGCCCCGCGGCGCCTACACCTGGGTCACCCGCAAGCTGAAGGGCGACGTGGGCATCCCCCTCATCACGACGAACCGCATCAACATGCCCGAAGTGGGTGAGGAGATTCTCGCGCGCGGCGATGCCGACATGGTGAGCATGGCGCGCCCCCTGCTCGCCGACGCCGACTTCGTGGTGAAGGCCGCCGCCGGCCGCGCCGATGAGATCAACACCTGCATCGCTTGCAACCAAGCCTGCCTGGACCACGTCTTCGAACAGAAGCGGGCCACCTGCCTCGTGAACCCCCGCGCCTGTTACGAAACCGAGTTGAACTTTCCGAAGGCGGCCGTCGCCAAGAAGCTGGCCGTGGTGGGCGGCGGCGCCGCGGGCATGAGCTTCGCGGCCCACGCCGCCGAGCGCGGGCATGCCGTGACGCTCTTCGAGGCCGCGCCCGAACTGGGCGGCCAACTGAACATCGCCAAGCAGGTGCCTGGCAAGGAGGAGTTTTTCGAAACGCTGCGCTACTTCGCGCGGCGGCTGGCGGTGGCCGGCGTGGAGGTTCGGACGAACACCCGCGCCACCGCCGAAGCCCTCGCGGCCTTCGACGAGGTGGTGCTGGCCACGGGCGTCACCCCTCGGGTGCCAGACCTGCAGGGCATCGACCACGCCAAGGTGGTGAGCTACCCCGACCTCCTCCTCGGCCGCAAGCAGGCCGGGCCGCGCGTGGCCATCATCGGCGCCGGTGGCATCGGCTTCGACGTGGCCGAATACCTCGTGCAGGGCGGCCACGGCCCTTCCACCGACGTCTACCTCAAGGAGTGGGGCGTGGATCCCACCCATGGCACCCGCGGCGGCCTGCTGGAGAAGCCCGAGCCCCCCCAGCCCGCGCGGCAGGTCTTCCTTTGCCAGCGCAAATCCGATCGCATGGGCGCCTCCCTGGGCAAGACCACGGGCTGGATCCACCGCGCCAGCCTCAAGGCCTTCAAGGTAAAGATGCTGAGCGGCGTCACCTACGAGCGCGTGGATGACCAGGGCCTCTGGATCCGCGAATCGGGCGCCACCGAATCCCGCTGCCTCGACGTGGACACGGTGGTGAACTGCGCCGGCCAGCTCTCCAATCGGGACCTCCTGGCCCCCCTCCAAGCCGCCGGTCGCCCCGTGTACCTCATCGGGGGCGCGGACCTGGCCTCCGAACTGGATGCCAAGCGGGCCATCCGGCAGGGTGCAGAACTGGCCGCGAGGATCTAGGCTCCCCTTGCCGGCTGGCGTGAGGCTGAAGCGATCATTCAAGCCCTCGAAATCCGAGGCCGATGGGCTGGCGTGCCCCCCCTGCCCTCCACGTCCAGGCTTCAGGCAGCCCACGCTCGGGTCAGGAAGGCCGTGGCCAAGTTGCGCATGTCGCCCTTCGCCGAAATGCAGTACCAGTACCTCTTGGAAAATCTCCATGAAGGCGTCGTCTTCATGGATCCCCAGGGCCGTACACTTCAGTGCAATCCTGCGGCGGAGCGCATCTTCGGCGTGAGTGCCGCCGAACTCCACGGCCGCGCCAGTGTGGATCCGGGCTACTTCTACGCGCTGAAGGAGGATGGTTCCATCTTCAGCGAGGAGGAGCATCCGAGCCGCGTCGCCCTGCGCACGGGGAGGCCCTGCCTGGAAGTGGTGCAGGGGCTGCCCCGGGCGGGTCAGGTGGTGCTGTGGGTCAGCGTGAACGCGGTGCCCCTGCGGGGCGCGGATGGTCAGGTGAGCGGGGTGGTGTGCTCCCTGGTGGACATCACGCCCATGAAACTCCTCCAAGAGCGCCTTCAAGCGGAAGTGACCCGGGACGCCCTCACAGGCCTCGCCAACCGCCGCTGTTATTTGGAGAACCTCACGAAAGCCTTCCACAGCGCCCGGCGCCACGGCCACCCCATGTCCGTGGCCTTCTGCGACCTGGATCACCTCAAGGCCCTCAACGATTCCCATGGCCACGCCGCCGGCGACAAGGCCATCCAGGCCTTTGGAGGCGTGGTGGCGGGTGCCCTGCGCCGGGAGGACTTGGCAGCCCGTTTTGGCGGCGATGAGTTCTGCGTGCTCTTCACCCACGTCGGCACCGAGGATGCCCGGGTCTGCCTGGAGCGCGTGCTGGAACAGGTGCGCGCCCTGGAGCTCACCCTCCCCGATGGCACCCTCCTCCGCGGCTTCACGGCCAGCATGGGGCTCGCCAACCTCAGCGACGACCACGCCCATCCCGACGACGTGCTCGCCGCCGCGGATCAGGCCCTCTACAAGGCCAAGCAGACGGGGCGGGATCGGCTGGTCGCCCTCTGACCTAGACCAGGCTGAGCGCCACTTCCCGCAGCAGCGGCTCCCCGTTGGGATTGCGGGCGAGGTTGCGCAGGGCCTCGTGGATGAGGTCTTGGGGGGCGCGCAGATCCAGAGGTTTCACGGCCAGCTTGCGCAGGCGATCGGCCCAGGGGGTGAGGGCCGGCTCCTTGCCGCTGCGCACGCGGGCGACGTCGGTGACGAGGCGCAACAGGACTTCGAGGGCCTCTCGCAGCTGCTCGTTTTGTGCCTTCTCCGCATCCTTCTCCGGCAGCAGGGGCTCCGAGGCCGAAGGAAAGGAGCCGCCTTCCATGAGGAGCATCCAGGCTTCCAGCTGAGCCTGGGCGCGCTGGAAGGCATCCTCCTCCAAGTAGCGCAGGGTGCCTTCGGAGAGGGCCATCCACCGCTGCTTGGAGCCTTCATGCCAGCCCTTGGCGCTGGCCACGGCCCAGGCCTCCTTCGGGGTCAGGGGGGCGAATGCGATGCGCTGGGCCCGGCTGCGGATGGTCTGCAACACGGCCTCGGGGCGGTGGGTGACGAGCAGGAAGCGGGTGCCCAGGGGCGGCTCCTCCAGCGTCTTGAGCAGGATGTTGGCGGAGGCGCCGTTGAGGCGATGGGCATCTTCGATGAGGATCCAGCGGTGGCACCCCAGGGCGGGGCTGAGGCTGGCCCAATTGATGACGCCGCCCTCCACGAGGTCATCCTCGCGGATCATGCCCACCTTGATGAGACCCGCCTTCCCCTCGGGGGCGATGCGCAAGAGGTTCGGCAACTCGATGGGCAGGGGCTCCGAGTGGAAGAGGTTGCACCCTTCGCAATCGCCGCAGGCGGTCTTGCGGAAGCATAGTTCCCGCTGGGCCAGCTCCAGCGCCACGCGGCGCTTGCCGATGCCCTCAGGCCCCGTGAACAGCAGCGTGCCCGGCAACTTGCCCGCCTGGAGGCGCTCCAAGAGCTTGGTGCGGATGGCCTGGTGGCCTTGGATGCGGGGGTCAAACATGGGGGGCTGAAAAAGCGCTGGTCACAGAGGACACAGAGGCATCACAGAGGACACAGGGAAAAACTGGAGAAGAAACCTTAAGGATCTGGAGGAACAGCGCCGCTCGTTCAGCCATGATTTCTTTCCTCTGTGTCCTCTGTGCTCGTTCTGTGTCCTCTGTGACCAGCCTTTTCTTCGCCATCCACCACGAACCCCGCGTTTCGCAGCAGCGGCGCCACTCGGCCCCAGATGGCGGCGGCCACGGCCTCTTCGCCTTCCCGGGCGGGGATGATGGCCATCCGGTTGGGCTCGCGCTCGGCGATGGCCAGGAAGCGGGCCCGCACCCGGCGGTGAAACTCCAGGTGCGCGGTGTCGAAGCGGGTTTCGTTGAAGCCCTCCAGGGCAAGGTTCCGCACCTCCACCCGTTGGAGGCTGGATTCGGGATCCAGGTCCAACAGGAGGGTCAGGTGCGGCTTCAGGCGCTGGAGGACGAGGGTGCTGAGGGCATCCAAAGCCTCTTCGGGCACGCCGCTGGCGCCCTGGTAGGCCCGGGTGCTGTCCTCGAACCGATCCAGGAGCACCACCTTCCCGGCCTCCAGGGCCGGCCGGATCACATCCTTGAGGTGTTGGGCCCGATCCGCGTAAAAGAGCAGAAGTTCGGCCTCCGGAGACCAGGTTTCCCCCCCGGGGTGGGGCTCCAGCAGGAGGCGGCGCAGCTCCCGGCCCAGGGCCGTGCCGCCGGGTTCCTTGCTGACCACCAGGGGCAGGCCCAGGCGGCGGAGGCGCTCGGACAGCCGCAGGAGCTGGGTGCTCTTGCCCGAGCCCTCCACGCCCTCCATGGTGATGAATACCCCTGCCACGCCTGCTCCGAATGGGAAACCTTGAGCATACCGGGGCGGGCTCCGATGAGCCCCCATGGGCGGGATTGAAGCCCGGAGTTTGAGCGAAACCCCGGAAGGGGCTAGACTTCCTCCAAACCTCAGGGTCTGTTCATGAATGAACTTGCCATTTGTTGCCCCCTATTCGCGCCATCCAGCAAGGAGAGCCGCGTGGCGCGATGCGGTGACATCGTGCAAGCGGCTCGACACAGCTGGGGGCGCGAAGAGGGGGCAACCCTTCGGGCGAGAGCCGGCGGCCGTCGCAACCCTGCGTTGGCCTCCCCTCCTGTATTCCCGATACACTTCGGCTCGGCCGCCTTGGTTTGCTTGGCCGACGGCTTTCGCAAATGGCAAGTTAATTCATGAACAGACCCTTAGGAGTTCCTGGTGCTTGAAGCGGTCCAGTGCCCCAAGTGCTCCACCCGCTACGGATTGCGGAGTGAGCGGGTGAAGGCTGTGCACGCGCGGGCCCAGTGCCATCGCTGCCAGGGCGTCTTCCCCATTTACGATGTCGTCGCCCGGCTGCTGGAGTTGCCCTCCAAGGAGCAGCCCGATGACGCCACGGCCACCATGGGCTTCAAGGTGGAGGATCTGGAGCAGCTCCACATCCTGCCCCCGGCCCTGACCGAAGTCCCCGAGGAGCCCGTCTTCCTGGAACCCGAAGCCGAGCTGGAGCCCCTGCCCGACATCTTCCCCGCCGCCGAGAGCCTGAGCCCCGACGACCTGCTGGGCGCCGACAGCGAAATCCTGGAAAAGACCCTCGTCACCACGCCCGAGCCCGTGCCTGTACCCGAGATCCGCACGAGCCCGAACCTCCCCGAACCCCTGCCCGAAGAGCGCACCGCCTCGGGTCAGGAGGAAGCCCTGCCCAACAGCGGTCGCACCACCGGGTCCTACCGCAGCGCCAAGGACGCCATCAGCCAGCTCTTCGGCGAAACTCCCATGCCCTCGCCCGCCGCCCCCCGCCTCCGCAAGGAGACGAGCAATGGGGCCTTCGAGGTCGAGGCGACGCTGGAAGCACTGGAGCACACCCTCGGTGGCTCCGACGCCCCGGCCAAGGCCCCCGAAGCCGCGCCCCTCTCGCCCTCCGAACCCGAATTCGCGGCCCCCAGCAGCGCCACCCAGCGCATGAGCCTGTCGGAAATGCAGGCGGCCATCGCGGCCGTCTCCATGCCCTCTGAGCCATCCGCCCAGGAGCTGGAGGCCTCCGAGGTCACCCAGATGGTGGATGCCTCGCGGCTGGCCAAGCAGCCCGATCCCGGCGCCACCAACCCGGTCTCCTCCTTCGCCGCCGAAAGCTCCGCCACCTCCGACGATCCCAACCTCCTGCGCCTGAAGATCGGTGAGGAGGTTTACCCCAACCTCGCCATGGATCAGCTCATCCGTTGGGTGGAGGAAGGCCGCGTCATCGAAACCCACTACGTGGCCCGCCAGTTCAGCGAGAACTGGATCGAGGCCCACAAGGTGCCGGGCCTCCGCCCCGTCTTTGAGCGTCTCCGCCGCCTCCGCGCGGGGGGCCCTGAAGCTTCTCCCGAAGCTACGGCACCTGTGAAGAAGAGCCTCTTCGGTGGGCTCTTCGGCAAAAAGGACAACTGATGCTCACGCTCCTCCTCGCGACCCTGCCCCTGCTGCAGGCTCCGGCCCCCGCGCCCCAGGCCCCCGCCAAGACCGAGGCGAAGGCAGAAGCCACAAGCCTCAGCTTCGCCAGCATCCGCCAGCCCTACCTGTGGGATCGCCTCATGCAGGTGGACATGAACGTGGATGGGCTGAAGGTGAACTCCATCTTCTTCAACCTGCGCGAATCCAAGGTGAAGCTCTTCCAGGGCCCCACCTTCGGCACCCGGGCCCAGGTGGAAGTCACCAACACCTCCAAGGCCACCAAGATCCCCGGCTTCGCCGTGGCCGTGCTGGACGCTGAAGGCCACCTGCTCGGCGCCGCCACCGGCGGCTCCAAGCTCACGGGCGTGAAGGCCGGCGAAACGGAGACCTTCGACTTGAACTTCGATCAGGTGAATGCCCGCATTCCCAAAGGCGCCACGTTCCTGCTGACCGTCGAACTCCGGTAGCGGCGTGACCCCGGTTTCATCCCGGGGTTGAAGACTCATGAAGGGAGCCGGGTGGCTCGAAGAGGGCATGGGGCCGAACAGGACCCGCAACTCCGTTTGGAGGTTCCATGCGCCGCAACCTGCCCGTCACCGGCCGCGAGTTCCCGCTCGCCGAAGATGACCTGATCATCTCCCGCACGGACCTCAAGGGCTTCATCACCTGGGCCAACGCCGACTTCATCCGCATCAGCGGCTTCGAGCCGTCGGAGCTCATGGACAAGCCCCACAACGTCCTGCGCCACCCGGACATGCCCCCGGAGGCCTTCAAGGATCTCTGGGACACCGTGCAGGCTGGCCGTGCCTGGACGGGCATCGTGAAGAACCGGCGCAAGGATGGCGACCACTACTGGGTGCAGGCCGATGTCACCCCCATCCGGGAGGCAGGCCGCATCGTGGGCTACACCTCCATCCGCGGCAAGCCCACGCCGGAACAGGTGCGCTTCGCCTCCACCCTCTACACGGAGATTCTGGCGGGCAAGGCCAGCCTCGCTTCGGGCTGGCGCCTTTCGGTGCAGCAACGCCTCATGGGCCTCACCTTCCTCGCCGTGGCCTTCGGCGTGGCGGCGGGGCTCGCGGGATCCGCGCATCCCTTTCCGGCGATCCTCCTCCTCCTCGGAGGCCTCCTCCTGGCCGGCTGGGGCGCCACGCCGCTGCTGGCCCGCATTTCCACCATCGCCGCGGGCCTCCGCACCGCCGACTACCGACATGCCATTCCCGTGCAGGGCAGCGATGAAGTGGCCGAGATCGCCAGTGGTATCAACGTGCTCCACACCCGGTTCTACCGCGTGATGCAGGAGCTGAAACGCACGGGACGCAGCCTGCGCGATTCCAGTGGCGAGCTGAAGGAAGGCAACCTCGAACTGAGCCGCCGCACCGAGGCCCAGGCCGCGGCCCTGGAGGAAACGGGCCAAGGCCTCCACCTCATCAGTGAAGCCGTGACCCTCACCGCCCGCCAGGCCTCCAAGGTGCTGGAGGATGCCCTCGCCGCCCAGGACCAGGCTCAGGAAGGCGGCAAGGCCGTGGAGGCCCTCAGCAAGGCCGTGGAATCCGCCCACGCCCAAAGCGCCCGCATCCTCGAGATCGCCAACGTGGTGGATGAGCTGGCCTTCCAAACGAACCTGCTGGCCCTCAACGCCGCCGTGGAAGCGGCCCGGGCCGGCGAGCATGGCCGGGGCTTCGCGGTGGTAGCCGGAGAGGTGCGCGCCCTGGCAGGCCGCAGCTCCGACAGCGCCAAGGAGATCCGTAGCCTCCTCAAAGGTGCCGAAGTGAGCACCCGCGAAGCCACGGGCCTCGCCCAAGCCGCGGGCCAGCGCATCCGCACCTTGCAGGAGAAGGTCACCACCGCCGGCGGCGCCATCCAGCAAATCGCCTCCGCCACCCAATCCCAAAGCAATGGCCTCTCGGAGATCCGGAAGGCCATGGAGCAGATGGAGACCCTCACCCACCGCAACGCCGCCCTGGTCGAAGAAGCCGCCGCGCAGGCGGAGGACCTCGATGAGCGGGCGAAGGGGCTGGAGGGCCTGGTGGCCTGCTTCGTGAGGTAGGCCTTCGCGTCCATTCAAGCGCCAACGGCGCCCTGGGAGATTGAACCTTCCCCTACCGGGCTTCCTGCGCCTGGTACTTCGTGAGGATCTCCGCCGGCGTGACCGTGGCGGTGCCCACCTTGGCCACCACGTGCCCCGCGGCCACGTTGGCGAGCATGGCGGCGTCCTTCCAATCCGCGCCCGAAGCCACGGCGGCCGCAAAGGTGGCGATGACGGTGTCGCCGGCGCCGCTCACGTCGAAGACCTCGCGGGCTTCCGTGGGGATCATCCAAGGTTCGCGGTGGGCAGCTTCCTCCGTGAAGAGGGCCATGCCCTTCTCGCTGCGGGTGATGAGCACCCCTTGCACGTTCAGGGCCTGCATGATGGCGTGGCCCGCGGCGGTGACCTCGGCATCGGTCTTCGCGGGCAGGCCCGCCAGTTCGGCCGTTTCCTTGGTGTTGGGCGTCATCAGCGTGGCGCCCTGATAGAGGGCCTTGTGGGCGGGCTTGGGATCCACGATCCAGGGGATGCCGTGGGCCTTGCAGCGGCCGTGCACCACCTCCATCACCTCGGAACCGATGACACCCTTGGCGTAGTCGCTCACGATGAGGGCGCCGCATTCGGGGATGAGCTTCGTCAGGCGTTCCGCGAGGTCGGCGATGATGCCGCCGTCCAAAGCACCGGCCTCCTCACGGTCGATGCGCAGCATCTGCTGGGTCTGCCCGATGACGCGGGTCTTGATGATGGTGGGGCGGCTGGGATCCAACACGAGCCCATCCTGGGCGATGCCGAGGCGACCGAGGATGCCCATGAGCCGTTCACCGGCGGAATCCTTCTGCAGCGTGCCCACCACCTGGGGCACGGCGCCCAGGGCCACGAGGTTGGCCGCCACGTTGGCCGCACCACCCAGCACCCAGTTCTCCCGAGTCACCCGCACGATGGGAACGGGGGCCTCGGGGCTGATGCGGTTCACTTCGCCGAAGAGGTACTCATCCAGCATCAGATCGCCCAGCACGAGGACCTTGCGGCCCTGGATGCGATCGAGCAGCTGCCCGGCTTGACCCTGGTCGAGGCGCATCAGGCCTCCTTCTTCGCCGCGTCCACGAGCATCACGGGGATGCCGTCCTCGATGGGATACACGAGCCCGCAGGCCTTGCACTTCAAATCCCGTTCCGCCTCGCCTTCCTTGCGCAGGTCCAGATCTCCCTTGCAGGCCGGGCAGCAGAGGATTTCGAGCAGGCGGGGGTCGAGGGGCATGGATTCAAAATATCAGCCCTCGAGCGGAAAAGCGGAGCCCAGAAGACGCGGAGGCACGCAGAACCCGCCGCATCAAGCATGGCGGGTGACTTACTGCGTGCCTCCGCGTCTTCTGCGCTGCTTCCTTTTGAATGGCCCGTCTGGACGCTCGATCAGCCCTTCGGCACCACCGCCAGCGCCACGAAGCCGCCGTCCGGAACGGGCAGGAAGCGCCCCCAGTTCTGGGCATCGAGCCCTTCCGCAGGGCCAACCTTCAGCAGAGTGAGGCGGCGAAGGCCAAGGGGGCCCTGGGCCTTCGCGGTTTGGAATTTGGCCACGCCCTTGTAGCGGCCTTCCAGGGCGCCGCGCATGCGGTCCCAGGCGGCGTTCTCCACGGTTTCCACGATCACGGCATAGGCCATTCCCGGCTCCAACACCACGTCCACGGCCTTCTCCACGCCCAGGAGGTTGCCTTCACTCACGCCGCTGGCGCCTTCGGCCCGCAGGGCCTTGAGCTCCGCATCTTCGCCGCCCTTCTTCGCCTCGGCCTCGCCCGTCCAGCGCAGCAGTTGCAGGGCCTGGAAGGCCGGGGCCTCCTTGTCCGCGAAAGCCGCGAGGATGCGCAGGCCCGCCTGCAGCTCGCCGCCATTGCGGCCCACCAGGGGCTGCATCTTGGTGAGGCCCTCGGCCAGCAGCAGGGCCTCCTTGCCGGGCTTCACGGTGACGAAGGCCGCTTCCAGCAGCTGGCCCTTGGCCACCTTCAAGGTGTTGGGGCGCACGGGGGCGGGAGCTTCCAGGGCAGGAGGGGTGGGGGGCAGCAGCAGCATGGGTCACCTCGACAGGGGGAATGGGGGTCGCAAGACCTTCAAAGGCTACAGACCTGTAGGTATTATTGAAATGCCTTTTTTGAGCCTCCCCAGGCCTTACCCTGGGTCCACACCCTGTCCGGAGTCCCACCCCCCATGACTGAACCCCGCAAAGGGCGCGGCGCCCGCGAACGCATCCTCAAGACGGTGGAGCGCCTGTTCTACCGGGAGGGCGTGCGGGCCGTGGGCGTGGATCGCGTGGTGGCCGAGAGCGACGTGGCGAAGACCACCCTCTACGCCCACTTCCCCTCCAAGGAAGACCTCATCGCGGCCTACCTCGAGCACCAGCACGTGGAGGCCCTGCGCCGCCTGGGCGAGGGCATCCGCCAGCTGGCCCGGGATCCCCGGGGCCGCATTCTCGCTGTGTTCGAGCTGCTGGACGTGTGGTTCGGCACCGAACACTTCCGGGGCTGCGCCTTCACGAACGCCGGCCTGGAGATGGGCGGCGAGAGCGCCGAAACCCGGGAGCGCGTGCGCGCCCACAAGCTCGAAGTGGCGCGCTTCCTGCGAACCTTGGCGGAGGAGGGCCGGGCCCCGGACCCCGCGGCCCTCGCCGAGGAACTGATGATTCTCTACGAAGGCGCCATCACCACCGCCAGCCTGCGAGGCGGCCCCGGCCCCGGCCTCCTGGCCCGGCGCATGGCCGCGCGGGTGCTGGACGACTCCCTGCCCCGAGCCTGACCCCAGGAGACCTCATGGACCCCTTCAGCCCAGGCCGGATCCACGCGCGAGTGACCCTGGAGCCGGGCTATGCGGTGGCCTTCACCCATGAGGGCCGGACCTTTCCGGGACTCCCCATGACCACCCTCTCCACCGGCGGGTTCGGCCTGCGCCTGCCTGCCGCCGTCACCGAAGGCATGGAGCCGGGGCAAACCATTTCCAACATTCGGTTCGAGCATCCCGAATTGCCCGGCGACGTGGTGGAAGGCGAAATCGCCCACCTGTTGGCCCAGCGCCATGGCAAAACCGAGGGATTCACGCTCCTGGGCGTCAAGTTCGTGAATCCCCCCGCGGAGTTCCAAGCCGCGGTGAACGCCTTCGTGGCGGAGCACCTGGCCATGTAGGTCAGGCCCCGCGATATCCCCTGATCAGCGCCACGACACCACGGCAACACACAAACGTAGGGCCGGATCGCTCCGGCCCTGGTTCGTCTAGCAGAACGTGTACTTCGGTCCGCCGCCGCCTTCAGGGGGCGTCCAGATCACGTTCTCTTCGGGGCACTTGATATCGCAGGTCTTGCAGTGCACGCAGTTGGAGAAGGCGATGGCCACCTTGTCCACCTTGCCGTTGGCGTCGGGGTGCATCTCGTAGACCTGGGCGGGGCAGAAGACGGTGCAGGGCGCGCCCTTCTCGTCCCAGCAGGTGGCGCAGACGTGGTCGCCCTTCACGATCTTGAGGTGACCGGGCTGGTGCTCGTCGTGCATGGTGCCTGAGGCGTACACGTCATCCAGTTTCTGGATGGTGCGCTTGCCGTCGAACTTGATGCCCAGGTCCATATCGCTGAGCTTCATGCCCTTCTTGCCGTAGTAGGCCTCGGTGGTTTGCGTCATGTGCGCATCCACGTGCATGGCCTTGGTGCCGCCGGGCACCCAGCCGCTGGTGAACATGGAAATGCCCAGTTCGAGGCCGGCCTTGGGGGTGAGGCCCTCCTCCACGATGGCGTGGAAGTTCCGGCTCTTGTACAGCTCCGTGCCTGCCCAGCTGGCCATGTAGGCGCGGCTGTAGCCCATGAGGCGCTGATCGCTGAAGTCGTCGGCCGCGAGTGCTTCGAGGATCGTGTCGGCGGCCACGAGGCCCGCCTTCATGCCCAGGTGGATGCCCTTGAGGCGAGCGGCGTTCACCATCTGCGCGCTATCGCCCACCAGCATGCCGCCGGCGAAGGCCAGCTTCGGCATGGAGGACCACCCACCGATGGCCAGCGCCTTTCCGCCGTACTGCAGCATCTTGCCGCCCTGGATCATGGACGCGATGCGAGGGTGCTTCTTGAATTTCTGGAGCAGCAGGTGAGCGTCCACGAAGGGATCCTTCGTATCCAGGGACACCACGAAGCCCACGGCCAGCTTGTTGCCGCCCATCTTGTACACGAAGGTGCCGCCGCTCTCGCCATCGGGCAGGGGGAAGCCCGTGCTGTGCAGCACGAAACCATCGGGCACCTGGCCCTCGGGGATCTCCCAGATTTCCTTCACGCCCATCTCGTAGGTCTGGGGGTTGGAGGCGGAGGCCTGCAGGCCCAGCACCGCTTCCAGCTCCCGCGACAGGTGGCCGCGGGGACCCTCACCGAAGACGGTGACCTTGGCGCGGAGGTTGTTGCCGGGCTCGAAGTTGTTCTTGGGGGAGCCGTCGGGGTTCACACCCTTGTCGGCGGTCTGCACGCCCACCACCTTCTTGGAACCATCGGGCAGGGTATCCCACAGCACGTTGATTCCGGCGAAGCCGGGCAGCAGCATCACGTCCACCCCAGGCACCTCGCGGGCCTCGATCTGGGCCGCCATCCAGCGCACCATCTTGGAGAGCGACACGATGTGGTTGCCGTGGTTGTGGAAGAAGGGCGGCAGCACGGGCAGCTTGAAGCCGCCGCGATCGGAGGTAAAGATCCACACTTCCTCTTCCTTGACCTCCCCCTCCGTGGGGAAGTCCCGATCCATGAAGTCGGGGCAGAGCTCCTTCAGCGCCTGGGGATCCAGCACCGCGCCGCTGAAGGCGTGATCGCCGATCTCGTCGCCCTTCTCGATGAGGCCGATGGTAAGGCCCTCAAGCTTCTTCACCCCGGGCTTCTTGTTGTGAGCCTCGATGTTGTCCAGCAGGCGCCACAGCCCCGCCAGATTGCTCGGGCCCGCGCCCACAAACAGGACGTCGAAGTCCAGGTCCTCGCGTTCCACGTCGGGTCGGGCCGACTGGGTGGAAAAATCGCGCATGGTCATCTCCCAAGGCTGAAGCAGGCAGTTTAGCGCGGGGCATGGGAAACTGGGATTCCGGATCCCCCTTATGACCCACGCCTCTTCCTCCCACACCTTCCAGGCCGCTGTCGAGCGGCCCCTCTCCGTGGTCTTCCAGACCGCCGAAGGGCGCTGGGAGGGCCACGACTACCGCGTGGAGGTGATCACTTCGCGGCAGGGGTTGGACGGCTTCGACGTGGTGGTGGACTTCCGGGATCTGGAGTCGGCCATGGATGCGCTGCTGGCGCCGATCCAGGGCCGCCTTCTGTCGGACCTCGGGCTGATCGGCCCCCTGGCCCTGGCGCAGCGCCTCGCCGCAGAGTTGGCCCCCACGGTGCACGCCCCGGCCCGCATCGAGGAAGTGGCCCTCACGGATGGCCGGGGCCGCCGCCTCGCGGTTCGGCCCTAGAATCATCCCCATGAGCTTCGCTCCGGGTATGCGCACGAACGAACGCCCTGGCCGCCAGATGGCGACTCTGCTGGGGCTCGCCTTTGCCTTCGCCCTCATTTCCAATGCCGTGGCGGGCCCCACCCGGCACCTGAGTTGGTGGGCTGCGCCGATCCCCGCGCCCCGCCCCCCGGCGGCCCCTCCCAATGAGCCCTCCCCCGCGCCACCGGCTCCCGCCGTGACCGCGCCGGGGCCTGCGGCCAAGACCCCGCCCCGCCCCGCGGCTCCCGCCGTCCCCGGGGCCCCGGTCGCCGAAACCCACGCGCTTCAGGATCGCTTTCCGGCGCCCCCCGACGGCGCCCCCTTCGAGATCGACGACGCGGAAGCCCTGGCCCTGCACCGGGCGGGCGCGCTCTTCCTGGATGCCCGCCGCACCTCCATCTACGAGGAAGGCCACATCGCCAACGCCCGGCTCTTCTCCTACTGGGAGGATGGCCTCGATGCCAAATTGCAGGTGCTGGCGGATGCCACCTTCGATTTCAAGGATCCCGTGGTGATCTACTGCAGCGGCGGTGATTGCAGGGATTCGCACCTGCTCGCCGATCGCATGTGGCCCCTGGGCTATCGCAACCTCCGCATCTTCAAGGGCGGCTGGCCCGCCTGGAAGGCCCTGAGTGGCCCCACGGCCACCGGACGGGAGGTGACGAAATGACCTTCCGCCGCCTCTGCGCCCTCGCCCTGGGCCTCATCCTGCTGGCCGCGGCCTGGCCCAAGATCGCGGATCCTCCGGGCTTCGCCCAGACCCTCTTCAACTACCGCCTCCTGCCCGAAGTCCTCCGCCACGGCCTGGCCCTCGTCCTGCCCTGGCTGGAGTTGTGGCTGGGCATCGCGCTGATCTCCGGTCGGGGCGAATGCGGCGCCGCCCGGTGGGCCTTCCTCCTCATGCTCGCCTTCGCGGGAGCCATCGGAATCAACCTCCTGCGGGGCAACCCCATCGACTGCGGCTGCTTCGGCGCGGGCCCCGTGCGTACCGCCGCCGAAAAGCTCGTGGCCATGCGCTGGGAGGTGCTGCGGGATCTGGGCTTCGCCGCGCTGGCCCTGCCCATGCTGAAGCCCCGGACGTGAAACGCTGGGTGCCCGCCGCGGCGCTGGCCCTGGCGCTGAGTCCGTTCCTGGTGCTCCGCCCCTCCCCCGTGCGCGGGGAGAGCATGGCCCCCGAGTTCCATGAAGGCCAGGTGGCCTGGGGCCTCCGCGCCTGGATCGTGGCCGCCCCCGCGCGGGGCGAGGTGTGGGTGGTGCAGGGGCCCGAGGGGCCTTCCGTCAAGCGGGTGCTGGGCCTGCCCGGGGAACTCGTGGAGCTGAAAGGCCCGCGCCTCACGGTGGATGGCCGCGGGATCGAGGAGCCCTACGTGCGGTGGCCCGAGCCCCAGGATCAGGGTCCCTGGCCCTGCGGCGAGGGCTACCTGGTGCTCGGGGACAATCGCCCCAAGAGCCACGATGGACGGGTCTGGGGTCCGCTGCCGCGGGCCGCCTTTCTGGCGCGGGTCAGTCGGGGTGGCTCAGCTGCGTACGACGCGATAGGGCCCTGAGCCCGCGCCCATGCGAATCTGCAAGGCCAGCAATTCCGCATTCCCCGGCAATGCGGCCAAGCCCCGACGCAGCACTTCTCGCGCATCCTGGATTTGGTTGCGCGCGACGAAGGCCTGGATGACGAGTTGGTGCCACAGCCCCTGGCCGCCTTCGGGAACCTGCTGCAGGGCGTTCCAGGCATCCCGCGCGGCCCGGGCGTCCTTGCGGGCGGCGCCCCGGCTTACCAGCGCCTCCCAGAGGGCGAGGTCTTTCGGGTTCTGATCCAGGCCCGCCTCCAGGACGAGGCGCGCATCCTCCCAGAGGCCACTGCCTTCCACCAGCTCCGCCAGTTTGAGGTAGGTGCGCCCGTAGCCCGGGTCCGCCTCCAGGGCTTCGGTGAAGCGCCCCTGGGCCTCCTCGATCCGGCCCAGCAGCCACAGGCTTTCAGCGGAGGCGGCGAGGGCCGCCGCGTGCTGTGGATCCTCCTGCAGGATGCCGTCGAACCAGGTCAGCGCGTCCGCATGCCGATCCAGGTGCTGCAGGGCGAGGCCACCGCCAAAACCCACGGTGAAGGGCGTCGGGCCCTGCAGGCGCTGATGCTGCTCCGCCGCCTGGAGGGCCACCTCCCACATTTCCAGCGCCAGCGCCTGCCGGAGCAGCTCCTCCTGGAAGCGGGGATTCTCCGGTTCCGTGTCGGCATCGGCCCGGACCAGCTCGAAGGCGCGACGGGCGTGGGCCGGGGCCTTGCCGGCTTCCGTTCGTCCATAGTGATGCACCACCACGTCCAGCTCCGCGATGGCGTGCCCGCCCTGCTCCAGCCAGGCATCCGGCACGGCCCGGAGGCGCCCATCGAAGGTGAGCCCCGGCAGGTTCCGGAGGAGCCGCAGGCTGGTCGCTTCGGTGCAGTGGGGGAAGGCGCAGCCCTCCGTGTAGCGGCTGAGGTTGGCGCGCACGGGCCCCTCCAACAGCGCACCCGTGCCGCTGCGAAGGTAGCTGCGCCGCACGATCCGATGGGCGGCGACATCCGTTTCCAGGGCTTCCCGAATCGCCGCATGGTCCAAAGCGTCGATGGATTCGTCGGCATCCAGGAGCAGGATCCAGTCGCCGGTGCAGGCCGCCACCGCCGCTGCGCGCGCGTCGGCGAAGGAACCCGACCAGGTGAACGGCACTACCCGAGCCCCCATCGCCTCGGCCAGGGCCCCGGTGGGCTCAGGCGCCCCGGCCTCCAGCACCACGCACTCCTCGCAAAGCCCCTGCACGCTGCCCAGGGCCCGGCCCAGGCCAGGAGCCTCGTCCGTCACGATCAGGGCCAGGGAGAGCCGGGGCATGAGTTGTACCGAGTGGGCAAAAGTCTCGGAATCTTCTCAGCAGCGAGCCTCGGTAAGCAAGGGAAACTCCAGTAACCTGGAGGTGGGAGTGTGTCTACGCAACCAACGTGGACCGCGTTGAACCCAAAGGGGCCTCAGCCAAGGAGGACCGCGCAGTGCGATGCGGTGTCATCGTGCAAGCGGCCCGACGCAGGATCAGGCCCCTTTGGATTCAACCCTCCGGGCTGGGGTGGCGGCCTTCGCCCCCCTGCGTTAGCCTCCCTCAATGGTGGGCCCGCACCACCTCGGTCGGCTGCCTTGGGGTGCTCGGCCGCCAACCCAGCGCGGCCGCGTTGGTTGCATAGACACACTCCCAAGGAGTTGCGATGGATCGTCTGGTCATTCAAGGTGGAACCCCCCTCAAGGGCCGGATCAGGGTGTCGGGTGCCAAGAACGCCGCCCTCCCCTGCCTGGCAGCCACCCTCCTGACGGATTCTGAAGTCCGCCTCTCCAACCTGCCCGCCGTGGCGGACATCCGCACCATGGTGAAGGTGCTGCAGTCCCTGGGCACCGAAGCCACGCTGGAGACCGAAGCCAGCGGGTTCGAGCTCACGGCCAGCCTCAAGGCCCTGGGCAACGAGGAGCTGAAGGCCCCCTATGACCTCGTGAAGACCATGCGCGCCTCCATCCTCGTGCTGGGCCCGCTGCTCGCCCGCTGGGGCCGCGCCATCGTGAGCCTGCCCGGCGGGTGCGCCATCGGCGCCCGCCCCGTGAACCTCCACCTGGAGGCCCTGGAGCGCATGGGCGCCTCCCTCGAGATCACCCACGGGTACATCGAGGCCTCCGTGAAGGGCAAGCTCCAGGCCATGGATCACACCTTTGAGAAGGTGAGCGTCGGCGCCACGGAGAACATCCTCACCGCCGCCTGCCTCGCGGAAGGCACCACCATCCTGCGCAACTGTGCCATCGAGCCCGAAATCGGCGACCTCGCCCGCCTGTTGGTGAAGATGGGCGCGCAAATCGAGGGCATCGACACGAGCACGCTCACCATCCACGGCGTAGAGAAGCTGCACGGCTGTAGTCACGCCGTGATCCCCGATCGCATCGAAGCCGGCACCTACGTGTGCGCCGTGGCCGCCGCCTGCGGCGACGTGGTGGTAGATGCCTGCGAACCCGAGCACCTGCGAGCCCTCATGGACCTGCTGGAGCGCAGCGGCGTGGAGTTCACCGAGGCCGTGGGCCAGGAGGGCAAGCAGCTCCGCATCCGCCGCGATCCCGGCCAGAAGCTCCGCAGCAAGGACGCCACCACCGTGCCCCACCCCGGCTTCCCCACGGATTTGCAGGCCCAGTTCATGACCGTGATGACGCAGGCCGCGGGCATCAGCGTCATCAACGAGGGCATCTTCGAGAACCGCTTCCAGCACGCCATGGAGCTGGAGCGCCTGGGCGCCAACCTGCGCATCGACGATCACAAGGCCATCGTGGCGGGCCCCTCGCCGCTGTCGGGCTGCACCGTCATGGCCACGGACCTCCGCGCCTCCGCCGCCCTCGTCATCGCAGGCCTCGTGGCCTCCGGTGAAACCGTGGTGGATCGCATCTATCACCTCGACCGCGGCTACGCCGGCCTGGAAGCCAAGCTCCAGGGCGTCGGCGCACGCATCGAGCGGGTGGGCGGCGGGCGCGTCTAGCCCTCAGGCCCAGCCCACGACCATCCCCCCACCGAGTTCCGACGCCCCACGCCCCACCCTGCCCCCAGGGTCCAGTCCTTGGTTCGGAGCCTGATCGGCCTGCTTTTCCGGCGCGCGCCCTGCACTCCGGGTTCGAGGCCTGGAAAAATTAATGCCGCCCCGATCCGCCTGGGGACTGGATCCCATTCATTCCGTCAGGCTGCGGACCTCCGACCGGGGGTCAAGATCCCTTAAACTGGGAAGGCATCCTCATAGGGGTTCCCATGTTCGGCGAGATGAAGATCTTCTCTGGCACCAGCCATCCCGAGCTGGCCCGAGGCATCGCGTCGCACATCGGCCTGCCCCTGGGGAAGGTGAAGATCACCCGCTTCAGCAACGAGAACATCAAGGTGAAGATCGAGGAGAACGTCCGTGAAGCGGATGTCTTCGTGGTGCAGAGCTCCTGCCCTCCCGTGAGCGATGGCCTCATGGAGCTGCTCATCATGATCGACGCGCTGAAGTTCGCCAGCGCCGCCCGCATCACCGCCGTGCTGCCCTACTTCCCCTACGCCCGGTCCGACAAGAAGGACGAGGCGCGCATTTCCATCACGGCCCGCCTGGTGGCGGACCTGCTGGAGACCGCCGGCGCCGACCGCGTGCTCACCATGACCCTCCACGCGCCCCAGATCCTCGGCTTCTTCCGCAAGCCCGCGGATCAGCTGCTGGCGACCCCCATCCTCACCCAATACTTCAAGAACAAGGATCTCTCCAACACCGTGGTGGTGGCCACGGATGCCGGTGCCGCCAAGTTCGCGGGCCACTTCGCCAAGCGCCTTTCCGTGCCCATGGCCATCATCGACAAGCGCCGTTTCGACGACAGCGAGAAGGCCCAGAGCGTGGCCCTCATCGGTGACGTGACGGGCAAGGACGCCATCATCTACGACGATGAGATTGCCACGGGCGGCTCCATCAAGGAGGCCAGCCGCATCCTGCGCGAGTTCGGCGCCAAGACCGTCTGCGTGGGCGTCACCCACCCCGTGTTCAGCGGCACCGCCATCGAAACCCTCAGCGCCGCGGGCCTGGATGAACTGGTGGTCACCGACTCCATCCCGGTCTCCGACGACAAGCGCAAAGCCATGCCCTTCCTCCGGGTGCTCAGCACCAGCGGGATGTTCGGCGATGCCATCCTCCGCATCCACGGCGGCCGGAGCATCAGCGAGATGATGGATTGAGCGGTTCCGCCGCCCAATCCGGATCGAACTCCCACGACGCCCTGCCCCTCCTCCGGGCGCGGCTGGCGGCTCAATCCGATCGTCCCCTGCCCGATGCCTTCGGCCTCGCCGGGAACGAAGCTCGGGAGCTGTTCTCCACGGAACTCCGGGGCATGCACCTCACCGCCGAGGTCTACGCGGCCCACTGCGCCTTGGAGCTGCTGCGGGATCTGGGCCTGGAGCCCGCGCTGTGGGAAGGCGCCAGCCTTGAAACCCTGATGGCCGGTTTCGCCGCCCAAGGGCGCCTGCCCCTGGCCTGGATGCTCGACCTCCTCGTGGACGAGGGGATGCTGCGCTTGGAAGGGGACCGCTACCACATGGCGGGCCCCGCCCAACCCCAGCTGGAGGCCATCCGCGCCTTCGCGGAGGAAGTGGCGCCGGGCCAGGGCATCAACCTCGATCTGCTCGATGCGGTGCGCCGCCAAATCCCCCCCTTCTTCACCGAAGGCAAGGCTGGGGAACCCCTCCTTTTCAGCCTCACCCTGCTCCCCCTCTGGCAGGCCTACTTCGACAACCACAACGCCATCTACCGCCCCAACAACCTCCTGCCCATGCTGGCCCTGGAACACGCCCGCAAGCCCGGCATGCGGATGCTGGAGCTGGGGGGCGGCGCGGGCTCCTTCGCGCGGCTCCTCGGGCAGCGCTGGGGCGCCGAAGGCCGCCTCGGCGACGTGGCCGAGTACCGCTTCACGGACGTGGCCCCCAACTTCCTCCGCAAGGCCCAACGGGAACTGCCCGGAGAACTGCCGGAACTGCACTTCGCCTTCCAGCCCTTCGACCTCAACCGCGATCCCGCCGAGCAGAAGCTGGCGGGCGTCACCTTCGACGCCATCCTCGGCGTGAATGTGCTGCACGTGGCCAAGGATCTTGGCGCCACCCTACGCCACCTCAAGGGCCTCTTGAGCCCCGGCGGCCGCCTCATCGTGGGCGAGTGCCTCAAGCCCAACCTCGACCACCCCATCTACATCGAATTCCTATTCAACTACCTCCACGCCTTCACCGACGTGGAGCTGAACCCGGACTGGCGCCCCCGCCACGGCTTCCTCACCCCCGAATGCTGGGTGGCCGCACTGGAAGCCGCCGGCTTCACGGACGTGCAGGAATTCCCCCCCACCCGAAAATTGATGGATCACTTCCCGGGATTCAACGTGGGTGCGTTCTCAGCCAAGGCCTGAGGAGCGATTCCGAAGCCGGCACCCGGTGGGAACGCGAATGGCGCGAATCGCATGCAAAGCGTGCCCTCCGAACAAAGCTTCGCGGGCATCTTGAACCGCAATGACGCCATGGGCCGCGCCGCTTGGCAAGACGAAGGGTTCGTTCCCTTCCAACCCATCCCGGTCCTCCCTTCCCGGTGCGACCCCGGCGCGGCTTTTAGGGGCCGCGCTGGGGTCGCACCGGGAAGCGCGCCGCTTTTGCGGCGCGGGCCGAAGGCCGGAGGGCCCTGCTCGAAGGCGCATTCGCGAGGCGCGCAGCGCCCTTCGCGTTCCCCCACCCCCAATGCAACGCGGGCACCCAAGGGCGCCCGCGCAGAGATACCGAATCCGAGTTAGATACCCAGCGTGACCACATAAGCCCTGAGGTTTCCGGCCGTGGGCACAGCGAAGATGCGGGCGTTCGTGCCGGGGGTGAAAGCGGCGCTCCACTGGGTGCTGGCGAGGGGCGTGATGGTGATGATGCCGCCCTGGTTCGTGACCTGGTAGACCAGCGTGGCGCTGCCCAAAGTGGTGCTGAGGTCCACGCTTTCGGCGCTGCCGCTCGTGGGCGTGAAGGTGAAGGTGCTTCCGCTCAGAGCCCCGGTGATCTGCCCCCGCTGGGCAATGGGCAGGAGGATCGCGTTCTGGGCGTTCCAGTCGCTCGTGCCCGCGTTCCAGGTGAGGCCGCTGGCGCCCCGGGCGGTGTTGGCGGGCAGGCCCGACAGCAGCGTCACCAGGCCGGCGGAGCCGGTGTTGGCCAGGGTGGGATAGGTGAAGTTCCACCAGGTAAAGTTGGTGGCCGCGAAATCGGCAGACTTGGTGTCATTCGGGTTCGTGAAGGTGAGGCCCGCGTTGCCACCGGAGAGGGCGAGGGTGCCTTCATAGTGGGCGCGCTCGATGTCCACGGCACTGGCCGTGAGGGAGGCAGCGGCGGGATCCGTCACCGTCATCTGCACCTTGAAGCCCGGCGTCACATGGGTGAGGAAGGCCGTGCCAGTGCCGATGGGATTGGCGCTCCCGTGGAAGGTGAAGGTGGTGCCGCCATCCACGTTCACCGTGGTGAGGGCCAGGGGCGTGCCTGGGCCTGCAGGATTCCAAAGCACCTTCAAGGTGTTGGCCACCGTATCCACGGCCACCACGTGACCTTCGGGGCTGAAGCGGTGCAGTTTCGTGCGGTCGGCGCTGTACCACACGCGCACCGCCGTGAGCTTGCCCGCGCCCTGGAAGCGGGAGGCGGCCCGGACGTACTTCCCGACGGTGAGGGCGGAGGGCACGGTGGTGCTCGCCACGGGCGCCACCGGGGACTGGTCGAGGTCATAGAAGAGGGTGCCGTTGGTCGCATCCACATCCACGACCTTGGTGCCCTTGTGCTCGGTGTTCACGGTGATCGAGGTGCCGGTCGCAGCGCTCACCTGACCGCGCAGGTGCCGCAGGAGAAAGCCCGCGAGCACGGGGATGGGCCGGTGGCGCACACAGCGCTCGAAGTTCACGAGGTAGAGGTCGGCGCCACCGGGGCCCATGCCGGGGCGATCCAGGATGAAGAGGGGATGGCCCAGGTCGAAATCCAGCTGCACCTGGGAGCTGCCGCCTTCGCTGACCACCAGGGGCGCGCTGAGGTCCACCAGGAAGCCTGGGAGACCCACCACCTTCACGGTGCCGCTGGCCACGTCGAAGGTGTGGCTGGGCGTCTGGCTGTCCGTGAGGGACACCGAGGGGGGATCGATCTGCACCAGCACCTTGGTGTAGGTGCCTGCGGGCACGGTGGCACTGGTGAGCAGGTCCGCCAGGTCATCCAACTGCACGAGGTTGAGGGAGGCCGGGCTGCCCGAGGTGGACTGGTCGTACACCACCACGGGGGTGCCGCCCCCCTGAGGTACCAGCGCCACCTTCTGCAGGACGACGTTGATGGCGGACCAGGCATCCGCGGGCGCATCGGACACGAAGAAATCCACCTGCCCCGTGGCGGCCGCGGTGGTGTCGGAGGATTTGCTCCCACCGCAGGCGGTGAAGAGGGTGAGGGAAGCCACGGCGAAGGCGGTGGCAGTGCCAAAGCGGAATCGGTTCATGGCGGGCTCCGAAGCTGTCCAATGGGGGGACGTGGGGAATGGACCCGGCCGGGGTGGATGGGGTTGAGGCCGGGGCCAAAAATTCTTCCCGGTGGGCAGATTCAGACCGGACTCGCGGGGGTGAGATAGTGAAGGCCATGACCCTGCGTCTCCTCCTCATCCAGCGCGCGGCCCGGCTCCAGCAGCGGCCCGCTTTCTCGTGCGCGCCCTGGCCCACCCTCTCCTACTCCGGCTTCCGCAATCGCGTGGAGGGCGTGGGCTTCGGACTCCTCGCCGCGAACCTGGAAGCCGTGCATGCCCGCACGGGCACGCCCTGGGATTGGATGGTCGAGCTGGCCGCCGCCGCCGCGGGGTTGCGCTGGGATCCCAGCGCCCCTCCGGTGCCCGCGGCCATCCTCGGCGGCGACGAATTCAACTCGGAAGGTGGCCGCGGCCTCTTCCACGATCGCGAAGCCCACGTCACCGACGACACGCCCTTCACGTCAACGCTCACCCACGGCGACTTCCACCAGCGCCTCGTCCGCCTGAACCTGCGCCTGGGCTGGGACCACGACACCGTGGCCCGCCTGCCCCGCGCGGCCTGGGGCACGCCCGCCCTCCGCGGCGCCCTGTGGAGCGCCCTCTACGCCGGTGCCCACGCCGTGCTGGTGGATGACTCCGGCGCGGCCAAAGCCCGCGGCTGGTTCGCGCCGAAGCCGGAGCCGCGGGAGGATCTCGGCCGGTTTACGGAGTTGGGGTTGTAAGTATTTTTTGAACCGCCAAGACACCAAGGACTTTTCTGGCTGTCCTTGTGATGATCCCTCGGTTAGAGCGCCGCCATGGCTTCGCCCACGGAGCCCGCGGCGTAGCCCAGGCGGCCTTTGAGGGCCATGCGCAGGCCGGGCGGCAGCTCTTTGGCGGCGGTGAGGGCTTGGAGGCGGTAGCTTTCGGAGAGGGTGCCCCAATCCCGGGCGAGGGCTTCGGCCCAGGTGCCATCGGCCAGGCGGCAGCGGGCGAGCCAGCGGGCGGGGCTGCCCAGGCCCACTTCGCGCAGGCGGCGGCGCACATCGTCCTCTTGCCCGGTCCGGCGGGCGATGGAAGCCACGGCTTCGGCGGCTTCGCGACCGCAGTAGGGATCTTCGAGCAAGGCCAGCAGCGCATCGATGGCCTCGTCACCCCCCACCTGCTCCAGGGCGAGGCAAGGGCCGAAGCGGGCGGGTGGAGGCACGTCCTTCAAGGCCTGCACGAGCCACGGGCCATCGCCGGGGCGGGCGGCGCTGCGCAGCGCTTCCGCGGCTTGGCGGCGCTGACCGACACTCGCCGCGGCCAGGGGATCCAGGTAGGGGCCCAGGCGCCCCTCGGTGGCTTCGTCCTCCAGCACCCGGGTGCGCACGGCGGCCACGGTGGGGGCTTCCTGGGCTTCGCGGTTCCAGCCGGGCAGCGGTTCGGCGCCCCAGCCCGCGGCTTCGGCGCCTTCGAGCCACTCGCCCAGTTCCTCGCCCAACGCCGCCATGGTGGGCGGCCGCTTGGCGGGGGAAGGCTGGAGGCAGCGCATGATGATCGAGGCCAGGCGCGGCGGGAAGCCCGGTCGCGTGGAGGCGGGCGGCACCATCATCAGCGCCCAGGGTTGGCCCGTGCAGAACTCGTAGAGGATGGCGCCCAGGGCGAAGATGTCCGTGCGGCGATCCACGGCGCGGGGATCGCCATGCTGCTCCGGCGCCATGTAGCCCACGGTGCCCACCACCATGGAGCTCTTGGTGAAGCGCGTGGCGTCGTCGCCCTCCCACATGCACACGCCGAAGTCCGTCACCTTCAGCGTGGCGTCCTCCGCGAAGAGCAAGTTGCTGGGCTTCAGATCCCGATGCACGATGCCCGCTTCGTGGGCCAGGTGCAGAGCCCCCGTCACCGGCGCCAACCGCGAGATGAGCCGCGCAGGCCCTTCCCCCATGCAGGCCTTAAGGCTGCCCCCGGGAAGCAGCTCCATGAGCAGGTAGGGCCAACTGCCCGCCCGCCCATAGGCGAATACTTCCACGAGGTTCGGGTGACGAAGCTCCTTGAGCAGCTCACCTTCGCGCTGGAAGCGCTTCACCAGGTCCCCGTCGCCATGCACCTCGGGCTTCAGCAGCTTCACCGCCAGGCGCCGTTCGGGGCGGAAGGGATCCTCGACGCGGTGCACGTAGGCCATGCCCCCTTCGCCCAAGCGCTCTTTTACGCGCACGGCGCCGAGGGTCTGGGGGATGAGCAGAGCCATGCTTTAGCCTAGCCGACCCAAGGTTACCTACCCAGAACGCGAAGCGCGCGAATGCCCCTTTGGGGCGCGAAGAGCGCGAAGGGAATGCATGGCGAGCGCTTCGAATATGGCTTCGCGGGCATCTTTAACCGTGGTGAAACCATCGGCCGTGTCGCTTTGCGAGCCGAAGGGTTCGTTCGCTTCCACCCCATCTCGGTCCTCCCTTCCAGGAGCACTCCCGGTCCGGCCCTCAAAAGGCCGGGCCGGAAGTGTTCCTGGAAGCGCGCCGCTTCTGCGGCGCGGGCCGCAGGCCGGAGGACCCTGCCCGAAAGGGCATTCGCGAGGCGCGCAGCGCCCTTCGCGTTCCCAAGGCCGCTCGATCCGTGCCTACCCTCAGTCCCGCTCCACGCGGTTCCGCCCGGCGGCTTTGGCGCGGTAGAGGGCCACGTCCACCCGGGCCAGCAGGGAGCCGGCGTCGGTATCCGAATCGCGCAGCTCCGCCACGCCCAGGGAGCAGGTGGCCTGCACCACGTTGCTGGTGCCGGGCAGGGCCACGGGATCCTCTTCCATGCCCTGGCGCAGGTCATCGGCCACGCCGATGGCCTCCCGGGCCACGGTCTCGGGCAGCACCACGAGGAACTCTTCGCCGCCGATGCGCCCCACGTGATCGCTGCCGCGCAGGCGACCCAGCAGCTGGATGCCGAAGGTCTGCAACACGGCATCCCCCGCGGGGTGGCCGTACTGGTCGTTGATGCGTTTGAAGTGATCGAGGTCCGCGAGGATCACGGAGAGGGGGCGCCGGTGGCGGCGGGCCAGCTCGAAGTGCTTCTCCAGGTGGTGCAGCACCGTGGCGCGGTTGCTCACGCCCGTGAGGGGATCCACCGTGGTCTGCGCCAGCACCGCCTGGTGGTACACGCGCTCCATCTCATCGAGCTTCTTCAGCTTGAAGGCGTGGGCGCCCACGCGCACCACGTCGCCATCCAGGAGCGTGTGCACTTCCGTATCCAGGCGGCGGCCGTTCACGAAGGTGCCGTTGGTGCTGCCCAGGTCCTGCAGGTGCACCACCACGGATTCCCCCTTCAGCACGAGGGAGATGCGCGAATGGTTGCGGCTCACCTCCGCCTCGGGGAGCGACAGGCCGCAGTCGGCGGCTCGGCCGATGACGAGGCCATCCAAGGGGATGGGCACCAGTTCGCCGATGGGTTGGCCCACGTAGCGGATGAGCGCCCAATCGTGGAACACCGCCGGCACGTGGCTCCCGATGGGGGGGCTCACGAGCGTCTGGAGGTCATCGGGGCTGGGTTGGACGTTGGGCATGGTGGATTTCACAGGGGATCCACCATTTTAGGGGTCGATTGGAAAGCACCAGGGGTTTTCCATCGTGTTTCGATCCCAGGCACCGATTTGGGCAGGCGCCCCTTCAAATCGTGCCGGTTTTATCCCACTTCTAGGCTTCGGAACGGTTCCGCCCGGCAGCCTTCGCCTTGTAGAGGGCCGCGTCCGCCCGACCCACCAGGGCCCCGGGTTCGGGATCGTCGTCCTTGCGGGCGGCCACCCCCAGGCTGCAGGTGACCCGCAGCAGGGTGTCGCCCCCGATGTCCACGGGCGTGGCTTCCAGGGCCCGGCGCAGGCGCTCGGCCCCCACCAGGGCGCCGTCCACATCCGTTTCCGGCAGCAGCACGAGGAACTCCTCACCCCCGATGCGGCCCACGAGGTCGGGCTCCCGGAAGGTCTGGGCGGTGACCTCGGCGAAGATGCGCAGCACCGCGTCTCCGGCCGGGTGGCCGTGGGTGTCGTTCACCTTCTTGAAGTTGTCCAGGTCGCAGAGGATCACCGAGAAGGGGCGGTTGTAGCGCTGGGCCACCTGGAACCGCGAGCTCAGCTCGCTCATGATGGCCCGGCGGTTGGAGAGGCCCGTGAGCCCATCCTTGCTGCCCTGCTCCAGCAGCGTTTGGTGGAAGGCCTTCTCCAGGCCATCCAGCACCACCAGCTTGAACACGTGGCCGCCCAGGTGGATGCGATCCTCCGGGCGCAGGGTCATGGTGCCCTGCAGCTCCAGCTCATTCACCCGCGTACCGTTGGTGCTCCGCAGATCCTCCAGCGCCACCGTCAGCCCTTCGGGGCCGGGGCTCACGATGATCGCCGCATGCTGGCGGCTCACCTCCCCATCCATGAGGGGGATCTCGCAGTGGGCGCTGCGGCCCAGCACATAGCGTCCCTCGCGCAGGGGGAACACGCGCCCCAGGGCCTCGCCCGCGTAGGCCACGAGGGCCAGCTCCGGCTCCTCCGGCAGCCCCGGATCCGACGTCCGGCGTTCCCGCAACAGGGTATGCTCGTCCGTCTTCAAGGGCTTGAAGGGTTCGGTCTTGGGCTCATCCAGATTTCGGGTGGGTTCTTCAGGATTCATCGACACACGCGCTCACGTAGGACCCATCGTCCTTCTTCCGCGCCAGCATGAACGGTGCACGTTTCGCCGCCACCGCCTCGGGGGTGAGGCGCACCCAGATGCGCCCCTGCCCATCCGGCCGGAGGTCGGAAACGCCTTTGCGCGGCAAGCGATAGAGCCCCACCACCTCCAGGTTCCGCACGTTCTCCCCCGTGGCCTTCACCAGGGCCAAGCTGTAGCGCATCCAGAGGTGCTTAGGCAGCTTCCCCAGATCCTCGCCGGGGAACGCGAAGGGCTGGCCCAGCACCCGCCCCAGGGCCGCGTGGGATTTCGTCTCCAGGCCCCGATCCACCGCCAGCTCCCGGGCCTTGGGCGGCGCCACCCCCGGTTCCATGCGCCGGGATTCCGGCCGGGGCAGCGGCTCCCGGGGCGCGTGCACCCGCGTCACCTTGGGCAGGGCAGGCACCGTGAGCTGGGAGGCCTTCCCCGCGTGGAAGAGCAGGGCCACCAGGGCCTGGCTCCCGGAGGCCCAGGCCTCCCAGCCGTGCTCCTCCTGCAGCACCGCCTCCAGCGGCGGCAGCTCCCCCATCCCCGCCGCCCCTTCCGGGAACAGCGGCATCACCGAAACCTCCGCCCGGGTGGGGGGCAGCCCGTTCATCACCGTGGCCCGCAGCAACCCCGTGCCTTGGCCCCGGGCATCGAACCGGGAAGCCTGGAGCGACCCCACCCGCGGCTCCCCGAAGAGCCGCCGGATGGACTGGGCCACATCCGAGATGGCCTGGGAGGCCTTGCCGAAGACCATGGGGCCCTAGTCCTTCTGCACCAAGCTGCCCAGCGCCGCCGTCACCCGCTCCAGCGGCTCCAGCAGATCCATCTGCCAGCCCGCCTCCACCAATTTCTGCGCCACCTGCTCCTGGGTGGACGCCTCCACCCCCGCCGCGAAGATCACCCGCAGCGGCGCCGCCCCTTCCGCCAACTGCAGCAGCAGCTCCCGGGGGTTCACGCGAAACACCTCGCCCAGCCGCGGCAGCGCCTGCTCCTGGCTCTTCTGCAGCGCCAGCACCGGGCACTTGGCCTCGCCCTTCAACCCCGCCGCCAGATCCGCCGCCGGCAGGATCAGCAGGTCCGGCTGCCCCTTCAACTCCTTCAGCAGCGTCCGCTGGATCACCTCTTCCTTCAGGTGCGGCTCCAGCGCCTTCCCGTAGAGGATCGACTGCAGTTTCGACGGCGTGATGGGCTCCGTGTACCGGAAATCCATGGGGATCCCCGACCCATCCACCACCAACAGCCCGCCGAGGTAGCTCGCCCCCTCCTTGGTCGCCATGAAATACGCCAACCGGATGTCCGCCATGCGCGCCTCGAATCTGGAGTGCTGGCAGGATAGCCTGTTAGGGGCCTGGAAAGGCATTCCCCCGGAATCCCGGCTTGCCCGAACGCCCATCCTTTGGCATACTGGGTGGCACCACTGGGGAGTGGTCTAATGGTAGGACAACAGATTCTGATTCTGTCAGGTGAGGGTTCGACTCCTTCCTCCCCAACCAACACGGACGGCGCCTTCGGGCGCTTTTCGCTTCCAAGAACGCCCATCACTTGGTAAGCTTGGAAGTTCAGCAGACGGTCCCATCGTCTAGCGGTTAGGACACCGCCCTCTCACGGCGGCAGCAGGGGTTCGAGTCCCCTTGGGACTACCAATCAAAGCCCGCCACCCGGCGGGCTTTTTGATTGGTAGCCCCAAGGGAACTCGAATCGCAGGCGGCGCCCAGGTAGGGCTAAGCGAAGGTCGCGCGAGCGACCGCAGCTGGTGCGGCCCCTAGGGCCGCAAGCCCGTGGGCAGGAGGCTCCATCTCCGAGAGCCGAAGGCGAGCGGGAGGGCCCTCAAGGAGGGCCCGTTAGATGGAGACGCGCGGGCCCCTTGGGACGGGCCATGAGCCGGATGGAGACCCAAACTTTCTCATTCTCTTCGGTAGACGGACCAACCCAAATTATTAATGGTTTTAATCCGTTCAGCATTTGGGCCCAACTAACGCCGGAGCGTGCACACCATGCTCCCAAGTAACATCCGAAACGACCCCCGATTCAACGCCAGGCAATAAACCTACTCCCCCAAAATCTGGGATAGTCCTATTCCACCTGGCGAACAAATTGACGGACTCTCGGAATTGGGCCCTAAGTCCCTCGAGGGTATTTCTAGGCAATTGGTTACGACGTCAATTCCCGCTCAGGCATTGCCGGGACGCAATACAGACCACCCTGACGATAGTGCCTCGGCCTGTTGCAGCACTGTTTGCACAGCGGTGTCCTGGAGGTCAGGCGGATAGCCATATTTGCGGAGGATTCGCTTCACCAGCACCCGCATGCGTGCGCGGGCGGAATCTCGGTGTGCCCAGTCGACCGACACGTTTTCTCGCAGACTCATAAGCAACTCATGCGCGATGAGTTTGAGCTTGTCGTCCCCCATCACCTGCACAGCGCTCTCGTTTTCGGCCAGGGCATCGTAGAAGGCAATTTCTTCGTCGGACAGTCCGGATTCTTCGCCACGCTGGCGTGCTGCACGAATGTCCTTCGCCAGGTGGATCAACTCCTGCAGCACTTCGGCTGTGGTAATCGCATTGGCGTGGTAACGGGCCACGGCATCCTCCAATCGCTCCGAGAAGGCCTTGGTTTGCACCACATTGGCCTTGCTTCGGGATCGGATACCGTCGTTGATCAGCTTGCGCAACGCTTCAAGCGCAAGGTTCTTCTTCTCCATTTGCTGAATTTCAGAGAGGAACTCGTCCGAGAGGATGGAGATATCCGGGCTTTTAATCCCTGCGGCGGCCAGGATGTCCACAATCTCGGTTGAGACTACCGCACGGCTAACGATCTGCTGGATCGCTAATTCGCGCTCCTGCTGGGTCACTCCCGAGCCGGTACTGCTCTTCACCAGAGCGGCGCGGATCGCTTGAAAAAATCCAACTTCTTCCCGGATCTTGCGAGCCTCGTCGGAAGCGGATGCCAGGGCAAACGCCTTGGAGAGTGCCAGCACGGCGTCCTGATATCGGCGGTGAGCGTTCTTCTTTCCTTCTTTGGTTTTCTCTTTGGCCGCCAAATTCTGTTGCAGGTCGAGAATCCACTCGATGGCTCCCGCCATCATCGCGAGGCGCTCTTGCGCCGTACCGCTCAAAGCAGAGACGTAGTCGTAGCCGTGGTACATGTCTCGCACGACTTCGTACTTCTCTATCATGACTGCGACGGCCTGTGCCTCGTCGACACCAGTATTTTCCTGGTCGTTCTTGGAGTACAGCTGCAGTGCTGACTTAAGGTTCTGTGCAATGCCGATGTAGTCCACGATGAGTCCAGCGGGCTTGTCCCGGAAAACTCGGTTCACCCGCGCGATCGCCTGCATGAGGCCGTGGCCTTGCATTGGCTTGTCCACGTACATCGTGTGCATGCAGGGCGCGTCGAAGCCGGTGAGCCACATATCGCGAACAATTACCAGCTTTAGAGGATCCTTGGGGTCACGGACACGCTTGGCCAGAAGGTCGCGCCGAGCCTTATTGCCACTGTGTTGCTGCCACTTCAGCGGGTCGCTCGCCGCCCCCGTCATTACAATCTTGACCGCGCCCGAATTGTCATCCGCGCTGTGCCAATCTGGCCGAAGCTCAACAATCTCGTCATAAAGCTCCACGCAAATTCGGCGGCTCATACACACCACCATCGCTTTGCCATCGAGGGCAGCCACCCGATCCTCAAAGTGGGTGACGATATCCTTCGCCACTAGGGCGAGGCGCTTGTCGCTGCCAACCAGGGCTTCAACAGTTGACCATTTCTTCTTAAGCCGCTCTTGGTCGGCTTCAGAATCCTCCTCGGTTAATTCGTTAACCTCGGCGTCGATCTTTGGTTTTTCTTCCTCGTTAAGCTCAATGCGCGCGAGCCGCGATTCGTAGTAGATCGGAACGGTCGCCGCATCTTCGACTGCTCGACTGATGTCGTACACGTCGATGTAATTGCCAAACACCGCGGGAGTGTTCACGTCGTCCGCTTCGATAGGCGTGCCGGTAAATCCGATGAAGGATGCATTCGGCAGGGCGTCGCGCATGTACTTGGCGAAGCCGTAGGAGATTTTGCCGGTCTTCGCATCGACCTTGGCCTTGAAGCCGTATTGGCTGCGATGCGCCTCATCGGCGATGACGACCACATTTCGGCGCGTCGTGAGGGGTGCCTCGATTTCACCAAACTTCTGCAGCGTCGTGAAAATGACGCCGCCAGAGGCCCGGTTCAGCACCTTCTGCAGATCTTCGCGGCTCTCTGCCTGAACCGGGGTTTGCCGGATCAAGTCGCGGCACATCGAGAAGGTTGAGAAGAGCTGGTCGTCGAGATCATTCCGGTCGGTCAACACCACCAGTGTCGGGTTGGCCATCGCGGGGTGTTTGACCAATTGCCCTGCGTAGAACGCCATCAAGAGGCTTTTCCCGGATCCTTGGGTATGCCAGATCACGCCTGCGCGCTTGTCCCCCTGGCGCTGGGTCGCTGCGCTCAGCAAGCCGTATGCGGCTGGGTCCTCGGCAACTCCTTGCACGGGGGCTGAAGCACGAATCGTGGAAGCCACTGCATGTCGTACAGCGTGGAACTGGTGGTAGCCCGCAATAATCTTGGCCAACCCTGAACCGGTCTCGCCGAAGACCGTGAAGTGAAAGAGCAGGTCAAGCAGGCGGCGATGCTCAAACACCCCTTCGATTAGGGTTGAGAGCTCGGGCGCACCCATAGGCGCAATGGCTTTGCCGTCGGTGGTCCGCCATGGCATGAAGCGCTCTAGGCTTGCCGATAGTGAACCCATCCGCGCGGTAATGCCGTCTGAGGTGACCAACAAAGCATTGGTGTTGAATAGCGCTGGAATCTGTTGTTTGTATGTCTGCAGTTGGTTAAACGCGCCAAGCAAGTTTGCCCCGGCGCTACCCGGTGCCTTGAGTTCGATCACGCCCAAGGGCAAGCCATTCACGAACACCACCACATCGGGCCGCCGGTTATGCTGGCCGTTGATGACCACAAACTGGCTTACCGCCAACCAATCGTTCTCCTCGGGGTGTTCAAGGTCAATGAGCGCGACCTTGCCCGCCGTTAGCGTGCCATCGTCTGCGTAATACTCGACCTCCACGCCCTCCGTCATCAATTTGTGAAGACGGCGGTTTTCTTCCAGCAGCGACGGCAGTTCGGACTGCATCACACGCCGCATTGCATCTTGACGCGCCTCAACGGGCAGGGTGGGATTCAGACGTGTGACCGCTTCCTCAAAGCGCTTCTTGAGCACGACCTCATCGTGACTCTCTCGCTCCGGTCGGTGTCCATCGGGGCCAATGTCTTCTTCACGCTCCACATTGAAATTGAGCGTGCGCAGCTGATCCAGCAGCGCTTCCTCTACGGCGGCCTCCGAAAGAAACGCCATTAAGGTTCTCCTTCTTCTTCGAGGGCCTTCGCGGAGGAAGCTGCGGCCCCGCGCGCTGCGTTCAAGGCTTCTACATAAGCTCCCCGATCCAGCAGGTAGAGGAGACGACTCACTTCGATTTTAATGGGTAGCCCCTCTCCACCTGGAAGAAGGAAAAGTAAGGTCGGCGAGTCGTCATCTTCAGTGTCCACGGCAAGCTCTACGTGTGTATCGATCAGCGCGTTGTCTTGGGCAAACCGTTCCCACGGCTCGCGCGAGCTGATTGGGTCGAGCTGCGCATCCAGATATGCCTGATGTAAAAAGGCCACGAGAGCGTCAGCTGCCAGGATTGCCGTGCGCCGATGATAAATCGTCAAGGTTTGGAGGAAGCCATCCTTCCCGTGGCTCAATGGCCCTGCGTCGTTCCTAAGTACACGGAGAGATTCTGCCAAACCGTTGTAGTGCTTTATTAGGTCTGCAAACTTCCTATCCCGCACATCACCGCGCCTGAGCACCCTCGTCGCGGCAGACACCCATTCTGTAATTGGGGCCTCGTCCCGAGGTTTCAATGGCGATGTTCGATCGTCAAGCTGGTCGATAACCAATCGACAGACACATTCAACCAGCCCCTTTGCTGCATCAATCGAAGCGTCGCTCTCGCTGTCGAGGTTTGCTTGCAACGCTTCAAACGTGTGCTGAAGCATTGGCGCGTTACGCCAATGCCCGCAGGCTTCGCGAATTCCGGGGCACCAATCCAAGGTCATTTCGCTGCTCCGACAATGCGCTCGACATCTGGAACGCGAAGTTCACCGGAGATAAGCTTGGGAAGCAGGTTGTCGCGAAGCTGGGCGAGAGCGCGGGATCCGTTGACATTACTGAGAATTGGATCGAAGAAACGAGCCGCATATAGCTCAAATTGTTGAAGCACCATTTCTGTCGGAAGCACAGCTTGCACGGCTTCGAATGTTTGGCGAGTAATGGTCGAGAATACGGAGCCATGCGCCATTGCTTTGAGTTGTTCAACCATGTGCTGCGCGGATAAAAAGACAAAATAACTACCCGAACCGTTCTTGCCCCGGAGCCCATAGCACGATTGGTTGAATGTCATGTCGCGACCAGCAATGGCTAGATTGCCAACTGTGCCGCGCGCCGAAATGATGGTCGTGCCCTTGGTGATCAGCCGAACTGAACTTCCCGCCAATCCGGCCTGAGTAATCGACTTTTCGGTCTGAACAACGAATACATCGCTTGATATGGGTGTATCCACAACCGAAAACCACGGAATGTCACCATTCCAGTACTCGCTAATCGAAGTTTTTGGCGTGCCGCCACCGATGATTTCCACAACATCAGAAAACCTACCAACCTCCCACCCCTCCGGAATTTCCCCAACCTCCGATGCGACGAATCGGTTAGGAAAAATGTCGTAGAGTTGCTCGGGCAACCCGGGCAGCGAATGGCCGCGCTGCCAGCGGCCCTCGATCTTGGCACGCACTGGCTCAAAGTCCACGAACCACGCCTTGAACAAGGCGCTCGCCATCGACTCCAACGTCTCGTTCTGTTTGTGGTGGAGTTCGATCTGGCCGTCTAGCGTGCCGAGGATATTTGCGATCGCGCGTTGTTCGGTCAGCGGGGGGGTGCGCACGGGGATGCGGTTCATGTTGCCCTGAGTCAGTTTCGGCATTGTCGAGCCGGTCAGGTAGCCGCTGATGTCGGTCGTAGAAAGCGCATACATGAGGAACCGCGTGTCCGCTTCCCTATTACCGCGGACGATATGTGCGTGGTTATTTACCCAGAATTTGCCGCGTGCAAGGAACGCGATTGGTGTCGTTCTAGTGCGAAGATTTTCTCCGTCTTCAGCAATGAGTAGATACTCGCCGTCGAAGAGAAAGTCATCCACGTAATCGACCACTCCGGAAGCCCCATAGTACGGGTATGGGCCAGGTCGGCGATCGGATTCCTTTACGGGAACACGAACACCATCGAAGTTTTCGGTCAGCTCGCCGAGTAAACGCTGAACCCACTCACCCGCCATACCCAAGCTCCGTCAGGTTGGCTTCAATCGCCGCATTCAGCTTGGTCGCCAGGGCGCGTTGCTCGCGCCAGATCGCAGACAACCGCGCCACCTTTTCCTCGAAGGGCTCCCCGTCATCAGCCACATCCGCCGTGCCCACGTACCGCCCCGGCGTTAGCACATGGCCGTGCTTGCGGATGTCCTCCATCGAAGCCGCCTTGCAGAAGCCCGCCAAATCGGCGTATTGGCCGGCATTCGACTCCCCGCGCCATGCGTGGTAGGTATCGGCGATTCTATTGATCTCTTCATCCGTGAGTTCCCGCCGAGTACGATCCACCAACACGCCGAGCTTACGGGCGTCGATGAACAGAATCTCCCCACGCCGGTCACGCAGGCCCTTGCCGGGGTTCTTGTTGCGGGCCAGGAACCATAGGCAAGCGGGGATCTGCGTGGAATAAAAGAGCTGCCCAGGTAGCGCCACCATGCAGTCCACCGCATCGGCTTCGAGCATCGCCTTGCGGATATCGCCCTCGCCGGACTGGTTGGAGCTCATCGAGCCGTTGGCCAGCACCACGCCCGCGGAGCCGTTGGGTGCGAGGTGGTGGAAGATGTGCTGGAGCCACGCATAGTTGGCGTTGCCCACGGGAGGCGCACCGAAATCCCAGCGTACGTCTTCTCGCAGGCGGTCGCCACCCCAGTCGGAGATGTTGAACGGCGGATTTGCGAGGATGTAGTCGGCCTTGAGGTCGCGCAGCTCGTCCTTGTGGAAGCTGCCTTCGTTGTTCCAGCGGATATCGGAGTCGATTCCTCGCACAGCCAAGTTCATCTTCGCCAGGCGCCACGTGGTGTAGTTCGATTCCTGGCCGTAAATCGCAATGTCGCCAATGCGACCGCCGTGCTCCTGCACGAATTTTTCTGACTGGACGAACATACCGCCCGAGCCGCAGCAGGGGTCGTAGACGCGGCCAGAGTAGGGTTCAAGCATTTCAACCAGCACGCGCACCACGGAGCGCGGCGTGTAGAACTCGCCACCACGCTTGCCTTCTGCTCCGGCGAACTGGCCAAGGAAATACTCGTAAACGCGCCCGAGGATGTCCTTGGAGCGGTCTCCGTCTTCATTGAGCGCAATACCGGAAATGAGGTCGATCAATTCGCCCAACATCACCTTGTTGAGCGCTGGCCGGGCGTAGTCTTTGGGCAGCACGCTCTTGAGGGACTCGTTGTCCTTCTCGAGGGCGCGCATCGCGTCATCGATCAAGGTTCCAATGGTGGGCTGCTTGGCGTTGGCCTGCAGGTGCGACCAGCGAGCCTCCTTCGGCACCCAGAACACGTTGTCAGCAAGGTACTCGTCCTTGTCTTCGGCCGCCTGGGGGTCTTCTGCTTGCAGCGCCTTGTGCTTGGCCTCGAAAGCGTCGGAGATGTACTTCAGGAAAATGAGCCCCAGCGCGACGTGCTTGTAGTCGGATGGTTCCATGTTGCCGCGCAGCTTGTCAGCGGCCTTGAAAAGATCAGCCTCGAATCCAAGGTTGCCCGCATTGCCGTTCTTGGCGCTCTCGTTCTGTGCCATCGTGCTCTCATCCTTCCGTCACTGCCTGTAGTATCTTTCTGTTAGCTTACTTTGCTTGGACTGCTTCTCGATCACCATTTCTTGGGCGGCTTTTCTATGTCATATCAGGGGTTAGGTGACGGGCTCTACTTTCTCAAGCGGCCTTCAAACGAGAAGGGAGTCGACCACTACGGAATATTGGATGTGGGCAATCGCATCCGACACCCGGAGGTAGATGGTCGCCTACCTGTGCTGATTCACATGACTCCCCCGACCCTATCCATCGAGTGGTTCGAGGGCACAGAGGTGTGGACCGTGCTCGGGCGGATTGAGGATGAAGCACGGGCGATTCAGCGCATGCATTCTGCCGCTCGGAATCCGGCTTATCACTGGTTCGGCAACAACTGCGAGCATTTTGCTCGATTCGTGGCCATGGGTACACGGGAGAGCAAGCAGGTTCAAGCTGGGACTGCCATCGCGGGGCTGACGCTTCTCACCTACATGGCTCTGAGCGACTGATGGATCAAGAGCGAGCCGTCGAGGCGTATAGGAAGTTTCGAGTTTCCCTTGCCGGGAGGCCCCCGTTCTCCCCCGCACCCTATGGGTGGGAAAACACTTCCGAGGAGGTGGACCCAACCTGGATGGCCTATCACTGGATTCTTCGCGACCACACCAACGCCGTTGCAAATGAAATCAATCAGCTCGGAGTGTGCATTCAACGCCTTGAGGCTTGGGACGAGGTTCTTCGCCCGGCCTCTGATGAGGAACGGCATGAACTCGTCTTTGAATTTATTAATCCGGTCGCGTTTCTCGCACTTAATCTCCCAGCCGCCATTCGAGAGCGAACCATATTTGCGGCAACTCATCTTTGCCACCATGCAAACCGGGTCCACCCGGATTGGGTCGACAACCTCGAAGCGGATCACAACATTCGAATGAAATCGCTCGAGAAGAGGTCGAGGCAATGGAAGCCTGGTGGGCCCCTCGTTGCTCGGCTTCAACAACTGGATGGTGAGGAATTCCGAGCAGATACTAAGAACTTTCGGAATCGATTCCACCATCGCAACCCACCTCGGCTCGAAATTGGAGTCACCGCCACACTTACTCGTATTGATGGGCCGCCCGGACGGACCACGCTTGGATTAGGGGTCGCGGCTCCGTTGCAACTTGCTGAGCTGATCGGCCCATTGTGGGGGCAACATGCGGCTTGTCTCGCTGCCTTTGCTGAGTTCCAAAATTTGGTATTGGAGCATCTTGATGCAATGGCTAGGGCCCCATCCGATTGGACGAATCAAGGGGGTACCCACTAGCTTCTTGGCATATCCCGGGGCAAAGGGGATGCTCGTGATCAATCTCTCCATCAGCAGTCCTGAAGCTGTGACAGGTCTTCCAGCCCAGCACCAAGTGGTCCGCAGGTAGGTCATCTATCCCACGCACTCCAGGCCAGGTCAAACTCCGCCGGCCCTTCCGTTCGATCCACACCCACCAATTCCACGCCCATGGCCCACCTCCAGCCCCCAGGCTGAGCCCCATCCCTGCACAACCACTTTTCATTCCCGAAACCCCCACCGACCCAATCAACCTGACGACGATTGTCCGAACCAGACACCCACTGTCCATCCCTCAGCCCCATCCTCCGCCTACCCCACCCACCCCGGGTGGGCCCCCGGAGGCCCCATGCGCCGCACCGAATGAACCTTTGACCATCCCTCCCGCGACCTCCTCCTCGCCGCCCGGAAGAAAGTGGATCACCACTGCGAACGCCGATCCCACTGGGAGGCCCAGCGCATCGCGTGGATGACGAAGATCAAGGAGGAGGGCCTGGAGGTGAGCGACGAGGGCAGCGATTTCCAGATCATGACCAGCAGCCAGACCCGCCGCCGGGCGCCGGATGTGACGGTAAGCGCGGAGCTGAAGCGCAAGGTGGGGGAGTGCCATGAGAAGGTGCTGGCCCACACGGATCGGCTGCAGGGGTACCTGGCCTGGATCCAGGTGCTGGAGGCGCACCCGGACCACGTGCTGCCACTGCAGCACAACGACTGGCTGTATTTCTTCGGGAACTGGGCGCCGTTCCGACGGGCAACGCCCGTCCTTTCCAATCCTTTCCAGCGCAGGACCCGCTTGCTACCCTGGCAGCGGAGACCCCCCATGCCCCCACCCCGCGCTGCGAAGTTCTCGGCGGACTGGACGTGCACGAACGAGGCGATGCCCTGTTACCAATGGGGCAAGCGCGCCGCCGCCTGGAAGGGTGGCAAGGGCTGGTGGGCCTCACGGGAAGGCCACGAGGGCATCCAAGGCCCCTTCCGCACGCGCAATCAGGCGCAGGCTTGGGCCGTAGCGCCCTGGCGGGAGGAGCACGAGGCCAAGGCGGCGGTGAAGGCCGAGGTCGTGGCGGAGAAGGCTGCGGCAGAGAAGGCCAAGGCGGATGCGACCTGGGCGGGGTTGCCGGAGGAGGAACGCAAGGTGGCTTCGGGCCAGGTGTGGGCCCTGCGGGATGGGCGCATGGCGGGCTACGAGATCCTCGTGCTGGAAGTGAACCGGGCCATCGCGGCGGTGCTCACGCGCCGCAGTCAATCCGAGCCCTGGAAGGACGCACCCCGCACCGTGCGCAGCCTCAGCACCCTGCCCCGGTTGTACCGGCTGGTGGGGACGGCGAAGGTGCCGAAGGGGAAGTGATCGGCCCCTTTGGCGGGGCCGCACGGTAGGCCGAACAAAATGGAATGCGGAGATGCGCGGAGGAAGAAAGGGCCGGTTTGGTGGCTCGGCGCTTCTCTTCTCCGCGTCCCTCCGCGTTCCTTCGTTTCTAAATCAATCCGCAGCCCTGCCTGATCACGCGTGGGGCCACAGCCACCCGAACGCGCCGCCGGTGACGAAGCCGAAGAGCAGCGCATCGAAGGCGTCCTTCACGGCCGCGCGCCAGGGATAGCCCATCCAGATTGCATTCACGCAGCTGCCCACGGCGTAGGCCAGGAACGTGATGGTGCCGGTGACGCGGTGCACCTGCAGGTAGGGCGTATTCGGGGCCAGGGTGCGGGAGGCCAGGTAGGCCGTGGCGAAGGCCACCAAAACGTTCAAGAGGAACCACTGGCCCAAGAATTTGCCCATGGCCATGGGGCCGCGAGCCCGGATCAGAATCATGCCCACGGGACCCGCCTCGAACTTGGCCTTCATGGCGTCGGTCCCCATGTCCTTCATGTCGGGGCAGTGGGGCATCACGTACATGCCCGGGGCCACCTCGGCTCCAGGGATGGCGGTGCGCACCGCCTCCTCGTTGGGCAGGGGGCGGTAATCGCTGTTGTGGTACTTGAGCACCATGTGCACGACGCTGCTGACCACGAAGACAAGCACGGCCGCCAAGAGGATGGGCAGCCACAGGTGGGTAAGGGAGACCATGGGTCCTCCGAAGGGTGAGTGGGGGGTAAGTTGGCCCATTGTTCGCTCCTTCGCTCGCCCAGGAAAGCCTTAATTCACGGGGATTTCGGAGTCATCCGGGGTAAACTGGCAGATTGCAGATTTGAGGCCCCATGATCTCGTTCTCCGACGTGAACAAGCAGTACGGCAAGCAGGTCCTGCTCATCGACGCGAGCTTCCAGCTCAACCCCGGTGAGAAGGTGGGCCTCGTGGGCCCCAACGGCGCGGGCAAATCCACGCTGTTCCGCATGATCGTGGGCGAGGAATCCCCCGACGACGGCGTGGTGAGCATCCCCAAGAAGCTCACCGTCGGCTACTTCCGGCAGGAAGTGGACGAGATGAAGGGCCGCCCCGTGCTGGACGAAGCCATTGCCGGCAGCGGCCGCCTGGGCGATCTGCACCACGAGTTGGCGGAGCTGGAACACGCCATGTGCAACCCCGACACCGAGGATCTGGAGGCGGTGATCGAGCGCTTCGGCCACGTGCAGGAGGAGTACCAGCACCTGGGTGGCTATGAGCTGGAAGCCAAGGCCCGGGCCTGCCTGCTGGGCCTCGGTTTCGAGGACGATCAGATCGATGGTGACGTGGGCGCCCTGTCCGGCGGTTGGAAGATGCGCGTATCCATGGCCAAGGTGCTGCTGGGCAGCTTCGATGTGCTGCTCATGGACGAGCCCACCAACCACCTGGACATCGAATCCATCCTCTGGCTGGAGAACTACCTCAAGAGCGTGCCCGCCACGCTGCTCATGACGAGCCACGACAAGGATTTCATGAACCGCATCGTCACCAAGGTGATCGAGATCGATGCGGGCGACATCGTCACCTACTCCGGCAACTACGACTTCTACGTCAAGGAGCGGGAGATCCGCGAGACCAACCAGGAAGCCGCCTACGAGCGCCAGCAGGCCAAGCTCGCCAAGGAGCAGCGCTTCATCGATCGCTTCAAAGCTCACGCCGCCAAGGCCGCCCAGGTGCAGAGCCGCGTAAAGGCCCTGGAGAAGCAGGACCGCATCGAGCTGCCCAAGAAGCGCCAGGTGGTGAAGTGGGATTTCCGCGTGCCGCCCCGCTCGGGCGATGACGTGCTGATGCTGAATCAGGTGTTCAAGAGCTTCGGCGAGAAGAAGCTCTACCGCGGCTTCGACCTGCACATCCGCCGCGGCGAGCGTTGGTGCGTCATGGGCAAGAACGGCGCCGGCAAATCCACGCTCCTCAAGATGGTGGTGGGCGCCTTCCCGCCCGACAGCGGCGAAGTGAAGCTGGGCGCCAGCCTGCGCGTGGGCTACTTCGCCCAGCAGGCCCTGGACCTCCTGGATCCCGACCTCACGGTGTTGGAACAGCTGCAGGCCGCCTATCCCCGGGAAGGCCTGGCCCCCCTGCGCACCATGCTGGGCGTGTTCCAGTTCAGCGGCGACGACGTGGACAAGCGCATCCGCTCCCTGAGCGGCGGTGAGAAGAGCCGCCTCGTCATGGCCCAGATGCTCTTCGATCCGCCCAACTTCCTCGTGCTGGACGAGCCCACGAACCACTTGGACCTCGCCACCAAGGAGATGCTCGTCACGGCCCTTCAGAACTACGAAGGCACCATGCTCTTCGTGAGCCACGACCGTACCTTCCTGCGCGGGCTCGCGAACCGCGTGCTGGAACTGGCCGTGGAGGAACACGAAACGCCCCTGGCCTTCCCCGGGACCTACATCGAGTACGTGGCGAGCACGGGGCACGAAGCCCCAGGCGTGCACAACTGATCAGGCGGTTGCCGCCTTCGGCTCTCGAGCGCCCCAAATCAGGAGATACAGCATGAAGGCCACCTCGCCCAACTGGGCGGGGAAGGCCACCCTGTTCACCCCCGCCTCCAGGTGGGGCCACAGAAAACCCGTGAAGCTGGCCACCAGGTAGGCGAGGCCGTTGAGAAGGAGCCACCATCCCATGAACTTGGGGATGAACCCGGATCGGATCACGAGCAGGGCCAACGGAAAGAGCCAGAGGCCCCAGAGCACTTCGGCAGCCACGACGGCCTGACCGTGGAGGCGCAGAAAGGCCAGGGCGACATCGGCCCTCTGCACAGCCGTGAAGGTGGTGAGCACCTCGCCCCGGATGAGCAACAGGGCCGCAGCATCGTTCACCACATTCACGAAGTAGAGGGTGGCGGGGATGATACCTCCGACGATCACCATGGCGTGGGAGAGTTCCAGGTCCACCTCCCGGAAGAGGCGCTGGAAGGCCAGGAGGATGAAGACGAGGATTGCCCCGCAGAAGAGGTCGCCCACGATGCCCAGGCGGAAGAGGCCTTCATGGGCCGAGATCTGTGCGGCGGTGGCCATGGCGTTCCCCGGCACGAACAGGGTGCTGGGGAGGTAGATGAGGCGGAAGGGCGCGGCGAGGCAGAGCAACAGGTAGAGGAAACCGGCCGTTCGGGCCTTCCGGCGGATGTCACGCATGGCTGCTCCTGGACGGGGTCGGCGCGGTTACGCCCTGGGGTCCCAGTAGGTTAGTTGACCGCTCAAGGTCCCCGGTCAGGGTGAACGCTCCAACGGCCTGCTGATGCCAGGCCCGCGGGCACAGCCGATCCGGCGGCCCTTAGGGGCGCTTCGCCAACTTCAGGATCATCGCCGCCAGCAGTCCCGGATTTTCGGGATCATCCGAGAACTCCACCCGCCGAAAGGCCCCCACCAATTCCGGGCTGGTGAAGGTGCGGGTGGGGCCCCCCGCGTAGCGGATGTGCAGCGCTCCCGAGGGTGCGAACAGGTAGTCGTAGGTGTCCTGCTCATTGAGGAGCCGCCCGTTGAAATCGAGGAATTCCTGGACGTCGGCCCGTTCCGAAGGGAAGTCCTTCCCCGGCCAATGGATTCGAAGGTTCTCGGTGAGAAAAGCCCGGCGCTTCGCCGCACTGATCGCCACCAGGATGCGCAAGCGGCACCCCAACCAGACTTTGCCACTCAACATGGCGGCCTGCAGCCCAAGGGCCGAGGAGGCCGCCCCCGCCTGTTGGCGGAGCCCGCGCAGATCCACGAAATAGGACTCTTCCACATAGGGAACGCCCTGGCGGAGAAACTGGGCGTCTCCCATCCAGCTCAACCGAGGGGCCCCCTTGGCACGCCACTCCGGAGCCGGCGCCCCCGGGCCGCTCTGTGGAACAGAGCCGGTGGCCACCACAGTCAGCGTCAACAGAAGTCGGATCATGGTGGGGCAAGTAGACCGTGGTCCTTCAACCGGGTCAACGAACGGTACTCTGGGGCGATGAAATCCCACCCCATCCTTCCCGCGTCCGATGCCGCTCGCCTTTTCATGGGGGCGCAGGGCCTGCTGGAAGATCCTTCGCGCAGGGCGACGAAGGGAACTGTGCGGAAGACCGTGGAAGCCCTGGGCTTCGTGCAGCTGGACAGCATCGCGACGGTGGCCCGGGCCCATGATCTGACGCTCCACGCGCGGCTGGAGGGCTACCAGCCCGAGCACCTGCAGGGGCTGCTGGAAAAGGATCGGGCCTGCTTCGAGCACTGGACCCACGATGCCTCCGCGATTCCCGTGGGGCACTACGCGCACTGGCGCCCCCGCTTCAAAGCGGACGAGGCGCGGATGCGCGCCCACGCGTGGTGGAACCACCACTTCCGGGGCACCGATGCGGACGAGGTGCTGGCCCTGGTGCGCCGCCGGATCACGGAGGAGGGGCCGCTCATGAGCGCCGACTTCGAGCATGCGGAGAAACGCGGGCCCTGGTGGGGGTGGAAGCCCCAGAAGGCCGCGTTGGACTTCCTGTGGCGCAGTGGCGTGTTGGCCATCCGGGGGCGCAGGAACTTCCACAAGATCTACGACCTGGCGGAGCGGGTGCACCCCGAGGCCCATGCCCTGCCGGAGCCGGAGGAAGAGGCCCACGTGGCCTGGGCCTGCCGCGAAGCCGCGCCTCGGCTCGTGTGTTTCACCGCCCGGGAACTGGCCCAGTTCTGGGATGCCATCGGGGTGGCCGAAGCCAAGGCTTGGTGCGAATCGCAGGTGAAGCTCGGTGCGCTGGTGCCCCTCAAAGTCGAATCCGCGGATGGGCGGGAGCCCCAGAGCGCCTTCGCGGTGGCGGATTGGGAAGCGCGTCTGGAGAAGCTGCCCGATGCCCCCGAAGGAATCCGATTGCTGGCCCCCTTCGATCCCATCCTCCGGGATCGCGACCGCGCCCTGCGCCGCTTCGGGTTCGACTACCGCTTCGAGGCCTTCGTGCCGGAGCCGAAGCGCCAGTACGGCTACTACGTGCTCCCCCTCCTGGAGGGCGAGCGCCTCGTGGGAAGGCTCGATCCCAAGTTGCACCGCGATCGCGGCGTGCTGGAGATCAAGGGGCTGTGGTGGGAGCCCGGAGTGAAGGTGACGAGGGCCCGCAAAAAGGCCCTCCACGCAGCGGTGGAGGGCCTGGCCACTTGGCTGGGGGCTGAGGAGGTGGAAGGGCTTTAGGGCTTCGCGTTCAGCAGGTCCAGCGCCGCTTGCAGCAGGGTGCGGGTGCCCACGGGGAGGGCGGACTCATCGACGTAGAAGAGCTGGGAGTGGTTGCTGGGGGCCTTCTCGGCGTTCTGCCCTTTGGGGGTGACGCCCACGAAGTAGTAGAAGCCGGGCACCTCGAGGGCGTAGAAGGCGAAGTCCTCGGCGCCGGTGATGACGTCCATGTTCACTACGTTGGCCGGGCCCGCGGCGCGCTGCAGGCTGGGGATCACGCGGGCGGTGAGGGTGGGGTCGTTCACGGTGACGGGGTAGGAGTGGGTGTTGGGGGCTTTGACCTCGGCGGTGGCACCGTGGGCTTCGGCCACCTTGGTGGCCACGAGGCGGAGCTGTTCGATGGCCTTTTCGCGCATGGCGGGATCGAAGGTGCGCAGGGTGCCCAGCATCTCCACCTGGTCGGGAATGATGTTGGAGCGGTTGCCGCCGCGAATGGCGCCGAAGGTGAGCACCACGGGCTGGTGGGTGAGGGCCAGGCGCCGAGAGACGATGGTCTGGGCGGAGCTGATGATCTCGGCGGAGGCCACGATGGGATCCACGCCGCCCCAGGGCCGCGCGCCGTGGGTCTGGCGGCCCTTCACGACGATGCGGAAATCATCCACGGCGGCCATGGCCGGGCCGCTGCGGTACCCCACCTGCCCCGCGTTGAGGCCCGAGGTGACGTGGAGGCCGAGCACGGCCGAGGGCTTGAAGGTCTTGAACAGGCCTTCCACAAGCATCTGCTGGGCGCCGCCGGTTTCCCCCGCGGGGGCGCCTTCTTCGGCGGGCTGGAAGATGAACATCACCTCGCCATGCAGGGTGGCCTTCTGGGACGCCAGGGCCTGGGCGACGCCCATGAGGATGGCCGTGTGCGTGTCGTGGCCACAGGCGTGCATCACGCCCACCTTCTCGCCGTTGTACTCCGTGGTCACCTTGGACGCGAAGTGCACCTCTGCCTGCTCCTTCACGGGCAGGGCATCCATGTCGGCGCGGAGGGCGATGCGCGGGCCGGGGAGGCCCCCCCGGAGGATGCCCACCACGCCGGTGTGGGCCACTTCGGTGCGCACTTCCAGGCCCAGGGCCTTCAGGTGCTCGATGACGATCTTGGAGGTGCGGAACTCCCGGTTGCCCAGCTCCGGGTGCTCGTGGAAATCCCGGCGCCAGGCCAGGACCTTGGCATCCACGGGGGCGGCCAGCGCCTCGACGGGAGCCTGCCCCGCGAGGGGAGTCAGGGCTGGAAGGGTGAGCAGGCCAAGTACCAACGCGGTTCGCATGAGGGCTCCGGGGTCGATCCAGCGGGAAGTGCCTGGAGGCTATCACGGAGCGGGCCCCAGCCAGGGGTGGGATGCGATAGTGGAAGCATGCCGAAGACGTTCCTCCGCCTGCTGCCGGCCCTGGCCCTGGCAAGCCTCATCCTCTTCCTCAGCCACCAGGCCCGGTTGCCCCTGGGCGTGTCGTTGCCGCCCCCCCTGGACAAGGTGGTGCACGCCTCGGTGTACGCCCTGCTGGCCTTCCTATTGGACTGGGGCCTCCAGGCGCGCAGGGAATGGCCCGTGTACCGCCGCCATGGTTTGGTCTTCCTGCTGCTCCTCGCCTTCGGGGCGAGCGATGAGTGGCACCAGAGCTTCGTGCCGGGGCGCGACGCCTCGGCCCTGGATTGGTTGGCGGACGTGGTCGGCACGCTCGCTGGCCTCGGACTCGCGAGCCTGCCCATGCTGGGGTCTCGGAAGCTGGCCGCCTTCGGCTGGCACCGGGGCGCGATGAAGCGCCGGGATGCCAGCCGTCCCCTCATCCTCGTGGCGGACCCGCACTGGCGGGATGAGTCCTTCCCCGGTCTGCGGGAAGCGGCTGCGGCGCGGCCCAACGCGGATTGGCTTTTTCTGGGCGATGTGTTCGACGTGTGGGTGGGCATTCCCGCCATGGAGACGCCGGCCCAGGAAGCCTTCCTCGCCTGGGTGGAGGAGCGCCGCGCCGCCGGGGCCTGGGTGGGCCTGTGGCTGGGCAACCGCGAGTACTTTCTGGATCGGCACGCCGCCCACTTCGACCTGCTCGGCGAAGGCACCGGCGGGCACCTGGAGGGCGAATCCCTGGCCTTCGAACATGGCGACCTCATCAACGCTTCCGATCGCGCTTACCGAACCTGGAATCTGGTGAGCCGCAGCGGCCCCCTGTGGGCCTTCTTCCGGTTCCTGCCGGGCCCCTGGGCCCACAGCCTCGCCACGGGCATCGAGCGCAAGCTGCGCACCACCAACCGCGAATACAAGCTGGCCTTCCCCGAGGCCGCCTTTGGCGAAGCCGCCCGGGCCGTGGCTCCGGCGACGTTCCTGACCGGCCATTTCCATACGGAGCAGCGAGTCGCCAATGGCCTCGCCTTGCCCTGGGCCTTTGAAGGCCGATTCTGGGTGTGGGAACGGGGTTCGGTGAGTCCGCTCAACCTTTGATCCCATCAGGGCATCCAATGTCCGGAGGAGTTGCCATGCGCCTGTCCCGATTCGCCCCCGCCCTGCTGTTCACCCTCGCCGCCTGCGCGCCCTACACCATCCACCGCGACTTCGATGCCGCGGCGCCGTTGGCCACCTACCGCACCTATGACTGGTACAAGCCCAAGGCCGGCAAAACCGCGGGCGATGCCCCGCCCCGCCTGAGCGCCTTCAACGACGCCCGGGTGCGCACGGCGGTGGAGCGCGAACTGGCCGGAAAGAATCTGAAGCGGGAGACGACGGCGGATCCGGACGTGCTGCTCGACTATTACCCCGTCTATCAGAACCGCCACTACACCACCCACACCCGGGTGGGCGTGGGCACCGGCGGCTGGGGCTGGGGCATGCGCAGCTCCATCGGCACCAGCCGCCGCCACACCTACAAGGAAGGCACCATCGTGCTGCAAATGGTGGATTTCAAAACCAACAAGCTCGTGTGGGAGGGCGTGGCCGAGGGCGCGCTGACGGGCCTCGCCGGCAACCCCCAGGAAGCCGAGGAAACCATCGGACGGGCCGTGAAGGATCTGCTCGAGGAATTCCCGCCGAAGCAGTAGGTACCCGGCGGGTCATCGCATTTAGGATCGCGAATCGCGCGAATAAATGACGGCAGGTGGATGGACTTCTTCTTCTCGTCCCATTGGCGCTATTCGCGCTTTTATTCGCGCCATTCGCGATCCAGCTTTTTTTGAACGGGGAGCCCGGCCCCCCATGGCATCCTGTCCTCCCTCTGAAGGAGCTTCCATGGCCCAGATCACCCTCAAGGGCAATCCCATCCACACCTCCGGCGACCTGCCCAAGGTGGGATCCCCCTGCCCCGACTTCACCCTCACCAAGGCGGATCTCTCGGAGACGAGCCTGAAGGAATACGCCGGCAAGCGCGTGGTGCTGAACATCTTCCCCAGCATCGACACGCCCACCTGCGCCACCAGCGTGCGCACGTTCAACAAGCGCGCCTCCGAAAAGCCCAACACGGCGATCCTCTGCATCAGCGCAGATCTGCCCTTCGCCCAGAAGCGCTTCTGCGGCGCGGAAGGCCTGGAGGCCGTGGTGCCCGTGAGCACCTTCCGCAACCCCGGTTTCCTGGATGCCTTCGGCGTTGGCCTCGTGGACAGCCCCCTCAAGGGCCTCTGCGCTCGCTCCGTGGTGGTGGTGAACGAGCAGGGTCAGGTGGTCCACACGGAGCTCGTGCCCGAGACCGCCAACGAGCCCAACTACGACGCGGCGCTCGCGAAGCTCTAGTCAGCGGCTTCAACCCTCGGACGCCTTCGCGTCGATGGCCTTGAGAAGGGTCTCCACAAGGGGACCCTTCAGTTCATAAGGCCTCACGAGCACCTGCGCCACGCCCAGATCCCTGGCCTCATGGACCACACGTGGGCTGGTCTGGTGCACGGCTAGCACGATGGCGAAGCGGGCATCATCACCCCGGCTCTGGAGGAAGGCGGCCACTTCCAATCCCGTGAGGTTGGGCTCTTCCCAATCCACCAGCACCACGCCCAGGGTGGGGCTCTGCAGGGTACGGATGAGCTCCCCCACGGTGCCTGCAGGCAATACCCGGGGAAACCCTGCTCCCAGGAGGAAGGCCTGCAAGGCCTCCCGCTCAGGCCCCGGCGGCATGGCGAGGGCGATGGGTTTGCGCTTCAGCAGGTTTTGCTGAGTGGCAGAAGGGCCCGGCGCTTCCTGGGATCGCAGGTCCAGAGCCACTTCCAGGGCCTGGCTCAGAACGCCATCCAGGGTGTAGGGCTTGGAGAGAAGGTAGTTAACCCCCGCCCTTTTGGTGAGGAGGCCGAGCGAGGTACCCAGGGTGGCCATGGCCAGCACGATGGCGAAGGACTGGTGTCCCCGGCTCTGGTGCAGAAAACTGGCAAGTTCGAGATCGTGCAGTTCCTTCACGCCCCCATCGATGAAGACGAGATCCACGGTCTTCGCGGAAGAAAGTTCCAACCACTGGGCGAGGGTGTCTACGGTGAGCACTTTGCCGTAGCCATCCTTTTCCATGAATTCCACCACCACCTCTCGCAGAAGGCCGGGCTTCATGGCCACCACCACCGTTCGGCCCCGTTTCTTCAAGCGCAGCAGGGCATTGCCCCGGGCAGGCGAGGTTGCGCCAGGACCCCCAGATGCCACAGGAGGGTCAGCCGGGGCCGGTGGGAGCTGCTCAGGCAGGGCCGGTGCGCGAGAGCCCAGGAATTCCCGGATGGCCTCGCGGGCCGCCTCCCGCATGCCGCGCAAACGAAGCGCCATGCAGAGCCCGCCGCCCCCCGTTTGGACCCAGGCGAGGCGCCCTTCCGCCTCGATTTCGGGCAGATCCTCCACCCCGTTCAGCAGCACTGCCTCAAAGAGCTGGCCCTCTTCCAGAAGCCCCTCCCGCCAGGGGACTGGACCCTCCGTGCCGAGCAATTCCTCCACCCGAAGGCTAAGCCCGCCCTCGGCCAGGGAAACCAACGGGCCCCGGAAAATCAGTCCCTCGCCCAGGTGGACCCGAACCTCCGCGTGCCCCAGGGGTTGGGGCGGCGTCCACCGCGAATGAGCCCTTCGATCGGCAGCTTCGAAGGCCCGAGGCAGACTGGCCACATAAGTGCTGCGGTCCGGGTAGTGGTGCAGATGGACCGCTGCCATCCAGCGTTGGCCTTCAAAGGTGAAGGCCAATCGCAGCGCATCCCCGGGCGACACTGGGGGCGAAGGCTGGCGAAGCTTCAGGGTGAGGCGATTCCGGCCCGCATCCAGCGCATCCAGGCGGGCCTCCAGCTCCACGCCCCCCGGGGTTTCTACGGTAACGCTTCGCTGCTGCTGAAGAAGCAGGGCCAGATGATCCAAGGTCATGGGCACACTTTCGGCATGCAAACCAATTCCCTGAACTAAAAGTGAACCTCGGCTAACGAATGTGTTTCAGATTTCGGAGCTTCGGGGCCCGCCAGGCGGTGGCGCCCACCGTGAGCAGGGTCATGCAGCCACCGAAGATGACGCTGGGGACGAGGCCCAGGGCCTTGGCCGCGAGGCCGCTCTCGAAGGCTCCCAGCTCATTGGAACTGCCGATGAAGAAGCTGTTCACGGCGGACACGCGGCCCATGAGGGCCTGGGGCGTGTAGGTCTGCACGAGGGTGGCGCGGAGCACGACGCTCACGTTGTCCAGGGCGCCACCCAGGGCCAGCAGCACCAGGCTGAGGCTCAGGGATTTGGACGTGGCGAAGCAGATCCACGTGAGCCCGAAGCCCGCCACGCAGGCGATGAGGGTGAAGCCCGCCCGTTTGAACATGCCGTGGCGCGCCAGCCAGAAGCCCATGAGCACCGCGCCCGCCGCCGGGGCCGCCCGCAGCCAGCCCACGCTCTGGGGCCCCGCATGGAGCACGTCCAAAGCGAAGGCGGGGATCATGGCCACGGCGCCGCCGAAGAGCACCGCGAAGAGGTCGAGGCTGAGCGCCGCCAGCACCACCTGCTGGGAGAAGACGAAGGCTACGCCTTCTTTCAGGCTGGCGAGGATCGCCACCGTGGGTGTTGCGGGCCGGGGCCGGGGCGACAAGGAGAGGAGGGCCAGGAAGCCGCCCAAATAGCAGACGGACATCACCCCGTAGGTCCACAGCGGTCCCTTCCAGGCGTAGAGCAGGGCACCCACGGCGGGCCCCGCCACGGTGGCGATGTGGAAGAGGGTGCTGCGCCAGGTGGCGGCGTTGGCGTAGAGCTCCTTGGGAATCAGCTCCGTGCCCAGGGCCCCTGAGGCGGGGCGGAACAGCGCGCGGGCCACGCCCGCCAATCCCTGCACCGCGTAGAAGGGCCACAGGGCATGGGCCCCCACCAGGTTGAGCTGCACGAGCCAGGCGGCTCCCAGCACGAGGCCCAGCAGGCCCCAGAGGCTCAGGGCGCGGCGATCGTAGTGATCCGATGCCCAGCCCCCGAAGAGCGTGAGGGCCAGGAAGGGCACGGCCTCGGCCAAGCCGATGAGCCCCACGGCCCAGGCCGCATCCCCCACGCTCCGGGTGGCCCGGGCCAGCTCGTACACCTGCAAGCCCAGCACCGTCGTCTGGATCTGCGTGGCGAGGAAGACCCCGAACATGCCGCCCATAAAGGTGCGGTACTCGGGAACCCGGAGGGCGGCGAGGGAGTCGGAGGCAGGTTCAGTCATGGAGCTCCAGGATGACGCAGGCCCGGGATGGATGCCCCGGGCCTGAACAGATCGTCAAGGGAGAGGGCTACTCGTAGCGCAGCGCATCGATGACATCGAGCTTGGCGGCTTTAATGGCGGGGAGGAAGCCCGCCGCCACACCCACCACGCCGCTGAAGCCCAGGCCCAGGACGATGGCCCAGGTCTCGGTAACGGCGGGAACACCCACGGCCTGCAGGACCATGATGGCGCTCCAGGCCATGCCCACGCCGATGAGGCCGCCGAAAATGGAGAGCACCATGGCCTCCACGAGGAACTGCAGCATGATGCTGCGCTGGGTGGCGCCCAGGGCCCGGCGCACGCCGATCTCGCGGGTACGCTCCGTGACGCTCACCAGCATGATGTTGGAGATGCCGATGCCGCCCACGATGAGGCTGATGCTGGCACTCACCGCCAGGAAGGTGGTGATGACGCTGGCCTGCTGATCCTGCATCTTCACCCAGTCATCCTGCTTGCGGATGGTGAAAGGGTTGTCGTCCTTGCCCGCCACCTTGAGGCGCTGACGCATCAGAGCGGTGATCTCCGCTTCGGCCTGATCGCTCTTGCCATCCTGGGCGCTGACCATGATCATTTGGATGCGATCCCGGCCCATGATCTTGCGCATCACGGTGGTGTAGGGGGCCACGATCACGTCGTCCTGGTCGCCCATCATGCTGGCGCCCTTCTTCTCCAGCACGCCGAGCACCACGAAGGGCATCTTGCCGATGCGGATGGTCTGGCCCACGGGGTCTTCGCCGTTGGGGAAGAGGTTCTCCTTCACCGTGTTGCCCAGCACGCAGACCTTGGCCTGGCTGCGCACTTCGGATTCGTTGAAGAAGCGGCCCGAGACGGTATCCCACCCCTTGATGGTGAGGAATTCAGGGCCGGCCCCCTGGACGCTGCACTGGTAGTTGTTGTTCTGGAAGATGACGGGGCGGTTCGTACGGACGGTGGGCGTCGCCGCAGTCACGCAGTCCGTCAGCTCCTGCTGGATGGCCGCGGCATCTTCTTCTCGCAGCACCTCTACGCTGCCCATGGCCATGGGCCCCATGGAGCTTTTGCTGGTGCCGCCATTGAAGATCATCACCATGTTGCTACCCATGCTCTGGATGATGGAGATGGAGGCCCGCTTGGAACCCTCCCCAATGCCGATCATGGCGATGACCGAGCCCACGCCGATGATGATGCCGAGCATGGTGAGGAAGGCGCGCATCTTGTTGCGCGTGATGGCGAAAAAGGCGAGCTTGAGGAATTCGAGAATGGCCAAGGGACCTCCCTAGCGGCGACCGCCGCCCATGCCGGGGCCACCGGTGATGGGAGCGCCCGCAGCCTTCTTAGTGAGGTCCTCGACGCCGACGAGGATGACGAGGCCCTCGGTGATGCCCTCGCCGGAGATCTCCGTGGCCTGGCCGTCGCTGATGCCCGCCTTCACGACGAGTGCCTTGGGCTTGCCATTCTCGAGGATCCAGATGCGGTCCTCGCGCCGGGAGGCCATACCGCGCGCCAGGGCGCCGCCGCCCATGCCCCCGCCGGGGCGCTGGGCGCCGGGGCCACCTTGGGCCGCAGCGGCTCCGCCCTTGGTCTGGGCGTCCCCCTTCTTCGAGTCGTCCTTGGGCAGGAAGGCCAAGGGGTTGAACCGCAGGGCGGCGTTGGGCACCTTAAGCACGTCCTTGCGCTGGTTGGTCACGATGGTGATGTTGGCGGTCATGCCCGGGCGAAGGGCCAGATCCCCCGCGAACACGGGGCCACCCAGCAGGGCGGCGCCACCGGGGGTGCTGGCGATCTCCTTCCGGCTCATGCCGGTGGGGGCCGTGGAAGGCTTTTGCGTAGGCGCGGCAGCGGCTTTGAGGGCGGCTGCACGCTCGGCCATGCGCTCCTTGAAGCGCTTCATGAAGGCCTCCTTCGTGGTGCCTTCAGGCAGTCGATCCTTCATGCGCTCCCAGGCCTTCTCCGGATCCGTCTCGCCACCAGCCCCGCCCCGGCCCTCACCTTTGGCCGAAGCCCCGGCCTCGGGGGCCTTGGGGGCGCCCTCCTCACGGTTCAGCGCCTCGTTGGGCACCTCGATCACCACCTTGTAGGTGACGACGTTCTGGTTGGTGATGGGTTCCAGGCGAACCTGACTGACGGTGGCCACGAATTGGCGCTCGGGCAAGCTGTCCACGGTGAAGAAGGCGCGCTGGCCCACCTTCACTTCGTCGATGTCGGCTTCATCGATGGAGATCTCCACCTTCATCTTCGAGAGGTCCCGGGCGATCTGGAACAGGTTGGGGGTGCTGAAGCTGGCGGCCACGGTTTGGCCCACGTCCGCCATGCGGGAGATGACGACGCCATCCACGGGGGCGGTGATGTCGCAGTAGGCGCGGTTGGCCTTGGCGCGATCCAGGGCCGCCTTGGCGGTGTCCAGGTTGGCCATGGCCGTTTTGTAGGCGACGGCCCGAACATCCAGATCCTGCTCGGCGAGGAGCTGGGCCTTGGCCAGCTTCTGAGCCCGCTCGAACTGCACCTTGGCGTCCGCGGCATTGGTGCGGGCCCGATCCAGGGAGGCTTCGGCGTCACGGAGCTGGGTATCGGGCAGCGTGGGATCGATCTGGGCGATGAGCTGGCCCTTCTTCACCAGGCTGTTGTAGTCGGCATAGAGGGCCGAGATCACGCCGGACACCTGCGTACCCACGGGCACCTGCACGAGCGGGGAGAGGGTACCCGTGGCGCTGATGCGCTGGGTGAGGTTCCCCTTTTCCACCTTGGCGGTGCGCCACTGGGGGCCCTTGTCGGAGGGCTTCACCAACCAGTAGATGCCGCCCCCCACGATCAGCGCGGCGGCTCCACCCAAGATCCATTTGTGCTTCAGCATGAAAACCCCATACCCGATATTTCAACGACTGTTGAGTGTCCCACAAGGTTGAAGGGGTTCCGGGGTTTAGGGGCCGGAGGAAAGGCAGGTGGGGCAAACGAAATAGGGGCCCGCAAGCGGGCCCCTGAACACCTGGGTCGAGCGAACCTACCGCATGCCCAACAGGCCCTGAACGGCGCGGAAGGCGAATCCATCCACCAGCACCGTCTGCATGAACCCACCGGCCACCACGAGGATGGCGGCCACGAGCACCGTGCCCCGGGCCAGGGAGGCCTGGAGCTCAGGGGCCTCGGCGGCCTCGCGCTCCTGGGCCGGGGTCGGCGCCTGGAGGAAAAGGGCCACGATGAAGCGCAGGTAGTAGCCCATGCTCACCAGGCTGGCCAGCACGCCCAGGATCGCCAGGTTCACGTGGCCCGTGGCCACGAGTTCCTTGAAGATCATGTACTTACCGTAGAAGCCACCCAAGGGGGGCACGCCCGCGAGGCTGAAGAGGATCAGCGCCGCGCAGAGGCCCATGAGGGGATGCCGCCAGCCCAGGCCGCGCAGGTCTTCATAGGTGTCCTTCTCGCCCACCAGCCCGAAGGCCGTGAAGAGGCCGAAGGCGCCCATGTTCATGGCCAGGTAGATGGCGAGGTAGAGCAGCATGCCGGAGAAGGCGCCCGGAGTGCCGGCCACCAGGCCCAGCACGAGGTAGCCCGCGTGGGAAATGGAACTGTAGGCGAGCATGCGCTTGGCGCTGGTCTGCACCAGGGCCGTGAGGTTGGCCACCACGAGGGTGAGCACCGCCACGAGCATGAACACGCCCTGCACCTTGGGCCCGAGCACGGGGCCCCAGGCACCGAGGCCTGGGAAGGCACGGATGAGCGCCACAATGGCGACGCCCTTGGTGGCCACGGACATGAAGCCCGCGATGGGATGCGGGGCGGCTACGTAGACGTCGGGGGTCCACTGGTGGAAGGGGGCCGCGCTCACCTTGAAGAGGAAGCCCACCAACAGGAGGCCGATGCCCACGATGAAGAGGGGATCCCCGGCGGGGGTACCAGCCAGACTGCGCATGATGGCCAGATCCAGGGTGCCCGTGAGGCCGTAGAGGATCACGATGCCCATGAGGAAGCAGGCGGCGGCCACGGCGCCGGTGATGAAGTATTTGAGACCGCCTTCGGACGAAGAGGTGCGGGTGCGCATCGTCGCCGTGAGAGCGTAGAGGGGGATGCTGAACAGCTCCAGGCCCAGGAAGAGCACGAGCAGGTTCGTGGTGCTGGCAAACACCATCATGCCCGTCACCGAGAACAGGAGCAGGCTGACAGTCTCGCCCTTCACCCAGCCTTCCTGGTGGAAATGATCCCAGGACTGGAGCAGGGCCAGGGCCGCGGCCACCACGATGAAGATGCCCGTGAATTGGCCGAGGAAATCGAGGCGCAGCTGCAGGTAGCTGGGCTGCGCACCCTTGGCCCACAGCTCCGTGAGGAACATGAAGCTGGCACCGAGGGCGAAGAGGGCTACGGCGTAGACGCCGGCACGGATCCACTTCTGAACGCCCGCGTCCTTGTCCAGGAGGGCGAGGGGGATCAGGGTGGCGGCCAGGGCCGGGAAGAGGATCGGCATCAAGGCCGCCCACTGGGCGGAGGTGGGAAGGGCGGACGGAATCATCGGTGCTCCTCCACGGGACCCTCACCATGGGTGGGGGCCGCCTCGCCCGAATGGGCCGGGGCCTCGGCGGCGGGTGCCAGGGTGATCATGCTCGGGGCCGGGGCTTGGGCATCCTTCAGCAGGGCCGTGACGGGAGCCTCGGAGGCGGCCACGAAGGTGCCGGGGCGCAGGCCCATCCAGAAGATGAGGCCGATCATGGGCAACATCACCGCGATCTCGCGGAGGTTCAGATCGTCATGCAGGTGGTGCGTGCCGCTCTCGTGATCGGGGTTTTCAGGGCCCCAGAACACGCGCTTGAACATCCACAGCATGTAGGCCGCGCCCAGCACCACCCCGAAGGTGGCGAGGCTGGCATAGAGACGGCCCCAACCGAAGCCCGAGGTGAAGGCGCCGTTGAGGATCCAGAACTCGCCCACGAACCCATTGGTGAGGGGCAGGCCGATGGAGCTGAGGGTGACGATGAGGAAGAAGGCCGTGAACACGGGCATCTTCACGGCCACGCCGCCGAAATCGGCGATCATGCGCGTGTGGGCCCGGTCGTAGATCATGCCGACCAGAAGGAACAAGCTGCCTGTGCTCACGCCGTGGTTGAGCATCTGGAGCATGGCGCCCTGGGTGCCCACCACCGTGAAGCTCGCGATGCCCAGCACCACGAAACCCATGTGGGAGACGGAGGAGTAGGCCACCAGCTTCTTGATGTCCCGCTGCACCATGGCCACCAGCGCGCCGTAGATGATCGCGATGACCGCCAGCAGGGCCATGGGCTTGGCGTAGTGTTGCGCCGCCGCCGGGAAGATGGGGATGGCGAACTTGAGGAGACCGTACCCGCCCAACTTCAGCAGCACGCCCGCCAGGATGGCGGAACCGGCCGTGGGGGCCTGGGTGTGGGCATCCGGCAGCCAGGTGTGCAGGGGGAAGAGGGGCACCTTGATGGCGAAGGCCACTGCAAAGGCCAGAAAGAGCCAGCACTGGGTGCCGAAGGGCATCGCCGCAGCGGCGGTGGCCATGAGCGTGGGATTGAAGGAGCCGGCCTTGCCCGCCACCATCAGCAGCGCCACCAGCCAGAGCAGCGACCCCGCCAGGGTGAAGAGGAAGAATTTGTTGGCCGCGTAGCGCCGATCGTCGCCACCCCAAACCCCGATCATGAAATACATCGGGATGAGCATGGCCTCCCAGAACAGGTAGAAGAACAGGAGGTCCTGGGCCAGCAGCGCGCCCAGCATGCCCGTCTGGAGGATGAGGAAGAGGCCGTTGAAGCGGCCTTCGCCCTGCTTGATGGAATTCCAGGTGGCCGCCATGGTGAGGGGCACGAGGAAAAGGGTGAGGAGCACCAGCCAGTAGTTCAGGCCATCAAGGGCCAGGTGGTATTCCACGGGCAGGCCGGCCACGGCGAACCACGTGAAGCGCTCGTGGGCGAGCACCGAGGGATTGGCGCGCAGGCCCCACAGTTTTTCGAGGCCGATGACGAAGAAGGCCACGGCGCCGAGGAAAGCCAGGGACTTGCCCGCCTTCCCGAACTTCTCGGGCAGGAAGAGCAACAGGAGGCCCAGGATCGCGGGGCCGAAGACGAGGAGGCTCAGAGTCTGCATCGGGCGCTCCTACTTCAGCAGCATGTAGAGGAGGGCGGCGACGCCCAGACCCATGGTGAAGACGTAGTTCCGTACGCGGCCCGTCTGGAAGAGGGCCACGAAGTCGCCGGCCACCTTCGTGAGGGCGGCGGGGAGGTTCACGCCCACGCCGTCGATGAGGATCACGTCGAAGAGCTTCCAGCACACGTTGCCGAACCAGCGCAGGGGGCCGAGGATCGTGAGCTCCACGGCCTCATCCACGTAGTACTTGTTCAGCAGCACGCGGTGCACCCCGGGGAACTTGGCGATGAAGCCCTCCTCCCAGGCGAGGCCGTCCTTGTACTTGAACCAGCCGAAGAGGCCGAAGATCACACCCAGCACCGTGGAGGTGGCGGCCAGGGCGATGGCGGGGCCGGCATGGTGGCCGTGCTCCCCGTGCATCTGCCCGAAGGTGAGGGCGGGCTTCAGCCACTCGCCGATGGCGAAGTGGCCGCCAAAGGCCTCGGGGATGCCCCAGAAGCCGAAGAGCGCGGAGCCCACGGCCAGCACCATCAAAGGTACCGTCATGGTCTTGGGGCTTTCGTGGGCGTGCTCGAAGGCGTGGTGGTCCCGGGGCTCGCCCCAGAAGGTGAGGGCCATGAGGCGCCACATGTAGAAGCTGGTGCAGCAGGCGGCCACGACGCCGATCACCCACAGCAGGGGGCTCTTGAGGAAGGCGAGGTAGAGGATCTCGTCCTTGCTGAAGAAGCCGCTGAAGGGGGGCAGGCCCATGATCGCGAAGGTGGCGATGAGCATGGTCCAGAAGGTCACGGGGGTCTTGGATTTCAGGCCGCCCATTTTGAAGAGGTCCTGCTCGTGGTGCATCGCGTGGATCACGCTGCCCGCGCCGAGGAAGAGGAGGGCCTTGAACCAGGCGTGGGTGAACACGTGGAAGAAGCCCGCCGCGAAGCCCGTGGCGCCGAGGCCCAAGAACATGAAGCCCAACTGGGACACGGTGGAATAGGCCAGCACCTTCTTGATATCGCGCTGAAAGAGGCCGATGGTCGCCGCGAACAGCGCCGTGAGGCCGCCCACCCAAGCCACCACCGTGAGGGTGAAGGGCGTAAGCGTGAAGACGGGAGCGAGACGGCAGATGAGGTAGATGCCGCTGGTCACCATGGTGGCCGCGTGGATCAGGGCGCTGACGGGGGTCGGGCCCGCCATGGCGTCCGGCAGCCAGAGGTAGAGGGGCAACTGGGCACTCTTGCCCGTGGCGCCCACGAAGAGCATCAGCGTGGCGAAGGTGAGGAAGCCGAAGGTGGCTTCGGGGGCCAGGTGGCCCGCCTGCATGAGGATGCCGTGGGGGCCGCCCACGGTGAGGGTGCCGAAGGCCGCGAAGAGGGCCATCATGCCGATGGCCACGCCGAGGTCGCCCACGCGGTTCGTGAGGAAGGCCTTGAGGCCAGCCGCCGGGGCGTAGTCGGTTTCGAAGTAGTAGCCGATGAGCAGGTAGGAGCAGAGGCCCACGCCCTCCCAGCCCACGAACATCAGCACCAGGCTGTCGCCCAAGACGAGCAGCAGCATGAAGAAGACGAAGAGGTTGAGGTAGGCGAAGTAGCGGAAGTAGCCCTCTTCCTCGTGCATGTAGCCCACGGAGTAGAGGTGGATGAGCAGGCCGATGCCCGTGATGACGAGCATCATGGTGCCGCTCAGGGGATCCACGGTGAAGCCGAAGGGCACCGTGAGGGTGCCGGTCTGCATCCACGTGAAGAAGGTGAGGTCCAGGCGGTGACCCTCGGCGCCCTTCATGGCGAGGAAGAGGCGGATGGCCAGGATGAAGCTGAGGGCGACGGAGCCCACGGCCACGGCGGTGACGAAGCCCTTGCCGGCCTTCTTGCCGACGAGGAGGTTCACCAGGAAGCCGATGAGGGGGAGGACGGGAATGAGCCAAGCGTAGGTCATTGGTTCCTCACTGCTTCAGGCTCGAGGCCTTGTCGGCATCGGTGGTGGCGCGGTGGCGGTGCAGCCCAATGACGAGGGCCAAGCCCACGGCGGCTTCGCACGCGGCGACGGCGATGATGAAGAGGTAGAACACGGTGCCCTGAAGATCGCTGCCGCGCCAGCGGGCGAAGGCCAGCAGGGCCACGTTCGCCGCATTCAGCATCAGCTCGATGCCCATGAACTGGAGGAGCAGGGTGCGCCGCAGCAGCACCGTGGCGAGCCCGATGAGGAACAGGAGGAAGGCGACCAACAGGTAGCCTTGGAGGGTTCCGGAAAGCATGTTCATCGCGGCTCCCTAAAGGTTCTTCTTAACCAGGGCGACGGCCCCGATCATGGCGGCCAGCAGGAGGAATCCCGCCACTTCGAAGCCCAGCAGGTGCTGACTGAAGAGCATGTCGCCCAGGCTGTGCAGGTTCGTAGCGGCGCCCGTCACGGGCTTGGCGGCCAATTCGGCCAGGGCCGGGCTGCCATTCAGGAGCCGGAAGGCGCCCAGGCCCAGCAGGGCCACCAGGGCCACGGAGCCCCAACGCTGAATGGGCCGCGACATTTCGGCGGGCTCTTCTTCGTGGCTGTTGAGCAGCATGATCACGAAGAGCACGAGAATCAGGATGGCGCCGGCGTAGACGATGATCTGCAGGGCGGCGGCCACGGGGTTGCCGAGCAGCACGAAGAGGCCCGACACGCCCAGGAAGCTGAGGGCCATGCAGAGGCCCGCCTCGATGGCGTTCTTCTGCAGGAGCAGGGCCAGGGCGCCGGCCAGGGCAAGGATGGCGAAGGTGAGGAACATCTCCGGTCTCCTAGAGGGCCACGGTGCGGCGGCTGGGGGTCATGGGGCTCTCCTCCGCCTTCGTGAGGCGGGCTTTGCCATCCGGCTCGGCGTAGGTGTTGATGAGATCCCATTTCCCGAAGTTCATGGAGAGGCGGTCGTAGGCGGCCAGCTCGTAGTTGTTGCGGAGCCAGATCGCATCCTTGGGGCAGGCCTCTTCGCACATGCCGCAGAAGATGCAGCGGAGCATGTCGATCTTGAAGGTGGCCGGGCGCTTCTCCTCGAAGCCCTGGGTGAAGTTCAGCTCGCTGAACTCCTCGGCCTCGATGCTGATGCAACGGGCGGGGCAGGCCTCCTGGCACATGAAGCAGGCCACGCACTTGATGGCGCCATCTTCAAAGCGCTTCAACTCGTGGAGGCCGCGGTAGCCCTTGGGCATCTCCTTCTTCATCTCCGGGTACTGGATCGTGTACCGCTTGGAGGTGGGGGTGAGGAGCTGCTTGATGAAGTGCTTGAAGGTGACGCCCATGCCGATGGCGACGCTCACCACGTAGAGGCGCTCCCACCAGGCGAGTTCGACTTTCTTGACGAGGACACCCATGGTCAGCCCCTCATGCGGTAGGCGAAGTAGAGCAAGTTCGCCATGGAGATGGGCAACAGCTTCTTCCAGCCCAGATTCATGAGCTGGTCATAGCGGAAGCGCGGCAGGGTCCAACGGACCCAGATGAAGACGAGGCAGAGTGAAACCACCTTGGTGAGGAACACCAGGAAGGTGACGATCACGGGGATCTGCGTCTGATCCACGATGAAGGGCAGGCGCCAGCCCCCCAGGTACATGGTGGTGATGAGGGCGGAGGCCCCGAGGATGTGGCCGTACTCGGCGAGGCCGATGAGGGCGAACTTCATGGAGCCGTACTCGATGTGGAAGCCGGCCACGATTTCGCTCTCGCCCTCGGCGAAGTCGAAGGGGAGGCGGTTGGCTTCGGCGAACATGCAGACGAAGAAGACGAGGAAGCCCAGGGGCTGGCGCCAGATGAACCAGCCGTGAGCCTGTTCCGCCACGATCTGATGGGGGTCATAGCCACCGGTCACCATGAAGATGCAGAGCACCGCCATGGAGAGGCCCACCTCGTAGCTCACCATCTGGGCGGAGGCGCGCATGCCGCCGAGGATGGCCCACTTGTTGTTGCTGGACCAGGCCGCCACGAGGATGCCGTAGACCGCCATGGCGCCCACGGCCATGGGGAAGAGCATGCCCATGCCATTGCCGGGATCGAGGAGGCTCAGGTGGTACTCGGTGCCGCCGCTGAGGAAGCTTCGCCCCATGGGGATCACGGCGAAGCCCAGCATGGCGGGCACGAAGGCCAGGGCCGGCGCCAGCCAGAAGAGGCGCTTGTTGGCGTGGGGCGGAACCAGATCTTCCTTGAAGAAGAACTTCAGGCCATCCGCCAAAGCCTGCACGAGGCCGAGGATCCGGATCTTGCCGAAGAGCGCGGCGCGGTTGGGGCCGATGCGATCCTGGATCATGGCGCTGCCCCGCCGTTCCGCCCAGGTGAGCGGCGGCGCGATGCCCATGATCAGCCCGAAGGCCATGAGGACCTTCACCGCCATCCAGGCGGTGGCAGGCGAGGTGTGCAGCAGGCTGGCAAGGGTTTCCATGGGCCGTCCCGGGAAGACAGTCAAGATCGTCGGCAGACGAAAGGCAGGGCTTGCGCCGGAGTCCAACCCATTGAATCTAACAGCCCGTAGCACCTCCGGCTAGGCGACGAAGGTCTCAAGAACCCCGCTCCAGGCCCGGGATCCCCCCGGCTTTTCGCCCAGGGGGAACCGCCATTCCCAGGGCCGGAAGGACGGCCCGCCCCAGGCGCTCCCGGGAAAGGCCCATTTGCCGATAGGGTGATTGCGGGAGGCGCCATGGCCAAGGGATTTCAAGCCGTTCTGGTGGGTTGTGCCCTGGGTCTCCTTTCCTCGGTCCTGTGGGGCGGCGGCGAAGCCAGCACCGCCCACAAGCGGACGGCCCTGAACCTGCGCTCGGCCGAAGCCCTGATCCTGGACCAGCGCACCGGGGAGGTGCTCTACGACAAGCAGGGAGAGACCGTGGCCCCCATGGCCTCCCTCACCAAGCTCATGACCGCCATGGTGGTGCTGGACGCCAACCTCGACCTCCACGAGCAGATCCAGATCGAAAAGGCCGATGTGGACACCCTGCGCCACAGCAAATCCCGCCTACCCGTAGGCACCCGCCTGACCCGGGGGGAGGCCCTGCTGCTGGCCCTGCTGGCCTCGGAGAACCGCGCCGCCCATGCCCTGGGCCGCACCTACCCGGGCGGCCTCGGCGCCTGCGTGGCGGCCATGAACGACAAGGCCCAGGCCCTCGGGCTCAAGCGCACCCACTACGCCGACCCCACGGGTCTGGATGGCGGCAACGTCGCCACCGCCCGGGAGCTGGCCACCCTCGTGGACACCGCCCACCGCTATCCTGTGATCCGCGACTTCAGCACCCGGGGTGAGGCCGAGATCGGCTCAGGCCGTCGGCGCATCGCCTTCCTGAACACCAATGGCCTCACCCGCAACCGCCGCTGGACCATCGGCCTCTCCAAGACGGGCTACCTGGAGGAGGCCGGCAAGTGCCTCGTCATGCAGACGAACCTGGCCGGGCGCGCCCTGGTCATCATCCTGCTGGATTCCTGGGGCAAGTACACCCGCCTGGGCGACGCGGCGCGGATCCGCCAGTGGCTGGAGGGGCCAACGCCCGTGAAGGCGACCCGGCGCAAGCGCCGGGGCTGAGGCGGTCACCCTCGCTAAGCTTTGGCTTCCACCTTGGCCCAGCTGTCCTTCAGTCCCACGGTCCGGTTGAAGACCAGGGCCCCGGGCTTTGAATCGGCATCCAGGGCGAAGTAGCCCGTGCGCTCGAACTGGAAGCGCTCGCCCGCCTGGGCCTCACCAAGGCTGGGCTCCAAGGCGGCCTGCACCACCTCGAGGGAGGCAGGGTTCAACGTGCCCCGCCAATCGCCGCCCTCGGGTACGTCCATGGGGTCGTCCACGGTGAAGAGGCGATCATAGAGGCGCACTTCCGCCCGCACCGCGTGGGTAGCGCTCACCCAGTGGAGGGTGCCCTTCACCTTGCGGCCATCGGGGGCCTCGCCGCCCAGGGTGGCGGGATCCCAGGTGCAGCGCAGTTCGATGACCTCGCCGGCGGCGTCCTTCACCACCTCCTCACAGCGGAGGTAGCAGGCACCGCGCAGGCGCACCTCGGCGCCCGGCGCCAGGCGGAACCACTTCTTGGCGGGCACTTCCATGAAGTCCTCGCGGTCCACAAAGAGGTCCCGGCAAAACGGCACCTTGCGGGTGCCGCGGGCGGCATCCGGGTGGTTGGGCAGCTCGATCCAGTGCACCTCGCCCTCGGGCAGGTTCGTGATGGTCACCTTCAGCGGGCGCACCACGGCCATGCGGCGGTCGCAGCGGGCCTCCAGGTCCTCGCGGATGCTGAGGTCCAGCAGGCCCATGTCCACGGTGGCGTCGCGCCGGGCCACGCCCACGCGCTCGGCGAAGGCGCGCACGGCCTCCGGGCTGACGCCCCGGCGGCGCAGGCCCGAGAGGGTGGGCATGCGGGGGTCATCCCAACCGCTCACATGGCCTTCCTCGACGAGAAGCAGGAGGCGCCGCTTGCTCATCATGGTGGTGGTGACCGCGAGCCGCGCGAACTCGTACTGCCGCGGCAGGGGCTTCTTGAAGAACCGGGCCTCGGTGTCCTGCTCCAGGAACCACTCGTAGAGGGGCCGATGGTCCTCGAACTCTAGGGTGCAGATGGAGTGCGTGATGCCCTCGATGGCGTCCTCCACCGGGTGGGCGTAGTCGTACATCGGGTAGATGCACCAGGTATCACCCGTGCGGTGGTGTTCGGCGTGACGGATGCGGTACATGAGGGGATCGCGGAGGTTCATGTTCCCCGCGTTCACGTCGATCTTGGCCCGCAGCACCTTGGCGCCGTCCGCGAACTCGCCCGCCTTCATGCGGCGGAAGAGGTCCAGGTTCTCCTCAACGCTCCGGTCCCGAAAGGGGCTCGGCCGACCGGCCACGTGGAAGTTGCCTCGGTACTCGCGGATCTCCGCTTCCGTGAGGTCGCAAACGTAGGCCTTGCCCTGGGTGATCAGGTGCTCGGCATAGTCGTACATGGTTTGAAAGTAGTCGGAGGCGAAGAGCAGCTCCTTCCACTGAAAGCCCAGCCAGCGCACATCGGCCTGGATGGAATCCACGTACTCCTGCTCCTCCTTCGTGGGATTCGTGTCGTCGAAGCGGAGGTTCGTACCGCCGCCATACTTCAGCCCAAGGCCGAAGTTCAGGCAGATGCTCTTCGCGTGGCCGATGTGGAGGTACCCGTTGGGCTCCGGCGGGAACCGCGTGAGCACCCGCCCGCCATGCTTGCCGGACTGGAGGTCACCCTCGACGATTTCCTCGAGGAAGTTCAGGGACTTGGATTCGGGAGTTGAGGCGTCATTCGCCATTACATGGATCCGATCGAGGTAAATTGGCCGAAGGTGAGGGGCAATAGAGCCCGGACCAAGCATCTCAGGATGCCTCGAGAGGCATGCCTTTCCAACTCCGGTGAATCCGGAGGCTCAACAAGGACGAGAGCAGGCTTGGAGCTTCGTTTGCGACAAGAAGGGCCGATTTGACTGTATGCTAACTGTCAGGTTAGGTTTGGCCCTTATAGCTCCCACCCAATCGCCCGGTTCTAAAGGGAAGTGAGGTTTGCGCGTGCGTTTCATTTTTGCGCTTCTGATGGCGGCCGCCCTGACGATCAGCTGCGGCGGCGGCGGAACACCCGCTACTCCCGCCGCACCTCCCGAGGTTCCCCCTGCCCCCACAGCTTTGACCCTCGCGCCCGGGCCCGGAATCGACCAGGTCACCCTGCAGTGGACCCCTGTCCCCTCAGTGTTGGGATATCTCCTCGAAGCCAAAGCAGGCGAGGGCCCTTTTGAGCCACTCAATAACGCGGCCAACCTAATCCCCGCCGCCCAGAACCAAGTGTTGGTGACCTTCGCTCCAAATGCACCCGAACTCACCGAATTCCAATTCAGATTGAAATCTTATAAGCGCACCACGCCTTCTGGTCCGTCCAATGAAGTCAGTTTCTTTCGCACTTTGAATCGGCCATCCGCGCCTTCCCCTTACTCAGATCCCGTCGCCGATACCATCACCCTCAACTGGTACAGCAATTCTTCATTAGCAACCGGCACCCTCATTGAACGAGTTCGATGTGACATCAATGGGGCCCCTCTTGAGTCGTGGGTTTCTCTCCCCCTCCTCCATGGGATTCAATCCGAATATGTGGATTCGGACCTTCAGGAGGGAACTCGATATGCCTACCGTGCCACCAATACAGCGGGTGCCGTCCAGGGCCCTGCGAGTGTTGAATCCATCCGAGTAATCACCGCTCCCCTCTTTAGGTTGGAATCCTTTGCATGCACCCCTGCTTCAGGTGGATTCATCCTTAGGTGGGTAAATCGAAGTACTACCGCCGATCGCATTTCCATTTATCGCTACCCAGGGCCGGGGGGCGGGTCAGACCCGTTGGCCCAACTTCCTGGGGACGCCACGAGTTTTGAAGACCCGGATCTACCTGCCGGTTATTACAGCTATCAAGCGGAGATCTCCAGTGCGCAAGGGAACCTCCGAACAGATATCCTTCAGGTATTCAAGGCTCCAGTAGGATCCCCACTGGCCCTCTCTTCGACGATTCGGGAGCTGCCTGCTTTCAATCAAGCTGTACTGCGGCCGCAGGGATCGTGGGCATTTCTATCCACCTTCCCTTACCCGACCCGGGTTTTCTCTTTCGGGGATCCATGGGCTGAGATCGAACCTGAAGCTGTGCACTCCGATTTCCTTCCCACCCTTGGAATTGATGTACTGGGCGCCCCACATCTGTCTTATGCGCGGCAAGAGTCATCCGCTGATCCGGGCGGGCGGCCTTGCCACCTCTGGTTCAACGGAGTTGGCTGGACATCTGAGGTCCTTTCCTCAACTCAGGTCACGCGCTGGGACCGATCAGCCGCGATGCCAGCAGTCTTCGGACCAACGGGTCTCCCGAGCATGCTCCTCAATATCCCCTCACCGGAAAGGCCGGGTGGAGGAGGGATGCAGGATTTGGCCTTCCTGACCTTTTGCAATGACCACTGGCAGGAAGATTCTTTGGCGGGCTTAACCCCGGATATTCCATTTATTACGTCATTCCATATGGGGATGGACCAAAGCGGAGGCACCCACCTCCTCTTCGGTAGCAGTTCTTCTCTCATTGCATACCATCAGCCCATCGTTGGAGGAGTCTGGACTTCGGAGACTGTCCCCCTTGGGCTTCCGGCCCTTCAGTATGGAGCCTTCATAGCCGCACTCTGGGAGAGCGAATCTAATGGATGGGTTCTCTTTGAACGACCGTTTTCTTCGGATCTCCAAGATGGGAGAAATCTATACGTCATCCGTAAGCAGGAGGGTACATGGGCACTTCCAGTGCTCCTTATCAGCCGCAAGATCGCCTATGAACCCATTCGCCTGGCCCGTTCCGCGGATGGGTCGCGGGTGGCCGTCGCAGCACATTCCGAATTTGGATTGAAGATATTCGATCTGCGGGCCGAGGGCTGGCAGGAGACCGTGGTTGCGCCCTCAGGAGTTACTGCACCCTTCCTTGGCTTCGACGCTGGAGGCAAGATGCACCTCCTCGTCAGGAATAGCGATTCACGCTGCACGGAATACAAAGAATGACCGCAACCCCACCCAGGAAAAGGACGAAGGGTTACGAGACATCCCCATCCTTGAACTGTCCCCATCTAGAGGCTGAGTTAAGTCGTCTCTCTACTGCTCCCCACCCACATGCAAATCCCACCACGGGCACTCCTCAACCTCTGAGATCGAGTAGCCCTTCCCCAGCTCCGTGATGCGTTGGATCTGGATGCCCAGGGGGGTGTGGTGGCCCGTGGTGACTTCGTGGGGGCCCGTGCGGACGCCGAAGAGGAATTCGTATTCCATGAGGCCCAGGCGCTGGACGACGTTCTGGATGGCTTCGCGGTGGTCGAGGCCCTTGGGGATCCCGTTGATGATGCGCACTTCATCGCCCACGACGAGGGTCGGGGCGTAGGTCTCGTCCTTCTGTTCCTCCACCACCGTGAGGGTGAGATGGGTGAACTCTTCGAGGTTCATCACAGCCACTTCTCCACGCGGGTGCGCACTTCGTCGCGGCCGATGAGGTAGAGGGTCTCAAAGATCATGGGGCTCACGGGCTTGCCGCAGAGGGCCACGCGCAGGGCCTGGGCCACGTCCTTGAGCTTGAGGCCATGCTTTTCCAGGATCCCGTCGAAGGCGGCCTTGAGGGCGTCATGGTGATAGTCCTCCAGGGCGAGGACCTCGCGCAGGGCGGGCTTCACGGCATCAGTGATGAACTTGGCGCTGGCGGCCTCGTCGAAAGTTTCAGGGCGCTCGAAAGCGAAGCGGAGGGATTCCGCCATCTCCACGAGGCTCTTGCCCTTCTGGGTGGCCGTGATGGCCGTGGCCTTCCATTCATCGGACTTGCCCACCCAGCTTTCGGGCAGGAAGGGGCGGAGGTGGGGCTCCAACTCCTGCCAGGTGGCGCGCTGGATGAGTTTCTGGTTCATCCAGGCAAGCTTGTCCATGTCGAAGCGGGCGGCGCTCTTCTGCACATCGGCGAGATCGAAGAGGCGGATCATGTCGGCGTCCGTGAGGATCTCCTCCTCGGCAGTCTCCGCGGCCTTGCCATCCTGCTTGGGGGTCCAGGAGAGGCGGGCCAGGGCGAGGCGCACGGCGGAGGGCAGGAAGCCCATGGCCTGGTACTCGGTGATGCTGGTGGCGCCGTGGCGTTTGCTTAGCTTCGCGCCATCCTTGCCCAGGATCATGGGCACGTGGGCAAAGGCGGGCAGCTCGAAGCCGAAGGCGGCGAAGAGCGGGATCTGCTTGGGCGTGTTGTTCACGTGGTCATCGCCACGGATGACGTGACTGACTTCCATGTGGGTGTCGTCCACCACCACGCAGAAATTGTAGGTGGGCACGCCGATCTCGCCGGGCGTCTCGGAAGAGCGGGCGATGATCCAGTCATCCAGGCTGTCCGCGGGGAAGCGGATCTCGCCCTTGATGAGGTCGTGGAGGACGATGTCGCCACCCTCGGGCATGCGAAAGCGGATGGCGGCGGATTCCGAGGCGTCGTGGTGCTTGGCGGCGCAGCCTTTGCCCGCGTCCATGCCCCGGTTGTACTGGAACACCTTGCCGGCGGCCTCCACGGCGGAACGGCGGCTCTCCAGCGCCTCCTTGGAGCAGCGGCAGCGGTAGGCCAGGTCCTTGGCCAGGAGTTCCTGGACCTTGGCCCGGTACATGTCCATGCGCTGCATCTGGCGGTAGGGGCCGTGGGGACCGACCCAGGCGGCGGGATCGCCCACCACGGGACCCTCATCCCATTCCAGGCCGCACCAGGCCATGCCCTCTTCGATGATGCGGATGTTGTCGTCGGTGCTGCGGCTGAGGTCCGTGTCCTCAATGCGCAGGATAAAGCGACCGCCGTGCTTTTTCGCGAACAGCCAGCAGAAGAGGGCCGTGCGCACGCCCCCGATGTGGAGCATGCCGGTGGGCGAGGGGGCGAAGCGGGTGACGACGGGGCGGGACATGGGGAGCCTCAAAGCAATCCTCTAGTGTGACTGAAGGGCGACCGGTGATCAGCACCCGGTCTTCCGGTCCCGGGTAGGCCCCAAACGAAGGGCGCCGGCCCTGGGGCCGGCGCCAACGGAGAGACCGGCCCCAGGCCTACTTGAGATAGAGCTTCAACTTGATCTCGACGGGACCTTCGCCGCTGAAGAGGCTCCGGTCCAGCACCACGGGCACCTCCACCACGGAATTGTGGGGCAGGTGCTGGGTCTGGTAGGGCTTCCGGGCGCCCTCGGAGGGCAGCTCCTCGATCTCTTCGAGCATGTCGGGCACGCCCAGTTCCTCGACCTCCAGGGGCTTGGTGGCCGGGTGGGCGATGCGGGGCGGGGCCACCGGAGGAGGGGCCTTGGGGGTGAGGGCCGCGGGCATGGGGGTTTCCACCACGCCGCCGCCGTACTTGTCCGCCAGGCTCTTGAGGACGAGCTTGGCCACGCCGCTGAGGGTCTCCTTCACGCCCTCGCCCTTCATGGCGCAGGCCTCGAAGGTGGGGACGCCGAAGCGGTTGATCTCCTGGTTCAGAGTGGCCACGGGCAGCGCGTTGGGCGTATCCCGCTTGTTCCACTGGATCACGTGCGGCGTCTTCGCCAGCTCCGCGCCCTGATCCTTGAGGTTGTCGATGAGGTTTTGAAAGCTCTCCTTGTTGGATTCCAGAGCGGGCGCCTGGGAATCCGCCACGAACACCACGGCGTCAGCGCCGCGCAGCACCAGCTTGCGGGTGGCGTCGTAGAACACCTGGCCCGGCACCGTGTAGAGCTGGATGCGGGTCTTCATGCCCCGGATCGTGCCCAGCTCGATGGGCAGGAAGTCGAAGAACAGCGTGCGATCCGTCTGGGTCGCGAGGCTCAGCATCTTGCCCCGGCCATCCTGGGGCATCGTGTCGTAGATGTGCTGAAGATTCGTCGTCTTCCCGCACAGACCCGGCCCGTAGTAGACGATTTTCGCCGTCAACTCCTTCGTGGCCGCGTTGAAAAGCACCATGCCGCCTCCGGTTCCTCGTGTCAGCCTGCACCCCTACGGAAGCGAGGTCAAGCAGGGTCATCCACTTGCCGACCCCACCCGGGCCTCCCAACCGGCCCCGCCACCCCCAATTCCTTGGATTCTTCCGTCCCAGGCCTTAGACTGCCTGCGTCAACCCAACCGAGGTAAGCGATGGCCAAACTGCTGGTTCACGAGAGTTCCGGCGTCCGCGAGTTCGAGCTGCTGGACGCTGAAGTGCACATCGGCCGCGAGCTGGATAACACGCTCCGCCTGCCGGATCCCAGCATCTCCCGGCACCACTGCGTGCTGCGCAAGGTGGGCAACGGCTACGAGATCCAAGATCTCCAAAGCAGCAATGGCGTGCTGCTGAACGGCTCCCGCGTGCAGAGCAGCCCCCTGCGGGATGGGGACCGCGTCACCCTGGGCCAGATCCAGATGACCTACTCCAGCCCCGCCGATGAGCAGGGCGCCACGGTGGCCATGCAGATCCCCGTGGCCTCCTCGTCCAATCCCCTGGGCACCGTGCGCATGAGCCCCGAGCAGATGGCGGCCATCCACGCCGGTGGCACCCCCGCCTCGCCGGAGAAGCAGACCACCGGCCCCAACCCCGTGGTGCCCACCGAAGCCGCACCCGTCCCCGTGGCCCCCATCGCCCTGGCCCCCGTGGCTCCGCCCGCCCCCCCCATGCCGCCGGCCCCCCTTCCCTCCATGGCCCCCGCCCCCATCGCTCCCGGGCCCAACGACCCCGGCACGGCCCCGGGCTTCGGGCACTTCACAAACCACGGGGTTGGCGGCGGCGCCCACAATCCCCTGCCCGAGTTCTTGCAGCCCTACCTGCCCCCCGTGCCCGATGACGCCCGACCCATCGGAGAACGGGGTGACTTCCTGACCCGGTTCCTGGCGTTGCTCATCGACGCTGTGGCGGGCTTCATCTGCTACCTCCCGATCATGGTCCTGATGTTCATTCCGGTCGTGAACTGCATGGTGGCCCTGCTGCTTCCGCTCTTCGGGCTCGGCTTCCTGGCCTTCCAGCTCTGGTGCCTCGTGACCTTTAAGGCCACCATCGGCAAAAAGATCATGAAGCTCCGCGTGGTCCGCGAGGATGATCCCACCGCCAACATCGACTGGAGCATGGCCATCCTCCGCTTAGTCGGCCACTTCGTGAACGGCATGCTCCTGGATCTTCCCTACCTCATGATCTTGGGCGCCGAACGGAAGGGCCTCCAGGACATCTTCTCCAAGTCCATCGTCATCAAGGTCGATCGCTAGTCGCTGCACCCCTCCGGCAACGGCGCCCGCACCCTTGGGCGCCGTTTCCATTCACCCGCCACATCCGGAGTCTTCATGACCGCCCTCCTCCCCCTCATGACCCTCTTCCAGGGCCGCAATGACGAAGCCGCCGCGGCCGCCGCTGGGCTCATGGGCCTCGGCTGCATGGGTTTCATCTTCTTCGCCCTGGTATTGATGATCTTCCCGGTCTTCTGCTTCTGGCGGATCTTCACCAAGGCTGGCCACAACGGCGCCATGGCGCTGCTCTGCCTCGTTCCCGGCGTGGGCATGATCATCGTGCTGTGCATCCTGGCCTTCGGCGACTGGCCGGCCCTGCGCAACCGGAGCTAGATTTCCACGCACTACGAAAACGGGGGCTTCGCGGCCCCCGTTTTCGTTAGACGTCGGCGATCTGGTGCACCGCCGTGGGCGTATCGTGTTCCACCCAAGTCACCTCATAGGGGCGGATCTCCTGCTCGATGCCCTTGAGGGAGACGGGCTCTCGCTGAGTCATGGTGTATTCGTCGCCCAGCAGATCGTGGGTGCGGGGGCCCACGACGATCTGTCCCGCCTTGGCGACGCCGCTCTCCAAGCGGGAGGCCAGGTTCACGGTGGAACCCATGACGGTGTAATCCATGCGCTTCTCGCAGCCGATGTCGCCGGCGAAGGCTTCGCCGCTGTTGATGCCGATGCGCATCTGCAATTCGGGGTAGCCCTCGGGGCGATTCGAATTGAGGAAGGCGATGGTCTCCTGCATGGCGATGGCGGCGTCCACTGCGTTTTGCGCGTGGTCGGGATCGGGATTGGGGGCGCCGAAGAAGGCCATAATGGCGTCGCCAATGTACTTATCGAGCGTGCCGCCCCGGGCGAAGATCTGATCTGTCAGCGCTTCGAAGGTGCGGTTCAAGATGGCCGCCAGTTTCAACGGCTCCATGCCTTCGCTCATGCGCGTGAAGCCACTGATGTCGGCGAAGAGCACGGTTATCTCGCAGCGCTTGGCCGAGAGGGCGGGCGCTTCCTTGCTCTGGCTGCTCTTGAGGATCTGCTCCACCACCTGGGGACTGTGGTAGCGCTCCAGTCGGTTGCGGAAGCGGGCGTCGCGCTCGCGCTGGATGCCCACGGCGGCGAAATTCGCCATGGCACTGAGGAGGTGCTCATCCTCCCGCTTGAAGCCGCCCTTGTTCAGGCTGGTCTCCAGGTAGATCACGCCCAGGGCCTGATCCTCCACCACCAGGGGCGCGCAGAGGGCCGAGGTGATGCCGTGGATCTTGATGCTCTCCCCGGCGCTGAAGCGGGGATCCAGGCGGGCGTCCGTGGTGAGGATGGCCACGCGGTCCTTCATGGCCGTGTGGGCGATGGTGCGGCTGATGGGGGGATGGGCGGCGTCGGGGTTCTCCTCCCACACGTACTCGGGGATGAGTTCCCCATCGGGGCCCGTGAGCAGGATGAAGCCCCGTTGGCAGGGAATCTCGCTGGTGACGAGCTCCATGACGCTGGCCAGCAGTTCCTGCAGGGTGGAGGCCCGGAGGAGGGTGCCCGCCATGGTGGCCAGGCGCTGGAAGAGGAGCCCGGCATCCTTGGCTGGCTGTTCCTTGGCCTGCTCCAGCAGCTTCTCGATGCTGGCGTGGGGCACCACGATGGAGCCCGAGGCGTCGAAGGCCCGATCTTCCAATGAGATGCGGCTGGAGACCGCCTTGGGGGACACGGTCATGTTCAAGGCCTTGGCGGGGACCGTGGGCTCCTTGTCGGACACCCACTTCACCATCACCTCGCCCAAGAGGATGGTGTCGCCCTCCTTGAAGGACATGGGCTCCGTCACCGGCACGCCATTCAAGGTGGTGCCATTCAAGGACTTCAGATCCAAGACGTAGGGGATCCCATCCCGCAGGAAGAACCGGGAATGCACCCGGGACACGGCGTTGGCCTGAATGCGGATGGTGGCCTGGTCGCCCCGGCCGATGGTCACGCCCTCCTCGGTGAGATCCACCTTGTGGTTGGCGCCATCGACCTGAAGGATCATTCGCATGTGGGGGTTTCCGGGGGTGGAGTCTAGCATATCGCCCAGTCACATTATCGGCGCCCCGCGGTAATCTATGAGGTTCCCCCTACCGGGGGCCGGAGTTGCCGTGACCAAGGTCGGATTCATGTCATTGGGTTGCCCCAAGAACCTCGTGGACAGCGAGGTCATGCTGGGGCACCTGCGCCTGAAGGGCTTTCAGCTCACCCCCAACCGAGAGGAGGCCGAGGTCATCGTCGTGAACACCTGCGGCTTCATCGACGCCGCCAAGCAGGAATCCATCGAAGCCATCCTGGAAGCCGCCTCCATGAAAGAGAAGGGCGTCTGCAAGAAGCTCATCGTGGCGGGCTGTCTGGTGGAGCGTTACCGGGACGAGCTCGTGCAGGGCATGCCCGAGATCGACGCCTGCCTGGGCACCCGGGACGTGGAGCAGATCGCCGAAGTCATCGGCGGCGCCGGCTGGGAGGACCTCGTCCGCGATCCCGACTACCTCTACGACGAGGCCAGCCCCCGCCTGCTCACCACGCCCAAGGCCAGCGCCTACTTGAAGATCTCCGAAGGCTGCGATCACTCCTGCGCCTTCTGCATCATCCCCAAACTCCGGGGCGCCCAGCGCAGCCGCAGCATCGAGAGCGTGGTGGCCGAGGCCAAGCAGCTCGTGAGCCAGGGCGTCCTCGAGATCAGCCTCGTGGGCCAGGACACCACCGACTACGGCCGCGACTTCGGTGATCCCGAGGCCCTGGGCAAGCTCATCCGCGCCCTGGGCGATGTGGAGGGCCTGAAGTGGACCCGCGTCCACTACGCCTACCCCAACCGCCTCAGCGAGGGGATGATGCGCGCCATCGCCGAGACGGCGAACTGCGCTAAGTACCTGGACATGCCCCTGCAGCATGCGGATCAGGGCCTGCTCAAGGCCATGGCCCGGGGCGGCAGCCGCGCCAGCTTCATGAAGCTGCTGGACAAGGTGCGCAGCATCATCCCGGGCATCCACATCCGCTCCAATTTCATCGTGGGCTTCCCCGGTGAAGATGAAGCCGCCTTTGGCGAACTGAAGGCCTTCATCCAGGAGGCCCGCTTCGATCACGTGGGCGTGTTCACCTACAGCCCCGAGGAAGGAACGCCCGCCTATGGCGCTGGCGACCCCATCCCCCAGCGCACCAAGGAAACCCGCAAGAAGAAGCTGCTGGAGATCCAGCAGAAGATCGCCCGGGAGAAGAACCAGGAGAAGGTGGGCCAGATCCTCGAAGTGCTCGTGGAGGGCGCCCACGAAGAGACCGATCTCATCGCCAAGGGCCGCCACCAGGGCCAGTCCCCGGAGATCGACGGCAACGTGCTCATCGTGGATGGCCAGCCCATGCCCAACACCATCCAGCGCGTGCGCATCACCCAGGCCCACGCCTATGACTTGGTGGGCGAGATCACCGAGGGCGGCACGGAGGCGAGCACCGCGGCCTATGAGGCCGAGTTCAAGGCCAAGCACTAAGCCCGGCGCTCCCCTGGCCGAAGCCTGCCCATGCTGCATCGCCTGCGCTCCTCCATCCACCTCGCCAACGGTCTCGTCCAGGTCTGCGCCACGGCGGTCGGCCTCTTCCTGGCCCTGGGCCTGGATCATTGGAAGACCCAGCGCGCCCACCGGGAAGCCGCCCTCCAATCGAGGATGGCCATCCTGGCGGAGCTCAAGCTCAACCAGGTGGAACTCCAGCGGGAGATCGACCGCACCCGGGATGGGCTGAAGGCCCTCAAGCCCCTGCAGGCCCGGATGCTGAAGCGGGAACCCGTGCAGGCGGGCGCCCTGGACCACATCGGGTTCAGCTTGGCCACCCTGCGCTCCGCCGCCTGGGAGACGAGCCTCGCCACCCAATCGCTGAGTCACATGGAGCCCTGGCGGGTGGCCCGCATCAGCGAGGCCTACGCCATGCAGAAGGATCTGGAGCAGCTCCACCACAGCCTGCTCAACCAGGTTCCCGCCATGTCCCGTCTGCTCGTGAGCCGCGACCCCGGCCGGGAGCCCGCCTTCCTCGCGGACCTGAGCACCCTCGTCACGTACTACGAAGTGGACCTGGGCAGCGCCAAGGACACCCTCCAAAGCTACGAGGCCGCCTTGAACGCCTGCCTTGACGCCGGAGCCGCACCCGCCCGTTAGCCCGCGCGCTGCCAGGAATCCCTTCAACCCCGTCGAGGGGTGAGCAGATCCTCCAGGAAGAAGGCCGCCAGATCATGTCGGCCCGAGAGGCCCGCCTTTTTGTAGAGGTTCCGGGCCTGCTGACGCACGGTTGCCTCGCTCACGCCACGCAGTTCAGCGATCTCCTTGTGGCTGAGGCCCTTCAGCAGGAAGAGGGCCACCTCCTGTTCGGCGCTGCTGAGGCCCCAGCGCAGGAGCTGCTGATCGATGGCCCCGGCAAGCCCTTCCACCAGGGCCCCAGCTTCCCGCTTCCAGGCCTCGGCGGCCACCTGCACCTGGGCCAGATCCCGGGTCAAGCCCTCCGCCTCCCGCTGGAGGAGCCGGGCCTGTCGGCCTAGGCGGCGATTCTGCCGGATCATCCAGGCCGCACCGGCCATGGCGAGGAGGAAGATGCCCCCCTCCATCAGGAGGTGTCGAGGGGTGCTGCCCACCCGGGCATCGGCCCCTAGATCCAACCCCACCAGCAAGGCGATGCCCAGGAAGAGCCCGCCGAAGAGGGCGAGCCGCCTTCGCTCCCATGCCACATCCAGCGGATCCCACGTGCGCAACGGCATGGGGCGGAGGCTATCACATCCGGCGGATGGCCGTGGGCACGGCCGGAACCCATCGTCTCCTCGAACGCACAAGGAGTCCCCATGCTTCCCCTCCACCCCAAACTCGTCCACCTCCCCATCGCCCTCGCGGTGCTGATGCCGCTGATCGTCCTGGGATTGGGTCTCGCCATCCGCAAGCTGTGGCTTCCCCAGCGGGCCTGGGTCCTCGCCCTGGCCCTGCAGGGGGTCCTCCTCGGAGGCGGTTTCGCCGCCCGCTGGAGTGGTGAGCGGGATGAGCATCGGGTCGAAGGGCGCGTACCCGAAAGCGCGCTCAAGGCCCATGAAGGGGCCGCCAACCTCTTCCTGGTGGGCGCGGGTGGGGTGCTGGTGCTGGTGGCCGTCGGCGCCGTCACCCGGCGCCCGGGGGCCTTCCTGGGCCTCATGGGCGCGAGCTTCGCCGGCAGCCTCCTCGTCCTCGGTCTGGGGTATCGGGTGGGGGAGGCGGGCGGGCAGCTCGTCTACGGCCAGGGGGGTGTGGCCGGCCCCGTGAATGCTCAGGGGTCTCCCGCTCCGGAGCAGGCCGAGCACGATGAGGCCCGGGAACATGAAGGCCGGGAGCATCCCTGATCCCCCTCCGCTAATCTGGAGGGATGCTCCAGCTCTTGAACATCACCCGGACCTACGAGGCCGGCGGGGAAAAGGCCGGCGTCTTCGACGTGAGCCTGGACGTGCCCTCGGGCCAGATGACGGTACTCGCGGGCCCTTCGGGTTCCGGCAAGACGACGCTGCTGCAGATCGCGGGCCTACTCGATGAAGCGGATTCCGGTGAGGTGCGCCTGGAGGGCGTGGCCGTGTCCACCCTGCCCGAGCGGGCCCGCACGGACCTGCGCTTGAATCGCCTCGGCTTCGTGTTCCAGGCCCACAACCTCCTGCCCGTGCTCACGGCCCTGGAAAACGTGATGCTGCCCCTGCAGCTGCGGGGCCTCTCCACGGAGGAGGCCCGCACGGAAGCGGAAGCCGCGTTGGCCTCCGTGGACCTCACCCCCCGCCTGCACCATCGCCCCACGGAACTGAGCGGGGGCCAGCAGCAGCGCGTGGCCATCGCCCGGGCCCTGGCCGGCCGACCCGCCGTGGTGCTCGCGGATGAACCCACCGCCAGCCTGGACCAGGCCCACGGCGCCCCCCTCATGGACCTCGTGCATGGTCTCGCCAAAGAGCGCGGCGTCGCCTTCCTCGTGGCCAGCCACGATCCCATGGTCATCGCGCGGGCCGACCGCGTGGCGCGCCTGGTGGATGGACGGCTCGTGACCCTGGAGGTGCGCCCGTGATCCTCGCCCGCCTCGCCCTCCGCAACCTCCTGCGCCAGCGGCGCCGCAGCCTGCTCACCCTCCTCGTGCTCGTGGCTGGCTTCACCGCGCTCAGCCTCGCGGGGGGCTTCATGGCCCAGACCTTCCAGGGCCTCTCGGACAGTGCCATCCGGGGCGGGCTCGGCCACGTCCAGATCCTGCCCGCGGGTGGCCTCGAAGGCGGGGAAGAAGGCAGCCTCGAAAAGGCCCTGGACGGTGGCGAGGCCCTGGCCGCGAAGCTGCGCCTGGATCCCGAGGTGGCCGAGGTGCTGCCCCGCATTCAGTTCATGGGCCTCATCAGCAGCGGGCCCAAGAGCGTCGCCTTCCTGGGAAGCGCCGTGGATCCCACCCGCGAAGCCGCCCACATGGCCGTGGCGGATCGTGTGAAGGAGGGCTCCAAGGTGCCCGGCGGAGCCGGCTCCCGCTGGCTCGCCCCGCAGCCCGAGGCCCGCGAGGTCATCCTCGGCATCGGGCTCGCGAAGAGCCTCGGTGCCACCGTGGGCAGTTCCCTCACGCTCATGTCCACCACCAAAGGGGGCTCCCTCAACGCCGTGGACGTGGAAGTGGTGGGCCTCCAGGATCTGGGCCTCCGCGAACTCAACGACCGCGCCCTCACGGTGAGCCTCGACACCGCCGAGAGCCTGCTCCAGGCCGAAGGCGCCCGCAGCCGCCTCAGCGTGGTGCTCAAGCAGCCCAAGCGGGCCGACGCCATGGCCGCTCGCCTCGCCCGGGAGCTGCCCGGCCTGGAGGCCCACCCCTGGCACCAGTTGGCGGCCTTCTATCAACAAGTGCGCATGCTCTACTTCGCCATCTTCGGATTCATGGGCCTGGTGCTCTTCCTCGTGGTCTTCCTGGCCACCGCTAACACGCTGCTCATGAGTGTCATGGAGCGCATCCGCGAGTTCGGCGTGCTCCGCGCCACCGGGCTGCAGGCCCGCCAGCTGGTAGCCCTGCTCCAGTGGGAGGGCGCCTTCCTCGGCCTCGCGGGCAGCCTCGTGGGCTTCGCCTTCACGTTGATCTTCAGGGCCGGCATGAATGCACTGCACTACCAGATGCCCGCCCCTCCGGGCACGAGCCACGGCTACGAGCTGTTCATCCACTTCGTGCCCATGGTCTATTTCGCCGCCTTCCTCTTCCTGCAGACCACGCTTCAGCTCAGCGCCCTGCTGCCGGGCCTCAAGGCCGCCCGGCTGCGGGTGGTGGAAGCCCTGCGGCACGTGTGATCCGGGGTAGGATCATCTCCATTCCCGGAGTTCCCATGCGTTCCCTCCTGCTCCTGGCCGCGCTGCCCTGCCTCGCCGCCAGCCACCCCAAGGCCAAAGCCGTGAAGGTCACCCTCGAAAAGGCCTCGGTCACCTGGGGCGCCGGTGTGGAGCCCCAGGGCGCCCTGCCCCCGGCGCGATTGCATGCGGTGGTGACTGTCAAAGGCCTCAAGCCCGGCGCCAAGGCCGAACTCCGCGCCTGGCGCATGCTCGCTTCCGATCTGCCCGCCCTCACCGAGGGCGCCCAGCTTCGCTTCGTGCGTGGCGGCAAAGGTCGGCTGGACGTGAAAGTCACCGAAACCGCCAAGGGCACCTGGACCCTCCAAGGTGAGTGGCCCGGCGCCCCCATGCCCGAAGAGCGGCTCGTGGTGGAAGTGTGGGTCGGCACCCACCGCGTGGGGTACGCCATCGCCCCCCTCAGCGAACAGGCCCTCCCCGTGGCACGCCCCCAGCAGGGTGAGGAACGGAACTGATGGCCGAGGCCTCCGGCACCCCGGGCCCCAAAGCCCCCCGCTGGGCCTGGTGGGTGGCCACCGGCTTCGGCAGCGGTTACCTCAAACCCGCACCGGGGACGTGGGGGAGCCTCGCGGCGCTGGCCGTGTGGTTCGGGCTGTTCGAGGTTGCAGTGCGCTGGAAGGCCCTCAGCTCCATCGCGGCGAGTTGGAGCCTACTCGGATTTCTGGGGCCACTCCCCCTCCTCATGACAACCCTTGCCATCACGGCCTCGGGCCGCGTGGCCGCTGACGCCGGCGAAAAGGATCCCTCCTGGATCGTCGCCGATGAATGGGCCGGGCAATGGATCGCCCTGTCCGTGCTCGCACTGGGGCTTACCAAGCATCCGCTTCCACTGTGGGTGGATGCCTCCCGGCTCGTCGCCCCCTTCGCCCTGTTCCGCCTCTTCGACATTTGGAAGCCCTGGCCGATTTTTCAGCTCCAGTCCTTACCGGGTGGTCGAGGGATTGTGATGGACGACGTGGTCGCGGGCCTTTATGCGGCGATCCCGACCTTCTTCATCGACCAGGCCATCCTCCGCGGGCACCCGACCCTCAACCCCTGAGGCATCCCCTTCACATCTCTTCATTAGGCAGGCTGCCCCCTCCTCGGGAAGATGGTCCTCTTGTCTCGGGCTATTCCCTGGGAGACCTGCATGGCCTCGCTTCATCGGTTGACCCTTCACGCGGGCCTTGCCCTCGCCTTCCTGCTTCCGTCCGCAGCGGCCCTCGGCCAGGAGCGGGAGCCCCGGGATCGGCCTGATCTGCGCGAAGCGTGGATGACCCAGTACTACGGGGTTCCAGCCACCGCCGCCTACCTGGACTACAAAGCGAAGTTGGCCGCCCGGGAGGTGACACGCTATGCGCCGACCTTCAAGCGGGCCCTCGTCGCCGTGCCCCAATGGCGGGAGATCGGCCCCAAGGGTGGGCGGACCGGCTACCCCCTCGTCTCCACAGAGATCAACGATAGCGGCCGAGCCACGGCCATCGTCACCCACCCCACCGATGCCAAGACGCTCTACGTGGCCTACGCGGGCGGAGGCGTATGGAAGACCACCGATGGCCAGCTGGACGCCACCGGCGACTGGACCTGGCGCTCCATCACCGACGCCCTGCCCGCCAGCAGCGGCGGCGGCAACATCGCCGTGGGGGCCTTCGCCATGCACCCCACCCAGCCCGAGACGCTTTACCTCGCCCTGGGCGACGCCTTCGATTCCCCTGGTCGGGGATTCTACTTTTCCACCAACGGCGGGGACACCTGGTCTCAGGGCGGGGCCCTCGGGGCCGCCACCCGGAGCTACGCCATCCTCCCCCTCGCCAGTGGCGGCATCCTGGTGGGCACCGACCAGGGGCTCTTCCGCTCCACGAACGGCGGCACCACCTTCTCGGCCGTCACCCTCACGGGGCTCACCAATCCCAAGGTCTGGTCCATCGTCGCGCTCTCCCCCACGGACCTCGTGTGCTCCGCGGCCAGCGGTGGCGGCAGCCTCTGGTATTCGGCGGATGCCGGTCAGAACTGGACCCGCGGCACCCTGGATGCGGCCGCCACCGCCAAAGCCCCCAACCGCATCTCCCTCGCCACCAGCGCCAGCTCCAGCGCCCTCGTGTTCGGCACTTTCCAATCCGGTAGCAAGGTGGCCAAGGGGCTCCTCAAGACCGCGGATAAGGGCCACACCTGGACCTTCTTGGACGGCACCGCTGCCGGCGTACTCTCCGATGCCAACAACCAGGGCTTTTACAACCTGGGCATTGCCGTCGATCCGGACGATCCGAACAAGATCTTCATCGGCGCCGATAACTCCGTGTGGCGAACCCTCGACGGTGGCACCACCTGGTCCCGAATGACCGACGCCTACCACGACCGCTACCAGTACGCCCATGCGGACGTGCACTGCACGGCTTGGTCCAAGACCGGACCCAAAACCCTGTTTTACGGCACGGACGGTGGCTTCACCCTCTTTCGGAATCCCTACCTCGCGCCCATTCCCGTGGCCGCCTCCGGCGTGCCCGCGCCGATCCGCACGTTCGCCGATAGCCGCCGCAACACCGGCATCTCCACCCAGCTCATCTACAACCTCGGTTCTACGATTGCAGCCTCGCCCGCGGACTCCCGCTACCGGATCGTCACCGGCCACCAGGACAACGGCAGCCGCGTGCGCGTGGGCTCCGGCAATGCCCTCGATGCCAGCACCGCCTTTGATGAGGCCGCGCCCACCGGAGATGGCTTCGCAGCCCTCATCCACCCGAAGAACGGCGATCTCATGCTCACCGCCAGCTACAGCAATGGGGTGATGAAGAGCACCACCGGCGGCGGTGAGGGCACCTGGGCTGATTCCACCACCGGCCTGGCCGGCAGTGGGCCCTTCAAAAGCGTCCTCGTGCTGGGTCTCGCGGACCCTACAGGCAACACCGTCTACACCTTCTCCAATCAGGTCTACAAGAGCACCGACTTCGGTACTTCCTGGAGTGCTTTGAGCATGAGCGGGTATGCCGGTGCCATCTCCCACGTGAATGCCGCCGCCGGGGACGCCAACGCGCTGGCCGTGGTCGGTGGAAGCACAGGCGCTGCCACCTACAACGGGGGGACCAACTGGACCACCTTCGGCGCCTTCCCGGCCGCAGCCTCTGCCAATTACGTGGCCTTCGACCCCGGCAATAGCCAGGTGATCTATGCGGCTTCCACGTTGAACAACGCCTCCGCGGCTCACCTCTTTCGATCTCAAAACGGAGGCCAGAGCTGGCAGGCGCTGGATACCGCCTCCAACGGCTTCCCCTTCGGCATTCCGGTTCACGTCGTGCAGGTGGCCCCTTGGGCCAGCAGCGAACTCTATGCAGGCACGGATTTCGGGGCCTACCGCAGCGTCGATTCCGGTGTCACCTGGGAGCGCTACGGCCAGGGGCTTCCCCTCGTTTCCACCCGGGATATCTACCTCGCCCCGGATCGCAGTTTCATTCGCGTGGCCACCTTCGGCCGCGGCGTGTGGGAGATCGTTCCCGAGGCTGCCGGTGTGAGCGTCAGCGTATCGCCGGCCTCGGTGAATCTGCTCCCCTCCGCAACCCAGACTTTCTCCGCCACCGTGCTCGGCAGCGCCGATACGGCGGTGACCTGGTCCCTCCAGCAGGGAGCCACCGGTGGATCCATTGACTCCTCCGGTCTCTACACGGCACCGTCCCACCCCGGAACTTTCACCGTCGTCGCCACCAGCCATGCGGATGTGGGCAAGTCGGCCACCGCCACCGCCACCGTCACCGTGGCGCGGAGCCTGGACCTCAACAAGGATGGCCTCGTGGATCTGCGGGATCTCCTCGTGCTGGGCCAGCGCTTCGGCACCGCAGATGCGGATGCCGACCTGGACGGCAGCGGCACCGTGGATGCCGCCGACCTCGCCCTCCTGCTCGCTGGCCTCTGAGGTACCCATGTCTCGTCTCGCTTCATACTCGGCTCTGTCGCTCCTCGCCTTCCTCGCCTGCGGTGGGGGTGGCGGAGGCTCGACCCCGAAGGTGCAACCGGCCGCACCCAAGCTCATCTACACCGACCCCGCTTCAGGCACCTACCGGCTCCTGAAGAACGTCGCCCTCTCCACGGATGCGCACCTGGTGCTCGATCTCGTGGGCCCGGCGGGGGCCCAGGGCCGGGGCGTGGCCTTCAGTCTCACCACCGATACCAGCAAGGTCTCCTGGTCGAAACCTGAGGCTTCAGATGCGGATTTCGTGGCTCCGGCCATCCTCGACCTGGGTTCCGCTCCTCAGATCTTGAAGGTGAAGGTCGTGGGTTCCACCCTGCAAGCGGCTTACTCCCAAAAGGGCGGATCCGTAAGTGCCAAGGCCTTGGATGTCCCCTTCGGCCGCCTGGGCTTGACCTTGAAGCCCGGGGCCACGGGCGCGGTCGCCCTTACGGCCTCCACGGCCCAGGTGCTGCCCGCCGCGGGTGCCCCTCAGGACATCACCCTTTCCTGCGGAACCCTCCAAGTCCAATGATGCTTCCCCTGCTCCTGGCCGCCGCCCTCATGGCCCCTCCCCAGGGGCCGGCGAAGGCCACCTTGGAGGGCGTGACCCTGCTCCAGGGGGCGCCCCGTGGGGAGGATGGAGGCGAACCCTCCCTGAAAGCCCACCTCCGGGTTTCGGGCCTGCCCGCTTCGTCCCACCTTCGCCTGCGCCTTTGGAAGACGAACGTCGCCGGGGTCACCCGGATGAACGCCGGCACCCTCGCTCAGAATGGACGCGTCGGAGCGATCCCCCTGGCGCTGCAATTCCAGGGAGGCCCGGAACACTTTGAGCTCACGGCCCCCTGGCCCGGTGCGACCTCTCCCGAGGATCGGATCGTGGTGGAGATCTTTGTGGGACGTCGACGGGTGGCCTGGGCCGCGTCCGAGATCACCCTGCAGCGCCGACGCGGTGCCCATCCATCCAGGGATTAGCTCGGGAAGCCGGTCTCCACCAAGAGCTGCCGCCACACCTTGGGTTCACTGAGGGCGCCGTTGCTTTCGAAGTGGCGGCTCTCGATGAGGTAGCGGTAGCCCTGCTCCGTGAGGAAGAGCTGACGATTGCGGGCGAACTCCTGCTCGGTGCTGTCCTTGCTGATGAGGCTGTAGAAGTAGCTGACGTTGCGCTCCCCCTTGGGGCGCAGCACGCGGCCCAGGCGCTGGGCTTCTTCCTGGCGGCTGCCGAAGGTGCCGCTCACTTGGATGGCGACGCTGGCATCGGGCAGATCGATGGCGAAGTTGGCCACCTTGCTCACGATGAGGATGCGGATCTCGCCCGTGCGGAATTTGCGGAAGAGTTCTTCGCGCTCCTTCTCCGGGGTCTGGCCCGTGAGCACGGGCGCTCCCAGTCGCTCGCCGAGGATGCGCAGCTGTTCCAGGTACTGGCCGATGATGAGGATGCCCTCCTCGGGATGACCTGCCAGCAGTTCATCTACCACCGCGAGCTTCATGGAATTCTCGGAGGCCAGGCGGAAGCGTTGCCGCTGGTCCGCCACGGCATAGGCCATGCGCTCGTCCGTGGGCAGGGGCACGCGGATCTCGAGGCAGTGGGCCGTCGCGATGAAGCCCTCCTTCTCCAGCATCTTCCAGGGCACGTCCACGCGCTTGGGGCCAATGAGGGAGAACACGTCCTCTTCCTTGCCGTCCTCGCGCACGAGGGTGGCCGTGAGGCCCAGGCGCCGCTTGGCCTGCAGCTCGGCCACGGCCCGGAAGATGGGCGCGGGGAGCATGTGCACTTCGTCGTAAATCACGAGGCCCCAATTGGCGGCCTCGAAGATCTTGAAGTGCTCGAAGGGAGCGCCCTTGTCCTTCCGGTAGGTGAGAATCTGGTAGGTGGCGATGGTGACGGGCTTGATTTCCTTCACGTCGCCCATGTAGAGGCCCACCTGGTCTTCCGTGAGGGTGGTCTTGTCGAGCACCTCCTGCTTCCACTGCTTTACGGCGGTGCCGTTGGTGGTGAGCACGAGGGTGTGGGTCTGCAGGCGCTCCATGCAGCCGATGCCGATGACGGTCTTGCCGGCGCCGCAGGGCAGCACGAGCACACCCGCGCCGCCATCGGGCCCGCCGCCCGCATGGAAGACGTCCACAGCGGCCTTCTGATAGGGGCGCAGGCCGAAGGGCTTACCGCTCTCCCGCAGACTGCGGATGCCGAATTCCAGGGGATCGCCGGGCTTGTAGCCGGCCATATCCTTCACGGGATGGCCCAAGCGGATGAGTTGCAGTTTCACCTCACCCCGCATGCCCGTGTGGAGGTAGATGCCCTTTTCGTCCCGGTAAGGTTCGCCCAGCATGCCCGCCAGGCTCTTCTGATTGCTGATTTCCCAGAAGAGGGTCTTGTCATCCATCTCCAGGGCCAACCGGCCGTCCTCGTGGGCCACCAGCTTGAGCTTGCCGTAGCGGGTGCCGTGATCCTCGATCTCCTGGAGCAGGTTCTGGGGCACGGGGTACTTGGACCACCGATCCAGCGTCTCCAGCATTTCCGCGCAGGTGACGCCCGAAGCGGAGGCGTTCCACAGCGAAAGGGGTGTAATCCGATAGGTATGAATGTGCTCGGGGCTTTTCACCAACTCCGCGAACCGGGCCAGCTCATCCCGCACGATCTCGAAGTTCGGATGCGCAACCTCGAGCAGCAGGGTGCGGTCCGACTGGACGATCAAGGGGTTCTCGGGACGGATCGCGCTCAAAGGGATGCCTAAACCTTCGAGGTTACGGGGCTTCCGGAGGGGGGTCAACGAAGCGGGCTCGGGGCCCGCCCAGGGATGGTCCACCCCACCCCTCCCATAAACGCAAGTTATCCCTCCCAGTTTCTGGAAGATGTGAAGGGATTGTCAGTGATCGGCCTGATGACACTCCCAATACAATTAGCCTTCCGCTCAGGCCCCATTCGGCCGATGAGACGGTTCTGAGGTGCCTCATGAATGTCAATCGCCGCCCCGTGGGGCTGTCCCTGATCGCCCTGGCCTTGGCCGCCGGCTCCAGCCTCCTGGCCCAGGAAGCGACCCACCAGATCCAGCCCGACCCTTCCGCCGCCTACAAGCTCAATTACAAGCGTTTCACCCGGGAAGGCGACGAGAAGGTCGCCGACGAGGCCTGGCTGCGGCACCAGTGGTTCCTGGAGCGCATGGGCGGTGAACTGGGCCAGGACTTCTATGAGCGGCTCGTCGCCGAGTCCGCCAAGGAGCGCGCCAAGTACCCCCTCCTCTTCCCCCTGGATGGCCGGGAACTGCCTGCGGCCACCGTCGCCGGGACCTGGGTGAACCTGGGGCCCACCAGCTCCGACTTCACCCAGAACGGCATCCAGCTCACGAAGGTGGATAGCGGCCGCGCCCGCACCATCCTGCCCCACCCCACGGACCCCGATACCGTCTACTTCCTCAACGCCGGGGGCGGTCTCTGGAAGACCACCAACTTCACCACCGCCACCCCGACTTGGACCCCCACCACCGACTTCGTGGGCAGCACCGCCGGCGGCAGCGCCGCCTTCGGCCGCACGGCCTCCGTCCTCTACTACGGCGCGGGCGATTCCTTTGATGGCGGCGTGGGCGGTTTCGTCTGCAAGTCCACCAATGCCGCCGGGGCCTGGGGCTCCGCCGTCTTCCTCACCGGCGCCACCAAAATCCACAACATTAAAGTGGATACGAGCGTTGGCGCCTCGGATGCCAACGACATCGTCCTCGTGGGCACCAACGCCGGCCTCTTCCGCAGCACCGATGGCGGCGCCACCTTCAACTCAATCGCAACCCTCGCTGGCAAGGCGGTCTGGACCATTGAGAAGACCTCTGCTGGCTGGCTCGCCAGCACCGTGACCAGCGGCGCCGGCGCCCTGTACATCTCCACAGATCTGGGTGTCACCTGGAACCCCATCACCACGCCCATCGCGGGCATCGGTCGAGCCACCCTCGGCATCGGTGCCCCTGGCGACGCGATCGTGTACTGCTTCGCCGCCAGCACCAACAACGCGGCCCAGCTGGACCTCTTCCGCAGCACCAACGGCGGTCAGAGCTGGACTGCGCTCGGCATCGGTGCCAAGACGCCCACCGGCGCCACCGGCGATCAGACGACCATGGACCTCATGGCCGGGCAGGCCTTCTACAACCACATGATCCTCGTGGACAGCAGCGATGCGACCCGCAACACGGTGTACCTGGGCGGCCAGCTGGCCGGCGCCAAGACCACCGACGGCGGCGCCACCTGGGCGATCCTCAGCGATTGGCTGGCCCAGGGCAGCAAGCCTTACATCCATGCTGATTTCCACGCCGCGGCCTTCAGCAATGCCGGGGGCACGAACCGGGTCTTCATCGGCACCGATGGCGGCCTCTTCACCAGCACCGATGGCGGCACCACCTGGGATGACACCAAGAACAAGGGCCTCGCCACGCACCTGATCTACGGCCTGGCCGTGAATCCCAAGGTCACGGGCAGCGCGCTCATCGGTTTGCAGGACAACGGCACCCGTACCCGGGTGACCAGCCCCGCCCCCAACAGCACCTTCAACCAGATCCGCGGCGGTGACGGCTTCGGCGTGGGTTGGGCCCCCGGCTCCGGCTACAGCATGTCTTCGTACGTCTACAACGCCATCCGCCGGTCCACCACCAACCCCCCGGTCACCCAGAACAACTGGGCTTCTTTCGTCACGGGCCTGCCCGCCCAGACGAGCGCCAACTTCAACTTCGTCACCCCCATCATCACTCCCACCGAGCAGGCTGACCCCAGCGGAACCGCCTTCTTCACCTACTCGACCGCGGCCGTCGGCAAGATCTTCCAGAGCAACGCCACGGGTTGGGTCACCATCGGCACCGCCGGCGCCGGCGGCATCGGCGCAGGTCACGGCGTGCGCGCCGTCTCCCACGGCATCGGTGTCCACCCCTCGGATCTGGGACGCATCGCCGCTGCCGCCGCGGGCGGTTACCTCCTGATCACCACCAATGGTGGTTCGTCCTGGACCGAAGCATTCCTGGGCAGCAACGGTTCCAACGGCCTCTCCGCCGGCTGGTACGGCTTCAACGCCAACGCCGCCTGGGCCACCGACAAGATCCTCTACGTCTGTTCCGAGACCACCACGGCCGGAGCCTCCCACGTTACCCGCACTGCGGATGGCGGTACCACCTGGACCCGCGCCGACAGTGGCCTGCCCGACGTCCCGGTCACCAAGCTCGCCGTGGACCTCGGCGATGGCACGGGCAACACCGTTTATGCCGCCACCTGGCTCGGCGTGTACCGCACCACCAATGGCGGCACGAGCTGGACCCTCTTCGGTACCGGCCTTCCCCAAGGGCGTGTGAGCGACATCTACGTCGCCCCCGATAGCTCCTTCATCCGCGTCTCCACTTGGGGCCGTGGCGTTTGGGAAATGGCCAATGTCCCCGTGGCCGGCAGCGTGAACGTCACCCCCACTTCCGCCATGCTCTACGTGGGCGATACCTCCACCTTCACCGGCACGGTGAACGGCGGCGGCACGGTGACCTACAGCACCACCGTCACGGGCGGCAGCATCAATGCCAGTGGCGTCCTGAGCACCGTCGGCGCGACGCCCGGCAGCTACACCGTCACCGCCACCAACGCCGCGGTGCCTGCCCAGGTGGCCGTCGCCAACGTCGTGGTGTCCGTTCCCACTCCGGTGACCTTCCCGACCCAGCCTTCCAACGTGACGGCCGCCATCGGGCAGACGGCCACCTTCTCCGTGACCGCCAGCGGTACCGGGCCACTCACTTACCAGTGGAAGAAGAACGGCACGGCCATCCCCAGCGCCACCGCCGCGACCTACACCACGCCGACCCTGGCCCTGGTGGATACCGGCGCCACCTATGTCTGCGAAGTGACCGGCAAGGCCGGCATGGTGGCTTCCAGTGCCGCCACGCTGACTGTGATGGCCCTGGGCACCGCCTCTACGACGAACAGCACCACCGTGACGTTCATCCCCGACAGTCCTGCGGCTGCCGTCGAAGTTCCCTTCGTCGTCAGCGGTATCACCGGCAACGTTGGCGAGGTCACCTTCTCCCTCTACCTCACCCACACCTGGGTGGGCGATCTGGACGTCACCCTGGTGGCTCCGGACAACAGCACCGTGACCTTGGCCCACCTGATCAATGGCGGCAACATCGGCAAGACCGATGGCTCCACGCCCGCCTTCGGCACCAGCTGCGGCACCTACACGGTGTTCGCGGATGCCGGCACCGCCACCATCCAGACCCAGACTTCGGCGAACCTGCCCCTGGTAGGCACCTTCAAGCCCTCGAGCCCCCTCTCCGCCTTCAACGGCAAGACGGCCAATGGAACTTGGAAGGTCCGCTTCCAGGATCTCGGCGCCGGTGATACGGGCTCCTTCCAGTGCGGCGTGCTCTCCATCAAGCCCTTCGTGAACCCCGGCCCCAGCTTCAACATCAACGGGGATGCCGCCACGGATGCCTACGATCTGCTCGAGTTCCTCAAGCTCTTCGGCAGCACCGCTCCGGCCGACCTCTCCAAGGCCGATTTCAACAATGACGGCCAGATCAACGATGCCGACCTCACCCTTCTGTTGAACGCTCTCTGAGGAAGGATCTCCCATGACCCTGCGCACCTCCCTTTCCGCCCTCTTCGCCGGTACCACCCTCATCCTCTCCCTCGCCTGCGGCGGGGGTGGGGGCGGCGGTGGCACCACCACGACCACGCCTCCGGCTCCTCCCGCCACCACCCTGGCTTACACCGACCCCACTTCGGGCATGTACCAGGTGAAGAAGAATGCGGGCCTGAGCACCTCCACCCACCTCGTCCTCGACGTGGTTGGTGCCGGGGCTCCCAACGGCGCGGGCCTGGCCTTCAGCCTCACGGCCGATGCCACCCGACTCACCTGGACCAAGGTCGCCCCTGCCGATCCGGAGTACATCCAGAACGGCGCCGTGCTCACCCTGGGCAGCGCTCCCCTTCCCCTCAAGGGGAAGGTCACCGGGAGCACCCTCGTGGGCGGTCTCGGACAGAAGGGGCTCGGCACTTCCGTGGCCCTGAACGGCGTCCTGGCCCGTTTCGCGGTGGATCTCAAGGCCTCCGCCCCCAAGGGCACCGCGGCCTTGGCCCAGACCAAGGCCCAGGTACTCCAGTCCGACGGCACCATCTCGGCCATCACCCTCACCTTTGGCACCCTCTCCGCCAACTGAGGTCGCTGCATTCCCTGAACGCCCGGCTTTGGCCGGGCGTTTTCATATCCAGTCATGACACGCGTCAAATCGAAATAATCCCTGAGACCACCACGTTTGGCCCCAGGCAAAGGCCCCGAGATTCGACGCCCGAAGATCCATTAACAATATTTAATTAGAAGATTGAAGATGGCTCCCAGAGGATTGAGGCTTTGCGCCCTTGAGGAGCCTGGATGTCCCGAATGCAAACGACCCTAGCGGCCACGGCCTTGACCCTGGCGGGCCTGCTGACCTCCCTGGCCTGTGGGGGAGGGGGAGGGGGAAGCACCCCTTCGCCCACTCCGACCCCCACACCCACCCCCGGGGCCGGCACCCAGGTGCTCCTCAACGGGAGTTTCGACGCCAGCAGCCCCGTGGCCTGGAAGGGGGATACGGGCGTGATCCAGCCCGCCCCAGGCGCGGGCAGCCCCAGCATCACCCCCCACACCGGCGCCAACTTCGCGTGGCTGGGTGGCTACGGGGCCGTGGCCTCCGACGAGATCACCCAGGACGTCTACATCCCCGCCACCGCCACCACCGCCACCCTCAGCTTCTACCTGAAGGTCGTCACCGCCGAGGTCGGCGCCACCGTCCACGACACCATGCCCGTCACGGTCCGGACCCCGGCCGGTGCCACCCTGGGCACCCTAGGCACCCTCTCCAATGCCAACGCCGGCGCCTATGCCCAGACCACCTACAACCTGATGCCCTACGCCGGCCAGGTGGTGCGTCTGGACTTCAAGAGCCTTGAAGACGGCGCCAACGCCACGAGCTTCTGCCTCGACGACGTCGCCGTGAACATCGAAGTACCCACCGCCACGGATCTCAAGCCCATCGTGGATGCCTTCACGCCTACCAGCGGGGTGCTCGGGGAAGCCCTCGTCACCCTCAGCGGGCGGAACTTCTTCGGGGTCACGGGAGTCACCATCGGTGGCCAACCCGCCCCCTTCACCCTCACGGACGGTACCTCCCTCAGCGCCACCGTGGCGGCCACCGCCGCCACGGGCAACGCGCCGATCTCGGTGACCAATGCCCAGGGCACCGGCACCTCGGCGCTCAACTTCCAGACCCTCTACGGAGCCCCCCTCAACACCGGCATCAACCCCAGCCAGGGCCCCATCGGCACCCCCGTGGTGATCACGGGCGACTACCTGGGCTACCCCGGCACCACCGTCACTTTCAATGGCACCGCCGCCGCCCTCGTGAGCCAGGCCAAGGGGCAGCTGACGGTGAACGTGCCCGGGGGCGCCACCACGGGCAACCTCACGGTGACGACGCCAGGCGGGTCCTTCTCCCAGGTCTTCACGGTCAATGCCGCGTTGACCTCCCTGGATTTCCACGTCGACAAGATTCAGCTCACCCAGAGCACCCAGACCCTCAGCAACGCCGTGCCCATCATCGCAGGCAAAGCCGCCTTCGCCCGAGTCTTCGTCCTGGCCAACCAGTCCAACAGCGCAGCCCCCGTAGTCCTAGTGACGCTGATGAACAATGGCGTGCCCGTGGCCGGTTATCCAAAGACCGTGACGGCCCCCGCCGCCAACGTGCCCACCACCATCGACGAGAGTTCGCTTGGGAAGAGCTGGAACCTGGCCATTCCCGCCACCGATCTCGCCACTCCCGTCGGCACGGGCTACAGCCTTACGGCCACCGTGGATCCCACCAGCGCCCTCGCCGAGTGCGACGAGACCAATAACACCACCACCGTCGCCTACACGAGCACCACGGCCCCCACCTTCCACTCCACCATTTTCCCCGTCGTCCTCTCCAGTGGCACCGGTGACGTGTCCAACACCGCCCAGTGGGTCTCCCAGCTGCAGAAGATGTACCCCATCTCCGATGTGGACGTGGTGGCCGGGGCGCCCTTCACCGGATCTGTCACCAGCCTCACTTCCAACGGCAACGGCTGGGATACGCTGCTCAACGACCTCACCACCAAGCACCAGGCAGATGGCGCCTCCAACCGCTATTACTACGGCTCCCTGAAGGTCGGTTACAGCGGTGGCGTGGCGGGCCTCGGTTGGGTACCCAATACCCCCAGCTCCGGATTCGCCCAGCGCACCGCCATCGGCTGGGACAAGACCGGCTATGGCGACGGCGGCGATTACTGGTACGTGTTCGCCCATGAGACCGGGCACACCATGGGCCGCAACCACAGCCCCTGTGGCGGCGCCGCCGGCCCCGATCCCAACTATCCCTACGCCAACGCCTCCATTGGCATGTGGGGCTACGACACCACGAGCGGCGACCTCTGGAACCCCGCCACGACGAAGGACATCATGGGTTACTGCTCGCCGAACTGGGTGAGCGACTATGTGTACACGAAGATCCTTCAGTTCCGGGCCGGAGCCGGTGGTTTCCTCCACGCCCCTGAGGATGCGGCCCTGCCCGAGGCCCTCGCCACCTCTCGCGAATGCCTCCTCGTCCGGGGCATCCTCCGCGAGGATGGCCGCCTGGAGCTGCTCCCCAGCTTCCGCACCCAGGCCCTCCCCAGCGCCCTCCCCGCCACCAGCGCGCTGAACGTGGAAGGTCAGGACGAGGCTGGCCACACCCTCTTCTCCGCGCCTTTGGAATTGATGGAGCTCGGCTGCGGACCCAACGCCCATGACCGCCATTTCGTGATGGCCCTGCCCATCTCCGCCAGCGGATTGGATGCCCTCGCCGGCCTCCAATTCACCCGGGAGGGCCAGGTGATCGCGACCCACCGCTCCACCCTCCGGTCCAGCGCCCGGGTGGTGGCGACGGAGCCCGAGGCCCGCACCCTGAAACCCGGCTTTGTGGCCCTCACCTGGGATGCCTCCGTGCACCCCGCGGCCATGGTGCGAAACACTGACACGGGCGAGGTGATCGCCATCCTCAAGGGCGGCAGCCAGACCCTGGCCACTCAAGCCAAGCGCCTGGACGTGGTGTTGAGCGACGGGGTGGTCAGCCACACCAAACGCCTGGATCTCATGAACTGAGCCCCTCAAAAGGGGAGAGGGGGCCGCGTTGCGGCCCCCTTTTTCATGGCCCTGGCCAGGTCAGAATTCTGGGCTGAACAAAGCCTTGCTTCGTGGGACACTGGGCCATTACCCCTACGCGGACCCTAATGACGGCCCAGCCCCATTTCCAGCTCCTCTCCCACTGCAGCGACGACCAGTTGCGCACCATCTGCGAGCGGCGCAAGCTGCCGATTCCCCTGCGCTGGGATGATGAGGCCGACGGTCGCAAGCGCCTGTTGAAGACCATGGTCTTCCACCTGGAAGACAATCGGCACCTCACGGATGCCCTGGCCGACCTCCGCAGCGAAGCCCTGGTGGCCCTCAAACATTTGGCTCAGGACGAAGAGCAGCCCGAGCCCGGCCTCGCCCGGGAGCTGCTGGATCTGGGTCTGATCCTGCCCACGTCACCGGAGTTCACGGCCTTCGCGGTGGCGGAGCGCGTTTCCGATGCGCTGGAGGATTTCGACGATACGGCCCTGAACTTCAGCGCCCCGGAGGGCGTGAAGCTCCGCGCCGTGGAGCCCTACCGCTTCAGCCTGGCCCTCTCCTCGGTGCTGTTGCGCTGCGTGGGCGGCATCCGCGTGCTCAAGGGCGGCCTGCCCGCCAAGAAGGAACTGCAGCAACTGATGGCGCGCAATGCGCTGCTGCTGGATGAGTCCGACGCCACGCTGCTCTTCACCCTACTCCACCGCCTGGGCCTGCTCTGGAAGACGGAAGGCCGCGTGGAAACGCTGCTCCCCGCCGTCACCGCCCACCCGCCCCGCTGGGTGGCCGAACGCGCCTTCGCGAGCCTGCTGGAACACGATCTGAAGGTGTGGGGCATGCCCCCGGCGGAGGATCGCCACTTCCTCATGCAGCACCTCCTGGAGCGGCGGGGCCAGACCCTCGCGGTGGGGCCCTTCCTCGCCTTCCTGAAGACCCTGCACCCCCTCGAAGAGGACCGTACCCGCGAGGTGTTCATTCCCTTCCTGGGCCGCATGGGCCTCGTGGCCTTGGATGCCGCGGCGGATCACATCACCCTCACGCCCCACGGCGAATCCCTCGCCCACGAATACCTGCTGCGGGACCTCAAGGGCACCGAGGCGCACTGGGCCAACCTGGAGCCCGGCCACCCCCTCATCATCCAGCCCACGCTGGAACTGCTGACGCCGCTCCTCCAGAATCCCCACCGCCTGCTCCAACTGGCCCAGGTGGCGGAAGTGGAAGCGCTGGACACCATGGCCACCTTCCGCGTGAGCCACGAGAGCCTCGTGCGCGCCCTGGACTTGGGCGTGTCCATGGAGGACATCCGCGCCCGCCTCGGCGCCCATCCCGGCGCCTTCTCCAACATGCCCCAGCCCCTCGTGCACCTCCTCGAGGAGATCGAGCGGCGCGTGGGCGAAGTGGAACTGGCCCAGGGCGTCCATCTGGTGCGGGCCCGCGACAAGCAGCTGGCTGATGAGCTGCGGCTGCGCCCGGAGCTGGCCCCCCTGGGCCTCAAGCCCATCTCCGACACCGTGCTGGAAATCCATGGCGAAGGCAACGCCCAAGCCTTGTTGAAGGCCGCCGGCTACCTGCCCCGCCCCGGCAAGTTCCTGGCGCTGAGCCTGGATCAGGATGAGGACCTCTACCTCTGGGCCCTGGCCGCCCTCGCCTTCGTGGAAGAGAAGGGCATGGCCGCCCACCTGGATCCCATCCGCCAGATGGTGCGCAACAGCCTGCAGCGCCTTCACGACGAGGATCCCGTTCGCTTCCAGCGCGTGTCCCGCCGCATCCCCATGCTGCATCTGGGCCACGACGATCAGCCCGCCGAGGAGACCATGCGGATCCTCGAGTACGCCGCCGGTCACAACCTCATGTGCGAGCTCACGTACCTGCCCCCGGCCGCGCACCGCACCCAGTTGCGCCGTACGACGCCGCGGGAGATCGAGGGCGACCACTTGCTGGCCTTCTGCCACCTCCACCAGGAGGAGATGAGCTTCCGCCTCACGCGCATCCAGGGCGTGAAGCTGCTCAACGAGCGCGGATGGACTCCGGGGCATTCACAAGTCGGCTGAGTGATGCGTAACAACTGAATCGAAAAGCGGGCGCTCGGGCGCCCGCTTTTCGATTCACGAAAGGGCCGACTCAGCCCACCAGCTCCTTCAGCTTCTTATCCAAGGATTCGCCCATCTTCTCCATGACTTCGCGCTGCTCGGTGCGCGCGTCGCGGCTCTCTTTCTCCATCTTCTTTTCCATGGCCATGACGGATTTCTGGAGCTGGCTCACGAGGCCCTTCAGCTCCTCCATCTCGTTGATCACGAGATTCATCCGGGGATCCGGCGGCTTCTGATTGGCGAAGACCGCCATCCCCGCGAGGATCGCGCAGAGGGCACAGAGCAAGAGGATGACGACGAGAACGGGGGAGGAGGCCATGGCTTCACCTGACCCCCCTATCGGCAAAGCTCGCGCCAGGGTGAAACCTGGCGCTTATTGCCTACAAAACCTCAGCGGGGTTTGGCGCTCACCCGCACCTGATCCTGGCCCGGGGCCCGGACGGGGTCCGTCTCGATCACCAGGTTGGGGAGCTTCTGCCCCTTGGGTCCCACCTTGGCCAGGGCCATGGTGAGCTGCTCGCGGGTGGCCCGTTCCTTGGCCAGTTCCGTCTTGTGGGTCTGCACCTGCTGCTCCAGCTCCTGGGTGCGGCGGGAGGCATCGGCCGCCAGGGCCTCGGCCTTGGCGCGGTTGTTCTGCCCCCAGACGCCCAGGCCCGCCACGGCGATGGCCAGGGGCAGGACGGCGGCGGCCAGCAGGCCCCAGGAGGGACGGCGGCGTTCCAGGCGCTTGCGACGCAGGGCTTCCTTGCGGAGTTCCTCGGCCAGGGCGATGAGTTCGGGGGTGGGTTCGGCACCGGCGCGGGGCACCGGCTCGAAGCCCAGAAGGTCGCTCATCTCCGCCCGGAGTTCAACGTCTTCGGCGGGTTCAAAGCGACGGGAAGGGTCAGACCATGACATGCACGCCCCCAGGGGTGTCGGGATTGAGTTGTTCTTTCAACTGGGCCTTGGCCCGATGAATGCGCGTTTTCACGGTGGCTTCGGGAATCCCGAGGATGTCCGCGATCTCCCGGATGGAGAGGCCCTCCACCACGAAGAGCCACAGGGCCTCGCGGAAGGTGGGGTTCAGGGTTTTCATGCGGGCCCGCACTTCGGCGTTCAGCAGGGAATCGTAGGCCCCGCCGTTGGAGCCGGGTTCGATGACCGCTTCGAGGCTGAGGTTCTGATTCTTCATGGGCCGGCGTTCCGTGAGCGCCAGGGTGCGCACGGTGCCGTAGAGGAAGGCCGTGGGATGGTCCACGGGCTCCACGCGCTGCATGAGGATGACGAAGGCTTCCTGGGCGATGTCCTCTGCGAAGGTAGCCCCATAGCGCCGGGCATAACTCACCAGGCGGGGATACAACTCCGAGAAGGCCTGGATGTAGGCCGGCTGGGCACCGAAGGGGGTTTCTTGTTCGAGGGGGGCCGTTGGGGCCATGACGTCTCCAGACCTTAGGATGCCCCAAGGTGACGCCAGGTTCCCTGGGTGGGTTTAGCCCGGTGGGATGGGGCGGCGATCCGCGGGGCCAGTACACTGGGGGCGTGGACCGCGACGAACTCATGGCCTGGAAGGACACCCTCGCGGATCTGGGGGTGATGGGGCTCATCCGCCCCGAAGCCCCGACCGTCGAGATCCCGGCCCCACCCCCCGCTGCGGCCGCGCCAGTCCCGCGCCCGACCCTGCCTGCCCCCGTGAAGCCGGCCGCCCGGGTGGCCACTCCTGAGCGCCCCGGCCCGGCCTATTACGCGCCCCCCTCGGACCCCGTGGGCTGCCCCACCGAGAGCGCCGTGGCTGGCGCCGCCACGCTCAAGGACCTGGAGCAGGCCATTCAGGGCTGCCTCAAGTGCCCGCTGGGGCCCAGCCGCCTGCGCTTCGTCTTCGGCGAAGGCGACCCCAAAGCCCAGCTCATGTTCGTGGGGGAAGGCTCCGGGCGGGATGAAGACCTCCAGGGCCGCCCCTTCGTGGGCAAGGCCGGCGAGCTGCTCGACAAGATGATCGGCGCCATCGGGCTCCAGCGGGATCAGGTGTACATCGCCAACGTGGTGAAGTGCCGGCCCCCGGACAACCGCACCCCCACGGGGGACGAGGCCACCGCCTGCCTCGGCTACCTCCGCCGCCAGATCGAACTCATCCAGCCCAAGGTCATCGTGACCCTCGGTGCCACGCCCCTGCGCGAGTTGGTGGGCGTGGCCGAGGGCATCACGAAGGTGCGCGGCCAGTGGAAGCGCGTGGAGATCGCGGAGCGCAGCATCCCCGTGATGCCAACCTTCCACCCCGCCTACGTGCTGCGGCAGTACACGGCCGAGGTGCGCAAGGCCGTGTGGGAGGATCTGAAGGCGGCAAAAGCGTGGACGGAGAAGCCCGAAGGCTCCGAGCCTTGAGCTGAGCGCGACGCAGATCGCCCCTAAACCATGAAATGATGGAGGCCACACCAGGGGCGTCCATGAAGTTCATCCATGTGTTCTTCGTCCTGTTGGCGCTGTTCGTCATGGCGGCGCTGGCCAACCTCTACTACTCGAACCACGAGCTCCTCAACGCGCAGCTGATCCTCACGGACTCTTACCGCGCCAAGGTGTGGTGGGTGGTGCTCGGCGTCTTCGCCCTGGGCTTTCTGCTGAACCTCGTGTGGACGGCGGTCATCGAGATCTACCGCGCCATCCAGGGCCTCAACTCCTCCGCCGCCAACCGACTGGGCATGCGCCTTTCCGAGCGCGTGCGCGAAGCCCGGGATCTGATGTCCCACGGCCTGCACCGGGAAGCCCGCCCCCTGCTGGAAGGCATCCTCGAGCAGCGCGCCGATCACGGAGAGGCCCAGCTCCTCCTCGCGGAGTGCCTCATGAAGGCCGGTGAGAACCTCGCCGCCGTGCGGGGCCTCGAAAAGCTCACCAAGCAGCTCCCCGATTGGGACGAGGCCCGCTACGCCCTGGCTGAAGCCCTGCAGGCCTCCCGGGATACCGATGGCGCCGCTGCGGTGCTCAAGAAGCTGGCGACCGATGAACCCAAGCGCGCCCTTCGGGCCCTGCGCCGCCTCCGGGCCTTCCACATGGAGAGCCACCGCTGGGCCGAGGCCCTGGAAACCCACCGGAAGCTCGTGGGCCAGTTCCCCGGCGAGGTGGGCCTGCCCGAGAAGGCCCAGGGCGTGGCCCTGCTTTACCAATTGGGCGTCCAGCGGGCCGAGGAAGACCAGTTCAAGGAGGCCGCCCAGGCCTTCCAGCAGGTCATCAAGGACGACCCCGCCTTCGTGCCCGCCTACCTGGCCCTGGGGCGCGCCATGATCCTCCAGGACCAGGAGCAGCAGGGTGTCGAAATCTGGTTAGAGGGTTTCCGGGCCACCGCCGAAGGCACCTTCCTCCAGGAGATCGAGGATTACTTCATCCAGCTGGGCAAGCCCGAGGAGGGCCTGGCCGTGCTCGAACGGGTGGCCGCCACCACCCAGCACGCCACCACCGCCAAGTTCTTCCTGGGCAAGATGCTGTACCGCCTGGAGATCCTGGATCGAGCCCTGGAGCAATTCCAGGAAGTGCGCAGCCAGGTGGTCTACAGCCCCATCCTCTACTTCTTCATGGCCAAGATCCACGCCCGCCGCGGCCGGAACGAGGCCGCCCTCAACGAGTACCGCCAGCTCCTGCGCAACCTCGGCATCCTCAAGCAGCGCTTCGAATGCGGCGTCTGCGGCCATCGGTCCATGGATTTCCAGGATCGCTGCGAGGGCTGCGGTTCATGGAACGCCAGCCATTTCATGTTTAAAGAGAACGACCTGCCCGAGACCCCCAGCCGACCCGAAAGCGGTGGCTGGGGAGCCTTCGCCTAGACTGCTCCCGGCTTGAATGCAAAGGGCGCCCCCCTGGGCGCCCCCGCTTCAACCCTGCGCACCCTTCAGGCAATGGCCTGTCGAATGTCGGACAGGAGACGAGCCAGTTCCTGCTCGGAAAGGTTCAATGGCACCTGCTGCTTGACCTCTTCTTTGCGGAAAAAGGCGATGCGCTTCACGACGATGCGGTTCTTGCCAATGCTGATCTCATTGAACTGGATCTGGTGGTCGTCCTTGTAGGGGGGCAGGCTGCGGAGCTGGATGTACATGCCCCGGCGGTCGTGATCCACGATCTCCAGGCGCTCCTTGAGGTAGCTGATCTGCTCCGTGAGGGCCTCGGCCTTGCTCTTCAGCTTGGCGAAGCTGAGCTTCCGGGGGGCCTGCCGTTCGAGCACCACCTGAGCCACTTCCACCCCCTTCCCCGAGCGCTTGAGGTCCGCATGGAGGACGTCATCGCCACCAGCCAAGTCAAAGGCTTCGTAGCCCGGGAATTCACCCGGAAGGATGGCATCGTCATAGCGCTTGGCTTTGCGGGAAAGCTTCATGGAACACCTCGGGTGGGATACCCCTAAGGGCCAAACCCGTGCCAGGCATTTCCCGCCGGAAAACTTTCGCCTAAATCCTTGCCTGGAGCACCTTTACCGATGGGCCTAGGCTGCCGGGAGGCCTGTCAGGTGCTCCGAACCCTGGCCATTACCGAACGATGACGATTGAACTCGACCATTAATGGTCAATCAACCCGGGGCCATCGCACCTTGTAGAAGGGGCGCTCCAGGGCGCGGTTGAAGGGAGTCCAGTTCCCATCCCCTGCATCGTCCCGGATGGTCCGGAACATCACTTCCAGCTTCCCATCCAGATCATCCAGGTAATGGACGAGCAGGGCCTCCGGGGTGCGGGGCAGCACGGGGCTGCCGAATTCCAGGCGGCCATGGTGGCTGAGCACGATGTGGAGGATTTGCAGGCGCAGTCCTTCGGGGAACCCATCGAGGCCATCGATGGCCCGCTGGATCCACTGAGCCTCCATGCTGATGTGACCCAGCAGGTTGCCCTCGTCCGTGTAGCCGAACCCCCGGTGATAGCTCAACTCCGCGGTCTTGCCCAGGTCATGGAGGAAGACCCCAGCCAGCACCAGATCGCGGTTCATGTCCCGGTAATGGGCGCAGGCCTTCTCCGCCATGCCCATGATGGACAGGCTGTGTTCCAGCAGGCCCCCCAGGTAGACGTGGTGCATGGTCTTGGCGGCGGGAGCCTTGGCGAAGGCGGCGCGGCGCGGCGCGTCCTCCACCAGCAGGCGCTCCAGGAGCCGGCGGATCCAGGGGTCCTTCACGGAAGCGATCCAGCCATCCAGCTCCGCCAACATCTCAGGAACGGGCCGGATGCTCACTGGGAAGAAGCGGGCGGCATTACCCACTTCGCTGTCGTCAGCGGGCCGTACCTTGTCGAGCTTGAGCTGGAGGCGCCCGTTGTAGGCGCTCGCGGTGCCCTTGAGGAAGAGGAAGGCGTCGGCCTTCACGCGCTCCGGATCTCCCTCCACGGCGCGCACGTCCCACAGGAAGGCCTTGAGGTCACCACTGGCATCCCCCACCTTCAATTCCAGATATTCGGTGCCCTTGATGCTCACCTTCCAGGCGGCCTCGAGCGCCAACAAGTGGCCATGGAAGGGCTCGCCCTCCTTGAGGGCGCGGATCATCGGCTGGTCGTTCATCAATGGCTCCGGGGCGTCTTCTGGGGCGTGGGGTTCACGTCCTCACCGTAGGCCAATTCCACGGGCACGCGCTTCTCTTCGAGCACCTCGAAGAGGGACCACTGCTCCGCCCGGGAGACGTTGCCTTCCGGCACCGCCAGGATCTTCACGCGAAGCACTTTGGCGAAGAGGGGAAACTCCAGCTCATCCCCTTCGCGCACTTCGTGGCTGGCCTTCCGGGGAATGCCATTCACCCGCACCATGCCTTCGTCGCACAACTGGTTGGCCAGCTCGCGCCGTTTGATGAGAAGGCTCTTCTTCAGGTAGGCATCGAGACGCATGCCTCATTCTAAGCCCCGCTCCGGGAATCGCCTATTTATCCCGAAGGGCCTTGAGCACAGGCCACCTACATGCGAACGGCCCCCGGAATTCCGGGGGCCGTTCAGACTTCAGGCAAGGATTCAGCCCTTCAGAATCTCGTCCTTGGGCACCATGTAGCGGATGTTGGCGCGGATGCGCAGGCCGCTCAGGAACTGCTCGATGGCGTTCTGCGCCTTGGGCTCCTGCAGCTTTTCTAGCAACTTCGGCTTCACTTCCTCGAAGGGCTGGCTGCGTAATTCCTCGTTGGCCACCATCTGGAGGAGGATGAGGTCCTTGTCCGTTTCCACGGGTTGACTCACTTCACCATCCTTCAGCTTGAGCGCGGCCTCTTCCAGGCTGGGGCGCAGAAGGCCCTTGCTCATCCACCCCAGATCGCCCCCGGTGTCCTTGCTGGGGGAGGCGCTGTGGGCCTTGGCCAATTCTTCGAAGGAAGCTCCGCCCTTCAGCTCGGCCTGGAGTCGGGCCACCTTGGCCTTGGCCTCCGTCACTTCCGCTTCGGTGGCGCCCTTGGGGATCACCAGTTCGCGGATGCGGAAACGGCTGGGCAGCTTGTACTCATCCTTGTGGTCTTCGTAATAGGCGCGGATTTCCTGATCCTCGATGGCGATCTTGCGGAAGATCTCCGCCCGCAGCACCTCGTCACGGAGCACCTGCTCCTTCTGGCGCTTCATCCACTCTGGAAGGGTGATGCCGAGCGAGGCCTTGAGCGCGCGCTCGAGATCGGCGTCGGAGGCGAAGTTGTTCTCCTTCTTGATCTGCTCGATGTTGCCCCGGAAGTAGGACTCGGGAATGACAATGCCCAGCTCGGCGGCCTTGTCCTGGATCAGCGAAGAATCGATGAGCCCCTGCAGGGTCTTCTCGCGGGCGGCCTTCAGCTTCTCGTCCAGCTCACTGCCCGTGAACTGGCGGTAGAGGGCGGCGTGCTCCTGCTCCACGGCCTGCTGGAATCCGCGCCGGGTGATGATGTGGCCATTGACCACCACCAGCACCTCCTCCACCCGGCGGTTCCCGGGCTTGGACGGGCCAGCGGCGGCCTGGGCCTCCGCCGGGGTGGCGACGGCCTTGGGCTTCTTCTTGCACCCGATCGTCACAAGGGCGCAGGCGCTGAGCAGGATCGGAAGGGCGCGCCTCACTTGGAGGCCTCAACGGCCTTCTTGGGCTCGGCCTTGGCCTTGGTGGCGGGCTTCACGGCGGGCTTCGCGGCAGCCTTCGCAGGCACCTGGCCCATCACCTCGTAGGGCACATCCTTCTTCAGCCCGGCCAGGAATTCATCCCAGACCTGGGTCTGGCGATCGGCCTGGGCCGCCTGCTGCACCTGGGCCTTCACCTCTTCGAAAGTCGCATCGGCGGCGGGGGTGCGCTTTTCCACCCGGATAATGTGGAAGCCATAGGCGGTCTTCACGGGCTCACCCACCTTGCCGAGTTCTTGGCTGAAGGCGGCCTTCTCGAATTCGGGAACGAACTTGCCACGCCCGATGCCCGTGTAGAGGCCCTTCTGCGCCTTGCTGCCGGGATCATCGGTGTACTTGTCCACCAGCTCCTCAAAGGGCTTGCCCGCGGCGAGTTCGGCCTGCAGTTCCTTCACGCGGGCAGCAAGTTCCTCCTCCGTGCGCTCCTTCTCGGCACCCTCGGCACGCTTGCCCACGAGGATGTGCCGGGCATCGAAAGTCTCGCCCTTCTTGAACTGATCCTTGTGCGATTCGAAATAGGCCTTCGCCTGCTCGTCGCTGACCTTCACCTTCTCCTGAAGGTCGGCCTGGTATTGCTTCATGAGCTCCTGGGAGAGGAGGGCATCCGAGGTACGGCGGAGGTTCGCCTTGAACACGGGCGTCTTATCCAGGCCCAGCTTCCGGGCCTTGCCCGCCAACAGCATCATCTCGGTGAGCTGTTGCACGAGGCGGGGACGGCCTTCGGGGCTGAGCTGGAACTGCATCTTCTGCTGGGCGGGCATGCTCTCCAGCAGCGCGTCCACATCGGCATCCGTGAGGACCTGCCCACCGATGCGGGCCAGGACGGCGGCGGGGGCCTGCTTCGCGTCGGTCGACTTCAGCACCGCAGGCGTGGCCTTGGGCGCTGGGGTATGCCCAGAGGTCCCTGGACGCGCCTGCGCGCTCAGGGGAGCGGAGAGGCCGAGGGCCAGGAGGGGAAGGAGGGCAGTGATGCGCATGCGGGACCTATCTTTCACGACTACCGGCGACGGCCGAGGATGTTCAAGAGGGAGATGAAGATGTTGTAGAGGCTCACGAAGAGGGACAGCGCGAACCCCACGGGGTTGCTGTAGTCCGCGGTACGGAGCATGGCGCTCGTATCCCAGAGGATCTTGGCCGAGCAGGCGATCACCACGATGCAGGAAATCGCCACGCTGAAGGCGGGCAGGTGGAAGATCATGGCGATGAGGCTTCCCACGATGGCGATGACGAGGCCCACCATGACGAAGCTACCCAGGAAGGAGAAGTCCTTCTTGGTGACAAAGGCGATGGTCGTCAAGACCAGGAAGGCCAGGGCGGTAAGCCCCAAGGCCTGCATCACGATGCCGATGCCGGACTGGGAGGCAACCATGATCGACACCATCCCGGCGATGTAGCCGGAAATCCCCGTGGCCAGCCCGTAGGCGAAGACGTTGATGCCCCTCTCATGGGCCTTCTTCCCGGCGAACCAGAGGGCCCCGAACTGGGCGATGCAGAGGACGATCATGAAGAACTGCCCCCCGGCTCGGAGGAGCGGCACCCAGACAGAAATGGTCGCCAGGGAGGCCACGGCCCCCAAGCAAGCCACCAGGAACCCGGCCATCAGCCAGGCATAAACGGACCGCACGAACCGGATCCGGGCCTCAGTACCCGATTCCGCCTGCTGCCAGGAAGGCTGAAGGTGATCCATCATGGACTCCAGGGGCAGACCGGCCCCAAGGCTCGATCCTATCATTTGAACTGCACCCTCACCCCGGAAGGTTCCTTGCTGCCACACCCCTGGGAAGCCCGACTCCAAGCCCTCGCCGACGCCCGGGAGGAGGCGGGTCTTGCCCGCCGCATCCGCGAACCCCGGGGCATCGACCTCTGTTCCAACGACTACCTTGGGCTCCGCTTGGAAAGCTCCGTGGCCGAAGCTGCCGCCGAGGCCGCCCGCCGCTTCGGGGCGGGCGCTGGGGCGGCCCGCCTCCTCCGGGGCACCACCCCCCTCCACGAAGAGTTGGAATCGGACCTCGCGGCCTGGAAGGGCACCGAGGCTTGCCTCCTCTTCAACACGGGCTACCAGCTCAACGCCACGGTGATCCCCGCCCTGGCCCAGGCCGGCGACATCATCTTCAGCGATGCCCTGAACCACGCCTCCCTGGTGGATGGCTGCCGCATGGCCAAGGTGGCCGGCGCCGAAGTGCAGATCTACCGCCACCTCGACCTCGAGGATCTCGCCTCCCGCCTCCAGGCCTGGCGATCCACGGCCCGGGCCTCGGCCCTGGCGCTGGTGGTCACGGATTCCATCTTCAGCATGGACGGCGACGCCGCGAACCTCCCCGCGCTGGTCGAATTGTGTGAACGCCACGGCGCCCTGCTTATGGCCGACGAGGCCCATGCCACGGGCCTCCTGGGTCCCACGGGCGGCGGCCTCGCGGAACTGCAGGGCGTCAAGGGCCGGGTGCCCCTCCTCATGGGCACCCTCGGCAAATCCCTGGGCAGCTTCGGGGCCTTCATGTGCACCACCGAGCGCATGCGGAACCACCTCATCAACACGGCCCGGGGCTTCATCTTCAGCACCGCCCTGCCCCCGGCGGCGGTGGGCGCGAGCCTGGAGGCCACCCGCCTCGCCCGCACCAAGCGCCACCGCGCCGAGCGCGCCCTGGGTTTCGCATCCAAGCTCCGGAAGGTGCTGGGCCAGCCCGATCAACCCAGTGCCATCGTGCCCTGGGTGCTGGGCGAGCCCGAACGCGCCCTCCAGGCCGCACGGGAGCTGCAGGCCCGAGGCTTCGATGCCCGCGCCGTGCGCCCACCCACCGTGCCCGCCGGCAGCGCCCGCATCCGCTTCACCACCGGCGCCCACCTCCATGAGCTGGAACTGGACGCCCTCATCCAGGCCCTCCAGGATCCGCTCCGGGAACTCACCTTGGAGCGGCGCGCGGCCCTGGCCGGCGAAACGCCATGACCCTGGCCGAGCTGGCCGGGCGACTGCCTTCCCCCCTCTGGGTGCTCGGCACGGACACCAACGTCGGGAAGACCTTTGTGTCGGCGGGCCTCGCCCGGGCGTGGGCGAAGACCGGCCCCGTCACCTACCGGAAGCCCTTCCAAAGCGGGGTCGCCTCCCTGGAGGATCCCGGGGCCGATGCCTGCGTGGTGGCCGGGCCGAACATCACCGTGGAGAGCCACACCATCCTCCAGGCCCCGCTCGCGCCCCTCGCGGCAGCCCGGGCTGAAGGGCGCGAACTGGATCTGACGGACGCCCTCGCCTGGACGCGCCGCCCCTGGGAGGGTCGCCTCCTCCTCGAAGGCGTGGGCGGCCTCATGGTGCCCCTGTGGGAGCGCCACCATTTCCTCAGCTGGGCCACGGACCTGCAGTGGCCCTGCGTGCTCGTGGCCCGGGGTGGTTTGGGCACCCTGAACCACAGCTTGCTCAGCGCCGAGGCCTTGATGCTGCGCGGCTGGCGCGTGGAGGCCCTCATCGTGAATCCCGGCGCCGATCAAAGCGAAGATGCGGCTCCCGAGAACGTGGCCATCCTCGCCGAGTTGCTGCCCTTTCCCGTCCACCTCCTGGAGAACGCCCCGTCATGACCGCCTCGCTGCTGCCCCCCGACTGGTCCGACCGCAGCGCCTTCGACCTTGCCCACGCTTGGCATCCCTTCACGCAGATGCAGGAGGCCATGGCCTCGCCGCCCGCGCCCATCATCGGCGCCGAAGGCTCGGATCTGCTGCTGGCCAATGGCGATCGCATCCTGGATGGCATCAGCAGCTGGTGGACCTGCCTCCACGGCCACGGCCACCCCAAGTTGGTGACCGCCGCGGAACGACAAATGTCCCGCCTCGATCACGTGATGTTCGCGGGCTTCACCCACGAGCCGGCCCTGGAACTCATCGCGCGATTGAAGCCGCGGCTGCCCGCCAACCTCACCCGCTGCTTCTTCAGCGACAACGGCAGCACCGCCGTGGAAGTGGCCCTCAAGATGGCCTTCCAATGCCAACTGCAGCGCGGCGAAAAGGATCGGTCACGCTTCGGCGCCCTGCGGGGCGGTTATCACGGCGACACCCTGGGTGCCGTGGGCGTGGGGGAGCTGGACAACTGGTTCACGGGCCTCTTCCGGCCATTGTTGTTGGCCTGTGATCGCCTGGACGTGCCCGAGGATCCGCGCCGGGAGCTGAACGCCGACCTCTCCCAGTGGCCCGCGCAACTGGATGCGGCCCGCGCCGAGGTGCGGCGCTTCTTCCGCAGCCACGGCGACCACCTCGCCGCCTTCATTGCGGAGCCCCTCATCCAGTGCGCCGGCGGCATGCGCATGTGGCCGCCGGAGCTCCTGCAGGAGATCCGCACCCAGTGCGATGCCCACGGGGTGCTGCTCATCCTCGATGAAGTGGCCACGGGCTTCGGTCGCACGGGCACCTTCCTCGCCCTGGAGCACGCGGGGGTCCAGCCGGATCTCCTCTGCCTCTCCAAGGGCCTCACGGGCGGCACCTTGCCCCTATCTCTCACCTGGGCCACGGAGGCGATCTACGAATGCTTCCTCGGCGATTGGACCTCGGGCCGCGCCTTCCTCCACGGCCACAGCTACACGGCCAATCCCACCGCCTGCGCCGTGGCGAACGCCAGCCTCGCCCTCTTTGACGAGGAGCCCGTGCTCGCCCGGAGCCAAGCGCTCTCCAGCACGTTGACGGAGGTTTTCAGCGCCCTCGCCCAGCATCCGGCCGTGCGTCGGGCCCGCGTGCTGGGCGCCATCGGCGCCTGCCAAGTGGTGGATCCCGCCACGGGTGAGCCGCACCCCGCCCAGGCCCGTGTCGGCTGGCGCCTGCATCGGCAGGCCCTGGAGCATGGCCTCCTGCTGCGCCCCATGGGCGATTGCCTCTATCTGCTGCCCCCACTTGGGACTGCACCCGCGCGCATTGAATTCGCTGGCGAACAGATCCTGGACCTGCTGAAGGGCCTGTAATTCCTCGAAGGAAGCCCCCAGCCATGTCGATGGGGAGACTGGGCCGTTAGCGCCCTTTGAAATCATCCATGCTCATGCTCACGCCCAGCCAGCGCATGAGCCTGTCGAACCAGGGCACGGGGAGGATCCGCAAGGGGTTCACCAGGTGCACGGCCCAGGGCATGAGCACCCGGGGGTGATCCCGCTCCACCGCCCGGATCACCCGCGCGGCCACATCTTCCGGTTGGAGGATCGGCAACAACCAAGGCAAGCGGGTCTTCACCCCTTCGAACATCCCCGTGCGGATGTAGAAGGGGCAGACCACGGTGGTGCGGATGGGGTGGCCGAGCCGCCGCAGCTCCGCCCGCAGCGCGTCATGGAAGCCCACGGCGGCGAATTTGGACGCGCAGTAGTCCACCAGCCGGGTGGTGCCCACGAGGCCGCCAGCGGAGGCGATGGTGACCACGTGGCCCCGCCCCCGGGCGATCATGCCAGGCAGCGCGGCGCGGGCAGCCCAGATCGGGGCGAGGGCGTTCACCTGGAAGGTGAGCTCGATGGATTCTTCCGAAGATTCCAACAGCGGCTGACCCCCCACCACGCCCGCATTGTTGATGAGCACGTCCAGGGCCCCGAAGGTGGCCTCCACCCTCGCAATAGAAGCCTTGATCGCGGCCCGATCCCGAAGGTCGCAGGGAAAGGTATCCGCAATCTGGCCCCGTCCCTCAAGTTCGGCCTTCAATCGCTGGAGCCCCGCCTCATCCCGATCCAGGAGCGCCACCTTCGCCCCGCGGGCCCCGGCCTCCAGGGCCATGAGACGCCCGATGCCGCTGGCCGCCCCCGTGATGAGCACCACGGCATGCTTGAGCGCGGTCATGGGACCTCCCTGGCCCCAGCTTAGAACTCGCTCCAAGCGCCTGGTATTCCTGACCTTGGGTAGCCACCCCGCCCGCTGGGAATCCTTGCGGTGCCTCGCGATTCCCACTAACCTCGATCCACTTTCACTCCTGCTGCGTCAACTTCAAACCACGGAGCCCCACTATGGCTTTCCGCGCCTCATCGCGATCCCTCGGGCTGCTCGCCCTTTCGTCCATCAGCCTGAGCCTCGCGGCCCAGAGCACGGGCGTCACCACCTCCGACCTGAAGGGCACCGTACGGCTCGCCAATGGCACCGTGGTGCCCGGCGCCAGCGTCCGCCTCACCCAGGACAGCACCAACCAGAGCCGCACCATCAGCACCGATGGCAACGGCGCCTTCGCTTTCCGCCTGCTGCCCCCCGGCTCCTACACCCTCCTGGTGGAAGCCAAGGGCATGAGCTCCAAGAAGATCAGCAGCCTCCAGCTCCGCCTGGGCCAGACCACGGATCTGCCCGTGGATCTGAGCCCCGTGGAAGCCCAGGCCACGGTGGAGATCACCGGTGAAGCCACCGTCGTCGATCCCACGCGCACCACGGTGAGCGCCACCATCGACAACAACTTCATCACCAATCTCCCCATCAACCGCCGCGACTTCACGGCCTTCTCCCTCACCACCCCCCAGGTGGCCAAGGACAACGGCCCCACGAGTCAGGGCGGCGCCGCCTCCAGCTCGGGCCTCTCCTTCTCCGGCCAGAACGCCCGCTCCAACAACATCATGGTGGATGGTCTCGACAACAACGACGTGAGCGTGGGTTCCACCCGCACCACGTTCAGCCAGGACGCCATCCAGGAGTTCGTGGTGGTGGCCAACGGGTTCTCGGCCGAATACGGCCGGGCCGCGGGCGGCACCCTGAACATCGTCACCAAGAGCGGCGGCAACGAGTTCAGCGGCAGCGCCTTCTACTTCTTCCGCAACAGCTCCATGGAGGCCAAGCGCCCCCTCGCGGGCTCCACCACCTCCGACTTCAAGCAGACCCAGTTCGGCGCGACGGTGGGCGGCCCCCTCGTGAAGGACAAGCTCTTCTACTTCGTGTCCGTGGAGCGCTTCAACCGCGACGACTCGAACCGCATCACCATCGGCCAGAACTACACCATCGGCACCAACGCCCAGCCCGTGGATCTCTTCGCCGCCATCAACACCGCCACGGGCATCACCGTCACCAGCGGCGCCCAGGGCTACAACGAGAACTACACCACCGGCATCGTGAAGTTGGACTGGGTGCAGTCCGACAACAGCCGTTGGAACCTGCGCTACAGCCAGGCCAAGGAGATGAACGAGAACCAGCTCCCCTGGAGTGGCCAGATGGATCGCAGCTCCGGCGGCGCCCGCGAGATCAAGGACAGCAGCCTGAGCCTCGGCAACACCTGGACGGCCTCCTCTACCTTCGTGAACGACTTCCGGATGCTCTACAGCAACCGCGACCACAGCCTCCTCAGCCTGGATGACACCCACAGCCCCTACCTCTCCCTCCAGGGCTACGGCACCGTGGGCACCCAGCGCTTCCTCCCCCAGCTCCGCAAGGAGAACAACATCGAGCTGGTGGACACCACGACCTTCTTCGTGGGCTCCCACACCCTGAAGGCCGGCATCGACCTCATGCAGACGCATCTGGAAGGCACCCTGCCCCTCCAGTTCGCCGGCGTGTACCGCTTCCAGGCCCTCGGCAACATCAGCCCCACCGTGGCCATCGCCAACGGCCTCCAGGCCTTCACCGGCGTGGGCGTGAACCCCACCACCGGGAACTCCACCCCGGCCCTGAACCCCTTCAACGGCCAGCCCGGCCTGCCCTTCGCGTTCGTCCAGGGCTTCGGCGACTACTACCTGAACTACAAGGCCAAGTACTACAGCGCCTTCCTCCAAGACGATTGGCAGCTCACCCCCTCGTTCTCCCTGAAGGTGGGCCTGCGCTACGACAAGGAAGAGCTGCCCAAGTTCAACGACGCGCCGGATTACGACGCCCTGGAAGCCGGCGGCGCCAGCCAGCTGACCTCCTTCACCCTGAACGCCATCCCCACTTCCACCGGGGCCACCGGCGCCAACGGCAAGACCTACGAGTCCGCGCCCCTCTTCAAGACCCAGCGCGACTGGAGCAGCTCCCGCGTGAGCCCGCGCCTCGCCTTCAACTGGCAGGTCAGCGCCTCCAACCGCATCTACGGCGGCTATGGCCACTTCAGCGGCCGCACCCAGCTGGGCCCCTACTCCGCCGTCTACCTCAACAACGGCCGGGACCTCGTCACCGTCATCCAGACTCCCCTCGAGACCATCAGCGGCGCCCCCTCCCCTTGGTACAGCTGGGCCCAGCCCAACCACCGCTACCTCGACTACGCCTCGGTGCCCACCTCCGCCAACAAGAAGGGCATCCTCCTGCCCGGCAAGTACGAGATGCCCCTCACCAAGCAGGCCAACCTCGGCTGGGAGATCACCCCACGCCCGAACCTGCGCTTCACCCTGGATGCCGTTCACGTGAAAGGCTCCAACTTCCTGAACGTCCGCGACGTGAACGCCGCGGTCCCCAACCCGGCCTTCGGGGCCCCGGGCCAGCTCCCCACCCGCCGCGTGGACACCCGCTACGCCGCCGTGCACCGCTATGACGGCAGCGGCGAGAGCAAGCACACCTCCGTCTCCCTGGGCACCGCCTGGCAGATGCAGGATCGCCTCTCCCTCTCCTTCAGCTACACCTGGAGCAAGACCGAGGACAACTACACCGATTGGGTGACGGACGTGACCCCCCGCAACACCTTCGATCCCAAGGATGAGATGGGCACCTCCAACCAGGACCAGCGCCATCGCATCCTGGCCAGCCTCGTCTACAACACGAAGGGGTACAACAACGCCTTCACCAAGGACTGGGTGATCTCCCTCATCGGCCGCTTCGCCTCGGGCCGTCCATACTCCCAGTTCACCGGCGTCGATAACGACTACGGCATCGTGGGCGGCCGCCCCTGGGGCAACTTCGACGGTGGCGCCCCCGCCGCCGATCGTCCCAATGGCGTGGCCCGCAACTCCGAGACGCTGCCCTTCTCCAAGAACGTGGATCTGCGCTTGAGCCGCACCTTCCGCTTCGAGAAGAAGGCCGCCCTGGAGGTGATGCTGGACGTGTTCAACGTCTTCAACCACTACAACGTGAGCTCCATCCAGAACGTGCAGAACGCTCCCAACTACGGTCAGCCCATCGTGCAGAGCAACCTGGACTTCAACCGCCAGATGCAGATCGGCGCCCGCTTCACGTTCTAGGCTGTTCCGCTCCCCCCAAAGCGCCCGGTTCCCCCGGGCGCTTTTTTTGGGCCCGGGGCTGCCCAGGAAGCGGGGTTCTTGGCCCTCCGCCCCCTTTGGATAGACTGGAGGGTCCAAGAGGGGTTTGACATGAAGCTGGTGACCTTCCTGCGCGATGGATCCGAACGCATCGGATGCGTGCTCCCGTCCGGAGCGATCCTCGATTTCCACGCGGCGGAATCCCGACTCGCGGTGGACATGCTCACCCTCATCCGGAACCAGGATGAACTCATGCCCCTGGCCCGAGCCCTGGAGGCCTCCGCCCCGGCCGCCGCCCAGGTGCCCCTGGCCAAGGTGACCCTGCTGGCCCCCGTGCCCCGCCCCATCTCCATGCGCGATGGCTACGCCTTCCGCCAGCACGTGATGACCGCCCGCCGCAACCGCGGCCTGGAGATGATTCCCGAGTTCGACCTCTTCCCCGTGGCCTACTTCACCAATCACCAGGCCGTCACGGGCCCCGGCGTCCTCGAAGTACAGGAGCACCACCTCACGCGCCTGGATTACGAACTGGAAGTTGCCATCGTTACGGGCCGTGCCCTGCGCAATCCCAGCCTGGAGGAGGCCGACGCGGCCATCTTCGGCTACATGATCATGAACGACTGGAGCGCCCGCATGCTCCAGATGGAGGAGATGAAGCTCTCCTTAGGTCCCTGCAAGGGCAAGGACTTCGCCACCTCCCTGGGCCCCTGGCTCGTCACCAAGGACGAGCTGGATCTGGCGCGGGAACCCCAAGGCGAGGTGCTCAACGCCCGCATGACGGCCACCGTGAACGGCAAGCTGCTCAGCGAGGGCAACACCAACACCATGAACTGGACCTTCGCCCAGATCCTGCAGCGCACCGCCTACGGCATCGCCGTGAACCCCGGCGAGGTCATCGGCAGCGGCACCGTGGGAACGGGCTGCCTCCTGGAACTCAACGGGTCCAAGGTCGTCGAGAACCTCTGGCTCCACGAGGGCGATGAGGTGGTGATGACCATCGATGGCCTGGGCACCCTGGCCCACCGCATCGTGAAGGTGGCCGGTCCCACCCTGCCCCCGGAGCTGGTCAGCATGGGCCCCCGGCTCATGGATCACAGCGGCAAGCTGGGCTGATGCGCCGCCTCCTCCTGCTGCCCCTTCTGTTCACCACCCTCGCCTGCCATCGCGAAAGGACCCCTGCCATGACCCAGCTCCAGATCGAAGACCTCCAGATCGGCCAAGGCGCCGAAGCCAAAGCGGGCCAGATGGTCAACGTCCACTACACGGGCTGGCTCATGGACGGCCGCAAGTTCGATTCCTCCGTGGATCGCCAGGAGCCCTTCACCTTCCACCTCGGCGCGGGCCAGGTCATCGCCGGTTGGGATCAGGGCGTGGCCGGCATGAAGGTGGGCGGCAAGCGCAAGCTCACCATCCCCTCCCACCTCGGCTACGGCGAACGGGGCGCCGGCGGCGTCATTCCCCCGGGCGCCACGCTCCTGTTCGAAGTGGAACTGCTCGGCGTCAGGTAGGGTTCGCCGGGGGCGGTGGCGGGGTCCCCTGCCGCCGCTCCAGGCGCTTCCGCAGGTCCGCGAGGGTGTAGGGCTTGGCAAGGAAGCTCACGGCGGGATCGCTCATGAGCAGGGCTTCCGTCTCCCCCTCCACGTAGCCCGAGGAAATGATCACGGGCAGATCCGAGTCGAGGAGGCGAATCCGGGCCAAGGTCTCCAGCCCCGTGAGCCCGGGCATGTTCATGTCCAGGATCACCACGTCGACGGCCCGCCCGCGCTCCAGCCGCCGAATGGCCTCGAGGCCCGAGGCCACGCCCTCCACGGTGTGGCCCAGTCGCTGGAGCATCGTCGGCACCGTGTTCCGGATGAGGTCGTCATCGTCCACCACGAGCACCCTCAAGGGCCGGAAGGGCGCCTGGGGCTCGGTGGATGGGGCGGCGGTGATCGGCATCCCCCCCACGCCCGGCAGGCGGAGGGTGATCCTGGTGCCCAGGCCCTGTCGGCTCTGGATGTCGAGCGTGCCCCCGTGGGCCTTGGCCACGCCATAGACCATGGCGAGCCCCAGCCCCGTGCCCTTGCCCTGAGCCTTGGTGGTGAAGAAGGGCTCCGTGGCCCGCTGCAGCACTTCGGGGGACATGCCGAGCCCCGAATCCTCCACCTGCAGTTCCACCCGCCCATCCTCCAGGGCGCGGGTGGCGAGGCGCAACCGGCCGCCCTCGGGCATGGCATCCAGGGAATTCACGCACAGGTTCATCAGGGCGTTGGCCAGGGAACTGGCATCCCCCAGCACACCCGGCAGGTCCGGCGCCATCTCCGCCACCAGTTCCACCTTCTGGAGCGTGGTCCGCTTCAGCAGTTCCACCTCCCGCTGCACGAGCTGGTTCAGATCCACATGGGTGGGCTCCTCCACGCCCTTGCGCGCGAACTCCGTGAGGCTCCGCACGAGGTCCCGCCCCCGACCCGCCGCGCTCATGAGGAGCTCCATGGATTTCATGAGGGAGGCATCCTCCGGGCGCTGTTCCTGGAGCCCGCTCGCCACCATGAAGATGGCCCCCAGCACGTTGTTCATGTCGTGGGCCACGCCCCCGGCCAAACTGCCCAGGCTCTCCAGCTTCTGGCTGTGCTGCACCTCCCGTTCCAGCCGGTGCTTTTCCGCCTCCGCCTCGCGCTGCTCGGTGACGTCGAACAGGGTCCGGATGAGGCGCAGCCCCTGCCCTCCCCGGCCCAGGAAGATCTCCGCCTGGGTTTGGATGCAGCGCACCGAGCCATCGGGACGGAGGATGCGCATCTCCCCGCAGAAGGGCGAGGTTCCCGCGGTGGGCTTCTGGAAGAGGCCCTCCATGCGCACCGCGTCGTCCGGGTGGATGAGCGCGTACATCTCATCGCCCCGGATGATGCCCTCAGGTCTCGGTTCCAGGCCCAGGATCCGGAAGGTCTCCCGGGAGCAGATCAGGCGATCCGACTCCAGCTCCTGTTCCCAGAATCCGATGTGGGCGATGCGCTGGGCGTTGAGCAGCCGCTGCTCGCTATCCTCCAGGGCTTGCCGTGCCTGGTATTCACCGGTCATGTCCCGCAGCATCGCCACCCAGGTGCGCCCCCCCTCCACGGGCGTGAGGCTCGCTTCCACGATCCAGACGCGGCCATCCTTGGCCCGGTGGCGGGTGACGCGCCGCTCCCCCTTCTCCGCCAGGTTCCGGCGACTGAACTCCGCGGTATCCCCTTCCCGGGGCTCGGCCTCCAACTGCTGGATCCGCAAGTGCAGGATCTCCTCGCGCGTGAACCCCGAGAGGTGGAGGTAGCCCTCGTTGACGTCCAGGATGCGCCCGGTGGCATCCAAGTGCAGGAACCCATCCACCGTGGTCTGAAGGATCGACCGGTACTGCTCCGCGCCGATGCGATCCGCTTCGGTGGTCGCCTCGAGCCGCGCCAGGGAGACCCAGTGATGACCCCAGGCGAGGAGGCCCGCCATACCTACGGCCCAGAGCCCCAGCAGACCCGTCAGCATCGCCGCCAGACCCGGGAGCCGACCCACCTGGAAGAGCGGCTCCAGGGGCATGGAGAGGCTCAGGCCGCCCCGGACCTCTCCCACTTGGTACCCCTGCGCGCCATGGCAATTGAGGCACCCCTCCTGCACGCGCAGCGCGCCCAAGAAACGCAGGTAGGTGCGGCCGTCCTTCGTCTGCACGTCCGAAACCTCTTCCCCACCCGTGGCTCCGATCCTCCTGATCGCCGCTGCTTCCCACGCATCCGGGGCATTGCCCGCGCGCAGCGGGTTCAGGCCCGTGATCTTGGCGGTGAGCCCCAGCACGTCCTTGCCCCGGTCATGCACCATCCGCGTCAGATACGCGGGATTCACGAGGGTGAGGCGCTTCCCGGAGGTGGTCACCACATCCCGGTCCGGTACATGGGCGAGGAAGGGGTTGGGCTCGGTCTGGCCATCCATCGGCACGTAGACGCCCCCCCGGTCCGCCACCCAGGCCCGATAGGCGAGGTCCTTCAGGTAGGAGGCCCGGATCTGCTTCAGGGCCAGTCGCCGCTGCTCCAGGCCCATCCCCAGCGCGCCCAGGACCCCCAGGGCCGCCAGCAGCCCGGTCCACAGCAAGGCCCGGGGCCAGACGAAGGCCATCAGGCCCGAGCCCGCCGCGGGGAAGAGTTTTCGGGAAACCGGCATCTGAACACGACCTGACTTTGGTTCTTCGGACCGGGGCTGGGATCCCTCAACCCCCGGGGCCCCCGTTTCATTGCAATCCGGGGCACTATTGCGCAACGTCACAAGGAGGTCCGGTGCGATTGCTGTTGAGCCTATGGATGTGCGGCCTCCTTTCCGCTCAGACGCCCCAGCTGCTGCGGGTTGGGCACCTGCTCGACACCCGGCGGGGCACCTGGCTCGCGGATCAGGCCCTCCGGGTTGGGGCCGATGGCCGCATCGCGTCGCTGCACCCCTGGAATGCCCAGGAGGGCGCCCCGGATCTGGATCTCTCCACCCGCTGGGTGATCCCGGGGCTCATCGATGCCCACACGCACCTCTTCCTCCAGGGCAACGCCAACGCGGCCGCCTATGAGGGGCAGATCCTCCGGGAGAGCGTGCCCTACCGCACCCTCCGCGCCGCCGCCGCCGCCCGGGCCGCCCTCCAGCAGGGCTTCACCACCCTGCGCGATTTGGGCACCGAAGGCGCCGGGCACGCGGATTCCGACCTGAAGCGCGCCATCACGGCGGGCGTGGTGCCCGGCCCGCGCCTGCAGGTGGCCGACCTCGCCTTCAGCGCCACGGGCACCTATCCGGTGCTCAGCCCCGCCTGGGAACAGCACCTGCCCAGTGGCGTGCAGGTGGTGGATGGCGTGGCGGAGATCCGCAAGGGTGTGCGGGAGCAGGTGCGCTTTGGCGCCGATTGGATCAAGGTCTACGTGGACCGCGGCCAGCGCCTGGGGCCCGATGGGCGGCTGCGCTCCTCCCTCAACTATTCCGCCGAGGAACTGGCGGCCTTCATCGCCGAAGCCAAGCGCCTCGGCAAGCGCACCTCGGCCCATGCCCACGGGTGGGATGGCATCGACGCGGCGCTCACGGCGGGGTTCGATTCCATCGAGCACGGCAGCGGCTTCGACGAGGCGCTGCTGAAACGCGCCCTGGCCCAGGGCACCGCCTGGTGTCCCACGCTGGCGGCCATGGAATTCGTAGCCCCCACGCGGGGCGGGGTCTACACGCGGGAATTGCCCGAGCGCTTGAACCGCGCCTTCGCCCTGGGCGTGAAAGTCGGCGTGCGCATCGTCAATGGCAGTGACGCCGGGGCCTTCCCCTGGGATCGCCCCTTGGCGAGGGAGCTGGAGCTCATGGCCGCCCACGGCATGACCCCCATGCAGGCCCTCCAAGCCGCCACGATCCGCGCCGCGGACCTGCTGGGCATGGAGTCCGAAGTGGGCAGCCTGGAGCCCGGCCACTGGGCCGACCTCGTGGCGTTGGCGGCGGATCCCACACGAGATCTCAGGGCGCTTCGCGACGTGACCCTAGTCGTTAAAGGCGGGCAGCTCATCCGCTGAATGACGCCCGCGCCGCGGGCTCAGAGCGCCTTGGCCAGTCCCTTGACCAAGGCCTCTTCCCGCAGGGCGCGCAATTTCAGAATCGCCGTTTCAGAGGCCGCCTCCTGCTGGCGTCCCAACTCCCTTTGCCCAGCCCCGAGGGCCTCCTGCTCATGGCCCAAGGCCGTCTGCTTCTCGGCCAGGGCCTTCATTTGCGAGGCCAACGCCTCCCTTTCGCCCGAGGAGGCACTCGCCATCTGAGCCCCCAGGCGACCCTGCTCCGCTCCGAGCTGGCCCTGCCGACCCCCGAGTTTCCCCTGCTCACCCCCCACCTTCCCCTGGGCCGCGCCGAGTCGGCTTACAGGTTCCGTGGCGGCCTTCGCGGCGGCCACGATGGCCTTATCCGTCACGAGGTAGGCCTTCCCTCCTTTGCGGAACCAGAACCCATTTCCGGCGTATCGCCCGGGCTGTCCCTCCTCCCCTTCGCCAAAGGAAATCGTGTTGGCACCGTGAATGAGCGCGAAGCTCTCACCCTTCTGCAGGCGGGTGCCTGGGTTTTGGCCCGCAAGTACCAAGGCGGGGAAAAGCAATGCGAGAGCCTGAGGGCGCATGTGATCTCCTGAGAGTCTGCCGGGTGTTACGAGGTCCTTCGTACGCGGTTTAGGGGCCTCCCGCCCTGGAGCGTACACTTTCCCGATGACCTTCAAGACCGTCCTCTCCGCCGACCTGAACCCCATCCAGACCAACGCCTGGCTCTGTGCTGGAGTCGCCCCCCGACCCATCGCCTTCGCCTCCACGGTGGATGCCCAGGGCGTGCGGAACCTCGCCCCCTTCAGCTTCTTCAACGCCTTCGGCTCCAACCCGCCCATGGTGGCCTTCGCGCCGAACCGGCGCGGACGCGATGGCACGGTGAAGCACACCTACCTCAACGCCACCGCCACGGGCGAATTCGTCATCGCCACCGTGAGCCACGCCATGGTGCAGCAGATGAACGTGGCCAGCGCCGAGTATGGCGATGGAGTGGATGAGTTCCTCAAGTCCGGCTTCACGCCGCTGGAGGCGCGCTTCGTGAAGGCCGCGTTGGTGGCCGAAAGCCCCTTCCAGATGGAGTGCAAACTGCACCGGGAGATCGAGCTGGGCACGGGCCCCGGGTCGGGCCTCATGCTCATCGGCGAAGTGATCTGCTTCCACGTGAACGAAGAGCTCATGAAGGGCGACCTGCCCGACCCCGCCCGCCTCGATCAGGTGGGCCGCAACGGCGGCGCCTATTACACCCGCGCCTTCGGCGACGCCCTCTTCGAAATCGCCAAGCCCGCCGGCCGCCCCATCGGCTGGGACGCCCTGCCCCCCGTGCTCAAGCAGAGCCACATCCTCACCGCCAACGACCTCGGCCGGCTCGCCAACAGCGCCGACCTTCCCGACCTCTCCACCGCGACCCCGATGGCCGGCGATCCCGCCGATGCCGTGGGGCTGGAACGTGCCCTGCAGGCGGCGCTGCGAGGGGAAGACCTCGCCGAAGCTTGGCGATTGGTGGGGCTTCGGATCCGGGGCTGAGCCCTCACCCCTTCCTTGGAGGCCTTCATGGATGAAGCCACCACCCGTTGGGTGCTCCTCGCCGTGGTGAACACCCCGGTCTATCTCGGCCTTGGAGCCCTCCTATTCGGCGATTGGGGTTCCTTCTTCGACTGCCTTCGCTTCTGGTTCACCCCGGATTGGATTTCCCTCCTCCGAGGCGAGTGGGGCGAGGACCGCTGGGCTGAGTTGAAGCTCTTCGTCTTTGGCGCCCTGTGTGTCGGAGTCGTCTACGGGGAGCATCAATTCTTCTTCGCCCCGAAGCCCCAGGTGAAGATCTCCCGGCTTCAACGGGTTCCGACCTGCGCTGGGTGCCCCAGCACCTGAGGGTCCGGGGGCCCGAGAAGGCGTGCCACCGCCAGACCCTCCATCCGTCATCATCGAGCGTCAGAAGGAGTTCTCCATGGATGTCCAAGATGGCCCCTGCAACGCGATCAGCCAAGGCGGAACCTTCCTCGTCCTCGAGGAACGGAAAGTGAATGGCCAAGTGCTGACACCCCGCTTCCTCCCGAATGCTTAACACCATGTATCGGCGGGCCCACCTCTATTTCGCCTTGGCCTTCTTGGTCACGGTGGCGGGATTCTTTCCATCCTACTTCTCGGTGCTCGGAAGCACCGATGTCGTGCATCACCTCCATGGCCTGACCGCGACGGGCTGGATGGTGTTGCTGATCCTCCAGGCCTGGTTGATCCGCAGCGGGAAGGTTGCCCTACACCGAACGGTGGGTCGACTGTCCCTGATGCTCGTCGCCGCCTTCCTCCTTTCAGGTGTCCTGGTGATGCGGGCCATGTTGCTGAGCCGTGGCGGATTCAATCGAACCTTCGGTGTGCAACTGGCCGTGGTGGACCTGATCTCGATCTTCGCGTTCGCTGCGGCTTACGGCCTCGCCCTCCATTTCCGGAAACAGGTGTCCCTGCACGCCCGGTTCATGGCCACCACCGCCCTGCTGGTGCTGCCACCTGCGCTTGCCCGGTTGCTCCCTAGGCTCTTTTCCGGCATCCACTCTTTTGAGGTGGCCTTTCATGGGAGCTACGCCTTGACGGAGCTCGTGGTGCTGACTTTGGTGTGGGACGACCACCGCACCGGCAAGGTGCGAGCCCCCTACCTCCTGCTGCTCGGCGCGCTGGTGCTGCAGCAAGTGCTCTTTCTGTCCGTGCCCTACTTCCGCTCCTGATCTGCAATCAGGAGGGCTTCACCGCGGGCAGGAAGAGGGCCACGAGAAATTCCGTCACCGCACCCAGATCCAAGCGCCCCCTGCGATCCGCCTGCAGCACCACTTCCACGGCCGTGCTCACCATGGACCAGGCCATCCACTCGGCGTCGAAGGCTCGGAACATCCCCTGCGCCTGACGGCTATCCAGGTTGGCGCGGATGTCGTCCACCAAACCGTGCAACGTGGGTGAGCCTTCGATGTGGGCGCGGAAGCGGCCGAGGTTCCGCTCGATGAGCGGGAGGGCACCGGGGTGCGCGGCGATTACGCTCAAGTAAGCGCGGAAGCCGTCGCGGATGAAGGCTTCCGCGGTGGCAGCTTCGCGATGAGCGGCGGCGACGGCCACGCACACTTCCAGCACCAGGGGCTCCACCAGCGCATCGAAGACGTCTTCCTTCGTGCGGAAGTGGTTGTAGAAGGACCCCTGGGCGAGGCCGCTGGCCTTCACGAGGTCCCGGGCGCTGGCGGCCTCGAGGCCCAGGGTGGTGAACACCTCGATGCCCGCCTGCAAGAGGCGGTCACGGGTGTCCTGCTTGCGGGCGGCGTGGGTGGCCATGGAAGCTCGGCGGCTGGGGTTGACGACGTTGAGGTTGAGTCTAAACTATTTTGACATCATTGTCATTAAATCGAGGATCCCATGCACCACCTGCGCTTCGGCCTGATGACGCTGCTGCTCCTGGTGGCCACCCTGCGCTTCGCGCACGGCGGTGCCTGGATGTGGGCACCCCTCGCGCTGAGCGGGGGGCTCGTGGTCTTCCTGGACCTCGTGGGCCCCCAGGAAACCTCCACCTTCGAGGCGCCCAGGCCCTGGGTGCTGAACACCTGGCTCTACCTCACGCTCCCCCTGCTGCTGCTCATGAACGGCACCCTTTGGTGGATGGCCGGGCAGGGCGACGGGCTGCACCTCGCGGCCTTCGTGCATCGAACCACGGGCTTCGATCTACTCGCGGCCCGAGCCGCCACCACGCCCCTGCAGTGGGTGGCCGCGTGGCTCGGGTGCGGGCTCATCACGGCCTCGGCCGGCACCAACGTGGGCCATGAACTCACCCACCGCACCCGCAGCGCGTTCGACCTGCTGTGGGGGCGGTGGATGCTGGCCTTCACCTTCGACACCACCTTCTCCATCGAACACGTGCACGGCCACCACGCCCGGGTGGCCACCTTCGAAGATCCCGCCACGGCCCGTCGGGGCGAAAGCGTGTACGCCTTCATCCTCCGCAGCACCTTCCAGCAGCTGGCCTCGGCCTGGGCGCTGGAGGCCAAGCGCCTCGCCCGCAAAGGGCACCCCACCTGGAGCCGCCACAACCGCTGGCTGCGCGGGCAACTGATGACCCTCGCGCTCATGGGTGCCGCCGGGAGTCTCGGCGGCCCACGTGCGGTCGCCTTCTTCGTGGCCTCGGGCATCCTGGGCAAGGCGGTGCTTGAGACCGTCAATTTCGTGGAGCACTACGGCCTGGTGCGCATGCCCGGCGCCAAGGTGGAGCCCCGCCACAGTTGGAACAGCAACGCGTGGATGAGCAGCACCGTGCTCTACAACCTCACGCGGCACAGCGACCATCACGCCGAAGGCAGCAAGCCCTTCTGGCGGCTACGCCCCCTGCCCGAGGCCCCCACCCTGCCCACGGGCTACATGGGAATGATCCTGCTCACGCTCGTGCCCCCCGTGTTCCGGCACGTCATGGACCCGAAGCTCCAAGCCTGGGATGCCACCCACGCCAACGAGGCCGAACGAGCCCTCGCGCGCCAAGCGGAAGATCGGGCGAGCGGGCACCCCGCGACCGCCTAAAAAAAACGGAGGGCCTTGCGACCCTCCGCCCGCCGTCGGGCTTTCCGCTCTTCCCTTCCGGCCTTGCCAACCCTTGCGGGCGACTCCCCTAGGATGACGAAAGATCGTCAGATGTTCGTCACGGTGGCCGTGATTTTCCTGCAGTTCGCCCCAGGGGAGGAAGCTAGGCTGAACGTTCAGTCCCCGAGGCCTCCATGCGCGTGTCGGAACTTCTATTGAGCTGTGCATTGGCAGTTTTTGCATCGCTCGATGCCCAGTCCCCAACCCAGCGCCCGGAGCCGGCACCCTTCGACCTCCTCATTCGGGGTGGCCGCGTGGTGGATGGCACCGGGGCGCCGTGGTTCCGGGCGGATGTCGGCGTCCGCAAGGGACGTATCGTCGCCATCGGCGCGTTGAAGGGACAGCCCGCCAAGCGGGAGATCGACGCCACGGGCCTCGTGGTGGCCCCGGGCTTCATCGATCTGCTGGGTCAGTCGGAGTTCAACCTGCTCGTGGACCCCCGTGCCGCGTCGAAGGTCACCCAGGGCATCACCACCGAAGTCACGGGCGAAGGCGACAGCATCGCCCCCTTGAATGATCGCCTGCTCGCCGAGGGCCAGGACCTCTATCAAAAGTACGGAGTCACTCCCGATTGGCGAACCCTCGCGGGTTACTTCGCCACCCTGGAGCGGCGGGGCACGGCCCTCAATCTCGCCACCTTCGTGGGCTCCGGCACCCTGCGCAACCTCGTGGTGGGCGAGACGAACCGCCCCGCCACGGCCCCAGAGCTGGCGCGCATGGAAGCCCTGGCCGATGAGGCCATGCGCGATGGCGCCCTGGGCGTGTCCTCCTCCCTCCAGTACCTCCCCAACCTCTATGCCTCCACGGAGGAACTCATCGCCCTGGCGAAGGTGGCGGCCCGCTACGGCGGCGCATACTTCACCCATCAACGTTCCGAATCCGCGCGCATCGACGCGAGCCTTGAGGAGGTCTTCCGCATCGCGCAGGAAGCCCAGGTCCGCACCCAGGTGTGGCACCTCAAAACCGCCTACCGGCCCCAGTTCGGGCGCATGCCCGAGATCCTCCGGAAATTCGAGGCGGCCCGGGCCCGGGGGCTCGATGTGTCCGCCAACCAGTACCCCTGGGATCGCGCCGCCAATCCCCTGGATGCCTGCCTGCCGCCTTGGGTGCGGGAGGGCGGTCGCGAGGCCCTGCTGAAACGCCTCGCGGATCCCGTTCAGCGGAAGCGCGTGAAGGCGGACATGGCCCGGGAGAGCAGGGACTGGGAGAACCAGTGGCTCGGCGCCGGAGGGGCCGCCGGGGTGATGGTGGCCGAGGTACTCAATCCGAAGTTGAAGGCCTACGAAGGCTTCACCCTCGCCGACATCGCCAAAGTCGAAAAGAAGAATCCTCGCGACCTGGTGATGGACATCGTCCTTGAAGACCGCGCCAACGCGGGCTGCATCATCGCCATCATGCAGGAAGCCGACGTGCGCTGCGCCCTGGCCCATCCCCTCGTCGCCTTCTGCACGGATTCCCCCGCCAAGGGGGTGGATGGCCCCTACGCCGGAGAGACTTCGCACCCCCGCGGCTGGGGCTCCGCTCCCCGCATCCTGGGCTACTACGTGCGGGAGCAGAAGGTCCTCAGCCTGGAGGAGGCCATCCGCAAGATGACCTCCTTCCCCGCCCAGGCCGCAGGGTTGAAGGATCGCGGCCTGCTCAAGGAGGGCTTCGCCGCAGACCTCGTGCTCTTCGATCCCGCCACCGTGGGCGCCCGCGCCACCTACGAAGCGCCCGCGCAGTACAGCGTGGGCCTCCCCTACGTCGCGGTGAACGGCGTGCTGGTGGTGGACGGCGGCAAACTCACCCCGGCCCGGCCGGGCCAGGTGCTGCGCGGGCCGGGCTTCGTGAAGCCCTGAGCTACTCGCCGGTTTCCAGCGAAATCCCCGCGTCTCCCTGGCGGTGGTGCACCACCCGCTGCGGGTAGGGGATCTCGATGCCGGAGACCCGGAAGCCCAGCAGGATGCGCTTCCGGAGTTCCCGGGCCACTTCCCACTGCTTGCCCGGCGCCACCTTGGTGAGGGTGCGCACGCTGAACCCGCTGGCACCGAGCGTTTCCACACCCTTCACTTCTGTGGGCTCGAGCACTGCATCCGGCATATCGGCCTTGAGGGCGAGGCCGATGGCCTTCAGCACGTCGAAAACCTGGTCGGGATCGGTGTCATAACCCACCTCCACATCCACAAGGGCCCGGGCGAATTCCTTGCTGAGCACCACCACCCGCGTGATGGAACCATTGGGCAGGTAGTGGGCCTTGCCTTCGGAGTCGCGCAGCTGCGTCACCCGCAGGGTGAGGCGCTCCACGGTGCCCACGTGCTTGTCGTCCACGCTGATGATGTCGCCCACGCCGTAGGCGTTCTCCATGAGCATGAAGAAGCCGCTGATGACGTCCTTCACCAAGGCCTGGGCGCCGAAGCCCACGGCCACGCCGGCCACGGAGGCACCGGCGATGAGGGGCCCGATGTTCACGCCGAATTCAGAGAGCGTCATCAGGATGAAGAAGATGGCCACCACCACGCGGGCGGCGTTCATGAGCACCGCGCCCAAGGTTTCGGCCCGACGCTCGGCCTCGGTGGTTACGTCGTCATTGCCATCGTCCACAGCCTTGCGCACGGCCTTCGCCACGAGCTTCATGCCCCAGAGCACCGCCAGGCAGGTCAGGAGCACCAACACCAGGTGCTGCACCTTCTCCCAGGGCAATTTGCCCAGCAGATCCTTGAACTCCAACGCGCGGCCCCACAGACCCATGGCCACCTCCTCCCCCAGCCTACCAAGCCCTCCACCCCAGAGGTCTCAACGGGCGGCCCCGATCCCCGTATAGTGAGTTCCCCTTCCCGAGGTGACCATGATCCAGCGCCATCCCCTCGCCTTGCTCCTGCTGACCTCCGTGGTCGCCCTGGCCGGTGAGGCCACCCTCTACCGCAAGCCCACCCTCAGCCAGGAGGCCGTGGCCTTCGCTTACGGCGGCGATCTGTGGTCCGTGCCCCGGAAGGGGGGCGAGGCCCGGCGCCTCACCACCCACGCGGGCGTGGAGACGGATCCCTGGTTCAGCCCCGATGGCCAGTGGATCGCCTTCACGGGCAGCTACGACGGCAATCCCGATGTCTTCGTCATCCCCGCAGGTGGGGGCGAACCCCGCCGCCTCACCCACCATCCCGCCGCCGATGAGGCCGTGGGGTGGACCCCGGATGGCACCCGCATCCTCTTCCGCAGCAACCGCCACAACTTCGCCCGGGGCACCCGCCTCTTCACCGTGCCCAAGGAGGGCGGCCCCGCCACCCCCGTGGAACTGCCCATGGCCACCGCCGGCAGCTACTCGCCGGATGGCCAGCGCATGGTCTACGAGCCCCTGCCCCGCCCCTTCACCATCTGGAAGCACTACCGCGGCGGCCAGGCCTCCTGCCTTTGGATCGCCGACCTCAAAACGGGCGCCACGGAGAAGATCCCCCACACCGGGGCCAATGATTTCCAGGCCCAGTGGGCCGGTGACCGCATCTACTTCCTCTCGGACCGCCAGGGCCCCGTGGAGCTCTACACCTATGACGTGAAAACCAAGGCCGTGGCCCCCGTGCCCCTGGGCAAGGGATTGGATCTCAAGCACGCCTCCATGGGCCCCGGCGGCCTCGTGTTCGAACGCTTCGGTAGCCTCCACGTCTTCGAGTTCGCCACCGGGCAGGCCAAGCCCCTGGCCGTCACCCTCACCAGCGACTTGCCGAGCACGCGCCCCAAGGCGGTGCCCCTGACGGGGCCGGCCATCCATTCCGCCGCCATCAGCCCCAGTGGCGCCCGCGCCGTAGTGGAAGCCCGCGGCGAAATCCTCACGGTGCCCGCGGAAAAGGGCGATGTGCGCAACCTCTCCCGCAGCCAAGGCGTGGCCGATCGCGATCCCGCCTGGTCCCCGGATGGGAAGCAGATCGCCTGGCTCAGCGATGCCAGCGGCGAGTACCAAATGCACGTGCAGGCCGCCGATGGCGAAGGCGCCGTGAAACGCTTCGCCTTGGGGGCGGCGCCTTCCTTCTACTACGGGCCTACCTGGTCCCCGGATACCAAACGCATCGCCTACACCGACAAGCGCCTCAACCTGTGGGTGCTCGATCTGACTTCAGGCAATTCCACCAAGGTGGACACCGCCCCCTACGAGAAGCCCTGGCGCAGCTGGGATCTGGCTTGGTCCTCCGATGGCCAGTGGCTGGCCTATGCCCGGGAACTGAAGAACCACCTTCACGCCCTCTTCGCCTGGAACAGTGGCACCGGGAAGGTGCTGCAGCTCACCGATGGCCTCAGCGATGCGCGCTTCCCCGCCTTCGACGCCGACGGCAAACTCCTCTCCTTCACCGCCAGCACGGATTCCGGTGCCCGGGCGGGATGGCTCGACATGGCCAGCTTCCCCTTCGCCACCAGCCGCCACGTCTACGTGATGGTGCTGGGCAAGGACCAGCCCTCGCCCCTCGCGCCGGAGAGCGATGAGGAGAAGGCCAAGGAAGAACCCAAGGACGACGCCAAGAAGGGCGGAAACCCCGCTACCACCATCGATCCCGAAGGGCTCGCCCAGCGGGTGCTCGCCCTCCCCATGCCCGCCCGCAACTACACCTCCCTGCAAAGCGCCAAGGCGGGGAGCCTCTACCTCCTCGCCGCCCCTGCCCAGGCCGGGGAGGATGATGAGGAAGCCGGGATGAGCCTGCACAAGTTCGATTTCAAAACCCGCAAGGCGGACCAACTGGGCGATGGCCTCCAGGCCTACGTCCTCGCCGCCAAGGGCGAGAAGGCGTTGGTGCGCAAGGGTGGCACCTGGGGCATCGCCCCCGCGGACAAGCCCGGCGACGCGAAGTTGAAGCTGGCCGCCGAGGTGTGGGTGGATCCCCGGGCCGAGTGGGCCCAGATGTTCCATGAGGCCTTCCGCCTGCAGCGGGATTTCTTCTACGACCCCGGCCACCACGGCGTCGACCTCAAGGCCACCGAAGCCCGCTACGCCCCCTACCTCAAGGCCGTGGCCAACCGCGACGATCTCACCTACCTCCTGCAGGAGGCCATGGGGGTCATGAGCGTGGGTCACCTCTACATCGGCGGGGGCGACGTGAATGGCGGCCCCCGCCTCGGCACGGGCCTCCTGGGCGCCGACCTCACTCCCGAGCAGGGGCGCTTCCGCTTCAGCCGCGTCTTCGATGGCGAAGCCTGGAACCCCGAGTTGAAAGCCCCCCTCACCCAGCCCGGCACCACCGTGAAGGCCGGTGAATTCCTTCTGGAGATCGATGGCCAGGAGGTCAAGGCCAGCGCGGATCCCTACGCCCTCCTCGTAGGCAAGGTGGGGCGCACCGTGAAACTGAAGGTGGGGCCCACCGCCGATGGCCAGGGCGCCCGGTCGGTTTCCGTGGTGACCCTCGCCAGTGAGATGGCCCTGCGACACCGGGCCTGGGTGGAGGACAACCGCCGCGCCGTGGACAAGCTCAGCGGCGGCCGCCTCGCCTACGTCTACCTGCCCAACACCGCCGGGGATGGCTACGTGAGCTTCAACCGCTACTTCTACGCGCAGGTGGGCCGGGAGGGCGTACTTCTCGATGAGCGCTACAACGGCGGTGGCACCGCGGCCAACTACTTCATCGACGTGCTGAACCGGAAGCCCTACAACGCCTGGCACACCCGCGAGGGCGAGCCCTTCACCACGCCGGTCTCCGCCATCTTCGGGCCCAAGGCCATGCTCATCAACGAGTACGCTGGCTCCGGCGGAGACGCCCTGCCCTGGTACTTCCGCCAGGCGGGCCTCGGCCCCCTCGTGGGCAAGCGCACCTGGGGCGGCCTCGTGGGCATCTACGACTACCCCAACCTGATGGACGGCGGCTCCGTCACCGCTCCCCGCGTCGCCTTCTACACCTTGGATGGCAAGTGGGAGGTGGAGAACGCCGGCGTGGCCCCGGATGTGGAAGTGGAACTGGACCCCGCCGCCTGGCGCCAGGGCCGCGACACGCAGTTGGAGAAGGCCGTGGCCATCCTCCTGGATGAGCTCAAGCGGAAGCCCGCCGCGAAGCCCGCGCTGCCGCCCTTCCCCCGCTATACCGAAGCCGGTCGCCAGCGCTGAACGCCGCATGGAACGAAATAGGCCCGGCAACGCCGGGCCTTTTTCATGAAGGGAATTGCTACTTCCAGCTGGCCCAGTAGTTCAGGTTCTCCACAAGGCCGGCGGCCGGGGTGGGCTTGAGGTAGTTGTAGGTATCCACCATCACGGCCACCTCGTTGGTGCGGTCCTTCAGGCGGCTCTTGGGGATGGCGCTCGGGTGTGGCCCGTGGTGGATGCCAATGGGATGCCAGGTGACCATGCCCGCGCCGATGCCATCGCGGCTGAAGAACTCGCCCTTGGAGTAGAAGAGCACCTCGTCGTAGTCGATGTTGCGGTGGTAGAAGGGCACGCGCATGGCGCCCTCCTCTTCCTCGAAGGGGCGGGGCACGAAGGAGCAGATGACGAAGTTCCGCGCCAGGAAGGTGCTGTGGGCCGAGGGCGGCAGGTGGTAGCGGTGGCTGATCACGGGGCGGATGTCCATGATGTTGATGCGCCACACGGTGAGGTCGCCCTTCCAGCCCACCACGTCCAGCGGATTGAAGGGGTAGTACACCTTCGTGATCTGGTTCTCGCGCTTGATATGCACGGCCCACTCGCGGCCCTCACCGCGCTCGTAGGGCACGGGTTCCGGCGTGTCGATCATGGCGGGATCGAAGATGGCGTTGGGGCCCAACTGGTTGCGATCCGGGATGGTGACTTCGCTGAAGCTCTCGATGAGCAGGTACCGCTGGACCTCGTCATTGGGCAGAAAGCGGTAGGTGGTGCCCCGGGGGATGACCAGGTAATCGCCTTCGCGATAATCCAACACGCCGAAATCCGTCTCCAGGCGGCCGCCGCCGAAGTGGATGTAGTAGACGTCGTCGCCATCCCCGTTGCGGTAGAAAAAGTCCATGGTCGTGGGCGCCACGAAGTGAAGGGCCACATCATTGTTGTGGAGGAAGCACACGGGGCCGAAGGCGGCCTCGTGGGAGCCGAACATGGAGGCGCGGATCGCGGCTTCGCGCTGTTCCTGGGTCGCCTCGTCCCCCTCCTTCGCCATGCCCGGGAAGAGCAGGTTCAGGTTGTAGCTGTGGGGAATGCAGGGGCCCTCGATGCGGGTCCAGTTGGTGGGCGGATTCACGTGGTAGAGGTGGCTCACCCGGCCGAAGAAGCCTTGGCGGCCATGCTCATCCTCGAAGGTGCCCGCAGGCAGATCCACGTGGGCCTGCCGGGTGTGGACGCCCTTCCGCAGGGGGAAGAGCGGCGTCTGATTGGAAGAACTCATGGGTGCCTCGAATGCGGTTTCCAAGTATCTCAAATGCAAGACCAACCTCGGTCGGTTTTTGCCGGGCCGTGGCCCGCAAGAACAGGACTTCTGAATCTCGAATTAACGACTACCCCTGCAGACAAAGGGCCGGGCGCCCTTCGGCGGCCCGGCCCTTTCTCCAAAAATGTAGAACCTACTCGCCCTGCATGAACCCGTAGCGGTGATCCGTGGGAGGCACGAAGGTCTCCTTGATGGTGCGGGGGCTGATCCATCGCAAGAGGTTCAAGATCGACCCGGCCTTGTCGTTGGTGCCGCTGGCGCGGGCCCCGCCGAAGGGCTGCTGGCCGACCACGGCGCCCGTGGGCTTGTCGTTGATGTAGAAATTGCCGGCGCTGTAGCGCAGGGCTTCGGTCATGACCTGGATGGCGTAGCGATCCTGGGCGAACACGGCGCCGGTGAGGGCGTAGGGGCTCGTGTGGTCCAGCGTGGTCAGCATGTCCTTCCAGTGGTGCTCGTCGTAGACGTGCACGGTCATCACGGGGCCGAAGAGTTCGTCGCACATGGTCTGGTACTTGGGCGTCATGGCCTCGATGAGGGTGGGACGCACGAAGTAGCCCACGCTGTCGTCATAGGTACCGCCCGCGAGGATCTTGGCGTCGGAGCTCAGTTTGGCGGCGTCGATGGCGGCCTTCTGGGTCTTGAAGGAGGCGGCATCGATGACGGCGCCCATGAAGTTCGAGAAGTCCGCCACGTCGCCCATCTTGAGGCCGTCGATGAGGGAGATCAGTTCGTCCTTGATCTTGGGCCAAATGTTGGAGGGGATGTAGGCGCGGCTGGCGGCGGAGCACTTCTGCCCCTGGTACTCGTAGGCGCCGCGCACGATGGCGGTGACAAGGGCCTTCGGGTCGGCGCTGGGGTGGGCGAAGATGAAGTCCTTGCCACCGGTCTCGCCGACGATGCGGGGGTAGCCCTTGTAGTGGGACATGTTGTTACCCACGGTCTTCCACATCTCATTGAAGACGCCCGTGGAACCCGTGAAATGGATGCCCGCCAGGTGGCTGTCGGCCAGCACGGGGTTGCCGATGGCGCTGCCGCTGCCGACCACCAGGTTGATGACGCCGTCCGGCAGGCCCGCGGCCTGGAACAACTTCATGAGCCAGTAGGCGGAGTAGACGGAGGACGACGCGGGCTTCCAGATCACCGTGTTGCCGCACAGCGCGGGCGCCGTGGGCAGGTTGCCGGCGATGGAGGTGAAGTTGAAGGGCGTCACCGCGAAGACGAAGCCCTCCAAGGGGCGGTGCTCCAGGCGGTTCCACATGCCCGGCGCGGACTGGGGCTGCTCCTTCATGAGCTGCTCGTAGTAGGCGACGTTGAAGCGGAAGAAGTCCACCAGCTCGCAGGCGCTGTCGATCTCCGCCTGGTGGCAGGTCTTGGATTGGCCGAGCATCGTGGCGGCGTTGAGGGTGTCGCGCCAGGGGCCCTGGAGCAGATCCGCCGCTTTCAGGAACACCGAGGCCCGGGCCTCCCAGGGCAGGTTGGCCCATTCCTTGTGGGCGTGCATGGCGCCATGGATGGCCTGCTTCACCTCCACCTCGCCGCCCATGTGGAAGTCGCCCAACACGTGCCGGTGGTTGTGGGGCATCACGGACTGGCCCAACTTGCCCGTGTGCACCTCGTGGCCGTTGATGATCATCGGCATCTCGGTCTTCGTGGCGGACATCTCCGCCAGCTTGGCCTTGAGGCTCGCGCGCTCGGGGCTGCCGGGCAGGTAGCCCTTCACCGGCTCATTCACAGGGGTGGGGACCTTCGAGATGGCGAGGGACATGGCGGCTCCGCGTAAGGCTCCATTCTAGGCCGGGCCGACGTCCCCCGGGCCGGATGTAACCAAAATCAATGGGAGGTTGGGGCGGTGCTTGTCGAAGCGTCGGTTCCCCCCAAGAAGCAATGAGGCCGCCCGAAGGCGGCCTCATTCCGATGCCCGAAGGCTTCGGTGAATTACATCTGGTCCTTGAGGCCCTTGATTCGGGCCTCTGGCCCTCACCCCTCCGGGGCGGAACCCGCTTCGCGGATTCCGTCCTATCCTCCCTTCGCTTCGCTGCGGTCGGATGGTGGCGACCTTGAAGACGAAAGCCGCCCCGAAGGGCGGCTTTGATCGTCTTGCCTGCGAGCGAAAGGCTCACAACAGGAGATTGCGTTACATCTGGTCCTTGAGGCCCTTGGCGACCTTGAAGACGACCTTGCGGCCAGCGGGGATCTCAATCTTCTCGCCGGTCTTGGGGTTGCGGCCCATCTTGGCCTTGGTGGCGCGCACTTCGAAGGTGCCCAGGCCGAAGAGGCTCACACGGTTGCCCGTGAGGAGGGTCTCGACGACGTGGTCGCGCAGGGTGTCGATGATGGCCTTGGCGCGGGCCTTGGATAGGTCCTGGCCCTCGGCGAGGCTGGCGGCCAGCTCGGCGATGGAAAGGGTGTCCGGCTTGGAGGCGGTCTTGGTCATGGATGGCTCCTGGGGATGGGCACGGGACGCCCCACGCGGGGGCTGCGACCCGCGTCCCGATGAAAAGGCCCAGCCGCGCCCCGGACTGGGGCGCGGTCGGGAAAGGGGATTACTCGGCGATAGCCTGGACCTCGAGGGTCAGCTTGGCCTGGACGCCCGCGTAGACGCGCACTTCCACAGCGTAGGAACCGGCTTCCTTCACGTGGGGCAGGCTTATGCTGTGGCGGTCGATGGTGAAGCCCTTGGCCTTCAGCATCTCGGCAACATCGGCGTTGGTCACGGAGCCGAAGAGGGTGCCGCTCTCGCCGGCCTTCTTGCCGATTTCGAGCTTCACGGCCTCAAGCTTGGCCTTCAGTTCGTTGGCCTCGGCCAGCTCCTTGGCGCGGAGCTTCTGGGCGCGCTCCTTCTCCAGCTCGATCTGGCGCTTGTTGCCCGCGGTCACGGGGAGGGCCAGCTTGCGGGGGAGGAGGAAGTTACGGGCGTAGCCGTCCTTCACGTTGACCACGTCGCCGCGGATGCCGAGCTTGTTCACGTTCTCGATGAGGAGGACTTCCATGGGATCTCCAGTTCTGGTTGCGATCAGCGGGTTGTCCGCGTTCCCCGCCCGGGTTAGGTGGCGATCTTCGCCACCAGGGCCATCATCGAAATGGCGCCCTGTCCCCCATTGGGTTAGACCGCAAAATGCGGAAAACCAGTCTATCCTGTCTCCTACCGATCCCATAGCCCTGAAATTGGAGCACCCATGAGCACCGACCAACGGAAAGACGCCCGGCGCCTCGCCCTTGGTCCCGGGTACGCCATCCGTTTCGTGGTCCAGGGCCGCACCCTGGAGGCCCCCCTCCTTAATTTGAGCTACGGGGGGTGCTTCACCCTGGTGCCCTTCCGGGACGCCCGGCACTTCGAGCGGGGCGTGGCCCTGGTCGACCTGCAGCTCCTCCACCCGGACCTGCCCAAGGCCCCCATCCAATGCCAGGTGGCCTACACCCTGGGCGGCACCGCGGGCATGGAGCGCATGGAACAGGTGGGCATGGGCATCCAATTCATGGACATGGACGCCGTGGCCCGCATGGCCATGCAGAGCTGGCTCGACGAAGAGTGGGCCAAGCGGGGGCAGTAGGACTTCATTCCATCCAAGCAAAAGGGGCCGAAAATCCGGCCCCTTTTGCCTGGAAATGCCAGGGCCTCAGCCCTCGGCTTCCTCCGCCGCCTCGGCCACCTTCAGGGGCCGCATGAGGGGGAACAACACCACGTCCCGGATGCTGGGGCTGTTGGTCATGAGCATGGCCATGCGGTCCATGCCCACGCCCAGGCCGCCGCTGGGGGGGAAACCGTGCTCCAGGGAGGTGATGAAGTCCTCGTCCAGGTGCATGGCCTCATCGTTGCCGCCCTCCCGCTCCTTGGCCTGATCCAGGAAGCGCTCCAGCTGTACGATGGGATCGTTCAATTCCGAGTAGGCGTTGGCCAGCTCCATGCCGCCCACGAAGAGTTCGAAGCGATCCACGTAGCCGGGGACGTCGGGCAGGCTCTTGGTCAGCGGGGACAGCTCCACGGGGTGCTCGGTGATGAAGGTGGGGTGCCAAAGCTGCTTCTCGGCGTAGTGCTCGAAGAGTTCGCCGATGAGGGCACCGGGGCTCTTGCGGCTCGTGTCCTCCAAATGCGCGCCCTGGGCCACCTTGCGGATCTCGGCGGGGTCTTCCAACTTGGCACGGTCGATGTGGCCGAACTCAGCGATGGCATCGCGCATCGTGAGGCGGCGGAAGGGCTTCGCGTAGCTGATGAGTCTGGGCTCCCCGGCCTCGTCCACGCCCCAGGGCAGGGATTCGGCGCCGAAGACCTCCGTGGCCACCATGTGGAACAGATCCTCCACCATGGTCATTACGTCGCGAAGGTCCTCGCCAGCGGCGTAGCTCTCCATCATCGTGAATTCGGGATTGTGGCGGACGCTAAGACCTTCATTGCGGAAATTGCGGTTGATCTCGAACACCTTCTCGAAGCCGCCCACGATGAGGCGCTTGAGGTACAGTTCCGGCGCGATGCGGAGGTAGAGGGGCATGTCGAGGGCGTTGTGGTGCGTGACGAAGGGACGCGCCGTGGCGCCGCCCGGGATGGGCTGCATCATGGGCGTTTCCACTTCCAGGAAGTTGCGTCCCTCCATGAAGCGGCGCACGGCCGAAAGCATGCGGCTGCGCTGGCGCATGGTGGTGAGCACGTCGGGGTTGGAGATGAGATCCAGGTACCGCTGGCGGTAACGCTGCTCCTTGTCCTGCAGGCCGTGCCACTTCTCAGGCAGAGGTAGCAGGGCCTTGGTGAGGAACTGCACGGATTCGGCCTTGAGGGTGAGCTCGCCGGTGCGGGTGCGCATCATGGTGCCGGAAACGGCGATGAAGTCGCCCAGATCCAGAAGGCCCACCACGGCCCAATCGGTCTCGGTAAGGCCATCCTTGCGCAGGTACACCTGCAGCTTGCCGCCGTTCTCGGAGAGGTTGAGGAAGCAGGTCTTCCCGCTGTCGCGGTAGGCGGTGAGGCGGCCCATGACGGCGGCCTTCACGGGCTGGGCCTCGAAGGCCTCGCCGGACGTTTCGGCGTGGGCGGCCACCAGATCTTCGATGCGGGTGGTGACGTGGGCTTTGGCAGGATAGGGATCGACGCCCAGGGCCTTCAGCTTTTCGAGCTTCTCAAGGCGGATCGCACGGTACTGGTTGTCCTGCATGGCTCACTCCAGGGGCCGCTCGGCCCCGAAACCACCAGTCTACCGGGCGCCGAACCGGTATCCCACGAAGACCGTCAGATCCGGGGCCAGGTAGCTGCCGCCCTCCTCGCTGAAGCCGAAGCGCCAGCGGGGCAGGGCCGTGTGGCTGAAGGTCCAGTGCTGCTGCAACGCGCTGCGATCCATGCGGGCCAGGCCCGTGCGGTAGGGGCTCTCCATCCAGGCCCAGGTGAGGTCCAGTCCCAGCCCCGAGACCAGGCCCGAACCCTGACCCTGGTAACCCAGGCCCGCCCAGGCCCGGTTCAGGCTCCGCTGCCCCATGACCGTCCGCCATTCGGAGTGCTGCGGGAGGCCCACCCAGAGGTGCTCGGCCTGGCCGTGGAACTTGAAGTCCCCGGAAGTCGTCCAGGCCGCACCCCCCACCGTGAGGTCCGTCCCACCGCTGCCACTGAAATCCGTCGCCTTCCCGTTGGGCAACTGCACCGACACCCCCAGGCGAGCCCCCCGTGTCTCGGACCCGAAGGGACGGACCCAGGCCAGGTCCAGATCCAGCAGTTGGGTGCGCGGGCGATCGAGCTGGGCCACCACCCGGCCATCCCGTTCCAGACGGTAGAGGATCTGGTATTTGGGCACCTGCTCCCGGCCCCCGGTGGGGGTGGAAAGGAGCGCGTGCCAGGAGGAGAAGACCTGATCGGCCACGCCCCCCGAGCGGCGCACCACGCGGCTGCGGAGGTTCAGGAAGCCCCCGGCCAGGGGCCAGGCCACGTCCGAGGTGAGTTGCCACTCCTCGCCATCCAGGTGAGCGCGGGTGCGGCCATCCTCGGTGAGGCTGCGATCCCGGCGCAGGAACTGGCTCGTGGCTTCCAGGGCCAGGCGGTTCCGGCCATCGGGCAGCGGCTCCGGCAGGATCGCGAGCCAGGCCACCCGATTGGACCGGGGCGTGTCCTGGGCGCCCAAGCCCAGCGAGGCCAGGGCGAGCACTGCCGCTCCGGTGCGACTCATTTCGGCTGGACGAGGATCATGCCCAGGCTGGCCCCGGTGAGGGATCGGGCCTCGAAGGCGCGCCCCTGCAGCCGGATGGCCATGGGCTCCGCCACGGTGCCATCCGCGGCCGGGGCCGGCAGGGCCGCCCAAAGATCCTGCAGGGCTTCATCCCCGGCGCCGATGCGGCGGCCCACTTCGGGCAGCCCCTGGGCCTTCCAGGCCGGGCTCGCCTCGGCCACGAGCCCCGAGGTGCGCTCCACGAACGCCACCGGATGCTCCAGGGATTTGAAGGCCTCCCGGTAGCGCTCCAGGGTGAAGGCCAGATCCTTCTTCAGGGCCTCCAGCTGGTCCTCGAGCCGGATGGTCTGCCGCCAAAAGCGATGGGCCTGGATGGCGGCGAAGACGAGCCCCACCACCACGGCCACGAAGCCCCAGTCGGGCCCGGTGCGATGGTCCTGGGGAGTGGTCTGCGCCCATGCGGCCAGGCTGACGAAGTTCATGGATCCCCCGGGAGTGGTCGAAGTTCAGTGGTGAGGCAGGAATTCCGGACTCCGGGTCCGGCAAACCCAAGGATAAGCTAGGTAGGTTTTGGAAATCTTTGCAGCTGAGGGCCACATGGCAGACAAGTTGGTGTTCAAGGAAGGGCTCGAGGACATCGTCGCGGGCACCACGTCCATCTGTTTCATCGACGGCAAGTTGGGCCGCCTGGTCTACCGCGGCTACGACGTGGCCGATCTGGTGAAGGGCAGCTTCGAAGAGACCGTCTACCTCCTGTGGCACGAGAAGCTCCCGAACCAGGCGGAGTTGGATGCCTTCGACGCGGAACTGCGCTTCCACCGCCAGGTGCCCGTGGGCGTCATCAACACGCTGAAGACCCTGCCCCGCCAGGGCCACCCCATGAACCACCTGCGCACGGCCGTGAGCATGATGGGCATCTTCGAGGTGGATGGCGATGACTGCAGCCGCGCCAGCGAAGTGGCCAAGGCCCTGCGCCTCACGGCCCAGTTCCCCACGCTCGTGGCCGCCATCTACCGCATCAGCATCGGCGCCGAGCCCATCGCCCCCCGCCCCGACCTCAGCCACGCCGCCAACTTCCTCTACATGATGTTCGGCAAGGAGCAGCCCGAGCTGTTCGTGAAGGCCATGGACATGGGCCTCATCCTCCACGCCGACCACGAGTTCAACGCCTCCACCTTCACGGCCCGCGAGATCGCCTCCACCTTGTCGGACATGCACTCCGCGGTGGTGGGTGCCATCGGCGCCCTGAAGGGCCCCCTCCATGGCGGCGCCAACGAGGGCGTGATGCGCACGTTGCTGGAGATCGGCAGCCTCGACAAGGTGGAGCCCTGGCTCACCGCCGCCCGCGCCGCCAAGCGCAAGGTTATGGGCTTCGGCCACCGCGTGTACAAGACCAAGGACCCCCGAGCCAAGATCCTGGAGAAGACCAGCGAAGAGGTGGGCGTCGCCACGGGCAACCGCACCTGGTTCGACATGAGCGTGAAGCTGGAGCAGCTCGTCCTCGCCGGCGAAAAGCCCCTCTACCCCAACGTCGATTTCTACAGCGCCTCCATGTACTACCAGATGAACATCCCCTTCGAGCTGTACACACCGATCTTCGCCGTGTCCCGCATCGCCGGGTGGACGGCCCACATCCTTGAGCAGCACGGCCACAACCGCATCATCCGCCCCGCCGCGGAGTACACGGGTCCCGAGCAGCTGGATTACGTGGAGATCGCAAAGCGTTAAATCTGGCCACGAAGGCACGAAAAGAGCGAAGGCCACGAAGGAGATTCTTCGTGGCCTTCTTCTTTCTTCGTGCCTTCGTGGTGAGATTTTCCTTTAAAGAACCGACTTCGCCTTGGCCACGACATTGGCGACGCTGAAGCCGAACTTCTCGAAGAGGATCTCGGCCGGGGCGGAGGCGCCGAAGTGGTCGAGGCCGACGATGACGCCTTCATCTCCGGTCCAGCGCTCCCAGCCCATGCTGCGACCCGCTTCGATGGCCACGCGGGCCTTCACGGCGGGGGGCAGCACGGCGTCGCGCACGGCCTTGGGTTGGGCGGCGAAGGTTTCCATGCAGGGCATGGAGACGAGGCGGGTGGGGATGCCTTCGGCTTCGAGGACCTTGCGCGCGTCGGCGGCCAGGGCCACTTCCGACCCCGTGGCCAGGAGGATGAGCTGGGGGGCAGCGGAAGCTTCCTGCAGGATGTAGGCGCCCTGCTGGAGACCTTCGGCCTTGCCCACGCTGAGGCTCGGGAGCTTCTGGCGGGTGAGGATAAGGGCCGTGGGGCCGTCGGTCTTCCGCAGGGCGGCCTTCCAGGCTTCCACCGTCTCCTGGGCGTCGGCGGGGCGCAGAACCTGGAGGTTGGGGATGAGGCGGAGGCTCATGACGTGCTCCACGGGCTGGTGCGTGGGGCCATCCTCGCCGAGGCCGATGCTGTCGTGGGTGAACACGTAGATCACGGGCTGGTTCATGAGCGCCGCGAGGCGGATGCTCGAACGCATGTAGTCCGCGAACTGGAGGAAAGTGGCGCCGTAGACGCGCAGGCCGCCGTGGAGGCTCATGCCGTTGAGGCAGGCACCCATGCCGTGTTCCCGCACGCCCCAGTGGAAGTTGCGGCCCGCCTCGCGGGCGCTGAAGGAGGCCTCGCCCTTGAGGTGGGTGTTGTTGGAGGGCGCGAGGTCCGCGCTGCCGCCCACGAGGAAGGGCAGGTGCGAGGCCACGGCGTTCATCACCTTGCCGCTGGCTTCGCGGGTGGCCATCTTGTCATCGGCGGTGAAATTGGGCAGCGCGTTGAGCCAGTCGAGGCCCAGGTCGCCCTTCATCCAGCGCTCCAACTCGGCGGCCTCGGCGGGGTGGGAAGCGGCGTAGGACTGGAACTGCGTGCGCCACTTCGTTTCAGCCTCGGCGCCCTTGGCGACGCAGGCGCCCCAGTTCGCCGCGGCTTCGGCGGGGATGTGGAACTGAGAGTCCGGATCCCAGCCCAGGATTTGCTTGGTGGCAGCCACTTCATCCTTGCCGAGGGGCTCGCCGTGGGCCTTGGCCGTGCCCTGGCGGGTGGGGGCCGGGAAGCCGATGATGGTGCGGCAGGCGATGAGGGTGGGCTTGCCACAGGGCTTCAGCGCCTCGGTGTAAGCCCGCTCCAGGGCGCCGAGATCTTCGCCGTCGGTCACCGTGATCACGCGCCAGCCCAGGGCTTCGAAACGGGCGGGCACGTCTTCCGTGAAGGCCAGGTGCGTATCGCCTTCGATGGTGATGTGGTTGTCGTCCCAGAGGCAGACGAGCTTCTCCAGGCCCAGGTGGCCCGCGATGGCGGCGCCTTCCATGCCCACGCCCTCCATTACATCGCCATCGCTGATGAAGGCGAAGGTGCGGTGGTTGACGATGTCATGGCCGGGCTTGTTGAACTTCGCGGCGAGGTAGCGCTCCGCGATGGCCATGCCCGCGGCGTTGCCGATGCCCTGGCCCAGGGGACCCGTGGTGGTCTCCACGCCGGGGGTGTGGCCCACCTCGGGATGGCCGGGGGTCTTGGAGCCCCACTGCCGGAAGTTCACGAGCTCCTGCAGGGGCAGGTCGTAGCCCGTAAGGTGTAGGAGGCCGTAGATGAGCATGGAGGCGTGGCCGCAGCTCAGCACGAAGCGATCGCGATCCCACCACTGGGGGTTCTTGGGGTTGTGCTTGAGGAACTTCGTCCACAGCACGTAGGCCGCGGGGCTCAGAGCCATGGGGGTGCCGGGGTGGCCGCTATTGGCCTTCTGCACGCCGTCCATGGCCAGGACGCGGAGGGTATCGATGCTGAGTTTGTCGAGTTGGGCGGTCATAAGCACCTCTTGGAACCGCGAATGGCGCGAATGAACGCTAATCCCATTCGCGAAAATTCGCGACAGTCGTGGCTACTACTTGGCGTTTTCGACACTGGCCTTCACGAAGGCCGTGAAGAGCGGGTGTGGGGCCAGGGGCCGGCTCTTGAACTCGGGGTGGAACTGGCAGGCCAAGTAGTAGGGGTGATCCTTGATTTCCACGATCTCCACGAACACGCCGTCGGGGCTCATGCCCGTGAAGGAGAGGCCCTTCTCTTCCAGCGCCTTGCGGTATTCGTGATTGAACTCGTAGCGGTGGCGGTGCCGCTCGCTGATGTCGGTGCTGCCGTAGGCCTTCTGGGCCTGGCTTCCGGCGGTCAGCGTGCAGGGATAGGCACCCAGGCGCATGGTGCCGCCCAGCTCTTCCACATCCACCAGCTCGCGCAGCTTGAAGATCACGCGGTGCTTCGGGTTGTCATCGAACTCGGTACTGTCGGCGCCTTCGAGGCCCACCACGTTGCGGGCATATTCCACGGACGCCATCTGCATGCCGAGGCAGATGCCGAAGAAGGGGATTTTCTTTTCGCGGGCGTAGCGGATGGATTCGATCATGCCGCGGGTGCCGCGCACGCCAAAGCCGCCGGGCACAAGGATGCCGTGGCAATCGCTCAGGAAGGGGGCGGGATCGTGGCCTTCCAGATCCTCGGCCTCCACCCACTTGAGGTCCACATGGGTTTCGAGCCCGTAACCGGCGTGGTGCAGGCTCTCGATGAGGCTCTTGTAGCTCTCCTTGAACTCCACGTACTTGCCCACCACGGCGATGCGCACGCTGCCCTTGGGGTTGTGGATGCGGTGGAGCAGGTCCGTCCAGGGCTTGAGGTCCGGCGCCTTTTCCTGAAGCCCGAGGAGGTGGGCCACCTTGGCATCCAGGCCTTCCCCGTGGAGGAGGAGGGGCACTTCGTAGATGGAGCTCGCATCCTTGGCACTGAACACGGCGTCGGGCGTCACGGAACAGAAGAGGGCGATCTTGTCCTTAAGCTCCCGGGGGATCTCCTGCTCGGCGCGGCAGAGGAGCACGTCGGGCTGGATGCCCAGGGCGCGCAGCTCTTTGACGCTGTGCTGGGTGGGCTTGGATTTCAGCTCGCCTGCGGTCTTGATGAAGGGCACGTAGGTGAGGTGCATGTTGATGGCGTTGCCCAGGCCCGCCTCGAGCTTGAACTGGCGGATGGCCTCGAGGAAGGGCTGGCTCTCGATGTCGCCCACGGTGCCGCCGATCTCGATGATCACGACGTCCATGTCCTTGGCGACCTTCTTCATCACGCCCTTGATCTCGTCGGTGATGTGGGGGATCACCTGCACGGTCTTGCCCAGGTAGTCGCCGCGGCGCTCCTTCTGGATCACCGTGTTGTAGATGCGGCCCGTGGTGATGGTGTGGTTCTGCGTCGTGGGCACGCTGGTGAAGCGCTCGTAGTGGCCCAGGTCGAGGTCGGTCTCGGCGCCGTCATCGGTGACGAACACTTCGCCGTGCTGGAAGGGGCTCATGGTGCCGGGATCCACGTTGAGGTAGGGATCCATCTTCATGAGGGTGACCTTCAGCCCGCGGGCCTCCAGCAGGGCGCCCAGGGAGGCCGCCGCGATGCCCTTGCCCAGGCTCGACAACACCCCACCGGTCACAAATACATACTTCGTCATCACGCACCCCCGCAAAACGTCATGGATTCAATGGGACTAACTGGAAGCTACATCTCGTCTGGAGCCTGGATGCCCATCAGGAAGAGGCCCTGGCGCAGCGCGCGGGCCGTGGCCACGCAGAGGGCCAGGCGGGCGTCGCGATCCGCGGGCGACGTCTCTTCCTTGAGGATCGGGCAGTTCGTGTAGAACCCGCTGAAGGCGCGGGCCACCGCCAGCAGCTGCCGGGCGATGGGCGTGGCCTGGAGCTGCTCCTGGGCCATGCGGTAGGCACTGGGCAACCCGGCCAGCTCGAAGAGCAGGGCCTGGGCCTCAGGCGCGTCGAGTCCGACCACGGAAGCCGGCAGCTCCGCCGCCGCGTAGGGCACCACGGGACCCTGGCGGCCGTCGAAGGCGCCGGGCGTGGCTTGCGCAGCCCAGGTGCCGCCGGCCTTGCGCAGCACGGACATGATGCGGGCGTGGGCGTACTGCACGTAGGGGCCCGTGTCGCCATCGAGGGCCACCACGCGGTCCCACTCAAAGGTGATGGCCTTGGTGCGATCGTTGATGGCGTTGAAGAAGACGACGGCGCCCATGCCCAGGGCCTCGGCCACTTCAGCCTTGTCCTTCAGGTCGGGGTTCTTCTCCTCGATGACGGCCAGCACCCGCTCCCGGGCTTCGTCCAGCACGTCCTCCAAGAAGATCACGTTGCCCTTGCGGGTGCTCATCTTGCCTTCGGGCAGCTTGATGAGGCCGAAGGGGGTGTGAACGAGCTTGCCGTCCGTGAACCAGGCGGGATCCAGCTTCTTCAGCACGGCGAAGACCTGCTGCATGTGGAGGATCTGCTCGCCGCCGATGACGTAGACGCACTTGTCGTAGTGGTAGTGATCCCGGCGGTAGACGCCCGTGGCCAGGTCGCGGGTGGCGTACACGGAGCCGCCATCGGCCTTCACCACCATGCAGGGGGTCTTGATGCCCACGTCTTCCAGATCCACGATGCGGGCGCCCTTGTCGCCTTCGATCAGCAGGCCCGCGGCCTCCAGGGCCTGGATGGTGCCGGCCATGCGGTCCTCATAGAAGGCCTCGCCCTCTTCGAAGGTGTCGAAGCCCACGCCCAAGCGGTCGTAGAGGCGCTTGAACTCGGCGAGCGAGATCTCCCGGAACCAGGACCAGAGGCGGCGGGCCTCGGCATCCCCCGTCTCCAGTTTTCGGAACCACCCACGGGCGTCATCCCGCAGGGCCGGATCCTTCTCCTGCTCGGCGTGGAAGCGCACGTAGAGCTGGAAGAGGCGGAAGAGGGGACTGCGCCGCTTCTCGGGAGCGTCGTCGGCCCACTCAAAGTCCTTCGTGAGGTCGGGATTCGGGCCTTCGGCCCAGAGCTTGTAGGCCGCCAGCAGGGTGCCGAACTGGGTGCCCCAGTCGCCCAGGTGGTTGAGGCGGATGACCTCGTCGCCCAGGAAGCGATGCACCTGCACCATGCCGTGGCCGATCATCGTGGAGCGCAGGTGCCCGATGGTGAAGAGCTTGGCGATGTTGGGGGAGCTGTACTCGACGATGACCTTGCGGCCCGAGGCGGGCGCGGCGCCGAAGGGACGGTCCGAGAGCAGGCTGCCCACGAGGATGCGGGAGCGGGTTTCGGCGGTCAGGCGGAGGTTGAGGTAGGGACCGGCAGCCAGGAGCTCGGCCCCATCCACCTTCAGGGAGGCGGCCAGATCTTGGGCCAGTTGGGCGGGGTTCTTGCCCGTAGCCTTGGCGGCCCGGAAGCAGGGGTAGGCGAGGTCGCCCAGTTCCACCGACTTGGGGCGCTCGAGGGTCAGGTCCGCGCCGGGAGGTAATGCCCCGGTCAACGCCCTTTGAAAAGCCTCGCGAATGCGCTCCATCGATCGAACCCTCCTGCAGGAGGGTCCTCCCGCGCGCTTCACGCGCGGAGATGGAGCCTCCCATGTCAAATCCCAAACCTGGAAGGCATTCGCCTCCGACCAGTCTGCCTGGGTGGGGGCGAGGATGGAAGGCCCGGAACAGTGCTGGAGCCTGCTTTTTCCCCTTGACCCGAACGGTGGGTTTGGTACGATAACCCTTCACGCTTCCGTACGAACGGGAGCAGGAGTCAAGCAATGGCCAATCACAAGTCTGCCGCCAAGAAGGCCCGTCGCGATGCTGAGGCCCGCCTCCGCAACCGTGCGAGCCGTTCCAGCATGAAGAGCGCCGTCAAGAGCTTCCTGGCCGCCGTGGCCAGCGGGGACAAGACGAAGGCTGTCGCCGCCCTGCCCGTCGTCATGGGCGTGGTGGACGTCGCCGAGCGCAAGGGCGTGCTCCACAAGAACGCCGCCAACCGCCACAAGTCGCGCTTCACCCTCAAAGTGAACGCGATGGCGTAACGGCCACCTGGCCGTGTGGTGAGGACCCGGGGTGCCGGGTCCTTTCCTTTTGCTGTCTCGCGTATCCCGGAGGGATACCGAGAAAGTCAACGCGATGGCCTAACAGCCCCTCGGGCTGTGGTGGATGAGGACCCGGGCGACTGGGTCCTTTCCTATTTACGGATTCAGACCCATTCGGCGGGCACCCGGCAATCCCCGGGGGGAACCCGGTCCCAGCGGAAGCGGGGGATCAGGTCCGCGGCCGCGCAGGGCTCCGGCCGCTCCAGGCAACCCAGGGAGTGGCCCAGCCACCCGAGGATCGCCGCCCGATCCGCGCCCCGGCCCTTCAGTTCCGCGAGGCCCAAGGCCCCGGCCCGTTTGCCCAGGCGAGCGCCATCCGGCGCCAGGACCATCCCCAGGTGGGCGTAGGCCGGCCGGGTCAGGCCCAGCGCTTCCTGCAGCCGGATCTGCGTGGCGGTAACGGACCTGAGATCCGCCCCCCGCACCACTTCGGTGACGCCCTGGGCCCCATCATCCACCACCACGGCCAGGTGGTAGGCGAAGCACCCATCCCGCCGGAACAGCAGGGGATCCCCCGTCAGGGTGTCGGGGTCATCCACTTGGGGGCCCCGCAGGCGATCCCTCCAGCTCACGGTTCCCTCCGGGAGCCGGAACCGGAGCGCTGCGTCGAAGCCCTCCCAAGCCCGGGCTCGGCACCGGCCGGGATAGGCGCGGAGCCCATCCTCCTGGTGGGGCGCGCTGGCCAGGGCCTGCAGATCCTTGCGCGTGCAGTGACAGGGGTAGAGGCGATGCGCCGCATGCAGCTGCGCGAGGGCTTCCCGGTAGGCTTCGGAGCGCGCGGATTGGCGGAGGATGGGGCCCTCCCAGGTGAGGCCCAGCTGCTCCAAATCCCTCAACTGCCGCCGCTCGTGGTCGGGATGACAGCGGGGGCTATCCACATCCTCCACGCGCAGCACCCAGCCACCGCCCGTGGCGCGGACCGAGAGCCAGGAGGCCAGGGCCGTCCGCAGATTCCCCAGGTGCAGGATCCCGGTGGGCGACGGCGCGAAGCGACCCGTGGGCGGGGCTTCACCCCCTGCTTCCGATTCCCGCGACCTGCGTGGCGCCTCCATCTCGGTAGGATAGCCCATCCCCCCGGAGTCCCCTTGGCGCCCCTGCACCCCACTGAGCCTCAGGAGCGGATCGAGGCCATGGACGTGCTGCGGGGTTTCGCCCTGCTGGGCGTCTTCTCCGTGAACATGCTCTTTTTCGCGCAGCCCATGGACCTCCACTTCCTGCGCCCCTTGGCCGAGCACCCTTCGCCGTGGGTGTTCGGGGGGCTGCTCTGGCTCGCCCAGGGAAAGTTTTATTGCCTCTTCTCCTTCCTATTCGGCCTGGGGTTCGCCGTACAGATGGACCGTTTCCGGGCCCGGAGCGAGGATGGCCCGCGCCGCTTCCGCCGGCGCCTGTGGGTGTTGCTGGGCCTGGGTTTAGCCCACGGCATCTTCATTTGGCCAGGCGACATCCTCGCCATGTACGCCCTGATCGGATTCGCCCTGCCGCGCTTCGCCCAGGCCAGCGATCGCAAGCTCCGCATCTGGATCATGGCGCTCCTGACCGTGCTCGCCCTCTTCTTCCTGGGGGCTGGGATCCGCCAGTTCTTCAAAGCGCAAGCCGCGCCCCAGGAAGTCGCGCAGGCCGCCGCGACGCAGATCCAGCAGATCCAGGAAGGCGCCCGGGTCATGACCCAGGCCTACCGTGAGGGTCCCTTCCCCGTCCTCTTCCGCCAGCGCCTCCGGGACCTTGCCGGGAACTACGCGCTCACGCTTCTGATCTCGCCCCACATCCTCGCCATGTTCCTGCTGGGGCTCCTCACGGCCCGGCTCGGACTCCTGCGGGACACGCCGGAGGGCCATCGCACCCTGAAGCGGGTGGCCGTCTGGGGCCTGGGGCTGGGCCTTCCGCTGAACCTCCTCACCACCCTGGCCACGGTCCGGGGTCCCCTGGGCCCCGCCAATCCTGGTGGGCTGGTGGCCCTGGGGATCTTCATCCCGGCCTCCACGCTCCTCTGCCTCGGGTACGCCGCCGCCCTCACGGGGGCCCTGCGACGAGGGAGCGGAACCTGGCTGCGCGCCCTCGCTTGGCCCGGCCGCATGGCCCTCACCTGCTACCTCGGACACGCGGGAGTGTTCACGCTCGTCTTCAACGCCTATGGCCTCGGCCTCTACGGCAAGGTTGGGCTGGGCCCGGCCCTGCTCATGGCCCTCGGTCTCTGGCTGGCCCTGATTCCCCTCTGCCGCGCCTGGCTTTCTCGCTTCCGCTTGGGCCCCGCCGAATGGGTGTGGCGCAGCCTCACCTATGGGTACGCACAGCCTTTCCGCCGCTGATTCACGCCGGGGCGGCGCCGACCGATAACGCCCCATGGACGCGCCCCTCGACACCGGAACCCTTCAGGCCCTCCGCCTCGTGCCCGGGCCCGATGGCCGCCCCTTGCTGGATCACGTGGTGCGGCTCGCCCTAGAGGCCCTTCCCGTTGCCGAGGAGAAACTCCGCCAGAGCACCGCGATCTTGGATTGGGAAACCGCCCGCCGCGCGGCCCACACCCTGAAGGGCACGAGCGGAAGCTTCGGCGCGAAGCGGCTCTCCGAACTGGCCAAGGCCTTGGAAAGCACCGTGCAAGAGGAAGGTACCCCCGGGCTGGAGGCCAGCCTGCAGGCCGTGGTCCAGGAGATCGAACGGGTGAGGGAGGCTCTGAGCGTGCTTCAGAATTCCTGAATGAGGCGGCCCACGTCCCCCAACAGGTTCGACACGCGGCGCTCCACTCCGGGTTCATGGCCCTCCGGAAGCTCTGCCAGCGCCACCTGCAACGAACCCAGGATTTCCTTGGGATTGCAGCCCTCGGTGAGCGCCGTCAGCAACGCGTGGGCCTCGGGCTCCCGCCCCGCCGCCCGCAGAAGGGGCAGCAGCTCGAGCACCTGGCCAAGGATCTCATCCATCCCGCTAGCATAGACGCACCCATGCTCCCCACCACCTGGCCTCCCGCGTTGCGGGCCCTCCTCGCCCAGGGCCTCGCCTTCGCCGCGACGCTGCTGCTGGTGCGCCTGAGCCCCTTCCCCCTGCCTCCCCTCGCGTGGCTCGGGGTGGATTCGGTGCTGGCCGCGGCGCTGGGTCGGCGTTTCGACCTGGCCCCCTGGTGGACGCCCATCAACCTGCTGTTGCCCTGGATGCTCCAGGGCGCTTCGATGCTGCACCTTCCCGGGGGCGTGTACCTCGGGGGGTTCCTCGGTCTGCTGGTGGTGTTCGGCGGGGGGCTGCTCATCCAGGTGCCCCTCTACCACTCCAACCGCGAAGCCTGGCGCGCCTTGGAGGCCCGCATCCCCACGGGGGCCCGGCGCTTCGTGGATCTGGGCTGCGGCCTGGGTGGCCCCCTGGCCCACCTGGCCCGCACGCGCCCCGAGCTGGAGCTGCTGGGCGTAGAGGCCTCGCCCCTCACCTGGCTGGCGGCCTGGTTGCGCTGCCTCCCCTACCCGCGCGTGAAGGTGCGACTCCGCAGCCTGTGGTCCTTGGACCTCGCCGCCTTCGACGTGATCCACGCCTTCCTTAGCCCCGCGCCCATGCCCCGGTTGTGGGCCAAGGTGCAGGCGGAGATGGCGCCCGGTGCCCTCTTCCTCAGCCACACCTTCGCGGTGCCCGGCCATCCGGAGGATTGGACCCACCCCCTCCCCGGACGCGAGGGCGCCTGCCTCCGGGGATGGATGATGGGGCCTAAGGGTTAACTACTTCTTCGGCGTACCGCAGGGCCAAGCTTCGCCCTTTTCCCGCTCGGGCATGCCCACGGTGGTGCCGCGCTTGGCGACGTCCCGGCTTGTGGTGGGGGCGCCGCTGAGGCGACCGCGGGAGGCGTACTCGGACTTGAGGCGATCCATCAGCTGCACGCGGCGATCCGCCAGGCGCTTGAGGGGGCGCTTGTCGGCACGGGTGAGGATGTAGGCCGTGAGGATGGGCAGCGCGATGGTCGTATCCGTGTAGCAGACGACGGCATCGGGCAGGTTGTCGGGATCGATCTTGCCCCAGCTCACCGCCTCGCCCGGGGTGGCGCCGGAGAGACCGCCCGTGTCTGGGCGGGCATCCGTAATCTGCAGGAAGTAGTCGTGGCCGCGCTCGTCGATGCCGAGCACCTCCTGGATCTGGGGTTCCGTCTGCAGGATGAAGTTCTTGGGCGAGCCACCGCCGAGGATCCACACGGCGCTCTTGCCGCCGGTGAGCTTGGCATCGAGCACGATGGAGGCCGTCTCGTTCACGTCAGCGTTCACGTCGTACATGAGCTGGTTGCCTTCCAGGGCGAGGGCGGCCACGTTCATGCCGATGCTGCTATCGCCGGGACTGGAGGTGTAGATGGGCACGCCGGCCTGGTAGGCGGCGGAGAGGATGGACACGGTGCCCAGGCCCAGGGCCTGTTCGCGCTCGTGCAGCGCCTTGCCCACGAGGGTGTGGAATTCGGCAGTGCTCATGGCCTTCTGGAAGGCCGGGGCCTTGATGAGCTCCCGGTAGAAGGCATCCGTATCCAACAGCACCGTGTAATCGAAGAGGATGTCGTAGATGCGCACCACGCCCGCGTCCCGCAGGGTCGTGTCGCTGGTGAAGGGGTTGCCCCGGTGGAGGGCCAGATCCAGGGCGAAGTGGGTGTCGTGGTAGAGGTTGGCCCCAGTGCTGATCATCCAGTCGATGTAGCCGTGCATGATCAGGGGGATGAGGCAGCTGCGCCCCAGGCCGGCGGGGGTCAGGGCGCCGGTGAGGGTCACGCCCAGGGTCACCTCGGGTTTGAGGATCTTGTGGACCAGGAGGCGGGCCGCCTCGCCCATGCGGCCGGCGTTGTAGGCCAAAAAGGCCTCATCCACCAGGTCCGCCGCCGAAATGCCCGCCCGAACGCCACCCGGGGCGATGCGCTGGCCACTCAGGAATTCCGAGGGATCTTCCAGGGGTTCGTGCTGGGACATGGCAACCTCCAACCGTCAATTGTGCCATTCGGTCTGAAAATTGCGGCTCGCCGTTTTGACAAAATACCGCGTCGGATTCCCAACGGCCCCGTGCTGGAGCCTGAAAGGCCCGGCCGGAATGCACCCCGCGGGGACTTCACCGCCCCTTCCATATTCAAGAACCGCCCCCGGCACCCGATCAAACGGGCAGGAGCTGCACCATGTTCGTCATCATCGGCCTCATCGTAGTCCTCGGCGCCGTGCTGGCGGGCTACACCATGGAAGGCGGCCAGATCGGGGTGCTCCTCCATCCCCTGCCGGCGGAAGGCACCATCATCTTCGGCGCCGCCGTGGGTTCCTTCCTCGTCAGCAACCCCATGTCCGTCATCAAGGCAGTGGCCGCCAACATCGCGCTTCCCCTGAAGGGCAGCCCCTACACCAAGGCCGTCTACATGGAGGCCCTGATGATGCAGTACGAAGTCTACGTGAACATCAAGAAGGGCGGCCTGTTGGCCCTGGAGCAGGACGTCAACGATCCCCACAACAGCGCCATCTTCAAGAAGTACCCCACCTTCACCCACAACCATCACGCCATGGATTTCTACTGCGACTCCATGCGCCTGCTCATCAACGGCAGCGCCAAGATGGACGAGATCGACCAGGCCATGGAAGCGGATCTGGACGTGCACCACGCCAGCGCGGCGGTGCCCGGCGCGGCCCTCGCGGAAATGGGCGATGGCTTCCCCGCCTTCGGCATCGTGGCGGCCGTGATGGGCGTGGTGGTGACCATGGGCTTCCTCGACCAGCCCCCCAACGTCATCGGCGGCAAGGTGGGCGCCGCCCTCGTGGGCACCTTCCTGGGCATCCTGCTGGCCTACGGCATCGTGAAGCCCCTGGCCAAGAACATCGAGCAGGTGCTCCACAACGAGGCCTGGTACTACAACATGCTCCGCTCCGGCCTCACGGCCTTCGGCAATGGCGCCGCCCCGGTGACCGCCGTGGAGTTCGCCCGCCGCAACATCCCCCACGTGGACCGGCCCGGCGCCGGCGAGCTGGAGGAAGTGGTCCGCCAGATCAAGCCGCGGTGATTCGCCATGGCCGATCAACAGCAGCCTGAAGTCAAAATCATCATCAAGAAGAAGAAGGGCGGCCACGCGGCGGCCCACGGCGGCGCCTGGAAGGTGGCCTACGCGGATTTCGTGACGGCCATGATGGCCTTCTTCCTCCTGATGTGGCTGTTGGCCAGCGCCAACGCCAACACCAAGGCGGGCATCGCCGGCGCCTTCAAGGACACCAACTTCTTCGCCACGGAGCGGGGGAAGGAGATCCTCGCCGAGCACGGCAAGGGCATCCTGCCCGGCGGGCGCGGCATGGCTCCCGGCCCCGATGGGGATGGTGGCTCCGACGCCAGTTCCACGGAAGCCGCCGCCGATGCCGAGCAGAAGGTCATGCAACAGACCGCCGACTCCATCCAGAAGGCCTTCCACGACGACCAGCTCCTCTCCGCCTTCGAAGATCAGCTCGCCATGGATTTCACAGATGAAGGCCTGCGCATCCAGCTCAGCGACAAGGCCGCCCAGGTGCTCTTCGATTCAGGCTCCAGCACCCTGAAGCCCTACACGCTCTCCGTGCTGAAGGAGATCGCCATGGAACTGGGCAAGCTCCCGAACCGCGTCGTCCTCGGCGGCCACACCGACAGCCAGCAGTACCCCGGGAAGACCTACACCAATTGGGAACTCAGCGCCGAACGCGCCAACGCCGCCCGCCGCGTCATGGAATCCGTCAAAGGCGGCCTGCGCCTCGGCCAAGTGCGCCGTGTCACCGGCTACGCCGACACCATCCCCATGGAAGGCAAGGACCCCAAAGACCCCGCCAACCGCCGCATCAGCATCGTCGTCCTCAGCGCCACCACCGAAGCCGCCGAAGCCAAACGCAACCTCGGCAAAGGCACCAAGGAAGTGAAACTCCGAAACGCCAAAGAACTCAGCGGCGAGCCCAAGCCCGAACCCCCCAAAGCCGAGCCCAAGCCTCACTGAGCACGCAGCTCCTGAGCGGCCATCTTGCCCCCCGCCCCCTGATTCCGCTTTGACTTCCCACCCGAAGTGAAACGCCCCGAGGGAGGCTCCGCCTCTCCTGAGCGCGCAGCACGAAGAGGAGCGACGCGATAGGCGGAGGGGTGTAGCCCCCGCCGAGCCCAACCCTCCGATCAAAAAGTGAAACGCCCCGAGGCGGGGGCGTTTCGTGAGGGAGATTTTGGAGGGATTAAGATGGTGGGAAGAACAAGCGGGCGTGCCTTCAGGCACGGGTTTCAGGTGGTGGGACGTTTGGTGGCGGGAAGCCCCGAAGGGCACCTCGCCTTCGAGTGTAGGCCTCGCATCCTTCGTGCGCCAGTCCCAGAATGCGAGGCGGCTATTCGGGCAGCTTGAACATCCCGGGGTCCACCGTTTCAGGGGCCCACTTCTCGAAGCGCAGCTCCACCTTGCCGCCGGAGCCCTCCACTTCCATGCTCCTCAGCACTGGACGCCCCTGCACGACGCCGCCCTCCTTGAACCGAACCGTGCGCGCCAGCTTGCCGGAGGCCATGCGGAACTCCGCCTTCACGGGGCGACGGCCGACCTTCGCCACCCAGAGCGTGGCCTTCTGGAAGGCCACGGCGGGCCGCCGCGCCTTGAGCTCCAAGCGGTGACAAGGTTCGCCCTCCACGGACTCTTCGCCGGTCACTTCCGCAGCGTAGTCCTCCTGGAAGCGGGTGCGGGCGATGTCGCCGCCACTGGCGGGCCCCAGGAGGCGCTGCTGGGGGCTCACGCGTACGGGGCGTTTGGTGTTGGGCAGCAGGAGCCACATGTCGTCGCCCAGTACAAGCACGCTGCGGCCCTTCTCCTTCTCCGACAGCCCATCCACCCGGGCATCGCCGTTCTCCCGGGAGTGCACGCGCCAGCGCTGCTCCTCGCGGGTGACCTTGAGCCCGATCTCCACCTGGAACGAGCCCCAGGGATGCCGATGGCGATCCGCGGCGATGAGAAGTTCCTCAGCGCCGAGAGAGGGCTTCGCCGCCTCCTGCGCCCCGAGGGACACCGCCCAGGCCGCGACCAGGGCCACGGGCAGGAGGTTACGCACGACCGTAGTCGTCCTGCAGCCGTTCGATGTCCGCTTCGTCGAAAGTACCCAGGGAGACTTCCAGCACCCGCACCGGGTGAGACGTGGCCGCGTCGCAGCTCAAGCGGTGGGTGCTCCCCGTGGGCAGCCAGATCTGCTCGCCCACGGCGGGATGGATCACCTCGCCATCCCGTTCGACGATGACGCCAGGATCCAGGGCCACCCACAGCTCACCCCGATCCCGGTGACGCTGGAGGCTCAACTTCCGCCCCGGGGCGCATGTGAGGATCTTCACCGTGCAACGCTCGTTCAAGACGAACTGATCGAACGAGCCCCAGGGCTTGTCGACGTGGAGGGTGGCGGGGCGGTCCATAGTGAATCAAGCCTACAACAGGTCTTCTCGACCTTCTGCCTTCAATCGGGGTTCAAAGGAGGTCCTCCCGCCCCTCGGCCTTGAGCCGCTCGACGATCTTTTTGACCGACTGGGCCTTGTCCCGGTGGCAGATCAGAAGGGCATCCTCGTCGTCCACCACGATCAGGTCCTGAACGCCGCTGGCGGCGATGAGGCGGCGGCCCCCGAAGAAGGCGCAGTTGCGGGTATCCAGCAGGATGGCCTCGCCCTGGGTGACGTTCCCCTCGGCATCGGGCTCCTGGAATTCGATGGCGGCTGGCCAACTGCCCACGTCGGACCAGGTGAAGCGGGCGGGCACTACGGCCACGTCCGAAGCCTTCTCCATGAGGGCCACGTCGATGGCCACTTCGGGCACCTGACCATAGGCAGCCTTAAGCTGGGCGGGATCCCCTCCGGCGGCGATCCAGGCATCCAGGGGCGCGAGCACCGCCGGGGCATGTTGCTGCAACTGGGCCCGGAAATCCGCGAGGGTCCACACAAACATGCCGGCGTTCCAGAAGTGCCGACCGCTGGCGAGGTAGGTTAGGGCCACGTCCATGGGGGGTTTTTCCCGGAAGGCGGCCACCTTGCGCACGGGGCCCTGCCCATCCGCCTCGATGTAGCCGAAGCCCGTTTCGGGGTAGGTGGGTCGGATGCCGAAGACCACCAACTCCCCGGTCCAGGCCGCGTGCTTCACCGCCGTATCGATGTCCTCCAGGAACACGGAGGGCTCGGCGATCCAGTGATCGGCGCTGAGCACCGCCATCACGCCCCCGGGCACCTTGCGCTCGATCTGGACCAGGGCGAGGGCCAGGCAGGGCGCGGTGTTGCGACCTTCGGGCTCGATGAGGATGTTGCCAGCCGGAAGCTCCGGCAGCATGCGGGCCGTTTCCTCCGCGAGATCCTCGGTGGTGACGACGAAGATGTGCTCCGGCGCGAAGGCCCCGTCCAAGCGAGTGAATGTCTGCCGCAGCAGGGTCTCCTGGCCCACGATGTTGAGGAACTGCTTGGGGCGGCTCGTCCGCGACCGCGGCCAGAACCGAGTGCCCCGGCCTCCGGCCATGATGACCGCCACTTTGGTGTGCTCAGTCCGCAGAGTCGTCATCGGGCCACCTTCCCCATCTCCAGCCCGTGCGGGGCCTTGCGTATCGCCGCAGGCGATACCAAGACAATGACGGCGACTTTGGTGTGCTCAGGCTTCGACGTGTTCATGGTGCCCCCAGCCTAGCAGCGAGACGCCGCGACCCGCGCCTCAGCGCGACAGGATGGGCACCAATTCACCCAGGAAGGGCGGCGGGACCGGCGGGGGGCCCAGCAGGGCCTCCATGGGCTGCGCCACGAGGTCGCCGTTCAAGCGGCCCAGGTAGAAGGCCCCACCCCCGGCGGCCAGTCGACGCACGGCCTCGGCGCCCCAGCGGCTGCCCCAGATGCGGTCCATGGCCGAAGGGGACCCCCCGCGCTGAATGTGACCCAGCACCACCACCCGGAGGTCCAGGGCGTGCTCCTTCCGCAGGCGCTCGCCCACGGCGTAGGCGGAACCGGATTGATCGCCCTCCGCCACCACCACGATGGAGGCCTTCTTGCCCCGGGCCCAGCTGGCCTGGAGGCTGGTGATGAGGGCCTGGTAGGTGTCCGCCTCGGACTCGGGGTAAAGCACCGCCTCCGCGCCACAGGCCAGGGCCGTATGTACGGCGATCATGCCGCTGTGACGGCCCATGACCTCCACAAGGAAGAGGCGCTCATGGCTGCTGGCCGTATCCCGGATGCGGTCGATGGCCTCCACCGCGGTGTTGAGGGCCGTATCGAAGCCGAGGGTGAGGTCCGTGCCCGGCAGGTCGTTATCGATGGTGCCGGGGATGCCCGCGCAGGGCAGGCCGTGCGCCTCCCAGAGGGCCTGGGCGCCCCGAAAGCTGCCATCCCCGCCGATGACCACGAGGCCTTCGATGCCCTCCGTCCGGAGCGCCCGATGCGCCTTCGCCCGAACGGCGGGATCGAACCAGGATTGGCAGCGGGCCGTGTGGAGGATGGTGCCGCCCCGCTGGAGGATGTTGGCGCAGTCCCGGCTGCGGAGCTCCCGCCAATCCCCCTCCACGAGGCCCTCGAAGCCCCGGCGCACGCCCAAGATGCCGATCCCCAGGGCATCCGCCTGACGGACGACGGCCCGGATGGCCGCATTCATGCCCGGGCTGTCGCCACCGGAGCTCAGCAGCGCCAAGCGCACCGTTCAGCGCGCCCTGGAACCGCGGGGAGCCTTGGATTTGCCACCTTTGCGGGCCTTCGGCTTGGAAGTGCCCCGCTTGCCCTTGACGCTGCGGGCCTTGCCCCGGCCACCCCGGAGATCCTTGGGGTGCGTATCTGGAGGCGGGAGGGGCGGCGGTTCGATCACCCCCTTGGGCACGGGCGGGAGGTCGCCTTCCAGGGAAAGGGCGGCCCGCTGCGCCCGGGCGCGCATGACCGGGTCCTCCTGCGGCAGGGTCTGGGCGACCAGCCCCGTGGCCAGGAGTGTGATGAAACTGACGTGGCGTCGGACCATGAAGGCTCCTCCTACCAGAAGGTTAGGGCTTCTCCCGGAATCATGCCGCTCTTAGTTGAGCCCTGATACACATTCCCAGCGGTGGGGAACCTTTAGGATTTTTCGGCCTTTTTGGCAGCCTTTTCGGCCAGGGCCTTGGCGAAGAACTCCGCGACGACGCTGTCGGCGTCTTCCTTCTTCACATCGTGGATTTGCGCTTCGCGTTCCATGATGTCCCGGCCAGCTGGCGCCATGTTGGGCATGGCCATGTCCGCAGGGGAGATGCGGGACAGCACGTACTGGCTCACTTCGATGAGGCTGCGGCCCACCTTTTCCAGTTTTTGGCGCACCACGTCCTGGTACTGGTACAGGTCGAAGGCCCCTTGAATGTTGTAGGCGCCGTTATCGGCGTGAAAACCGATTTGCTCCATGAGGTCGATGAGCTTCTCCAGGTCCTCACTGGGCGGCACCAGGTCGCGCATGATGTCCATGCACTCCTTGGTGAGGGTCTGAATTTCCTCAAAACTGTGCTGCACCACCTCGATCTGCCCGAGCACACGCTCCGCACCCCCCTCCTGCTCAGTGGCGATCTGCTTGAGCTGGTCGGGGATGGCTTGTTCGGATCGCTTGGGTTCTGGCATGGAGAATTCTCCGTACCTGGCATCGGCAGGGTATGCCGGAACCTGAATTTCGGCTCATTCTGCCCGTCCGCGCTACACTTTGAGGCTATACCTGATCGGGCAAGTCAGGTTTTGTCAGGAGTTGCCATGACCCCCCAGGATGCCTCCCCGGTCGCCGAAAACGCCCTTCAGACCTGCCTGAAGCCCTTTCCCGGTTCCGAGAAGGTCTACGTCGAAGGCCAGCGGCCCGGCGTGCGCGTGCCCTTCCGCCGCATCAGCCTGCACCCCACCCGGCGCATGGATGACACCCTCGAGCCCAACGATCCCCTCCTCGTCTACGACACCTCCGGGCCCTACACCGATCCCTCCGCAGAGCTCGATGTCACCCGGGGCCTCGCCGCCCTACGCCAGGACTGGATCCTGGAGCGCGGTGACACCGAGGAACTGGATCATGCCTCCAGCTACTACCGCCAGCTCCGCGAGCGCGATCCCGAACTGCGTGACATCCGGTTCCAGGTGACCCGCAAGGCCCGCCGGGCCAAGGCCGGTCGGAACGTGAGCCAGATGCACTACGCCAAGCAGGGGATCATCACCCCTGAAATGGAATACGTGGCCATCCGCGAGAACCTGGGCCGCGATGCCGCCGGGATCAAGAGCCGCATCACTCCCGAGTTCGTGCGCGACGAGATCGCCCGGGGCCGCGCCATCATCCCCAACAACATCAACCATCCCGAAACGGAGCCGATGATCATCGGCCGCAACTTCCTCGTGAAGATCAACGCCAACATTGGCAACTCCGCCGTGGCGTCCAGCATCGAAGAGGAAGTGGAAAAGATGGCCTGGTCCATCCGTTGGGGCGGGGACACGGTGATGGATCTCAGCACGGGCAAGAACATCCACGAGACCCGCGAGTGGATCCTCCGCAACAGCCCCGTGCCCATCGGCACCGTGCCCATCTACCAGGCCCTGGAGAAGGTGAACGGCAAGGCCGAGGACCTCACTTGGGAGATCTTCCGCGACACGCTCATCGAGCAGGCCGAGCAGGGCGTGGACTACTTCACCATCCACGCTGGCGTGCTCCTGCGCTACGTGCCCATGACGGCCAAGCGCCTCACGGGCATCGTCAGCCGCGGCGGCAGCATCATGGCCAAGTGGTGCCTCTCCCACCACCAAGAGAACTTCCTCTACACGCACTTCGAGGACATCTGCGAAATCATGAAGGCCTATGACGTGGCCTTCTCCCTGGGTGATGGCCTGCGCCCCGGAAGCATCCACGATGCCAACGACGAGGCCCAGTTCGGCGAACTGGAGACCCTGGGCGAACTCACCAAGATCGCCTGGAAGCACGACGTGCAGGTGATGATCGAGGGCCCCGGCCACGTGCCCATGCACTTGATCCAGGAAAACATGACGAAGCAGCTCGCGGTTTGCGATGAGGCCCCCTTCTACACCCTCGGCCCCCTCACCACGGACATCGCCCCCGGCTACGACCACATCACCTCAGCCATCGGCGCCGCCATGATCGGCTGGTTCGGCACGGCCATGCTTTGCTACGTCACCCCCAAGGAGCACCTGGGCCTGCCCAACAAGCAGGACGTGAAGGACGGCGTCATCACCTACAAGATCGCCGCCCACGCTGCGGACCTCGCCAAGGGCCACCCCAGCGCCCGCCTCTGGGACAACGCCATGAGCAAGGCCCGCTTCGAGTTCCGCTGGGAGGACCAGTTCAACCTGGCCCTGGACCCCGAGACGGCCCGCGCCTACCACGACGAAACGCTGCCCGCCGAGGGCGCCAAGCTGGCCCACTTCTGCTCCATGTGCGGCCCCCACTTCTGCTCCATGAAAATCACGGAAGACGTGCGGGCCTACGCCGCCGAGCACGGCTACTCCGAAGATGAGGCCCTCAAGGCCGGCATGGACGAAATGTCCAAAACCTTCGCCGAGGCCGGCGCCGAGGTCTATCAGAAGTCCTGAGACCCACTGGGGGTTCAACGAGGGATCGGGGCAACCACCTGCCCCGATCCCTCGCCGCGTGGGCCCTCGGAGGGGCCCCGATCGGTGAAAAAAGTCAGTAATAGGTTCTGGGCACCTCCGTCTCCCTATGTGCGGCCGATGACCGGCCCCCTTTTCGGAGCAGCCCATGCGCCCCTTTCGCCCCCTCTTTCTCGCCCTTCCCCTCCTTGCCGGGTCTGGCGCCCATTCCCTTCAGGCCGGCGACAAGGTCGCCTTCGGCGGGGCCGTGAGCCTCAACCTCCCCCAAGGGGAGCTAAAGACCGACACCCACGACAAGGTGGGTGGCGCCCTCGCCTTTCAGGTGGCCTTCGACCTGGGGAGCGGGCACCTGCTTCGCCCCAAGGCGGAGGTGAACCTCTTCCGCGTGAAGGATGTAAAGCGGTCCGGCAGCGACACCCGCGATACGGTGGACCTCACGGGCCTGAGCCTGGGCGTGGACTACCTCTACCATTTCGGGGGCAACGCCCGGCACGGCGCCTATGCCCTGGGGGGCCTTAGCGTGCAGCGCTGGGAGGTGGACTACGGCTCCTACTCCCATCAGGGCAGCAGCTCCTCCATGAGCACCGAGTCCACCCGCCGGCGCACCTCCCTCGGGGCCGCCCTGGGCCTGGGCTATCAGGTGAACAGCTGGTTCGGAATGGAGGCCCGGTACACCACCTCCCGCTACGAGGGCAGCCGCGATGCGACCCTGGGGAACAGCACGCCGGGCGACCCCGGCATCACCCGCGACGCCGCCGCCGTGCAGCTCTCCACCACCTTCCGCTGGTGAGTTCCAGCCGAGGGGCCTCCTGCACCCCGCACGCACGGGGGCAGGAGGCCCGCAGGTGTGCGGAAGGATTCAGCGGCGCAGGGCCAGCATGCGGCCCACTTCCGCCTGGAGGTCCGGCACCCGGAAGGGCTTTTGCAGGAAGGCCTCGGGCTGGAGTCCATCCATGCCCCGCAGGGATTCCGCCTCGGTGTATCCGCTTGTCAGGATCACCGGCAGGCGCGGATGGAGGGCCCGGATGATCCGGAAGGCCTCACCACCATCCATGCGGGGCATGGTGAGGTCCATGAGCAGCAGGTCCAGGCGGTGGCCATGCAGTTCGACGGAGGCCACGGCCTCCAGACCATCCCGGGCCAGCAGCACTTCCAGGCCCAGGGATTCCAAGGCCATGGCCGCGAGATCCCGCACGATCTCCTCGTCGTCCACCACGAGCACACGGCCCGACAGGGAATGGGCCGCTGGGGGCGTGGTCGGCACTTCTTCCGGCAGCGCCTTCGCTTCCGCCGGGAAGATCAACACGAAGGTCGTGCCCTGGCCGGGTCGGCTGTCCACGTGGATCCCCGCCCGATGCCCCCGCACGATGCCGAGCATCGCCGACAGCCCCAGGCCCCGCCCCGTGAACTTCGTGGTGAAGAAGGGATCGAAGATGCGGCCGATGGTCTCCGCATCCATGCCGCAGCCATCATCGGCCACTTCCAGCCGCACGTAGGGGCCCGGCTCCAATACCTGCCCCGGAAATTCCGAGGCGAGGGATTCCGCCTCCAAGGCCACGGCCCGGGTGCGCACCCAGACGTGGCCCCCCCGCTCCCCGATGGCCTCGCTGGCGTTGGTAACGAGGTTTAAGATCACCTGCTGGAACTGGGCCGCGTCGGCCTTCACACTGGGCAGCGGATCCTCGAGATCCACCTCCAGGGCCACCTTCTTCGCCACGGACACCGAAAGCAATCCCGCCATTTCGCGCACCTGCCGGTTCAGGTCGATGGTCGCAATCTGGAAGGGGCCGCGCCCGCTGTAGGCCAGCATCTGGCGGCTGAGTTCCGCGGCCCGACGGGCGGTGGCATCGATCTGGTTCAGATGGGACGTGGCCGGATGGGTGCTGTCCGTCTTCCCCAGCGCCAAGTCCACGTGGCCGAGGATGGCCGTAAGGAGGTTGTTGAAGTCGTGGGCGATCCCCCCGGCGAGCACCCCCAGGCTCTCCAGCTTCTGGGCCAGGCGCAGCGCCTCCTCGGATTGGCGCCGCTCCGTCTGATCCAGCACCATGGCCGTGAAGCCGAGCAGTCGGCCGTCCTCATCATGGAGGGGCGCCAGATGCCAATCGCAGGCGAGGATCCGCCCATCCTTGTGGAGGTTCTGGGCCGAGAGGTGGAGGGGTTCGGGGTGCTCCCGCATCTCCTCCAGGCGTTTCAGGCCCCAGGCGCGGCCCTCCGGCGGCAGCAGCAACTCCAGGGCCGCGTGGCCCATGATTTCATCGGGCGCGTAGCCGAACATGCGCTCCGCGGCCGGGTTCCAGCCCAGGATGATGCCCTCGGGATCCCAGTCCACCACGGCCAGGGGCGTGGATTCCAGAAAAGCCCGGTGCCTGCGGTAGGCATCCATGGCGGCGGGCCAGCTGGGGCAAGGTTCCGAGTGCACGATTCGAGCTCCGGGTCGGGGTCGGCCTAGGGCCGAATCTCCGAGATACTGAAGGCTATTTCATAATCCTGACATCGCATCGGCGCGGGGTGCGCCACACTTGATGACATGGCGCATCATCCGTCCGATTCCCCCCTCGAGGACTACCTGGCTCTGGCCGGGAAGCAGGTTCCCCACCCCAAGGATCGGGAGCGGTTCATTCGCATCGTCACCCGCTGGGCCGCCGCGTGGACGGGCAAGCACCGCAGGCTGGAAGCCACCGCCAGCCACCACGGCACCTTCCTGCATTTTAACCAGCTCATCGGCACGCACTGGATGCAGGCCTTCACCTTCGAAGCCACGAAGCGGCACGGCGTCTTCCTTAAGGGCCCCGATCCGGATCGCGTGCGCAAGAGCCACAAGCTGCGCTCCAACAAGCTGGATCCCAGTAGCCTCGATGCCCTCTTCGACGCCTGGTCCGCCCATCCCGAAGGGCGCCCCGCCGGCAAGGCCGTGGAGTTCTTCCTGGAGGAAACCCCGGATGAAACCTGGGAGGCCTGCCTCCAGGAAGCCTTGACGTGCCTGAAGGATTGACGGGACCCGAACGGGCCGCCTTCGAGCTCAATTCCGCCCACACGCTGGCTGTGATCCGCCGGATTCCCGCCACGGCCTGGGATCGGTTGCCTGGCGGCAGTGCAGCGACCCTGCGCGATCAATTGCTCCACCTGGCGCTGGTGCGGGAGAGCATCTGTCGCGCCCTCGCCGGCGTGGATACTGCAGGCCTCGGGGAGACTTTCGAAGGGCCCGCCTGGCGCAGCCCCGAAGCGGATCTCTCCGCCGCCTTCGAAGCCCACATCCTCCGCTGCCTCCAACTGCTCGCACGCGTGGACAGCACCCGCTTGGACGAGCCCTTCACCACCCGCTTCGGCAATCGCAGCACCCCCCGGAACTTCCTCCGTTCCATGCTCGTGGAGGAGGTGCACCACCGGGCCCAGATGACGGGGGTGATGCGCCTCTTCGGCCTGGAGCCCCCGCCCTTCCCCGGCCAGGGCTGGGTGGAGCTGGGCATTCCGCAAAAGGGTTGACCCAACGTCGCAATTCCGCCACATTGGTCGGAATCGAGAATTAACCATGACCTCCCGCGTCCTCTATTTCGCCTTTAGCTACGCCCCCTCGGGAGCGTGGACCGGCGGCGCGTCGAACTAGACACCCCTCTTCCCGGATCACCCCCGAGACCTTCACCGGCTCGGGGGTTTTGCGTTGTGCCCCTTTGGAGATGCCATGCCCACGGCCCCCCAGCACCTCTTCCCCCACCCGGATCGCCTCCTCGACCTGCGGGAGCGCATCGACTCCCTGGATGCCGAGCTGCTGCGGCTCCTCGGTCAACGCGCCGAGGCCGCCCAGGAGATCGGCCGCATCAAACGCACCCTGCGCCCCACGGGCCCCCTCCACGCCCCGGAGCGGGAACGGCAGGTGCTCGCCCGGGTGGCCTCGCTCTGCAATGGCGCCTTCCCTTCGGAGGCCGCCACCCGCGTGTTCCGGGAAATCATGAGCGGTTGCCTCGCCTTGGAGCAGCCCCTGCGCGTGGCCTTCCTCGGCCCCGAGGGCACCTTCAGCCACCAGGCCGCTCGGCGCCTCTACGGCGGCAGCGCCGCAGAACTGGGCCAGGCCACCGTGGCCGCCGTCTTCGAAGCCGTGGCCCGGGGTCGCGCGGACCTCGGGGTGGTACCCGTGGAGAACGCCACCGAAGGCAGCGTGGATGCCACCTTGGATGCGTTCCTCGAATGGCCCCTGCCCGTGACGGCGGAGCTAAGCCTCCCTGTAGAACTCGCGCTACTCCTGCCTGAGGGCGCCAACCTTTCCGACGTGCGCACCGTGCACAGCCATCCCATGGGCCTGGCCCAATGCCGCCGTTGGCTGGAGGCCCACCTGCCCGCGGCCACCCCCATGGAGGCCACCAGCACCGCCGCCGCGGCCCAGCGGGCCTCCCTGGACCCCCGCGCCGCCGCCATCGGGCCCGCCTCCCTGGCGGATCGCCTGGGCCTCCACGTGGGTGCGCCGAGCATCCAGGACATGGAGGGCAATGCCACGCGCTTCCTCGTGATCGGCGGCGAAGCCCACCCGCGTACGGATCGCGATCGCACCACGCTGCTGCTCAAGGCGCCCGATGGCCCCGGCGCCCTGCTCAAACTGCTGGAGCCCTTCGCGCGGTTCCGCGTGAACCTGAGCCGGATCCTCAGCCGGCACACGCGGCGCAAGGCCTGGGACGTGGCCTTCTTCGTGGATGCCGATGCCCATCGGGAGGACCCCATCCTGCAGGCGGCGCTGGGCTCGCTCAAGGCCTTGGGGGCGGAGCCCCAGGTGCTGGGCAGCTACCCACAGGTTTGAAGGCCCGGGAAGGCGAATCAGCCCCCCATGCGGCTCATTTCCACCTTGGGCAGGCGGGGCGTCTCCGCCGTACGAAGCTCCGAGTAGCGATCCTCCCGGCGGCCCCAAAGGGCGGTGAGCACCGCGGCCACTTCGGCATCGCCATGTCCCGTGCGCAGAAAGCCACGGAGATCCAGGCCCTCGTTCGCGAAGAGGCAGGTGTAGAGCCGGCCTTCGGCGGAGAGCCTCGCCCGGTCGCAGCCCCCGCAGAAGGGCGCCGTCACCGAGGAGATGAAGCCCACTTCGCCCCGGCCGTCCTGGTACCGCCAGCGCTCGGCCACGCGGCCCCCCAGGGGATCGCCCACGGGCTCCAGGGGCCACCGGGCCTGCACCCGGGCACGCACCTCGGCCGAGGGCACCACGGCCTGCAGGTTCCATCCATTGGTCGTTCCCACATCCATGAATTCGATGAAGCGTAGGGTGTGGCCCCGTTCCCGGGCATACTCTGCGAGCCCTTCCACCTCATCCTCGTTGACCCCCCGCTGCAGCACGCAGTTCAGCTTGGGCGGCGGGAAGCCCGCGGCCACGGCGGCCTCCAGGCCCGTCATGAGCTGGGCCAGGGGCACGGTCGTATCGCAGAGCTTGCGGAATCGCTCGGGGTCCAGCGTGTCCAGGCTCATGGTGAGGCGATTGAGGCCCGCCTGTCGGAGGGGTTCCGCCATCCCGGCCAGCAGGGCACCGTTGGTGGTCATGGCCAGATCTTCGAGGCCCGGAATGGCCGCCAGCACCCGGACGAGGTCGGGGAGATCCCGCCGAAGCAAGGGTTCCCCGCCCGTGAGGCGGATCTTGCGGACCCCCAGCCCCACGAAGACCCGGGCCAGCCGTTCGATCTCCTCGAAGCTGAGAACCTGGTCCTTGGGAAGGAAGGGGTGATCCGCCGCGAAGGCATCCCGGGGCATGCAGTAAGTGCAGCGGTAGTTGCAGCGGTCGGTGACCGAGATCCGGAGGGCCCCCAAGGGGCGGTTCATGGGGTCGAGGACCATCATCAATCCAGCATAGTTCGGGGATTCCCGTCACAATGAAAGCTTTGGAAACGGATCACAACATGGGCTTGCTCAAATCCCTCTTCGGCCGTCGGGACCAGGCGAATCTCCCCCCGCTGGAGAACCTGCTGTCGGCCCGGGGATGCCCCGCCGATCTGCCGGGATTGAAGGCCCTGCGTCCTGAATACGAGCACCTCCACAGCCTCCTGGAACGGGAGCACTGGGCTTCCGCCGTGGATGAACTCTACCGCCGCGGATTGGAGCTACCCCCGGTTTACGAGGACGTTCAAGATCAGCTGCTCCCGGAACTGGTGCCCACCTGGCAGGCCGAGCGTGAAGGCCGCTGGAAGCGCTTGTTCGTGGAGGGCCTCCACCAGCGCCTGGTCCTGGAAGGACAGGCCATTCCGGCCCCCTGGCTCGCCCTCTGGGCCCGCCCCGAAGCCGACATCCTGGAACGGGCCATGGACGCCCTGCGCGCCCGCACCGAGGCGAAGCCCTTCCTGCGCCTCACCAGCGGCATCTACAAAAGCCCTTGGAACGATGGGCTCGACGCCGCCCGGCTGCTCCTGCCCGAGATCTGGCACCCCATTTTCCCGGATCAGAGCCCCTTCTACGCCATCCCTAACGCCTCTTCGCTTTACGTGGCCCCCCAGATCCTCCTGCCCAAACTCGTGGAAGCCACCAGTGAGGCCCTGAAGGGAGGCGTGCTGCTCCAGGCCGGCCTGCTTCAGCGTGTGGGCGACAAGCTCGTCCCCGCCCGCCTCCAGGAGCCCCATCCCATGGCGAGCCCCCAGAAGGAGCTGAAGCAGTTGGACCTCCTGGAGGCCCTCCGCGTCCAGGCCCTGGACATCGATCCCGCCCTCGGCCTGCCCGCGCCCGTGGGCATGATCCGCGGCGCCCAGGGCAAGCCCCTCACCATTGCCACCTGGCAGGAAGGCGATCAGCCCGTGCTGATCCCTGAAGTGGACCTCATCGCCTTCATCACCCGGGATTCCAAGCCCCTGGGCCTCTACAACCGCACCACCCTGCCCCGACTCACGGAGATGAAGGGCGAGCCCCTTCCCGTCTGGGGCCCCCGCCGCCTTCGCTACAACGGCTTTCCCTCCGCGGAGCAGCTGGCGCGGCTGGATCAGGCTGCGACGCCCGAGCAGATGCGGGGGCTCCTGGAAGGACCCGCGAGCGCGCCGACCGCCCAGGCCCCCGCAGCCCCCCCCAGGCCGGCGTCCCAGGGCAGGCCTGCAGGCAAGGTGGACGGCATGCTGAGCACCCAGCCGGTGCCCGCGCTGCCGGCGCACCTGCGAGATCAGCTGGGGAAGCGGACCGAGTAGGCCGGGTGGCGCTCGAAACGACGCGGAAATCAGGCCCCTTCCCGGGGCCTGATTTTTTGAAGTTTGGAAATCGGTACTTCCCCCTCCGGCCGGGGATTTGATTTGCGCCTGGCTTCGCCATCCGCCGGTATCGCTCCCGGCAGCCCCCCGGGCTGCCGGGAGCGATACCACTCGGGGGTTCAAATCCCTCGATGGGTCCAACACAAGTGAAGGGCCCCTTTTGGGGCCCTTCACTTGTGTTGGCTCCGGAGGAGGGATTTGAACCCCCGACCTAGTGGTTAACAGCCACCCGCTCTGACCCCTGAGCTACTCCGGAATAGGGTCTGATCAGGGTACCAGAATGGCGGCCTGATTCAAGCACTCAGCTTCGCTGGAGCTCCAGGAGGATCTGGCGGGCGGCGGCTTTGAGCGTCTCGATGACGCCGGTGCCCTTGTTGGCCACGGCTTCGATCATGGGCTCGTTGCGGAAGCGCAGCAGGCGCTCCATCTCCTCCACGCCGGCGGCGCTGGGCATGTCCCGCTTGTTGAGCTGGAGCACGTAGGGGATGTTGCGGATGTCGAAGCCATTTTCCTTGAGGTTCGTGGCCAGGTTCGCGATGGATTCGATGTTGGCTTCCATGCGGGCCTTCTGGCTGTCCGCCACGAAGATCACGCCATCGCAGCCGCGGAGGATGAGCTTGCGGCTGGCGTCGTAGAAGACCTGGCCCGGCACCGTGTACAGGTGGAAGCGGACCTTGAAGCCCTTCACCGTGCCCATGTCGAGGGGCAGGAAATCGAAGAACAGCGTGCGGTCCGTCTCCGTGGCGAGGGACACGAGCTTGCCCTTCTTCTCGGGGTTGGCCTGTTCGTAGATCCACTGGATGTTGGTCGTCTTTCCACACAGGCCGGGGCCGTAGTAGACGATCTTGCAGTTGATCTCGCGGGACGCGTAGTTGATGAAGGTCATGGCTGGCCTGCCCTCATCAATCGCCGAAGAGCTTGTCGATGTCCTCGTCCGTGATCTCCGAGAAGGGGCTCTCGAAGCGGGCGCCGACGCCGGTCTCGGTCTGCGCGCGGGTCTCCACCTGATCGAAGATGTCCTGCAATTCCTTGCTGGCCTTCTTCACCCGCAGGCGAACCAGGGCCAGGCTGCTGTTTTGGTCGAAAAGCACCACCAGGATGCCGCGCTTGCCCACGATGGAGATGTGGAGGTTGTCCTTCTCACCTTCGTGGAAGAGGAGGCTGAATTCCTTTTCGCCGATGAGCTTGGCGAGGCCATCCGTGGCCGCCACGTTGCCGGCGGTGAGGGAGGCGAGGCTGGTGGCATCGATGCTCTTCAGGTCGCCGGACGCGGCGATCTGCTGGCCATTCTTGTCCACAAGGAACACCACTTTGGCCTGAGCATCCTTTTGGAGGCGGCCGATGATCTCCTGAAGGAGCTTGTACTCCTCCTCGAACATCACGAGATCAAGCTTCGCCACAATTGCCTCCGGGGGATTCCCTAACCGCAAGGATACCGTCTTTGGGGCACCCCTGGTGAAATCAAGACCAATTGGCTCAATAGCCCAAGGCGGGCCCCTGATTGACGCCAATGATGGCCAGGGAGGCACTGACGCCCAGGCGGGTCGCACCGGCCTGCACCATGGCCAGCGCCTGATCGAAGGTGCGGATGCCGCCGGAGGCCTTCACGCCCACGGACTCTCCCACCACCCCACGCATCAGGGCCACATCGGCCACCGTGGCACCCCCGGTGGAGAACCCCGTGCTCGTCTTGACGAAATCGAGGCCCTCCTCGGCCGCCAGGGCGCATGCACGGCGTTTTTGCGCGTCATCTAGCAGGCAGGTCTCCAGGATCACCTTGAGCACGGCGGGCCGGGGCACCGCGGCCCGCACCCCCTTGAAGTCGGATCGGACGCGCGCCCAATCCCCCTCCCGGGCCGCGCCCAGGTCCAGCACCATGTCCACTTCGGTGGCTCCATCCCGCAGGGCCTGCTCGGCCTCGAAGGCCTTGGCCGCCAAGGACGTGGCCCCCAGGGGGAACCCAACCACCGTGCACACCCGGACCGGGCTGCCGGCCAGCTGAGCCGCCGCCAGGGGCACCCAGGCCGGATTCACGCAGACCGAGGCGAATCCATGGGTCCGGGCCTCGACGCACAGGGCGGTGACCTCCGCCGAAGTCGCACCGGCCTTGAGGAGGGTGTGGTCCAGCAGAGGAGCCAGGCTGGGCTGAGCGGCAAGGGCTTCCGACAGGGGCCGCTCGTTCAGTCCATCGGCCTCCAGCAGCAGCGCCGTTTGGCCATCCGCGGCCAACAGCACCGGATGGGGCGGGTGCCCCCCTGCCATCCGGGTGCGCAATTCGAGGGTTCGATCCAGCCAGTGCAGTTCCATTCCACCAAGCTACCCGATCCTCGCGGCGCGTTCCGTCACGCAAAAAAAGACGGGCCCGAAGGCCCGTCTTTTCAAGGGATCGAAAGAGCTTAGCTCTTCTTCTCAGCCTTCTTCTCGTCCTTCTTCTCAGCCTTCTTCTCGTCCTTCTTCTCGGCCTTCTTCTCGTCGAGGTTCAGGGCCTTCTTCTCGGCGGCAGGAGCGGCCTCGGCCTTCTTGGCAGCCTTCTTGGCAGCCTTCTTGTGCTTCTTCTCAGCCTTGGGGGCGGCTTCAGCCTTCTTCTCGTCGGCCAGGATCATGGCCTTCTTCTCGGCGGCAGGAGCGGCCTCGGCCTTCTTGGCAGCCTTCTTGGCCTTCTTGTGCTTCTTCTCGGCCTTGGGGGCGGCTTCAGCCTTCTTCTCGTCGGC